>NZ_FOBV01000017.1 GCF_900109935.1 Chryseobacterium taichungense | reverse complement strand
TTACTGATTGCAGAACGAGTAAAAGCAACCAAATCGGAAATGTAATTTTTTGCAATTGGGATTTTATGCTTTTCCATTGCTTCGTGCATTTCACTGGTTAATGTTGTATTTGGTTTTACCATATTAAAAACAATTAACGCCTTTTTTTCGCTCTTTGAATCTTTAATAATACTTATTGTATCTTCTATTGCTAAGAGGTCATAAATTCCGGTTTTTGTAGGTATTACAATAACATTTGCCAACTTAGACAATTCAGGAAGTTTCTCATTAAGATATGGCGGAGTATCAATAAAAATAAAATCGAAGTCTGATTTTAAGACATCATTCATTTCATCTGCAGAAAAAACCGGAATATCTGAAGCCGTTCGGGAACGCCATAAAGAACCTTGTAAATCCAAATCTATAATGCAGACTTTAACCTCATTATTTAACGCTAAAGCCATATTAAAAGTTAGAGTAGATTTCCCTACACCTCCTTTTTGATGTGTAGTCAAAATGATTTTTGCCATATAGTATATATGTATTTACGTATATACAAATATATGATTAATTTTTAACAGGTAACATTCCTTTTTTCTGATAGACCCCAACTAAGTAACCGACAGAATTTTCTATTTTCAGTTTTCTCTGCCTGATCTTTTCGTTCAGTTCTGTAATTAAGATGTCAAAATCCTTTTCTTTTTCTTTTCCGGCAATCAGCTCTGCTTGTTCTTGATTAAAGCCGTAAGCAACAAGTTTAGAGGCAAATTTTTGAAGATTTATAGAATTTTCAAAATTAATTTCTAACTGTTTAAACTTTTGAGAGTTAATATGCAGTGTTACCCAGTGAAAAGACCGACCTCTCTTTTTTAGTTCAAAATCAATTTCAATATCCGTGTTTTCATTGATTTGTTTTTTAGCAATATCTAAAACTCTTTCTTTGAATTGGCTTATTTTATCAAATTGTTCATTTCCTTTTTTGTCGATCAATCCAAGCATTTTTTTAAGTTCATCAATTTCAAAACGCTTACTTCCTACACTTCGCCATTGACAAGCAATTCCGTACAGCCGTTTTGCATATTTGGAAGAACAATTTAGAACCGATTTTAATTGAAGAGCTGTAAAATTATTTTTCAACTCAAAGAAATATTGGGTTGCCAAGGGATTAAGTGTAACAGTGAAGCTTCCGGTTCCGAGTAAATATTTAACCCTGGAGAATAACCAAATTTGTTCTATGCTCTCTTTTGTCTCAATTTCAAACATTCGAGAACCTATACTCTCCGTTGCTTCTCTCAATTGTTTTAAATTCCATTTGCGTCCTGTAATTACTTCAATATCATGCACATGAATAATGTATTCCAACTTCCCAACTTCTAAAGACGAAAGTATCATAAAAAGGATATCCATCATTGTAGCCGAATAATCGTACCTTCCTGAAGTGATAACATTATGCTGATAAATTAGTTTTTCATCTTTGTTAACATCTATTAATTCCATAATTATAATATTCAAAAACAAAAATAAGAATAAAAAACCACGTAATAAAACCACAGTGGTTTTATTAATGGTATTTAACACTTATAAAAAGTGGTTTTTAGCTTATAAAAAGTGGTTTTTAGCTTATAAAAAGTGGTTTTTAGCTTATAAAAAGTGGTTTTTAGCTTATAAAAAGTGGTTTTTAAGTTTATAATAGTTTGATAAACAGTATATTACAGCGTCTTAAAATACTAAAATAAGAAAGTAATAAATATTTTAAAGAATACGTTTGTTCAATCGGCCTTTTATCTTTTCTATTGGAGCGAAAATTTTTCGGACATCCTGTCATGTACAGAGTGGAAGAAAAACAAAAAGAAAGAAAAACAGAGATTCGAGAAAATCGGGTTGCGGACGGATGTTATGTATTACATAATATAATCAATAGATAAAAACTATTATTAGTGTGGTGATTTGGTGAGCTGTCCGGTTTTCTGATCAAGGCGATATCACTTCCGGAAGCGATCTTAATTTCCCCTTCAGCTTTTCTATTTTTCCCCTTTATTTTTTGCAGAATGTCTGGAGTGTTTTTGACTATTCCGGATTTTTGATTTTGTTTGTGGGCGATCTGAAGTATTATCATTTTGGACTGTTTTGATAGTGGGTAGAGCTGGGCGATATTTTGGAATTATGGGGATATGTACCTGAGTAAAATAAGCACAGGTTGCAGAATAAAAAGAAAATTGCTAAATTTGGTATGCGAATGTATGTTTTCAGTAAGGGCAAGTAGTACCTTTTGACGTCAAAAACCTACACTTCGTTGTATATTTTTGCCACAAAAGGGCAACTTGCTTTTCTCCTATCGTCGAAAAGGAGGCATAGCCCCTTTTATTATAGGCAGTGCCTGAGACATTTTTTAATAGTCGGAAAAAACAATAAAGGAGAATGAAATAAAAACAGCTCCTTAGTGCACAAGGAGCTGAAATTGTTAATCTAATAAAATTAACAATGATGAAAAAAAATATTTTGAAGAGTTACTAATATATAAAAAAAACTGAATTATGGAAGAAGAAAATACAGACGATTGGGAATCACTACTTCATGCAGAATTTGAGAAAGTCGATAGACAAAACCAATTTCGTGAAAGAGGAAAGCTCGGAGGTCGCCCCAAATTGGATGCTCCAAAATCTGCACGTTTGGCTCTTCGTTTTACACCTGCAGAGATGAAAGTGCTAAAAGAAAGAGCCGATAAAAAAAAGCTTCAGCTTACCGATTACAGCCGTTTGATTCTTTTGGAAAAAGAACTTCCGGACTATGAAAAAAACATCATGCTTACTAATTATGCAACGAATTTCCGGAGAATAGGTAATTATATGAAGAAAGAAATATTTACTCCCGAAGAAAGAACAGCACTGCTCAGAGAGATTGAGGAAGCGATCAAAGGCATCAAAAAGCAAGTCAAATGGTAATCTCTGCATCTACAAGAAATGTAAGTTCCCGATCCATTGCGTACCAACAGAGCGACAAGGAACAGAGTGTTGAAGTTTGCCGGAACGGACTTTCCGGAGAGAAGCCGAAAGACCTTTTTGCAGAGTTTAAAGAGATTGCGGATAAGAACACCCGAACCGAAAACAAATATGTAACGGCAGTAATATCGCCCCCGAAAGAATACAGCCAAAATTTAAGTATTCAGGATTGGGCGAAACTTGCGGAAGATTATCTGAAGAAAGAAGGAATCGGAAAGGACAATCAATATTTGGTACATCTGCACCAATCTACGGACGATAAACACCTGCATATTATCGCCAACCGTATCGATTATTATGGTAAAAATCAAGTGAAGAGCCACAATATCGGGGAAAGAGCATCCGGACACGCTGAAGTATTATCCAAAGAGCGGAGTTGGAAGACAGCAAAGGAAATCAGCGGAGAGAAGAAAGCGGAAATCAAAAACGTTTTACTCCAGGAAAAAAAGGAAAGTAAAAGTTTGAGTGATTTAGTCGACCGTATGGATAAAAGGGGATATATTATGCAGATCAGCGAGAACAGCAAAGGGCTAAACGGTGCAAGAATCATCCCGAAAGCAGATATAAATACAAATCCTTCAGTATTAGAAAAAGTAACAAAACAAGGCTTTAAATTGAGCGATATAGATCCGAAATTAAAGATTAAAGAAATTGCAATGGACATCGCCAAAAGCATGACCAAAGATGTATCGAGAGACATGGGAATGTCATTTTAAAAAATAAAAAAATATGAATTATGGAAGAAAATAAGAATCAAAATCAGGTAAAGTTTGACCCAAAGGCGGTGGTAGAAGACTTAAAAATAACTACTGCTGCACTTCAACAGGAAACCCAAAAATTAAACTCCGGAATCTCCGGAATGGATGCGAAGCTGAAAGAAGCCGGAACGCTGATCGATCACAGCCTGAAGGAACTCAAAGAAAGTGTTTTGGATATCCGAGTTGAAATCTCTCCGGAAGATCTGAAGAAGCTCGAAGCCTACAAAGATTATTTTAAGCACTACAAGCCTGTTCTGTATATTTCCCTGTTTGTGATGCTTTCGGGGTGGGGATTGGCTTTATTTGGTGGTTATTCAGGGTTTAAATATTATAAAGAAAGTGTTCGCACAAAAAAGGAAGTTCGCAATGTAGTATTGCAGGAAATAGCTAATGAAGGTAATATTATTGTAGAAAAAACCAAATGGGAAAGCTATGTAGAGCAGTCGCAGGTTCTCAGGGCGTGGCAGAAGTCGAACCCGAAAGACAGTAAATCATTAGAGGTCTATTATAAAGGCTATCAGGATTTTAAAAAAGGAAAGAAATAGAATATGTTTTTTCCGACTATATGTTTTCTTACAAAACCCGAAATCACAGAATAGATGCTGTATTCATTTACCAAGTTAACTCTAAAATATATTTATAGGATAATGTAAGAAATTATTTTACATACTGCATAATCGGCTTCGCCTACTCATGTATATCGAGGAGAATTATAAATTCTCTCGACATACATTCGGAAAAAAACATGTATGATTTCAAATATTGAAAAATTGAATTTACAATTTACACCCATATTTCTTTATATTTTATTACTTGTAATTTAAAGACTGCAATAGTAGTGGAAGTATTAAAAAAACGCAAAAAACAAATCTGGTAAAAATAAAAATAAAAAAAATTGAAGTAATTATAATGCGACGAGTTTTGTCGTTACCCACCTATATATTTGTACCAGTAATTAAAACAATCAAATCCCGGGCGATTATTTTTTAACCAATTTTTAACCAATTAATTAACCTTTTTATTATGAAAAAAATGCCATTTACTCCTGAAGGAGTACAAGTAAAACAAGAAGAAATTAACAAATTGTCTTTTGAAGAAAGACTTAAAATTTCTGAGTATGTTGCAAACAATCCTGTTGAATTTATTTCTGAGAATTTTGAAATGAGTGAAGAACAACAAGAATATCTAAGATCTCTTGAAATTGTTGATTTAAGAATCACTGGATTTAGTTTGGCAAGTGGGTTTTTAGGGCAAATCCCTATTGAAATGCAAGACACTACCCCTCCTTCGGCTTTTGCTGCTAGAGGAAAAAAGAAAAAAGAGCTTTCTACAAGTGTAAGTACATCAACCAATCCTCAGACAGGTTCAACTACTGTGACAGGTACCGTGATTGTTAAGTGGACTTGGTAATTTTAAAGAAAGATTCATTTTGAAATCAAAGGACTGCCTCACGGGCAGTCTTTTTTTTATCTTATATTTGCTTAACACCTTAGATAAATAAAACATGAAAAATATTAAAAAGCATTTATTTATAGTTACATTACTATTGTTTTCTTCATTTTTTAATGCTACAACAATCCCTTTTGAATTGATTGATGGGAAAATATTTGTACCAGTAGATATTAAAAAACAAAAGCATTATTTTTTGTTTGATACGGGTGCATTCACTATTATTTCTTCGGAACTAAAAGGCAAAATCAACGAAAAAAAGAGCAGTATAATTTTTGAAGCTAGTGATGCACATAACGTGAAATCAAAAATGGATGTTTTTTCAACAAATGATTTGATAGTATCCGATTTAAAATTTAAAAATGTAAATTTTTCCTTTACAGATGTTAGTTGGATGACTGGTCGGGCTTGTAAAAAAATCAGTGGGATATTAGGTGCTAATATGATGAAAGGTAAAATATGGCGTATTGATTTCAAAACAAAAACAATTAGCGTATTTGATAAGTCGTTAACAAATTCACCCACTTCAGTTACTATACCTTTTTCCGAAGATAATTTTACAAGTGTTCCTAGAGTGAAAGGAAAAATAAGAAATCAAGATGCTGAATTCATATTCGACTCCGGTTCCGGAATGGGCATTACACTTAGTCAAAATTTATATAATTCAATAAAAGACAGTGATTTTTTGACTTTTGAAGGCTTGTTATCACAAGGTTTAAATAGTGTAAACAAAGGCGAGAGACAAGTCGATTTAATGGAAATAGAATTTAACAAGACTAATTTAAAAAATCAAATTATTGATAGTAGCTCTGATCCACTAAATTTGATAGGTATTAGATTTATAGAAAACTATTTGGTTGATCTTGATTTTATCAATAATAATATTATTTTAAATTCAACAGATAAAACTCCTGAATATAATAGTTTTGGTATTTCTTTAGCTCCTATTGATAATAGTTTGATTATTGTAAATAAACTCCAAATTCCTTCATTATCAGAATTAAATGTAAGTGAAAAAATTCTTAAAATAAATGATATTGATGTATCTAAGATAACTGCAGAAAAATACTGTGAAGTAAGAAAAATATTAGATAACAGCAAAACTATCACAATAGAAAACGAATCTAATAAAAAGTTTATTCTAGAAAAGAAAAATGTTCTGCTTTATTTGAATTGAAAACTAAAATAGTTATAGGGTTAGTCTATCTATAAAGTTAATAGAAAATATTATTAATTTGGATTTCTCAAGCGTATTGCGTAACTTTACACTTTCTTAAAGTAAGAGAAGTTTAATAAAATAAATTAATAATAAATGTAATAATGATTAGCTCTTTTAAACATAAAGGTCTGAAGAATTTTTGGACCAAAGACGATGAAAGTAAATTACCATCTGAAATGGTAGTTAAGATAAGGATAATATTAGACCTTTTAGATAATGCAGAGGAAGTTCCCCATGACTTTGAAGCTTTTAAAAATTTAAGAATACATCCACTTAAAGGAAAATTAAAAGACTTTTGGTCATTAGATGTAACAGGTAATTATAGAATTATATTCAAATTTGAAAATAAAAATGTTTATGATTTAGATTTACTTGATACTCATTAACTTAATAAAATTTTAAAATCAAATAGAAATCGAACATTATGAAACCTATAACTCGTGCAATTAAGCACAATACGCATCCCGGAGAAATTCTTTCCGAAATGATTTTCAAAACTAATTTTTTGACTGTTGAAAAAGCTTCACAGCTTTTAGGAGTAACTCGTCCAAATCTTTCCAATATTGTTAATGGAAAAAGTGGAATTAGTCCTCTCATGGCAATCAGAATTTCAAGAGTTTTTGGTGGAAATCCTGGGATATGGTTAAGATTGCAGTATGCTTATGACTTAAGGCAAGCAGAAAAAGAGTTTGAAGAAAAAGATATTCACTTAGATAAATTTGAAACTGCATAAAGCAGAAATTTAAAACTTGAAAACTCTGGAATTAATTCCAGAGTTTTTTAATTTATTCGTGTGTTTAATACGGGCGTTTATCATGGTCACTTTAAATTGAAACCAGGTGGTCAATATCACTGGAATTTACAATAATAAGCAAATTATAAGCACAAAAAATCCGCCTCAGTTGTTACTGAGGCGGATTTTTTTATTAAATGTATTTATTTTAACAAAAGAAAAGTGTCTGCTCCATCACCATAACAATGATGTAAATCTGCATAATTAATAGCACTAGCTAAATCATCAAGATATTCTGCTGAACCTTCTGCAGCAGTTGACTCATAAGTAACTGTAACAGGACCAGAACAAGAATTGTAGCCGAATAATCGTACCTTCCTTATTATAAGCGTAGGAATGCGACAGATTTTACAAATCTCAATTCGTCATTGATATTGGCTTTGATACTAAAAAAACCTTCATTATTCGAAGTTGTTTTTTCATTTGTATTTATATTAATAATAAGTACATTTTTCAAAATATAACCTTGCTCTGAAAAAGTTTTTCCAGTAACTATATTTTGAGAAAACATTGAAACACTGAAAAAGAGGAAAAATAAGTATTTCATAAAACTATATATTTAAATCTAAAAACTATGCTTTATTTTAAATGAGGAAGGGCTTCCCATTTAAGATTTATAATAAATTTCGTTAATAGCTGAAAGAATTAATGTTTTCATATCTGTATTTTCTTCAAATGCTTTTTTGCGAAGAAATTCGTACGTTTCAACAGGTAAATTCATAAGGAATTTTTTAGTCAATGGTTTATCCTTAACAGGAACAACCATTTGCAATGGTGTTCTTTTTTCCTTTGTAAGATTTTTCGCAAAATCGCCTAATTTAGTAGGTTTTCCCATAGTATATATGTATATACGGATATATAAGATTAAATTTTTTCCAACACTTCACGAGTTAGATTTTCTATCTGCAGCTTGGCTTTTGGGTCTGTAATTTCATTACTGATTGCAGAACGAGTAAAAGCAACCAAATCGGAAATGTAATTTTTTGCAATTGGGATTTTATGCTTTTCCATTGCTTCGTGCATTTCACT
>NZ_FOBV01000005.1 GCF_900109935.1 Chryseobacterium taichungense | reverse complement strand
CTTTCTGTCAGTGTTGCTTCGTATTTGCGAGTGCAAAAATAATAACTTATTTCTTAATGACCAAATGTTTTTAAAAGAATTTTTAAAGTTTTTTTTCTTAACCTTAACTCTTTCCTAAACCTTCAATCTCCTACTCCTACGCTCCGTTTTACCGGACTGCAAAAATACAAATCTTTTTTAATTCCACAACTTTTTTTCTTAAAAAAAATTAATGTCAAAAACTGTTTTTTGTATCCTTTTTTAGAGTATTCTTTATTTATTACCGCTTATCTAAAAGCTCGTCTGCGCTACTTACTATCTCTCGTTTTCAGTGGGGCAAAGATAGAGCTTATTATAATTACAAAACAAGTAAACCATACATAAAGTTTAACAATCCGTTCATATTAATCCTTAAATCACTGAGACCTAGGGAGAATAATTTTAAACTAACGTTTGGTTGTTGAGGATTTAGGGTGTGAGCGGTAGTGGGAAGTTGTGTTGGAGGGCGTATTTATGGTTTTGTTTTAATTTAATCTCTCGAGGATTTGGCTGATGACGCAGATTCCGGATTTATAATATTCAGGTGCTTTTAATATCTGCAATCCTATTTTATTAAAGATATGTTGAAGGGTTTGGTCATAGGTTTGGGATGGTGACTGTTGAAAGAAAGCCCCATACTCTAGCCCGGATCGAAGCGGTTACCCCACAGCACGAAAAGGAACGCTTGGAGCGTAAAGGGTTGGAGAGCGTGTTTATCATTTTATTTTTAATTTAATCTCTCGCGGATTTGGCTGATGATGCAGATGCTGAATTTATAATATTCAGGTGCTTTTTATTTTGAGCGGCCCTCTTTATTAAATGTGTTGGAGAGTTTGGTCATAGGTTTGCAAGGTGACTGTTGAAAGAAAGCCCCATACCCTAGCCCGGATCGAAGCGGTTACCCCACAGCGGGGCTGGAGCGTTGGAGCGTAAAGGGTTGGAGAGCGTGTTTATCATTTTATTTTTAATTTAATCTCTCGCGGATTTGGCTGATGATGCAGATGCTGAATTTATAATATTCAGGTGCTTTTTATTTTGAGCGGCCCTCTTTATTAAATGTGTTGGAGAGTTTGGTCATAGGTTTGCAAGGTGACTGTTGAAAGAAAGCCCCATACCCTAGCCCGGATCGAAGCGGTTACCCCACAGCGGGGCTGGAGCGTTGGAGCGTAAAGGGTGTGGTGCTGGAGCACATCGGTAAAGGTCGGCGCGAGGAGTATGAGCGGAGCTCTGAAAAATAGGCGAGTTGGAGAGTACGAGAGTAAAAGGGTTGGAGGGTTGGAAAGTCCGAAGTGTTGAGAGTGGATGAGTTTTAGGAAGAGGAATGATGGCCTTATATTGAGATATGAATCTATAATATATAATAGGTACCATATTATTTATGATGTTTATGTCGATCATTATTAAAACTGTCGTATTGCTTCCTTTCTTAAAAATATATTATTAAATTTGGATATGAGTTTTGGAAAAGATTTGCTACGGAAAATAAAAAGTACTGCATTGCCGGGAGAGAACGCTCATGGAGTCTTCTCACCGCCCTACCGTCCTGTGTTTACTTATGACGAAGTTTTAACAAAAAATCCTAAGTTTGCGGCTGTCAATATTATTCTTTATCTTAAAAATGATGAGTGGCACTTTCCTTTGATTCAAAGAACCATCAATGAACACGACAGACACAGCGGACAAATCTCGCTGCCGGGCGGAAAGCGTGAAGAAACAGATAAGGACTTTGCCGAAACGGCTATCCGTGAAACTTCTGAAGAAATCGGGATTGAAAAGCATTATGTGAGAATTATAAGGGAAATGTCTCCTATTTATATTCCACCAAGTAATTTTTATGTGTATCCTTATATATCTTATACCCGGAAAAATCCTGAGTTTATTTTACAGCAGACTGAGGCTGTTGAAGTAATCGAATTTCCGATCACGAGTTTCTTAAGTCTTCCGGACCAGCCCGAGATCATGGCCCTGCCGACAGCAGGAGGAAATGAAGTGCCTGTTATAAATTTCAACGGATATATTATCTGGGGCGCAACAGCGATGATATTAAGCGAATTCAGCCAGTTGCTGAAAAAAATGTAACTTTGCACCACTGTGTTTAATTGAAAGATGGCGAAGAAAAATATTTTCACCGATGCGTTCGGAACTCCTTATTTTTTAAAAAGGATCATTATTTTCATATTGGGAATCGTATCGTACAGAAGATTCAATGGATTTAATAAATTAAAAATTACAGGTACCGAAAATCTTGTGGATCTTCCGGATTCCAATGTGTTGTTTGTATCTAACCATCAAACCTATTTTGCTGATGTCGCTGCGATGTATCATGCGTTCTGCTCTGTGAATAACGGATATCTTAATACGATAAAAAATCCGATTTATTTGCTGAATCCCAAAATAGACTTTTATTACGTTGCTGCAGAAGAAACGATGAATAAAGGAATTCTCCCTAAAATATTTAAAATCGCCGGCGCTGTAACGGTAAAAAGAACATGGCGGGCTGAAGGCAAAAACGTGAACAGAATGGTTGACATGAGTGAAGTGGATAACATCATGAAAGCTCTGGATAACGGCTGGGTCGCCACTTTTCCGCAGGGAACAACTTCTGCTTTTGCGCAGGGACGAAGAGGAACGGCAAAACTGGTCAAGAATCAGCGTCCTATTGTAATTCCTATAAAAATAAATGGTTTCCGCAGGGCTTTTGATAAAAAAGGACTTCGTGTGAAAGTAACAGGAGTAAAGCCGACCATGGAATTTAAACCCCCACTCGATATTGATTATGATAAAGAGAACGCTCAGGAAATTTTACATAAAATCATGACTGCTATTGAACAGACTGAGGATTTTAATGTGCTACACCAGTATGATCAGGAATTAAAAGCTAAAAAAACGGAACAAAAGGATTCAGATCATTAAAGTAAAAAATTATGAAAAGAATATTAGAAATCTTATTCGCCATCATCGTATTAGTATCGTGCAACAGTCAAAAAATGTATTCGGATTTCGACATCAGCTATTCCAAAAGCGGAGGGTTTGCGCCGATTTATGAAAACCTTTTGATTAAAGGCAATAATGCCCATTATTCTTTTGAAGGCCAGGGTAAAAAAATAAAGCAGAATTTTAAAATTTCTAATGAAGATTTACAAAAACTGGACAATATCCTTTCAAAAAACAATTTCAGGAGAATTGAGGAAGATCATAAGAAAATCTATGACTTTGTATCAACTTCCATCAATATAAAAAAAGGCCATCATTCAGGCAGTAAGACCGATGCCAGTGCAATAATGCCTAATTATAAAACCAACTGGACAAACATTACAACGGCATTCCAGGAGATCATTAATACTAATGTAAAAAAACAGTAATACAATTGAAGACCCATTTCATCGCTATCGGCGGAAGTGCTATGCACAATCTTGCCATTGCATTAAAGGATAAAGGATATCAGGTTACAGGTTCGGACGATGCTATTTTTGAGCCATCAAGATCCAGACTTGAAAAGAAAGGAATTCTCCCTGAAACGCTTGGCTGGTTTCCTGAAAAAATCACTTCTGACCTGGACGCTGTCATTCTCGGCATGCATGCTCATCAGGATAATCCTGAATTGGCAAAAGCTAAAGAATTAGGTTTAAGAATATACTCTTATCCTGAATTTTTATACGAGCAGTCTAAAAATAAAACCAGAGTTGTGATCGCCGGTTCCCACGGAAAGACAACAATTACCTCTATGATCCTTCATGTCCTGAATTTTCATCAGAAAGATGTGGATTACATGGTGGGCGCTCAGCTTGAAGGTTTTGACTGTATGGTAAAGTTGACCCGCGATAATGATTTTATGGTACTGGAAGGAGATGAATATCTTTCTTCACCGATTGATCTTCGATCAAAATTTTTGCTCTATCAACCGAATATTGCTTTACTGAGCGGGATTGCGTGGGACCACATCAACGTTTTTAAAACTTTTGATGATTATGTGGACCAGTTTAGGAAGTTTGTAGCAAGCATTACGCCCGGCGGAATTCTGGTCTACAACGAAGAAGATCCTGAGGTGGTAAAAGTAGTGGAAAATGCTGAAAACTATTTCAGAAAAATTCCATATAAAACTCCCGAGTATGAAATCGTAAACGGAAAAGTTCATCTAAAAACAGAAATGGGTGATATTCCACTTTCGGTTTTTGGAGCTCATAATTTATTGAATCTTGAAGGGGCAAGACACATCTGCCAGCACCTTGGAATCATGGATGAAGATTTTTATGAAGCAATTATGAGTTTTAAAGGGGCTTCAAAACGCCTTGAAAAAGTAGAAAGGGATGATAAAGGAACACTTTATAAAGATTTTGCCCACGCGCCAAGTAAAGTAAAGGCTGCAGTAAAAGCTTTTAAAGAGCAGTTTAAAAACGAAAAGAAATACGGTTTTCTGGAACTGCACACTTACTCCAGCCTTAATCCCATTTTTTTAGAGCAATACGATCACGCCATGGATGGACTTGATGAAGCAGTGGTTTTCTATTCGGAAGATGCTTTAAAGATCAAGAGAATGGAGCCGATCTCTCCAGATCTAATCAAAGAAAAGTTTAAAAATGAAAACTTAAAAGTCTTTACCAATGCCGAAGATCTTCACGAATACTGGAATACGCTGGATAAATCCCAGGGAGTATACCTAATGATGAGTTCGGGTAATTTCGGAGGACTTGATCTTACAAAATAAACGATTGAATATAAAATAAACTCCTTTCAAACCGAAAGGAGTTTTTGTTTTAATTGATTCTTTTATAAAAACGTCTTAGTACATCTTTGGTACCATCCCCATCAAAATCCTGAGTGCGGTCTTCCATAACCATGTCGGTTTGATTAAGCTGAGTCACGAAATACGGATAATTTTCTTCATTTTCAAACCAGAATTTACCATTTCCTTTATCAAATATATATTTCTTTGTTACAGCATCGGTTTTTTCGCAGGTATTGTTGATCTGGGCATAAGAAATCGAAATAAGATGGGTAGCAGTAAATTCATGTGTGCTCATTTTCTGGCAATCCGTTGAGAAAGAGGTTTGGGTCTGCTGATTTAAGGACCGATAAATCTCGGCTTTTTCCACATACCATTTTCCTACAATTGAAGCTTTATTGCTGAAATCTTGTTCTTCGTCATTGCTGCTACAGGAAATAAGAGAAAACAGGAGAAATGATAAGAATATTTTGTTCATGATTTTTTGTAATACCTTAAGACAGCAAAAATACTATTAATTTATGCTGTTTTTATCTGTTTCAGGTGAAATTTCTCAGCCTTCTCCATCGGCTCTAAACTTTTTTAATGATCATTTCCATTTAATATTTTTGAAGCAGCAATTGCATCCGAAACAGTATCAAGACTATAAATCTGCATGACACCCTGATTAGCCGCCGCCTGTGCAAGAATATTCTGCTGATTTTGAGCATTAACGGCTTTTTGAAATAGAAGTCCCGTAGAATGGGCAGCAGTTTGATAAATGTTTCCCATTGCCATCGCAGGAGATTCTCCCACCACTTTTACATTTGTCTGTGTGACAGAATCTGTAATCTGTTCATTTACTTTTGTTTCCATAATTTTAGTTATTAAGTTTAAAGTAAAGTTAAATGATATTTTTTAATAAAAAAGAAGCAATAAATATTTATCACTTCTTTTTATTAAATTCTCGATTTAAATTAAATATCCGCAACAGCATTCAACATTTTATGTTCCCACTCAGGATCTTTAGGATCAAAAAATAATCTTTTCCCGGTATCTAAAGAACGTACTACATTCATCTCGTCTTCTGTCAATTCAAAATCAAAAACATTGAAATTTTCTTCAATCCTTGATGGAGTCACCGATTTCGGAATCACGCAGAATCCTTCCTGAAGGTGCCATCTCAAAATGACCTGAGCTACTGTCTTTCCGTATTTCTCACCAATAGCTTTTAACTGTTCGTTCTCTAATAAGCCTGCATTTCCGTTTCCAAGCGGGCTCCATGGCTGAGTTATGATGTTGTTTTCTTTATTGTACACCTGAAGTTCTTTTTGCTGAAAAATCGGATGCAACTCAATCTGGTTAATCACCGGAAGAACATTAGCATGAGCTTTTAATTCTTCTAATTTCTCCACTGGAAAGTTGCAGACTCCGATTGCTTTGATCCTTCCTTCCTGATAAAGTTCCTCCATGGCTTTCCACGCTCCTAAGAAATCGGCATAGGGCCAGTGAATAAGATACATGTCTAAATAATCCAGCTGCAATCTGTCCAATGTTCTCTGAAAAGCACTTTTTGCCTTTTCATAGGAAGTATCCTGAACCCACAGCTTTGAGGTTACAAACAGCTGCTCGCGGTCTATTCCACTATTTTTAATGGCATTTCCAACGGCAGTTTCATTCTGATAAATGGAAGCCGTATCAATCATTCGGTATCCTGTTTCTATAGCTTTGAGAACAGCATTTTCGCACTCCTTCAGATCGTCCATCTGCCATACTCCGAAACCTAATGCCGGAATATCAACACCATTATTCAATGTGATTACAGGCTGTCCTGCGTATGTTTTCTTTTCCATAATAATTTATTTATATATTTTTAAATTTATTAAACATTAATTTCCTTTCCCATCATTTGTCTGAACAATCCTTTAATATGATCAATCTCTTTCTGATAATTTGTTTTTTTTCTACAACCGAAATAAAGTGTATTCTTCAGAGGTTTCTGGCCTTCCCAGATCAACTGTATTTCGCCATCTTCAATTTCTTTTTTACAGAGAAAATCAGGAACGACTGCTAATCCGGAACCACCTTTTAAACAACGTACGATAGAATTGAGATTCGGAACAATATAATTCGGACGGAAATTCGGCTTATGACCGAAATTCAGGATCCAAAATTGAAAAAGATGCTCCATATCTCCGGCTGTACCGTACCATTTTTCATTTTTCAGCCATTCTTCTGCATGTTCGATGCCTTTATCATTTAAAACATATTCAAATTCAGCGATATTAACATCTTTTCCGCCTACGAGAATGAGTTGTTCCGAAGAGAATGCTTCATGTTCGATATTTGGAGACACTCCTTTTTTCGGAGTAATGATTAAATCTAAAATTCCTTTGTCCAGCTGATCGAGCATTTCCCGATATTCTCCAAAACTGATGATAAGATTGAACGGCAAACTTGAAACATATTGCTCCAATGTTGTCTGAAAAGTCTCAAAACACATGCCGACACTGATCGTGGGCGTAAGCTTCTCCGTGGATTTCTGAAAGTTTTTTTCTACTTCTTCCAGTTTTGACAACGGTTCCGAAATAGCGTTAAACAAAACTTTCCCTCTTTCTGTAGGAATCATTCTTCTTCCGGTTCTGTCAAACAGCTTATATCCAACATACGCTTCCAGCGAACTGAGATGAAGACTCACACCGGGTTGGGAAATAAATAAGGTATCCGCTGCTTCTGTAAGGGTTCCTGATTTATAGATTGCCTTAAAAGTTCTGTACCATTCTAAATTAACCATAGGTATTACTTTTATGATGCAAATTTATTCAAATAATCACAATTATAATATTTTCATCATCAATAAGAGTGATAAAGCAAGTCTATACTTGATATAATTTACTGAAATACAATCAAATACAATAAGTATTATTTAAATGATATTTAGTTATGATTTTTATTATTTTATTTATAGCAAACCACACAATACCTTTGTACCCATAAAATTATTTATACAAAAATGAAAAAAGTACTAATTATTAACGGCGGACAAAATTTCGGTCATTCCGGAGGAAAATACAATGCAACTATAGCAGAAAATACATTGGATGTTTTACGAACATTTGAAAATGTGGATGTGAAAATCACAAACGTGAATGAAGGATATGACAAAAATGAAGAAGTTGCAAAGTTTGTTTGGGCAGATTATATCATTTATCATACACCGATCTGGTGGTTTCAGCTGCCGAACGGATTAAAGAAATATATTGATGAAGTCTTTACAGCAGGTCACGCCAAAGGAATTTACATGAGTGACGGGAGAACGTCTGACAATCCGGAAATCAATTACGGGACCGGAGGAATGCTGGAAGGAAGAAAATATATGGTTACCACCAGCTGGAACGCTCCTGAAACAGCATTTACACTTCCGGGAGAATTTTTCAATGAAACAAGTGTTGATGACGGACCATTGTTCGGTTTTCACAGGATGAATGCTTTTGTTTCGTTGAAAAAAATGGAAAGTTTTCATTTCCATGATGTAGAAAAGAATGCGAATGTTGAACGGGATATGAAATTGTACAGAGAACATCTTGTTAAAGTTTTTGAAAAAGAACTGCAAACGCAATTAATCTAATCTTATGAAAAGAATATTAATTACAGGAATTACCGGATATATCGGTGGAACTGTAGCCAAAAAATTACTTGATAAAAACTATCAGGTAATCGGATTGATTCGAAATGATGCGCAAGCTAAGGAACTACAAGCAGCAGGAATTGAAACGATCGTAGGAAATATTCATGATGAAACTGTTCTTCGGAATGCTATTTCTAATGCAGATGCGATTATTCATAATGCAGATTCTGCAGATGATGCTTATACAGCAGACAGTATTATAAATGCCCTTGAAGGAAGCGGAAAAACATTTATTTTCACTTCAGGATCAGCAATTTTCGGAGGAAAAGAAAATGGGGAGAAAAGCGATTTTGTTTTTACGGAAGATATTCCCTTACAACCGAGACTGGAAATGGCTTCCCGGGTACTTATTAATCAACATATTCTTCTGGCTGCTAAAAAAGATATAAGAAGCATCGTTATTGTTCCTACAATGGTGTATGGAGAAGGTCTGGGAATAAAGAAGAACAGCATACAGCTTCCTGCCTTGATCAATCTTTCCAAAGAAAAAGGATTTGGAGTTTACTTTGGAAAAGGAGAAAATATATGGTCAAACATTCATATTGAAGATCTTGCCGACTTGTATGTACTTGCGCTGGAAAAAGCAAAAGCCGGATCTTTATATTATGCTGAAAACGGTTCATCAACCATAAAAAATCTGGCAGAAAAAATAAGTGAACGGTATAAGCTTCAGGCTGCGCAGTCAGTAACAGTGCAGGAAGCCGTAAATACGTTTGGTCCTGCCGGAGGATATTTCGGGTTTGCATCCAATAGTTTGTGCAATGCCGATAAAGCAAGAACGGAACTGAACTGGAAACCTCAACATTATTCAATCGAAAATTTTATTTAACTATGAAAATTTATCTGACAGCCGTCATTAAAGCAAAAGAAGAATACAGAACAGAGGTTTTGGAGGTTCTTCAGAATATGGTGAAAGAAACCGTGAAAGAAGAAGCCAACGAATTGTACAGGCTTCATCAAAGCATTGAAGATAAAAATCAATTTGTTTTCTACGAGATCTGGGAAAGCGAAGAAGGTTTGGAACAGCATAATAAACAACCTTATATTCAGGCGTTCGGAGCTTTGGTTGAAGAAAAACTTCAGGAAAAGCCACAGATTTATTTAACTGAAATTATTTAGTGAAAATAGTACAGGAAAGTAGACAATTATTTTATTTACTTTAATTAAAAGCATATAATTTTCTCAACATTTCCTGTTTGGTGTGGAAGTTTCATGGTTTTACTAAATATAATTGATTATGGATAGTTTTAAAAATTTTATCTTTTTATTAATGATTATAACAATGAATACAATTTCCGCACAGCAAAAAGATCCGTGCAGGTATATCAAGACACCGTCCGGCTACCTGATGGTACTCAGACAGGGCGACGACGTGCTTGCTCATATTGAAGACCTTGCAAAAAACGAAAATATTCCTTCGGCAAGTTTCACAGGAATAGGTTTTGCTTCAGAAGTTACATTTGGATTTTACGATTTTGAAGCAAAGAAATTTGATCCCAAAACATTCAAAAAAGTAGAAGTGGGGAGCTTAACCGGGTCTGTTGCCTGGAACGAAAAAGGCCCGTCGATCCACGTACATGGTGTTGCAACTGATGACAAATTTAATGCTTACGGAGGACATATTTTGTCGCTTCATGTAGGAACCGGCTCTATGGAAATTTATATCAATGTTAATGACAAAAAATTAGAGCGGAAAGTCGAACAGCCTTTAAATGCAAACGTTCTTCAGCTCAAATGTCCTTAAATAATCAGAGCTTTTCGATGATGAAAAGCTCTTGTTTATTTACACCTTATTAATTAGCGATAGGCATATGCGTAGAAATGGCGATTCTGTTCCACATATTAATTACGACAGCAGCCATGATGATATCTGCCAGCTGATTTTCATTAAAGAGTACTTTTGCCTTTTGATAAGTTTCTTCCGAAAGTCCTTTATTACTAATCAGCGTAACTTCTTCCGTAATTTGTAGAATAATCTGCTCTTCTTCGGTGAACAATTCTTTAGCATCTCTCCACGCATTCAGGAGGAAAATTCTCTGTGGCGTTTCACCATATTTTAATGCATCTTTGGTATGCATATTCAGGCAAAAAGCGCATGCATTGATCTGGGAAGCCCTGATTTTAACTAATTCTTTTTGAATTGGCGTTAAAAAACTGTTTTTAAGGGATTCTTCCATTCCTATTCCTGCTTTGTAAGCAGCTGGGTGAACTGTTGTCCAATCGAATCTTGCGTTCATAATATTTTGTTTTAAATTTCTGAGACAAAGTTCCGATTTATAGATCCTAAAAATCTTAAACTGGTTTAAGAACGTAATTTCGCCCTGATTTCGCTTAAATATTCCGGGGTAAACCCTAAAAATGAAGCAATTAAATATTGCGGAATTCTCTGGATAAACCAAGGGTACTGTGTACTGAAATGTACGTATAACTCTTCTCTCGAAAATTCATAAAGATATCGTATCCTCCTCTCCGCCGCAGCATAAGCGCGTTGATAGACTTTTCTGAAGTATCTTTCCATCAACGGATGTTTTTTCAACAATTCTTCCTGAGATTGAAGGTCAATTTTTAAAATAACGGATTTTTCCACCGTCTGAATAAAGAAATTAGATTTTATCTGTCTTTCATAGGCGAATGTATCGGTGATCCACCAGTTTTCTATGGCAAATTCTGTTGTTTGCTCAACACCTTTTTCATTGATAAAAAATTTTCTCAGACAGCCTTTTACAACGAAAAAAAACGACCTGCAAATTTCTCCCTCTAGCATCAGATTCTGCTTTTTCTTAACTTCCAACACCTGAAAATAGGAAATGATGGAAGCAAATTCTTCAGCATCAATAGTGATAAATTTATCCAAATGTTGTTTAAAACTTTCCATTTATAAAATTGTATGATCAAACTTAACTTTATTTTTTTAGTTTTACAAAGACAAAACAATATATCATGGAGATCGTAGCCAAAATTTTAATTGCAGCAGTAGCCATCGAACATCTTTACATTCTCTGGATGGAAATGTTTGCCTGGGAAACCAAAGGCAAGGAAGTTTTCAAGGCAGCTTTACCCGCAGAAATGTTTAAACCGACAAAAGGATTGGCAGCCAACCAGGGACTGTATAATGGATTTTTAGCCGCAGGACTGATCTGGTCTTTTCTTATCGAAGATCCGAAATGGCAAACCAATATTGCCTTGTTTTTCCTTGGATGTGTGGCGGTAGCTGGAATTTACGGAGCCATTTCTGCGACGAAAAAGATATTTTTTGTTCAGGCTTTACCCGCGATTTTAGCGATTGTTGCAGTGCTTTTGAAATAATTGAGGAGCTTTTTCCTGCTTTCGCTACTCGCTTTTTCTATTTTCGGCGGCGGCCTTGCCGCCGCCGAAAATAGAAAAGAGCTCAAACATACCGCTCAATCAGGGCTAAATAAAATCTATCAAATCCGCTAGATCTCATTAAACTAAAAATCAAAAAGCTCACCAAGCTTTTTCTTCATCTTTTCAGCCCGAAACAACCCCTCATGATAGTCAACCAAATTTCCATTTTTATCTATAATAATCCATAACGGATAAACAGGCTGTTTTTTATTCTTTGATAAAGCCAAAACCAGTTCATGAATCCCGGAACTTCCGTTGGATACATAATTAAATTCCTCTCCCTGAAAACGGATTTTCTCTTTCGTTTTTTCCGCATCAAAATTGACGAAGTAAAAATTTTCATTGATCAATTTTACCAGATCTTTGTCTTTATTCAATTCAAAAGATTCAATCTTACAAACCGGGCACCAGCTTGTATAGATATGAATAATAATAGGCTTTGAGTTTTCCTTCTGAAGAATTTCTAAATCCGCAAAAGTGACTGTCTTTATCTGTGAGAAACAAAAAAAGGGCATACACATTAGAAATAGAAATCGTATTATAATCTTCATTTTACTGTATTTATCTTATTGCCTTAGATTTACGCAAAGTTCTAATTGTATCGTATTTTATTAACGTAAGCAAAGTCTGATCAACAAGTTGATTTGATGAAGCTAACGATTCAAGCTTTGCATGACAATTTATTTACGTTGCTTCTAAAAAATTATTATTAAAAAATAAATTCTTTGCGTCAAAATCTTTGATTACTTAGTCTTTATTTTAAAATGTATCTTATTCCCAAAAAACCTCTGATTTTCTGCATCGGAGCGTATCCGTACGTTGTATCAAAAGTGTAGTGATAAGGATTGCCAACAGGATCATTCAAATATTTATCAAAAGGATCAAACGGTCTCATCAAAGGATCTTTCGGGGTAAAATTGAATACATTTTTGATTCCGCCATACACCTCAAATCCTGATTTAAAAGCCTTCGAAACCTGAATATTGGCCAAAGTGTAAAACGGTGAATATTCCGGGCGGTAATCATCCGGTAAAACCGGAAGTCGCATTGGTCCATAGAATTGTCCTGTAAAGTCAATCGTCAAATTATTTGGAAATTTATAACTTAAATTATACGTCCCACTCCATTTCGGGGCGTGAAGCTGTTGCGACTTCTGCCTTTCATCATCAAACTTCTGATAAACATCAAGATAAGTCACACCCAAACCGACATTTAACGGAAAACTGAAATTGTAATCAACATTTAAAGATAAACCTCTGGAAATACCGTAACCATGAAGATTATCATAAATAATTTTTTCAGGATCTGTATCAAAATCACCGACAATTTTATTACTGAAATACGTATAAAATGCAGACGCATCAAGATTGATCAGATTTTTCCCTGCAGGAATTTTCCAGATGTAATTCAGGTTTCCATTGATTGATTTCTCAGGTTTTAAATTTGTCCGAATAACGACCTCACGTGAGCCCGTCAATGCTGCATGATCTTCCGTAAAAAGATTGACGACCCTAAAACCCGTCCCAAAATTGAATCTGAGCGTATGATAAGGATTCGGAGCAAATTTCCATGCAAAACGCGGAGAATGGATCTCGTGATGAATTTTATCATAATCAAACCTATACCCGACCAGTACTGTATTTTTCTCGTCAATTTCCCATTGATCCTGAATAAATGCTCCTAAAATCGGAGATCTCATTGGCGAATTTGATAACCCATCAGTTGATAATGTTCCGGGAGTATTGTCATCATAAAAAGTCCGCTTGAAAGTAAAACCTGCAATAAGATCATGGTTTCCGAATTTTTTATTCCAATAAGTTTGGGTAAAAAGAACTTTTTGAGTCGCCGTGAAAGGATTGTCTCCATAAAATGAATTCTGATCATGAAAATTATAGGAAAACTGTGTAAAGATATTTTCTTTCAAAGGCCACTGATAAACACCAAAAGCTTCTACCCTGTTTGTATAAATGCTTTCACCATACACTTCATTACTTCCTCTGTACGACTTATTCCTCTGCATTTCTCCTCCGAAACGGTCTTCGTACAGATACCGTAATGCAAAGCTTGCCTGTCGATTTTCCTTACGCCTGAAATTCCATTTATTGAATACGGAAATTCTGTTCTGTAATGCTGCATCCGTAAAATTGTCATTATTTTCATCAAACTTCTTTTCAAAGCTGAAATAATTTAGGCTTAATAAAGAAGCGATATTTTTACCAACGTTAAATTTTGTTGACAAATCGAGATTATTCTCACTCCAGGTGGTTGTCATCACATCAATGCTCAATTTCGTTGCGGTCAGCGCATTTTTGGTGATAATGTTGATCACTCCACCCATCGCTTCAGAACCATAAATAGAAGAAGCCGGGCCTTTCACTACTTCAATTCTGTCTACCAGACTGTTCGGAATTCCGCTCAGTCCGTATACCGTGGAAAGTGAACTAACAATCGGCATTCCATCAATAAGGATCATTGTGTAAGGACCTTCAAGACCATTAATATGAATATCTCCCGTGTTGCAAACTGAGCAGTTCAGCTGCGGCTTTACTCCGTTGACCATTGAAATAGCTTCAAAAATGTTCGGTGTCGGGTTTTTCTGGAAAAATTTCTGACTGTATATTTCTACGGCGACAGGGCTTTTTGATCTGCTCACAGGCTTCAAAGTTCCTGTCATAACTACATCATCAATGTCTTTTGTCTTAATTTCCTTTTTACTTTTAATTGCAATTGAATCTATATTTTGGGAATCATTCATATTCAAACTGTCAGTTTTCTGAGGAAAACAAAACCCGGATAAAAAGACAATAAAAAGCAGTATTCGTTTCATGAAATAAATTTGTTAGACAAAGCTAACAATTATTTTTTAATCACAAAACTAATGCTGGAATATTGTTTAAATTCAATTCATGAAAAAGTATTACATTTGAAAAACTACATATAAAAGTAAAATGCGATATCATCAGTCGGGAAATATTCCCCAAAAAAGACATACGATTTTCAAATCTCCTGAAGATAAATTTTACTATGAACAACTTTTCGGAACGGAAGGTTTTCATGGAATTTCTTCATTATTATACCATATTCACCGTCCGACACAGATCAAATCAATCGGCGAAGCCAAAGATGTAACGCCTAAAATTGCCGTTGACAAAAATGTAACGCCAAGAATGTTTAAGGGAATGAATGTAACTCCTGAAGATGACTTTTTGGACAGCCGAAAGTTTCTGATGGTCAACAATGACCTGAAAATGGGACTTTCCAAACCCCGGAAATCAACGGATTATTTTTATAAAAATGCAGAATGCGACGAGCTTTTATTCGTACACAATGGAAGCGGAACACTTAAAACTTTTGTCGGTGACCTGGATTTTGTTGTTGGCGACTATTTAATCATTCCAAGAGGAACCATTTATCAGGTCGAACTAAAATCGGATGATACTGTTTTCTTCGTACTGGAAAGTCATTCCCCAATCTACACTCCGAAAAGATACAGAAATGAGTTTGGTCAGCTGCTAGAACATTCTCCGTTCTGCGAAAGAGATATTGTCGCTCCCACTTTTGTTGAGCCCAAGGATGAAAAGGGAGAGTTTTTAATTAAAGTAAAAAAGGAAAACCAGATTACCGATTTCATTTATGCAACGCATCCTTTCGACGTTGTTGGCTGGGATGGCTATTTTTATCCTTATAAATTTAATATCAAGAATTTTGAGCCAATTACGGGAAGAATCCACCAACCGCCACCGGTTCACCAGAATTTTGAAGGACACAATTTTGTGGTATGCTCGTTCTGCGCAAGAATGTATGACTATCATCCGATGGCCATCCCCGCACCGTATAACCACTCGAATATTGATTCTGATGAAGTTTTATTCTATACGGAAGGAGATTTCATGAGCCGTAATCACATTGATTTAATGGACTTTACCCTTCATCCGGGAGGAATTGTTCACGGACCGCATCCGGGAGCAATGGAAAGAAGTATCGGAAAAAAATTCACGGAAGAATATGCTGTAATGGTCGACCCTTTCCGTCCATTGAAAATAACGGAAGAAGCACTGAAAGTTGAAGATCCTTCCTATAAAACTTCATGGCTGGAAGAACAGGACAAAACCATGGAAGACCGCTCGCAAGAATAATTTTCAACTAAATATAAAAGAACCGAATCTGACAGATCCGGTTTTTTTTATTGATCATTTCAGCATCAAACATGATAAAAATCTTTGCATATTTGGTCTTAATAAAAACAATATAAACTATCTTTAAGTCAGAGAAAAAATATATAAAAATTTCAGTATGTATAATTATATCAGTGCAGAAGAAGCAATTTATACTATCAAAAGCGGAAACCGCGTTTTTTTTCATGGCAGTGCATGTACGCCCAATCATCTGATCGACGAGCTTGCAAGACAATCTCACCGCCTCGAAAATGTTGAAATGGTTTCCATTACGCAACAGGGAAATGTTGAAATTGCAAAACCTCAGTATAAAGATAAATTTTTCGTCAATTCATTATTTGTTTCTTCTCCTGTAAGAGATGCCGTAAATTCTGACAGAGGAGATTTTGTTCCTGTTTTTTTAAGCGAGATTCCTATTCTCTTCAGGAAAAATATTTTGCCTTTAGATGTAGCTTTAATAACAGTTTCACCTCCAGATAAACATGGTTTCTGTACCTTGGGAACTTCTGTAGATGTTGCGAGAGCTGCTGTAGATACCGCAAAAATCATTGTTGCCATCGTCAATCCTTTAATGCCGAGAACGCATGGAGACGGAATGATTCATATCAGCAAAATTAATAAACTGGTGTGGCATGAAGAAGAGCTTCCAACCGTTGACTACGGCGCAAAAGTAGGCCCTGAAGAAATGGAAGTCGGAAAAAATGTGGCGGAACTGATTGAAGACAGATCTACCTTGCAAATGGGTATCGGAACGATTCCTGATGCCGTGTTAAAATGCTTGGGAAATCATAAAGATCTGGGCGTACACACAGAAATGCTGAGTGACGGTGTTATTGATCTGATTCAAAATGATGTGATCAACAATAAATATAAAGGATACAACGACAATAAGACCATTACCAGCTTCTGCTTCGGCACACGAAGACTTTATGATTATGTAGATGATAATACCGTATTTTCTTTCGATGATGTAGGTACCGTAAACTTTCCTATTAATATTATGCGGAACAAAAAAATGGTAGCAATTAACTCAGCCATTGAAATCGATCTTACCGGACAGGTCTGTGCAGACTCCATCGGAACCATGCAATACAGCGGAATCGGCGGACAAATGGACTTTATGAGAGGAGCAGCACTAAGCGAAGACGGAAAACCGATCATTGCCATCACCTCAAGAACAAAAAAAGGAGTTTCCAGAATCGTACCTTACCTTAAGCCTGGAGCGGGAGTCGTGACAACAAGAGGACATATCCACTGGGTGGTTACGGAGTACGGCACCGCTTATCTGTATGGTAAAAATCTTCGTCAGCGGGCACAGGAACTGATCAGTATCGCTCATCCGGATGATAGGGAAATGCTGGAAAGAGCCGCTTATGAGAGATTTAAACATTAAATGATATTAATTTAAACGCTTTTATAGCTTACCTAACGTTTGTTTGTTAATATTTTTCGTATTTGGGAGAAATTCGTAATTTGCAAGCAATAATATAAAAGTAAAAATTAAAATATGTCAACACTTACATTTGCCGAAAAAATTGCTCAAGCAGAGAATTTCCTGCCGATTAACGGTACCGATTACATTGAGTTTTATGTAGGAAATGCAAAACAGGCTGCCCATTATTATAAGACCGCTTTCGGTTTTCAGTCTGTAGCGTATGCCGGTCCTGAAACCGGAGTGAGAGACCGTGCTTCATACGTTCTTCAGCAGGGAAAAATCAGATTGGTACTTACCACAGGATTAAAATCTGATTCACCGATTAATGAACATGTAAAAAAACATGGAGACGGAGTTAAGATTTTGGCACTTTGGGTTGATGATGCATACAAAGCTTTTGAAGAAACAACCAAAAGAGGTGGAAAGCCCTATCTGGAGCCGGTAACTTTAACTGATGAAAACGGTGAAGTAAGAATGTCCGGAATTTATACCTACGGGGAAACGGTACATATGTTCGTTGAAAGAAAAAATTATACAGGGTCTTTTCTACCAGGTTATGAAAAATGGGAAAGCGACTACAATCCTGAGGAAGCAGGCTTACTTTATGTAGACCACTGTGTGGGAAACGTGGACTGGAACAGAATGATCCCGACTGTAGAATGGTACGAAAAAGTAATGGGATTTGTAAACATCCTTTCTTTTGATGATAAGCAGATCAACACCGAATATTCGGCGCTGATGTCTAAAGTAATGTCAAACGGAAACGGTTATGCAAAATTCCCGATTAATGAGCCGGCAGAAGGTAAAAAGAAATCTCAGGTAGAAGAATATCTTGATTTCTACGAAGGCGAAGGGGTACAGCATATTGCCGTAGCGACAAAAGATATCATCCACACCGTAAGCGAGTTGAAGAAACGTGGTGTTGAATTCTTATCTGCTCCGCCAGAAGCTTATTACGATATGGTTCCGGAGAGAGTGGGACATATTGATGAAGATATTAGAAAACTTCAGGAGTTAGGCATCCTTATTGATCATGATGAAGAAGGGTATTTACTACAGATCTTTACAAAACCTGTGGAAGACCGCCCTACTCTTTTCTTTGAAATTATTGAAAGACACGGTGCACAAAGCTTTGGTGCCGGAAACTTCAAAGCTTTATTTGAAGCATTGGAAAGAGAGCAGGAAAGAAGAGGAAATCTTTAAATTTAATAATAATAGAAAGTTTTGTCAGGATGCACAATCCTGGCAAAACTTTTTTTTAAACACATCGTTATGAGGAAAACATTTTTGGGAATTTTATTTGTCGGAGCAGTATTCGGAGTAAAAGCGCAATATGGAACAATGGACCAGATTCTTACCAGACTGGAAGAGCGATCAGGAGTAAACCAAAACCTTGAATCTGTAAATATTGACAATAAGAAATTTGTTTTCATCAAAGATGAGGCAGACCACACAGAAAGGGATTTTATCGTCATTAAAGGAAACAAGGCTACTTACGTGGAAGTATTTGACGATAAACAAACAGGGCAAAGCAGTTCAAATGTATTCTCAGGAGATATTGTCAGAAAAAAGAATATGATTTCGTTGAGAGCCGATATGCTTGAGAATAAAAAAATTCCAGTCCCTCTTACCAAAAACTTACTTTTAACCAGACAGGACAATATTTTGTACCTGATTGATGTCAATACCAAAGCCAGATGGATTGACGAAGACGCTATCACGAAGGCTAAGGCTAAAGCTAAAAAGTAAATTTTTAGTTTAAATTAAAATCATAAATATTTTCACAATTTAACTGTCCAATATTATATGCTCATCCCATAGATATCGGCTGAATTGTGTTCACATCTTACAAAATTAAATACTAAAATTATGAAATCATTTGTAGAATATTCAGCAGATTCAGATTTTTCTATACATAATATCCCTTTCGGTGTAGCCGTTTTCAACAAAGAATATATCGGTTGTTGTACAAGAATCGGAGACCAGATTGTAGACCTTGCCACACTTTATGACTACGGTTATTTTGAAGAAATCGAAGGTCTTATTGATAATGTGTTTGAAGCGTATACTTTAAACGAATTTATCGAACTGGGAAAACCGGTAACCAATGCTGTCCGATTGAAAATCCAGGAGCTGTTACAGGAGGATTCTATACTTTCCAAAGATGAAAAGACTATTGAAGAAGCCTTTTATGATCTGGATAAAGTAAAAATGATGATGCCGGTACACATCCCGAATTACACAGATTTCTACAGCAGTATTGAACACGCTACCAACGTAGGAAAAATGTTCAGAGATCCTGCCAATGCTTTATTACCAAACTGGAAACATCTTCCTGTCGGCTACCATGGAAGAGCGTCATCGATCGTTGTTTCAGGAACGGAAATCAACCGTCCTAAAGGTCAGATGAAGCCTGCAGATGTAGAAAAACCTGTTTTCGGACCTTGTAAACAACTGGATTTTGAACTGGAAATGGCATTCATCATTAACAAAAATACAGAGATGGGCGAAAGTATTTCCACTAAAGATGCAGAAGATGCCATCTTCGGAATGGTTGTTTTTAATGACTGGTCTGCAAGAGATATCCAATCATGGGAATATGTACCGTTAGGGCCATTTCTCGCTAAAAACTTTGGGTCATCCGTTTCACCATGGGTCGTTACGCTGGAAGCATTAGAGCCGTTCAGAACAGCTTCACCGGCGCAAGATCCTGAAGTGTTGGAATATTTAAAATTCGAAGGGGATAAAAATTATGATATCAACCTCGAAGTTTACATTAAACCTGAAAATGGTGAACAAAACCTTATTTGTGAGAGCAATTACAAGCATATGTATTGGAATATGACCCAACAGCTCGCACATCATACGGTAAACGGATGTAATGTTGAAGTTGGGGATATGTACGCCAGCGGAACCATCTCGGGAAATGATCCTAAGTCTTTTGGCTCTATGCTCGAATTAACCTGGAGAGGCCAAAATCCTATTACCTTAAACAATGGTGAAGAAAGAAAATTCATTGATGACAACGATACCGTAACCATGAAAGCGTGGGCTGAAAAAGACGGAATTCGTGTTGGCTTCGGTGAAGTTTCAGGTAAAATTATTCCAGCAAAATAGTTTAACCACAAAAGTCACAAAAGCTTTAATGATTACACAAGCTTATTTAACCGATTTAACTTACAAGATTAATGGTGCCTGCATAGAAGTTCACAAAATTTTAGGAGCCGGATTATTGGAAAGTGTTTATCATAAATGTCTGGAAGAAGAGCTTAGATTACGAGAAATAAAATTTAAGTCAGAGTTTAAAATTCCTATTATTTATAAAGGTAAAGATCTTGAATGTGACTTCTTTTGTGATTTTTTAATTGAAGATTTAATTGTACTTGAATTAAAAGCAGTTTCAGAGCTGAAAGAAATTCACCGTGCACAAATTTTAAATTATATTAACTTAATGAAAAAACCCAAAGGGATATTGGTAAATTTTAATGTAAAAAATTTATATCATAATGGACATGAAACTTTTGTAAATAAACATTACGATATGCTTTTGTGATCTTGAAAAGATTTAAAATTATTTTCATAAAACTTTTGTGACTTTTGTGGTTGATAGAAAAATGAAAACACTCATCCCATCCGAAATAACTCCCGTCCAGCTGCAGACCGTAATGCAGACCGCGATTTCACCGAGGCCGATTGCATTGGCGTCAACGGTTGATAAAAATGGCAACAGCAATTTATCGCCGTTCAGTTTCTTTAATATGTTCAGCACGGTGCCGCCGATTTTGATTTTTTCACCGTCGAGAAGAGTACGCGACAATACGACAAAACATACCTTAGAAAACATCCTTGAGGTCCCTGAAGTTGTTATAGGAACTGTAAATTTCCCAATTGTACAGCAGATTTCATTAGCTTCTACGGAATATGGCGACGGCGTAAATGAATTCATCAAATCGGGACTGACTATGAAAGAAGCTGATCTGATTCAGCCTAAATTAATTGAAGAATGCCCTGTAAATTTTGAATGTAAAGTTTTAGAAGTAAAACCATTAGGTGATCAGGGCGGTGCAGGAAATCTAGTGATTTGTGAGGTTCAGAAAATTCATATCAGGGAAGAATACCTGAATGAAGAAGGAAATCTTGATCAGGCAAAACTCGATATGGTCGCCCGCCTTGGAAGCAACTGGTATTCAAGAAATAACGAAAACAATCTTTTTGAAGTTCCCAAACCGTTAGTAACCAAGGGCATCGGATTCGATCTTCTTCCTGATCAGATTAAATATAGCAAAGTATTTACAGGAAATGATCTGGGAATGTTGGCCAATATTGAAGTACTGCCTGAAGGAGATTTTTATGCCGACGAAATTGTTCATCAGAGCGCACAAAAATTGCTTCTTGAAAGCAAAATTGATGAAGCCTGGAGGATTTTAATTAAATAAAAGTAAAGGAGCGAAAAATTTCGCTCCTTTTATAATATCAAAGTTTTAATAACAACATTGCCAACGGCCATTAGCATCTTGGCTTTCTGTACCAAAATTAGGTGACGTACATGGAGGTACAATGCATCTGCCTGATCCGTCACTCAGATAATTTCTGTGACAACCAGTTGCACATACTAAAATCAAATCTCCTCCAAGAATTTGTTTTTGAGATTCTCTGCTTAATTTCTGAGCATTTTTTAAATTTGAATTTTTCATAATAATTGATTTTTAGTGGTTTATATTAATCACTAAGTTATGAAAAATATTACAGAAACATCTTTTCTTTAATAAAATCAATACATTTTTCTGTAACCTCTTTAAGATAAATTGGTAATTCGTTGCCTTCCCAAGGTTCTTTTGCGCCAAAAGTATGGTCCGCATTTTCTATTAAATAAAGCTCGGAATTCGGATGCAAAAGATGAAGATGCTCTGCATTTTTCACACTTACGCTTTCATCATGCGTACCATGAATAATGAGAAAATGAGCTTTAGCCATTTCCGTCGCTCTTTCGACATCAAAACGATGAATGTCCTTTTCATAATCTTCATAAAACTGATAGTAGTGGGGCATCTCCTGTTTCGTTCGTCCATTAATAACATAATAGACCCCTTCTCTTTTCCATTGCTCAAAAGCTTCATTTTTAGGAAAACGATCAAGAGAATCAACACTCGCCAGTGTTATCAGGCCATTAATCCTCTCATCTTCGTACGTTTTAATGATAGAAATTCCACCTCCTCTACTGTGTCCGATTACAATGATTTTATGATCATCAACTTTCTCGTGCTGACTAAAATGGTCAATCACTACACCAAGATCAGAAAGCTCTTTTGAATAATTATTGTTTCCAAACGCTTCCAAATCAGCAAAACTATTAGGCTCTGCTATCGTTGTTCCATTGTGTGAAAAATTAAATTTAACAAAGAAGAATCCGGCTTTCGCAATTTTCTCTGCCATAAGATTCCATGCTCCCCAGTCCTTATATCCTTTATAACCGTGAACGAAAATAACAAGCGGCAGTTTTTCTACTTCTTCAGGATAAAAAGCATCGGCAAGAAAATTTTTGGTTTCTGGGTTTGGGATGATAATATTTTGTTTTCTGATGATATTCATATTTACTTTTATTTAAAATCAAATCGATTTTTACTTAAAAATATCAAAAATAGAAATAAACACAAAGTAAAAATCTTATTTTTGCTCTATGTTGGATTTAAGAACGGTAACCGTAATGCGTTACATACTGCCACTTCGTGAGGGAGGTTCTCTTCCTGCGCTGGCAGAGGCTGATGATGATTTTAAATATGTTTTAAAATTCCGTGGTGCCGGTCATGGAGTTAAAATGCTGATTTCAGAACTTTTGGGTGGAAAAATCGCCGAAGCTTTAGGATTAAAAATTCCTGAGCTGGTTTTTGTAAATCTTGATGTTGATTTCGGGAGAACTGAGGCCGACGAAGAAATACAAGACCTGCTGAAATTTTCAGAAGGTTTGAATCTAGGGTTGCATTACCTTTCCGGATCAATTGCTTATGATCCGAGTGTAAAGATTGATCCGCTACTGGCATCAAAAATTGTATGGCTGGATGCGTTTATCACCAATATTGACCGTACTTTTAAAAATACCAATCTTCTCATGTGGCACAAAGAATTGTGGGTCATTGACAATGGAGCTTCCTTCTACTTCCATCATTCGTGGCAAAATTTTTACACTGCTGCAAAAACACCTTTCCAATATGTAAAAGACCATGTTCTTCTTCCACAGGCTGCAAAGTTGGATGAAGCCGATCAATTTGCAAAAGAAGTTTTGAATGAAAATATTTTCAGGGAAATCGTTAACCTGATTCCCGAAGACTGGTTGCACTGGAACGATGCTGATGAAAACCCGGAAGAAATTCGCGACATCTATTTTAATTTCCTGAAAACAAGACTGGAAAATTCTGAAATCTTTTTAAACGAAGCCAAAAATGCAAGAGGATAAAATTTACGAATACGCTGTGATACGCTTGGTACCAAAGGTGGAAAGAGAAGAGTTCTTCAACATCGGGCTGGTGATGTTTTCAAAGAAGGAAAAATTTATCAAAGTAGCTTTTTATTTGTGTCCTGATAAATTTAAGCTCATGAGGAGCAAGCTCGATTACGATGACATCATCCAGAATCTTGAAAGCTTTCAGAAAATTGCAAATGGCGATAAAGATGGTGGTCCCATTGCTCAGCTTGAAATTCCAGAACGTTTCCGTTGGCTTACTGCAGTCAGAAGCTCTGTGGTACAGACTTCCAGACCTCATCCGGGAAAATCGAAAGATCTGGAGAAAACTTTTAATAAGCTCTTTGAAGAGCTTATTCTTTAACCAATATACAATGATCTGGGTTTGGTAAAGTTTTTGAGGGGTTTGAAAATGAAACTCAGCAAAAATTTATTTTATGAAATTTTCTACGAACAATAAATTAATGGACAGGTTTATGATAAACCTGTTTTTTGTTTTCTTTTTAAGCATTTATCATTCTGGATATTCACAGGAATTACCGGAGATGAAACTTCCCGCCAGTACACTGCTTCCAGAAAAAACTGCTTTCTCTGAAAACATCATCTACAAAACAAATTCAGCTGGCAGTCCGGTAAGGCTGGATGTTTATAAACCTAAAAATTCCGTTGACGGAAAACTGCCGGTTGTAATTTATGTACATGGCGGAGCATGGGCTAAAGGTGATAAAACAGTAGGAGCCAATAATTATATTGAAAGTTTCATATTAAAATTAGTTGAAAAAAACTTCGCCGTCATCAGTATTGACTATACATTGGTCAGCGATAAAATTCATTTTCCCTTACCGATTGAAGATACCAAAGATGCCGTACGATGGATACGTAAAAATGCAGAAAAATATAATTTTGATCCCAATAATATTGGATATTTCGGTGTTTCATCGGGTGCCCACCTTTCACTACTTGCTGCCTATACGGGCGATAGCGAATATAAAGGAAGTCAGGAGCTTGCAGCATATTCGGCTAAAGTAAACTATGTGGTAGATAATTTTGGACCGACAGATCTTAATAAACTTCTGCATACCAGACTAGGAAAAGTTCCGGTAGCAGTTGTAGGATTATTTTTTAAGCCTATTGTCGAAATCAGAGAAAAGCTGGTTTTCGGAATTTCAGGCTACAGCATCAAAACAGAGAAAAGAAAAGCGATTAATTATCTTGAAACAGTTTCTCCCATCAATGATGTGGAAAATGGTGTTCCTACTTTTATTCTGCATGGAAATAAGGATAAAGTTGCGCCTTTAAAACATTCAAAAAAACTGGCAAGAAAACTCAAAAAAGAAAATGTAGAAGCAACATTAGTCGTTGTAAAAGACGGCACACATGGCTTCGGCACGACAGATAAGGCTTATCTAGATCAGCTGACTGATGAAATGGTAAATTTCATTATCTCAAAAAAGAAATAATCTATAATTATAAAAGCCGATTCTATAATATAGAATCGGCTTTTATGGTAAATAATTTTTATTAAAATTTATTTTTTTACTCTTTTAATTTCATTGAGCAGCAAAGGAAATGCGGGTTGTGCCATTCCCACATGATCAAATCCCTGAAGTTCATATAAAGTTGTTTCTTTATGACCTTTCAGCTTCATCATTCGGGCCATATAGGCATTTTCTTCGTATCGTCCCAAAAGCTCTTTTTCGCGATCACCGGTAATTAATAACAATGGCGGAGCGTCTGCTCTTATAAAATGAAGAGGTGCCATATCATCGATTCTTGCATCCAGCTCATCAATTCCTTTTTCCTTTCTTGCTGTAAAATGAGAGATCATCTGCCCGCTGAAAGGTACAATACCAGCCAATTGATTGGCATCGATTCCGTATTTTTTAAGGTACATTTTATTCAAACCAACCATAATGGCAAGATAACCTCCCGCAGAATGGCCTGAAATAAAAATCTTATTTTCATCTCCGCCGTATTTTTTAATATTGTTAAAAGCCCAGGCTGTCGCTGCTGCTGCATCTTCAATATATTTCGGGGCGTTTACTTTTGGTGAAAGTCTGTAATTAACGCCAATCACTGCAACACCTTTATTTTTTAGAGCTTCGGGAATTTCTTTTTGTCCACCCGTCAGGCCGCCGCCATGAAACCAGATCACCGTCGGAAAATTCTTACCATTTTTTGGAACATACATATCCAAAACACATCTTTCGTTGATATAAGCATCTGAAGCATTTGTCTTGTTGTCATAATAGTGAATATTTTGGATCGTATTATATTCCTGAGAAAATAATGGTAGTGAAAATACGGTGATAATTAAAAATACGAGAATCTTTTTCATTATAAACTTTTTATGGTTTAAAGATACAAATTGCCAGTCAGTAAAATAAAAAATGAATCCGGAATATCCGGATTCATTATATTGTCAGTATAAAAACAATGCTTAAAAATTGAAATTAAGTCTGGTAAACACAAACCTTCCGTTCTGCCCAAACTGAGAGGTGGAGCGAGAATAAACAAACTGATCATTGTTACTGGATGCAGGAAGATTCTTTGTCGGATAAATATCGAACAGATTATTCACCCCTGCCGTAAGTCCTATATTCTTTGTAAACTGATATGCTAAAGACACATCGGTAATAATTTTAGCTGTAATTTCCTGATGTTCATTTGTTGAAATAACACCGTCTCCATTGGCATCAATGATATCAGGACTTGTTACTTTACCAAAATAGGTATTTCGAAGATAGAAAATTGCTTTCCCCCAGCTAAGCTGATTAGATAAACTTGCTTTTACTCTTGGTACGGCTTCTTCCAGGTAAATTCTCGAAGCTTCAGAAAAATAGATATTCTCTAAACTAGGAGACTGCAATGATCCTGAAGAATGGATATCTCCTACTTTTTTGGTTCTGTTGAGATTAATGGCAAAATTATTATCCAGTTTAGCACCGGAAAATTTTATATTGTGGCTTATGACCACATCCAGTCCTTTAGTTTCGGTATCTATTGCATTGGTAAAAAACTGCGCTGCATTTACATCTGCAGCATCGAAAGCAGCCTGAGCTTGTGGAGAAACGGCAGCTCTTGTGAACTGTCCCGTAAGAAGAATCCTGTTATCGATTCTTGTGAAATATCCGTCTGCCGTAAAACTTAGATTTGCAGCAGGAATTCTATAGGTAAATCCTACACTTGCAGATTTTGAGGTTTCCTGTTTTAGACTTGGTATTCCCAATAAATTGGCGATTCTGGAATCGTTGCTAAAGGTTCCCACTTCCAGGAGCTGTCCGTTGGTAAATAAAGTGGAAGTTACATTATAATAGATCTGATGGATGGAAGGCGCCCTGAATCCGGTAGAACCCGCAAATCTGAAATTAAGGTCTTTGTTTAGTTTAATTCTGGAAGCCAGTTTGTAATTAAATGTAGACCCGAAATCTGAATAATTTTCATACCTCACGGCCGCATCAGCTAAAAGCCAGTCTGTAAAGTTTAACTCAAAATCTGCATATCCTGCAATAGCCTGTCTGTTTTTATTAACAGCATTCTCCGGCTTAAATCCACTGAATACCTGTGAACCTCCAGGAAGAGCAGCACCGAAAAAATCGGTTGGGCGAACCGAATTTCCGTTCCATAGATTTCCGGAAACATCATAGGTAGAATAAGAAGCTTCCTCTCCTGCCGTTATTTTAAAGTTTTCATAACGGTGTTCTGCTCCAAAGGCAATGTTGATACCGCTCCAAACATTATATTTTTTTGAAAAATCCAGGTTGATGGTATTTTGGGAAAACCTTAATCCTCCTGCATCAAATTCATTTGGAGAATTAAATCTTAAAGAAGTATTTCCTGTATTTTTAATGTCGTAATTAAAAGAATTCTGTCCGAATGTATTGCTGAAATCAATATTCCAGCCTTTCCAGTCTCCTTTGATTCCTGCAGAAAGAGAGAGGTCCTGAATATCGGTTCCTATCTGTGGCAAATATCCGCTTGGATATAATCCTGTAAAGGTTCTGCTTTGGTTAGGCCTTCTGTAGAAACCTCCGGAGGTACCGTGTCTGAAGCTGTATCCTCCAAAAGTATATAGCTTCCAGTTGTCATTCAGCGGAACTTCGATATTTGCGAAAAGCTGGTGGTTATTCAGTTTCGAATGTCCGACCTGCATATTAAAATCTTTTCTCGTAAGCCCACGGTACGCAAGTTCCTGATCAGTTACATTGTCACCCAAAATTCCCTGCAAAGCAGATATTGTATTTGCCGACTGGATCTGATCCTGAAAAGTCTGGGAAAAATAGTTTACCTCTTGCGCATATTGATGGATATAATTAATAATCTGCTGTGAGTTTGGTGTAGTATTAATATTGCTGAACAATGAGGAAAGATTGACTCCATTATTTAAAGCACGCTGTTCAATTGCATTGTAAGCATTGAAAATATTTCCGCTCTCAGTGCCCGCTCTGAAAGTAGGATTTCTAAACTGTGACGTCCAGGTTATATTGTAAAATCCTCCTCTTTTTCCGATTTTGTTTCCATAATTTAGATCAACCTGAATATTCTGTCCGTCAAAATCTCCAGTGTGATCATTTGCGGCAGATGTAAGATTTCCGCCATAGCTTAATTGCCCGGTAAGTTTCCCGGTGTCTCTTTTGAGGCCTAAATTAATGACCCCGGCAATGGCATCAGAACCATATTGTGCGGAAGCTCCATCTCTTAATACCTCAATTCTGTTGATCGCAAAAGACGGAATCGCATTTAAGTCTGTTCCTACAGTTCCTCTTCCCGGTGATCCGTTTACATTTACCAGTGCAGATGTATGCCTCCTTTTTCCGTTTACCAAAACCAGTACCTGATCCGGACCAAGCCCTCTCAGCTGCGCAGGATCCAGATGATCGGTCCCGTCTGCATTAGTTTGTATGGTTGAGGTAAATGATGGTGCAATGGCATTGAGGATTTGTGCTACATTGGTCTGTGGTAAGATCACCGAAGATTCTTTAATATTGAAAACATCCACCGGAACCGGGCTGTCTGCTTTTGATCTTGCTCCGCTTCTGGATCCTAAGATGACAACTTCCTCTAAATTATTGGTTTTTACAGTATCTTTTTCCTGTGCGAATGCAAATGTTCCCAGAAAAAACAATACTGAAGTCGAAAAAATAGCTTTTTTGTTTTTCATACATTTCTCTTTTTTAATATTTGAAGGAGCAAATGTAAATCATATTTATTAGTCCACAAAATTTATAGACTAATTAAATACGGAAAATTAAAGACGCTATATATGTTTTTTAAATCTTAGTTAATTTAGCATATTTAAGAATGAGATTCTTCTCCCCTTCATGCTGGAAAACCACTTTCGCTTTGATATTCTGTGGATCGGTACCATCCAGAAAAGTCACTTCACCGACACCGAAACGGTCGTGTCTCACTTTATCACCGACTTCAATATCCTGGGAAGAAGCGCCGCTTGGATTAATAATTTTTGCCGTACTTACCGGTTTTAGCTTTCTCGGTTCGGCAATAGGTTTAGAATCTGAACCTCTTTCAATGGTTTTCTTTTCAACCTTTTTAAAGCTTCTCATTTCAGACGGATGTTCGTCGAAAATATTTGACTTTAATCCTGCATTATTAATAAAACGCTTTTCGATTGCCGGGTTTACAAATTCGATATATTGATCATCGATTTCACTTAAGAATCTTGATGGCTCTGCATCGGTAATTTTCCCCCACTGAAATCGTGAAATCGCATAGGAGAAAAATGCCTGCTTCTCAGCTCTGGTCAGTGCTACATAGAATAATCGTCTTTCTTCTTCAAGATCTTCTCTTGTGGCAGAACTCATAAAACTTGGGAAAAGATTTTCTTCAAGTCCAACAAGATGTACAACCGGAAATTCAAGTCCTTTTGAAAGGTGAATGGTCATCAACGAAACCATATCTTCTTCATTATTCTTGTCCTGTGTATCAGCCGAAAGCGCAATATTTTCCAGGAAGTTCGGTAAACTCGGATCTCCGTCTTCCAGCTGCATTTGTTCTTCGATGAATCCCTGCATCGAGTTCATTAATTCCTGAACATTCTCTACACGGGAAATCCCCTCCGGAGTCTGATCGTCTTTTAAAAATTTAATCAACCCGCTTCTTTTTGCTACTTCCATGGCGACATTATAAGCAGTTTCCGTTTTCAGCAATACCTGGAATGCCTTGATCATCGACCAGAAGTCGTTCAGCTTGTTTAAAACTCCATTGTTAAAGCCTAAATGAGGCGAATACATCGGAAGATTGTCTAATACTTTTGATACAGAAACATTCTGAGCGTCGGCAAATACCACCAGTTTGTTCTGAGTCGTCTCACCGATTCCCCTTGCAGGATAATTGATAATCCGCATCAGAGCCTCCGAATCATTTTCATTCACCAAAAGTCTCAGATAGGCGATCAAATCCTTTACTTCTTTCCTTTGATAGAAAGATAAACCTCCGTAAACTTTATACGGAATATTTTTTCTTCTTAATGCGTCTTCAAAGGCACGTGTCTGCGAGTTAGTTCGGTAAAGAATCGCGAAATCACTGTATTTTCTCTGTTCACGGTTTCTGGTTTCCCAAATATTTCCGGCGACAAAGTTGGCTTCATCTGCATCAGAAAGAGAACGGTAGACTTTAATCTTGTCCCCTTCTTCATTTTCACTGAAAACATTTTTCTTAAACTGCTGAAGGTTTTTTGCGATCACCACATTGGCCGCATTCACGATATTCTGTGTAGAACGGTAGTTTTGTTCCAACGAAACCGTTACTGCATCAGGATAATCTTTTTTGAAATTTAAGATATTATAAATATTTGCGCCACGGAAAGAGTAAATCGATTGTGCATCGTCTCCCACCACACATATATTTTCAAATTTTGAAGCTAAAGCTTTTACAATAAGGTACTGCGAATGGTTGGTATCTTGGTACTCATCCACCAGAATATATCTGAATCGATCCTGATATTTAGCCAGCACTTCAGGAAATCTAGTTAATAATTCATTGGTTTTCAAAAGCAAATCATCGAAATCCATAGATCCGTTTTTGAAACATTGTTCAACATATCGCTGGTAGATCTGCCCGATGAATTTCATATTGGCTTTTTCGTCGGCCTCCATAAGTTCCGGATTGGCATAATATGCCTTTACGGTAATGAGATTATTTTTATAGGTGGAAATTCTTGCCTGAACTTTTTTGGGCTTATAAAGGTCGGCATCGATATTCATATCTTTCAGCACCTTTTTAATAACGTTTAGAGCATCCTGCTGATCGTAAATCGTAAAATTGGAAGGATACCCCAGATAATGGGCCTCGCTTCTGAGAATCCTTGCAAAAACCGAGTGAAAAGTTCCCATCCAAAGGCTTTTTGCATTGCTTTGCCCCACTACTTTAGCGATACGTTCCTTCATTTCTTTTGCCGCCTTGTTGGTAAAGGTTAAAGCTAAAATATTAAAAGGATCCACACCGTTTGTAATGAGGTGCGCGATACGCATGGTAAGTACACGTGTCTTCCCGGAACCCGCTCCTGCAAGAACCATTAATGGCCCCTGTAATGTGGTAACGGCTTCAAATTGTGATTCATTCAGTCCTTTCAAATAATCCTCCATGCTGCAAAAATTTTTGGGAACACAAAATTAGTGTATTATATGGAGAATTCAAACTTTGGTTTTGCGTTGTTTGTTATAAAACAGTTTGTAGCTTTCCAGAAAGCTTCTCGCACCCTTGCAAGGAGTTTTCTGGTAGCACAGAAAAGCCGTCGCACCTCTGCAACAAACTTTCTGGTGTTCCGGAAAGTTGGTTGCACCCTAGTAAATAAGTTTCCGGAAAATATCTTACTATATATTCTTAAAATAAAACAACCGGCAGAAAACTACCGGTTTATGTAAGATTATTTCAAATAATGCCTGATTCGGTCTACCATATGCCCCAGATCAAAGGGTTTGGCAATAAACTCATTTGCTCCGGCATCGAGTGCTGATTGCTCCAGTCCGCGACTCGCCGACATGATCAGTACAGGAATATCCTGAAAGTTTTCGTGCGCTTTGATGAGTTTGCAGAAATCTCTGCCGTCTTCACCGGAAAGCCACATATCCATTAATATAACATCAGGTTTCATATTGGGGTCTAGTGCACTATACATTTCTGAACCTTTATAAAATTTGGCAACTTCAAATCCCTCAAAATCCAACATCATTTCAATAGAATCAACAATCGCGGGACTGTCATCCACTACCATAATTTTTGCAGCATTAGACATGGTAAACTAATTATTTTTTATTCTTGGGGATTCTGAAGCAAAAATCAGACCCTTCTCCTTCTACAGACGTAACAAAAATTTTCCCGCCTGTTCTTTTTATGATTTCGGACGAGATATACAAACCCAGACCGAGTCCCGGAAAAGTATAGTCTCTGGATGCACTGATACGGTAATACTGATCAAAAACTTTCGATTGCTGATCTTCCGGAATTCCAATGCCAAAATCTTTTACATTGAACCGGGCGTCATTCCCATCCAGACAGGTAGAAATATGTACCTGATCTGCTTCCGGTGAATATTTGATCGCATTGCTGATAAGATTTGCCATGACCTGTGAAATCCTGTGACGGTCTGCAAACACTTCTCCTACTTTATTAATTCTGCTTACAAAAAGTTTGTGCCTCGCTGTCATCTGCTGCTCTTCAACCACTTCATCTACCAGCTTATCAAAATCAAAGTACGATTCATTCAGCTGAATCTGGCCTTTCTGTATTTTGGTAACATCCAGCAGCTCGCTGATAAGACCTGTAAGAAGATCAATCTGGTAATCCATTCTTCTGGCAACTTCTGCATTTTTAGGGTCACCTGCCTTCTCAAGATTTGTTTTAATGAACTGTGTATATAACTTAAGGCTGGTTAGTGGTGTTTTTAATTCATGGCTGGCAATTCCAAGGAAATTATCCTTTTGGGCTTCAAGCTGCTTGAATTCGTCGATATCGGTAAAAGTTCCTGTCCATTGTTTCACTTCTCCGTTTTCTGAAAAATTTGGCACGGCTCTTCCGAGAAACCAGCGATAATTTCCTTTGTGATGAGGATCTTCAAGCTCATATTCCATCACAAAAGGATTGTTTGTTCTGATACATTCATTCCACATGCTGTTAACGTTTTCTACAGCTTCCGGTCGCATCATCTTTTTAATAATTTTGGTTTGATTTTCACCTGCTGTTGAGCCTGTGTATCTGTACCAGCTGTCGTTCATATAGGTGATTTCTCCTTTATCATCACAAGTCCAGACAAACTGAGGCATTGAATTTGCGAGGTCACGAAATTTCTTTTCTCTTTCCTGGATTTCTTTCCGTGCGATCACAAGATCTGTAACGTCCACAGCCATATTGAGGATAGCATATACCTGACCATCAGAATTTTTAAGGGGTTTGTATGAAAAATTATAGTAGAAGGTCTGAAGCTTTCCGTCTACAACAAGATCTGCTCTATCTTCTTTTGCAGCATAAGTTTCACCGGTTTTAAAAATATTTTTAAGAATACCTATAAACGGCTGTCCCTCCAACTCAGGAAGCGCATCTTCAAGTTTCATATTGATTACTGAAGCATTTTTCCCCCATGTTTTCAGCATCTTTTCATTGGCAAATTCTATATAAAGATCTTCTGTGCGATATATTGCAATAGAGTAGTCTGATTTTTTAATAAGATCTTCAAAACGGTATTCACTGTCTTTCCATTTTCTTTCAGACAAGACCTGATCTGTGACTTCCGTAGCCACAGCACTTACTCCGATGATCTTTTTATCGTCATTGTAAACAGGGGCATAAATAAAATTAAAGAAGTGCTCTTCATATTTACCATATTTTTCAAGAAATACAGACCATTTATTTCCTTTAAAAATTTCTCCTTCTTGATAAACCTTTTTAAAAATATCTAAAAAACCCTGAGAAGTTATTTCAGGAATCACCTCAAACAGAGGTTTTCCGATAATGGAAGCATCTTTTCCCCAAAGTTCAAGCATTTGTGGATTGGCACTGTGAATGCGGTAATCGTCGCCAATAAGCAAAGAAACAGCTATAGGTGCCTGGCTAAAAAGCGTGATAAGAGAATCGTGGGAAATGTTTTGCTCTAAAAAGCTTTTCATTCTTTATTGTTTTATCATGTAAAAATAATTCATATTTCTAACAGAATAAAATTAAACAATACCACACAAACGACATTTTCAATTAAATGTATGACTTTTCATTTCAAAAAAAATTATGTTGAAGATTGTAACAATTAAAGTAAATTTGGCACTAATTGACAAAACAATTTCTACTTTATGAAAAAGCGACTTCTTTCTGTTGCTGCAGCAGCTTTCTTCGGAATGGCACTGAATGCGCAACAAATTAAATTTGAAGAGTATGACTTACCAAACGGTCTTCACGTAATCCTTCATCAGGATAATTCAGCACCGGTTGTAACGACAGGGGTAATGTACCACGTTGGTGCAAAGGATGAGGTAAAGGGCAGAACAGGTTTCGCCCACTTCTTCGAACACCTTTTATTTGAAGGAACACCGAACATTAAAAGAGGTGATTGGTTCAAGATAGTTTCTTCAAACGGAGGACAAAATAATGCTAACACTACAAACGACAGAACGTATTATTATGAAACTTTCCCTTCTAATAATGAGCAACTGGGACTTTGGATGGAAGCTGAAAGAATGCGTCATGCAGTAATCAATCAAGTTGGGGTTGATACTCAGAGAGAGGTTGTAAAAGAGGAGAAAAGATTAAGAATGGACAACCAGCCTTACGGAAATCTTTTCACTACTATTCAAAAGAATTTATTCACCAATCACCCGTACAACTGGCCTACGATCGGTTCTATGGAAGATCTGAACTCTGCAAAATTAGAAGAGTTTCAAGCTTTTTATAAAAAATATTATGTTCCGAACAACGCTACATTAGTGGTAGCAGGAGACATCAAACCCGAGCAGACTAAGAAATGGATCCAGGAATATTATGGAGGAATTCCAAAAGGAACAGTATATCCTAAAAATTTCCCGAAAGATGCTCCTATCACTCAGGAAAAAGAAGTAACGGCAACAGATCCGAACATCCAGCTTCCTGCTTATGTTTTTGCGTACAGAACTCCGGGTAATAAAGAGAAAGACGCTTATATTTTAGATATGCTTTCTTCTTACCTGAGCAACGGAAAATCTTCTGTTTTATACAAAAAATTAGTAGATCAGGAGAAAAAAGCATTGCAGGTAGCAGCTTTCAACCAAGGTCTTGAAGATTACGGAATTTTTGCATTCTTTGCTATTCCGATGGGACAGACTACAAAAGCAACTCTACAGGCTGACATCGATGCTGAGATCAAGAAACTTCAGACTACTCTGATTTCTGAAGAAGATTATCAGAAACTTCAAAACCAGTTTGAAAATCAGTTTGTAAACTCGAATTCAAGCATCCAGGGAATCGCCGCTTCATTGGCAACTAACCACGTATTGATGGGAAATACAAATCTTATCAACAAGGAAATCGACATTTACAGATCTATCACAAGACAGGATCTTCAGAATGCTGCTAAAAAGTATCTTAATTCCAACCAAAGAATAATCATCAATTACGTACCTGAAAAAAAGTAAATAGCTGATCTTAGGTTATCATATTGATTATTAAAATTAAATTTTTACAAATGAAAAAGCAATTAACATATATAGCTGCAGCGTTTTTATTCGCAGGAACGATTTCAGCACAAAAAATTGACCTTAATGCAATGCCGAAACCGGGACCTACTCCGGCTATCAACATTGCGAAGCCAAAAACTTTCCAACTGAGCAACGGCCTTACCGTAATGGTTGTAGAAAACAACAAATTGCCAAGAGTGAGTGCCAGCCTTACCATGGACAGACCTCCTTACTATGAAGGGCCTGTAGCAGGGGTAAGTGAAATTATGGCAGAACAGTTTGAAAATGGAACGACCACCATGAGCAAAGATGAATTCAACAAAAAAGTGGATTATCTTGGAGCTAATCTTGGTTTCTCTTCAAACGGTGCTTCTGCAAACACCCTTTCGAAATACTTTCCTCAGGTTTTAAATCTAATGGCCGATGCTATTATCAATCCTAAATTTTCCGCTAAAGAAATTGAAGATTCCAAGGAAAGAGCAATCGAAGGTTTAAAGTCTGAAGAAAAAAATGCATCTGCTATCGCATCAAGAGTTTCCAACGCTTTGATGTATGGTAAAAATACATCAAGAGGAGAATTTGAAACGGTGGAATCGATCAGCAAAATCCAATTAGCTGATGTTCAAAATACGTATAAAAAATACTACGCTCCGGACAATGCTTATCTGGTAATCGTAGGAGACGTAAAATTCGATAAGGTAAAACCTATGATCGAAAAAGCATTCGGAGGCTGGAAAAAAGCCAACACACCGATTACTCCTCTTGAGCCTGCTAACAATGTAGCTGCTACAGAAATTGACGTGGTAGACGTGCCTTCAGCTGTACAATCTGTCGTTTCCGTAAACAACCTGAATACTCTGAAAATGAAGGATCCGAACTACTTCCCTGCAACAATTGCCAACTACATCCTTGGAGGTGGAGGTGAAGCCAGACTTTTCATGAATCTTCGTGAGAAAAACGGATTTACCTACGGAGCTTATTCCAGCATGGTAGCAAGCAAATATTCTCCGCAGTTCTCTGCAAGTGCAAGCGTAAGAAATGAGGTAACGGATAAAGCGGTTAAAGAATTTATGAACGAGCTTAACTCCATTTCTACCGTAAAACCTGAAGAACTGGAAAATGCTAAAGCAAAACTGAAAGGATCTTTCATTATGTCTCTTGAGCAGCCTGCAACGATTGCAAGATTTGCATTAAACCAGAAAGTTCAGGATCTTCCGGATGATTTCTATACCAATTATCTTAAATCGATCGATAAAGTAACGGCTGCTGATGTTTCAAGTGCTGTAAGCTCTACCATTTATCCTACCAAGAGCAGAATTTTCATCGCCGGTAAAGCGTCTGACATTTCTGAAGGCTTGGAGAAATTAGGCTATCCTGTAAAATATTACGATAAAGATGCAAATCCGGTAGCAAAACCAACGGCTCAGAAAGTAGATGCCAGTGTAACCGTAGCTTCTATTGCAGATAAATACATCAATGCTATCGGAGGAAAAGCCAATGTTGACAAGATCTCTTCTTACACAATGACAGCTTCAATGTCAATGCAGGGGCAGAATATCGATTTTAAAATCATAAAAGCTCAGGGTGGAAAGGAATTAACTACCGTTACCGCTATGGGACAAGTGGTTCAGAAGCAGGTATTTGATGGAAAAACAGGATATTCTGAACAAATGGGGCAAAAAGTACCTATGAAAGCAGAAGAGATTGCTGAAAAACAAAAAAATACACAGCTTTTTGAAGAATTAGGTTTTGCCAAGTCACCAGAATATAAACTTGCTGGAATTGAAAAAGTAGGTGGTGAAGATTCTTATGTGATAAAAGGAGGAGATACAACCTACTATTACAGTGTAAAAACAGGATTGAAAACCGGAGAAACAGAAACAATTAAGGCTCAGGGACAGGAAATGACGGTTCCTACCATCTACTCTGATTATAAAGATGTGGCAGGTGTGAAAATGCCTTACACCATCTCTGTAAACCAGATGGGAATGGATATGACCATGAAAGTGAAATCTTACGAAGTAAATCAGGCTAAAGATGCTGATTTTAAATAAGAATTTCATGTTTAATAAAAAAAACGGCAACAAATGTTGCCGTTTTTTATTCTTATCAAATATTTGATGATGTCTTTCTTTGCCGTTCGGTAAAAAAAGATTAAATTTGCCCATTCAAAAAGATATCAAATTAATGGATTCTATATTTATACTATTGATGGTTCTTATTATGATCGCCAGTATCCTTCTGGTAATCATCGTTATGGCTCAAAATCCAAAAGGAGGAGGCCTTTCCAGTACATTTGGAGGCGCGTCTTCTGCTCAGTTTGGGGTACAGAGAACCAACGACTTCATGGAAAAAGCAACCTGGACTCTAGGAGCGACGATTATCGTTCTTATTCTGATCAGCGTTGTGATCACAGGTAAACCTTCTGCAGCACCGGTACCGGTTCCTGCATCTAAGGAGGCACCGGCTAAGCAATCTGCAACGCCTGCCAATACAACAGTGCCAGCTACTAATACACCGGTTCAGACTCCTGCGACAACAAAATAAGCAAATAATATTTTTACATAATGAAAGCAGCTCAACATTGAGTTGCTTTTTTATTTTTTCTACTTGTAAATGATGACTTGAATTTTATTGTTATTTTTTTCTGAATGAATTCCAGTACTCATCCTGTGCATCGACGAAAAGACATTCTATAAAAGAATCCAGGGACATTTTATACAAAACATCCTGATCTATTTCCTTAATATCTGTTTTAAAAAAATCAGGATTCAGCTGTATATTTTCCCGGTCGATAACTAAGACATTCTCCGGAGAATAAAAAGGATAATTAATAATATCTGAATTTGTAGTAATAAGCTTCCTTCCTGAAGCCAAAACCTCAAAGGTCCTGATCGTAAGTCCGTTCTGGAAGGGTTTATTGATATCAATAACTGATTTTGTTTTTCTATAAAAATCGATGATCTGCTGATGATTCAGTTTCTCGAAACTTACCTTAGCAAGATCAAACTGTTTCAGATTTTTATCAATAATCTTTTTTAATCTGAAAGCTATTTTACCCATTGCATAATAATAAAAATAGGATCTCAGCGTAAGCTTATCTGCAACAGCACGGATCTTCTCCCCCACGATATACCGATCTGTATGAGCACTTCCGATAAATACCATATCGTAGACCGTTGGTTCTGAGTTGTTATTCAGATTTTTATACTCATCAAGATAAAACAAAGGCCGAAAGCCAATATTATAAGCAACAGAGTCATTATATTCAAAAGTAAATTTTCTGTTAAAATATTTAAGATGCTCTACTAAGCAGGGATATTCCGCCAGAGGATCAAAATTGTAATAGATCATCTCAATTTCCGGATTAGTTTTTCTGATACTTTCCAGAAAAAAAGAAGGAGTAGCCTCACCTTTGATCAGGAAAAAATAATCATATCTTTTATTCCCGATTTCTTGTAAAATACTTTTGTAATAAGTATTTATTTTAAAATGATAAAACTTTTTATTGAGGCGCACGATACCTTTTGAAAGATTGGAATTGGAAGGCCTTTCATCATAAAAATCAACCTCAGCACCGAAATCAGAAAGTCTTTTTGCTATGGCTTTTTCATAATTAAAAAAACTTACTGATAGGAAAAGTATTTTTTTACCATTTAAATCGATCATTTTAAAAGTCCTTTTACTTTCATTTCATCCAGAGATTCTTTGAACTTCACATCCTGAATATTCTGCTGTAGTACCCAATTGGTGAATTTTGACATTCCTTCTTCAAAAGATATCCTCGGTCTGAAGTTCAGTTTTGATTTAATCTTACTGATATCCGCAAAATTATGCCTGATATCTCCCAGACGAAACTGCCCTGAGACATTGATCTCAAAATCTATATTATAAAACTTTTTCAGATTTTCTGCTACCGTAGTTACCGATGTCGAAACACCTGTTCCTACATTGAAAATTTCTCCGTTTGCAGCATCACTTTCAATACACTTCACCGTTGCTTCCACCGCATCATCGACGTGAATAAAATCCCTTGATTCATTTCCGTCCTCGAAAACATTGATATCATTTCCGTTAAGAATCTGCGAGGAAAAAATTGACAAAATACCGGTGTAAGGATTTAATAATGATTGTCCCTCACCGTAGACATTCTGAAATCTCACAGCAACCGGTGCAACGCCCATAGAAGAGCAGGCCGTCATCACCATTTGCTCCTGTGCATATTTTGTAATTCCATAGATTGACGTAGGGTGTATTTTTGATTCTTCATCGGTCGGCAAAGCACGAAGCATCTGCCCGTCGGGATAAATGATCTCGAAAATACCATTGCGCATTTCTTCTACATTTCTTGGTTTAGGATAAATAAGTCCCAATTCCGGATGAAGATATTTCCCTTCACCATACACAGCCCGAGAAGAGGCAATCACCACTTTTTTCACGCTGTGCGGCTTATTTACGAGAAGATCAAGCATCATCGCCGTTCCGGAAACATTCACTTCTGTGTACTTTTCGATTTGGTACATCGATTGTCCGGTTCCCGTTTCGGCAGCAAGATGTACGATCACTTCCTGTCCATCAATCGCTTTTTCCCAATCCTGGAAATTGACAACATCACCTTTGATAAAATTTACCTTACCTAAAATACTTTTGTACAACGGAGAGTCTTCTTCAGGGTTGTCGCCGTGAATCTGGCAAGAGAGATTGTCCATGACCGTAACTTCATATCCTTTTCTTTTCAGTTCCAAAGACAATTTACTGCCGATAAACCCGGCTCCTCCCGTGATAAGTATTTTCATTTGATTTGTGGAAAATTATTTTTTTGTTGTGTACAAATTATGATAAAAAGTTCGGAAAAGCAAAAGTAAATATTTTGCTTTGTAAAAAAGCCTAAATAAAATATATTGGGGTAAATTTATTCTTCCGGCATCATACATTTCTTTGAGACTTTTTTTAAATCCTTTTGCCATTTCAGGAAGGTTGGAAGAAAGGCCTGATACTCCGAAACTTCTTTTGCCCTGTCCCATTATAATAAGACTTTCGTTGAGAATATACATTTTATTTTGCAGTGAGACTTTCATCCAATAATTTACATCTTCTGCATACCGCTGGCTACTATCGAAGTACCCAGTGTTCTCAATTACTTTCCTTCTGAACATTACTGTGGAAGGCTGAGCCTCGTTTCTGATCAACAGCTTGGAAAAGGTAATTTCTGCAAGCCCGTTTTTTATTTTATAAGGATAAAGAATTTTGTTATTATTTCTTGCTGTTGCCAGAAAGTCGATCTGTAGATTTCTGTTTTCAAAATATTGCATTTGCCGTTCGATCTTTTCCTGAGACCATTCATCATCAGCATCAAGGAGAGCAATAAACTCTCCCTTTGCAATTTTCATCCCTGCATTTCGGGCAGCTGAAACGCCACCGTTATTCTGATGGATAAGCGTGATATTCATTTCAGGATTTACCTTTATATAATTTTCCGTAACCTCTGCACTTCTATCCGAAGAACCATCGTTCACGATGATAATTTCAAAATTTTCGAGGGGAAAAGTTTGCAACTTTACAGAGTCTAATGTTGAAACAATAGACTCTTCTGCATTATACATAGGAATAATTACTGAAATCATTGCCTCAAATGATTATTTTTAAAAAAGCCATATCCAATACTTATCAATAAAAAAGGTATGCTCATATTGAAAAAGCTAAGATCAAAAAATGAATTTATAACTGTATTCGTATATCCGTATTTGGCAATGTAAATTAGAAATGCAACAAAAACACAGACAAACAATAACATTCCTGACCAACAGATTACTTCATAAAACGATTTTACCTTAAAGGACAAAAATACAGCAATTACAATATACAAAATACTCAGAAATAAAGGTTGTTTCGCGCCTTGTATCATAAAAGGATTATGTTTTATGAAAGTATTTAAATCCGGAACGTTTTGAAAGAAAATATAAATAACCACACCTGCTGTAAGAATAAATAATAAAGCAAAACGTATTTTCTCTTTTGCATTAAAGTCGTAAAATTTCCTTAACAATGCAATAATAAGCGGAATGACTGATGAAAGACGCGTTAACATCACTAAGGCTGCCAGAAAAGAAACCAAATCCGGTTTACTTATCTTTTTTACGTTAAGCTTTCCCCAGACCAGATAAGTAAAACCTGCTATAATGATAAAATTGGAAAACAGATCGCTTTTTACATACACCTCCCATAAATAAGCAGGCGAAAATAAGAGCAACAGCAATACTGCCAATCGTTCTTTGTAGGTATTAAAAATCTTAAAAACCAAATACGAAAACAATAGAAAACAGAAAGACTGGAGATAGCCGACACTTCCAAAAAGGAGATAAAAAGGCATACCGATGATAATAAGCACCGGAAGATTAGACGACTCTCTCCCCATATGATCCGGAATATTATAAGGATATTCTCCGTTTAAGATTGCTTTGATCCCAACTTCAAGGGCAGACCAGCGGTCCACATTCAGTGAGTTTCCGTCCGTAATATAATTCAGATATATGCTGATAAAGAAAAAACAGAAAATTCCGCTAAAGAATAATGATTTGTAAACAACAGTCCTTAGGTTTATCTTAAAGTAAAGAAGCCCAAATACGGGAAATGCAACCACATAAAAAACCAGAAGCGGAATATTATAGTTTTCACCATACTTTATAATAAATAAAGAATTGATAACGATATATATAAAGAGTACGATGTAGTCTTTGACGCCCTGTATATCTTTATCTGATTTTGTGATTTCCATGCAATTACATTAATGATGAGTTAATTCCCTTCATTATAAGGCAGTCTGTTTACAATTGATCTTCCCAGAGATATTTCGTCCGCATATTCCAGTTCATCTCCTACGGAAATTCCTCTTGCGATGCTGGAAAAGCTGATATCAAAGTTTTTAAATTTCTTGTAAATATAATACGCCGTTGTATCCCCTTCCATTGTAGCACTTAGGGCAAAGATGAATTCCTTCACCCTCCCGTCATTAATCTTCTTTTCAATACTTGGGATATTGAGTTGGGCAGGACCAATACCTTCCATTGGGGAAATTTTACCACCTAAAATCAGGTATTTTCCGGTATATTTTCCGGTATTTTCGATGGCGATCACGTCACGGACATCTTCTACGATACAGATCAGTTCATCATGTCTTTTCGGATTACTGCAGATCTCGCAGACCTCAAAGTCTGAAAAATTATGACATTCTTTACAGTATTTAATATCATTCACGAGGCTGATCAGGGAATTTCCAAGGCTCACAGCTCTGGAGGCCGGCTGCTTCAATAAATGCAATGCTAATCGCAACGCCGTTTTTCTTCCTATTCCCGGCAATCCAGAAATTTCATCTACCGCTTTTGCCAAAACTTTACTTGGGTAATCCATAACACAAAAATAAACAAAAAGATGGGGATTCAGAATATTTTTAAGAAGCTCCCAAAAGTTGAGATACCGATGAATATCTTTTCCGGAAAGTTTGTCGCACGGGTGTGAGAGACTTTCCTGACTCCGGGAAAAGTTGTTACTAGGGTGCATGAAGCTTTCAGGTGACCGGGAAAGCTTGTTGCAAGGGTGCAGGAGACTTTCCCGCTATCGGGAAAACTTGTTGCGGGGGTGTAAGGAACTTTCTCTGTGTTGAAATAATTTAATTCTTAAATGTTCATAAAAACCTTACTTTTAGCTTAAATTGAAGTTAAGACACCCTGCATTTAAAACAAATAATATTATCTTTGAACCACTAAATATTAACTTGAAAATAAACTAAAAATGGTACTTAACAATTTAAATTATCCTCTGGATTTTAAATTTAAGATTACAACATTAGCCAGTGATTTCAATATCACGGACAAAAACGGTAACTATGTGGCGTACGTGCGTCAGAAAATGTTTAAGCTGAAGGAAGACGTTATTGTTTTTAACGATGAGAGCAAATCCAAAGAACTTTTCAGAATCAAAGCCAATCAGTGGATCGATTTCAACGCTTCTTATTCTTTAACCGAGATTGCTACGGGCAGAAATTTCGGAAGGATGGCCAGAAAAGGCATGCGTTCGATCTGGAAGGCCAGTTATGAGGTATTGGATGCCAATGACCAGCCCAAATTCAAAATTCAGGAAGACAGTGCCTGGGTACGATTCTTTGACCATTTAGTAACTGAAATCCCGCTCATCGGAGCATTTACAGGATATTTCCTAAATCCGTCTTACACCGTCACCGGATTAGATGGAAAAGAATATTTTAAACTAAAAAAAATGCCGTCATTCTTCGGAAGAAGATTTCAGCTTGACCGCCTGATCGATATTGATGATGAAGAGGAGAGCCTTGTAATCCTTTCGCTACTAATGATGACGCTTCTTGAAAGAGCAAGAGGATAAACCCTTTAACAAACCATAACCCATGAGATACCTAATCATTTTCTTTTCTGCTTTTCTGTTGGTCGCCTGTAAAAAGGAACAACAGACCGCTCATACTTCTACTCCGGCAGATTCTGTCAAGAATGTTCAGGATACTTTAGCAGCAACCGATAGTCCTTCAGGAAAAATTGCCGTTGATACATTTCCCTTTCCGACAGAAATCAAGGAATGTTCGTGCTATTTTGCCAAAACTAAAGCAGACTTCCTTGCTGAGAAATATATTTATGCTGACGATGCGGGTAAAACTGCTTATATGAAACTCGACGGAAAAAGAATGGCTTTAAACCTGATTTCTTCCAGTGATATGGAAGCCGATGAAGAGCTGAGCAAAGAAATAGAAAATGATAATTATAAAATTTCCGTAAAAGGTAAAAAAATAAAAGGCGAAGAAGCCCTGTTGTTTGAAGGTACTTTAACGATCGAAAAGCCCGACGGAAGTATCGTAAAAATGCCAATCTACGGCGAATGTGGCTGTTAAACGGTTACTGGCTACTGCCAAAATTACTGCTTCCGGATTATCGGAAGCATTTTTTATTTTGTAATTTTGAGAAAAATAAATTTCAATGGAACTATCTAATATAGAACCGCAGATTATCTGGAAGAATTTTTCCAGGCTGAATGCTGTTCCGAGACCATCAAAAAAGGAAGAAAAAGTCATTGCATTCATTAAAGAATTCGGTGAAAATCTAGGATTGGAAACAACGGTTGATGAAGTCGGCAATGTCATCATCAAAAAACCGGCAACACCGGGAATGGAAAACCGTAAATCGGTGGTGCTTCAGTCGCATCTTGATATGGTGTGTCAGAAGAACAACGATGTTAATTTCGATTTTGATACGGAAGGAATCAAAATGGAGGTAGATGGCGAATGGGTAAAGGCGAAAGGCACAACGCTGGGGGCAGACAATGGCCTTGGAGTGGCGACGATCATGTCAATTTTAGAAAGTACAGATATTCCGCATCCTGATCTGGAAGCACTTTTCACCATCGATGAAGAAACGGGAATGACGGGTGCATTAGGTTTAAAACCAGGACAGCTTACAGGCCAGATTCTTCTCAACCTGGATACGGAAGAGGATGATGAAATCGATATCGGTTGTGCCGGCGGGATTGATGTAACCATTTCGCAGGATTATAATACGGAAGTGGCGAAAGGACAGATCATCAGGATTGAAGTTAAAGGCCTGCAGGGTGGTCATTCGGGAATGGATATCCATAAAGGCTTCGGAAATGCCAATGTGATTTTAGGAAGAATCCTTTATAAAGGTTTGGAAAAGGAAAATATTCAGTTGATTTCTATCGATGGTGGCGGATTGAGAAATGCCATTCCAAGAGAAGGAGTTGCTGTAGTTTCTGTACGAAACGCTCAGGAATTCATTGACGAGGTAACAAACGGACTTAAAAAAGATATCCTTGAAGAGTTTGCAACAATAGAGCCTAATCTTCATATCAATATTGAAAGTTCTACCACTTCAGAGAAAGCACTTTCCGAAGAAGATTCAAGAAAAATCATTCTTACACTGAAATCTCTTCATAATGGTGTTTACAGAATGAGTCCTGATGTAAAAGATCTTGTGGAATCTTCCAATAATGTTGCAAGAGTAGAATTAAAAGAGGGGGAATTAAAAATTTTAAATCTTTCAAGATCGTCCGTAGAATCGTCAAAAGATTCTGTAGCAGAGCAATTAAAATCCGTAGCAGAATTAGCAGGAATGAAAACAGTTTTCAGTGGTTCTTACCCTGGCTGGAAACCAAAACCCGGTTCTGAGATTGTAAAGCTGATGGAAAATCTTTATACGGAAAAATTTGGTGATAAGCCTCACGTTGTTGCCTGCCATGCAGGTCTGGAATGCGGAATTATCGGAGCAAACTATCCGGAAATGGAAATGGTTAGCTTTGGACCAACGATCAGAGGAGCGCACTCTCCTGATGAAAAGGCCAATATTCCTTCTACGCAAAAGTTCTGGAGCTTTACGAAGGATATTTTAGCGAATATTCCTTTGAAATAAAATTGTAAAATCAATTAATTGAGTATCCAAAATCGTTTTGATTTTGGATATTTTTTGTTTTTGAATCTTTGCACATTGTTATATAAAATTATAAATTTGAATAAATAATACAAGTTATGAATACACAGACTCTCAATGAAAAACTTGAATTAATTCAATGGTTATCCACATTGGAGGATGCTTCTACTATTAAAAAACTGATCCAATTCAGAAAAGAGGAAACTAAAGACTGGTGGGATTCAATTTCTGAAGAAGAAAAAAAATCGATTGAAAAGGGAATATCACAAGCGGATAATGAAGAACTAAAACCTCATTCCGAAGCCAGGCAGTTATATGGAAAGTGGTTATAAAATTTTTTGGACTCCAAATGCTTTAGAGGAGCTAGAACAGACCATAGACTATCTTCAAAATAATTTTACAGATAAAGAGATCAGAAAACTTGTTCATAAAATTGAAAGTTCAATAGAAATTATTTCTCAAAATCCTTTTATATTTCCTGTATCCGAAAGCAAAGATGTTCACAAGGCAATTATTCTGCAATTTAACACTATGTATTATCGTGTAAATGATTGCAATGTTGAAATTTTATCTTTCTTTTCAAACAGACAATCCCCTCAAAAAAGAAAAATTTAATTCTAATTTAATCGTGAAAAGTATTACCGTATTCTGCGGATCGAGTTTCGGTTCGGAAGACATTTATAAAGAACAGGCAATACTGCTTGGTCAAACATTGGCAAAAAATAATATACAATTGATTTATGGCGGCGCAGATGTTGGTTTAATGGGAGCTGTAGCAGATGGAGCCTTACATGCAGGTGGAAAAGTAATTGGTGTCCTTCCCTACTTTTTACAGTCAAAAGAGATTGCCCATAAGCAACTGACTGAATTAATTCTGGTGGAAACCATGCATGAAAGAAAAACCAAAATGAATGAGCTCTGCGATGGTGTCATCGTACTTCCGGGAGGTTATGGAACACTGGAAGAATTCTTCGAAATGATCACATGGGCTCAACTCGGACTTCATCAAAAACCGATTGGCATTCTGAATATTGACGGATTTTATGATGATTTGATTAAACTGGTTCAAACAATGGTTGACAAAGGCTTTTTAAAACAGATTAACCGTGATATGTTGTTGATAAGTAATGATATTGATGATCTTCTGGAGATGATGAAAAATTATGAAGCTCCGACGGTTGGGAAATGGATTTCGAAGGATAAGACATAGATTGATTATAGATATAAATTCTTTAAATAAAAAACACCCAAAGGAAGTCTTCGGGTGTTTTGTTTTATTATAATTAAAATTTTCTCTAAGGATAAGGAGCAATTTCCACTTCAAGTCCTTCCATTTCAGGGACGATATGCAACTGGCATCCCAATCTGCTGTTATCCTGTACATGGAAAGCTTCTCCAAGCATCGCATCTTCTTCAGCACCCATTTCTTCAAGTCCGGGATCATTAACCACGTAAACCTGACAGGAAGCGCACATTGCCATTCCTCCACAAACCCCGATTGTACCTTCCTCTGCCAGCTCATATGATCTAATGATTTCCATTAAGTTCATAGACATATCCGTTGGTGCTACAACATCATGGGTTACACCTTCTCTGTCGGTGATTTTTATATTTATATCGCTCATTTGCTGATGGTTGATTATTATATGATATGAAAAGTCAGTTATTGCTTGCCTGCAATTTGAAACGTCAGCAAATTTAATCAATTTTTTTCACAACCGCTTTCTCAGCTTCTTTTCTGCTTCCGTCGAATCCGTCTACTCCACTTACTGTTGTGTATTTTAAGACATATTTTTTTCCAGGATTCAATCGGTTGTAAACGCTTTGACACATAAGCGTTGCTTCGTGGAATCCACAAAGGATAAGCTTAAGTTTTCCAGGATATGTATTGATATCTCCGATGGCGTAAATTCCTTCGATATTGGTCTGATAATCCAGCGCGTTGTTTACCACAATTGCATTTTTCTCGATATTCAGTCCCCAGTTTCCAATTTCTCCCAGTTTTGGCGTCAATCCGAATAAAGGAATAAAATAATCTGTTTCAATATCATAAGGATCTTCACCGTCTACAGCTACTGTAATGGCCTCCACCTTTCCGTCACCTTTGATAGCGGTAACTTCAGCAGGGGTAATTAGTTTAATTTTCCCTTCGTTTTTAAGATCCTGAACTTTCTCTACAGAATCCAAAGCGCCACGGAATTCATTTCTTCTGTGGATCAACGTTACCTCACTTGCGACATTAGAAAGAAAAATACTCCAGTCCAGCGCAGAATCTCCACCCCCAGCTATGATCACTTTTTTATTTCTGAAATGCTCAGGCTCTTTTACAAAATACTCAAGACCTTTTTCTTCATAATCAGCAACGTTTTCAATGGTAGGTTTTCTTGGCTCAAAAGTTCCAAGACCTCCCGCAATTGCGATGGCTTTGGCTCTGTGAACAGTTCCTTTATTGGTAATTACCTCAAACCATTCGTCATCAACTTTGGTGTATGAAACGGCGGTTTCTCCCAACGTAAAGCCAGGCTGAAACTGTTTGATCTGCTCCATAAGGTTATCGATAAGCTCTCCGGCATTTACAGACGGATAACCCGGAATATCGAAAATAGGTTTTTTAGGATAAAGCTCAGCCAATTGTCCTCCCGGTTGAGGAAGTGCATCAATAATATGACACTTCATTTTTAATAAACCTGCTTCAAATACAGCAAAAAGCCCGGTTGGCCCGGCTCCTATGATCAATATATCGGTCGTTATCATAATAATAAGATAATTTAATTATACTTGTGGCTGCAAATTTACTAATTTTAATGCGAAGCATATTTAATTCAGTCTAAATAAAAAACTGAGATTTATCAAATATCCCCAAAAAATTGAAGTTATTATATTTGGCAACGTTTTTGTAAAATTTTGATTATGAAGAAATTTTTAAGTTCATTTCTGCTGTTTCTGTTTACGTTAAGTTTCAGTCAGATTACCAATATTTCAGATGGTGAGTCTATTACATTAAGAATTCATTATGGGTTTCTTAATGCCGGGACAGCCAATTTAACAGCAAAAAAAACAACGTACAAAGGCGTTCCTCATTTATATGTAAAAGGAACCGGACAAACTACAGGGGCTGTAAGAGCATTTTTTAAAGTTGATGATCTTTATGAAAGCTATATCAATATGAATACTGAGCTTCCCAGCTTTTATGTAAGGAATGTAAAAGAAGGAAGTTATCGACAGCATCTTGAAACAGTCTTTAATCACGACAATAATACATTAGTTCTGACAGATAAAAAAACTCCTGCTAATGGATCCAAGACAATAAAATCAGTAAAAGGTGTACAGGATATGCTTTCGTGCTTTTATTATTTAAGAAGTAAAAGTCCGGCAGAGCTGCGGATAGGGACTGTGATCAATATGAATGTCTGGATTGATGACGAAATGTTTCCTTTTCAGCTTAAAGTCACCGGAACGGAAAATCTCAAGACAAAATTTGGCACAATAAATTGCCTTAAAATAATTCCATCTGTAAAAAGCGGAAGAGTTTTTAAAGAAAAGGAAGGCGTTACGATGTGGGTATCCAATGATGCCAATCATGTGCCGATGCTTTTGAAAGCAGAACTGGCAGTAGGATCATTAAAAGCCAGTATCGATGGATATCAAAATGTGAAATATCCTTTGAAATTTTCAAAATAAATGTTATTAATAATAGAAAGTCTGTAGGTTTACAGACTTTTTGCTTTTTATGTAATGAAAGGATAACTTTAATTGTCTTTTACATAAATGCTGAAAGAGAACCGTTATAAATTTATATCATCGTTTTTAATTACGTTTTGTTTCTAGGTCAGTAATTAAAAACAAAAAACCTCCGAAAAATTTTCGGAGGTTTAATTTTGCAATCTCAGATCTTTTGTAAGTAGATTCTGCTTCCCCAGTATGCCCCCTTACTTATAATATCGTCGATTGCGTTTTTTTTGATCTTTGACTCTTTTTTTATTCATCATTTGTGTTCTTAGAATCAAAGATCGTTTTTTAATCGGGGCTATAATAACTAATTATTATGATACAAAGATATTATTCTATGGATATAAAATCATCAAGAATATTGTAGATATATATCGACAAAGTTGTAGATATTTATCTACAAGAATTGCGAATTATTTTTAAGTAATTCAACCAATTCTAATAAATTATCAATTTTCAGCTTTTTAAATACTCTTTTTTTTATGGTGCTGATTGTGTTTTGCTTAACATTTAAAACATTGGCAATTTCCAGATTTCCATAACCTTCAGCATACATTTGGGCAATCTCAAGTTCCCTTTCTGTCAAAGAAAACAATGGATTAAGGAGATCTCTGTTTTTCAAAGAATTCATTAATAAACTTTTGGTTACTGAAGAAGTATATTCTCCTTCTTTTATAATGGAATAGAGCGCTTTTTGTATCTCTTCTTCTTCATTAAGTTTGCTTAAGAAACCGTCAGCTCCTGCATTCAGGAACTTTAAAGAATGTATATTTTCATCAATTCCGGAAAAAATAAGAATTTTAATTTCTGGCTGGCAATTTTTGATATCAGGTATAAGCTGCAGGCTGCTTCCATCGGGAAAATAAGCATCTACAATGGCAATATCTATAGGATGGGAATTTATACATTCCATGATCTGCTGAAAATTTGATGCATGAAAAGCTTGATAATTAATTCCCATATCATCCAAGATAAAAATCATTCCCTGACGGATAAGGCTATGATCATCTGCCAATAAAAAATAAAACTGCTCGTCGTCTTTATACTTCATTATTAATTTTTAAGTTAAGATAAAAATTAACTGTTGTTCCTTTTCTTATCTCGCTCTGTACAGATATTTCTCCGTCATATAACGCTATCAGCTCTTTACATAAACTAAGGCCCAACCCTGCACCAATATTTTCTACATCTTCTGATAAAACACCCTGATAATAAGGCTCAAAAATCTTTTTAAGATCTGATTCTTTGATACCAACCCCAGTATCATCGATCTCAGTAATTAACGTAATTGTTTCGGAATCTTTTTTTTCTGTTTTGATTTTGACTGTTATTTGTCCATTTTCCGTGAATTTATTAGCATTCCCCAAAATATTCATAAAAATCTGATTGATTTTTGCATTATCCGAAAAAACTATCAAATCTGAATCTATTTCAATGTCAACAATCAATTTATTATTTCTTGTTTTTATATAAGTTTCAATAGAATTCAGTATGGAATTAATCTGATTATTAAGATTAAAACTGACAGGAATTAATTTATTTTTAACTTTTTGATTTTTGGCATATTCTAATATTTGATTAGACTGTATCAGTAAAGCGTTACTTGTAAAATCAAATGATTTCAGATATTCTTTTATTTCGTCATCATTAGTTTTTTCCTTGATTCTATTAATAAGTATACCCATAATTTTTAATGGAGATCTCATTTCATGGCTTAACATACCTAAAATCCTGTTTTTAAATTCCAGGTTGGCAATAATCTGAGTATTGGCCGTTTTCAGTTTCTTTTCATATAAAAAAGCTATTCTTGTGAGCATCATGATTAATATGGATATAATAAGCATAAGGATCATTGCCCAAAAAATAAGATTCATCCTAATTCTGTTGTTGATTGAATTTTGCTTGTAATACTCTTTTTCAAGATCGGATCGCGATTCTTTGATTGCATATTCATAAATATTCAAAACACTGTTTCCGTACATCAACAGATTACTGAAAATCTTGTAGAATGAAGTTTTGTCATTCTGTCTTTGAGTAACATTAACCTGTATTTTCTTTATTTGTCCGATATAATGATTATTAACAACATTCAAGATACTGTCAAACTCTGCTTTTATAAAAGCTGTATCAGGAATTTTTCCCTGTTTTACAGTAACGATCGTGCTTTCCTTACGTACATTTTCTCTTCCGGATATAGCATCACCCAGACGTCCGAAAAGCCCTTTCTTCTTTATCGTATCAGTGAATGTTTTAGTTTCAATATCAAACTTATTGAAATTATAATCCAGATTGTATTTTTTGAGTTTAGGAAAATCGTTTTTAGTTGTCAAATTCGTTTTTGTAGAATATTCATAGGTAGAATCAATAAGAGATTTCAACTTTCTTACTTCTTTCGGATTATCATTCTCTAAAATTTCAACCTGTTTTAATTTCGGATATTTATTTTCATATTTTCCTATACGAATGAGATTCTTATCAAGTTCACTTAAAGATTCAAAGTATGATTTTAGATATCTTTTATCATGATTTAAAAGATATTTCCTAAAATCAACCTGTGCATTTATCAGACGTTTTTTAGATTCATTTGTAAGATTTTCCAATGAATGAATTTCTTTCAGCTGTCCTTCAATAAACTTTAAATTTTTCTTGGTAACGAACTCGTTGTAAAAAAATCCTGCAATCAGAAATTGTATCAGTAAAATGCATACAATTAATGAATAATGAACAATTCTCCTCGACCTAAAACTTAATTTTTCAAACATTAGTGTAAATTAGAATGTAAAATTAATAAAAAATCCTGTAAAATAATTTACAGGATTTTTCAAATTTTGTTTAATATATTAAATAATTATAGACTTTTGAATTGCTCAAGCGTTCTGATATCATTTTCAAAAAACATTCTGATATCACTCATCTGATAAAGAAGCATTACGATTCTTTCAATTCCCATCCCGAAAGCATACCCTGAATATTTTTCAGCATCAATATTTACATTTTTAAGAACCGCCGGATCAACCATTCCACAGCCCATAATTTCAAGCCATCCGGTACCTTTCGTGATTCTGTAATCCGTTTCGGAATTTAAACCCCAATAGACATCAATTTCTGCACTTGGTTCAGTGAACGGGAAATAAGAAGGTCTTAATCTGATTTTAGACTTTCCGAAAAGTTCCGTAGTGAAAAACTGAATGGTCTGTTTAAGATCTGCAAAACTTACATTTTCATCAATATACAAACCTTCTATCTGGTGGAAAATACAGTGTGAACGTGAAGATACAGCCTCATTTCTAAAAACTCTTCCGGGAGAAAGGATTCTGATAGGTGGTTGATTTTCCTCCATGTAACGGATTTGTACCGAAGAGGTGTGTGTTCTCAACAAAATATCAGGATTCTGCTCAATGAAAAAGGTATCCTGCATGTCTCTTGCCGGGTGGTATTCAGGAAGATTCAATGCAGTGAAGTTGTGCCAGTCGTCCTCGATTTCAGGTCCGTCTGCCACCGCAAAACCAATAGATTTAAAAATCTCGATGATTCTGTTTTTTACCAGATTGATAGGATGTCTTGACCCCAGTTCCAGAGGAAATGCAGGCCTTGTAAGATCTTCTTTTTCCACTATAACAGAAGATGCTGAAGCATTTTTCAAATCCTCCAGTTTTACGTTAACTGCCTGCTTTAGAGTATTGATCTTCTGTCCGAAATCTTTCTTCTGGTCGTTAGGAACTTCTTTAAACTTTTCAAAAAAATCATTCAGAATTCCTTTTTTTCCATTATACTTGATACGGAAGTTTTCAATCTCCTCTTTTGATGTGGCATTGAAGCTGTTTACCTCAACCAGTAACTCTTCTATCTTTTCTATCATTGTTTTACCCTTTCAAAATGTTTTGCAAAAATACGGTTTTTCGGCGAAATATTTTTCCTTAAATTGTTAAAAAAATCTGCCCCGTGCGGAGGCAGACTTCAATCACTTATTTCACTTAAATAAAAAAATTATTTTTTCTCTAAAGCCTTAACGTTGATCTGGAGTGTTATTTCATCCTTGATCACTCCATTTTCGACCGGGCTCTGGAATGTAACGCCGAATTCTTCCCTGCTGATATCTTTAGGCTCTGTAGCAATGCTTACCACGCCATCATTTACAGAAACATTAGCTTTGAACTGCACAGGTTTTGTAATTCCTTTTATCGTCAAATTACCATCCAGAATTGTATTATAATCCCCTTCAGCAGAAGGAGTTACCTTCGTAACCTCAAAAGATGCCGTCGGGAATTTTTCAACTTCAAAAAAATCATTACTTTTCAGATGATTATTAAGTTTTTCCAGCTGAGGAGCATCATTTTTCAGATCTTCAGAAGTAAGGGAAGTCATATCTGCAACAAATTTCCCGCTTTCCAACCTGGAATCTTTCACGGTAACGTCGCCGCTTTCAAATTTAATGGTTCCGAAGTGGCCGGTATTTTCAGATTTAAAAATTTTATATCCCTTCCACTCTACCTTGCTGTTTAAAGTATCTACTGTAAATTGGGCGCCATCTTTAGAAATAACGGCTTCGTCACTTCCGCCGGAAACAGGCTTTTCCTTTTTACAGGAAATCATGACCAATGCCCCCAAAAACATAGAAAAAACTATCGAAAATAGCCTTTTTTTCATAATTTTTAAATTTTTAATACTTCTGCTAAAATAATAAAAAAAACGGTTCTTTCCTAGAAACATTTCAATTCATTACATTTGTAATATGCTATTAGAAATAAACAATTTATACTTTTCATATTCCAGGGAAAAACCTTTATTTGAGAACCTTAACCTAAGGTTTGAAGAAGGTAAGATTATTGCACTTGCCGGAGAAAGCGGCTGCGGGAAGTCGACTTTGTTAAGCCTTATTTACGGGCTTCTCGACTGGCAGAGTGGTGATATTATTTTTGACGGCGAAAAATTGCTTGGTCCGAAAGGAAATCTTGTTCCCGGGGAAGCTAAAATGAAATTCGTCGCTCAGAATTTTGATCTGATGCCTTACGCAACGGTAGCTGAAAATGTAGGTAAATTTATTTCCAATATTAATTTAAGTAAGAAGAAAGAAACTGTTTCTGAATTATTGGAAGTTGTCGGTCTGGAAGAATTTGCCAATGTCCTGCCAAAATACCTGAGTGGCGGCCAGCAGCAGAGGGTTGCTATTGCCAGAGCACTTTCCGTGCTTCCAAAACTCCTGATTCTCGATGAGCCATTCAGCAACCTGGATTTCCCAAGAAAAATTGAACTGCGCGAGAAGTTGTTCAGATATGTTAAGCAGCAGCATATTTCACTAATCATTTCTACTCATGAGCTTCAGGATATTATTCCGTGGCTGGATCAGATCGTCGTGCTGCAGAACGGGAGATTGATTCAGAATGAAAAGCCGGAGGAAACATTCAGAAATCCTTACAATTCTTATGTAGCCAAACTTTTTGGGGAAGTAAATATTTTTAGCGAAACTGAAATGGCGGATTTTGGTATCCGGAAATTTTCATATTATCCCAAGGAAATAAAAGTTTCGGAAAACGGTATTGAAGCAGAAGTTCTGGAAAGCCGGTTCGCCGGAAATCATTATTGGAATAAATTAACGGCTAAAAATAAAGAGCTTTTCATTTACACCGATCATCGAATTGAAAAATCAGTGAATATTACATTTGATTAGTACTTTTCCTTCCATTTCGGAGAACGACAAAAAACCCTAGTCCCGATTGAGCGGCATGTCTGAGCTCTTTCCGGGTTTTGGTTTCTGCGGCGGCGAAGCCGCCGCAGAAACCAAAACCCGGAAAAGCGAGTAGCGAAAGCGGGAAATGACTCCAAAAAAATAATAGAAATAAAATTTGTCATCATCCAAAATGCTTTTACAAAATATTTCATCGAACATTTTGGCCTTGGCTTTCTACAGCTATAAATAACACATTTTCCAATACTTATTGTGAAATTGTGTATAAAAAAATACAAATGCAAGAATCCGGTTTAAAAGTTTTTCTTACATTTGTACTTCCACAGCATAAGGAAATTTTTGGTTAATTCTCTTTCTGCCTCCTAAAACGAAAATTAGCAGTTCTGCAATCTAGTTTTTTGAAAGATTACACTGTCCAATTCTTTCCTTTTTTTATGCCTTTTTCACAAATTCCGATTTCAGAGCCATCGCTCCAAAACCATCAATTTTACAATCGATATTATGATCGCTGCCCGGTCTTAGGCGGATATTTTTAACTTTTGTTCCTGCTTTTACAGGCTTTGGGGCACCTTTTACCGGAAGATCTTTAATGACAACAACAGAATCTCCGTCCTGAAGCTCATTACCATTTGAATCTAAAATTTTCCCGGAATCGGAAGTTTCTGCGGCAGTTTCCTCAGGATTCCATTCATAGAAACATTGGGAACAAACCATCATGTTATCGCTCGGATAGGTAAATTCTGAGCCACATTTCGGACAAAGTACAGTATCACTCATATTTTTTAATTTTTTGCAAAGGTAGGATTAAAATCAGGCATTTAAAAATTGAATGATAGAAAGGATTAAAAGATGACTCAATGAAATACTCCTTGCTTATCAATTAAAAGTCGTATTTTTGCAGATTCAAAATAGCAGAACCAATTTTATGGAACTTATTCACAGAAACTTAGCCATCGGTATTCACGATGCTTTACAGGAAACATTTTTTGAGAAAAATAAATACGCCGATAAAGTAATCGAAAGACTTTTAAAAGCAAACAAGAAATGGGGAAGCCAGGACAGAGCCGTTGTTTCTGAGATTTTCTACAACATCATCCGTTGGAAGAAACGTCTTGAATATTACATGGGGGAAGGCGTAAAACCCAATAATATCTACAAGCTGATCATTGCCTATCTTCTGTGGAGCAAAACCAACTATAAAAAATTTGAAGAATTCGACGGAATAAAAATTGCCGACATTCTTACCAAGCTCAAGAAAGGAACTGTCCCTACAAAGGCTATTGAATATTCTATTCCTGACTGGCTTGCTGAAACGCTGGAAAAGGAACTGGGCGAAAAATGGGAAAAAGAAATGCATGCTTTAAATGAACAGGCACCGACTGTATTGAGAGCCAATTCTTTAAGAACCACTACAAAAGAGCTTATTTCAGATCTTGCTGATGAAAACATTACGTCATATCCAATAAAAAATTATCCAGATGCTGTTCAACTGGAAGAGAAAAAAAATGTTTTCCTAACAACAGCGTTTAAAGAAGGATTATTTGAAGTACAGGACGCTTCTTCACAAAAAATCGGATATTTTCTTGATGTAAAAGAAGGTCAGAGAGTTGTTGATGCCTGTGCTGGTGCTGGTGGAAAAACCCTTCACCTTGCAGCTTTGATGGGAAATAAAGGACAGATCATTGCCCTGGATATTTTCGACTGGAAGCTAGCTGAATTGAAACGCCGCGCCAAAAGAGCCGGAGCCCATAACATTGAAACACGGCTGATCACTGACAATAAAGTAATCAAAAGGCTTCACGACAAGGCTGACAGACTACTAATTGACGCTCCCTGTTCAGGACTCGGTGTTTTAAAGAGAAACCCGGACAGCAAATGGAAAATCGATCAGGATTTTATAGACAGGATTAAAGGAGAGCAGCAACAGATTATTCAGGATTATTCTAAAATGCTTAAAAAAGGGGGAAAAATGGTCTATGCGACTTGTTCTATTTTACCTTCTGAAAATAATGAGCAGGTAGAAGAATTTCTGAAAAACAATCCGAATTTCAAAATGATTAAGGATGAAAAAGTAATGCCTAGCCAAGGATACGACGGATTTTATATGGCTCTTATTGAAAGAATTTCATAAAATTTATAATTCTTATAAACAATATAAACTACTCTGATTTCAGGGTAGTTTTTTTATTAAATCTAAAATCACCTTGTTAATTATTTAAATAAACTAAGAAACTGATATTAAAATATATCTTTGTGAAAACCATCAATCAACATGTATCAGAGAATTTTAGTCATTTTCTTTAGCTTTTTGTCATTATGCATTTTCGCACAAACATATGAAGTTCAGTATGTAAGCTCTTACAACGGAAAAATAACAGCAGATCAGCCGCTCACTTTAGTCTTGGCCAGTGAAAAGGAAAATTTTATCCTGAACACCAAAATCAGGGAACAAAAAGCCGAATTTCCATATGAAATAACTAAAATTGAGAAACCTTCAAACACTGTAATTTCTTACGCCTTTTTAAAAAACAACGAAATAATTTCAACTTCAGATCTGGAAACCGTCGGAAAACAAACTTTTGAATTTACTAACGAAACGAAGAAAATTTTGGGATATACCTGTAAAAAAGCAGTGACCAAAATCAATTCCAATACTATTGAAATCTGGTATACCAATGACCTTAAAATTCATGGCGGACCCTCAGTATTAGGTCAAAGTTTAGGATTTGTTTTAGAAATTGAAAGAAATAAAACATCTTTGATTACCGCCAAATCAATTAAAAAGATAAAGAAAATTGATATTGATAAAATTCTTGACAAAAATATCACTTCTACAGATCAGCTGAGCTATAAAGATAGGGTCTGGAAAAGCAGATTTACTACTTTGAAAGTGTTTGAGAATGAAACCATTAACTTTTCAGATGATTCAAAATCAAATAATGATATTAAAAAATTCGCTAAAGGAACCATTATCCTGAAAAAAATTAAGTTCCCGGAAATTTCGGAAGGTGAAAATATTTTCGTGGAATTAAAACAGGAATCCAATGGCGATGCCTATGACAGAACCGGAACGGTATTTTTTATTCCTCAAGACAAAAAAAAATCTTTCCTGGACGGACTGGAAAATGGGGTAAAAACGCTACCGGTGTATGACAATGGAAATGGAAAGCAATATTTCGGGGTTACCACAACAGAAAATTATAATCCGGCAGTTGAAATGATGCGCTTTTTTACCGCTTTCGGAATCAATAAATTTAACAATCTGCAGTTAAAGGACAAAAGCTGGCAGACAACCAGTCCGTACCGTCAGGATATTACGGAACTGAAACCTTCTTTAAGTGGAAAAGAACTTTGGGTAGGGACATTTATAGGAAATTATGATAAAGGCGGACATAAAGTAAGCCTGGAAATTACGATCCATAAAAGTGATCAGAGCATTCATAAAAACAATACTGTTATTCCATTATTCAATACGCTCAACATTATGGAAATGGCGGACCAAGATTATTCAACGATGTTTAATCAAGATAAAGGTTTATTTGTAGAATTTACCCTGAAAAAAGATCTGAAAGATGCGCAACTCAGATATATTACCACCGGCCATGGTGGCTGGGAAAATGGCGATGAGTTTATACCCAAATTAAACTCAATCTTTTTAGACGGAAAAATGGCTTTTTCATTTATTCCCTGGCGTTCAGACTGTGGTTCGTACCGTCTTTACAATCCTGCTTCGGGAAATTTTGGCGACGGTCTTTCTTCATCAGACCTGAGTCGCTCTAACTGGTGTCCGGGAACAGTGACGAATCCGAACTTTATTCCTCTTGGAGATTTAAAAGCAGGAAAGCATACGATTCAGGTCAAAATTCCCCAAGGGCCAACTGAAGGTACGAGCTTCAGCTCATGGAATGTGTCAGGGGTTTTGCTGGGTACTGAATAAAAAAAACCTTCTCGCAAATTTGATCTGCAAGAAGGTAAAAACACAAATGATGAAAAAAAATTATTTCGAGCCACAAAGTAAGGGCAAAATTTTCTGTAATAAATTATCATAGATTAATGATTTTTTACTTTTTATTTTGTATATGAATTGTCGCCAATGAAAAAAATCAACTAAAATCCTATTAATTTAAACTTATACTTAATTTTTTTCGCTACAATCAATTATTAAGTTAAAAATATTCTCTTATTGATTTTTTTTATTGTTTATTATAAACTACACTTATACATTTGTTTCAAATTAAATGATAAAAAATGTGTGGAATTGTATGTTTGTTTGATGCAAAACAAAAAACCGAAATATTAAGGCCTCAAATTCTGGAAATGTCAAAAAAAATCCGTCACAGAGGTCCGGACTGGAGCGGTGTATTTCAGGATGAAAAAGTGGTTTTCTCCCATGAAAGATTGGCTATTGTAGATCCTACCTCAGGAAAACAGCCTCTTTTCACCAAAGACGGAAAAGTAGTATTGGCTGTAAACGGAGAAATTTATAACCATCGAGAATTAAAGGAAGAATTTCCTGATTATGAATTTCAGACCCAATCAGACTGTGAAGTTATTTTAGCACTTTACAGAAAATATGGTAAAGATTTTATTGAAAAACTGAATGGTATTTTTGCCTTTTCCTTATATGATACAGAAAATGACATTTACCTTATCGCCAGAGATCATATGGGAATTTGCCCGCTGTATCAGGGCTGGGATAAAAACGGAAATTATTACATTGCCTCAGAATTAAAGGCATTAGAGGGAGTATGCAAAAAGATTGAAACATTCCTACCCGGTCATTTTGTGTACAGCAAAGATGGAAGCGATCTTCAGCAATGGTACAAAAGAGACTGGGAAAGTTATGACTCGGTAAAAGATAACGAAACGGATATTGATAAATTAAGAAAAGGGCTGGAAGACGCCGTTCACAGACAGCTGATGAGTGATGTTCCTTACGGAGTCCTGCTTTCGGGAGGCTTGGATTCTTCGGTGATTTCTGCCGTAACAGCAAAATTTGCGAGACAGAGAGTGGAAAGTGGAGATACCCAAGAGGCATGGTATCCAAGGCTTCACAGTTTTGCGGTAGGGCTTGTGGGATCGCCGGATCTTGCAGCGGCCAAGAAAGCAGCAGATTATATAGGATCTGTGCATCATGAAGTTAACTTTACCGTCCAGGAAGGTCTTGACGCCATTCGTGATGTAATTTACCATCTGGAAACTTATGATGTTACCACGGTAAGAGCTTCAACTCCTATGTATCTTCTGGCAAGAGTGATCAAATCGATGGGAATCAAAATGGTGCTTTCAGGTGAAGGTTCTGATGAGTTATTCGGAGGATATTTATACTTCCATAAGGCACCGAATGCAAAAGAATTCCATGATGAAACAGTGAGAAAATTAGGAAAGCTTCACCTTTACGACTGCCTGAGAGCCAATAAAGCGTTAATGAGTTGGGGTATTGAAGGCCGCGTTCCTTTTTTAGACAAAGAATTTATGGATATTGCCATGACTATCAATCCTCAAGATAAAATGGTAAATACAAAAGAAGGAAAAATTGAAAAATGGGTATTGCGAAAAGCTTTTGAAGACCTCCTTCCTGAATCGATCGCATGGAGACAGAAAGAGCAGTTTTCAGATGGTGTCGGTTATTCATGGATTGACACGTTAAAAGCTGTTGCTGAAAAAGAAGTGACTGATGAAATGATGGCCAATGCCAGATTCAGATTTCCTTTAAACACACCACAGAATAAAGAGGAATACCGCTACAGAACCATTTTTGAAGAGCATTTCCCAAGTGAAACAGCCGCTGCTACCGTGCCATCCGTGCCATCCGTTGCCTGCTCTACTCCCATTGCGTTGGAGTGGGATGAAGCATTCAAAAATATGAATGATCCGAGCGGAAGAGCTGTGAAGGTACACGAAACTTCATATAGCGAAAGTGCAGAAACAGCAAAGGTGTAGAAAATGAATTGTCAATAGTCATGCTGAATTTTAAATTGTGAATTGAAATTCGTGAACAATTATTATTTATCATTTAGCAACCAAATAGCCTTTACGGCCAGTTTTGTCTTTTGGCTAGGGCCGGATGTTCAAAATTTATTAATCCTGTAGCGATACAGGATTTTTTTTTGAATTAACCTTAATAATATTGTCAGAATTTAACCGTTAATCAAAAATATTATCTAATAAATAATTATATTTGGAAAACGAAAAATCAATTATAAAAAAAATGAGAAGAAACATTACTCTCTTATTTGCTTTATTATCCATGACTTTGGCTTTCGGGCAGGGAAAATATGGCAAATATCTTAGCTCCAAAAAACTTGCAATGGTGTATAAAAGTGTGAAGGATGCTGATAAAGAAGACTTTTATCAACAGTACTATTGGCTGGTAAAAGCTGAGCAGCTGAAAACATATCCTCACCTTAAAGAAATAAAACCTAAAGTTTTATACGAATTCGTAAAAAAAGTAAATCCTCAGAACCCTACTAAAAAACTGGATGCCCGAGGAAAAGAACTAAGAGAAACAGCAGAATTATCTCTGAACCAATATTTCAAAAATAAAAATCTTGAGAACAATTCTGTTCTGATGTATAATCTTGAAACATATGTTGATCCTTCAAAAGGGCAGTATTATACAAAAGTAGATGCCGAAAAGATCAAAGAACTGGTACCGAAAGAACTTTTCGCTTTCAATTCTACCAACAGAAATACAGGCGAAGACAAAACCTATTATCTTTGGATCGACAAAAAGAAGGATGATTTCAACATTGTAGACATCATCCCTGATGAGAAAGAGAATAAAGCTTTTTATGCAAGAGTAAAGCAGTATCTTCCGAGCTATAAATTCTCTAAATACGTTCCTTCTGTAAAAAAAGGAACTAAAACGGATAGAACCGATGCAGACTATTACTACATCATGCCGTTTGAACAAAATACCGACAACATTGAGTATAAAACAAAAGATTTCAAAACTTTCGAACTGAGCCAGTACAGAAAAGCCGGTGATGAATGGAAAGGTGTTGAAAAACCAAGAAAATAAATCTAAAGGTCCTGCGAAATTCGCGGGACTTTTTTATTAACAAAAATAACATGAGAAGTATAATCACATAATAATCTCACTTAATTTTAAATTAAAAATATCTCTAAAGGAACAAATATTGCTATTACATAACATTATTTATTCTTGAACTAAATAAACCTGGATATTGATTTTCCAGTACTCAGAAAAATGTCAGAAGTAGTCTCACAACCCAATTCGATAAAAAAAATACTGCCCCTCATTTTAGCAACTGCCATATTTATGCAGATGCTGGATTCTACCATTCTTAACACCTCACTTCCTGCAATCGCCCGTGACCTGAAAGAATCACCGCTCAATATGCAGAATGCAATCATAAGTTACGTATTGACATTAGCAGTATTCATGCCCGCCAGCGGATTTCTGGCAGATCGGTTTGGTACGAAAAAAGTTTTTATAGTATCTATTGTATTATTCAGCCTCGGTTCCTTATTCTGTGCCATTTCACAGAATCTTACCCACCTTGTTATTTCGAGGGTTCTTCAGGGTATCGGAGGCAGCCTGATGACCCCTGTCGGTAAATTAGCCCTGATAAAAACATTTGATAAGAACGAATTGCTCAAAGCGATGAACTTTGCCATTATTCCCGCTCTGATCGGCCCTGTATTGGGTCCGTTGGTAGGAGGATATATGGTCGATTACCTTTCCTGGCACTGGATTTTCCTTATCAATATTCCCATCGGACTTCTGGGAATTACATTAGGCCTAAAATTTATGCCTAATTATAAATCTGCAGATGTAGATTTTGACCTCAAAGGATTTTTGATTTTTGCCGCTGCATCCCTTTTGCTTTCAATTTCTCTCGAACTTTTCGGAGATCTTCAGAATACAACGCCGGTTCTCATTGTTTTCATTTTAGGGTTTTTGTTTATGTATTATTATTACCGTCATGCAAAGAGAGATGAAAGTCCTATTTTCCCTTTAAATTTATTTCAGGTGAGAACCTTCCGGGTAGGAATTGTAGGAAACCTGGCGACAAGACTGGGAATCAGTTCCGTTCCGTTATTGCTGCCACTGATGATACAGATCGCTTACAAGCAATCAGCAGTGACTTCCGGGTGGATCATTGCTCCTATGGCCCTTACCGCCATCTTTGGAAAATCGTATGTGATCAAAATTTTAGATAAATTCGGTTACCGCCAGACCCTGATGATTAATACATTTATCATAGGAACCTTAATTTGTTTATTAGCCATTCCTGACATAAATACTTCTTTATATTGGTTTGTGCCGATTATTGCCATATTGGGATTTTTCAATTCTATCCAGTTTACCTCGATGAACACGATTTCTATTGCCGATCTGCGAAATTTCCAGACCAGCAGTGGAAACTCTCTTTTATCAGTCAATCAGCAGCTGGCGATCGGTTTCGGAATTGCTTTTGGACTGATTGTTTTAAAGATTTTTGAAAATACCGATCTTATCCACGGCGAACCTCACAATGCGTTTCGATATACATTTCTGACCATTGGTATTCTCACCATCATTTCAGGTTTCGTTTTCCGAAGACTCCATATCTCGGATGGAAAAAACATGAAATCCAAAGAATCATAGACTGGTATTAACAGAATCCACTAGGTTATTTGGCATAAGTCATTAAAGTTTACGTAGTTTGATTTAAATAAAATATATGTATTGTTAGGGGCTGTTAAATTTGCTTATTAAGCGGGGAAAATTAGAAATCAATTCACTGATCTAGATTTAGTTAATTAAAAAATGAAACCTAAATTCCTTAATGTTAAAATATATTAGAATTTAAACAAGCTCTTAAATTAAAATGATTCATGCCTGAATGAAATCATACACTAACACAATAACTTCCCTTTGCGGAGTTTATTTATGGAGCGGCGTGTTTATTCCTTACATTCCTTTAAAATAAGGAAACACCGGGACTTTTAAAGCATCCATACAGGTTATCGACCTGAATGAGGTATAAAAACAATGGTCTGGCGACGTTCCGGATCAGTCTGTATACGTTCAAGATAGATTCCTATACGTCTTAGACGTATATTTGTATATATTAAATTCATCTTTATTTATATTAAACGGATATGGATTTATTTAAAACATATATAAATCTTATTTAAATGTATATCTATATATTTAAGACGTATAGCGATAGGTCTTAAACGTATACCGACTTCTGTCGGACGTGTCTGTACCTTTAAAGAAGATCTCCTGACACATATTGATAATCATCGGGTTATTCATTTGAAGAATAAATGTGAACTTAGCAGTTCACAGCGGCTTCTTTATGATCATAGCTCCGGAAAATGAACTATTAAAATGCATTTAAGAAGTTAAAGTGAATAAGGCAATTCGTGGTTTACTTCCAATATCTCCAGATATTTTTTCATCTATAGTTTTAACGCATTCAAAAAATCTTAACGGTTAAAATGTTAAAGTATTTTTCGCAGTGAACAACGATAAACCGAAGTATTGTTGTGTCTCAAAGTTTACCCTTTACCGTTTTGCAAATAATCTTTACCCGATATTATCACAGATCAATGCATCCGTTTTTTACTTGTCATACCTTTGCTTTATAATACCAACAATATTATGACAACCAAAACAGTAGAAAAGATCATATCCCCGAAGCCGGCTCACTTTGTGGGTGATGGCTTCAGAGTTCACAATTTTATTCCGGGAATTCAGGGGATGGATATGAAACGTATGGATCCTTTCATCATGCTCGACTACAATCCGAAGTTTCATTTTAATGGGACAGAACAGCCGCGTGGTGTGGGAGTACATCCTCACAGGGGTTTTGAGACCGTTACGATAGCGTATAAAGGAAAAGTTCAGCATCACGACAGCGCAGGAGGCGGTGGAATTATTGGAGAAGGCGATGTGCAATGGATGACTGCCGCAAAAGGAGTACTCCATAAAGAATATCATGAGACAGAATGGGCAAAGACAGGAGGAATTTTTCAGATGGTTCAGTTATGGGTCAATCTTCCGGCAGTATATAAAATGAGCTGTCCGAAATATCAGGCTATTCCGAATGAAGCTATGACAAAAGTTGATCTTGGCAATGATGGTTTTATTGAAATTATTGCCGGAACATACAATGGACAGAAAGGTCCGGCTTTTACCTTCAGTCCTGTTCACGTCATGAATGCAAAACTTAACAAAAGCGGAAAAGCGGAATTTAATTTCCCTTCCGATTTCAATACGGCTGCATTGGTGATCGAAGGAAGTATTCTGGTAAATGACAACGAAAGAGCCTCTGTCAATAAATTAGTTTTGTTTAAAAACGAAGGAGAAGCTTTTACCATCGAAGCTCAGGAAGACAGCATTGTACTTATTATCAGCGGCATGCCATTGAATGAACCGATCTATGCGTATGGACCTTTTGTAATGAATTCAAGGGAAGAAATCATGCAGGCTTTTGAAGATTACAACATCGGAAGATTTGGATATCTGGCGGATTAATTTAACCTTAATTTAAATCCAGTTTATTATTTTTCCTTATTTTTATGGAAAATGTTTATAAAGTTTTATCAGAAAACAGATATCAAAAAATTGTTTTAAATGATGATATTCTTTATAATTAAACAACAAAACTATGAGGCCAGAATTCGAAAATATTCCCTTACAAAATACCGGAGAACGGTTTGAAATAGAATTCAACGGCAGCTCAGCATTCATTGATTACCGCCAGATGGGAAGCCAAATTGCTTTGAATCATACAGAATCCGATCTCCTGATTGCCGGTACCGGTGCTGCCGAAGCAGTTGTAGAAAAAACGCTTCAATACATTGAAGATCATGAAAAGAAAGCACTCCCCTTTTGTCCCTATATACAATCCTACATCAGAAAAAATCCTGAATGGAAACGTGTGGTAGATGAAAGGTTCCACGGATACGACCAGCTATAAAGCAGTTGAAATACAAACATTTAAATCATATCAGCTTAAATAAAAAATTAATTAAATCATGTCAAATATCGGACTTATTATAGAAGAAAAATCTGCCGACATCGGCAACTTTCTGGTGGGAAGACTTTTACCCTTCCGCGAAAAAAGAGCGGTTGGCCCTTTTGTTTTTATCGACCATATGGGACCTGCCGAGCTTAAAGATTATCAGAATCTTGAGGTTCCGCCTCATCCGCATATCGGACTTTCAACTTTAACGTATCTTCTGGAAGGCTCAATTTTTCACAGAGACAGCCTCGGAAGCGCAGTGGAAATTCAGCAGGGAGCTGTTAACTGGATGACCGCCGGAAAAGGAGTTGTGCATTCCGAGAGAACACCCGAGTATCTTAAACATTCTGACAAAAGGCTGCACGGCTTCCAGATCTGGGTAGGTCTTCCGAAACACCTTGAACAGTCGGAGCCTACATTTCATCACACTGAAGCGGATGAAATACCTGTCTGGGAAGAGGATGGAATTCAGTATAAACTTATTGCAGGCGAGGCATTCGGCAGAAAATCACCGGTTCCGGTACACAGCAAATTGTTCTTTATTGAAATTAAAACAAAAGACGCTAAAAAGATCAGCATCGGAAAAGATCTTTATGGTGAAGCCGCCATGTACGTGCTGGATGGAACGGTAACGACAGATGGAAATTCTTACGGATCAAAGCAGCTGATGATCGCCAAAGACACGAAACTTTGTGAATTTGACATGAGCGAAAACGGAACGGTTTATCTTTTCGGAGGCGAGCCTTTCGATGAAGAACGCTTTATATTCTGGAATTTTGTAAATTCAGACAGGGAACTGATTGAGCAGGCCAAAATAAACTGGAACGATCAGAATCATGAAGCTTTTCCTCTTGTTCCGGGGGATGAAGAAGAATATGTACCGCTTCCAAAAGCTATTTTAAACCGAAAACCTTAGGGAGAAATACAATAGACTATGAAAATATTAGCATTTGCAGGAAGCACATCTTCAACTTCCATCAACAGAGAACTGGTAAAGTTTGTTTTAAAAGATTTTCAGAATGAGGAGATTAATTTAATTGATTTAAATGATTTCGACATGCCTGTATTTTCCGTAGACCGCGAAAAGAAAGGATTTCCGGATCAGGCCCATCATTTTTTGAAAGTGATTGATGAATGTGATGTAATCATCTGCTCCCTTGCGGAACACAACAGATCTTACAGTGCAGCATTTAAAAATGTTTTTGACTGGGCTTCAAGAATCAATGTGAAAGTCTTTCAGAATAAACCCATGTTTCTCATGTCAACTTCTCCCGGTGGATATGGTGGCGGAAATGTGATGAATACAGCAAAAACGTTTTTCCCACAATTTGGGGCTGATATAAAAGAAACCTTTTCACTTCCTAAGTTCTATGAGAATTTTGATCTGGAAGCCGGTGTCATTGAGCCTGAAATGCTAAAGGACCTGAAAGATAAAATATTGAATTTTAAAAATCAGATCACAACCTGATTTTCAAGGAAGGTTAAAAGATTTAAGCGATGCCTTATTGGTATCCCTTAAAGAAGAATAAAAAACTTTAAACAAAATTGATATGGAAACACACGAATATGCAGCAGGAGAAATAACAGTCATCTGGCAGCCAAAAAAATGTATTCACGCAGGAGTTTGCGTAAAAACACTTCCTAAAGTGTATAATCCTAAAGAAAGACCCTGGCTGAAACCTGAAAATGCAACAGCAGAAGAACTCAAAAATCAAATTAGCCTTTGCCCCTCCGGAGCATTAAGTTATAAATTCAATACAGCAATATAATGGCTATAACCGTAAAAGCCAGTTTAGGCAAAGAGAAATATTACACTGAAGTTGTCGCCGGTGAAAATACCCTGATCACCGATGAACCTGTAGATAAGGGCGGAGGAAACAAAGGCTTTAACCCTTTTGAAATTCTGGCAACTTCGCTCGCAAGCTGTACGGCTGCAACACTCAGAATGTATGTCGACAGAAAAGAATGGAATATAGATATAATCAATGTGGAAGTGGAACTTGAAAATTTTCCGTTGACCAAAAGGGCTATTTTTAAGAGAAACATTACTTTTGAAGGCACAGTTCTTGACGAAGAACAGATAAAAAGATTGCGAAACATCGCAGACGCATGCCCAATTCATAAAATTCTGACCAACGATATTGAAATACTAACCAAATTTTCATAATATGATTGAAGTAAAACAAAAAAACAACGAAAAAAACGGAGATTTTGAGGCGTTCATAGACGGAAGCCATGCTGGTCTTATGACCTATACCTGGGCAGGGGGCGAGCGGTTCATCATAGATCATACTGAAGTGGAAGAAGCATACAACGGTAAAGGTGTTGGTAAAGAAATGTTTTTGGCTGCGGTAGATTTTGCAAGAAAAAACAGTAAAACAATCATTCCGCTGTGTCCTTTTGCAAAAGCTACTTTCCAGAAACATGAGGAGCTTCAGGATGTACTGGTGAATCAGACACAAGCTTAGGATAAGGTTGAGGTTAAAATAGCTGCGATTTAATTTAATCTCAACCTTGATTTTCAAAAAGACCACCTTTCGGGACAAATCCGGAAGGTTTTTTTTATTTTTTGAGCAGAATATAAAAAACTATATTTGCTAAAATTTTAATTACGTAAAAGATGTCTCCGATTATATTGTTATCCATTATCATTGTCTATTTCGCATTGCTGCTCTGGGTAGCCTACAAAACCGGAAAAGGAAGTGATAATGAAAGTTTCTTTATCGGAAACAGAAAAAGTAACTGGATGCTCGTTGCCTTTGGTATGATCGGAACCTCTTTGTCGGGTGTTACTTTCGTGAGTGTTCCGGGCGCCGTAGGAAATGATAAGTTTTCCTATTTACAGATCACCTTAGGTTATCTGATTGGCTATATTGTGATTGCCTATGTTCTTCTGCCTTTATATTACAGACTTAAACTGACGTCCATTTACGGGTATCTTCAGCAGAGACTGGGGCAGCTTTCCTATAAATCAGGGGCTTGGATTTTTATTGTTTCAAGACTCGTTGGTGCCACTGCAAGATTATACCTTGTTGTCAATATCCTTCAGGTCTCTATTCTGGACAGTCTTGGCGTGCCTTTTATTGTTACGACTTTGATTATTCTGGCAATGATCATTCTTTATACTTACGAAGGAGGTGTAAAAACCATTGTCTGGACAGATACCCTGCAAACCTCATGTATGCTACTTGGACTGATCATTTGCACTGTGTATATGTTAAATCATCTTGGCCTGAACCTGGGAGACAGCCTTACCGCAATGAATGAAAAGGGATACACGAAAATTTTTGATTTCGATCCTAATCAGAAAAGTTTCTTCCTCAAACAAATCCTTGCAGGAGCTTTCATTACCATCACCATGACAGGAATCGACCAGGAAATGATGCAGAAAAGTCTTTCAGTAACAAGATTGAAAGACTCTCAGAAAAACATGGTTACCCTTGGATTTATTCTGTTAGGTGTGATCTCATTGTTCCTTTATATGGGAGGACTTTTACACCTTTACGGTGCACAGGAAAGTGTTTCCAGTGCAGGTGATCAGTTGTTTCCGGATATTGCTTTACATCATATGCCACCGTTTATCTCAATCATTTTTATCATTGCATTGATTTCAGCTTTATTTCCAAGTGCAGACGGTGCGATGACAGCCCTTACCTCATCTCTATGTATTGACATTTTCGGAATGCGAGAAAAAACACATTGGGATGACGGGAAAAAGGAAAAATTCAGAAAAAACATTCACCTTTTGGTTGCGCTGTCTTTCTTAATAATGGTCATTATTTTTAAAGTGATCAATGACAATTCGATGATCGGGTTAATCCTTAAGCTTGCAGGATTTACTTACGGACCACTTTTAGGCTTATTTGCTTTCGGAATTTTCACGAAATATAAAGTTAAGGATAAACTGGTTCCTTTTGTATGTATTGCAGCACCGTTGATCTCTTTCTTTATCGACAAATACCAGGAAACCCTTTTCGGAGAATTTAAAATAGGATTGGAACTGTTAATTATTAATGGTTTACTGACATTTGTCGGACTTTGGCTGATCAGGAGAAAATAATTTACGTTTTATAGATACTTATTGCATTTTACTTATCATTTCCAAATGAAAAATATTGTAATGATAAAAATCTGATTACATTTAAATCTTGCTTCGTCAGATTATTAAATATAAAATCAAATTCCTTAAAATTAAAAATACTTATCATTAAAAATACACCAAAAGATTAAAATCCGGGTACAAATCCGGGTTTTTACATTTCCGTAAGCCGTTAAAAAATTGTAGATTTGTGTGCATATAAATTCTAAGCAATGAGTAAAAGCATCGAAGAGTTAAAATCTCTTACTACGCAAATCAGAAGAGACATTTTAAGAATGGTTCACGCTGTGAATTCCGGTCACCCAGGTGGAAGCTTAGGTTGTACTGAATTCTTTACAGCACTTTACGGGAAGGTAATGAACTATAAACTTCCTTTCTCCATGGAGGGTAAGAATGAAGATCATTTTTATCTTTCAAACGGGCATATTTCTCCGGTATTCTATTCTACTTTAGCCAGATTCGGATTTTTCCCGGTGGATGAACTGAGAACTTTCAGAAAATTAGATTCCAGATTACAAGGACACCCGACAACTCACGAAGGGCTTCCGGGAATCAGAGTGGCTTCTGGATCTTTGGGTCAGGGTCTTTCGGTTGCTTTAGGTGCAGCTCAGGGCAAGAAATTAGACGGAGATACTTCTTTGGTATATACTTTACAGGGAGACGGTGAATTGCAGGAAGGCCAAAACTGGGAGGCTTTCATGTATGCCGCATCTAAAAAAGTTGACAATATTATTTCTACAATCGATTACAATGGACAGCAAATCGACGGAAGTACAGATAATGTACTTTCTTTAGGAAACCTTCATGCGAAGCTTGAGGCTTTCGGATGGACGGTTCTTGAAGAGAAAAACGGGAACGATCTTGAAGCAGTAATTGCAATCCTTGAGAAAGCAAAAACCGAAACCGGAAAAGAAAAGCCGGTAGCGATTATTCTGCATACTCAGATGGGTAATGGTGTTGACTTCATGATGGGATCTCACGCTTGGCATGGTAAGGCTCCTAATGATGAGCAACTGGAAACAGCCTTCAAACAATTGTATTTAGAAGCTCCTGCTGACTATTAATAATAAATGATAAGTGATAATTGATGAATAATTTCCAAATCAATTATCACTCATCATTAATCAATTATAAAATTTAAAATCCTCATGAAATTTACATATACAGAAAAAAAAGATACACGTTCAGGATTCGGAGCCGGACTTGCTGAACTTGCAGATACTCATCCAAATGTTGTAGCACTATGTGCAGACCTTATCGGATCTTTAAAAATGGAGAAATTCATTGAAAAAGCTCCTGAAAGGTTCTTTCAGACGGGTATTGCAGAAGCGAATATGATGGGTCTTGCTGCAGGATTAAGCATTACCGGGAAAATTCCTTTCACAGGAACTTTTGCCAACTTTTCTACATCGAGAGTGTATGATCAGATTCGTCAGTCTATCGCTTATTCCAATAAAAATGTAAAAATATGTGCTTCCCACGCTGGTCTTACTTTAGGGGAAGACGGAGCTACGCACCAGGTATTGGAAGATATCGGTATGATGAAAATGCTTCCGGGAATGACGGTAATCAACCCTTGTGACTACAACCAGACAAAAGCTGCAACATTGGCAATCGCTGATTTTGAAGGTCCTGTTTATTTAAGATTCGGGAGACCGGTAGTTCCTGTTTTTATTCCTGAAGATATGCCTTTTGAGATCGGAAAAGGAATTCTGTTACAGGAAGGAACTGATGTGACAATCGTTGCAACTGGTCATTTGGTTTGGGAATCTTTAGTGGCAGCTGATGAGCTTGAAAAAGAAGGAATTTCTTGTGAGGTGATCAATATCCACACGATTAAGCCTTTGGATGAAGAAATCATCTTAAAATCGGTTGAAAAGACAGGTAAGATCGTAACGGCTGAAGAACATAACTATTTAGGAGGACTTGGAGAATCTATTGCCGGAATGCTGGCAAGAAGAAGACCTACAAGACAGGAATTCGTTGCGGTGAATGATACATTCGGAGAGTCTGCAACGCCTGCTGAATTGATGAAGAAATATAAAATTGATTCAGCTGCGGTAAAAGAAGCAGTAAAAAGAATTTTAGCTTAATTATATAAGATTCAAATATATCTAAGTCTCCATTTTGGAGACTTTTTTTGTTTAGTTTAAAGGACTAAAATTAATTTATAAAGTTTGGCTAATGCCTTAATATATTGAAACAAGAAAGCTAAATCCCGCTACTATTGATATTATTAAAAATTATCTTTTTATCTCTTTATCTTTTAGTATTTACAAAAATCATCTGAAAAACTTCCATTTCGGAATGATCGCCAACATCCCGAAACCTGTAAAAAGGAAAAGATTGGTCACATCTGTGTAAAGGAAGGTAGACAAGTAATAATTGTGCATAAAGAAATGTAAAACCAATAACGTGGGAAAGGCAAATATCCCTATTTTACGGTAGAAAAACATTAAGACGAGACTTATAGCCATTAAGGCATCAACGGCAAAAATTACAAAGAAATACCATCTCGGGATGTGAAGATATTCGTGCTGTAAATATTCGTCAAGATCGATTCCGAACCCCATTAAAGTAAACAGCATCAACGCTGCAAAAGCCAGAATAAATCCCCATCCTTTTTTAGGATCCTCGTCAAAATAGCTGTATTCTTCCATAGGTACAAAAATAAAGAACTTATGAGAGATTTCATAAGTTCTTTTATATAATTCTTTTGAAAATTAGATTATACAGAGATTGCGTTGATCAGTCTGTTTTTATCACTTAGGTATTCTTCCATAGAAATCATACTTTCCGTTCTCATTACATCCTGAATATCATCAATCTGATAGATTATTCTCTTAGCGTCATCTGTATTTTTAGCTCTCACTTTGCAGAAAATATTATATTTCCCGGAAATAACGCTTGCTTCGATCACGTTTGGAATGGTTGACAATTCTTTCAAAACCTCTTGGGTTCTGTTTGATTTTGTTAAAAGAATTCCGATAAAAGCCGTGAAGTGATAGTCCAGCTTTCCGTAATCGATGTTAAGAGATGATCCCAAAATAATACCTGCATCCTCCATCTTTTTCACTCTTACATGAATTGTACCTGCAGAAACATCCATCTGCTTGGCAATTTCTGTAAAAGGCATTCTTGTGTTTTCTACTAAGAAATCAAGAATTTTCTTGTCTATTTCGTCCAGTTGATAGTTCATATTAGTTAAATTACAATTTTCTTAAAAAAACAATGTATTTTTTGCAAATTTATAAAAAATAATTTAACTAAAAAATTTATATCAAATATTAACAATAATTAACACGTATGAGAAAAATCATTATAGAATAAGGATTATTTTGTGGCTGATTTTATGGAATCTGTTTTTATTTCTGTTTTAACCTCAGACGGTTTTTTATCTTTTTTCTTCTTTTTGAAAAAAGAATTAAAGCTCTTACTCCATACAATACCCCCTCCATAGGCCTGATTAGCAGTTCCGTTTGAACCAGCGCCGTTAATAACTCCAATATTTGACGGTTTTGAATAGCCTCTCAAAATAAGACTTCCGTCATTTTTTTTGGAAATATCATATTCAATAGTTCCCTCTCCGGAGAGATAATTGGTCTCGGTATTTTCAGTTTTGGTAAGAGGAATTCCCAATCCGGTCTTTACTTTCACTCTCGGTGAAAGCGCAAAACTTACCCCGGCATTCGCACGGTCACCGGTGTTGGAATATTGATCACCTTTTACATAATTAAGGTCAATCTGAAACTCATTACTCATCGTATTAAGAACAGAACCCAATTGCTTTAAAAGCATATTGTATCCGGAAGATTCGGCAACACCTGCAACATCTACGTCTACTCCACCGGTTTTAGAAACATTAAAACTGTTTAAAAGCAGTATAGACCCGAACTGCAATACTTTTTCACCTTCCTGGCTCATTTTGGCGGCCAGTGTTTCTTTTACCTGGCTGGAAACATCCAACGCTGTCACATTGAGATCAACTTTAGGATCTACAAGAGACTGTGTAATATTAGCCTGAAGCAAAATACTGATTGGCTGCAGACTTCCCATATTCAGGTATTCACCTGCATTGGAAACCATTCTTACATAATTTGCCGTAATATCCAGCGCAGGCTTCATCGCATCACCATCCCATCTGATGCTGCTGCCTTTTTCGATCTGGAAAGTTTTGTTGAGGATGGCCTTAGAGACAAACGTTCCGTTTTCGACTTTATAGGTTCCGTTCATGGCTATATTACCCTGGCGGCTCATCTGGAAACGCAATTTTTCGGCAGCACCTTTTACTGTAATATTTCCAACATCATCACCTATCAATACATTCACTGTAGTTCCTTTATCAACATCAAGGGCAAAATCAATATTCATATTGGCCCCGGATTTTTTCTTTTCTTCTAAAGTTACAAGACCATCTTTACCTTCTTTGAGGAATCTCAGCATTTTAAACTCTTCTACATTGGACGTTGAACCAGAATTGAAAGTGAAAGTACTCCCACTAAGCGCTTTCATATTCGGAGTAGAAAGACTTAAGCCAGAAACCGGGCCGTCGACATACAGATCTCCCTGTCCGTACACTCTTCCCCAGAAAAGATCATAATCTTTCTGAGTTGTATTTAAAACTAATAAATTATCAGCACGCATCACCAGGTTGACCCCCAATGAAGAAAGGGTTTCAAACTGTATCGCTCCTGAAATATTTCCTTTTGAATTGGTTCTTCCGTCGTGAACTTCGATATTATTGAGAATAGCCAGACCTTTAGTTAAAGGAATTACCGTGTCATCAAATGAGTAATCGACACCAGTAAATAGAAGTTTAAGTCCAAAACCTTTCAAGGCAATATCCCCGCTATAATCTAGATCACTGAATTTTCCGCTGATTTTCAAATCTCCGGTCGCTTTACCTCTTAAATTTCCAAAAACGGTAGTAACAAACTGCTGGGCAAAAGCAACGTCAAAATCTCTCATTTCGGCAGTAAGATCAATTGTCGGTGAAGAGGTATTATTATTTACGGTACCCGTCACATGGAGACTGTTATTCCCGATGACACCGGCGGAATTTACTTTAATATCTACATCGTATACATTTAAAGAGAATCCGTTGGTTGCAGAAATCGTGATATCACCCATATCATTTCCGTTCATCATGATATCGTCAATCGTCATATCCACTAACGGTTGAAGCGTATTTTTATCCATCCTGATTTTCACACTTCCGTTGGCCAGACCTTTTATATTCATTGAATTCCCACCAGGCTGCATATCCATGAGCTTTTCAATGGAAAAGTCGTTGACTTCTGCGTCAATATAAAAATCTTTTGCAGATTTGAACTGCGCTTCTTTTACAAATAATGCGCTTTTATCAGAATAGATTCTCAGATTTCTGATATCAAAATCTTTTTCCTTTTTACGGTAAGTGATTGAATGATTAAGCTCGGGACTCGTATCAATAGCCCAGGTCACATCATTGAATTTCACTTCTGTAGGTTCAAAACGGAAAACAAAATCACCGCCTGCATTGGTAGACTGATTGACATTGATGGCATATTCTTTCAGATTATCATCAAGTTCATCGTCAGGACTTCCATGTTTAAATTTCGTTGCCAGGTGGAGAATGGTATTATTTTCATTCCGGCCGCTCAATGTAAGATCTTTGATAATGTTTTTATTGTACTGTACCCTGTTGATCTTAGCAAAGATCTGCTCATCAAGATTTGCCGTATTGATTCTTACCATGACACTGTCTACCATCGCACTGTCTCTGGTGATATTGTCTCTGTCATTGATGGTATATGCAGGATTCGCGGCGGCCAACGCTTTATCAGCCTCGGTAATTTCCTGTTTTTTCGTCATGATATATTTTAATGAGGCAGCATCCAGATTTAGAATAAGATTATTGGAATTTCCATCGTACTGACCTTCAACTTTTGCGCCCTGCGGCAATTTAAGATCCGGAAGGAAATAACTTACCAGACCTTGCTGAACATCAAAGCTCATGGCAAAGCTCTGCCCTCTGTACATTCTTCTAGGAGCCGGCCCTACCAAAATTTTGTTTAATCCGTTCTCTACCATTCCGGCAAGATCGCCAAGATTATATCTCCCTGAAATTTTACCATTGGCAGCTCCCGGTGCATCAACATCGATGACACGACCACCATTCTCAATAAAAGTTTTCAGCTTAGCACTTGGAATTGAATATTTTTGAGTCGCCGTAGCAAAATTTATCCCATTGGCTTCAACATCTAAAGTAAGGTCATTGATTGATGACATTGCCATTTTTCCGTTTACTCTTCCACTTAACACCTGGGTTCCGGGAGTATTGGTAAAATAATTCATGTTGAGATAATTGACATCCGCATTCACATTCATCGAAATTCTTGAAGTGCTGAAATCAATTAATCCTTTAATATTAGCCTTAGCCTGTTCATCATTGACCGTGATTAGTCCGTTATATTTTTTATGATCCAGTAGACCTTCCAAGTACACATTATTGATCTCTTTATTCATGATTTCAATACTGGTAATCCTGGATTTGGTGGTAATCCTCATGGTATTCACATCGAAGCTTTGACCATTGACATCAAATCTTCCCGAGATTAAACCTACTGATTTATTCTTTGTGATAACGGAAGTATTTAAATCTTTAAATTCAGCAATTCCGACATATTTAGGCATTGAGGAACTGTAATCCGTTAAAGAAAACTGGGTGATTTTTGCCTGCCCGATTCCTGTCATCAAATTTCCGCTTGCCACGTACACCCGATTAGGATTCACGCTTGCGGTTCCATTATATTTTAATTTTCCAAAATCATCAGCAAAGTTTTTCATCTTTTGGGAAATGAATGTAGGCATCATTGCTTTCAGATCTTTATAGGTAAAATCTGCAGAAAGATCATTGGTTTCAATTAAAAAATTACCTTTTAACAGCTTGTTGACCTTCATTGATTTTGTCGCGATATTCACATCAGGGTTTCTGATCAGGAAATTATCAAGTTTAAAATCATTCAGAGGACCCGCCATTTTTCCGGAGATGTTAAACGGCTTAAAGTTATCCCAGTTGGTCACAAAATAACTGATGTCGTAACCGCTCAGCTGACTTCCCTGCATTAAATTCATTTGCCACTTCACTCTATCGGCAAAATCAGCCCATGATCCGTCGTCATGAAGATTAAATTTAATATCTCCCTGTAAAAGTGAATGATCTGTATTTAAAGTAAGATCTTTTAAAGCAAGATACTCCGGAGTCATGGAAAGTTCCGTTGAAAAAGTGTCTACGAAATGGGATTTACCCCATCGTGTTGTCGTGAAAGACATATTGTTGATCAGTGCTGAAATATTTCTTCCGTTTACTTTTACGTTAGGCGCTTTCAGATTAAAATTGGTCGCTGTAAGCCATTTTCCTTTTTCACCGGGAGAATTTAAATTGACAATGGAAACTTTAGAATCCAGAATCTGCAGTCTAGAATCCAGCTGAAAAGGAGGTTTGTTGGGATCTCTCTTTTTTCCGCTGTCGAATAATTGTGTGAAACGGATAAAGTTTGAAATACTGTCGCCTTTATACGTAATGACTTTAACGTCAGCATTTTTTAAGGTTAATGAATTAAAACTTAACGAATTATTTTTGGTGATATTTTTAAACAGTGAAAGCCAGTTCGAATTGGCAATAAATTCCTTTGACTGAATAAAATCGTATCCTTTGTAGTCTTTGATTTTTAATCCTTTAACCTTTACATTTCCGAAAAAATTAACCTCAACACTTTCGGTTGACATTTGTGCTTTGAAATCCCGGTTTACAACTTGTAAAGCCTGATCTGCGGCCCATTGTTTGGTGACAGGAAGGTTGATAATGATAAAAATAGAAACGACCAGACCAAGCCCCAACCAGAAAAGAATCAGCAATAAACGAGCCCACCATGAATAGCTGGTAACGTCTTTTACGGCTTGTTTTCCGAATTCCTCAGCAGTTTCAACAGGATGTTTAATGGCATCAGAAGCAAGCTCAGAAGCCTCTTTCACAGTCTCCTTTACTTTGTCTCCGGCATTTTCAACCGCCTTTTGTACCTGATTACCTAAGTTTTCAGCTACCGATTTTTTGTTCTCATTCTCGTTATTATTCTCTAACTTTGCCATTATTATGAGCGACTCTATAATTTTAGGTATTGAATCGTCTTGCGACGACACATCAGCAGCTATCATCAAGGGAAATTCTATTCTGTCGAACATTGCTGCAAATCAGGCAATCCATAAAGAATATGGCGGTGTTGTTCCTGAGCTTGCATCACGTGCTCATCAGCAAAATATCATCCCGGTTGTTGAAAAATCTCTAACTAAAGCAAATATACAACAAAATGCAATTTCCGCGATAGGCTTTACCCGCGGACCCGGACTTTTGGGATCTCTTCTGGTAGGAACTTCCTTTGCTAAGTCTTTGGCAATGAGCTTAGACGTTCCTCTAATTGAAGTAAATCACCTCCAGGCGCATATTTTAGCGCATTTCATTGAGGATGCAAATCCTATGCCGCCAAAATTCCCTTTTTTATGCCTTACGGTAAGCGGCGGACACACGATGATCGTCCTGGTAAAGGATTATTTTGACATGGAAATTATCGGAAAAACAACCGACGATGCCGCCGGAGAAGCTTTCGATAAAATCGGAAAGATCTTTGACCTTGATTATCCTGCCGGACCTATCATTGACAGGCTCGCGAAAGAAGGCAACCCCGATGCTTTTAAATTCAATAAACCTAAGCTTGAGAATTATGATTATTCTTTCAGCGGAATCAAAACCTCTGTATTGTATTTCATACAGAAAGAAGTAAGAAAAGATCCGGACTTTATTAAAAATAATCTGAATGACCTTTGCGCTTCCGTTCAGAAAGCTATCATTGAAATCTTGATGAATAAACTGGAAAAAGCAGCAAAAGATTTAGATATTAGTGAAGTTGCCATTGCCGGTGGGGTTTCGGCTAATTCAGCATTAAGGAAAGCTATGGAAGATAATCATGAAAAACTTGGCTGGAATATTTACATCCCAAAATTTGAATACACCACTGATAATGCTGCAATGATTGCCATGGTGGCTCAACTGAAATTTGAGCGGGGAGAATTTACGGATTTAAGAACCAGTGCAACGGCGAAATACGATTTGTAATGAAATTATTCTACGGAGAGATTGAAGGAAATAAAGTAATGATCAATGATGAAGAACAACAACACATTGTAAAAGTTCTTCGGATGAAGGAAGGTGAAGAAATTCATGTAACCGATGGAAAAGGAAATCTCGCTTCCGGAAAACTGATGATTGAAGGCAAAAAAGCAAATATTGCTGTAGATGATATCAAAAACAATTTGCCAGACTTTTTTCCTGCATTACATATTGCGATTGCCCCTACCAAAAATATCGACCGTATCGAATTTTTTATTGAAAAAGCAGTGGAAATGGGCATTTCAGAAATTACCATTTTACAGACTGAAAAAACAGAGCGCAAAAACCTGAATATCGATAAACTGAGAAAACAGGCAATAGCTGCTTCCAAGCAAAGTTTGAGATTTCATTTTCCGGTCATTAATGACAGCATTAAAATTCAGGATTTCTTAAAAAACATTACTTCCGAAAATACTTTTGTAGCGCATTGTCATGAAAATCTTCATAGAATCACATTAAAGGAAATCCCCACACTCAACCACATCACTTTCCTTATCGGCCCTGAAGGCGATTTTTCCGAAAAGGAAATTATGCTCCTGGCTGACCATCATGTAAAAGCAGTTTCTCTGGGAAATCAAAGATTGAGAACGGAAACCGCGGGCATTTTTGTGGCGGCGTGGAATTATTATAATTTGGAAGGAAATGATTAGTGAGAATATATAGTATTTTATATTTATGATCTATCTTATGTGAAAATAAAATGTTGGGTGAGAATTGGTGTTTGAGACCAGTCGGCTTACCAGTTCCGCTTTCCGATCGATCGGAGCTTTTTGAAATCAATATTTTTTAATCTTCAAAATCAACACTAAATTTCACCTCTTTGTTTAAAAGTAATAGTTTGATCTCTTTTGATTTTTGAGAAGGAGAAATATGAGTGATTTCATTCTTAGAATTAAATGTAATAAGCCAATATTTTGAATCATATTCAATTGGTTTTATTGCTAGGTTTAAATCTTCATATTTTGTTTCTTTAAAAAATTTTTTTAATAGCTCTGATTTATTTCTTAAGTCTTTCGATTCATCTATAATTAATCTATATTCATCTATTTTATAAACTTTACTATAATGGAATCCTGTCAATAATTTTGGGTTTACAAAAGATATTATAATATTATATGAATTCATGTCATTTTCATTAGTGTTAGCTGCCAATATTAATATATTTTGTTTAGGGTCAATTTTTATCTGCGAATTTCTGTCTTCGATAAATGCACTAACAACCTGTTGATAAACATCCTTACTCTGTTGGGAATAAAGATGATTTTTGCAACTAACTCCTAAAATGACTATAAAAACTAGTGAAAAATATTTACTCATGATTTAATTTTTTGTTTTGCTGTTACGAGAGACACCAAACCAGAGGGTCCCCAAGCTCCAATATCTGCTCTATGGTTATATACTCGTATCCACCACACCCATCTTCCAATATCCGGCATATAAAACCTTGCTCCGTAATCATACATTTCGGTCTCCTGGAGTTCCTTTCCGTTGTACTTATACTGATAAGCAGGATTTCCAGCCAAATTATTATACCCTTCATGCTTCAACCCAAATTGTTTTCTTCAAGACTTCTAGGCTGCTACCATTACTGAAATAATTCAAACGTACATATCAATTTTTTAATCTATTAAACCCACCGCAATTGCGGTGGGTTTTGTGTTTTATAGCGGAACACGAGCTACGAGTTCGCGCGGGGAAGAATTACTCATTAGACATTCTTTCAAAGATAACAGGAAACCTTATCAACAATATTTGATATACAAAAATCATAATTGGCACTATCTTCTCAAAAATAACATTCTTTAAACCTATATAATTCTGCTTAAAATTATTATTCTCTCTAAAGACTTTGTTATTTCCAATATTGATAAATCTTTTCATTATATTAAGTAGTATTATTGCTAGTGAAAAGAATAACAAAACTACAAGTAGTTTATTTGAGATAGCATTATACTGAGTATTTAAATAAAATAATCCTGATAAATATAATAGCAAGAAAATAATATAGAATGGCATTACTCTAATTTTTCTATTATAATTAATGAAAATTAGATAATTTATTGCCAAAAAAAATAACGTATGTGATATTTGTATTATTATAATCATTATTTACTATTTTATAAAAGGAACAGGTATTTTAATTTCAACAGTTAGTGAGACACTACCTTTTATTATTATTCTAAAAGACCATTTTTTCGAGATTCTTCGAAAAGATTATTCTCTATTATACTATCTTTTCTGAAAATATATTCTATTGAATCTCCCTTTTTCTTTGATATTGAATCTCCAACTCTATATGGATATTCTAAGATTTTTTGAGAACCATTGGAAAACTTAACATACAGAAAATTATGTTCATGTTTATTATTATAAATATCAATTACTCTCGTATGTCTTTCAATAGATAATAACTTTTGCTTTCTATCAGAATTTGAATTTAAGATTAAATACATTATTGTTAGTAATAAAATGCTTCCAAAAACTATTATAAATATTATAATAGTTTTTTTACTGGATTTATCAACTTCTATATTAAAATTATTTTCCACGTACCCAAGTTTTAGATGCTGTCCACATTACAGGTGAAACTCCCACTCCAGGACCAATACTCGTGCTTATGGTAGAATATCCATTTTTAACAGTTTGAGTGTTTCTGCCAAAATTTGCAGGATCGAACTGATCCGTATTTTTGTAGCCATCATAAGAACGAGTAAAAGTTCCACCAACAGTTGAAGAAAGATGTCCCGCTCCACCAGAAATTGCGCGACCTTCTCCTGCAAAATCACTATTTACGAACTATGCCCAGGATCAGTAGGTGTAATTAAACCTTTTTCAAATCCAGCACTTGCACTTAATCCTAAATTCCCATTCAGAGAAAAGAACCAGTCTGTTTCTTTATTGGTATCTGTAACCTGTCCAATAGAAAAACCTGCTCCTCCTCCAAATGCAAAATTTGCACTAAAACTCCAATAAGAACCTGTATTATCACCTCCTGTAATAATTGTATTTGGACCTACATTAAATGATTCTCCGTTACTATATGATTTTCCATTAAATGTAGCTGAACCATCGCTATTTAGCTCTGCTGAAGCCGTGTCAGATCCTTTTACATATACAGTAGGATTAGTGCCCACATTAGTATATCCTTCTCTTTCTCCGCTTCCTTCGAAATATTGTAATTGCATGGTACCATCTTTCTGATACCAGTCTTTATTTTCCCTTCCATCCGGATCAATAAAACGTATCGGATTGTTGAACGCATAATTATAAGGACTATGACGTGTCATTTTTTCCGCCAGCGGGTCAACAACACCCCATCTTCCAATATCCGGCATGTAAAATCTCGCACCGTAGTCATACATCCCGGTCTCCTGTAATTCTTTTCCGTTATACTTGTAATTATAGCTGTAATTTGGATTTCCAGTCATCTGATTATAAACCTCATACTTTAGTCCAAAAGGAGGTTTTGTGTTTTATCTCCCACGAAGTTGAAAACTTCGAAGAGTGGGAGGTTGGTTTATTTTTTTGGTAAATGCCTTGTTTTAGCTAATAATATTGAAGAAACAACCGACGCTAATAATGATATTATATAACCCTTATTAATATACCTTATAAAATTATCTCTACTATTTAGATTAGTTAAAAAATTACTTCCTGTTATTATATAAATGGATAAACCATAAAATATGATAAAAATAAATTGGAACAAGTTAAAAGAAAAATATAATTTCATTTTATCAAACAAATAATAAAAAACTATTTGAAATATAAAATTAAGCACTAAAATTTGCAACATAACAATTGGTTCCCAAGCAACACTTCCTCCTCCATAATTTCCAATCCTTAAATACAGCAAGAACATTAAAAAGGCAACAACGGATTGATAAAAAAATATTTTCTTCATTTTTAATGACTACAAGTTTGACAAATCCAATTTTTACCATCCCACGTATATGTCCCTTCCTGAAGATTTTGGAGATTTTGAAAGAAATAAAAAATTGAATGTCCAGTATGATTGGAATTTTCTTTATAATGGTCATCATCCACACCATTTTCTCTTTCATTTGCCATTCCACTTAAAGATTCTTTTTTTCTACCATCTGCCATTTTGTTAACAAATTGCCTAGTATCAATATTAGGATCAGCCCAAATTTCACTCGCTTGAAAAGGATCAAAATCTGCAACTAAAGTTATTCTAACTTGCTTTTCAAGTCCATTATCTTTAGCATATTTTTTTAGTGCAGCAACATAGCCCTTTCCATAAGCTCCTCCCATACTGTGAGTAATGATTTTAATTGTTTCAATTATTTCTCCTGTAGTTTTATCTCTTTCTAACCCAGCAATTATATTTTCTGCCTCTCTCATACCCTGCTCATAACCAGCAGTAATTCTATCTGAAGAAACCAAATTCCACCCTCTGTAATTACTTTCTCCTTGAATTGTATTAAACCAACCTCCCAAAGCACCATCTACATACATACGATTATTATCATTAAGATATCTACTAGCTGTAACATCAAATCTATTATACATAGCAACTGGTTGTCCTCCTCCAACAGACATATAACCTCTAAATTGTCCTTTCCAATATTCGGCAGAACCTCCAGAACCTCCGTGTTGTCCATTAATAAAAATGATTAAATTTCCATCAGGATCAATTGCATTGATAGGTGTATTTCCAGCATAAACATAACTTGATTTATCAAAATATAATTCTGCTTTCCTATCAGTTACGCCCCATCTTCCAATATCTGACATATAAAATCTTGCCCCATAATCATACATTCCTGTTTCCTGAAGCTCCTTCCCGTTGTACTTGTAGTTATACATACTGCTTTTCCCAAAGACCGCTTTTTCTTCCCTTGGGATATTCATCCCGAAAGGATAATAATCATTCTGATCCGTAATTTCAATGCCGTTGTTTCCTTTTTTATAGCTTACCCGTACGTTTCCTAAATGGCAGTATAATTGTAAATATACTGATTTTCAAATTCTATTAACCGAACACTTCAATGTGTCTAATTTTATCGAGCGATACGAGCGATAAATTGACAGTATAGAAATGGCATATTCGCATTAAATAGGATTTTTATTGAACCAGTTCTAACTTTCCATTAATTATAGTATAAAAAAAATATTTTCCTTTAATTCTCTTAATAATATAATAATCGTTTCTTGAGTAACGAGCTATATTATCATCCATTTTCTCCCCATTTAAAGTACCTTGAATAAACTGAAGCTCATTTTTAAATTTTCCTTCTTTATCTTCATAAACCTTTTTTCTCATAGTAATGTCATAAGTGTTTCTTACTTCATCATAATAAGTAAATTCTACAACTTGTGTCTTATTGGTTTGGAGTAAACTAACCGTAGGAGCAGGAATATAACTATCATATTTTTTCCAATTGAAAATTATACAATCATTTTCTTTATTGGGTAATGAAGTCAATAAAGTGCTTGTTCCGTCTATGAAGTTATCGAATATAATTACTCTATCCTTACATCCATTAATCATCAACTCTATAACCTCCTTGTTTTCATCTTTTTTCTTTATTTTATCAATTTCTGACTCTTTAATACAATCATTGTATAAGATTTTCTTTTTATCATTGAAAAATTTTGTAATCTTTTGTTCTTGAGCATTACATGACTGCATACATAGCATAATACTAAGGATAGTTATAGAAAATTTATTTTTTATTTGTCCGTTTAATATTATCATAATAATTATATCTTCTTTTTAAAATTGATGAATCCGTCGTACCATATACTGATCTAGCAGCATTTGATCTATCATCTATAGAAACATTCTCTAAAGCTTTTCCAAATTGGTTATAATAAAGACTATTTCCAGCACAATCAATCAAAACTGTTTGTAGGTCCAAACCTCCAAAAATTTTCGGATTTGTTGTATATGATGACCTTAAAAGCAAACCATTTTCTGCACGTATCATATTCTCTATATGCGAAGCAAAAATTTCACCCCTACTTACCCCAAACCAATTTCCACTAAGAAGATAGTTATTTTCGTCTCTTTTATGACCTAATTCATGTCCCAGACTTACGAAAAATGGAGATTCTTTAAGATCAAATGCGGTTGGTGTCTTGGTTCTTTCTTTAGGATCTATTTTAATTGGATCAGATTGCTTATATCCTGCTTCCCCGGTATTTCCTTTATCATACATAATGTTGACATCATGCTTATCATTATCAAAATAAGAAACCAAATCTCTTCCCGCATCTCCACCATTTTCTAAAGCTTGTAAACCTGCAACAATTGCAACAACGTTATCAGATAACTGGACATTTTTATCAATTGCTTGCCATTTTCCATCTATTTGTTGTTGTGTCTGTCCATTAGAATAACGATATCGATTACCCTCGTCTATAATACCTATCCATAAACCGTCGGGATCAATAAATCTAATAGGATTATTTATGGCATAATTGTATGGAGAAAAATTATGTCCCTTTTCGCTCAGCGGATCCACGACTCCCCATCTTCCAATATCCGGCATATAGAATCTTGCGCCATAATCATACATTCCCGTCTCTTGAAGTTCCTTACCATTGTACTTGTACTGATAAGCAGAATTCCCTGCCAACGCATTATACCCTTCGTGCTTCAACCCAAACGGATAATAATTGTTTTCTTCAAGAACTTCTATGCTGCTGCCATTATTGAAATAACTCAACCTTGTATTTCCTAAATGGTCTACATTGTTGTAGATATACTTATTGTTTTCGAAGTTTAGTAACCCACCGCAATTGCGGTGGGTTCTTATTTATCTGTCACACAATAAATCGCGTGGGAACGAAGACATTTATAACAGCATACATCCATTACTTGAAGGATCAAAACCTTCAGGCCAAATAGTTTCAGTATTATATACAGTATCTTTAAATATCGCTTTTTCAATATCAATACAAAGCATATTTGCACTAGATAAGTTTGCACCTGTAAAGTTTGCAAAGTCAATTTTAGCCCCTCCTAAATTAGCTCCTTGCAATTTTGCATGACTAAAATCACAGTATGAAGCTATACTTTCAGATAAATTGGAGCCTAATAGCAAGGTATCTCTTAAATCTGAGGTTATTAATTTAGTTAAAGAAAGATTTGAATTTATCAAATTTGAGTTGAATAAAAATGCTCCTCTAAGGTTTGACTTAAAAAAACTTGTATTACTTAAATTCATATTCTCAAGCTTTGCTCTATGTAATTCTAAATTCTCTATAAGGACTCCATCTAATTTATCATATGGTATTCTTATTTCATTATCATTTTCACAGTATATAATCATAATAAATTAATTTTAATGTCCACCCCAATCATTCGGATCAACTTTTGTATTTTGGACGGGTTGAACTTTAGATTGTTGGCTTGGAGATAAAGTTCCTGGAACTTGGGCTGGTTCATTACCTGTTAATTTCCCGGCTACATATCTGTGATTTCCATCTACAATTACACCATCGCTTGTAACCTTTATTGGAGGTGCAGTATTTCCATCTTGTGCCATTTGAACATATCTTTCAACCATAGGTCCGGAAACAACACCTTGAGCAGTTTGTAAATTTGAATCCTGTAATGCTTGCGTAACAGATTCCTGTGTAACAGTTACTGTTTTTGACACTGAAGCTGTCTCTGCTTCAGTAGCAGTTGCTACTTTCCCTCCTGCTGCTTTATGAGTAACAACTGCAGCAACTACAGTAACAACTGCAGATCCTATAGATTCTGCATCTCCTTTTGCTACGCCTTTTGCAGTTTCCACAATAGCCTTGGCTCCGCTGGTTTCATAAACGGAATTCACATACTGTTTCGCCGCCGCTTTCGCACCTCCCGTTTGATATGCATTATAAACCTTTTTAGCTTCTCTGAATCCTCCCGTAATACCTGTATATGTACTTGTTGCAACTCCTTTTACCATATTTCCCGCAGTCGACCAAGCTCCTTTAGCATATCCACTTGCAAATTTTTTAACCTGGTTCCAAGTTGGCCAAGGCCACATTCCATCAGGGTCAACAAACATTATTGGGTTATCAAAGGCATAATTATAGGGTGAAAATCTTCTTCCTAATTCAGCGGCAGGATCAACGACACCCCATCTTCCAATATCCGGCATATAAAATCTTGCTCCATAATCGTACATTCCGGTCTCTTGCAGCTCTTTCCCACTGTACTTGTAATTATACAAACTACTTTTCCCAAAGACCGCTTTTTCTTCCCTTGGGATATTCATCCCGAAAGGATAATAATCATTCTGATCCGTAATCTCAATGCCGCCCGCTATTTTTTTATAGCTTACCCGTACGTTTCCTAAATGATCTTTATACTGGTAAATGTACTCCTTTTTTTCATAATCATAAAACCCTTCAGCAGTTGGGAAAAAATTAAGGGTAGGGGTAGGATTTTTCACCGCTGCTTCCTTTATAAAAGATTCTTGTTCGTAGGCGTATTCTATAGGATCAAGCTCATTCGGGGGATTTCCTGCTGTGCTCAGATACTGGAATCCGTCCAGGTAATCGGTAATGGTAGTGTAGACAGAGCCATCCTGTTTCAGGAAGTTAAATGTCTTTCTCAGCTTGGTTCCGTCGGCACGGTACAGATAGATCATTTTCTTTTTATTTTCCTCTATCTTAAGCGCATTGGGAAGGTTAAGATGATTATATCCAATAGTATGAATCTGCTTATCCGGCATCGTTTTCATATTCCCGTTGGCATCATATTCCATCGGGTTTCCGCCTCCTTCATAGCCTGTAGGGTTGTCAGTTTTGTCATTAACACTCATTAGCTGGTTGCCGGAATATTCGTACACCAGATCATCAATAAGCTCTGCATTGCCATTGTAAAAACTTTTAGCATTTCTTCTGAGACGAGTTATATTCCCGTTGATATCGTAATTTACCGTCTCATTATTCCATTTGCTTTCAGGTTCCGCATTATCCGGATTTAAAAAGGTTCCCTTCGTAAGACGGTTCAGCCCATCATATTGGTAAGCATATCTTTTCAGGATTCCGTTTGCAGTTGTCCTCCAGTTCACTTCGGATATATTACCATTATACCTTGCGGGGGACAGCTGAGTATTTGTAGGATTCTGGTACCGGATATCGTAACCGAAAAGCTTGTTTTCCATGGATGCTATTACCGCCGGATTGATGCCGGTCATCCAGCCACGGATATTGTAGGCGTAATCGATGCTCTGAAGATTATTCCCAACTTTTTTGTTGATCAACTGACTTTTCTCATTATAGCTGTTTTCGGTTAAGAGTTCCTCTGCATTATTATCTACCTGATGATAGTGCTTCAAAAGCATATTCTGTGCATTATATACAAATCTTTCCTTCACCTGAACTTCTACCATATTTCCATCCCTTTTGTGATAGGTATTGGTCTTTTGTGGAATTCCTGCAAAATCCAGCAGGGTTTCTGTTTTGGTATATCCTCCAAGATAATTTACCGAATGGACTCCGATTACCCTGCCTTTGGTATCATACCAAGTATAATTCCTGGTCCAGCCATCATTTTCAATATTTTTTACATAATTAGCTACAGGAAGTCCTTTGGTGGAAATTCCGTTTGCTGCATTATCTGTTAAAAGGGACTGTGCAAAAACATTGGTGGCAGCAGGTGATCCTGACGGATAAGTATCATAGTAATTAATGCTTAAAAGCTTGGTAATGGTGTTGGGATAACTGCTGGAAGCTGAATTATCATAATACACATTCATGTTGCTGTTGTTAAAGCCTATTGCAGCAGACCGCGTTACATTATTGCTGCCCCTGGAGTCAACATTCGCCTGTTCCGAAGCCCTTCCCTGACCATCATAATTTGCAGAACTTGTATAAATACCTGTGTAGGCCACCCTGCCATACTGATCATATTTGGTGAAAAGCCACTGCTTGGTGCTTCCCATATTAGCATCCTGGGTCATCACCAGCCTATCTTGCTTATCATATACCATGTATTCCCAGCCTTTGCCCGGAAGCTTCTTTTCTACCAGACGGTTTCTTCCGTCGTATTTGTACTGATAACAAAGGTTATTTAAGGTTGTCTCATCGGTATCCCCTGAAATATCAGCAAGAGGAGGAATAACAAAAGTCAACTGATTGTATTCATTGTACACATAATACGTATCGGCTTTTTCTGTGGCATTAAGCATTTTTCTGACCAACAACACCTGTCCCTCTCCATTCTTGAATTCAATGGTCTGGTTGCCGTCTTCATCCGCTACCGTGTTTTTATACAATTGAGCATCACCATAAACAGTACTTTGGGTGATGGTACTTTTTGTGGCTCCGTTTTCCCAGGTGGTCACCGTGGTGTATTTTTTCACCTCATCCGCTGTTGTGTTGGCATCATAACCAAACTGGACCGGCTTCGTATCCCAGGCAGTACCTACCTGTTTCTGTTGTAGGATCCTATCCAAGGGTGAGTTTTCCAGGATTTTCTCTGAAAAGATCTTCTCGGAACCGTAAAGGTTAGGTTGGGTAGCATTGCTCAATGGAGACGTATAAATTCCTCCGTTTTGTGTTCCCTGCTGGGGTACCGGAAGGTAGTCTTTTACCTGTCTTCCGAAGCCGTCGTATTCGATATGGGTTACCACATCTTTGCCTTGCGGAGAGGCTTTGACATTCACTACCTGCTTGGGTCTTCCTAAGCCATCAAAATACTGTACGGTTTCCGAGGTTTTCGTAGCGGTAGTTCCATTATAATCTAAATAAGTCTTTGTGTAAACAAAATTCTCTGTTGTACTGGATTGATTCTGGGCATTCGCCAGTCCGGACAACAGCAAAGCACCTACAGGGATTAATATTTTTTTCATCGGTTATTGTTTTTGATATTGGAAAGAGTTAATTGTTATATCTGTGGTACCGGTAAGTGGCGTACCATTGTAAGATGCACTCAAAACGCCTGTAGTTTTAAATGTGAAAGTCCACTGTCTGTTAATCCCCACAGCTGAGTTTATTTCAGAATAATTTACTGTTCTGTCTGTTAGAGGAATTTTATCTGAAGGAATAAGAGCAATATCTTTTGTCCCCGTAAAAATCCCGGGTCTGAATACAAAATATCCGGATACACTGTTTCCATTGAGATATAAACCACTCGTTTGAAAAACTGTAGGATCTATTGCATTCAAGGTAGAACCATTGTATGGTGGAGATGGAGAACTCATATTTACATTTATAATTTTTGATACACTAATTGATTGTCCCGATGAAGCTTTATAAGCAACGAGTTTAATAGTATACACACCAGAATTTGTAAAAGTAGTACTCACAGTGGGACTATCATAAGGCATTGGATAGCTGGCACCTACACTCGGGTTGATAGACCAGTAATAATGTAAGTCAGTAGGCATATTAGGCATTGTAAATGTATACGTAGCCGTTGCATTTGTATTTCCTATAATATTTGGTCCAACAATATTTAATATTGTTGGATTATCTACCATGATATTAGAATAGTTATATTTGTTTTCTTTCAAAATATTTCCATTCATATCAACTACCTGCTTCAAACGGTTATTATCATCATATACATACATTTCGCGAATCCCGCTTGGTGGTGTTACACTTGTAATACCAATTAAGGGTTTATAAGTATAGGTAGTGATTTGATAATTGGAAAGATTTGAATTGTTGCGGAAAGCATCTAGTTTCTGAATTAAAAGATTTTCAGAATTTACATCAGTATCTTGATTTGATTTAGCAATCAGATCATCAACTAAGGTGCTAATCCCGGAAATCCCCATTAATACATCATAGCCCATACCTTCAATTTTTATAATAGGAAGAGTTTTATTATATCCCCAGATAAATGATACTGGGCTAATACCTTTTTCTGAATATTGAAGGATATTCCCGTTAGAATCATATTTATCATATGTTACAAAATTATTTGGAGAAGCAAGGTTATCTAATGCATATATTTTTGTAGATAACGGCAGCAAAAGTCCATTGGTCGAGGAAGTCTCTGCCGAAGTTTTCGGGAAATAAGTTTCTACTTTTTGCAAAGTTTTTGTTGTTCCGTCAATTGTTTTTTGGGTTGAACTAACCAATGGAATACCAATCATGTTTTTTGATTTCATTAATTGATTATCCATCTCATCTGCATATTGATAAGTCTTCTTAGCAGTTGACCCATCTGGAAAAATAGTTTCTTCCTTTGTTATTTGTTTATGATTGGTGTTATCGTAAGAGAAATTTTTTGTAGTAATAACAGGTGTACCTCCGACAGAGGGATAATTTTTTTCTATAATTTTATTCGGATACCACCAGTTAATCTTTTCCTCATAAAATCGATCAAAAATAACACCTTTCACCATTTCATCACAAGGAGGAGACATTGAGCCATTATTTGCACCAAAGGGATTGATAAAGCAATAAGGGGATGAACTTCTCATAATTCTTAGTCCCGGTATATTAAAAGATTCTCCAAGATTGTACGTATATTCTTTTTCAGATAGTAAATTATCCGTACTATCATAATGGTATTCATTTATTAATTGTCCGTTTTCATCATATTGTCTATCTTTTTTTACGTAAGGTACAAAGGTGCCAAATAGAACATCTGGAAAATTATTATATCTATATACTGATTTTCCTATATTTTTTTGAAATGAGAATGGAACAGCATTAACATTACTTACAGTTACCTGGCTATATCCGATTGATTGGCCTGCTGCTGAATTTCCTAATGGCAGAAAACTGCTTCCAGAAGCTTCGATAAAGTTAGCAATAGGTTGATTTCTCTTATAAATAGGAGTCTTTAAAGAATTTATAAAAGCAGATTCCATATCTGCAAAATAAGGTAAAGAAGGAGGATCTGACATGTATCCTTCCATATAGCTAGTTGCATTATAGAAATTAAATAATGGACTCATAATTTTTCCAGAACTATTACCATCTGTGATGTTATATGAAAACAATTTTTCTTGTAAATTTCCTGTTCCATCTATATTTTTGATCGACTTAATTCTTAAACCAGCTCCTATTTGATTTACAGAAGTATACTTATTCTGTACTGTTGCTTTCAAACTAAGATCAAAATAGATAAATCCTCCATTATTTGTCTTTATTTTGTATGTTCCAGGATCCAAAAGCACCGCAATAGATGTTTTAGTCTGTCTTGAAAAATATTCCAAATTATTTGGTCCTGATAGGGTTTTGGAAGGTAGAAACCGGATTTTACCGACGGCTCCACCTTGTCTTTCCAGTGAAACGTCTGTTGCTAATACCTTAGGATATATTTGAGTATCACTATATTCATAAGGCGAAGAATTATTTTTAAAATTATATTCTACCTTTACAAATGATTTTTCAGAAATAGTAAAAGTTTTTTCAGTTGTGCCTAAAGCCGCTACATCATAAGTTACTTCAGATATATTTTTACCATCAGATTTATAGTAAGTGTTAGGCTCATATTCAAAGTTTGTTCTGCCTCCTGTAGGGTAATAAATAGTTTTTAAAATACCTGTCTCTATGAAATCTGCATTGGGATTACGATTTGCTCCGTCTAATCTTACTACAAGATCATTATCAATATAATCATAATAAGGAATAAGTGTTGACAAGCTTTTATTAAAATACTCAGAAATTTCTAAAAAAAATGTAGAAGAAGAAATTGGTTGAAATTTATATCTTTGAATATTATTATTTGCTGCACCATTGTAATATCCCCATTAATCTACAGAATAGCTGTCTTTTGGAGGCAGTGGAATATCATTATATTGAAATCTATACCATTGTGGATTATTGCTAGTTGAATGCAAAACAACAGCATCTAATTTTAAACGTAAATAATCTTGTTTATTTGTTAGGTTTATTTTATCCTGATTAAAATAGCTTGTTATAAATCCAACTCTTTCAATCATATTATTATCCTTGTCATACACTGTGAAATTATTCAATGAACCTATTGAAATACCACTTGAAGATGGCTTACGATCATCTCTGTTGTTTGAATTCATTGCAAAATCTATGTAGCCTTCTTTAAAATTAATTCTTTTCAAATATTTTTCATAACTTTCCGTATAGTTTTTGATAGTTCTATTATATATCTGACTCTCTGGTAAGCAAAGACCCGCTGTATTAGTTGTAAAATAGCTTTTAGTGTCTCCTGCTTCTATCGATTTTTTCCACTGAATATTTCCTTGCTCCTCAATCCCATTTGGACTTACAATATTTACACCTCCAATCGATGAAGGATTATCATATAAATATTCAAATGTAACCTCTTCGCCAGTAGGTGATTTTATCTTATTAATATACCATCCTGTTATATTGGTTTCGCTTACATACTCTTCTGATTGATTACAGGTCTTTTGTCTTGATCTTGAATATTCTAGTACGCCAAATTCATATTCCATACCATGGATATCTTTTACCGTCCATTTTTTAGTATCTATATTATAGCTAAAGCTTAATTGTCCATCTTCTGTTGACACAATTTTCAATCCACCGGTTGAATTCTTTTTGACTAAAAGTTTACCTGAAAATCCCAAAAAGTTAAAATGATATATATCAGGTTCTCCATCTTGAGGTCCTACTAAAGGATCCATATCCGAAAGATAACCATAAGAATCTAATCCATTTGATCCAAATACTTGTGATGATATATACCCCCCTAAATATGCTTTCATTGCAGGTGTCATAATTTCGTGAACACTTGGAGGATAATTTGTACTATAAGGATAAAGACTATATTTTATCCTTTGATAGGTATTCATAATAGTAAAAGTATTTGACTGTGGAGGGAAAGTATACATTCCATACCGGAGATATCCGCCAGAGCCAAAGTCGTCCATTCCACGTACTTGTCTAGTTATTACTCCGCCTGCATTTAATGACCAGCCTAATCCAACCCAACTTGCTTCATCAGTAACTTTAATACCCGACGAATGATACGATACTGAAATTGGAATTTTAATATTTCCTGATTTTACTGTATATAAAGGTATAATGTTACTTGGTACTCCAGTATAGTTATTTACAGGGATTTCACCATATTTTCTGAGCGAACTTACATTAGGTGATGGCGAAATAACTTTTGGCAATTCAGTTCCCTGTGATAATAAAAAATTATAAATTAAAGCTATAAATAGCAAATATATTTTTTTCATATTAGTATTATTTCTTAATAATTTTAGCGCTCGCTGTTTTATTCTCATTTGTTTTCACGCTCACCAGGTACGCTCCCTGCACTAGCGCCTGCGTATTGATCTTCGTTACCTTATTCTTCGTTTTTACACTCTGCAGCTGTCTTCCGCCCATATCATACACCGTAATCTCCGCTTCAGTCTTCCCATCTCCCAGCATCCCGCTTCCAGCATCCATATTGATTTCCACATATGCATAATCACTCACCGGATTCGGATAAATCTTAATATCCTGCTTTTCGATCAGCTGATCAATCTGCTTGTCTCCCAATTTTACAATCTTCCAGTTCTCTTTTCCCAGTTCTTCTGCACTTGTTCCGGCCAACACAATTGAACCGTCTCTGTTTAATTTAATATCTGAAAGCCTCTCTTCTTTTTTCTTTGATTCTCCCTTCACATGTTTTCTCCACTGCTCATTTCCATTTTGGTCCAGGTACAGCATCCAAAACGTTTCATCATCACTTTCGATCCGTCCTTCCGCCTGAGTATAACCACCCAGCAAAATACCTTTAGACTTCCCGCTTCCATCTTCCATCTTCCCGCTGATCACACTCATCCCCATCAGTACATCCCTATTCTTGAAGTTGTAAGATTTCTGCCAGATTTCTTCCCCTCTTTCATCGAGTGAAATCAGCCAAAGGTCAGTTCCTTCTTCAATACCGACTGTTTTATTTCCCGATCTTTCCGATCTTGATTCGCCACCGATTAAGTATCCGGTAGAAGTCAACGCCAAGGTTCTTAAATGATCATCACCTTTTCCGCCAAAGTTCTTTTCCCATTCCACTTTTCCGTCTTTCGAAAGCTTAATGATCCAGTAATCACCTTCACCATAGTTGCCGCTGGCTTTAGCATGATTGATGATTGATAATTGATGATTGATTCCCGAATTAGAATTTGTGTTCTGAGAATCATCATTCATCATTGATTGCTTATCATTCATTGTTACCGCACTACTTCTTGAATACACGCCCAACAAAGCCCCGCCATCCTTCGTTGGAATCATCTTCTCAACTTCATCCAAACCTTTTCCGCCCAACACCAATTGTGATAATTGCTTTCCGTTTTTATCCAGCCGTACTACCAGAACATCTTTAGAACCATAGCCTGCTGTTCCCTTCGAGAGCCTCAGGGAACGCTGATCCGTTGATTGTCCCGTTGCCTGAGCGGAGCCGAAGGCAACATTCCCCGCCACAAAAAATCCCATATCCGTCGTCTGGATCACCGCTCTGGCTTCTTCATCCGAAGCGCCACCAATGGTTTTCTGCCACAATTCATCTCCGAATTCATTGATCCGGATCAACCAGATATCAGATCCACCTTTGGAATCCTCTTTTTTATCAAAACCTTTCCCGCTGAAACTCGTGCCTGCCAGCAAAAACCCACCTTCCTGAGTGTTCACCGTAGCGGATAGAAAATCATGGTTCTGTCCCGAGAAATATTTTTCCCAGACTTCTTCCCCTTGTTGGTTGAGCTTGATTAAATGGAAATCGTAGCCATTATTCTGCTTCTGGCTGTTGGCGTCTGGCATCTGGCTTTTACTTCCCGCTTCCATCATCCCGCTTCCAGCCCTAATGGAACTTCCGGTTATCAAATACTGCTGGTCAATAGTTGTGGTAATCTGCGAAAGAAAATCCTGTGTCGAAGATTGGATGTCTTTCTGCCAGATGACTTCCTGGGCGGAAACGCTCAGGAATGTGCATAAAGTTAATGCACTGAAATAGAGTCTTTTCATACGTAGTGTTTGAAAGAGTTAATATTATTGTTTGTGATGAAGTTAATTTTAAGAAACTAAAGATTTGTTTGTCTTTAAAAAAGTGGAGCAATTACAAGAAATTGCCTGGATAGAAGTTGTTGTTATCATGGTTTTTTGTTTTATTAATTTTAAATTTTGGATTGAAATATAAACCTGTTATACAAAACTAATGCTCACCGACGACAAAAGGTGCCGCATTATGATGGCAGATGCAGTTTTTGCTTTTAAGGTTGGATCATATTCTTTACATCCGGAGCGAAATTATAAAAAAATAGGAAACTAAAATCATAGATTACAAAGAATTTACAGTAACAAAAAAATGCCAAGAAAGAGCTCTGGTGAATAATATTTACAGCTTAGTAACAGCAGATTATTTTTATTCTTATTCAAGTGACTTTTAACAAAAATTAATCTCTCATAAAGGCATTTTAATAAAAACACGCTAACGAAAAAAATTACAAAAATCCTCAAAAGATGATCAGATTTATTCGACAATCCTTCGGGTGTTCTTCGGAAGCTCTTCGGAAAAAGTACCATTTTTCCGAAGCCGACCCGAAGGTGATCCGAAGAAGACCCGAAGAAAGTACCTACGAAATACGTCAAATCCCGTCAAAAGCCGTCAAATCGCGTCATAGTTTTCACAAGTGATTGAAAATAAGAAATTCATCCTATCTTAGCTCAGTAATCTTAAAAAATGCAATAAGAATGAAAAGAACAATACAACGAGAATCTCAGAGAGTTTTAGAGAAAAACAAGAAAAAGTTATTCAAAAATTTCAGAAAGCTGATGATCCTTCAGATACTTCTCAAAGATCTCCTGCCCGCTTCGAATAGAATTGACAGCCCATCGAATCTTCATTTTCATCAGTTTCTCTTCGTTCAGTTTATAATCGAGATCAGATTTTATAAGCTTTTGTTTCAGCTCATACATACAGATGGACGCTGCTACCGAAACATTAAAACTTCTGGTAAAACCATACATCGGAATAGCCAGCGTTTCATCTGCAAAATCAAGAATTTCCTGGGAGACGCCTTCCATTTCGGTTCCGAAAACCAAGGCGACAGGCTCAGTGATTTGATAATCGGGAAGCATGGTGGCGTTATTCTCCAGTGAAACAGCCAATATTTTATAGCCTCTATCCTTAATTTTCTGAAAAGACTCCATATTTCGGGGAAGCTTTTCCACTTCAACCCAGGTATCGGCACCTTTTGTGACACGAAGATTCGGTTCAAAACTATATTCTTCCTGCAAAGCTACCACTTTATGAAAACCGCACGCCTCTACAGAACGCACAATAGCGGCTGCATTTCGGAACTGATAAATATCTTCTACCACAGGCAGCACAAAATCTGAGCTTTCACGGGAAAAATGTTCAATCTTTCTCAATCTTTCTTCCGTTAAAAACTGTTTTAAATATTCAAAAGTTTTTGCTAAATCTTCCATTCATTTTCAAATCTTTGCAAATTAACGTAATTTTGAGGAATCATCCTGAAAGAGGTATGAAATTCTAATAAAATTCATCTATGAAACGAAAAGTCCTTTTGATCTATACCGGCGGCACCATCGGTATGGAGAAAGATTATGAAACCGGAAGCCTGCGCGCATTTGATTTTGGAAATATCTTTGAAAAAATGCCTGAAATGACGCTGATGGAATGTGAAGTTTTCGTTCATCCTTTTTCAAAACCGTTGGATTCATCCGATATGGGCCCGGAGGAATGGAAGATTATCGCCCACTATATTTATAAAAATTACAATAATTATGATGGCTTTCTGATACTTCACGGAACAGACACTATGTCTTACACCGCTTCAGCATTAAGCTTTATGTTGAAAGGACTTAAAAAACCGGTTATCCTTACGGGATCACAGCTCCCGATCGGAGATCTTCGTACCGATGCCAAAGAAAACCTTTTGACAAGCCTATATTATGCCAGCCTATATGAAAACGATGAAGCCGTAATCCAGGAAGTTGCGATTTATTTTGAATATAAATTATTGAGAGGAAACCGCACCCTGAAATATTCTGCAGAGTATTTCGATGCGTATGCAAGTCCGAATTATCCTATTCTTGGACAATCAGGGGTACATTTAAATATTATAAAAGATAATCTTCACCGCGCTGATCCTGCAATTGATTTCCATGTTGACGATCATATTTCGGAAGATATTATTTTCTGGAGAATTTTTCCTGGAATGAATCTGAGCCATTTTAAAGAAATTTCAACAATGAAAGTTCTGATTCTACAGGTGTTTGGATCGGGAACTATTTTCAGCAGTGAAAAAACAGTGGAAACTCTTCAACAGATCAGGAATAGCGGAACAGAAATCGTCGTCGTAAGCCAGTGTATTTCAGGAGGTATATCATTCGGAAAGTATGAAAACAGCAATATTTTTTCAAGAATCGGCGCCATCAGCGGAAGAGATATGACGGCTGAAAGTGCTATTACCAAAGCCATGCACCTCATCGATAACCCGAACTATAAAGGGAATTTCGCGGATAATTTCAGCAGAAGCCTTTGCGGAGAAATTTCATACTAATTTCATTATTAATTTGGAAATTCAATAAATTCCGTTATTTTTGCAGTCTCAAATAGAGAGGTGTCCGAGTGGTTGAAGGAGCTACCCTGGAAAGGTAGTATACGGGTAACTGTATCGAGGGTTCGAATCCCTTCCTCTCTACATTCAAGGAGAAATGATCATTTTGATCATTTCTCTTTTTTTTTACACCATCTAACTCATTGTTTATCTGAAATATATAGTGTGCTATGGAGTTAATTCGGGCGGTTCGATAATGTTTTCCGTCAAATTCCAATTTTTCAGGAAATATCGAACCAATAATTGCACGCTTTACCTCAATTTCTCCTTCTTGATAGTGTTTTCCGATATTTTGAAGCGTCTCTAAGGCTTGTTCGAGCAGTTTATCTATATTGCTAATTTGAGGGATTGAACTTTTATTCAGTTCTTCTTCCAACCTTGAAATCAGGTCTTTACATTCTCTTTTAATCTCCAGATATTCATCATCATCAATTATCTCACTAAGAAACTTGTTTCGAGCAAAAGATAATTTGTTATTTAAAGTATCAATTTCGTCAGATATTTTCTTTTTTTCTTTTAATGGATCGTTAATGAAGTTCTTATAATTTTCAGTCAAAAGTTTTTTAAGATATTTTTTAACTGGTGCATTTATTTCTAATGCCATTAGTCCATCTTCAAAAACTTTATTGACGATTTCGGCTCTTTCTCTGAATCCGCATGTAGAATTACAATGGTAATAATAGTATCTATTATTTCGACCTTTTGAAGCACTGGCAGTAATTGTTTTACCGCAGTTAGGGCAGGTCAGAAATCCTCTAAGAGGAAAGTTTTCCTGAACAGTGATTTTTGTGTTCGGTCTCCGAGGTCGTTTTTTACCATCTAGTATTTCTTGTACCTTGTCAAAAAGCTCTTCACTAATCAATGGTTCATGTTGACCTTCAACAAAACAGGCTTCCTCATCCTTATGTTTTGGAACAAATACTTTACCGCAATAAATCGGATTACGAATGGCTATATGAAAAGATGTTCTACTTACACCTTTTCTCAAAGACTCATTAATTTTTGTTCTTATAGAATTGCTTGCATAGATGCCCTTAGCCAATTCATTGAATGCCCACTTCATTTTTGTTGCTTCCGGTTCTTTGATTGCAATATACTTCTTGCCATTCTCGGTTATCTTATTTGCATAACCAAATGGGGCTTTTCCCATAACACGCCCTTCTTTGACAGCTCTTCTCATTCCATAAAATACGTTGAGTGCTCTTCTGTCATTTTCAACCTCGGGCGCAGCCAAATAGATAGCCAACATCATTTTGTTTTCCGGGATGGAAAGATCAAGCGGTTGTTCAACGGCTTGTAAATCCACACCCAACTTTGAAAGGATGCTTATCATCTGATAGGCATCGCCTGCGTTTCTACTAAAACGATCCCATTTCGTAAACAAAATAACATTGGTTTTAGAACCTTTTTTCTTAAGTTCAATCAGAAGCTTCTTCCATTCAGGACGGTTAAAAGATTTTGCAGAATGGTCTTCATAAATAACATTTCCTACAGTTAAATTATTTTGTGAACAATAACGTCTGAGACGTTCTTCCTGATCTCTTTGGGAATAACCTTTATCCGCCTGTTCATCTGTCGATACACGTATATATAAATCTGCTGTTTTCATAATTATAAAATTTAGTTATGTAGAATAATAGTAAGTATGGTCAAATAAGAAAATTTCAGGTTTATCAGTCGGATATTCTAGTAAGGAATATCATTTCTGATCAATATCGAAATACTTTTTAATGACCATCAATGTAAGGTTGTAAAGAAACTCCATTATCAATTCAGCTTCTTCTTTCGAAAGCTCCATACCTTCAGAGCGGAAATATTCAATAACTTCCTCTATTGGTATTTTTTTGATCACTTTTTCCTTAGACATAAATGCAGAATTTCCCTAAAAATAATTCAGAGAAATTCCATTTATTACGAGATATGCATCTTACCGCATAGTTAGGCACAGAAAGTCTTCAATTAGATAATTTTTTTTTTAAGTTTAATTATTTTCTGCAAGTAGTGGATTTTCGGTTTTATCTCATATTAAGTTCATCTCAAAATTATCTAGTAATTTACCGTCGACCACAGTTACCTTGAGTTCATTCATCAACTTTTCTACAATCATTTTCATACAATTTACTTTCTCTGTGTCAACTTTTCCTATACTGTGATGCACACTCATATTGTAGTCCGTGAAAGAAAATATATTGTTAGAAAACTGCTCAAATAGATAGTTGTATTTGTATATTTCCTTATCAGCGTAGATGCATAATTTCCATAGGGCTTCGCTGGTCATATAGTTGGGGAGATAAAACGTTTTTACATAGATGAAAGTTCTGCAAAAGGACAAGAGGAATAATGCGAAAATATTATCTACTCCCAGATAATTTTCTTGCTCTCCATCAATCAATTTGTAAAACTGCAATGAACTTTGTAATGTACTCTTATAATGGAAGTAAAGATCACTGTGTTGTGGATGATAAGGCATCTCCCAATGTGGCTCGGGATGATATTTATCCGAGGAATACACCAAATTTTTGCCTTGTATAATGGATACAAAAAAGCTTTGATATTGATATAGATTCTTCTGAATCCAATACCGATCGTGACCGACCAATAAAAATTTGTACTCTTTTCCAAATATACTCGTCAAAGAGTGAGTAATGGCTTTTATTTTTTCATTATTTACATTCAAACCAATCAAAAGTAAATAGTAGGTTGTCACTTCTCCATATGTTGTTTTATGAAAGAAATAGATCTGTTCCAGTTCGGTAAAGGTCAGGATTCTGTCAATTGCCTTATCAAGTATTTCATCTGTTCGATACTCGTCTATTGGAATTATATCCTGACCAACCGTATAAATTTTTTCATATTGCTTTTTGATCAGATGTTTCAATTCGTAGAATCGAGCTTCAATAATTGTAAAAAGCGAATCCTCGATGATTCGTAATGATTCAAACATTTCTATATTGTAAATAATATCATCTTCATCAATCGCTTTCTTTACTTTTGCAAAAAGTTCAGTTATAAAATATTCACTTGGATTCTTTTTTACAAAATAGGATTGTAGTTCTGGAAGATAAATCAGCAACTGATTTATTCTTTGGTTCAGATCGATGTCACTTGCCCTGTCTCCGCTGTATAGTTCCTGTAAATACTCTAAGTCATATTGGATCAATTCTTCGAAAGAGGTAAAAACACTGTTATATGAATCCTCAGCAATAAGTCTTTCAATTTTTACCCTACGAATTTCGTGATCGTGATGGAAAGTATCTTCATATCGGTTGAATTTCTTCTTGTATTTTTTCCAAATCCTATCTTTCAAAATTGATGATCTTGAATCTTTATTTTGATAGATTATTGAAGATCGTTGGCAATGGTACTCTATGAAAGGATGACCTTTTGACAATTGATATTCCAATCTTGAATAATCAATGAAATAAAAGTAAAATTCATACTGATCTCTAAATTCTTTCACCCATCTTTTAGAACGCAATTTCGCTACATCAGCAAATTTATTGAGCTGAACCAAAATGTGTGATCGAGTTGAATTCTTTTCTTTCTTAAAGAATACCTGACCGATGGAATAATCCCTAATAATTTGCTCTAGTGTATTTTCAATAAACTCATTGGCGAGAATTGAATATTGAGATTTATTTAGTGTTTTCATAACTGAGTATTTTTAGATTCAAAACCACTATCATAGTATATAAAGATAGCTTCAATAAATAAACGAATCAAGGCAAACCACACCATCATATCAATATACTTATCCATTTCGGGGTCGTTGTCAAATCCTACGGTCTGTTTCAAAACAAAATCAGGGTCTTTCATCTTTTCCTGATATTTCTTAAAGTAATCTATCCCTACTAATGATAATATTAGTTGGAATAGTTCATTAATACATTCCTCGGAAGTGATTGCATTAATTATATAATTTATGCTATCAAATTGAGTCACATCATCGACATTGCATTTATTCAAATTATCCTTATTCTTATCAAAGTAAAAGTGAATGAGTAATAACAGGCAGGACAACAGTCCTGCCGTCTTGACATCCCGCCTGCTTGCATCTTTGATCTCAATCTTTCCTGATAACAATTTCTCCAATTCGTATTCTTGAATCAAATCAGGATAGCTGTCGAGCAGTTCCGTAAGTCTGGGATTATTAAGTTGGTCACGCAGGCGGAATAAACCTAATTCAAGATCTTCTCCTTGAGAATTCTGAACCAGAATATTTAATGCGATCTTAGCTTGTTCTTTTGTGTGTACAAGCTGTTTTTCTTTACTAAAGGATGTGTTATTTTTCATATCAATAATTTTATCTTTAGTAAAGTTGAAAAAGGGATAAGAGATATTCTATTCAGGTAAGGGATATTTTATACACGATTTTTATTTACTTGTTCTTGATTTTTTTAATACCTCTTTCGTTAATTATCTGTGCTGCATCTAACATCTTAACTAAGTGGATATGTGGATTGATGAGGTCATAATCAAATTGTTCCTTATAAGGAGATAGCGATACGTGAACAATTTCGTTAAGAAAAAATTCGTACTCTTCTAAAGTCTTACATTCAAATGCTTTTTCAAATACAAGAAATGGATTTTGATATTCTTGTTTGTTTAATGATCCCTGACTAATGATTAGCCAATCTTTGGGAGCTTTTTTCACTTCCCATCTTTTAGCTTTGAAGTTTAGCAGATACGCACCTCTTATAAATGATCTGACAGCAGTATGAAAATCAAAAAGGTCTCCCGGACGTTCTTTATTACAGACCTCAGCTTTATTTACATACAACATAATCTCGCTGAGTGTATTTTTATAAATATCTATAGTACAATAATTAAAGAAAACATTGATTAGCTTAAATGGATCTACAATTTCATCGATTGCCCAGAAACTCGTTTCCAAAGATAATTTTATCTTTTTCATAAGAATAAGTTTTAAAATGTGAGAACTAAATTCTATTGTTGCCATTGAATAATCTATTCCTTTAGTGAATAAAATATCCGTTGGAAGGGATATTTTACAGGATAATTTTTTAACTTTACAATTCAGACGAATTAATAGAAATGGCTTTATCTTTAAGCCTTTAAAAATTTTGATAACCGCTATGGAACAAAAAATACATCAGGGAAGAAACGTGAAACGCTTTAGAGAAATGCTTGGTATTAAGCAGGAAGCTTTAGCATTTGATTTAGGCGAGGACTGGAATCAAAAGAAAATTTCTATGTTGGAGCAGAAAGATGTCATTGAAGATGATCTGTTGAAAGCAATTTCAAATGCGCTTAAAATTCCTGTAGAGGCTTTTCAAAATTTTGATGAAGAGCAAGCAGTTAATATTATTTCAAACACATTTGGAGAACACGCTTTCAGTAACTCGTTCAATTACGGAACTATAAACTTTCATCCAATTGAAAAGTTACTTGCACTACACGAAGAAAAGATTGCCTTGTATGAAAGAATGTTAAGAGAGAAAGACGAAATGATGGATAGGCTTGAGAAGCTAATCAATAAATAAAAATATAAGTAATTCGGGATAATTACTTTTTCATAAGAAGGCTCAACATATAGTTGAGCCTTTTTTTTCTTTGATTATTATCAGTGTGTAGTTTTCATTAGGAAAACCTAAATTCTATTTTTAGAAAAATATGAGAATTTATGATAGATTTTTAATAATTGTTATCAATATAGCCCGTAGGTATTTCCTTAAAATTTACGAAACTACCAGTTAGTAATTTCGTGAGTCAAGCTCATATGGAATTTATCTTCCCAATATTTGTCACTAAACTTAGGACCTACTTTAAATTCTTTTGTTGGATATGGCTTATTAGTTAAATGATTGTCATCCAGTGTAGTAGTTGCATAATATTCTTTAATGAAACTTTGCTTGCCACTATTTGATAATTCATAAACCCGATAAACAGTATTAAAATAAATCGTACGATAATTTACTATAAAATAGAAAATATAAGTCTTTCTAGTTGTTTTAAATTCAGCAACATAGTGATGTGTATCTCCAAAAAAATATTTGTGATCGATTAAACTTTCTTTGTATGGAGATATAGTTCCAATATTATAGTCCGAAATATATGGATCGTAACAAACTTTAAAAAAAATAAATTTATTTCCTTTTATTTGATGAGGACATCTTTCTAAAATTAAATCAAAATCCTTCACTACAGCTTTTGCGTTATAAATTGGATAATCGGATGAATTTTTGAAAAATATTGAGAAGAGATTATTACTACGAAAAACAAAACCAAGTTCTGGAAGATCAGATCCGTTAGTGTATTTTATGTATTCGCTTTGGGACTTTAAAGCTTTATCACTAACCTCTAACAAATCTTCAGTCTTATTGTCAAGTTTATTATTTAAAGAAATGATGACATTATCCAAAGAATCAGATTCCTTTTTATTTTTTATTTGCAATTCTATCAAATCTTTTTGCGATTTTACAAATGCACTATCTTTCTTCTCCGATTCTCTTTTATCCTTCTCTGAAGCTCTAAATTGAAAAATTGATGATATAATAGTACCAACAAGAAATATTCCTATCAGAATATTCTTAATCTTATAATTTTTAGATTTTTTTTCGATATCTAAAAATGAGGATAATGCTGCGACTATAGCTAGAGTGATTGTAAATAATAATAGGTTCACTAGTTTTTTATACGAATATAAAAATTTTGTTTATAAGTTTTTAGCTTAATAATTCAGAATATTTTTTTTTCGTGAAGGCAAAATATTAGATTGTGGCTTTCATAAAAGCCTTTAATGTTATTTCCAAAAGAAAAAAGGAAAAAAAAGAAAGCCATTTCATCATCGTTACAGATTTTAATAAGCAAGTTTATCAATAAAAATACGACCTGAAAGGTGGAGATTTTTATTGATGCAGTCAGGCTTGAACTTGTGTTTAATAATCTGAAACTATTACTTTGTTTTCTTTTTATTAATTTTTAGTTGTCTATAATCTCCTTTGTTTTTTCTTCTTTTGCTGTAAAGGAATTTTCTCAGAATTATAATTGATCTCAGAATTGCCAAAATTTAAGAGAGATATTATTTGAGAAACACTTTCTGAATCTTTAAAAACTTCTTCAAATGCAGAGAAAGGTATCTTGTTCTCCTGTGAAACCTTCTTACAAACATTTTTGATTTCCGCGATTAACTTTTCTTTAGAGCCATTAAAAAGCTGAGGTAATTTTGTTTTCTCAAATTGTAATGTTTTGATTAAAGTATACTTTACAGAATCTAAATATTTTATTTTTTCATTCGAATAAATATTCCCGTTGGATAAAACGATGGATAATTTATTTTTCAGAATTGAAATTTCTTTTTTAAGATCAAAATTTTTACTTTGGAGTTCTGTAATCAGTTTGTTTTTGAGTTCTAATTTCTGTTTGTTTTTGCTAAGCTGTATATTATACGTTTTAAATACTTTTTCGTAGTTGTCAAGAGTTTGATCGGTTTTAATCTTTTTAAAGCCTAAGAAATCACTTTCTTTCACGATCAAATCTTCAAACTTTTTGGAACTGAGCTCAGATTTGACACCATTTATCTTTTCATCCAGTGCTAAAAGCTCTTGTTCTTTTTTCCGGATCTTAAATTCTATTGCCTCTAATCTACCTTTTGAGCCTTCAATCCCTCTCTCCATTCCCAAACATTCCGCTGTGATATCCTGCATTTTTGAATAGTGGAAAGATTGATGTTTTAAAGTTTTTCCGGTTTGCAGATCTTGCCAATCCGCAACAAGATGAGCGTGATAATTGGGTTTCCATTCTTTGGACTCTTTATCAAAATGTCCTTCATCTTTATGGATAGCAATCTGGAAAATTCTGATTTGTAATTCTTCTTCAAGTCGTTTTGAAAGCTGATGCAAATCCTGCAATGTTGTATTTTCTTTAATCACTACAACCGCTTCTCGAATAGGTATTGCATTTTTTTGCAATTTTCTTCCAGATTTTTCTTTGCAGTAAGATTCAATCTTGTGTAGTCTATCTGAAAGTTTTTCTACTGACCAATATTCGTTTTTAGCTGTTAAGTCTTTTCGGATATAATCGAAAGTTTTCTTTCTGAAGTTATGGGCTTCGGAATCTGACTTAACTGCCTTAAAATTGATAGAGGTTTTCATTTCGAAATGTAAATCAGTAAATAAAAAATTTTTCTATTTTAAATATCTACAAATGATATAGTTTGGTAATATTTGGCTTTTTAATGTTATTCCAATTTTGATAAAATCTTCGGAATTTGTCAAAGATTATTATGTTTAAGTTTTTTGACTAATTTAGTTATCTTATAAATGAAATGTATGATTAATAGAATTGTATTAATTGGTAATGGTTTTGACATAGCCAATGGTCTACCCACAACTTACAAAAATTTTATTGACGATTACTGGGCAAGATTTTGCACCAATTATATTAAGTTTACAGAACAGGAAATGTTTGAATGCGATGAATTTGTAACAACGTCAGTAAAAAATTTTTATTCTGTTCCAGAGATTGAAAATTATAGAGATTTCTTTCAACATAAGGAAAATTCCAGACTTAGCTTTACATCTAAAAATGATTTTTTTTTAAATATGTGCCATTCTTTCCATAACAAAGATTGGTGGGATGTTGAGAGATATTTTTATGAGCACCTAAAAGAAATTGCTCAATCTAAAAATAGGATTCCGCTCATTAAAAAACTTAATACAGATTTCGATCGAGTAAAAAAACTGTTACAAGAATACCTAATCACAGCTAAAGCAAATACACCTATCAATTACAACATTTTTAACGAAATTAAAATACGAATTTTTGAAGATCTTGACTTTAATGACGTGTCAGAATATGGCATCACTAAAATAGTTGACGATCTCTGGGAAACTATAGGATCATTTGTTGAAGATCCTAATGATCGCTATGGGCAAGATGGAAGCTTAGATCATTTAAATAAATTTGAATTTAAAATTGTGAAAAATCTTTGGAATGGATCATTTAATAAGAATTTTTTGCAAAGTTATCTACGAAGAGAGACTAGCCAATTTAAAGGATTAGTTGATACTAAAGTAACTTTTTTAAATTTTAATTACACAGATACAGAAAAACAGTATGTTACTGATGATGATGAAGTAATTAAGATTCACGGAGAACTTAATAGTGAAAATAATCCAATTATATTTGGTTATGGGGACGAGTTGGATGATTTCTATAGTGTAATTGAAAAACTGAATGATAATGATTTCTTGGAAAATGTTAAGTCAATAAATTATTCTAAAACTGAAAACTATAAAAAATTGTTACAAACAATTGATAGTGGTATGTACCAGATATACGTTATGGGACATTCATGTGGAAATTCAGATCGTACACTATTAAATACTTTATTTGAACATGATAATTGTATTTCAATTAAAATATTTTATCACCAAAAAGAACAAGGTAAAGACAATTACCTCGATATCTATAAAAATATCTCACGCAATTTTAATAATAAAGCCAAATTAAGAGATAGGGTAGTCAATAAAAATTATAGTCATCCGCTTGTTCCAATAAAACTACAGAATAAATCTAAATCTTAATTCAATACATAATTAGATTTTTAGCCTCGCAGAGCGAAGCAGAAACTTTGTTAGGACGTTAGGACTCTCAAAGTTGCGAATGAGCTCCTAACTTCTTTGGTAGTTGTCTGAATTATTGTGATCCCAAATCTTTCGTGAGAAATGATTTAGGATATAATTTCTGGCTACACCAGCTTTAATTAATTGTTCGGGTTTTCTATTATTTTTACCATAATGAAAATTTAGAATTTAGAGCAAAAATATTACGGTTTCAAATTGATGGTAAGTTCAATTCAATCTTTTTACTTGTGAAAAAGTATTGGTATATGCTTCTATTAACTGATAAGATTCTTTTTAAGTAATACTTTCATGAGAAAGTATATTTTATAGATTAATTTAAAAAAAATATTATTGAAACATAATAAGTTGATTCTATATGGAAAACCGTAAAAATTTTCATGAAATTTTATTTTTCTTTGTAAATTACCATCTGAGCTTTAATCAATAGAAACTTCAGATATTATATAATCATATGTAAATTAAGGCCTATATAAACTGCTAATTATGAAACCAAATATCTATGATTTCTGTCCTTGTGGAAGTGGAAAGAAAATTAAATTTTGCTGTGGAATAAAAAATGTAACTGAGGGCTTTGCTAAATATCAAAATTACTTTACGAAGTTTCTCGCAGAAAACTCTTCTCAAGAACTTTTAAAAACAGTCGCATTACTACAGTTAATTCCTGAAAATGCTACGAAATTAGTTCGATTAGAAGAAATTACACATTCAATCATTTCCAACTTTAACAAACTGGATAATAGAATTCACTACAAAACATTTAATAATATTCTGGATGTTGAATTTTCTGAAGACTATAGAGAAGACCCAGCAGAAGGCTGTTTTTCAGAGCTAATAATGTTTAAAAATGGCAATAGCGTTGTTTTTCCTGGTCTTTGTAATAATAGTACTGAAACAAATCAAATACTAATAGAAGCTTTATATAAAAATGAAAATAATATATCCAAGGAATGTTTGAATGAAATAGAAAATGGAATTCTTTTTAATTTAACTATTCATAATTATATAGCAAAAAGGCTAAAAATTTCAAGATATGAGCATAAAGATGATTATAAGGGAAAAATACATTTTCCTGATTATTTGACTAATGAAAAACTCGACATATTCGTATTTCCTGAAAGTGGAATAAAGCGAATATGTGAATCATTGAAATTACCAAGCAACACAATTGATAGCTTCTCGGTTTTACTTAAAGATATTCCAAAAGTTAAAAACCCAGATGATTCTATTTTATTAAAGAAGCCTTTTGTAAAGATTGATGATGAATATATTTTGGTACTTCCATCTTCGCAAATGTATTCTTTAAATTATTTTATAAACAATAAAATAACAATACATAATCAAAATGATGGACTCAAAAAAGCTTTTGAAAATATCATTAAATATAAGACAAGTCTTTTTTTCTATGCAATGGGTTGGAAGAATTTGGATTTGGAAGATGATTCTGATGAATTTCAGATTTGGCAATTTGACTCCAATAAAATTGCAATTGTAAATTTTAGTATTAATAAAGAAAATGCTGACAATACAAAAAAATTAAAAGAAATTTTGAAAGAAAGAGATGGATTTTATACAATGTATATAACAGTAGTAGCAAGTCTTTCTGTAGTAACTTCATCTTATTCTTATCAAAAAAACATGAATTTCTTAGATTATCAATTAATGCTTTCGTTTCATGATTTAGAAAGGTTAATGAATTTGTACAATCTAAAAAATTTAGACTTATGGAATTATCTTTTTGCACAAAAAAGGGCAATAAAGAAAGGACTTCAAATCTTACCACATTATTCTATATTGTCATATTATTCATGGTATGAAAAAAATGGAAAATCTTTCTTTCCAAGTGATGACCACCCAGTACAAATTCTTGCTTTTGGATTAGATATACAGGGAAATAAAGTAATTGAATCATTACAAAAAAACGATAGACATTTAGTTTTAGATAAAATTAATAATAGTTGGGTTTATTCACCAGTTACTAAAACTCGAAAACTATTCCCTATCTATACCTCTGATAGAATTTTCAATGGAATTTTAGAGCAAGTTTTAGAAAGATATGAAGTTCCATTGTGGGTAAAAGCCGTGAAAGCAGATTCCTATGGAAATTCATTTACAGACTGCATAATGTATTGGTTAAACGAATTTTTCCCTACTTTAAAAGACTTCTTAAAAAGTAATATTTCTTTTCCTATTACATTCATTATAGATTTTGATACAGATTTTTTTGATTTAACAGAGAATGAACTAAACAATGAATATGCTAATCCTGATGATGTTATTATTAAATCAGAAATAGATTTTAAAAGCAATATTGTGGAAATAGTAATCCCAAAAATTCTTTTTTTCTACTTAAATCAAAATAATAATATAGGTGAAATTATTCTTATGAAAAAGATATTGAATTGTCTGTCAGAGATTCTTAATATCTCAGGAATATCCCTTTCATTAGAAAATATTAGTCTCATTATATCTACTTATATGCCAATTGGAATGAAAAAAATGATAGTTACAGGAAATTCTATTCATGATATATCGAAAGACAATAGATACATCGATAAACCAATAAAATTGGATAAAGCCAGTACATCGATAGTATTGGAAGATATGGTTAGTTGGATGAAAATTAAGATCCCAGTAAATGTTACCAATGATGAAAAAAAGAAAGAAATATGTAGAAGTGGTATAAATAATCTGATCGACAAAATTAGAACTGAATTGAAAAACTATAATTCAATTGAGTTATTAAAGTTTCTAATGGAAAGACATGAATCAATTATAAATAGTAATTCTTTTTATAGGTTAAGATTGGTAACATACCATGAATGTTATGGGAAATATGAAGATGTATTCCAAGAGTTTATGGATGAAGATTCTTCTATTATTAGAACGGGATTATGTTTAAGGTCTTTAATAGAGTTTGCAACTGCAGAAGTTTATTATGGTAATAAAACTATAAATAATTCGGACATAAATTTTTTAATTGCATTGATAGATGAAGTCTTATTTTTAGGAGCAACTGTTGATTTAATAGAATCAAAAATTGGTAACCCTAAAATTGGTTTGCTGCCATCGGGTAGGTTAGGCGTTTCTAAAGAATCATTTGATAAAATGAATGAATTTTCCTTAGAATTTAAAAAAGATGAACTAACAGAGTATTCAGAAATATATAATAATCCAAACCAATCATCAGATAATTTAACTGATGCATATTTTGATCGAATTGACAATATATTTAAAGAAGAGTATGGTATAGAATTTTACCTTGCATTAAGATTATTCAATGAACTCGCACATATTTGTATCGAAGATTATAAAACATCATGTCTTATTCTATCTAAAAAAACTTTTATTCGGTTATTAGGAGAGAAAACAAATTTGTCACTTTCTGAAATAGACAGTTTCTTAAATCATTTCGCACTTACATCAAGAGGAAATATTGGTAAACCACCTAAAGGATATAATTATTCAGATATTTTTCCATGGCGTTATAATAGAAAATTATCATATTTACTTAGACCTATTATATTAATAAAAAATGAAAATGAGGAAGACACAATAATTTTCTCACCAAGGCATCTTAATTCTGCATATGGTAACTTACATTATGCATTATTAAATGGAATCTTGAAAGTAGATTCAAAGTATAAAAAAATAAATTCATTCCTTGCCGATAGGAATAATATTAAAGGAAAAGAATTTAGAAATGAAGTTGCTAATTGGCTTAAAGAAAACCCTAATTTGGAAGTTATTCCATACGAATATAAAATTCCTCGCAAAGGACAAATTAAAGATTATGGTGACATTGATGTTTTGGTATTTGACAAAAAGAAAAAAATCATTTATTGTATAGAATGTAAAAATACAAAACAAACTAAAATTATCTATGAATTTTCAGTAAGTATTCAGAATTACATTGAAAAACAACTACCAAAACATTTGAATAGAATACAATGGGTAAAAGAAAATAAACATATTCTATCACAAAGATTCAATTATGATTTCACAGTTTTTAGTGTTAAATCATTTTTAATATCATCATTTCAGCTTCCATTGAAACTAATTGAAAATGTTAAAAATGTAGAAATATATTCATTAAATGAATTAAAAAGAAAACCAAATATCTTTTAATTTTTATATAATAAAATTAACTAAACTAAATGGAAACAAAAAAAGTATTTATTTCTTATAGCTGGGGATTACAAGAACACCAGGAAAAAGTAAGGGAAATTGGAACAAGATTAATGAGTGACGGGATTGATGTAATCTTAGATCAATGGAGTTTAAAAGACGGACATGATCTAAATTTTTTCATGGAATCAATTGTCAACGATAATACAATAAATAAAGTATTAATTATTTCGGATAAAAATTATTCCTTAAAAGCGGATGGAAGAAAAGGTGGTGTTGGTACTGAAGCACAGATACTGACACCTGAAATATATGGTAATACCCAACAGGAAAAATTTATTCCGATAGTCTTTGAAAGAGATGAAGAAAACAAACCATATTTACCAACATTCTTAAAATCAAGAAAGTATATTGATTTATCTACAGAAGAATACTATGAAGAAGAGTATGAAAATTTAGTTAGAAACATATTGGATGCTCCTCAGATTCGTAAACCAAAACTTGGAACTATTCCAAGTTTTATCACAGAGGAAAAGCAACATGATAGCAAAACATACTTTCAATTAAAAAGTTTAGATAACCAGTTAAATAAGAATCCATTAAAGGTGGATTCTTTAACAAATGATTTTTTATCCATTTTTTTAGATAATTTATGGAATTTTCAATTAGTCAATACACCTCGTTCTATTGGGGAATTTGGGGAATTATTAATTAACAATTTATCCTCTTATAGAGAAATGCGGAATGATTATATAGAATTCCTATTAAAAGTTACAAAAAATGAATATAATCTTGATGTAGAAAGGCTGATTAGTTTTTTTGAAAAATCATCCTTGTATAAAAAGCCAAGAGATTTTGGTGAAAATATTAGAAGTTACTATGAAGCAGATTTCGAAAATTTTAAAATAATTTTCCAAGAACTTTTTCTTTATACAATAGCAATTGCTTATAAAAACAACAACTACAATTTGGTTTCTGACTTATTAAATTCAGGTTATTACTTTAGCGACGTAACCGGTAGAAATACAGAGCTTGAAAAGTTTTACCAACTATACTCTCATAATCAAAATTTAGAAAATTATTACAAGGAGTTGGAAAATAAAATTACTGGTTTTGGGCATTATGTAATTACTAATCTAAATAGTAATATTAGTAAAATGGAGATAATTTTTGCTGACACATTAAATCATTATATCTCAGAATTACAATCTAAGAACTACAAAAAGTGGTTTCCAACTACTTATTTATATAAGGATGAATATAGAGATTTTGATTTCTTCATTAAATTAACTTCTAAAAGATTTTTCGATAAAGTTAAGGGCATATTTAATGTCGAAGATGTTGAAAGCTTTAAAGCTCTGATCTCAAATTATCAACAAGTTGTAGAAAAAGAAAATAGAAGTAGACCTACCTACGGAAATTGGCACTCTATTCCATTTATTTTTGAAGCAGTAAAAATTAATAAAGTAGCAACTGAAAGATAATATTTATGAAACTCTACATTGATTGGAATGTTCTAAATGGAATTAAAAATGGAAGATTTCAAGAATTCGAAGAAATAATTAGACAATCTGAAAAGTTTGTCATTGTCTACTCAACATCTCATATTTCTGATATAGCTTCAAGTTATTCAGATGAAAAGGAAAATCCAAACATTCAATCAGATTTAGAATTTCTTGCTGAAATAACAGACTGCATGTGTGTTTTCAATAATGGAAAAGATATAGTTTTACAACAAAATGAGCCTTTTCACATATTCGAAAATGAAATTGAAAGTAAAAATTTAACTGAAGATTTTTCTTTCAATAATATTTTTAGCGTTTTGGATGACAATGGGGAAAATGCAGAAATGATCGCACCATTAAAGACTATGATGCAATCTTTTCCTTTAGATAACATATTTAAAGAAGCATTTGAAAATCCTCAAAGTGCTGAAATAATGGATTCTATGTTCCCTGGTTTAAAAGATAATCCTACATTTGAAGGACTCTTTAATGCAATGGGCAAAATGTTAGAAAACCTCAATGAAAAAGAAGGATATAAAGATTTAAAAACTCCATTTAAACATTTAAATGTTAATCAAGGAAAATTAACCAATCCTAATAACAATCCTTTTGATGTTTTGAATGATGCTTACAAAAAATTAGGTATTAAGGAAAGTCCACTACAAAAAGACTATTATGAGAAGGGTAAAAATGCTCCAATATGGTTTGATGATATAACCTCTGCATATATTAGTTTAGATATGCATGGTTTCCATTCTGATGAAGTTAAAGTCACAGAAACAAAAAAGAAAACATTTAAAAACACTACCCAAGATTCTTTCCACACTGCATTTGCAAGTACTTGTGATTTTTATATTACAAATGACAAAAAGAACTATCAAAAAGCAAAGGCAATTTTTAAAGATAAAAATATTTTCACTCATGTTTTAAAAGCAGATGAGTTTATCAATTTTTATAAGGAAAATCTTGAAAAGGTTGATTTTATTGCAAGTTGGAACAAATTTGAACAAATAGCAAAGTCAGGAAAATTCTACGATATTTCAGATAAAAATAATCCTGATGATTTAAACCAAGTCCATTTTTCTACTTTCAACTATTTTGGATATTTTAATAGAATATATCTTTTCAATTCTGATGAAGATAAAAATTCAATCAGTTTTATGTTTGGTAAAGAGTTACCGACAAATTGTTTGGGTGTTTTTTACAAGGAAATTAAAGAGATGGTTAAAATTATAGTTGATTATTTAGGAACTGATAGTAATGATAAAGGATATTTTGATGAATCAGAAATTGATGAAAATAATCATTGGAATGGTAGAATTTGGGATTTTGAAAAAATTCAATATAGATTAGTCCAAGATAAAAGATACTTTCAATTTTACTATGAACTTAATATAAATAACCAGAACAATTAAATACTTATGCACTACTATAATAAAAAGTAGTGGAATAATTTTTAAACTAATAACCATAAAAATTTTTATAAACATGTCATTTAAATTACTTGCAATTCGCCCTACTGACGGATGTGGCTCAAAATTTTTAAAAAATCTTCAACCGAATAGAATTTATAAGTTTTATAATGAATATATATTTAGCTCAGATAATAAAAGGATAGATTCTTATGATAAAGACATAATCATTTATTCTGAAATAGATGAAATTGAAAATCCAAATTCAGCACTAAATGATTTTTTTGGGAAAAATATAAATGTATCAGCAATTGTTGGAAAAAATGGTAGTGGGAAAAGTACATTAATCAATTTAATAGTTTCATCACTTAATCAATTTGCATTGCAATTACAATATGATAATAAAATAAAAACCACTGCCAGTTTAAAAACAACCGGTGAGTTAGAAGCTGAAAAAGTATTTTGTGAGTTATTTTACGAAATTGATTCTATTTTTTATGTTCTCCAAGTGAAAGATAGAGAGTGTATCATTAAAGGGGTTGGTGGAGATGAAAAACAGGATTTTGATAATTTTTTCTATACAAATATTATTAACTACTCTATTTATGCATTTAATTCTTGGGAATTGGGAGATTGGATAGATGGACTTTTCCATAAAAATGATTCATACCAAATTCCGATTGTGATAAATCCTAAAAGAGAAAGTAAAGATGATGGTATGGCAGGAATCATTGACGTGAATAATGAAAATTATTTATTACAGCAAAGATTATTAGCTACAATCATTTTGAATCCAGATTATACAATAACCAATAATTTAAGAGTACATAACATAAAATTAATAACTAAAGATAATCGTTATTTCCATGCTTTTGTTCCAGGAGATAGCAGTAATTTAATAAAATTTAATGATAACGATAAAATTGAAGCATCTTATTTAGAAATATTAAAAGACAATTATGGTTTTACTTTTTCAGTTAATAATGCAACTACACCACCTTTTCTATACAGCAATTTATATGAACTTTTGAGCGAATTTAAAAATCACTTCAAAATTTCTGATATAGAAATACCTTTTTTACAAAGTAGATTAGACTTATATATACTTTATAAGATAACAAGTATTTGCGATAAATATATTTTATATAAAGATTTTATTGATGAGGGAGAAAAATATGGTAGTTTAAAAAGCTATAATATTTCATTCAATAATTTTTTAGAAAAATTTTCTGGTAGTAAAAGCCATATTGTAGTAAAATTGAAACAAGTTGTGAATTTCATAAAGAATTATGATACCATATGGCGACATTTGATTGATGAAACCAATGAAAATTCAGTTCCTATTTTTGATCTATCAAACTTTCTAATAGAAAAAACGGAAGAAGGTATTCCTTTGTTAGAGTTACTACCTCCTCCAATATTTCAAACTAAAATTATGTCTGGAAAGTCCATTGACATTCTCGAAACTATTAGTTCAGGAGAGATGCAACTTATTACTTCTATCTCTTCAATTTTATATCATCTAAGTAACCTTAACTCTGTTGAAGAAGAAAAAGGTATATTGGTAAAATACAATTACGCTAATATTATTTTAGATGAAATTGAATTATATTTTCATCCAGAATACCAGAGAAATTATATCCACCGTTTATTAAAAGATTTAAAAAGCTTTAAGTTTCCAGAAATACATGGTATTAATATTCTTATAATATCCCATTCTCCGTTTATTCTTTCAGATATACCCAAACAAAATACTTTGTTTTTAGAAGTAGATAATAATTTTAGTGTATCTAAGGAATACCCATCTGATAATACTTTTGGTGAAAATATACACGAGATTCTATCTAACGGCTTTTTCTTAGAAGAAACCATGGGAGCATTTGCAAAAAGTAAGGTCACAGATTTTTTGGAATTTGAAAAATATAACGAAGACAATAAAACTCAATATAAAGAACGTCGAGAAGAGTTTGCAAACTTGATTGATCTAATAGGCGAAAACGTAATTCGCCAAATTCTAAAAAATCATTTAGAGGATTTAGACAATAAATATTTCGATAAAAAAGATGATCTTGAACAAATTAGTAAAGAAATTACAAGATTAGAAATACTCAAGAAAAAAATAGAAGATGCATAAATTAACTTATCCTACCAATGTCACAAAATTAGAAAATTTTAAAAAAGAGTTTCAGAATCTCATTTTGAAAAGTAGCAAAATTGATATTCCTAAAATCCAAAATTTTCTTAATTCCATCGGAGTAAGAATTGTTTTCGAAGAGCTTTTAATAACGCCTCTTGAAGATTTAATTCAGTTAATCCCATTATCAGAAACCAATATATTTGATGGCTTGTCAGATGGGGAAAAAAAAGCAAAAAAGGAAGAGCTCAGATCGTATTTCAATTACTCAAAATTTCAGCAAGATGAACTCTCAAAATTTTTCAATAATTATTCGATATCATTAAATATTACTGGTTGTAACTATTGTGGAATTGATTTTATAAATGCCTATATCCCATTAGATAATGACTATAGAGATTTTGAACATTTTATGAATGAATGTACTAAAGAAGATTTAATGAAAATTCATGGCATAGGAGACGTAAATTCAGATGACATTATTAATGACTATAAAGGGAAAATTTTAAAATATTCCGATATAAATACTGGTAGTAGTAAATACATCAATAAGATATTACTTCAGCTTACAGATGCGTCAGGTATACTAAAATTTGATTTGTTCAAAAATGAAAAGAAAAATCATCTTACTTTAGATCATTTATTGCCACAAAGTGAATATCCATACTTGAGCCTAAGTTTATTCAATCTTGTGCCAAGTTGTTACAGTTGTAATTCCAAGCTTAAAAATGATAAAAAAATTTATTCGAATTTAGATGAATTATTATTCACTTCACCGACAGGCTTAAAAACAATCAGTGATATAATATTCAAGATTTACTTTAAGACAGGATTTGATAATAAAAATTTACCCAAAGAACTAAATGAATATTCTATAAAAATTGAATCTCCTTATACAGAATATTTTAAAGTTTTTAATTTACAAGGTAGATATAATTTTCATAAAAATATATCTCATGAGCTTATTTCTAAGAGACGAATCTATTCTGATTCTCAAATCAAGGAAATTTTTGATTTATTTAATGATAAAGGAAAACCTATTTCCAAGAATGAAATTAAGACCCAAATATTTGGATCTGATATTTTTACAGTAGATAGTAATAAACCATTTCAAAAGTATAAAAAAGACATTGCTAAGCAGTTAGAAATAATTCCTCTTTAGTCATGATAGCTCACTGTTATTTTTGAATCTTTATCTCTTAAATATGTTCTTTTAATATAGCCCATTTGCTGAAGGTTTCTTAATGCTTCAGCATTTTCTTCTGTATTTGGAAGCTCAAATTTTTCCTTATTCAGAACTTTAGAATAAGGATTGCCAATTAATTTAATTGATTCATTCATTAATTGATCTGATATATATTCTTTATCAAAATTAAGGTATCGAATTTTAGCATATTGCTTTAACGTAGATTTCACAATACAATTTAAAAAATACTCAGAAAAGGAATGAAACTTTTGCTCATAAAAATTTATTAAAACCTTAATCAAAAACATTTCGTCTTCTGAACTATAACTTTTATCTTGCGTTAAATGATCAAAGATTTGTTTCTTTAAAAACCCCGAAATATTGGATGTCAAAATAGTAATCCAAGTGTAAATCAATAATACCAATGAATCATATGAGTTCTTAAGTTCTTCTTCATTCTTTTCAACAAATAATTCTAAATCTTTACCATGTAACTCAGATAAATTTTTATTATTAAAAACAATTAAATCATTATCAATTAAAATATTTATTCTACTGGATTTTTCAATTACAGAAGCATCATCAAAATTCTTCGTCATGGAATGAACCAAGTTATTAAATGACTCTTCTGATATCGCAGAATTTACAAGTGAAATATTAAATCTTTCGATAGTATCAGATACAATCTCCTCCTCTTCATTTAAAAAATGATCAATACATTTATCACTTAGTATTTCAAAATTAGGTTTGAAATTTAAAAACTCAATAAGAACATCATCGATTTCTTCAGATTTAGATTTATAGTATAGTAAAACATTTTTCCAACTTGGTTCTATCTTTTTCTCAATCATTAAAGTAGACCAAAATGTACTATTTTCTATTTCTGAGATATTTGAGAGTTTAAAGTTTAATTTTTCTATCAATAAATCAACATTTTCAGGTTTAACATTAGAATTGTTAATTAAACTTACAACGACATTAATTTCTTCTTCAGTATTATTTTCAAGTTTCAATAAAACCTGCTCGACATATTCATTTATATTATTATTAATATTTTGTTTTAAGTATGTAACGCTTGATTGTAATAGATAAGAATAGTTTGCTGTTTTATAATCCAAATCAATATTTTGAGAATTTACTTTTTCTAAGAAGAGGTTTATATTACTTATATTTATTTTATAAAGGTTATATTCAATTACTTTTATGACTATTTCGAAAATAATATCTCCATATTTTATTTTATTGAATTTGACACCTAAGACTTTTAATTTGTCAATTAATTTTTCCTTAGTTTCTTTTTCAAAATTATTCAGTAAAAAATCATCATAGTTATTCAGAAAGGCGTTTATTTTCTTCTCCTTATTAAGAAGTTTGATTGTTTCAATATCAAGATATTTCATTATAATATCTAAAACTCTTCTTTTCTTTTCAATAGTGAATTCTTCTCTACTATATATTAAATTCCAAAATCCTTCCCATATTGATATTTTTCTTACAAATTCTATAATTGTTCCATTTAAATCGGAAAACTCAATATATTTTTCGATAAATTGAACAGATTTATCTTTTTCACTACTTAATACAACAATAAACTCATCAAGCTTGCTTGAGATATTTTCATTGTCTCTATAATTAATAAGTAGGTAATCAAGAATATAGAAATTTAGTACGGATTCCTTTTTAAAATTGTTACTACCTAATTCAGAAATAAAATTCTTTGTTTTATCAATGCTTTCATTAAAGTCTGTTATTCCATCCTGAATAATTCTTAATTTTAAGTTATTGTCTTTTTCACTTATTGATTCAGGATAAAACAACGAAACATAAGTCGAGTAATTTTCATCAACATATTTATTCGTTATTAAAACCTTTAGAAGGCTATAATGCAGGTTAGTTTCTTCATCACTAATTTCATTTAATGCCATTTTTTTAACTTCAATTTCATTTGAAAATTCTTCTTCTACAGAATCAGTTTCTAATGATGGCTTCTGTTCAATATTCAACTTTTTATAACTATTAAAGATATCATCAAAATAATTATCAATTTTAGCTCTCTCAGATTTTTGAAACAGTTGGTAGATAGACGAGTTTTTTAAATTATTAATTTCAGCTTGAATCTTATCTATAGTAATTTCGTTATTTTTTAATTTATTATTAGATTTATGTATTATTAATTGTTTCCTTTCTTTATAAGGTTTTGGTGACACTTTTGCTTCTATATCACTGAATCTTAGAAATTCTTTCCTTATGTGATAATGCGATATCGCATTCAGCTCAACCATTCTTTCAAAACTCTCAGTAGTAAGCAAATCTTTAAATTCAATCTGAGAGTCGCCCAAATAATAAATATTTGCATTCTTGCTTAAAAGTAATATCTCATATAAATATAGCTTCCGTAATTCTTGGATATTATCTTGTTGTTCGTTAAGTATTGCTTTATTTTCAATTTTTAGGTCACTGATTTTATTTTCTAAAATCGCTTTCAGCTCAGAATAAAAATGAATTTTATTCTGAAAAATTGAATAAATTACTCCTTGTTTGTTTTGCAAACATTTAAATTCATTTGGATATATATTTTTCAAGACTACTAATGAAAATAAGCTATTCCCATTGATATCAGAATTCTCGTTAAATTTAATTTTATAGTAAGTTCTGAACTCATTTATAATATTGATAAGACTTCTCATATCATTTATATATGGAGCTATATCATAGATAATATCTTCAGAAATAATGTTATTTTCGATAAAATCCTTCTTGAGTCTTTTAATAAATTGTGTACTTGAATTACTATAATCAATAATTGGTATAATTGGAATTATTAAATCGAAAAATTTTGTTTTTTCATCATTCCTACTAAATAACTCGTCTTTAACCGCATAAACAAAAGTTACTTTTTGAAGAATATCCTTTGAATTATTTATAAGTATATTTAACTCTCTTAATTTTATAAAAGTTTCTGCAGCTGATTCAAATCTATCAATATCTTCTATAAAAACGACTTGTGTTTTAGTCTTTTCAAAAAAATATATTAATTCATCGATATGTTTATTAATTATCGAAATATCATTATGTTCTTTCGGTACAAATTCTGCGTCACTAAAACTTATTTTATTGATTTTTAGTTTAAAAATTTGTCTAAACAACTTCTTCAGTATGAGAAAGAAGCCTGTCAAAAAGATAAATTTTATTAATAGATGATAATATGAAAATTCTATCTTATCAGTTAAAATTAATTTATTATATATTTTATCGAAGAATATATATAATATTGAATATATCCAAATAATGAATAAAGTAGCTTTTAATAAAATAAATCTATCATTATTAATACGTTCAAATCTTGAATCCTTCAAATTACTCTTCTTCTCAAAATACAAAATTTGTTGAACAATACTTGTTTCAATATCAATCTCCTTTTGTTCATTTTTTTCAAACTTTCCAAGACTAATATCTAATGTTTTAAACTCTGGATTATTTTTTTTAAATAGGTTAAGAATTGTACTTTTTCCTGTACCAAAGGAACCAGAAATTGCAATGTTTTTCACATTTTGATTTAAGATTCCCCATCTTATAGACTCTAAATAAGTTTTTAGGTTATAGTTGTCTTCATCTTCTTTTACAATGAATGGTGTAAGGTCTTCTAAATGATTGTAATTAGGATTATTTTTAGTTAGAATTTTGTTTTTTCTTTTACCCAAAGTAAAAATTGCTTTTGACAGAGCATTAAGATAAATTTCTGTCATCTGATTTCTAAGGGAAACGTAATTCTCATTTATTTTGTTTAAAATTACTTTTATCACAAGTTATAGTTTTTTGCAAATTACAAATTATTAGGAAATTTTGAGCTAAATTTCTGTAGGACAGTTCCTCTAATTCAAAAACCAATAATAATCTGAATAACTATTGACACCTTGTTGAATAACTTTAAATGTTCACGTCCTTCAAATTTATTGTTGGCAGGTCATATAATAATCATTTTATTTTATTTGAAAAGCTCTAAAAGTAATAAATCATCGACAAAATGTTTCGAAAATTGTTCATCTTTGACTGCAAAGAAAAGCGTTGATTATTTCAATGCTTTTTTTATTTATCTAGATTATAATCGTAATGATTCAATGAAAAAAGCTGTCCAAAAAGTTTTGGATAGTCTCTTTATTAAGACTTTCCAGTTTTTGTAATAATTTTATAGCATACCGCGTGACGTAATACCAGAAATCCTTTTGGAATTCTATCTTAACATAGCACACCTACGGCGTGCTTACGATATTGTATTATTTTTTTGCTACACAGATATTGCTCCTCCGGAGCATAAAAATTACTTGTTCATTTTGTTGACGAAAAAAGAGGCTACCCAAACATTTAGGTCAGCCTCTTGCGTTTGAAAAGTCTCAACCCCTTTTCAAACTATAATTTAGCTATATGATGTTGGTGTATTAGTTCAATTGCAAATGGTAAGGAACTGATGGTTCATCTGTATCTTGAATTTAGCATCAGATTTCAGCTTTGAATAGATTGTGCTGTCGAAAGCGTACACTTCTTTTAATTTATGATCGATATATTCTGCGATCTGAACGATTGAGAATAGAAAATCTCTGTAAACAGCCATATTAACTGTTTGCCCGTAAACAGGAAGATAGGCTTTCAGGAAGGGCAGCGTCGACTGGTGCTGGCTGTAATTCACGCAATATCCGGCACCATCTCTGGAAGTAATGATATCATAATTGTTGATGAAACTCATGATATCTTTATCTTTTTTATCCTTGTTCGCGGAAATATGTCTGTTGATTTTGTCTAAAATATGCTGGGCATATTCCATCATGGTAATGGTTTTCCATTCAAAAACATGATTCATATTTTTAGAAGTCTTCGGAGATTTACTATTGTCACAACCTGTGCAGAAAGAAAGTCCGATCTTGTCATATAAAGGAAAGACGCAGTCTTTGATCTGAATGGAAGCGTCTGCCTGAAGTCTGTCGTTCGCAAAATTATAATACAGATACGGGCTATACAATGCTGCAAGTGCTTTCAGGTAATCCGTTTCGGATGTATTATGATATTCTTCAAACCATTTTTCAAGGTTGTCATAATAGTGTTTTTCAAATTCATTAAAACTTAAATATAATGGCAGTTCCATAGCTTCGTTGTTTTGATATGACAAAGCTAATTGGGTAATGCGTCAAAACTTGACGTATTATTTTTTATTGAAAAACTCTTTTTTAAGTGGTTTGTTTTGAACGCAAAGGAGCGCTAAGCTTTTCTTTTAAATGATTGAGGATATTTTCGTTCGCAAAGGCGTTTCACTCAGCAAAGGCAGTGAAAATACTTTTGTCGCACTCAGACAGTGGGATTTTCTTTACGTTCATAAAATTATTTTTCTTAACGCTTCAACTTCCTATGTCGGTTTAGAGTGCTTTAACATTGGGAGATTCTTCGACTGCTGCGCGCTCAGGATGACAAAGAGCTGTCATTCTGAAAGAATCTTTATAATTTTCTTTTGTCTTAAAACAAAAGAAACAAAAATTCAAGACCTGGAAACTGAAGGCTAAAAATTAATGAACTCTCTAAAAATTCTAAAACTCGAGCGAATCTGACTGTTGTTTTTTCGGGTTAAAATCTGACCGCGCTCAAACAGTAGAATTTTCTTTACGTTCGTATCATTAATTTTCTTAACGCTTCAGATTCCTATGTCGGTTTAGAGTGCTTTAATGTTGGGAGATCCTTCGACTGCTGCACACTCAGGAAGACAAAGAGATATCATTCTGAAAGAATCTTTATAATTTTCTTTTGTCTTGAAACAAAAGAAACAAAAATTCAAGACCTGGAAACTGAAGGCTAAAAATTAATGAACTCTCTAAAAATTCTAAAACTCGAGCGAATCTGACTGTTGTTTTTCGGGTTAAAATCTGACCGCGCTCAAACAGTAGAATTTTCTTTACGTTCGTATCATTAATTTTCTTAACGCTTCAGATTCCTATGTCGGTTTTAGAGTGTTTAATGTTGGGAGATCCTTCGACTGCTACGCGCTCAGGATGACATATTGCTAATACTATCTGTGTTATTTATTATTTATCATTCACTACTTATTGCTTATTGCTCATTACTTATTGCTCATTGCTCATTGCTTATTATCCATCATCTATTGTTTATCATAGTTTCTCATGATGTGTTCAAAGTAGTGGATCATCTTCATGTAGTTTTCGATGCTGAGATATTCGTTGGTGCTGTGGATGGATTGTTTTTCGGCGTTGTTTATTTTGATGGGCATGAACCGGTAGATATTTTTGCTGACAATCTGATATTTGTACGCATCTGTTGCACCAACGGTAAGGTAAGGGGTAGCAATCGCCGATGGATAAATTTCTTTAATGGCAGATTCTATTAATCTAAAGCCCTTTGTATTGGTTGAGGAAACGGCAGAAGCTTCTTTGACAGTATCAATTTCTTCTATTTCGACATCAAATCCTTTGGTGGCTTCGGCAATATGCTGTTTGACGTCTTTTACGGTATTCCCGGGAAGCAGCCTGAAATTAACTACAAATTCCACTTCGGGAGAAAGGACGTTGGGAGCATCACTGCCTTTCATCATGGTGAGGGCGGTCGTGGTACGTACCAACGCATTGGTGGAATTATTTTTGGTGAGCTGGGAAAGAAGGACGGGCTTCAATAGCCATTGGTTAGCGATAGCCATCCTGTTAACGAAAGACATTGATCCGCCAACGTTGGTGAAGAACTGATTGATTAGTGGCGTAATTACTGGCTTCATCTGGTCTTTTTCAAGACGCTGCATGATGATCGCCGCTTTTCCGATGGCGCTTTCTGTGGGAGGCATTGAGGAATGTCCACCGAGACCTTTGACTTTTATTTTAACAGAAAGGAAACCTTTTTCTGCACACCCGATCACGGCGACATCTGAGTTGATTCCATTGACACTCCCCTTTTCAAGAATTAAACCACCTTCGTCATATACTGCATCAAACTCAATATTTTTATTTTTAAAGTACTCAGCTATTTTCACAGCGCCTTGTTGTCCGCTCACTTCCTCGTCAAATCCGAAGGCGAGGTAGATATCTCTCTGAGGGGTATGTTTTGTTTTAATTAAGTTATTCATCGATTCCAGAAGAGAGAAGAGCATTCCTTTCATATCGGTGGAGCCTCTTCCATAGATCCTTCCATTGGCTACTGCGCCAGAGAAGGGCCCGAAATCCCATTCTTCGGAGACTTCTGATACGGTAGGCAAAGGCTTATCATCAGGTCTGAAAATATTTTCACTTTTATCTTTCACCTCAGCATCTCCGGGAGGAACGACATCGGTGTGGGAAAGGAACAAGATGGGATTAAGGGAAGGATTGCTGCCTTTCAGTCGGAATACCAAACCGTAAGTATTTACTTCGACAAATTCTGTATTCTGATAAATGAGGGGATAAGAAGCTTTTAAATATTCTTTAATGGTATCGAAGGGTGAGTAATTAAATTCTCCCAGTTCACCAGATGAAACCGACGGGATTTTCAGTCCGCCTGACAGCCTTTGAATGGCTGAGTCATCTTTTACCATTTTCCATCCGCTGGAAGTATTGGCATTAACTTTTTTAAAGGGATAAGTAAATGTTTTGATTAAAACAATAATAATGAGGAGAATAATAATTCCTACTATGATGAAGATGAGTTTTTTCATGGAAATTCCGGATTTGGTTATTTTTTAATTTGATTATTTGTTATTAATCATAATATTTCATTAACGCAAAGATCGCTAAGTATTTTTTTTAATGCTAACCGCTTTTAAGTTCGCAAAGGCGTTTTACTCAGCAAAGAATACAACAACTTTTTTAATTATAACACATTGCGGACAATCACTTTTAATTGTATAAGATATTGTTTAACAACTTTAAATAGCTTTCACGATGGTCTTGTTTTGAATTTCTAAGGTATTGAAATAATCGACAGCCTGAGAAAAAATTTAATTTACAATCTAAAATTCATAAATATTATTGAAAGAAAATATTTTTACATCGTAAGAATCTTGTTCGACCATGCAAATATCTAAAACAACATCGGTCATATTTACTTTTACACAGCTAATATATTAAACAACCATGCTCATGTATACTTTTACATTGATAATATATTACTCAACATCATCTACATCTCTTTTAACATTGCTAAAAGATAAAATAACATTACGAAATTTTACTTTTACACCGGTTTTATCCAAAACTACATTGCTTGTTTTTATTTATACATTGGAAAAAGATTTACCTACATTGTGAAAAACTAAAACTCCTTTATGAAAATTGTTTCATAAAGGAGTTTATTTAATATTGAGGACGAAATTTGCCCCTACACTCACAAACTTCTCGATATGATTTTTTTCAAAAATCTACTCGAAGTGACGTGCGCGTTAATTATACAATACAAATGTTTGTCCGTCTATTCGTATTTTTTGTAGTGAAGCTGTGAAAATGTATTGAAAACCTAGTGTACTTCCGACAGATAGTGTAACTTCCCGATACAACTTCTTCAAAATCTACTCGAAGTGACCGATGTTAATCAAAATGAATAAAGAGTTGAATTACCGCTTTCTTTTTACAAAAAGCAAGGATGAAATCTGTTTGTACTGAGGGCTTGTGGCTCCGAAAACTGATTTTACATACTGCTTTACTTCCTTTGCAATCTGACAAAGGCCTGTAAGATTATTATACAATACCTGATCTCTGGATAACCTTGCATTAGAATATTCTGTGTTGGCATGAATAAGAGTCGTGTTCTTGCCTTTCATGTCTGCCAACTTATCCTGTAAGGCAATGATCTTTAATTCTTCTTCATTCGGATTATAGGCTGCACTTTGTTCCAGCACATGAATTAAATTGGAGAAATGATTGATCTTGCTGTCGTAGCTTTGTTGGGAAGTCGAGATAGTTCTTGTTGGATTTTCGGTTTCTTCACCTGACTTCTCTGCTTCTGTTTTTGCTTTTGTTCTTCCCTGTAGTTTTTTGTTGTAGGATTTGGCATTGCTGAGCATTAGAGGATTTGTTTCTGAGACAGCCAATGCATTAACAACTTTTGTCGCCAGCGGATTCAATTCTTTAAAAACTTCGGCGCGCTGGTTAGTGGCATTATCAAACAGCGTTTTTTTAGTTTGGGCTTCGTTCAATTTTAAGAGAGCATCTTCATAGAGTGCTTCAAGGCTGGAGATTTTTAATTCTTCTTTTACGGGATTGTATTTGTCGCCATAGGCTGTACAAAAAGAGATGAGATCCTGAAGGTTAGCGATGTTTTTGGAGTGTCCTGTTTCGCTTACAGAGCTTTTCGTGTTTTTCATATTTATGTTTTAAGTTACCGTACAAATATATATTTTTATTTTATTATTTTACGGAAAACGAAAATTAATCGTTTGATTTACAATGTTATATAAATCATTTTATTCTTTATATAAGTTTTAAAGAAATTCTTTAATTGGAATTGAAAAACCACTGCAAAAAATGCAGTGGTTTTGTTTTGACTTAGCACGAGTGAGACGCTCGCTCAATTGAGGATTTATAATTTCTAAATTATTTATACTCGTTTGTATGACTATAAATATTACATCCAAAAAAGCATAAATAAAATCTCCAAATATAGTAATCTTTATTCGCAATATATTTAATACCATTATTAATTTACTTGCACGCTTCTTTCCATTCTTTAGTACATTTTTTTTTCCACTCTTTCGGAAAGCATAAACTACTTTGCAAATCTTTAGTTATAGTCTCAAAAATTTGCTTATTCCATAAACCATTATGCTTATAATAATAAAAGGGACTATTAGCAAACTTTTTTATACTATCACCAATGGCAACTTTCTCTATATTATTCAAAAAAACTAAAGTGTCTTTTTCTTTTAATTTTATTTTAGCATGAGAAATGATACCTTTCCGAACTTGAATTTTCCCTACAATTATACCATTAAAACCATATTTAATGTTATGATTAACCCATTTTTTGCAAGAAGTATTATACAAGAACAGACTAGCTATACTACAAATAAAAATCAAAAAAAATAAAAATTTAATATTATAACGCATTACTTAAAAAACTTTTTTCCAAATACTAGAATTAGCCCAAGACATCTTCCCTCCTGTTACTCCTTTTGAAATTCCTGCTGAAAAAGTTTTCCATGTGGTTGGACTTTTCATTCCTGGATATAATTCGTATACATTAGATCTATTTGCCCATGAATATGAACCTCCATAAATCTTAAAGCCGCCAGCTATTCCTGAGGATTTACCGGCATATCCTAAAGCATTAAAGTTGGCTTGATTACTATCAACATATTTTGAATAAAATGTTCCTCCTCCTAAGCTCATTTCCAGCCCCATAGTTGCTCCTCCATATTTATAGAGATACGCACTTCCTACATCTTTGCCTGCGTTAAAGTAAACCAAAGAGATACCGCCATGTAAACCACCACCAAAGGTATCACTTATCTCAAAATTAATTCCAACAGCATCCATGTATGAAGTAAGTTTAATACTTAAAGGAATAGGAATTTCTGCATCTGTATCCAAATATACATTTTTTTCAATTTTATCAGTAACTATTCTTCCTAATTCTTTACCTTTTTTATTTCTAATAACAATATCATCTCTATGCAATCCGTGATTCAATCCCGCAACAACACCTCCAATTACAGCGCCCTGCCAGAAATTCCCTCCGGAAAGCTCGGCACCGATACCTCCGGAAAGTGCTCCAAAGAGTACAGTTCCCACCGTAGTATTGGCAGCTCCCTTAGCGATCTCTCCAAAAGCAGTAGCTCCTAAACTTCCTAAAAAACCAGAAGCTGCGGCAGTTAAAAAGTTTTCTCCCTGTACAGCACTTAATATTCCTTGTGCTAAAGCATGCGTTCCCGCTTGTACCATGACAAATCCTACCTGCCCAACAGTTTCTTTTATCATCTGTGCCGCAGTTGTAATACATCCACCAGCGCCCGAAAATAAACTTCCTATTCCAAAAGTAACCGCTCCCGAGACGGCCCCTATAAAGGTTGCCTTGAAGGCTCCCAATAAGTTCCACTGGTCAAAATTACCTGTTACAGCAAGACTTACCGTATATGCCGCCAATCCTATCGCAGCACCAATAATAATTGCTTTAACGATAGCGGCCATAGAAATCGAAAATAATGTTACAAGCTCTTCCCCTGTCGGATCATTAAACATCAACGGATTATTCATTACATATCCATATTTGTTGTAATTCTGTGTATTGGTAGGATCCGATATATTTTCATCTGCATTTAAGAATCTTCTCAGTAACGGATCATACAATCTTCCGTTCATATGAATGATACCTACTTCTGAAAAATGTTCATGGCTGGTATATCCTCTTTCTATTAATAACGAAGTATTATCAATTATATTCTTATCTGTGATAATTGCCCCTGATCCTAACTGCAAATGTGTAAAATTGCCCCAAGCATCGAAATGCCTTTGCTCCAGCTTATTTCCTGCTTCGTCACTAATGGCCAAGATACTTCCTAAATAATCTTTATGCAAGAATTTATATTTACCAGCTGTCTCATTATAATTTTTCAGGTAAATAATATTACTTTCATACGGGGTTCCTCCAATGTAAAGAATATGCTTTTCTTTTCCCGAAGTATTGTCTTTTATAACCTCAAAGCTTCCATCTTCACTGTAAAACTTAGTAAATTTCCCATCTTTATCCGCATCAAAATTCCCTCCATAGGTAACTCTTTGTCTCATGCTTGTAAGCCCATATTGGAAAGCTACATCACCTTTTTCACCATTTATAAAAACAGGATCATTATTTTCATTGTAGACAATGCTTTGTATAAGATCATTGTTATAATTCTGGGTTCCGGCTGCATTAAGTGTCATTCCTGTTGGCTGATAGATCTTAGCAGTGTTTTCATATTTTATGGTACCTACCTGATCATTCTCAAGAATCCGTCCTTTGGCATCATAAACATTTCTATTGGCCGGTTTATCTCCGGTTACAGGATTTGTCCAGCTCACCAATCTATTATTGTCATCATAATCAAACTCCTCTATGATATTGAAATCCCCCATTGTTCTCCTGCTCTTCAGTTCATTCTTAACTCCATCAAAAGTGTATCCGAGATCAAGAATTCCAGCTTTAACCTGTGAAGAATGGTTCACTTTTGTTAAAAAGCCACTGTTATCATACGTATTTGTGATGGCAGCTGCTCCTAACTTTGCATTAAGGATCTGCCCTTTAGCATTGGTATTCTGAAGTTCCCATAGTACCTTCCCTGAATTCTTGTCCTTTACCCTATATAATTCCCCACTCCATTCGCTGTAAACGTTTTCCACATTGACTTTAGTGAGAACCCCTGATGAGTATAAGCTTTTTTCATAGGAAATAACTCTTCCTTTGTCATCATAAGTAATTCCTTTTTGAATGAAGTATCTGTCATTACTGCTTTCAGAAGATGAGACTACCCTTCCTTGCGGATCAAAAGAAGTATTCGAGCCGTATGTCTTTCCTTTAGAGGTTCCATTTTTCGAGGTAAGTCTGCCTTTATTATCATATGTATAAGTAATGGTTTTATCAGTTGCCTGCCCTCCATCCAGAGTAGAAAGTTCTTTTTGAGTAATAATCTGCCCCAGATTATTATAAACAAATTCTTTTGTTCCTTTAGGACTGATTATTTTCTTAGGCTGACCGAATCCATTATATTCATATTTATATAATCCATTAGAAGGATCATTAAATTCTGATTTTCTACCCCATGTATCATATTTAGTTGTTACAATGTTCTCAGCATATTGAGCCTTAATTTGCTCTCCTGCTGCATTATAGGAAAATTGTATCGTTCCTCCTTTATCTGTTGTAGTAACTACATTTCCTAAAGCATCAGTGGTTTTGGTTGTAATTCTTCCATATCCGTTAACTTCTTTTACCGAAGTTACATTTCCTGATATGTAAGACTCCATTTTTTTACCTATAAATGATGTGATCAGTCCCTGCCCATCTATTTTCGCCAAGCCTGTGGTGGTTACTTTAGTAGGATAAACACTATCATCATAGGTATTAACATTCCACTGAATATCGCTTGGTAATTCTTCTGTAGCCTGATCAAAGTAAGGTTCGGTTTCACGGACTTTTCTTCCTAATTTATCATATACAGAATATTTGGCAATGTAGGTGCTCTGGCCAAAACCTTTAGTCACGACTTTATAGTCCTGTCCTAATCTGTTGGTGTACTTTTTTGTTATATTTCCATTAGGATTATATTGGATCAAGGTTATATTGGAATTAGAATCTCTTATATACTGATAAGTGGTAGTACCTTCTAAATTTGTTTTGGATTTTAAAAGTTTGCCCCAAGCATCATAGGTATTGTCAAGGGTATTTCCTAAAGGATCAGTCTGAAGCTTTATCTGCCCGAAATCGTTGTAAACAATATTGGTTTCAAGTCCAAGATTGTCTATTTTCTTTACAACAAATCGTCCTTTTGTATCATATAGAGCAGTTATTGTCTGTGTTAATGCATCAATACTATTGCTGGTGACTGTTTTTACGATATTACCAAATCCGTCATAATCGTATGTATCTAAAACATAACCTGTATTATCCCTGTTCCATGTTTTCTGGGTTTTTATCAGATTCCCATCATAAGTATATTCTACTTTTCCTGCTTTTGTATCTCCATAGGCCTGGATAGTCTCGATCTTTGATTTCAGACGGCCAATGAAATAATCTGATCCGACACCTGCAGGGTTATGATTATATCCGAGAACTGAAGTTGTTATACTATAATTGTTATTAACTTTTGAAACAGTCTGCTGTGGCAGATAGTAATCTCCATAAGTAATCGTGCTTGCTGTGGTTGTACCCGTTAAGAATTCTTTTGCAATTGTGGATATTGGAAGCATTGCCGTTACAATTTTCGCCTTATCTACCCCATTTGTGGTTGTAAGAACCTGCCCATTTAACAATTCATCCTTTTTATATACTATTGATTTGAAGTTTAAAAGTTCGGTGTTGTTTTCAGAAATATTGGCAGGAAAAACCTTATTATCGTCATTGGTTTTGATAGACCATTCTTTAAGAGTTACTCCTTCATTTAACGGATCTATTTCTGCCCCTGACCATATTTTTGTATTTTCAAAACCATCTGCATACCATGTAGAACGTGCGGTCTGCCTGTATCCGATAACTCCCTTACCATGTAGATTAATAACCAAATCACGGTATTTAAAGTCCTGCTTTCTACCCTCTTCCCTAAGCTGGGTAACAATAAAGTTTTGTGGCATATGCTCCACCTGAACATATGGATACGTTTGGATAGTGGTTGGTTTATAAAAATTAGCTGTTGCCGGATCGTTTGCATCAAGCTCATTATATTGGATCTCCGTTTTTATACCTCCCTGGTTGATGGCATAAATTCTTTCTCTACTTTTTATATCATAATAGCTGTAACGGGACAGGTGGTTATCAACTTTCACAAAAAAGACATTATCTTCCTTATTGATCCGTAGTGAAACGTTCATCGGAATCCAGTGTGCTCCGATCTGAGAATACATTCCCCACGGATCTTCTTCATACTTGGTTTCAAATTTAATATTCCCGTTGCTGTCGACCCCTGCAGATTCCATCACCTTGAATCCTCTTCTTGAATCTAAGTCTTTACAGCATTTGTGAGCTTTAAAAATCTGGGATTCGAATCGAATCAGATCACTTTTCCCGTCTCCATTCAAATCTTTAGCAAAATGCCAGATCGCAACTTGTCTTTGATAGGTATTATCAACGATAACAGGATCTTTGGTATAATAAGAGAAGTTATTAAGATCCTGTACTATGAATGTTGGTGCACTACTTCCGGGAGAAAGTGTTTTGCCTGGGTTTATATATAACTTCCAATTGGATGTATCGGTACCCTGAGGGACCATGTAATCCATCTTGCTGTCTCCATTGAAATCTCCGAAAACAATCCCTTCCTTTACACCACTGAAACCGTAATAATTAGTTTGCATGACATATTTATTCTCCTCATTGACAATAAAGAAATTACTATTAACCCAATTACCTGTAACCTCTATCAGGTTTTCTTTACCATCTCCCTCAAAATCCATCGTTATTCCTTCTTTTAAGAGATCTCGTGGACCAGAACCAACTAAATAGGCGTCATTTACTGAGGTATTTGGGTTAAGAATATAAAAATCATACTGGGAGTAAGATTCGGGCTGATTGGTACTTGGATCAGGAAATCCTATTAACCCTGTATCCGGATCTACAACAGGACCTGTATCCGGATACATCGTTGTCATATTTTCTACAGAAAACATAACCTCCGAAAGACCATCTCCATTCACATCCACTTCTCTGAACTCCCGAACGTATGACTTTATTGCATAATAAGCATCTGTAGGATGCTCTTTAGGCTGAGTATATGTTTTGTCATACAATGATGATGGAACAGTTTTAGTCTGACTGAGAATATATTGACTATTTTCAAGAACATACTTATCAAATTTGATTTGATTCGTTTCTGTTTTATGGGTATACAGCGACTTCACAGGTCTCATCTTATCATTTACCAGTGTGGCATTAATAGCTAATGCACCGGTAAGATTAAGGTCTGAAACTTTCACCGAATTAGGTCCGAAGAAATTGTTATAAGTAATGTATGTACCGGCCAGAGTAGGTTCCACATAATCTCCCTGCATCTCACAATTTCCATAATCGTCATAATCCAAACATTCGTAATGACCATCGGTAGCTGTCTGATAATACAATAAATCGAGATTTCCATCTCCATCGAAATCAGAAATATTTTTATTATCTAAATTCAAATTATTAGAAATGGTACTTGACTTTATTGTTGAATTATCAATCTTCCTGTCAAATTTGATAGGATTTGCTGATTCTCCATTAGCGTTGGTTTCGGTAATGGTATCAACAAATTGATAGTTTGTATTATTGTTGGTATAGGCTATCTTATAACTTTTAAAAACAGATGAATTTGCTTTGACAATTATTTCAGTCAAAAGTTTATCCTGAGTGTAATAATACCCCTGATGATATGAAAGTTCTTTAATAGTTCTATCCAGACCATAGCTAAATTGAATTTCATTAAAATGAGGTTTATTTAATTTTTCGTTCCCTCCCCATTTAACTGTTTTAATTTTTGTAACCTCTCCTGACGTTGCAGTTAATGATGTTATGACGGCATTTTTTTCATATTCATAAGTAATATAATTACCTTGAACATCCATCCATTTTACCATATTGTATTCCATGGTAGTTCTTCCTGCGCTAACATGTGCCGGATCATTGGATACGGTATCTCCGTACCATGCCTGGGAGCCATCTTCAAACGTTATATGGAAAAGCATAGGTCCCTGAATATCATTTCGGGTACCCATTGACTTAATTTTAATATTTGAATATTTTTCAGTGACATATTCTGCCCCGTCTTTGCCATATTCTCCGGATTTCAAAATCAATCTTTGACCATTCAAGCTATAATAATCTGAATAATCCATTTTAATTTCCCGAGCTTCTTTGTCTCTGTCAATATTTTTCCCCATTCTGGAAATAGAGGTTATCCCCATTAAACTCCACCCATATCCTGCAATTCCATTCCCACTACCACTAGAGTATATAAGATTTAATTGGGGAGCTACTGTTTTTACACCTGGAGGCAATGCAATGGGTAAAGTAAATTGCACTTGACCAGCTCCCGTTATCTCAATATTTCCTTTTGTATCATGGAATTTTTGGTCTGCCGAAGATGTTGTCGTTCCCGAAGGATTATTCGCTCCCGCATTTGAATCCGTCGGTCCGCCTCCCGGGTTTTCCGTTCCGGGACCAATCTTTGCCACAAAGGGATTCGATACACTCCCTGATGCCTGAAATCCCTGTGCCAACACTACCGTCTGCGGATCCTGAACCGTTCGGGTGGTTGTTTCTGTCTGATACAGAATGGTCTGTGAAAAGCCCATGACTGCACACAAGGACAGTATAAATGATGAAAATATTTTCATTTTCATTGTAATTAATAATTATTGTGGTTAAAAGTTTTTATCGTTTGGTAATGTTTTTACTGAATGCCCGTCCGTCTTTTAGCGTAAAGCGTATTACATATACTCCCCATTCATAACCAGTCATGTTGATTTTTAATTTCCTGTTAAGATCAGGGATATTCTGCTGCTGGAATTTCCAGTGTACGGTACTATGCTGATAGAGGGAGACGGATTCGATAAGGCCATCCACTTCTTCTGTCCAGTCTACAGTAAGGTAGTCATTGACAGGAACCGGATATAATCTGATCTGCTTCCAGAAAGATTTCTCATCCATTAAGGGCTGCTGTTTTTCGACGCTTGCTGTTTTTGCTTCTTCCACTTTTTTTACTTCAGTGGATGCCGTTTTGCCCGCTGAGTTTGTTCCTCTGTATCTCTGGTTTCCTGCTTCATCATATTTAAAATATACTTCCGTTTGTGAATATCCCAGAAATCCAATCAACAAAGAAGAAAGGGATAATATTTTTCTTTTCATAGTGTTTATTTTTTTGTGGATAGTAATTGCTGAACTTGTTTTTTAAGGTCTGTGATCTCATCAAATTTTGATTTTAACTCCTTATTTTCTTCATTAAGTTGCTTGATTCTTTTATTCTGCTCAATCGTATACAAAGTAAGCTCTTCAATCTTCTGTAGAAGTTTAATCTGGAATTCACCTACATTTACTCCTTCTTTTTCCATTTGTTTTGCAGAAGCGATTTCCGGAAGGTGTTTTTTCTCTTTAATGTGTTTTTCCACCTCTTCAAGTTTTGGGAGATTATAATCATTTTCAAAAACAAAATCGGCGGTTGGAGTAAGGGTTACCTTTATTTCTTTGGCTTCAAATTTTCCTTGAAGAGCAGCGTTACCGGCAGGCGTCAATTTCATAACCTCTGTCATCGTTACGGCAGAATTGATTGCTGTTGTTTGCTGATTGGCTGCTAAGAACGAAAAGCCTCCGTTGCCCATTATCATTGCAAGTCTGCTGTTCAGGGATGCGTCGCTGGATAACCAACCGTTAGAAACCGTATTGTCGGCTTTTACCCCGAAACTCATAAACGTGGCAGAGGAGCTTCTTAATGAGCCCCAATTGTTCAATGAGCCACTGCCATAACGAATCGACAATGCGTTAATACCTTCTGTAGAATTGGTGCTTCCCGTACGAAGACTTCCTAAGACATCAAGCTTCTCTGTCGGAGTATTAACTCCAATTCCTGTATTGCCGCTTACAAACATCTGTCCGTCATGTCGTAATGAGAAAGTAGTATTCTCAGTTCCGGTTCCGGAAGTAATATTTTTCATAAAATAATGATCTGTATTGGTACTCAGGTTTGTTCTTAATTCAAACTGGTTTGATCCCGAGGCTCCACCTGTATTATTGTATACAATAAGCTTCCCTGCTGAAGGCCATTTACCAACCTCTACAAGTCCCCCATTTGTTTCCATTAGTACTCTTTTCCAGTCCTGTGTAGCATTTCCATTTGCTTTTCTGAACCATAAATCCTGATCGTCAAAACGCCCTGCAAACTGCATTGCGAAAATACTATTGACAGTATGCCTTACATCAAGGAGATGCCACCAGCCTCCTCCTCCAGGGTAATTGACAGGATTACTTGTTTGAAAAAATCCACTTTGATTTGTTAAAGCACCCGCATCATCTCTTGTCATGGTGTTTATAGTTTGGGCATAAAAAAAGGCACTTGATAGCAGGACTATTAAGAATAGTTGTTTTTTCATTTCTTAGTTATTATAATTTTAATTGTATATGGTAAATAAAGTTTTTATTACTGGACCTGATAAGTATTCATTCAAAAGAATATGTCAATTTCTATCTGAAAACATGCTCATAAAACAGGTAAATGGTAGCTTATTGTGTTGGGATTGTTGTAAATAGAATAAATAATGCACTGAAGGCAAAAAAGATTTTTTCATATTGAAATTTTCACATTATTAGTTTATCACACTTGGGTGCAAAGATATTATTTTTTTTAAAACGACTTTTTGATAATTGTTTATATTGAACAAAATTATATAATTGACACAAAGCATATGTCGAATTAACTTTTATTTGATGTAAAATTAATTCTACATTACGTCAAATCTTGTCGTGTTATTTTAAATAAATTACATGAAGGTATAAAAGGATTAAACAAGATGAATGATGACAGTACTATGCTAATAGAATTTTTACTGTATGAGTTTTATAAATTGTTTAATAGAATTGAAAATCACTGCAAAAAAATGCAGTAGTTTTTTTTGACTTGGCACGAATGTCGCTCGCACTAGCGGGGAGTCCAATCTTACTTGAATACGTAAGAATTTGCAGCTATAACACTTCTATTTTTCTCTTGAGTTTATCTGCTTTTTTAATATCTTTTTTTACACCAATTCCATTTCTATAGATTTTTTGAAATTTAGACATACAATTAATATCATTCAATGAAGCTCCTTTTTCCAAGTATTTTAAAGCTCCATTTTTTGCTTTTTCATTTATTTTTGCAAAATCTGTAATGTCATAGTATTCGTTATTATTATTGATTGCAATTATACCATATTATATCCATCACCGCTATTGTATTTATCTGCCATTATCAAGGCATATTTATTTAACTCATTATAATCAGGAAGATTACTGTAATGAATTATAAGTTTAGTGAATGAATCAGGATCTTCTTTGCTAATAACATTCCTTTTGTATTCTTGACTTTGACTATTCTTAAATACCGAAGCTGTATCTACAATAACTTTGAAAGTATCTTGATTGTTAGACAACTGTTCATTATTATTCATAATATTTTTAGTGTCTTTATTGCGACTAATTATTACAATTAATAAGACTACTACAGACTATTTTATTCATTTTCATCGTCTTTTATATGTATCGTTCATATTTTGGCCATTAACAAAGAATTCTCCACCGTTAACGTTAGCTAGCATAATTATATTATGATAGACAGGACTCCATCCCATCCTGATTTAGGTCGTTCCTTCGGGACTCAGGCGGTGTGATAATCGGAAAAGCGGGTATTTTCAATTTTTATGATAATAATGTATATTCAGGATCAAAATTAATTATTCTTGTTCTCAATCTCCTGCATTCTTTTTTTTATAAAATCTGTAGGGCGTATTCCGTTGATTTCATAGAAGAGATCGGAGAAGTTTTGGCGGGAAGCAATTCCGCATTCTCTGGCGAGGGTTTCTATATTATATTTGAGATATTTTTTGTCTTCAAACAACAAATTGGTGATATAGTTGATGCGAAGCTGACTTAGATATTTATTGAAATTTCCACCTTTATGTTCATTGATGACCTGGGAAAGATAGCTGGAATTAGTACCCAACTGTGCCGCTAATTTACTAATGGTAAGTCCTTTTTGAGTAAAGCCTTTTTTATTTTCAAATGTTTTCAGCTTTCGTAGAAGTTCTTCGACCTTTTTTTCGTGAAGATTTATTTTCTTCTCTTCTAAGAAAATATTGGGTGCTTCTAAAGTATTGGGCACTACGACATCATTATCTTTTACAAATTTCTCTTCAAGCAAAATATATTGCTGCTTTATTTCCTTTGCCTTTTTTTGCTTTTTTGCAAAGAGCATAATAAGACCAATAGCCCAAATGATGAGAAGAATAATAATTACCGTAACAAGATAATTGATTTTCTGAAGCTTGTTTTTTTCTTCCAGCAGTGTTTTTGTATCGTAATCTTTATGGATCTTCGGCGAGAGGTAGCTGAAATCTTTCGCCATGATACTGTCGGCTTTCAGTAACTGGCTGGTATAATACAGCTGTTGCGTCTGATCGTTATGTTTTTTGCTGTAGTTGATAAGGATTTCATAATTTTCCCTGAGTTCGGGTAAAATGAACTGATGCTTATTGAAAATAGAATCAATCCTGTTGAAGTAAATAACGGACTGTTTAGAATCTCCGAGCCCGAGGTAACTTTTTCCTATGAAGAAATAATTAACTGAAAGTCGTGCAAAGTCTCTGCTATTCCTGATTGAAGGAAGAGATTGTGCAAGATCTGATAGAGCCTGCTGATACTGTTTGCTCGTATATTCTTCAATACCTTTTGAGAGTAAGAAATACGCTTTTTCCTGAGCATATTCCGGATTATTGCCTACTTCTGAAAGCCCTTTCCGGATTGCAGCATCCAACTCCCTGTATTTTCCTGAGTGCCTGTAACAGATGATCAGCTGATGAAGACTGTTGAGATAGCCTTTTTTATTGTTGTAAATTTCGTTAGGATGGAGTTTTGATCTGGCTTTTTCTCTGTAATAAACCAAACATTTATCGAATAATTCAGCAGCTTCGTCATAATATCCCAAATAACTTTTAACTACACCGATATGATAGAGATTTTGATATTTAAGATAATCATTTGTTGTATTTTTTGAATATTGGTAGGCCTCGAGATATTCGTTAAGCGCCAACTGGTATTTCTTATAATTGTAGTAGTAGATGACCCCTTTATCAATATGGGCAATAATAAGAAGGTCTTTATCCCGGGAAAGATTGGCTGCCCACACCATACTATCTGCATATTTCAGCTTTTGATCGTCAAAAAAAGAATAAAAAACAGCATCCTTATATCCCTGAACCAATTTTTCATAGTTTTTCTCTTTCTTGGCTTTATTGATGTATGGCTGAATATAAGGAAAAGCCTTACTGTCATTTTCCGCGAAGTCTTCGTATTTTTTTCTCAGATGATAATAGTCGCTATATAATTCCTGCGCAAGCATGAATTGAAATCCTATAGTACATAGTATAAGAAATATTTTTTTGACCACCTTAGTATAATTGGTTATAAGACTGGTCAAAAGTACAAAAAATGAGCGGTATTTCTCAAACAAGTTTGAATTAATATTCTATATCGAACTATTTCTATTTTACAAATATAAAAACTGACAATCAGAACATTAAAGTTATTTTGTTTTTAAATTAAGTGGTCATAATTTACGAATAGAGACAACAAACATTTTTATATCTGAACTGAAGCTTATAATTTTGAGTTCAGAATCAGTAAAGAAAAGTTTAAAAAACCAAAACTAAAAAACATACGCTACAGGGTAAAACTAATAACCGACAAAAAACATGATGATTCAATAATCTTACCGCCTTCCTTTAACAGGGAAATTACTTTTAAGGAAGGTTGGTTTTTTTAATTAATTTTAAACTAATAACCATATCTACATGTAACTGCCCCATATCTGCAGGTGAATTAACAAAGGTTCTACATGAACCTTTTTTTTATAATTAATGTTTCAATTTAAATCGAAAAGAGACTGTTCCATTCGGGCAGCCTCTTTTCTTTTAAAACATTAAAGATTTATAATCACTTCCAGCCTCCGCCTAAGCTCTTATAAATATCCACAACTGTACTCAGCTGTTTTTGTTTAGCTTCTACCAGTTCCATTTTGGCATCAAGAGCATCTCTTTGGTTCAGGAGAACCTCCAGATAATCTGCCCTTGAGTTTCTGAATAACTGATTCGCTATATCTATTGATTGTTCCAAAGCCTTTGTTTCTTCAGACTTCAGTTTATAATACTGATCTATATTCTTTACTTTAGACATGAGGTTGGCAACATCCAGATACGCATTCAGAATGGTTTTATCGTATTCATACAAAGACTGGATCTGTCTTGCATCAGCGGTTTGAAAATTGGCTTTGATCGCACTTTTGTTAATAAGCGGACCTGCAAGCTCACCAACCAAGCTGGCAGCAATTGATTCCGGTAATTTAACGAGATAAGAAGGCTTAAATGCTTCCAATCCTAATGTTGCGGAGATTTCCAGTGAAGGATAAAATTCTTTTCTGGCAGCTTCTACATCTAATTTTGCTGATTTTAATTCCAATTCAGCCTGTTTGATATCTGGACGATTAGCCAAAAGCTGTGAAGGAATTCCTGTATACACCGTTTGCGGAATCATCGTCATGAAATCTCCTTTTGATCTTATGATAGGCTGCGGATATCGTCCACACAGCGCATTGATTTCATTTTCTTTTTCAGTAATTTCCTGGCGGATGGTGTATTCTGTAGCTTTTGATTTTGCTAATTCAGCTTCAAACTTTTTCACAGCCAGCTCAGTTGCCGCCGCAGCTTCTTTCTGAATTTTGGAAATTTCCAACGCTTTTTGCTGTAATTTAATATACTGTTGAATAATATCAAGCTGATTATCCAAAGCCAGCAATTCGTAATAATTATCCGCAACTTCTTCAATTAAATTAGAAAGCACAAAATTCTTTCCTTCTACCGTTGAAAGATAATGGGCTATTGCCGATTCCTTTTCCGTTCTCAGCTTTTTCCAAATATCAACTTCCCAGTTGGCCATTAATCCTCCTTCGAAATTTCCCAGCGGATCAGGCATTTCTTTTCCGGGTTCGATTTCTGTGGTGGCATCACCGGCCCCCTCACTGGTGTAGCGTCCTGCTTTTTTTACTCCAGCACCGATTCCTGCAGAAACAGTAGGCGTTAATCTTCCTTTTTTAGCTAAAACACCACTTTTTGCAATTTCTATTTCCTGCAACGTGATCATCAGCTCCTGATTATTCTTTAGCGCAGTTTCAATTAATGCTACTAAATTAGGATCAGTAAAAAATTGTCTCCAGGGTGTTGTTCCGCTGTTATTACTTGCGTCTCCCTGGTCTTCCTGATTGAAGTTCTGAGGTACATTTTCTTTTACCTCGTCTTTTATTACGGTTGCCATAGGCGCCTTACAACTTGCCAAAACAAGCGATACGGCGATGGCTGCTATATATTTATTATAAATCTTCATGTTTGTCATCGTGTTGGTACGGTTCTGTTTGTTCTGTTAAAGGATTTTCTTCTTCATATCTTGCCAGTCTCGACTTTTCAGCAATCGTTCCGAAGATGTAATACAATCCAGGGATAATCATTAATCCGAAAACGGTTCCGATTAACATCCCCCCTGCTGCAGCTGTACCGATAGTCCGGTTTCCGACAGCTCCCGGTCCTGTGGCCATTACCAATGGAATCAAACCTGCAATGAATGCAAATGATGTCATCAAAATCGGACGGAAACGGATCGCCGCTCCTTCTATTGCTGCCTGAGCAACGGGAATGCCTTCCTCGGCCTTCTTCTGTACGGCAAATTCTACGATCAATACGGCATTTTTACCTAAAAGACCAATCAACATGACCATGGCCACCTGAGCGTAAATGTTGTTTTCTAATCCTAATAATTTTAAACATAAGAAAGCTCCGAAAATACCCGTCGGCAAGGATAAAATTACCGGCAATGGGAGAATAAAACTTTCATACTGTGCGGAAAGAATCAGGTAAACGAAGCCTAAACAGACTAAGAAAATGAAAATTGCTTCGTTTCCTCTGCTTACTTCGTCCTTGGAAATCCCCGCCCAATCGATACCAAAACCTCTCGGAAGTGTTTTATCCGCAACTTCTTTGATGGCTGCAATGGCTTGTCCGGAACTATATCCCGGCGCAGGAGTTCCACTTACTTCGGCAGAATTGTACATATTATGTCTGGTGATCTCAGAGAGCCCATATACCTTTTCCAAATGCATGAAATCTGAATACGGAACCATCTGTTCTTTGTCATTTTTAACATAAAGCTTTAATAAATCACTCGGCAACGCTCGATACTGCGGCCCCGCCTGAACAATTACTTTATAAGGCCTGTCAAAGCGGATAAAACTCGTTTCGTAGTTGGAACCGATCAATGTGGATAAATTATCCATCGCATTTTCAATGGTGACCCCTTTTTGCTCTGCAAGATCGTTATCTACTCTCAGCATATACTGAGGGAAACTCGCGGAATAAAAAGTAAATGCAGATCCCAGCTCCGGACGTTTTTTTAATTCCCTTACGAAATCATTACTTACCTGCTCCATCTTGTGATAATCACCACTTCCTGCTTTATCTAAAAGACGAAGTTCGAAACCACCTGCTGCACCATAACCAGGAATTGACGGCGGCTGGAAGAATTCAATATTCGCGCCCGGAATATTTTTAGCCTTTTCTTCAAGCTTTTCAATAATTTCTGTAGCAGATTCTTTACGGTCTTCCCAACTTTTAAGATTGATGAGACAGGTTCCTGAGTTTGAACCCGTACCTTCCGTCAGGATTTCATATCCTGCTAGTGAAGAAACAGACTGTACCCCATCGATATCCTCAGATTCTCTTAATAGTTCTCTTGCAATCTGGTTGGTTCTCTCCAGTGTAGAGCCCGGCGGAGTCTGGATAATCGCATAAATCATCCCCTGATCTTCTGCCGGAATAAATCCTGAGGGAAGTGAATTACTTAAGAAGAATGTACAGGCACAGAACGCCAATAATAAAGGCAAAGTAATTGTTTTTTTCTTCACCGTTTTATTAAGCATTCCCTCGTATTTATTTGCTCCTTTTGTGAATAACCCATTGAATTTATCCAGGAAAATAGTAATCGGCGTTCTCCTTTTCGGTTTTCCGTGGTTGTTCTTTAAAATTAAAGCACATAAAGCCGGTGTCAACGTTAAAGCTACGACCCCTGAAAGAATAATCGCAGAAGCCATTGTGATGGAGAACTGACGATAGAAAACCCCAACCGGTCCAGACATAAATGCAATCGGAATAAATACAGAAGCCATTACCAAAGTGATCGCAATGATCGCTCCGCTGATTTCATGCATCGCTTCTTCTGTCGCTTTTAATGGAGATAAATGCTTTTCTTCCATTTTGGCATGTACCGCTTCAATTACCACAATCGCGTCATCTACCACAACCCCGATTGCCATTACGAGAGCAAAGAGTGAGATCATGTTCAAAGTAATTCCAAATGCGGACATAACAGCAAATGTACCTACCAACGATACAGGCACCGCCAATGCCGGAATTAATGTTGAACGCCAATCACCTAAGAAAAGGAATACTACAATTGCCACCAAAACGAAAGCTTCAAATAGCGTATGAACTACTTTTTCAATGGAAGCATCCAGAAATCTTGACACATCATAACTGATGTCATAATGCATTCCTTTTGGGAAGGTAGTTTTTTGCAATTCAGCCATCAGAGATTTTACGTTTTTGATAACGTCACTTGCGTTGGAACCATATGATTGCTTCACCGTGATTGCCGCAGAAGGCTTACCATTCAATGTAGAATAAATATCGTACATCGAAGAGCCAAATTCAATATCTGCAACATCTTTCAGCCTGATAAATTCTCCGTCTGGCTTCGCTTTAAGAATGATATTTCCGTAGTCTTTTTCATTATTAAAACGACCAGGATATTTTAAAATATATTCAAATGACTGAGATCTTTTACCTGAGCTTTCTCCCGTTTTACCCGGAGATGCTTCCAAACTCTGCTGATTCAGAGACTCCATTACTTCATCTGCTGAAATGCTGTACGCAGTCAGACGGTCAGGCTTCAGCCAGATACGCATTGCATATTCTCTTGTTCCAAGGATATCTGCGAAACCAACCCCACTTACCCTTCGCAATTCAGACATCACGTTGATATCTGCGTAGTTGAAAAGGAACTTTTGGTCGGCCTTAGGATCATCACTATACAAGTTAATATACATCAACATGTTTGGTTCCTCACGAGTGATTTTCACCCCTTCACGAACTACCAATGGCGGCAATTTATTTACAACCGAAGATACACGGTTTTGAACGTTTACGGCTGCTACGTTCGGATCAGTTCCCAAATCGAAAACCACCTGAATAGAAGCTTCTCCATCGTTTCCGGCATCGGAAGTCATATATTTCATCCCAGGCACACCATTTAACCCTCTTTCCAATGGAATAACTACTGATTTGATCAGCAATTCGTTGTTAGCTCCCGGATATTCTGCAGTAATATTTACTTTTGGAGGAGAAATAGAGGGAAACTGTGTGATGGGTAATTTTAGCAAGGATAGAACTCCCATAAATACGATAATCAAAGAGATTACGATAGACAGAACAGGTCTGCGAATGAATTTCTTAAACATAAAATAATGATAAATTATTAATGATGAGTGATGAACGATTAATCTGAACAGTTTATATGATCAGTTATCGCTTATCAGTTATCGTATTTTACTCTGCTTTTAATTTTAATGAATGAAGAACTTTTTTCGGATCCTGGAACTTCGTCTGAACTTTCTGATCGTCTTTCACTTTCTGTACTCCTTCCAATAAGATCTTATCTCCGGTAGATAATCCTGAGCCCACTACATAAACATCTGGAAGCTCATAGGCCACTTTGATGTTTTTAGATCTCGCCACCCCATTTTTATCAACGACAAAAACGTATTTCTGGTCCTGGATTTCATAGGTTGCTTTTTGAGGAATAATCAAAGCATTTTTAAGCGGCAAAGTCATTTTCACCTTTCCTGTTTCACCATTTCTTAAGAGTTTGTCAGGATTTGGAAATTTTGCCCTGAAAGCGATATTTCCTGTTTCACTGTCGAATTCTCCTTCAATAGTCTGAACTTCACCTTTCTGAGGAAATATATCACCATTCGCCATAACCAGATCAACCAGCTTACTTCCTCTTGAAGCCACATTTCGTTGATAATTTAAATATTCCGGTTCTGATACATTGAAATAAGTGTACACATCATTGTTATCTGAAAGAGAAGTCAATAGATCTCCTTCATCAACCAAACTTCCCAGTTTTAATGGGATTCTGTCAATAATTCCTGAGAAAGGAGCTTTTATGTCTGTGAAAGACAGGTGAATCTGGGCTAATTTGGCTTCAGCATTTGCAGCGTCAAGCTTTGCCTTAGCCATTGCTCTTTCATTTTTGGAAACAATGTTGTTGGTAGCCAATGTACTGGCATTTTTCAATTCAATCGTAGCCTGGGCAACTTCTGCCTGGGCTTTCAGCAATTCTGCCTGATACAATTTGGGCATAATCCTGAATAATGTCTGTCCCTGATGTACGAACTGACCCTCATCCACAAAAATTTTCTCAAGGAAACCTTTTTCCTGTGCACGAACTTCAATGTTCTTTACAGATCTGATCTGAGCTACATATTCTTTGTCAATCACCGTATCCATGACCACCGGCGAGGTTACGGGATAAACTGCAGCTTCTTCTTTCTCTTCTTTTTTCTTGTTACAGCTGAACAATAAAAGACTGCTTAGCGCAATGCTTGCGACAACTCTTTTCATAATTTTAGAGTTTATATAAATCGTTAATGTTTTAATAGGAAATGGTAATAGGTGTGTATACTATGTAATGATTACCGGCAATACAACATAGAATAATTTCCTGCAAAAAACGGCAGAAAATATATCGGAAAATGAAATTTAAATTCTGATAGAACGAACCAGAATGAATCTTTTAATATTGAAAAGGTCAGAAAGAAAGCCATGGATGACAGGCTTTGATTTTTTATAACTCTCTAAACCATAAATGTATATTAGCGTAAAAACACAAGCTAATGCTACAATCGAATGTAAACTATCTGAAAATTGAAAATCTTCTTCTGCAAGTTCTAGTGAGTAAGAATCACTTACGTCATCGAAGCTTTGCTGTATAGAAAGTTTTTCATAGGTTTGGTTTAACCGATTGGCTCTTTTAGGAAGTTTTTGAGAAGAATGAGAAGTATAATTACTATTCAGTGTTCTGACATTAATTTTACTTTCTACTACGAATAATAGAAAGAGGGCCGTCAAAAAATACACTATATAATTTCTCATGATTTTCAAGGCACAAATGTATGCTATTATAAGGATTAACTGTCAGAAAAAAACTATAATAATTCTGTTTATTAACAATATTTAACACTCCTTTAAATTAGCTGAATTTGATCAATCTTAAACAGTACTTGAGAATTAAAATATTAATTTTCATTACTTTACACAACAATAATTTATATTTTCAGGTCTATGGCATCGATTTTGCTTAAGATTGAAACATTATAAATCAAGTCAAAACGTTAATAAATCATAATTTATTTAAAATACCATGAAAAATTTATGAAATTGTTAAAATAGTGACTTATTACTAAAAGGAACATTTATTATCGCTTTAAAATCTCTGTATCTATCATGTTTATATAATTATATTTAAATCGTATTTTGATATATAAAAATTTTGAGTTATTTATTCAACTTTAATTATCATCAATATTTTATAATTAATTAACAAATTATCCTTAATTTAATTGTACATTTATAGATAATTAACACCACATAAATGAATTGCGCTAAAATCACATACTATGAAAAAGCTACTACAAATCATCGCCATTTTTATGGTATTTATTACAACAGCCTGTAGTCATCAACCTAAAGAAGAAGAGGTAAATCTTGAAAATTTCAGTAAAGAAGAAAGTGCTCCTAAAGATAAAATTACGAAAGACGTTTTTACAAATGATTTTGGAGATCAGCTTGAAGTTGCCGTTAATGAAACACAAAATACTGTCATTGTAAGATTAAACGGAAAAACTTATGAATTGAAAAAGAGTCATGAGTTGCCGGAATATACTGCCTCCGATGCAGATTATCAATATTCTGATATAAGAGGAGAGGTGACTTTTCTGAGAAAAGGTTATAATATGGTGTTATTTCATCATAAAAAAAATAAAATTTCCTCCGGTACAAAAATGGCATCTTATTAGTCTTTCGGGAAAAATTTAGTTAAAAAAAATAAACACATTCCTATAAATGAGAACACTTTTGCGTTGTGCAAAAGTGTTCGTTTTTTATGATTTCTTTTTGTAGATCATGCAGCATATAAGCAATATGACATTGACAATAACGGCAAAAGCATTAGAAAGTATTATAGGCAGCTCATTTTTTAAAAATCCATACCATACCCACAGTGAAAGTCCCGAAATGAGTACCAGGATCATAGTCCAGGAAAGATCTTCAGCGTTTTTCTCTTTTAGTACTTTAACCAGCTGCGGAATCATAGAAACAGATGTAAGAATTCCCGCAACAATTCCCAGAATATTCTCGTTCATAATTTATCTTTTACTCAAGATAAGAAATTTCACACAGTCATACAATGATTTGAATTATTTGCTCGCAAATCTCTCAAGAGATACTTCTTCTGGTAAAGGAATATTTTTTTCAATATGGTCGAATAAGCTTTTTGAAAAATAACACCCATTTAGAATTCCCCTTGCTCCAAGCCCATTAAAAACATACATATTCTGGAATTTAGAATGTTTTCCAATGATGGGGCGGCGGTCCTTAACTGTCGGTCTCAAACCGAAGTTTGCTTCTATAATACTAAAATCATAGGGGTAAAACTCACTCAATCCTTTTTTTAATTGCTCTACTGCAGAATCATCAATCCCGTGATGAAGATGGTCTCTATCATAAGTTCCTCCATAAAAATATATTTTTTCATTTAGAGGGAAAAGAAAATGTTTCTTTTTAATAGTAATATTTTGAGGAATTGGCTGAGAGAGGTTTACTTTAATATGATGTCCTTTATTAGCATTAACGGGAATATCTAAAAAAAATGGATTTTGTCGTACTCCCATACCTTCACAGAACAAAATATTTTTATAGCTAAAATCTTTATAAGTATTTAAAGAACTATTCAGATCAGAGTATTTGAACTTTTCTTTAATGATGCACCCTTGATTTTCTAAAAAGCCAAATAGACCCACGAAAAATCCATTAACATCAAGTCTCGCCGACTGATTGACCTTTCCTGTATAAAAGTCATTTTTTACTACCTTTAAATGATCAAAATTTTTGTCTAAAAAAAATTTCAGCTCATCATTTTCCGATTTTTTGAGCCAGAGTTCCTTTTCTTTTTCATCATGGAAAATTCTGTGGATCGGAGCATTGATTAAATAATTTTGTCCGGTATAGCTTTCGATCTCATTTAAAGTTCGCTTTAAAAAGTCTATTTGTTCCTGAGCTTTCCAGAAAGTTGTAAACTTTTTAAGAACTACAGGATTGATAATCCCTGCTGATATTTGAGAAGCACTCTTTTTTTGCTCCGAAAACAGTACAAATGATTTGTTATTTTTTATAAGCTGGTGAGCAAAAAAAAGAGCAGCATAGCCGTCTCCTACAATGATATAATCTACATTTTTCATAATAAAAAAACCTGAGTAAAAATACTCAGGTTTTCTATAATTATCAAGTGAAATCTTAGTAATTCCACATATCATTTTCCATTTGAAGGATCTGCGCTTTAATTCTGTCGCTTTCTTCCATTTGCTCATCAGCATCTCTTGGGATATAGTCTTTGATAACTCCATCTCCAAGACCAGTAGATGATTTGAAGATCACAGAAGAAAATCTTCTTGCATTGATTAGATCATCAAAAGAAAGGTCTGCAGATGTATTTTTTCTGTTGTATACATAGTTATTAGCCAGAATCTCTCTTGCATTTGGATAATATACCCAGAAAAGATCAATAAGATCATTTGCACCTTCGATAGGCTGTCCGTCAGGACCTACTCTACCAATCATTTGTGGATCCGGACCCATTGCAGCAATTCCAAGAGGTCTGTACTTTAACTGTCCATCTCTCTTATCAATAAACCACATTCCGAATACCTTTAAAACTTTTACTTTTTCAGTAGTTGTCTCATAAACGTCGGTAAGCTCTTTCTTCTCCTGCTCAGTCAATTGACGTCCACTATTCAGGATATTCACAGCTTCATCATCAACACGTACACTTACCAATCTATCTTTGATTTGCTGAGGAGTAAGTCTCGTAACGAAGTTTTCATCATCATAAACTTCCGTGATGTCACCATTCATAGCACCATCCAGCAAAAGCTTATATAAAGATTTTGTTTCAGTAGATAATAATCCATCCGGATTATTGTAATAGAAAGGCTGATTAATTTTATCATTCATATCAATAACCTCCCAAACAAACATGCTTTTCAGGATATCTTTTTCATCAACAAAGCCATATTCCAAAGGTTTTACTTTTTTGTCGATAACTGTATCTCCTACTTTCATTTTGTTCTCAGCTCTCATTTTTCTGAATTCTTCCGGAGAAGAAGCATTCAGGATAGTCTGGGAAAATGCAAATCCCGAAACTAATACTAAAAAACTGCTAATATATTTTTTCATAATACTCTATTAATTTTATTGGATATTAATTAATACTGGTGAAATATTTCCAATTCTTTGATCTCCTAAACCAACAGCTGTCGCTTTAATATCAAAGATATAAACACCATCTCCAGGTCTTAGATTTCTAAATAATCCAGAAGCAGCCTGTAGTGAGTTACCTTGAATTTGTAAAGCCGCTCTACCAGGAACTCTAACCATGAACGAAGTCACGTTGAAAGATACAGGGAAGTCAAAATCAGGAATCACAGCAGACAGAGATTGATTCTCAACTGATCCCGCAGGCATCGGTAAAATATTTTTACCTCTGATTTGTCCTTGTGGCGGTGGTACATTTTTAATTCGATATTCAAATACCTGAGAAATTGATTTTCCATAAGGATCTGTTCCAGATAACGTAATCTTCAATATATTTCCTGCGCCTGGTTTAACATTCCACTTACCTGGGCCTGTACTTTTAACTGTAGCACCAGGAGCAGATAATGAAAGTTTAGCATTATCAGCACCTAAGATAGATCCAGAAACTGGATTATCAAGACCTCTATACATTACATTCATTTTATCAGCTGAAAGTAGTAAACCTTTCTGAAGTTTCACCTCCTGAGGACCCGCAATTACATTATAAGTATGCGTGAATGGGAAGTTTTGTGCTTTACCTGTGGCATCTGTCAATGTAATATTTCCACTTAACGTATGCTCTCCGATTCCACTTGTATTTAAAGTTGCATATCCTTTACCATTTTCCTGTCTTCCTACACCTGAAATACTGATTTTGTTACTGTTAGAATAGTTTCCTAACATTACAACCGCTTCAGCAGGTTTACCTGCAACAACATCAACTGGTGCTGATACAATAGCTTCGTAGCTTGTAAACTTAATGCTGGCATCAACTTTTTCCTGTAATAACAAGGCTAATGCATCAGACTGTACATTTCTTGCATCGTTCTGAATAATCTCAAGATTAGACAGCGCTGCAATAAGCGGCTGATGATAAAATTTATTTTGAAGCCATGTTTTATTATTAGGAGACTGTCCTTTCGGATATTCAGCGATTAATGATTTATTTGCTCTGTCAATTAAATCTTTAAGCTGAGAGTTTCCTCCAAAAGTTGCATTAATAAAATTCCTTACATCATCAATCTTAGCTTTTAATTCTGTAGCTCCTTTTGATGCAGAATTTTCATCACCATCTTTAAAGAAGTATTTCGTCGTAGCTTCATTGTTGTTCAGCGCAGAGAAATTCTCACTAACATCAACTAATTTTCCTGTTTTAGGATCTTTTTCTACAAATTCAGATTCCTTTTTTAGTTTATCTTTGATTTGATCTGCATGTTGAACCAATGCATTGATTTTCTCTTTCAGTTTCTGATATTGTTGCCAAGGCTGAGCGTAGGTATCAGGTACCTGCTGAGCTTTAGCTTCAAGAGTTTTCTCGAAAATATCTTCGTTTTTTCTTTCCGTTAATAATCGAGTTTCTTTTAAAGCCACTGTAGAGTCATAATATGATCTTATGATTTCCGCATCAATATTTAGAGCCATCATCGCGATGAACACCAAATACATCAGGTTGATCATCTTCTGACGAGGTGTCTGTTTTCCTTGTGCCATTCTTTTCTTTTGTTTTAGATTAAGTAGTTAAATTTAGAAATGGTTAAGGAATTAAGACTTCATAGCAGTCAACATACCACCATAAACTCTGTTTAAGTTATTTAAGTTAGATGTTAAACCTTGTAATTCTTGATTGAATTTTTCAGAGTGTTCAACAGATTTTTGCATATCTTCTACATACTTTTTAGCAAAATCAGACTGTCTTTGTCCGTTTTCCAATTGCATTGCATAAAGCGCATTCATACTTTCCATATGTTGAGCTGCTTTATTTAATTGCTCGTTATATTTGTGTGTAGAGGCAGAAACGTCTACAGTTTGGTTAATCTGATCTACAGAACTTGAGAATTTATCAATCCCTGTTCTTAATCTTTCGAATAATTGAACATCCAATTTAGCATCCTGAAGCATTTTATCTAATTTTCCTGAAAGAGAATTTTCAAGTTCAGCAAAATGATCTATTGTATTTCTTGATGATACATTAGAATGTAAAGGATTTGGGTTTGCATGTTTATCTAATAATTCCGGATATACGTTTTCCCAAGCATAAGATTCTTCAGTTTTTGGCGGGTCGAAAGCGAAGATAATGAAGATGATCGCTTCTGTAATAAGTCCCACTGTAAGAGCAACGTTACCAGTAATCGGTCCAATGTTGATGTGAGTAATTTTAAGCCAAGCTCCAAGAATTACAATTGCAGCACCGAATGAATAAAAGAAATTCATCCAAGCATCTTTAGTCTTAAACATATAAGTTAGTTTTTTTTAATGTTAAATAAAAAATATTGAAAAATAAGGGTTTGATAAATTATCTGTTAACTTTTCTTGGCTTAACAGCAGCTTCAGGAATATCCTGTACAGTTCTGAATCCTATATAGCTTCTCGCTGAATCTTTTCTTTCCCAGTCTCTAGCACCAGTCATCAGCATATATCCTACATCTTTCCAAGAACCACCTCTTACAGATCTCTTATCATCCGTTTTATCCTTAGTTGAAGGATTTAATGTAGATGAGAATCCATATGATGAGTTATTGTAAGCAGATTCTGTCCATTCAGAAACGTTTCCAGCCATATCATATAATCCGTACCCATTTTTCTTAAATTTCTTTACCGGAGCAGTATATGTGTAAGTACCTTTTTTGTTGTCTTCCATGTAATCACCTCTCTTAGGCTTAAAGTTTGCCAAGTAGCACCCTCTGTCGTCCATTAAATAAGGGCCACCCCACGGATAAGTAGCATTTTGCATTCCACCTCTTGCAGCGTACTCCCATTCTACTTCTGTTGGAAGTCTGAACTGCAATGGTCTTTGCTTTCTTCTTTTTAAACTTTCGTTATAGTCAGATTTCAATTTAGATCTGAAGTTACAGTAAGCTCTCGCCTGGTCCCAGGTAACTCCTACTACAGGATAATCTTTGTAAGCCTTGTGCCAGAAATATTGTTCGAACAATGGTTCGTTATAAGCAAAATGGAAATCTTTTACCCAAACAGTAGTATCAGGATAGATTGCGATGCTTTCGCTTCTTAGATAATTTACACCTCTTTCTTTTTCAGCAAGAGCAATATCCATGTCTCCCCATCTGTACGTGTATTTAAGTTTACTAACATCAAGGATTCTTTCATTACCAACTCTTGAAGAAGCAGGTAAATACATTGACTCAAGAACTTCTGCATATTCTACGTCTGGATATTTAGACGTATTCCAATGCAATGGAACTTTCCAGTCAATTTTTTTGGTAGGATCGAAAGTACTTTCATCTCCTCCACCCTGAGCTTCTAAATATTCCTGATATGGTGTTAAGTTTTCTTCTTTTTGAGCAAGATATGCATAATCTCCTATGCTTGTTCCTCTTCCTTTACCTTCTCCACCTTCTCCGGCAGCTTCAGCAAGTAAGGTTCTTGCGATAGAATCTCTTACATAATTGATAAATACTCTATACTCAGCATTAGTCGTTTCTGCTTCGTCCATGAAGAAAGAAGAAACAGTAACAGTTTTGGCCTGAGCTTTTTCAGGACTGTCTGTAAAATCCTGATCAGTTAGCCCCGCAACAAATGATCCTGCAGGAATTGCAACCATGCCGTATGGTCTTTCCGCAACAAATGATTTTGTTTTTTCTCTTGGTATCAACTCTCCTTTTGTTCCTGGTTTCCCCACAGAAGAAGTACCACCACCTGAACAAGATACCGACGCTACTGACGCAGACAATAATAAAAGAAATATCCTTTTCATGTTAATTTTTATAATTAAGCCGTAAATATATAATTTTTTTAAGAAACTTTTAAGATTTTTTTTGAAATAACGAAAGAAATCTAAATTTATTTTATTTACAAGTATTTTTTATTCCACAGTTACAGATTTAGCGAGGTTTCTTGGCTGGTCAACATTAGCTCCTCTGTAGACTGCAATATAGTATGCTAAAAGCTGTAATGGCACTGATGCGATGATCGGTGAAAAACATTCTGAAGTCTCAGGAATCTCAATAACATAATCTGCCATTTCGCTTACCTGGACATCTCCTCTGTTTACCACAGCGATTACTTTTCCTTTTCTTGCCTTGATTTCCTGAACGTTGCTCACGATTTTATCATAATGTCCTTTTTTTGGTGCAATGATAACGATTGGCATATTTTCATCAATCAGAGCAATCGGGCCGTGCTTCATCTCAGCTGCAGGATAACCTTCAGCGTGAATATATGAAATTTCTTTAAGCTTTAAGGCTCCCTCAAGCGCTGCCGGATAGTTGTACCCTCTTCCTAAATATAAGAAATTTGTTGCCTGTACGAAATCTTTAGCGATATTTTGTACAAGCTCATGGGTAGCGTCTAATACATCTTCGATTTTTTTAGGAATAGCATCTAATTCAGCGATTAAACTCATGAAATCTGCATTTCCTAAGTTTCCGTTATGCTTACCTAATTTAAATGCAATTAAAGTAAGAATAGTAAGCTGTGCAGTGAAAGCTTTTGTTGAAGCAACACCAATTTCCGGACCTGCATGCGTATAAGATCCAGCATCGGTAATTCTTGCAATAGAAGAATCTACGACGTTGCAAATACCATAAATGAATGCGCCTTTTTCTTTTGCAAGTTTCAAAGCGGCCATTGTATCTGCCGTTTCTCCTGACTGAGAAATTGCGATTACCACATCTTTATCTGTAATAATTGGGTTCCTGTATCTAAATTCAGAAGCATACTCCACTTCCACAGGAACTCTTGCGTATTCCTCAATAAGGTATTCCCCGATCAGTCCGGCATGCCATGATGTTCCACAAGCAATGATAATAATTCTGTTGGCATTTTTGAATTTCTCGATATAATCCCAGATTCCTGCCATTTTTATAACGCCTTCCTCAACCAGTAATCTTCCTCTCATTGTATCATGAACAGATTTTGGCTGCTCAAAGATTTCTTTCAGCATAAAATGTTCATATCCGCTTTTTTCAATTTGCTCAAGACTTAATTTAAGCTTTTGGATTTCAGGTACGATTTTAGAATTTTCAGTGATCGTTCTGATATCTACTCCGTTTTCCAATGAGATAGTCGCCATATGCCCTTCTTCAAGGTAAATAGCTTCTTTTGTAAATTCTACGAAAGGAGAAGCATCTGAAGCAATAAAATATTCTTTATCTCCAATTCCGATGGCTAATGGAGATCCCAATCTTCCCACAACCAATACTCCAGGATAATCTTGATGCATTACTGTGATGGCGTACGCACCATAAACTTCATTCAAAGCGTATCTTACAGCGGTAGGAAAATCTGTTTCTGCATTAAGGTCCATAAAATACTGAATAAGGTTTACCAACACTTCAGTATCCGTTTCAGATTTGAAAGTAAATCCTTTTTCCGTAAGCATTGTTTTAATGGTATCATAATTTTCAATGATCCCATTATGAATGATAGCCAGCTTACCATTATTAGACAAATGCGGGTGAGAATTTCTATCACTAGGAACACCGTGAGTAGCCCAGCGTGTATGTCCCATTCCGATTTTAGCTTTACCTTTCAACTGGCTGGAAATATTTACAAGATCCTCTACCTTACCTTTCGTTTTTTCAACTTCCAGCTTATTATTTCCATCTTCCAAAACGATTCCGGCACTGTCGTACCCTCTGTATTCTAGTCTTCTAAGACCGTTAATTACTATATCGTAAGCGTCTTGAAAACCTGTATATCCAACGATTCCGCACATAATTATATCAAGTGTTTAAGTGTTTTAAATTTATTTTGTCCCGTAAGTTACAATAAGCTGAACCCTGTCAGGGTTGTCGAGATTTGAAGCATCACCAATAAACACCGCTCTGGTGGTGTTATAAGGTGTTGTAGTAGATTTGTATCCCACAAGACTTGTTCCGTCAGGACTCTTTTCAAAACTTCCCAAATCAATTTTAAGATATTTGGTTTCCGTTTTATCAGTTTCTAATTTACTGTTAGGCTCAATCATTTCTTTTATAGATTGTGTCACGGTAAAATCATAGTAATGTTTATCATTCGCTTCATTATCGTATGCTTTAAAAATTGTAAATCCGGGAATTCCTCCAAGTTTCAGCAAATCATTGGTAAAGCCCGCCCTCACCTTCGTAGCTCCAGTGGTACTTGGGTCTACATATTTACGCAGTAAAGTAAATTCAGAGGGTTTTGGATAATTCGTTTTATACCATTGAGGATCAATGTACAATCTTATTTTAGCACTTATGATACCTGCCTTTTCGTTCTCATATGAATTTTTAAGATCAATAATAGTTGATTCCGGAATTTTAATCCCTATGGAAGGACCTCCCATACCCTGAGTATAAAGCCGCATATTACTAGCAAGTTTACTTTTAAACGAGTTATCTCTTAGATACTGATACTGACCAATATGCGCATTTCCAGATCCCATTACAAATGAGTAAGAGGTTTGCGTTTTTGTTGTACTGCCTGTAGTTTCATATTTATAATACATGATCATCTCCATATCGTTCGGAGAAAACTGGAATAAATAACCGTCATTTTCAGCAACTGAAATTCTTAAGCCTTTTAGATATCTGATAAAATTCGAAGCATCTGAAAGTTCAGGCTGATCTTTTTTAGCAATGATTTTATCTTGGAAGAATTGCTTGTCCAATGGAATTCTAATACCAGGAGTCGATGCGGTAAATAAGGCAGTTCCACCATCGTCTTTTGTAATTGCGACTGAACTAACATTACCGTTAAATACTTTTGAACCAAGTTCTCTTGTGTTATCAAACTCAAACGAAGCATTAGATTTTACCGTATCCGAAGCTGATTTTAAGAATGTAGTAACTTCATGTACTTTGATAGTCAAATTTCTTTTTGCCTTTCCGAATTTTAAGGCAGGATAAGTATTTACGACTTTCTTCGCATTGACTGCACCATCAGCTGCAGTAGTATATGTATAGTTATCATCTACCGTATTTGTAGTCACAGAATCGCTGGCGAATCTTGGCTTTATAACCAAAACTACAGAATCAACCTGTGCATTCGTCCCGAAATCAGGATCATAGGTTGAAAGTTTTACCTGTGTTAAATATGATGCTTTTTGCATTCCGAACTGACTCTCATCGAAAGCTCCCAGCACGCCATACGCAAGTTTAGCCGCATCGGTTCGGATGGTATCGTTGTTATCAATATTATAAGCAATTACAGGGAAAGCTTCCTCTTTGCCCTGCGCTGCACCATTCAGAAACAGTTGTTCTCCAAGGCTATCCGGATCCGGCTCACAGTTATAAAGCAATATACTTCCCAAAATCATCAGACATAACGCTGTGATTGTCTTTTTAATAGTATGAGTCATTAAAAATGTGTTTTTTTAATAAAGTTGATTAATAGAATCTACATCAAGGTATTCCGACTTTGAGGTGGACGTTTCGTTAAAAGCCTTATCAAGATCTTCATCAAGGAATTCGTCTCCTTTTACCACCATGTTCACATAGTCCATACTTTCGATAACAAAAGTTTTTACACTTGGATTATCTAACGCTTTTAACCCTGAAATATTATCAAATTTCAGCTTTTCGTCAATATTTCCAGCTAAAGGTGCATCCTTTTCATTGTATAAAGAAAGAACAATTTTTGCATCCTTAAAATAAGTATCTGATTCGTAATAGGTTTTGAGATAAATAGGAACAAAAGAAGACATCCATCCGTTTAAATGGATCACATCCGGAACCCAGTTCAGTTTTTTGATGGTTTCGATTACACCTCTGGCAAAGAAAATCGCTCTCTCGTCATTATCCTCAAAAGGATTTCCTTCATCATCAAAATAATATTGTTTTCTTTTGAAATATTCTTCGTTATCGATAAAGTAAACCTGAAGTCTTTCCCCCGGAAGAGACGCTACTTTAATGATTAGAGGCTGATCGAGATCATTAATAATAATATTCATTCCGGACAGACGGATTACCTCATGAAGCTGGAACTTTCTTTCACTTATTTGTCCAAATCTTGGCATAAAAACTCTTACATCATTGCCTTCATTGTGCATCTTAAGTGCCATTTTGTTTACCACTGCAGCCATATTTGTATCTTCCTGATATGGATACATCTCTGTAGTAATGTACAGTATTTTTTGATTCGGCATAAACTTCTATCTAATTTTTGTAAAAATGCTTTAATGTGCAAAATTACGAAAAAACATTCAACATTAGTTTAATTAACATTTTTTTACGATAATTAGCGTGCTGAAATTACTAAAACAGTGTGTAAGTGTATCATTACTATATGATATTTTTAGTATTTTTGAATTACTATTAAAATAAACTATGGAAGTTTTAAAAAGCAAGAAGATTCTTCAGGATTTTATTGAAAGACAGAAAGAAATGGGAAAGAAGATAGGTTTTGCACCTACGATGGGAGCTCTTCATGATGGCCATCTATCGCTTTATAAAAATGCAAAAGAAGAGAATGATTTAGTGATTTCATCAATTTTTGTTAACCCTACCCAATTTAATAATCCGGAAGATCTTGAAAAATATCCGAGAGACATCAACAGAGACATTTCAATTCTTGAAAAATCAGGACTTGTAGACGCGGTCTATATTCCTGAAGTAACTGATATTTATCCTGAAAAAACAGAAAGTCAACATTATAATTTCGACGGACTGGAAGATGAAATGGAAGGCAAATCCAGGCCAGGACATTTCGACGGTGTAGGAACGGTTGTAGAAGAACTTTTCAGACAGGTAAAACCCGACAACGCCTATTTTGGCGAAAAAGATTTTCAGCAATTGGCGATTATCAGAAAAATGGTTGAAAAGAAAAAACTTCCGGTTAAAATAAAAGGTGTTCCTATTTACAGGGCGGAAAACGGATTAGCGTTAAGTTCCAGAAATCAAAGGCTTGACACAGATCGGCGAGAAGCATCCAAAGTTATCTATGAAACCTTAAAAAAAGTCAATGAATGGTTTCGTGTCATCACGATTCCCGAAATCAAACAGAGAGTACAGGATATTTTCGACAACCAAAGAGGAATGCAGCTTGAATACTTTTTGATTGCTGATGAAGAAACGTTAAAAGAAACAGATTTTTTCTATAAGGACAGAAACTTCCGAGCATTTATTGTAGTTGTTGTAGATGGAGTAAGATTGATTGACAATATGCATTTGGATTAAAAAGAATAGGCTGAGGTTGAGGCTTAGACTAAAGATTTTAGACATTTACTGTTAAGATACAAGCGTTGCTTTTGGGTAACGCTTTTTTGTTTATTAGATTGCCCGCAAAAAAATGGAAGAAAACAATAGTAGCATATAAAAAATCAAAGGCCTCCTGAGGGAAGCCTTTGAAACACCAAATCACAAAATATTAATATGAAAAAAATTTACTTTTCAGTAAACTTGTGACCCGGCTGGGATTCGAACCCAGGACCCATACATTAAAAGTGTATTGCTCTACCAGCTGAGCTACCGAGTCGGCCACAATTAATAATGATAAATATAAAACAAAATTCTTATTTTTCAGTATTAATTATTTCAATTTTCTGCAGTGCCTGCGACTGGACTCGAACCAGCACATCCTTAGGAAACCACCCCCTCAAGATGGCGTGTCTACCAATTTCACCACGCAGGCAATAAAATTACAAAAATCTAGTAATTTTTCGCTTGTGACCCGGCTGGGATTCGAACCCAGGACCCATACATTAAAAGTGTATTGCTCTACCAGCTGAGCTACCGAGTCGGCCACTTTATTATCAAGTTTTCATTTGAATAATGTCCCTTGTTTTAAGTGGTGCAAAGATATAGCTTTTTTTTATTTCTCAAAACTTTTTTGCAAATTTGTTTAAAAAAAATTCATGATAATTTCACTAGTCGGATACATGGGAAGTGGCAAATCTCACATTTCCAAAATATTAAGCGAAAAACTCAATTTTAGGCTCATCGACCTCGATAAAGAGATTTCTAAACGAAATAAATTAACTATTCCTGAGATATTCGAGAAAAAGGGAGAAATATACTTTAGAAAGCTTGAACGGGAGGCCCTCGAAGAAATTTTGGCTACTGAGGAAAATGTTGTTCTAAGCCTTGGCGGCGGGACTCCTGCTTATTACAACAATATGGAAATTATTAACAGTAACTCCAAAAGTATTTTTTTAAAGGCTTCTGTGGGCACTTTATCAGAAAGGCTAAGCAAGCAGAAAGAGAAGCGTCCTCTGATTGCCAATATTTCAGATGAGGATCTTTCGGAATTTATTGCAAAGCACCTATTTGAGCGTAATTTTTTTTATGGCAAAGCACAGTTTAATATAACTACTGATAACAGAGAGCCTGAAGAAATCGTTGTTGAGATAATAGAAAAGCTCTATCTCTAGAGCTTTATATCTGTTAATCATCTTCGGAATTGTCACCATCTTTTTCACCAAAAAAATCATCCCAATCGGTAAAATCAGAAGAAATATCGTTTTCCACATAATCATCCATATCTCTTCTGTCTTTTTTGGTGGGTCTACCTTCACCTCTGATTCTGTAATAATCCTGAGACATTTTGCGCATTTTCAAAAGTTCATACTGCTCCTTATCCGTCACATCCTTTATGTGAAGAGGCACCAGCTTCGCTCCTATTCTGCTTTTTGGGATCTGTATAACTTTTATTTTATAGTCAATCTGATTTTTACGGATCTTGATAACATCACCTTCTTTCACCTCCTTAGAAGACTTCACCACCGAATCACCAATAGAAACCCTGTTTTTTTTAATTTCCTCAGTAGCAATGGTTCTGGTCTTATAAAAACGAATGCTCCATAAAAATTTATCTATTCTCATAATTTTTTATACTTTTGTCGTTATATTATTTGTAAAGTAATTAAAGTTTTTGAAATGAAAAAAATATTTTTATATATCCTTGCGGGATCTCTGTGCTTTTCTGCTTGTAAAAAGGATGATGAGGTTGAAACTTTTGTAGAACCGGATGACATAGCAGTAAGAAATTCATATGACGATCAGGCTATTCAAAAATTTATGGATGAGAACTATCTCGATGCACAAGGAAATATAAAAGCGTTCAGTTCAACAGATACTGCTGATGATAATGAAAAAAAACTTTCTGAGCTTAGTCCTGTAAAGCTTCCTTCGGGAGTGATCTATATTATAAGAACCGGCGCTCAGCCATCTGCAGGTGTAACATTGGAAACTAATCCTACTGCAGATAATGCAACACAGATCAGAACCATGATGAGAGCCAACTACTATCTTGCCGCAGAAAGTGACGGGAAAGTTTCTTTTGGTAGCGCAGGAACACTTTTAAACACGATTAATGGCTCAGGATCTCCTGTGACAGACCCCGCATTTTATTATGTTAAAAAATCTATAGTAAACAATACCAATAATTCTACCGCAGCAAAACAGAGAAGCTATTACGAAATCGAAGGGCTTCAGGAGGGATTAAAATATTTTAAAGGTTTTGCTGACAAAGCTGATGGTGATGCTTACAATTTGCAAGGGGTTATTATTGTTCCGTCAAGAGCTGCCTTTGCAAGAGATACTCATTATAATTATACCGGATATTCTCTCCAGAATAATTGTTTTGTATTTAATTTTGAAATATATAAGGCTAATGTAAGGCCTGAAGGTGATAAATAACAAAAAAACGCTTCATTTTTTGAAGCGTTTTTTTATGTTTAAAAATTTGATTTACTTTTCACATTCCCTAAAATATCCGGGAAATAGAGATCGGAAAGGTGGTCAAATTCATCACCTCTCATAAACATACTGGCGTCAACTTCTTCATAAGAACTCCTTCCGGCAGCAGCAATAAGCTCATTACAGGTATGAAGCGTATTCTTATGAAAGTGATAGACCCTTTCCGCCTTATCAGTAACATCCAAACCTTTGATAAGCATTTTATCCTGTGTCGCAACACCTGTCGGACAATTATTTGAATTACATCTCAAAGCCTGGATGCAGCCCAATGAAAACATAAATCCTCTCGCGTTATTACACATGTCCGCACCCATAGCAATAGCTCTCAGAATATCAAGACTTGTCAGAACCTTTCCACTGGCAATCACCCGTAATTTATTTCGTAAGTTGTAATTTTTCAATGTTTTGTTGACAAAAATCAATGCAGGTTCCAGCGGCATTCCTACTCCGTCAGAAAATTCCGGAGGTGCAGCTCCTGTTCCTCCTTCAGCACCATCAACCGTTATAAAATCCGGATAAATTTTAAGTACATTCATCTGAACACAGACATCTTCAAATTCTTTTGTATCTCCTATACAAAGTTTAAATCCAACAGGTTTCCCCCCTGAAAGCTGCCGCAGTTCCTGTACAAACCTCAATAATCCTGCAGCATCAGAAAACGCTGAATGTGATGGCGGAGAAATAATAGTCATTCCCGGGGTGACATGACGGATTTTAGCAATTTCAGGGGTATTTTTAACGCCAGGCAATACTCCGCCGTGTCCGGGTTTAGCTCCTTGTGACAATTTAATCTCAATCATCTTTACGTTAGGAAGATTGGAATATTTTGCAAAAAGCTCAGGATTGAATTTTCCTTCGTTATCTCTACAGCCGAAATAGCCTGTTCCGATCTGCCAGCAGAGATCACCACCTTCAAGATGATAAGGAGAAATACCCCCTTCTCCTGTATTATGATAAAAATTTCCTTTTTTTGCACCTCTGTTAAGAGAAATCTGGGCTCTGTCACTTAAAGATCCGAAACTCATCGCTGAAATATTAAATATAGAAGCATGATAAGGCTGTGTACACTGTTCTCCTCCTACCCATACTCTCGGAAGTTCTTCCGAAGGAGATTTTGCATAAATGGAATGTTTGATTCCCTCATATTTGCGGTGATTAACTTCCAGTTGTGTCCCGAAGGCAACAGTATCTCCTAAATTTTTAGCTCTTCGGTATACTGCAGAACGCTGATTTCTCGGAAAAGGCTTTCCGTCTGTTTCCCGTTCAATAAAATACTGCTGCATTTCCGGTGAAATACTTTCAAAAAAATATCGGAAATAGCCTAATACAGGAAAATTCCTCAGAATAGCGTGTTTTGTCTGATAGGTATTATGCATACCCAGCGCATAAATTGCTGTCAGGAGAATGGGTATCCAGTAATGCGCCCTGATCAGCAACGCCACAACCCACGTAGCAATTACCAATACAATCCCCCAAGATAAAAACTTATCTCTCATATTAATGATCTTTTTATCAAAGATAAAAATTATAAAGGATTTCGATGTTGAGCCAGTATGAAAATCTGAATATTTTCTCGATATCCTGTTTTACATTTTACATTGCTGATGGAAAAATAAATTTCAAGATATCTAACAATTTTATATAATAAAATTTTCAATCACACAAATATGTATTAATAAAAATCTTCAATTTCAAATAAATACAAAATAATTTCAACTAATAAAAAATAATTTATAAAGTTTATAATGATATTTTTTCAGGCAATGCTTAAATTTGGACGTTGGTTACCATCAGGAAAAAATCAAAATAAAAAATATGATAAAATTTGACAAAAAAGTTCTTATTGTCGGGGCAAGTGGGTTTGGAAAAGAAGTATTAATGTGCTTAACTGATTGTATTGCCGGCACAGGCTTAAAAATTGAAGAAATAGCCTGTTTTATGGACACAGAAGAATTTTATAAAAATACAAAATCTGTTCATGGTATTTCTGTAATTACTGAGGATCAATTTGATCCGGCTGCTTACGATGTTGTCATCGCTATTGGAGATCCAAAAATCCGTAAAACAGTAGTTGAAAGACTTCCAAAGGAAACAAAATATACAACATTAATACACCCTTCTGCTATAATCTCTAAATATGTTGAAATAGGAGAAGGAAGCATAATCACCGCTGGAACAATTGTTACAACAGATATTAAAATTGGTAAGCATGCACACTTAAATCTGCATACAACCATCGGACATGATTGTAAAATCGGAGATTATTTTACGACAGCACCAGCAACGAATATCAGTGGACTATGCGAAATCGGAGATTGCGTTTACTTTGGAACAAATTCATCCATAAGACAAGGAATAAAAGTTTGTGATAATGTTACAATCGGAATGGGTGGTATTGTTGTAAAAGATATACGCGAAGAAGGAGTGTATGTAGGAAGCCCTGCAAAAAAACTGTAAAAGCAAATAACGAAAATATCCTAAAAGGTAAGGATAATAAAGGGGGCATGAGCTCCCTTTATGTTTTAAATACAGATTTGTATGTAATCCATCAGATATAATAATCCTAGCAATATAAAGTCAGAATACTATTGCCTTACAACATTTCCAAAAATTTCTCAAAAGAATACTGCACAGAAACTGTACCATCAGCTTCAATTTTATCTAATTTCAGGAATTCAATCTGGTTAACAGATGCAGGGTCAAAATCTTTCTGTACCCTCACATAATTTTCAGTGAAGCCAAACATTTTGCCATCTTTATTTTCGTGTTCCCAAAGTACGGGAAGTGTTTTTCCCAGTTGAGTCTGGTAGAATGCCATCTTTTTCTTCTCGGAAAGGATTCTAAGCATTTTATTGCGTTTTTTTCTTTCAGCAATAGGAACCACGCCTTCCATCTCGGCAGCTTCGGTATTTTCTCTTTCAGAATAGGTAAAGACATGGAGGTAAGTAATAGGGAGTTCATTAAGGAAATTATAAGTTTCCATAAACAATTCTTCTGTTTCTCCGGGAAAACCGACGATTACATCGACACCGATTGCTGCATGAGGCATCACCTCGCGAATTTTATTTACCCTGTCTTTATACAGTTTTGTAAGATAACGACGCTTCATTTTTTTCAAAAGCTCATCACTTCCGGATTGAAGCGGAATATGAAAATGCGGAACGAAGCTTCTGCTCTTAGAAACCAGTTCAATACTTTCATCTTTCAAAAGATTCGGCTCAATGGAAGAAATCCGGATTCTCTCAATTCCTTCTACTTGGTCAAGCTCAGAAATTAAATCTAAAAAAGTATGTTCATGTCTTTTGTTTCCAAATTCACCTTTACCATAATCACCGATATTCACCCCTGTGAGCACAATTTCTTTGATATCTTTCTGAGAAATTTCTCTGGCATTTTTAAGAACATTTTCAATAGTATCTGAACGCGAAATCCCTCTTGCCAGCGGAATAGTACAATAAGTACATTTATAATCACAACCATCCTGAACTTTCAAGAAAGCTCTTGTTCTGTCTCCTATGGAATAACTTCCGATGAAAAAGTCAGTTTCTTCAATTTCACAGGAATGAACAATACCTTCACTTTCAGATTTCTCAAGATCATCCAGATAGCTAAGAATATTGAATTTTTCTTTAGCTCCAAGAACTAAATCAACTCCTTCGATTTGTGAGATCTCTTCTGGTTTAAGCTGTGCATAGCATCCGACAATCACGACAAGCCCTTCGGGATTGGCCTTCATCGCTCTTTTTACGTGCAGTTTGCACTCACGGTCGGCATTTTCCGTAACCGAGCAGGTATTGATCACATACACGTTTGCTTTTTCATCAAAACTTACCTTTTCGTATCCAGCATCTGTTAATTGACGGGCAATAGTAGATGTTTCCGCAAAATTTAATTTGCAGCCTAAGGTATGAAATGCGGCAGTTCTGTGAAATTGAGACATTTATTGATCCTGAATTTGTGGGTGCAAAGATAATCAATTTAATATAAATTGTAAATTGATTCACTCTATTGTTTATATTCATCCCTGACTTCCGGGCTGTTCTGGTATTACCGGCGAAGAATATGAAACTATATGATCTACACTAAATTTTGTTTTCATCTCTGAGTTAAAATCCTCTGATTTGTTTTTCGCAATAGAAAGAGTTTTCCAATCATTATCTTTCATCATTTTGGCAATATAAATGATCTGGCCGATATGATAAGGATAATGGGCTATCTGACGCAGCACTGCATCCAGGACGCTGTGGGGCTCATTTCTGATATAAATAATCGAATGTAAATTCTCATCATTGATCTGATTTAGCGCATCAAAAAGACATTTCCAACCGGATTCCCAGTATTCAAGAACCTCATCTTTGGTAGAAAAGGAATTGATGAATTCTTCATCACGATTCCGCCAAGATTTTTCCCCGTCTGTTGTTAAAAAATCAGACCATCTTGAGAGCATATTTCCTGCAATATGTTTTATAATAATGGCAATCGAATTACTTTCTTCGTTAAACCGCCAGAAAAGCTGATCTTCGGAGAGCTGTGTAAAGGACTTGTCACCCAAATTTTTGTAATATTCAAAGCGTTTTATGAATACATCTTTCATATCTAAAAATTTATATCTAATGTAGTGAAATAAAGATTATTCTGATTGTAAAAATGATATTCTCCAATAAAAATCTTCTTCACTGAACTTTATAACTTCTTCATTAAAGCAAATATCTTTAAATAAAAAACTGCCACTTTCGCGGCAGTTTGTATTTTATCAGTCTCTGTTTTTCACCATTACCCAACCGGAATATTTGATCGGGGTATTCTTTTTATCATTTTCATTCCAGGTTACAGAGTACCAATAGGTGCCGGTAGGAACTTTTTTACCTTCCATGGTTCCGTTCCACTTGTAGCCTCTAAGCTTATCTGCCTGAAATACTTTATTGCCATATCTGTCAAAAATGTTGAATACCAGATTCTGTTTATTTCCCAGCGCAGAATAATCAATCACATCATTGATTCCGTCTCCGTTCGGCGTAATCACATTTACTAAGTTCGGAACAACTATAGTGATTGTGATAGGCTCGCAATCATAAGCATCTTTGAGGAAAATATGATTATCACCTCTCGGCATGTTGCTAAACACATTAGATTCCTGCCAGTTGATGCCATCAGTAGAATACTGGTAAGGACCCTGTCCTCCTGTAGCATTTATAGTAACTGTGTTATTGGCAATATCCACAGACGAAATTACAGGTTGTTCAGATGGGTATATAGTTACCGTTTGCCGTGTTATACAAGTTCCTGTTTTCAGCTTTACCCAGTACGTTCCTACCCCTACATTAGATATTGTCTGTGTAGTTGCCCCGGTACTCCATTCGTAGGAAGCAAAGCCCAGCCCGGCATCAAGTGTGGTTTTATCTTCCATGCAAATCGTTTTATCCTTTAAGACATCCGAATATACCGGTGGAATGACAATCAGATTGACTTTTGCAATAGCATAGCAGCCATTTGCATTGGTAACCTTTATAAAAATCGCTCCATTAGATGAGATATAGTTTGCGAAATTCAGAATTGGATTTGTATTATTCTGTGCATCAGTTAAAGAAGGAAAATATGTTTTAGTTCCTGTCTGAGTGGTTACCGGCGCGGTTGTAAGATTAAACAAAGCCGTTGAAGGATTAGATTCAATAAAACATGATCTTAAAGTTGCTTCTGAAACGACAACCTGAGGATAGAACTTCAGGGTGATCTGCGCTATGGCAACGCAACCGTATTGAGAGGTAATTTTCACATATACAACTCCTTCAGCAGAAACAAATGTATCAGCATTGGCAATTGGATTAATCCCTGCATTAAGATCACTCATGGTATGGTAATATTGCTTTACAGCAGTAGGATCTCCGAATACGGCAGCCGTAGTAAGATTAAATGTCGCAGTACCCGCATTATTGTTATTGCAGCTATAAAGCGTTATATTATTTCCTGTAATAGTTCCTTGTTTAAATTTGAAAGCACCCACCTGTCTGCAGGAGTTTATCGGGTTATTAGGATCTGCAGGATCCTGGTAGTGAATACTGTAGTAATAAGTTGCCGTAGTGCTTACCGTTTGCGGTGTAAGAATAGGATTAGCTCCTGAAAGCGCATTATTCTGTGTTGTATGATAGCTGATCTGGAAATTGGCATTTCCGTTCAGAATACCCGCTGAAAGTGTACTGAAATCAAACACTGTCGGATTCTGGCAGATGATAATTTCTCTTGGATCTGCAGGGTTTGCTGCCGGAGCTCCTGGCGGAGTAAATGGCTGCGTCTGAATGTTCGGGTTCGTAAACGGAGAGGCCAGTGTTGCGGTTCCGCCCCATGTAAGAGAAAAAGGAGCTGTAATAGGATTGAAAACATCCACCCAGTTGTCTATATATAAATAATAAGTCTGGCCCGGCAACACATCAAGATATCTACAGTAAGGCGTAAGGGAACCTCCCGCGGCACTGGTAATAGTACTTGTCATATTGAGTCCGGTTGAAGCCCCAACCCCTATAACCGTCGCGGCATTGCATCGTATAGGCGCCCCAAGATTTCCGCAAGTCGCATTAGGACCATATACTGCCCAATCGTAATCTGCATCCGGATCACTTGGAACAAGATTAAAAGTTAATGTTCCGCCAGTTGCAATGGTAATTTTATACCAGATCGAATTGTGTTCGCCGCTTATAAGACATCCGCCCAAATTTTCATTGGTTGCACCAATACCAGACGGAGAATAGGTAATGTCTGAATTTCCGCATACCGAAAGCGCTGTTGCACAATCAGCCTGAGAATATAGTGTTCGCGAAAGTAAAAGTAAAAACAGGAGTAAATATTTCTTCATGCTTTTTCAATTTGGTTATGATTAGTAATTACTTAGAGTATTTCAAATATAACCATTTTGCACCAATTTACCTTAATTTATTTTATATAATTCATTAAAAGTGAAATAAAAATCAAATATTCTCAACAAATCACTTTATACTGGTAATATTTCCGCAAAGGTTTTCGAGATGAAAAATTTTATGAAACGGACTTTTTACCTGATGCAAGTGTTCTTTATCCTGAATAAAAGTATAGCGTGAAGCAATAGAATTCATATCTGAAACAATCACTAACCAACATTCGTCGACTGAAGTATCGTAGTATGGGAATTTTTCGTTCTTTTTTTCGATAAGCTCAAGGATTTTTTCAGAACATAATTCGTCAAAGAGATTCATATTGTACTCATGCGTGATGAAAACATTTCTTCGATGAAAAGATTTTCTTATGCTCTTGACACAGCCAACCGGTTTTCCGCGTCTGATACTTTTGTAGATATTCAGAATAATTTCCTGTTGATTTTCGAGGGTATCGGGTCGGATATTTGAGTGAAATTCTAAAAAATAAACACCACGATATTTCGTAGTGTCTTCCTGTTCCAATAATATTTCTGCCTGACGGAAAATTTTGTTTAAGCTGCTTTCGATCTTTTTCATTTCAAGATGATTGATCACTTCGGTCAACTCTATTCCGATCTTTTTGTCATTGAATTTTGCAATAAAATCCGGGCTTTCACAAGTCAGATCTTCAAATTTAACGTCAGGAAAATGATGCATAAAGGAATTTAGAAGCAAGATCTCTGTCTTTTTCTTGTACTTCTCGCGGTCATGAAGCGGGGATTCATCTATTTTACGGTGATATTTCTCAATCGGCTTCTTTTTCAAATGTCGATTCAGATAATAAAGGCTTAGATTTTTAATTAAATCTTCATCAGAAAATGCTTTTTTCATGTGCTTGTTTTTTATTGTTATGGAACACATAAAACTTCAGCTTTCAGGTCATGAAGTTTTGATTATCAAAAATTTATATTTTAAAGGTAAGTAAAAAAATGATCATAATTATTTTTTTAAACATAATTATCCAATAATTAACATATAGTTTACTTTCATATTTAATACCTTTGACCTTTCAAATATAAAACTGCGATGCATGGATTTTAGAAACTTTACAATGCCTTTCGGCGTTAATCCCAAATATTCTAAAAAAGTAGCTTATTTTTCAATGGAATTTGCCATAGAGCAGGTTTTAAAAATATATTCCGGAGGCCTCGGATTTTTAGCCGGCTCTCATATGAGAAGCGCTTATAATCTGAAACAGGACCTTGTAGGAATCGGAATTCTATGGAAATTCGGATATTATGATCAGGCCAGAAATCATGATCAGACCTTACAGCCTGTCTGGACAAAAAAAATGTACAGCTTTCTTGAAGATACAGGCATAAAATTCCAGATTGAAATCCACAGTGCGCCGGTTTGGGTAAAAGTATGGTATCTTGATCCTGAAATTTTCCATACAGCGCCCATGTTCTTTCTTTCAACGGATGTTCCGGAGAATGATCATATATCAAAAACCATCTGCCATAAACTGTACGATGCCAACGAGTCTACCAAACTGGCGCAGTATATACTTTTGGGAAAAGGCGGAGCAAAACTTCTGGATGAAATGAATCTTGACAGAGGCATTTATCATCTGAATGAGGCTCACGGACTTCCGGCAGCATTTCATTTACTTAAAAAATACAATGGAAACCTCAACAGAGTTAAAGAAAAGCTGGTTTTTACAACACATACTCCCGAAGAGGCTGGAAATGAAAAACATAATTTAAGACTTTGCTATGACATGTCTTATTTTTCGGGCTTCAGCATGGAAGATGTGAAAAGAATTGAAGGTTCAAGTGACGACCGCTTCAACCATTCACTTTGTGCTTTAAAAATGGCCCGCATTGCCAATGGCGTTTCACAGCTACACGGTGTAGTTTCCAGAGCGATGTGGAGTAAATATGAAGGCATCTGTGAAATAACCTCCATCACCAATGCACAGGAATTTAAATACTGGTCGGATAAACCTTTGTACAATGCCAAAGATGAAAACGATGAAACCGTATTTGATTACCGTAAAAAACATCTTAAGAAAAGACTTTTCAAAATTGTTGCCGACCAGACCGGTAATCTTTTTAATCCCAATATTTTCACGATTGTCTGGGCAAGAAGATTCGCAGGTTACAAACGGGCAGATCTTCTTTTACAGGATAAAGAAAGATTTTACAAACTCTTAAATCACCCTAAATATCCTGTACAGATTATATGGGCAGGAAAGCCCTATCCGATGGATTATTCGGCAATTTCTATTTTTAATTCCCTGGTGGAAGAAAGTAAAAACAACAAAAACATGGCGGTACTCACCGGCTACGAACTTTCTTTAAGCAAATCTTTAAAGCAGGGTTCTGATCTTTGGTTAAATAACCCAAGAGTTCCGAGAGAAGCATCTGGGACATCCGGAATGACTGCTGCCATGAACGGATCAATAAATCTATCAACGGATGATGGCTGGATCCCGGAGTTTGCAAAACACGGAGAAAATTCTTTTGTAGTTCCGAAAGGTGATTACGAGAGCATGAGTATTTATGAGCAGGATAATTATGACATGAATAAACTATACGAAATTCTTGAAAATGAAATTCTTCCTGCTTATTATGACAATCCGAATAAGTGGAGAAAAATTCAGTATAATTCGATGAATGATGTAAAAGATCAATTCAACAGTGACCGAATGGCGGATGAATATTATAATATTCTTTATAACTATAACGGATAAAATATAAAACCGGCTTGAAAAAAATTTCAAGCCGGTTTTATATTTTAATCTTTTTTCTTTTTTTCTTTAGGTACTTTTAAACCTTTTTCCCTTGCTTCAGAAATACCTATGGCGACTGCCTGTTTTCTGCTCGTCACTTTTTCTCCGGAAGAAGATTTGAGTTTTCCTTCCTTGAATTCGTGCATTACCTTTCCTACTTTGTCCTGAGCTTTTTCTGAATATTTAGTCTTGCTCATAATATTTATATTTTAAGATTTTGGTATTGAAACTCCTATCTCATACACTTTTGCGTGTTTCAGATATTTTGACCGTTCTCTTGAGGTTACCGATTCAAAATGATCATTTTTAATGACAACAATGGGATCTTCTGTATTTTCTATCTCAAAATTAGCCAGATATCTTTCATCCGGTGGTGATTGCTGTAACTTTGCTTTTATTTTCTGTAATTCATCGGCATACTTTCTGAAGCCAGGATCAGAAGAATGAATGAATTTATACTCATCTCCGGCATCAACAAAAAAATGCAGTTTTTTATCAAGTAAATGTGCTTCATTACAGATTTCGGGATTATCATTTCCGTCCTTAAATCCTACCTCCACCAGTTCACCATTTTTTTTCTGAGCGCATTCTTCTGCATCTTGATAACTTGAAAATCCTGTATATACAATGGTATCGTTTAGTTCGTATCGGTTCAGTTTTTGGTTAAAGGCATTCGTTTCCATAATTATTATTTATAATTTGATTATGATTATGAATATTCAATTCTTTTGCCAAAAGCTTAGTTTTAAATGCTTTTTTTGCCATTCATAAAATTATTATATTTGAGAGCTTTAAAATAAAAAATGAAAAGATTCATATTAACACTTACCATAGCTGCTGCATTTCAAAATTTAGCTGCGCAGGAAATCACTTTAGACAAAATATATTCAGGATATTACCGTGGAAAAGGCATTGCCGGCATTACTTCCATGAAGAACGGTGAAAATTATCTGGTCATCGAACAGGGAGGAATTGCAAAATATTCTTATAAAACCTCTCAGAAAGAAGGAAATATTGTTGACGGACAGTTTGAAAGCTATGAATTTTCTGATGACGAATCCAAAATTCTTCTTTTAAAGGAAAGTGAGCCTATTTACAGACATTCTTTTCTTGGAAAATTTGAGATCAAAGATTTAAAATCAGGGAAAACAGTTACTTTAAACGAAGGAAAATTTGTTCAGGAACCTAGATTTTCACCTGATGCAACAAAAGTTGCTTTTATTGCCGAGAATAATTTATTTTATCAGGATTTAAATTCAGGAAAAATTACGCAGATTACGACTGATGGCAAGAAAAATTCAATCATCAACGGGCTTGCAGATTGGGTATATGAAGAAGAATTCGGACATGCCAGACAATATGAATGGACAAAAAATTCTGATGCGATTGTTTTTGTAAAATCAGATGAAAGTGAAGTTCCGGAAATTTATATTCCGATTTACGGCAAAACGCTTTATCCATCTGAAATGCGCTATAAATATCCGAAAGCGGGAGAAAAAAATTCTAAAGTTTCGGCACAGCTGTACCGTCTAGATAATGGAAAAATAACACCTTTGAATTTAAGCTCGTTCAAAAATTATTATATCCCAAACGTTATTCAGACTGCAAAAGCTGATGAAATAGTTTTGATTACTTCGGAGAGAATTCAAAATGCTTCTGATGTTCTGAAAGTAAATACCAAAACGGGAGCTGTTCAGAAATTATTCACCGAAACGGATGACAAATGGATTGATACCGACAGTCCTACTTTGGAATTTTTAGAAGATGATTCTTTCCTTTGGGGCTCCGAAAGAGATGGAAACCGACATTTGTATTGGTATGATAAAGATGGAAAGCTGAAAAAACAGGTCACCAAAGGAAACTGGGAAGTAACCGATTATTATGGATTTAATCCGAAAACAAAGGAAATTTACGTTCAGACAACAGAAAAAGGAAGCATCAATAAAGTGGTTTCTAAGGTAAATATCGAAAACGGAAAATCTCAGCTCATTTCAAATGCAGAGGGAAATAATTCCGCAAGCTTCAGTAAAAATTACAATTACTTTATTGAAACGTCATCTACGGCTGCAAAACCCTATACTTTTGTTTTGAAAGACGGAAACGGTAAGTTGGTAAAAGAACTTCAGAACAATGATGCACAGCTTCAGAAACTGAAAACAGATAATTTTATTGAAAAAGAATTCATCACCATCCCGAACGAAGCAGGTGACCAGATGAATGCATGGATCATTAAGCCTAAAAATTTCGATAAAAATAAAAAATATCCATTGTTTATGTTTCAGTACTCCGGTCCGGGATCTCAGCAGGTTGCCAATTCATGGGATAACGGAAATGCTTTATGGTTTGAAATGCTGGCACAAAAAGGATACATCATCGCTTGTGTAGACGGACGCGGAACGGGCTATAAAGGAGCTAAATTCAAGAAAGTAACGTATATGAATTTAGGGAAATATGAGATTGAAGATCAGATTGCAGCGGCAAAATGGTTCGGAAATCAATCTTATATCGACAAATCCAGAATCGGAATGTTCGGATGGAGCTTTGGAGGTTATATGACCAGTTTGGCCATGACAAAAGGTGCAGACGTTTTCAAGATGGGAATTGCAGTAGCACCGGTTACCAACTGGAGGTATTACGATTCGGTATACACGGAAAGATTCCTAAGAACTCCCCAGGAAAATCCTGATGGATACGATAAAAATTCGCCTACAGAATATGCCAATTTATTGAAAGGGAAATTCTTATTAATCCACGGAACTGCCGATGACAATGTACATTTCCAAAACTCTATGGAATTCTCGGAAGCTTTAATTCAGAACAAAAAACAGTTTGATTTCATGGCTTATCCTGATAAAAACCACGGAATTTACGGTGGACAGACAAGACCGCAATTGTATCAAAAAATGACTGATTTTATTTTGGAGAATTTGTAATTTCAAGTAAAATTTAAAATAAAAAATCCGAATCTTCTAATGTAGATTCGGATTTTTATTTTCTTTCTTTCCATTTTTCGGGATCTCTGGAAGTATGAAAAATGGAATATATTTCAATTACATTTTTCTTTTCATCATATTTAAAATGAATTCCAAATGGAAACTTTTTTAAATATACTATCCTGAAATTTTCATATCTAACCTCACAAGCCAATGGATTTTCTGAAATGTATTTCACTTTTTCCTTGAAATCTTTTAAAAAAATCCAAATTAACTTTTTATTTCTTGCATTATACCAATCAGTAATTTCCTTTAAATCAAAATCCGCACTTTCTGAAATTACTGTTTTAGCCTTTTTCATCTAACAGCTTTTTCTCAAATCTTTCGACAAAATCATCAAAATCCAAAAGCGATTCCGGATTTTCTTTTGCATATTTAGCTCTTCTTCTCACTTCTTCTTTTTGCCAATTAGGAATAGATGAGTCTTCCTCTATGGTTACTGATATTGGCTTATTTTTAAATGCAGCTTTTATACTTTTGATTAAATCTTCATTAATTTCGTCAGCCGAGGATAAATGAAATACAGTATTCATAATTTTACTTATTTTATTCAAAGTTAACAAAATTCCATTATTATTTTTAAAATTCTATATTTGTGAAATTTGAAATTTATCAACTATGAAGACTAAACATCCTAAGGGACTGCCATTCCTCTTCTTTACGGAAATGTGGGAGCGTTTCGGGTATTATCTGATCCTCGGAATTTTTGTATTGTACGTGATCGAACCGACCGGTGCAAAAGGCGGCCTTGGGCTTCCCGACAAAACAGCAGATGACATTTTCGGGACTTACATAGCCTTGACTTATTTAACACCTTTCATCGGTGGTTTTCTGGCAGACAGAGTGTTAGGGTATATCAAATCTATTTATTTGGGAGGAGTTTTAATGGCGGCCGGATATATCGGGATGGGTGTTTTCAAAGACCTTACCTTGTTTTATTCTTCTTTAGCATTAATTATTATCGGAAACGGTTTTTTTAAGCCTACTATTTCTACTTTATTGGGAAATTTATACTCTGAAGAGCCATATAAAGCCAATAAAGATTCCGGATACAATATTTTTTACATGGGGATTAATATCGGAGCTTTTATCTGCAACATTATTGCGGCATTTATGCGGAATAAATTCGGGTGGGGTGAAGCCTTTATAACAGCCGGTGTCGGAATGCTGGTCGGACTTATAATTTTTACCATTGGTAGGAAACATTATATTCATGCAGCACAGATGAAACCCGTACAGGAAGGCGACACCAAGCTTTCTGAAATTTTGCTTAAAGTATTTCTGCCCGCGATAATAGCAGGATGTATTGGGTGGGTTATTCCCGGAAATATTTTCGGAAGCGATAATACAGACGCTTTTATTTTTGCCTGTATTCCTGTGATTTATTTTTATGCATCTCTTTATTTTAAAGCAAAACCGGAAGAAAAATCCTCTATCGGGGCCTTGCTTTCCGTTTTCATGATCAGCATGTTTTTCTGGGCAGTTTTCAAACAAAACGGAACAGCTTTAACGAGATGGGCAAATTATTATACCGACAGAAGCGTTCCCGCAGCTTTGGAAAAACCTTTGGAAGGAATCTATATGGTTGACGGAAAAAGCTATGAAGACAAGGAAGTTCCTGTTTATGACAATCAATTTCAGTCGCAAAAAGATAAAGATGGAAACACCATTAAAGTTCAGGGAAAAGATGTTTACTTTAAAAATATTTCTCCTGAAAAAAGAGCCATATTAGAAAAAAATCCTGAAGCAAAAACCTATTTATACAACACAGAATTATTTCAGTCCATCAATCCGTTTTGGGTAATAGCCTTAACACCTGTTGTGGTAGGATTCTGGGCTTTTTTAAGAAGAAGAGGAAAAGAACCGTTGACACCCACGAAAATTGTCCTGGGATTATTTATTTCAGCGTTGTCTTGTCTGGTCATGGTGCTGGCAGTATGGGCCGGAGACAATGGTGCAGTAAAAGTTTCTCCATGGTGGCTGGTGGCTGGGTATGGAGTAATTACTGTTGGAGAATTATGTCTTTCGCCTATGGGTTTATCATTTGTTTCAAAACTTTCACCGGCGAGGATTACAGCATTGATGATGGGTGGATTTTTCCTTGCGAATTCTGTTGGCAATAAGCTTTCAGGAATTCTGGCCAGTACGTGGTACAATTATGACAATAAGATGAATTACTTTCTTGTAAATTTTGCGCTGTTGATATTTGCAACACTTTTAGGGCTTTCGATGTTAAAAAGATTAAATAAAATCATGAAGGAAAAAGCACATTAATCCTTTCAATAATAAACAAAATAAAGCTGTAGAATCATTCTGCAGCTTTTTTATTTAAATATAAAATTAAAACCTTGCCGAAAACACAAAAAAAACTATATTTGTCAGTCTTAACAAAAATTAACAATAAATATGGATAATACTGAAGCATTAAGTCCGAAACAGGATGAATTTGTAGAGAATAAAGGTTCCAGACATCCGAAGGGTTTATGGGTTTTATTCGGAACAGAAATGTGGGAGCGTTTCAACTTTTATGGAATGAGAGCACTTTTGACGCTCTTTATGGTAAATTCCTTATTAATAAAAGAAGCTGATGCAGCAATCATCTATGGTGGATTTTTAGCTTTATGTTATCTTACACCACTTCTGGGTGGTTTTATTGCCGATAAATATATCGGTAACAGAAATGCCATCTTGATTGGCGGATCTTTAATGGCTATCGGACAGTTTTTGCTTTTTATCAGTGCTTCTACTTTTTCAGGAAGTATTGACAGTGCAAAAATGTTTATGTGGCTGGCTTTATTCATCATTATTTTCGGGAACGGTTTCTTCAAGCCAAACATTTCCTCCATGGTGGGAAGCCTTTATCCAAAGCAGGAAAAATCAAAATTGGACTCCGCGTTTACCATTTTCTATATGGGAATTAATATCGGGGCATTTTTGGGACAGTTCATCTGCCCATACTTAGGGGATGTGAAGGATGCAACAACGGGAGTGAGAGATATTTTCGCCTTCAAATGGGGATTCCTTGCCGCTTCTATCGCTATGATCGTGGGTACGGTAACTTTCTTTATTCTTAAAAACAAATATGTAGTAACTCCGGAAGGAAGACCAATCGGAGGATTACCAAAACACAATACAAGTGCAGATTTCGAAGAGGGAGAAACACAAACTGCTAAATTCTCAGGAACAGCTTTGGGAATCACGGGAGGATTGTTTGTTATATTATTTTTTGTCTTCAGATATTTACTGGTAGGGGAATTTGGATTCAAAGCGGTAGAAATGGGGCAGTTAATTAAAGGTATTATTTATCCTTTCATCTATGCAGCCGGTATTTCACTCGCATTCCTGATTATGACTTCTGCTGAAAATAAAGTTGAAAGACAAAGAATCTGGGTAATCTACATTGTATCGTTCTTTATTATCTTCTTCTGGGCAGCATTTGAGCAGGCAGGATCTTCATTAACATTTATCGCAGATAACCAGACTGACAGAAATATCTTCGGATGGAATATGCCCCCGTCAATGGTACAAATTTTCAATGGTATTTTCGTTGTTTTATTAGCAGTTCCGTTCAGTTTGATCTGGGATAAATTAAGAGCTAGAGGCAAAGAGCCGGTTTCTCCGATGAAGCAGGCGATGGGTCTTGCATTAATTGCTTTAAGTTATTTCATTATTGCTCATAATGTAAAAGATCTTGGAAACTCTGGCTTATTGGCAATCAAATGGTTAATGCTTTTATACTTCATCCAGACTTGTGGTGAGCTTTGCTTATCTCCAATCGGATTATCATTGGTAGGGAAGCTGGCTCCAAAAAGATTTGCTTCATTATTATACGGAGTATTCTTTATTTCCAATGCAGCAGGATATGCTTTGGCAGGTTCATTGGGAGCTTTGATTCCGGCAACAGGTGATAAATTTTCCAAGGCACAGGAAATCGGAGTAAACCTTCAGGATGTTTTAGATAAAAAAGTAACGTTAACTGCCGATCAGGTGGCTGCTTTTGAAAAAGCTCAATTACCTTTGGAAAACCCTACTTTCGTAGGATTTGAAATCCATAATTTATTTGAATTCTTTATGGTATTCGTTGTATTGTGTGGTATCGCAGCTGTAATTTTAGCTTTAATCTCACCAATTTTAAAGAAAATGATGCACGGTGTAAACTAATGTGTATTAAATAAAATATAAACCAAACCTCTGCTAAGTCGGAGGTTTTTTTTATTTTCGTATGTTCTTGCAATTTGTGACGCATTACGTCCTAAATTGAATGCACAATAATCTCCAATAAAACTTAATCATATATCATTATGAGTTTAACTTTAGACGAAATACAAAATTTTAAAGGAAAATATCCAAGACAGATCTGGAGCCTTTTCTTCTCAGAAATGTGGGAACGTTTCTGTTTCTACGGAATGCGTGGAATGCTTGTGTTTTTTATGATCTCACAACTTAATTTTCATGAAAGAGAAGCCAACCTTCAGTATGGTGCTACCCAGGCTTTCGTGTATGCATTTACATTTGTCGGCGGACTTTTCGCTGATAAAATATTAGGTTTTAGAAAATCTCTTTTCTGGGGCGGACTGTTGATGATTATCGGAAGTTTGATTCTGGCAACAGATCCACACAAATTCTTTTTTCTGGGAATAGCATTTACCGTTGTCGGAACCGGTTTCTTTAAGCCCAATATTTCCTCAATGGTAGGACAACTTTATAAACCTAACGACTCAAGGGCAGATGCAGGATTTTCATTGTTTTATGCTGGAATTAACCTCGGAGCTTTGCTTGGAGGATATCTTTGTATTGCCATTGGAAAAGGTGAAATTTTATCTCATCTGATTCCTGAAGCACTAAGATGGAATATTGCTTTCGGATTAGCTGCGATCGTAATGGTGGTGAGTCTCATTAATTTCATATTTACTCAAAGAAGCCTCGGAACCATCGGCCTTCAGCCGGGACATCCTATGAATGAAGTGAAATCTGCGCCGATTCCCAAATGGTTGGAATATGGCGTTTATATTTTATCACTGATCTTTGTTCCGATCATTATGGTCATGGTTGCTAAAACACAATATACCGATTATTTCATGCTGATTATAGGACCATTGACGTTGATTTATCTGTTTTATGAGATGACAAAAGTAACCCCTGCCGAACGTAATAAACTTTGGGCTGCTTTGATTTTCATTTTATTTTCCATCCTATTCTGGGGAATTTATGAGCAAAGTGGAGGTTCTCTAAGCATTTTTGCAGCAAAAAATTTAAATAATGATCTTTTCGGATTAGATCCGAATGGGGTTAATAATTCTGGTGGTGCGTTTTTCATTATATTCTTGGCTCCTTTGCTCGGACTACTATGGATCTGGCTTAACAAGAGAAAAATTGAGCCCAATACCATTGTAAAGTTCGGATTGGGATTTGTCTTTTTGGGATTAGGATATTATGTCCTGTTTGCAACAAGGATTTTTGTAAACGCTGCTGGAATTACTTCACTTAATTTCTTTACTTTAGCTCTGCTTATCATTACATTAGGTGAATTATGCCTTTCTCCCATCGGTTTATCGATCATGACAAAGCTTTCCACGAAGAATCTTCAGGGAATGATGATGGGAATGTGGTTCCTTGCTTCAGCTTATGGACAGTATGTTGCCGGAATTATTGGCGCGGGACTGGCAGATGCGAAAGAAGGCACATCCAATTACGATGCTTTTATCACTTATACTGATGGATATAAACAATTGGGACTGTATGCGGTAATTGCCGGAGTAGTCTTAATTTTGATTTCTCCTTTTGTGAAAAAATTAATGCAGGAGGTAAGATAGAAATAGGTAATTATGCTTATTTTTACATAAATATCAAATCATGAAGAAAATTATAAGCATAATTTGTCTTTTCGTAATCATTCTGAATTTCGCGCAGGTAAAATGGATGACTATTGAACAAGCCTTACAGGCGCAAAAAGAAAATCCGAAAAAAATACTGATCGATTTCTATGCAGATTGGTGCGGTCCCTGTAAGATCATGGATAAAAAGACGTACGGAAATCCCATCATTGCGGATATACTGAATGAAAATTATTATGCTGTAAAATTTAATGCAGAAGAAAAAAATACGGTTCATATTTTTGGAAGAAAATTCTCAAACGCAAATACAGAGCACAAAAAAGGTCGAAACTCTTTACATGAATTCACTCAGTATATGAATGTAGGAGCTGTACCAAGTACGGTATTTCTCGATGAAAAAGGCGGTCCCATTACCATCCTTCAGGGTGAATTGTCCGCAAAAGAGCTGGAACCTTACCTGGAATTCATTTCAAAAGATATCTTTAAAAAAATCCGGAACAGAGAACAGTGGGAGGACTATCAGACAAAATTTAAATCTAAAATAAAAGATTAAACAAATACAAGGCTTTCAGATTTGAAAGTCTTTTTTAATTTCTAATTTTTCCCGAAATTCGTGGCTGCTAAAAAATGACTTTAGAAACTTCCATAGAATACGTAAAAGGTGTAGGACCGGAAAAAGCCAAGCTCATCAGAAATGTGTTGGGAATATCCACCGTTGAAGATTTTCTGAATTTTTTCCCGATCCGCTATCTGGATAAAAGCAAAGTCCATAAAATTTCACAGCTACATGAGGTCAGTACCGATGTTCAGTTGAAGGGAAAAATAACCAGTATACAGGAAGTGCAAACCGGAAAAACAAAAAGACTTTCCGCAAAGTTCAATGATGATACTGGAACAATGGATCTTGTATGGTTTCAGTATTCAAAGTGGATGAAAGAACAACTTCCGGTGAATCAGGAAATTTTCATATTTGGAAAGATCAACGTCTTTAACAATCAGTTTTCTATGCCGCATCCGGAAATAGAAGTCGAGGAGAAAAAAGATAATGACAATCGTCTGAGACCTATTTATCCAAGCTCAGAAAAACTGACCAAAAGAGGCTTAAATCAAAAGTTTTTTCAGAATGTTCTGAAGAATATCTGCAAGGAAATCCCCAATCTTATTCAGGAAAATTTCCCGGAATATCTAATGAAAGCCTTTAAATTTTTATCCAGGCAGCATACTTATCTCAATATCCATTTCCCAAAAGATATGGAGCATTTTAAAAAAGCAGATTACCGATTAAAATTTGAGGAATCTTTCTTTTTCCAATTGGGTTATGGTTTAAAAAAGCTTCATCATAAAAGTCATACTGCCGGAAATCCCTTTCCTATTGTCGGCGATTATTTTAATGATTTTTATACCAATCACCTTCCGTTTGATCTTACCGGCGCTCAAAAAAGGGTACTGAAGGAAATCCGTCAGGATATGAGGCGTCCGATCCAAATGAACAGGCTCCTTCAGGGAGACGTAGGTTCCGGCAAAACAATGGTTGCTTTGCTCACCATGTTGATTGCAAAAGACAATGGTTTTCAAAGCTGTATCATGGCACCTACCGAAATACTTGCTCAACAGCACTTTAACGGAATTAAAGAACTTTTAGAAAACACTGAAGTTAGCGTCAGACTGTTAACAGGGTCTACAAAAAAGTCTGATCGTAAAATTATTCATGAAGAACTTGAGAATGGTGAGCTTTCCATATTGGTGGGAACCCATGCTGTCCTCGAAGATAAAGTGAAATTTAAAAATCTTGGTTTGGCGATTATTGATGAACAGCACAGATTTGGAGTTGCCCAGAGGGCCAAATTGTGGGCGAAAAATAAAATCCCCCCTCATATTCTGGTGATGACTGCCACTCCTATTCCCAGGACACTGGCGATGAGCTTTTATTCTGATCTTGATGTTTCTGTCATTGATGAAATGCCTGTGGGTAGAAAACCTATCGTAACGGCTCACAGAAGGGAAAAAGACAGGGCTTATGTGTACAATTTCTGTCGTGAAGAAATCCAGAAAGGAAGACAGGTATATTTCGTTTATCCACTAATTGAAGAATCCGAAACCCTCGATTATAAAAATTTAATGACCGGATTGGAAAATGTGATGGACAATTTCTCCAACTACAACGTCACAATGCTTCACGGGCAAATGCGACCTGAAGAAAAAGATGCGGCAATGAGTTATTTTGCTTCAGGAAAAGCTGAGATTATGGTAGCCACAACTGTGATTGAAGTGGGCGTTAATGTTCCCAATGCTTCCGTAATGGTGATTGAAAGTGCAGAAAGATTCGGTCTGTCGCAGCTTCATCAGCTACGGGGACGTGTCGGGCGTGGTGCGGAGCAAAGCTACTGTATCCTGATGACTTCAGATAAATTGTCAAGTGACAGCAGAACCCGTATCAAAACTATGGTGGAGACAAATGATGGTTTTAAAATTTCAGAAGTAGATATGCAGCTTCGTGGTCCCGGAGATATATTGGGTACCCAGCAAAGTGGCGTAGTTGATTTTAAAAGACTTGATCTGGTAAATGATTCCGCTATCATTAAAATCACTAAAAATACGGTAGAAAAAATCCTGGAATCTGATCCATTATTGTCCAGACCTGATCATCAGATTATAAAAAACTATTATCTGAGGTACTATAAAGGCAAAAACAAATGGAGTAAAATTTCATAAAAAAACCGCGAAAAGAATTTAATCTTTACGCGGTCCCCCTTATAAAACTGTTATTTGAAGAAATTACTTTACTTGTTTTTCAGCTTAATACTTTGTGATGTGGTGTGTTGTTAATATGTGTAAATAATGTGGTGTTCAGCTTAAAAAAAGTAAAAACAAAATGAATTATGTTTCCAATTGCTTATTTATAAAAACTAACTTGGCATGCTAAAGAATAAATTAAATCTCTATTCTTTAACTTTCGAGTTTTCATGATTGTACCGTTTTGTTTAAAGATCTTCTGCGCTTATCATTGGAAATGTATATAATTCATTTTGTTTAACTAACATTGTGATTTATATAATTTAGTTTATCTTGAATCGGTTATATCCAATCAGCTCATCCAGAATTTCATTGACCTGATAAAATAACTCAGATTTTATTTTAATTCTTATCACCTTTTTGTGAAGATTGGTTTACAAATATAGAACTTTAATTCTAATCCCAAAATAATTCGGGTACTTTTTTTCACACTTTCATGATAAAATTATTTTTATTCAGTCCCGCAGTATGATATTGCCAGGTAACAGACATTATATCTGACACACTTTTCTTCATATCTTTATAATTATCAGGCATTTTCATCACAACATTTGCACCCGTTACAAAGATTTCCTCTTCTTGTTCAGCTGACAGGTTTTCGGAATAAATAATGGTAATCATATGATCAAATCTGCGATCAGCCCTAATTTCAGATAAAAAATTCAAACAGTTTTTTCCCGGAATGTGATAATTCATAAACAGAACCTCCGGAACTAAAATATTGTGCTGAAGATAATCTAATAAACTATTCGAGCTACTGAAAGTTTTAATTTTAGAATGAATCTTCAAATCCCGCAATATTTTCTCTAAAAGTATAAGCTTCCCTTCATCATCGTCCGCTAAAAAGATATTAAGGTACTCTTTATTCATATGACTTGAGAATATTGATGACCATATTGCTGGACTTTCCTTCTCATTGCAACAATTTTTTGAAACTGGGAAGGAGTGATACCTGTTGTATTTTTAAACTGCGTGCTCAGATGTGCAACGCTGGAGTAATTCAGCTTTTGGGCAATTTCTGTAAGATTTTGTTTGCTGTTAATGATCAGGTCCTTGGCGTACTCTATCTTTTGAATAATGATAAAATTTTCTATCGAAGTATTTGCAACCTCAGAAAAAAGGGTCGAAAGATAACCGTAACTATGATTAAGCCTTTCCGCTATGTAGATTGAAGCCTTCACTGGAATAATGTCATCAGATCCAACAAGTTCTGAGATGGCATCTTTTATTTTCTGAACTAATGCAGTTTTTTGACTTTCAATAATTTCTATTCCGTAATCCTCAAGGTTTTCCTTAAAAGCCTTGCATTGTTCGTCGGTAAGAGATTCATACAACTCTACTTCTCCAAAGTTGAGGACTCTGTATTTTATCCCCTGGTCCTTAAGTTTTTCCTCCAATACCTTCCTGCAAAGCGTATTGAAATCGAATTTTACATACATTTTCATCCCTATTTTATGTATTTAATGTTAATGGTAAATATAATATTTTTATATCAATTACAGGTGATATAAAATAAAAATAGTATTCTTTACATGTGAATAAAAAAATTCCTGCATTAATACTACAGGAATTTAAACACTAAGGATGAAAAAAAATATACTGATAAAAGCTAAAATCCAGCTTAAAATCAAGCATATAAATATTGTTACATGTGATTTGGTTCTTTCACAAAGATGAAAAAAATAAATACATCACATTTTATAGAATTACAATAAAATATTACAAAATTTTAAGTCATATCCATGTGATATAAAATTCCATTTCATAATCATCCATTATAAACCCTTCTCCAATATCTACAACTACCTCATTATAAACACAAAAGCCTTGAGATTCGTAAAATTTTCTTGCTTTATTTTCTTTATTTACATTCAGAATTATCCTTGCATCCAAACTTTTTGCTACTTTTTCTTTTAAAAAGTCAAGTGCCATTTTACCAATTCTTTTTCCTTTGCTTTCCGGTATAAGATAAATTCTGTGGAGTTTTGTAGTTTTTTCTTCGTAGCCATGCTGATAACCTAAAAAACCATCGAATGAACTATTAACTTCATCAAAAATCAGATAATAATGATAGTCCGGATTCTGTAAATGATTTCCGATCTCTTTCTCAGAATACATCGTATTTAGCATATATTCTATTTGTTCCGGTGACAGTATTTCTGCGTATGCATGCATCCAGGATCTTCTCGCAAGATCCTGAATAACTGGAATATCTTTTTCTGTTGCTTTTATAAATTTCATGATCTTAAATTATGATTAAAAAAGGTGAAAAGACTTTGCCTTTTCACCCGTTATAAGTTGTCATTGTTCGTTTAAATAAATCGTTATTTAAATTGCAAATGATATTCACAATTAAATTATTGGCACATGACCTTAAATATTTGCCATTTCAGCTTTAATTTTTGCATATAATCCTTCTGATGCGGGAACTAAAGGAAGTCTCAAATAATTTTTAATAATTCCTTTTTCAGTTAGAATAACTTTAATTCCGCACGGATTTCCTTCTGCAAAGATCAGTCTTGTAATTTCAACCAGTTTGTTATGAATTTCATAAGCTTCTTTTACTTTTCCTTCAAAAGCCAGCTGAACCATTGTTGAAAATTCTTTAGGATATGCCTGGGCAATTACGGAAATCACCCCATTTCCGCCCGCAAACGTTACCGGAAGTGTAAATTCATCATCTCCTGAAACCAGATTGAATCCTTCAGGTTTCTTTCTTAGAATATCAAAATACTGTAAAATATTTGGTGCAGCCTCTTTAATTAAAAACAAATTCGCAAATTCTTTTGCCAGACGTAAAGTTGTTTCAGCTTCAATATTTTGTCCGGTTCTTGACGGAACATTGTAAATAATAATATTTTTTCCTGTGGAAGCCAACGCTTTATAATGCTGATAAAGACCTTCCTGATTAGGTTTATTATAATAAGGAGAAACAGAAAGTACCGCATCAAATGCAGAAAGATCTGCCTCTTCAATCTGTTTTTTAACTTCAAGAGTATTGTTGCCCCCGATTCCTAAAACCAATGGCAGGCGTTTATTATTAACCTTAATGATATGCTCAATCACCTGTTTCTTCTCTTCAGCAGAAAGCGTTGCAGCCTCGGCTGTAGTTCCCAAAACAACTAAATAATTGGTTCCGTTTTCGATGTTGTATTCAACTAATTTTGTTAAACTTTCAAAATCTACGGATAAATCTTCATTAAAGGGCGTCACCAACGCAACACCTACTCCTTTTAAAATGCTCATCTGTTAGAATAATTTTTTCCAAATTTAATAATTTACCCTAAGAATTTGTTATAAATAATAATGTTTTATTATACATATAATTATATTTGCATATACTAAAAGATATTATGGATTGCTATGTCCGAAAATTGTTTTTTATAAAAACATGCCGGTATAAAGTTTCATGATAATAATTTGATGCATATGAAAAATAAATTCTTGTTATTAGGAATTGCTCTGACTGCTCTTTCTGCCTGCAAAACAGCTTCACCGCTGCAGGTAGCGGATGTACAGACCCAGAAAAATATTTCTATTAATAATGAGCTGAAAAATGATGAGGAGTTTGTAAAAGTTATTGAACCCTATAAACAGAAACTGGATAAAGAAATGAACCAGAAGATCTCACATACAAATGTAGATCTTACCAAACAGGGAGATAACAGTAATCTGGGTAATCTTTTAGCTGACTATACATTTGACGGAGCTGATACATGGGCAAAAACAAATCTTAAAAAAGAAGTTGATGCTGCTTTGATCAATATCGAAGGAATACGAACAACCATTGGAAAAGGAGATATTTTGCTGAACAGCGTTTTTGAGGTGATGCCTTTCGAAAATGAGATAATCATTGTAAAAATGAAAGGAACAGATTTACAGGGACTTTTTGATTATTATGCAAAAACTCAGGTAAATAATCCTGTTTCTCATTTGTATATTGAAATCAATAATGGACACGTAACTAAAGCTTTGATCAATGGAAAAACAATCAATCCGGATCAGGAATATTACATTGCCACGTCAGATTATCTGGCTTTGGGTGGTGACAATATGAAGTTTTTTTTGAAGGGAGAAATGATTCATACAGGAATCAAAATGAGAGATCTTTTTATAGATTATTTTAAGAGATCTCCAGAAGTAAATCCTAGTACAGATATTCGTTTAAATTTTATTGGTAAAAAGTAATGGATAGAAAAAGTTTTTTAAAAGCAATAGGTGGCGGAACTCTGGCAATGGCTTTAGCTCCCAATATGATGATGGCGGAAGAACTAAAGATTTTCGATCTGAAATCCGCAAACAAACTTACCATTCTCCATACCAATGATCAGCACAGCAGAATAGAACCTTTTGATGCAAGCTATACCAAAAATCCCAATCAGGGAGGGTTTGCAAGACGGGCAAGCCTGATTCAGCAGATCAGAAATCAGGAAAGTAATGTTCTGCTTCTTGATTCAGGGGATATCTTTCAGGGCACTCCTTATTTTAATTTTTTTGGAGGTGAGCTGGAATTTAAATTAATGTCCATGATGAAATATGACGCCTCAACCATGGGAAATCATGATTTTGATAATGGTCTTGACGGATTCTTAAAAGTGTTGCCAAACGCTCAGTTTCCATTTATCTGTTCAAATTATGATTTTAAAAATACCGTTCTAGACGGAAAAACTTCACCCTATAAAATCTTTAATAAAAACGGAATTAAGGTAGGAATTTTTGGGGTAGGCATTCAGCTTGACGGGCTGGTAGGAAAAAAACAATATGGAGAAACGGTGTATTTAGATCCTGTAGATGTTGCTCAGCATTATTCTAACTTCCTTAAAAACGAACAGAAATGTGATCTTGTGATCTGTCTTTCTCATATCGGATACGATTACAAAGATGAACCTGACAAAATAAACGATAAAATCTTAGCCGCTAAAACAGAAAATATAGATATCATTCTGGGTGGCCATACCCATACTTTTTTGCCTGAACCTCAGACTTTCACCAACAGACAAGGCAAAAATGTTCTTGTAAATCAGGTAGGATGGGCAGGTCTTCTGTTAGGCAGAATAGATTTTTTCTTTGATTCCAATAAAAATGTAAAACATATTGCCTGGAATAATCAGGTGATAGACAGCAGCATAATAGCATAAGTATGAAAAAACTCTCTTTAATTTCTCTTGGTGTTTTAGCATCCCTGCAAATGGCAAATGCACAAACTATTTCTTCAAAAAAATGGGCTGACCTTTTTTCTTATAACAATGTCACCGCCATGAAAGAAGATAATGGAAAAATAGTTGCAGCCGCAGAAAACGGGATATTTTATTATACAATTTCATCAGGTGAAATTACCAAGCTGTCTAAAGCAAACGGTTTGCATGAGGTTAAAATTTCAGCATTTGATTACAATCCACAGAACAAGATTGCCCTTATCGGGTATCAGAATGGTTCGCTGGATGTAATTACTCCGGATGGTGTCACTTATGTTGTAGATATTCCTATTGCAACGGGATATAATGGAAGTAAAAAAATTAATCACATCTCGATAACTGGAGACCTTGCCGTAATTTCTGTAGGTTATGGAGTTTCTATTTTTGATTTAAAGAAAAAAGAATTCAAAGATTCGGCTTTCTTCTTAACAGGAGGAATCTATGAAGCGAGCAACGAAGCAACTATTTTCGGAAATAAAGTATATTCGGTTACAAATACAGGGCTGAAAAGCCATGAAATGAACACCACATTTCCTGTTTTTTCAACATGGAATACAGAGATGGCAGGATCTTTCAGGCATATTGATTCGGAAGGAGTTTTAAGTTTTTCGTCAGCAACAACGGCATATCTTTACAGCGGCGGGGTTTCATCTCCTCTATCCCAGACTTTCGGTAATGTAAGAGATGTTGTTGTAAACAGTAATAATATTGTTGTAACAGATGTTAACAGAGTTTATACATTTAATACTAACGGAAACTTTACTAATACTGTCAGTTTCGGCGAAGAATGTAATACGGCAACAACTGTCGGAGGCAGCGTGTATGGCGGAACCGTTTTATCCGGAATAAAGAACGAAAGTAGTAATTCCTTCAAGCCAGATGGCCCTTACTTTAATTATGCTTATAAAATGAGTCTGTATGGTGATAATCAAATTCTGGTATCTACGGGAGGAAGAGAAGGAAGATTTAATACCGGCATTAACAATCCGAAAAATCCGGGCTTCTATTATTTCAATGGGATGGAGTGGATCTATCCTTCATATTTCATAGGAAGTACAACTTGGTTCAACATTTTGGATGTGGTTTCAGACCCGGCAAGTCCGGATGACGTTTTCTTTACAAATTATGTAACATCTCCGGAACGTGGTATTTATAAAATGAAATATAATGCCAGCAGCAAAGATTTTACTTTCACCAAAAATTATAACCTGGGAACCACCGACAGTTTTACAAGACGACCGGTAGGCCTAACTTTTGACGATTCCAACAATCTTTTTGCAACAATTGCTTTTTCGGGAGAAGGATCGGCACAAGGCCCTTTTACAGCAATTGGTGCTTACGACAGAGCAACCGATGATTTTCTCATAAAAAATACCACCTCAAGTTTTGGTGCCGCACAAAAGCCTTTGTTTTATGAAGGTTTATTATGGATACCAATTCCGAGGGTTAATAGTTTTATTGCTTATGATGCAAAAAAAACAGTAAACACGTCTGACGATACAGCTTATATTTTAAATCAATCCAATGGTTTTGCAACAAATTCAGGAGGAACAATTTCTGTAGCTCTCGACAAATCAGGAGATGCATGGATCGGTGGAGATATGGGATTAAGAATTTTATCGGATGCTGTTTCAGCTGTTAAAACACCTGCTACTGCGACCGTAGAACCAATCATTATCGAACAAAACGGCTTGGGAGAAGAGCTTTTCAGAGATTCTCAGATTTTGCAGATTGAAGTAGACGCAGGGGATCATAAATGGGTTTCTGTAGACGGCGGCGGTGTTTATTATTTATCTGCTGACGGACAACAGACGGTAAAGCATTTTACGAAAGAAAACTCTCCTCTTCCTACCAATAGCATTACAGATATTAAAGTAGATAAAAAAACAGGAAAGGTATATTTTGCATCTTATGACGGAATTGTAACTTATCAGGGAGATGTCGCCGATGTAGGATCAGGTTTCGGAAACGTGCTTGTTTACCCGAATCCTGTTGTATATTCCAATTTTAAAGGGAAAGTGACCATCAAAGGGCTGGCAGAAGTAACGAATATCAGAATTGCTGATGCTGCGGGTAATGTAGTGCATTCTGCAGTAGCAAGAGGTGGATATTATGAATGGGATCTTAATAATCAGAGAGGGACAAGAGTGGCTTCCGGTGTATATTTTGTCCTGATGACTAATGAAGACGGCTCCGACAAAGCAACAGCAAAGATTGCGGTAGTTAATTAATGAATTCACAGAACGGATTTTTATTATCATATATCAAATACGGTGAAAACGATGCAGTTCTGCATTGTTTTACAGAAGATGAGGGCTTTCAGTCTTATTTTTTAAAGGGGATCTATACCCGGAAAAATAAAAAAAAGGCATTGCTTCTGCCATTAAGTAAACTTAATTTTTCCCTACTTCCGGCAAGAGGAAATGGGATACAGACCATTTCTAAATTTGAAATGATAAAAAGCAACGATATCTATTCAGACATCCGATGTAATTCTGTTGTATTTTTCGTTTCAGATTTTTTAAATCAAAATCTAAAGCACGAGAATAAAAACCATCATATTTTCTTCTGTCTGGAAGAATTCATTGATGAACTGGAAAACCAGAATTACCAGTCACATCTGATTTTTTTGATTAAAGTTTTAAAAATTCAGGGCGTTGCACCTTTATTAAATGATGGAAAATTCCTGGATCCTGAAACAGGAACCTTTTCATTTGAGATCATGCATCAGATTTTTACTGAAGAAATTTCCGTGATATGGCAAACGCTTTTGTCTTCAGAAAATCCTTATCAGATAAAAATTCCTTCCGCATTCCGGAAAGACTTCCTGGATAGTCTCTTGGTCTATTATCATTATCATATTACCGATTTCAGAATCCCTGCATCGCTTGAAGTAATACAGCAGATATTTGAATAAAAGTGTAAGAGCCTGTTTAAATTTATAAATTATTTTTAACATTAAGAAATTAAGAGCCTTTAGCTTAAAAAACTTAGTAAAAATCAATTTATTGATTCGTTATGGGAAGTCTAACTCACTAAAATTCTTAATGTTAAATTAAAGAATAAACAAAGTTTATTTAATTAAAGAAATTAAGAAAAAACTATAAAAATTTAAGCAGGCTCTAAGACGGGCATTAAAATATGGGTTTTACGATTTTGTCTCTCCCGGCATCTCTGTTTCAGACTCTGCAATTTTCTTTTTAGAAAATCTTGGCATCAGGATCTTTGCAATGAGGCCTGTCCATCCGGTTTGATGTGATGCTCCTACTCCACGGCCATTGTCACCGTGGAAATATTCATAAAATAAGATGTAATCTTTAAAATCAGGATCAGTCTGAAATCTAGGATATTGTCCGTTAAAAGGTCGATTTCCATTTTCATCCTTTAAAAATATCTTTGCTAGCCTTTTGCTCAGCGCATCAGCAATCTGATCCAAACTTGAATAATTCCCGCTTCCGGTAGGATATTCAACCAGAAAATCGGGGCTATAGTAAAAGAAAAAGCGCTGTAGACTTTCAATAATTAAAAAATTAACCGGAAACCATATTGGTCCCCTCCAATTGCTGTTTCCACCGAACATATGGCTGTCACTTTCGGCAGGAGTATATTTTACTGTATAATCTGTACCATCCAGATTGATGTTGAATGGATTTTTTTCATATTCTTTGGAGAGTGCACGAACCCCAAACTCACTGAGAAATTCATCAGTATTGAGCATTCTGTTAAGCAGTCTTTTCAAACGGTGGCCACGCAGAAGTGACAGAAGATGTTTGGATTCTTCACCTTTCACTTCCCAATGCGATACAAGAGCGGCAAGCTGAGGTTTATTATCCAGCACCCATTGCATTCTTTTCTTAAAATTAGGCAGTCTCTCGATCATTTCATCATCAATCACCTCTACGGCAAACATCGGGATAAGACCAACAATCGTTCGCATTTTTAAGTACATATGATTACCATCTCCCAGGGAAAGCGCATCATAAAAGAATTCGTCCTGTTCGTCCCAGAGGCTGAAGCATTCGTCGCCCATATTATCCAGCGAGTTGGCGATTGCGAGGAAATGTTCGAAGAATTTTATAGCCATTTCTTCGTAAATAGGATTGTATAAAGCGAGCTCCAGGGCAATTCTCATCATATTCAGGGCAAACATGGCCATCCAGCTGGTACCATCCGATTGTTCGAGATGCTCACCATTAGGGAGCTCAGTATTACGATCAAATACCCCAATATTATCAAGTCCTAAAAAGCCTCCCTCGAAAATATTGTTGCCGTTATTGTCTTTTTTATTGACCCACCAGGTGAAGTTCATGAGTAATTTCTGGAATGCGCTTTCCAGAAACTGGATATCCGGCTTATCTTTCAGGTATTCGTCAATTTTAAACACTCTGAAGACCGCCCATGCATGGACTGGCGGATTAACATCATTGAAATTCCATTCGTAGGCCGGCAGTTGGCCGTTGGGATGCATATACCATTCAAAAAGAAATAATTTCAGCTGATGTTTTGCAAAATCAGGATCGATCAGGGAAAAGCTTATTGTGTGGAAAGCCAGATCCCATGTTGCATACCAGGGATATTCCCATTTATCAGGCATGGAAATAATATGTTCATTGTTGAGGTGCTTCCACTGGAAATTACGGATTTTCTCACGCGACTTTGGCGGCGGAGCTTCTGAGGGATCTCCTTTCAGCCACTTTTCTACGTTGTAATGATAAAACATTTTGCTCCACAACATCCCGGCAAAAGCCTGCCGCTGTATCATTTTTTCGTCTTCAGACTCAATTCCTTTCTGGATCTCTTCATAAAATTCGTCAGCTTCCTTTTTTCTGTTATTAAATATTGTGTCAAAATTTTTAAATGGCTGGGACAGTTCCTTATCAGTAAGTCGGAATTCAAAAGTTTTGGCTTCCTTTGGAGTAAAGTTTTCATCAATCACAAATGCGGCTTTGGTTCCGGTGTGATTCGGATTGACGGAATGTGAATTTCCGTTTATTATAAAATCATTGATTCCGTCTTTGCTGTAACGGGTTTCATTGGCACACTGATAAAGCTTCTCATTATTGGTTTCATTATCACAGAAAAGAACTTTTTGGGAGTTTTTTGCATATAGGTTTTTAATTTGTACATCCTGATGATTAATTTTTATGGAATCCGGTTCATCGGAAGTCAGCTGTGGAAGATAATCATCATATCCCCATCGCCATGTGTTCCTGAACCATAATGTCGGAAGGATAACCAATGGTGCTTCGCTCTCAGATTTATTAATAATGGTCAGCCGGATCAGAATATCGTTTGCATCGACCTTTGCGTATTCGATGAATATATCGAAATATTTATTATTGTCGAAAATTCCGGTATCAATTAGTTCGTATTCTGGTTCCTGCTTGCTTCTTCTCGCGTTTGTCTGGATGAGATCTTCATACGGAAATGCCTTCTGAGGATATTTGTAGAGCATTTTCATATAAGAATGCGTAGGCGTAGAATCGAGGTAATAATAATATTCTTTTACATCTTCACCGTGATTTCCCTGTCCATTGGTAAGGCCAAAGAAGCGCTCTTTTATCATTTTATCTTTTTTGTTCCAGAATCCTACCGAGAATACCAGTTTCTGAACATCATCACATATTCCGCAGATGCCTTCTTCTCCCCAGCGGTATGTTTTGGCTTCGGCTCCATCATGGGTGGTATAGTTCCACGCATCACCATCGGCACTGTAATCTTCACGTACCAATCCCCATTCCCGGTTACTGACGTAAGGACCCCATTTTTTCCAGGCAATATCGGAGAGTCTTTCTTTTTCTTTCATGCTTTTATAAATGATGATTGATAAATGATAGTTGATGGTCTAAATTACAAACCTCTTTCGAGAAATGTATAGTTTTTAAGTTATAAGTTTAAAAAATAAATCTTCATTGATTCTGTCATTCTGAATGAAACGAAGTGGAATGAAGAATCTCAACATACAATAGATTCTTCCTTCGGCGGAATGACAAATAAAACAATTATTTCTTAATCACAAGCCTCTTTCGAGAAATTGTGTAGTTTTTAAAAGTTATAAGGCTTAAAAATAAATTATGCCTGTCATTCTGAATGAAACGAAGTGGAATGAAGAATCTCAACATACAATAGATGCTTCCTTCGTCAGAATGAAAAATAAAACAATTATCTTCGACATCCTTTTAATTGACAGTAAAACGAATTCACTTTTCACAATTGACTATTTATCGCTGACTTCAAATGTCTGCCATTTCTATTTTGTCTAAAATGCGCCCCGGATTGAACGGCCTGTCTGAGCTCTTTTTGGTTTTCGGCGGCGGCTTCGCCGCCGCCGAAAACCAAAAAAGCGAGTAGTGAAAGCCGGAAATGTGCGCCCAAATATTAGCCACCAGAAGCAAAACTTTCGAAAGTGGTCATTCCACCGTCTACAAAAATGCTTGCTCCGGAGATGTAGTCGGAAAAATCACTGGCCAGGAACACGGCGAGGTTTCCGATATCTTCCGGTTTTCCGATCCTGTTATAGGGGATAAGAGTCATCAGGGAATGTAAAGCCTGTGGAGTATCCCAGGCGTCTTTATTGATCGGGGTTTTGATGGCACCCGGACAAATGGAATTGACACGAATCTTATCGGGCCCGTATTCTTGGGCGAGCGTCTGCATCAGCATACGGATGGCCCCTTTACTGGCTGCATAGTTGGCATGTCCCGCCCATGGAATAACCTCGTGAACCGAGCTGATATGAATGATTTTCCCGCAGGCTACGGATCTTGAAGGATCAACGCCACGTCGAAGAAATTCTTTGATGGCTTCCCGCGCACAGAGGAACTGACCAGTAAGATTGATATCGATTACGGTATTCCACTGTTCCAACGTCATTTCCGTAAATTTTGCATCTTTCTGAACACCGGCATTATTAACAAGAATATCCACTGTACCGAATTGTGAAATAACATCCTGGAACATGCTGATGACCTGATCTTCCTTTGAAACATCGCATTGATAGGTAATACCTTTTCCGCCTGCATCGGTGATTTGTTTTAAAACGGCTTTTGCCTCATCGGTTGAGCGTTCAGATGAATGATTAACGATTACGATCGCACCGGCTGCGGCAAGTGATTTTGCGATTCCTGAACCTATTCCGCTTGAGGCTCCGGTAACAATGGCAACCTGATTATTGAGAGAAATTTCCATGCTTTATTATTTGATGTTATTCGGATACTGCTGAAAGGATCACGCCAAACACGAAAATTTTCACTTAAAAAATTCTTAAAGTTGCAGGGATAAAGACAATTAGCTGTTGGTTTTTGCTTCTTTGTATATGATTAAAGCTGTTTTGCAAATGATTAAAACCGTTCTGCATATGATTAAAGTGATTTTCATAGGATAATGGCTTACTTCACATGGTTAAAGCGAATTTGCACATGGTTAAAACCGTTCTGCATACGATTAAAGTTAATTTTCATAGGGTAATGGCTTACTTCACATGATTAAAGTGAATTTGCAGATGGTTAAAACCGTTTTGCATATGATTAAAATTGATTTTCATAGGTTAATGGCTTACTTCACATGATTAAAGTGAATTTGCACATGGTCAAAACCGTTCTGCATATGATTAAAGTTGATTTTCATAGGATAATGGCTTACTTCACATGATTAAAGCGAATTTGCACATGGTTAAAGCAGTTTCTATATAATTAAAAGCTTACTTCACCAGGAGCAAACTTTCTTTTCTATCTTATAACTTTTTAGACATGAGATATTGCGGTCCGCTTCTTCCTATTCTGGTTTTTCCTTCGTATTGATAACCGACTGCGAGATAAAGCCGGTAGGCGGAAATATTGTTCTGGTTAACGGCAAGAACGATCTCATCACAATCTTTGAAATTTTCCCTAACGAAATCATCAACCTGAACCATTGCTGCTTTTCCGATTCCTTTTCCCTGTCGTTTGGAATTTATAGAAAATGACCGCAATAACATAGAATTGTGATTGTCCGTTAATTCCAGTTTATCATTCCCGAAATCCAGCACAAAAAAACCTGCAGGCTCATCATTTTCAAAAATAGTGATCGGAAAGGCAAGGGTATCCTTGCGTTCTTCAATTCTTTTTAATGCCTGCTCTGCAGTTGCCGTATATTGTAACTGATTTTCATCCAGAGTGTAGCTCACCTCGGGAAAATCTTTCTGTTCAAAAAACTTTAATTTTACCATATTTTAATGATGATAGATGTCTTCATACATTACTCCGGCGCGGATCTCAGTCGAAAGCCTGTTTTCTTCTGGAACTACCGGACAGTTGTAATCGTAAGCATTATATGCACAATACGGCTGGTAAGATTTGTTGAAATCCAGAATGATCGAGTTTCCTTTTGGGATCTTTAAATCCATATACTTTCCGCCGCCATAGGTTTCTTTTCCGTTGGTCAAATCACGGAACGGCAGAAACAGATAATCTCTGTACTTTTTTTGTTTGATTAAATCTAAACTTTGATAAAGGATTAAAGTATATGTTTGTCCGTCAAGTTCAAAGGTTGCCTTCCCATATTCTCTGTAAGATTTTGTTTTTCCGGAAGAGGTTGGCAGATCAAAAGGTTCTGCATTTTCCGTTTTAGTAAATTTTGCAGTTACCCTGTATTTTAAATCAATCGGAAAGAAGGGATGCTGTTTGAAATTGTTGAAATTATCTCCACGCAAAGGTGTTTCTTTCGGATTGAGATATTCTGCATTCAGTTCCTGCTGGAATTTTTTTATTTCAGATTCTTCTCTGGAAGTCTTTTGTGAAAAAACCAGAACAGGCAAAAGTAAGAGTATGAATAAATAGTTTTTCATGATAAAATATTTTTAACCATTAAAAAAATACCTGCAACAAAAAGATCAACAAACCTCAATCTTAACCTTTCTTTGAACACAAAGTCCACAAGGTTTTCTATATGCTTACTGCTTCAAGTTCACAAAGCCGTTACACTTATAAGAGAGCGCAGAGATCTTCTACAATATCGTCAGGCTGAAGTTATAGGATCTTCACAATCTTAGTCTTTATCTTAGCCTCAACCTTATACATACGATTCTGAAATCTTCACCCGGTAAATATCAGAAGAATTTCTTTTGATCGATTCTACGAAAAATCCGCCTTCTTCGGGGATTACTTCTTTCAAATCAAAACTTTTGCAATCTTTCGGCAGTCCTGAAAAAATCAAAGTAAACCAGAAATCACGCATAAATGGCACCGGCGTCCAGTTGGGATAAATGGTAATATTTTCCGCATGAATCAGCCTGCTTTTATGATCCGACTGGTTATCGAACAAATACGTGGAATGCCATATCCTGATAAGGTTTCCTAGAAATGGTGACGCCGGAAAACAACAATGCACGATGACCTGCTGTTCTTCCTGCACATCAGTCTGAAGCGATTCAAGTAATTCTTTAACGATAACAGGTTTGACAATGGTTTCTGACATATTCTTATGGTGAATAGTGAAAATAGTCAATAGTCAATTTTAAATTCACAACTGACCATTGACTATTCATTTTTAATATTCGAGTTCTAATTTTTCTTTAGTATAATTTCTCATCTTTTCGGTAAGCTCTGGATTGTCCGCCAATTTTTGTCCGTAAGAAGGTATCATTTCCATCAGCTTATCTTTCCATTCTCCGTGCAGTTTTTCAGGGAAACATTTTTCAAGGACATTCAGCATGGCATAAACTGCTGTTGATGCTCCCGGTGAAGCTCCCAATAAGGAGGCAATGGTTCCTTTTTTATTGACCACTACTTCGGTTCCGAATTCCAGTTTTCCACCATTTTTTTCGTCTTTTTTAATGATCTGAACTCTTTGTCCTGCTACTTTAAGTTCCCAATCTTCTTCTTTGGCATCTTTAATAAATTCTCTCAAATGCTGAATTCTCTGAGCTTTGGTCATCGCTACCTGCTGAATAAGGTATTTCGTTAAAGGAATATTGTGCCACCATGCTCCGAAAAGAGATCGTATATTTTTTGTATTCACACTTTCAGGAAGATCCAGATAACTTCCCTCTTTCAGGAACTTTGTTGAAAATCCTGCAAAAGGTCCGAAAAGCAAAGCTTTTTCACCATCGATAATTCTGAGGTCAAGGTGAGGAACTGACATTGGTGGAGCGTCTACGGTTGCCTGAGTATATACTTTTGCCTGATGTTTCTCCACCAGCTCCTGATTATGACTTACCAGCCATTCTCCCGACACAGGAAATCCTCCGTATCCCTCGCTTTCTTTAATATCCGAGCTGTCCAGCAACGGCAGTGCATATCCTCCGGCACCTATGAATACAAAATCAGCTTCCACTTCCTGCTTATGGTTGTGTATCCTGTCCTTTACTTTCATTTCCCAGGTTCCGTCTTCTTTAGGATCTATATCTTTTACCTCATGATAAAGGAAAACCTCAACATTGGAATCTTCCAGCAAATGTCTTCCCATTTTTCTGGTAAGCGTTCCGAAGTTGACATCCGTTCCCAGATCCATTTTGGTTGCTGCCATCACTTCCGAAGCATTTCTTTTTCTCATGATGAGCGGAATCCATTCCTGCAGTTTTCCGTGATCTGTTGAAAATTCCATTCCTTTGAACAAGACTGATTCCGACATTTTCTGATGGCGTTTTTTAAGATATTCAGCATCTTTTTCACCAAATACCAGACTCATGTGCGGACATGAATTGATAAAATCCTTTGGCCTTTGAATGTATCCTTTGGTGATCAGGTAAGACCAAAACTGTTTTGAAATTTCAAATTGTTCAGCTATACTTTCTGCTTTTGAAATATCGATGGTCCCATCTGGTTTTTCGGGAGTATAGTTAAGCTCACAAAACGCTGAATGACCTGTTCCTGCATTATTCCAGGCTGCCGTGCTTTCTTTGGCAAACCTTCCCAGTCTTTCGAAGATGGCGATCTCAAGGTTGGGATCAAATTCATGTAATAATGTAGCTAACGTGGCACTCATAATTCCGCCACCTATGAGAACAACGTCGTATTTTGGTTTCGGCGTTCTGTTTGTAAGCGATTGTGACATAATTTAAATTTTATTATATCAAAGTTCGTGAAAAGTTCTTAAAATAAAGGGCTGTTTATGGATATTTAACATCATTTTTGAAGCAGGTTAAGATTGAGGTTGAGGTTTAGGTTGAGATTAATGAGGAGGAAACTGCATTTCTTGGTACGATGCTAAAAGAACAAGCATGATATCAGTAAATAATCTCAAATTATTTGCGATGATATCATGCTGGGCTTTATGTAATAGGGATTAATTCAATTTCGTTGTCAGTTTCTTGAACTGTTTTTCAGCATTTTTCCCCTCGTAAAGGATCCCATAAATCGTATCAACAATTGGAAGTTTCAGCCCTTTATCTTTAGATGTTTTATAAATAGAATCTGCTGCATAATATCCTTCTGCAATCATATTCATCGACTGGATCGCTGATTTTACAGTATATCCTTTTCCGATAAGGTTTCCTAGATTTCTGTTTCTTGAGAATAAGGAATAAGCCGTTACAAGTAAATCTCCCAGATATGCGCTTTCGTTAACATCTCTTGGTGCTTCATAGATGGCTTCCAGGAAGGTTTCCATTTCACGGATGGCATTGGAAACAAATACTGCGGTAAAGTTGTCCCCATATCCTAACCCGCTTGCAATACCCGCACCTATCGCAAAAATATTTTTAAGAATTGCGCTGTACTCATTTCCCAGAATATCTTTACTGGAATGAACTTTAATAAAATCGGAGTTGAAGATATCCAATAGTTTCGCAGAAACCTCATCTTCTACCGTTGCCAGCGTAAGATAAGAAAGTCTTTCCATCGCAACTTCTTCCGCATGACATGGCCCGGCAATAACGGCCTGATTGCGGAAACCTATTTTAAATTCGTCTCTTAAATAGTGTGCTACGACATCATTTACCTTAGGAATGATTCCCTTAATGGCGGAAACAAAAACTTTATCTTTATAATCACAAGTCATTTTATCCAGGGTATCAGATAGATAGATCGAAGGCGTCGCCAAAACGATGGTATCACAGGAAGAAACAAGCTCGTTGATATCAGTAGTAAGCTTTAGATTTTTAAGGTTAAAATTGACCGCAGTAAGATACGTCGGATTGTGCCCTCTTTGTTCAATAGCTCCTTTTACATATTCGTTTCTTACGCACCAATGCACGACTTTGCAGTTTTCAACCAGCATTTTTACGATAGCCGTTGCAAAACTTCCGCTTCCTACTACCCCAACGGCGACGTCATTTTTGCTTTTTTTTGGATTCGATTCTGTATTCGTTTTCTTTTTAGCCATAATAGAAATGTGAACTGCAAATATATTAAAACAAAGAAAGATGAGACCTTTTCATTACATGATAAAAGCTATTTTATTTTAAAATTAATATATCAGGACAATTAAATATTTAATTATACGTTAATTATAGAAATATTTATTTTTTTGCTAAACATAAGTACCAAAGTTTAATTTTAATTAAATTTGCAGGCTTAAAATCGTTTTGTAATTATACTAAGAGAAGAAAAATGAAAAAATTTCTAAGCAGCAAAAAGAACGTAAATGTACTTTTGGGAGTCCTTTTACTTATTGTTTTTGCGCAAGGCATCTTCATTGCAAAGTTATATTCTGAAAAAGACGACAGGAACTATGAAGTAAACCTTGTAAAAATAAACACTGAAAAAGACAGTGTGGATTACTTAAAAATGAAGACCGATCTTGAATTGGTAGATCAGACCGTAACACAGCTTAATTCTTTCCTGAGATCTAAAGATGTTCCGAATGTAAAGCTGGCCGTTCTCAGCAAGGACAGTATCTCAAACTCTATTTATCTTGCCAAGCAGGCTAACCGATATAGCCAGTACCTGATGGATATTCAGAAAAAGCTTCTTCAGGTTCCTTTGGGAATGCCGACAGAAGGCTATATTTCTTCTAATTTCGGTGTCAGAAAAAATCCTATTCCTTTTAAAACCGTTTTTGCTTCGGTGAAAACCAATACGGGAAAACCTGCGGCAGTAGCTGTTGCTCCTGAAGTGAAGGCTGAACCTGTTGAGAAAATCATTGAAGTCACTGACAGCTATGGTGAAAAAAGACAGGTGAAAGTGATGGTAACACCAAAAGCCAATCCTAGTCCTGCTGCACAAGGCTCTTCTAATGCAACCGCCGCCGCAAATTCAAACCAGACAGAGAAAAACAATGCGCCTGCAGAAGCTGATCAGATGCAGTTTCATAAAGGATTGGATATTGCAGTTCCTTTTGGATCTGATGTGATGGCCACAGCTGCGGGAACCGTGATATTCTCCGGCCAAAAAGGAGGCTATGGAAATTGTGTGATAGTTTCTCACGGAAATGGACTGGCAACACTTTACGGGCATCTTTCACAGCTTGTTGCTAAAGTAAATGATAAGGTAAAAGTAGGACAGGTGATCGCAAAATCAGGAAATTCCGGTCGCTCTACAGGGCCTCACCTCCATTATGAGGTGCATAAAAATAACAGCCCGGTCAATCCGAAGCTGTTCATGAATCTTTAATTTATGATTAATTGTATTGATATGAATTTCGGCGGCACCTTTGGTGCCGCCGAAATTTTTTATTTTTAAAATTAATAAGCCGCAGTAAAACGTTCTCTGATGTGATTGTTTTGCTCTAGCTCATCGACAAGCACTACGGCAACGTCTTCAACAGAAAGAACGCTTCTTCCGTTTTCATCAAATACAGGATTCTCCAGGGCTGTTCTGTATTTTCCGGTTCTTATTCCGGCTGTTCCCTGATGCATTTCAATAGCAGGGCTGAAGAAAGTCCAGTCAAGCGTATTATTTTCTTTGATTTTATTTAAATAGTCTCTTGCCGCCGTTGCACCAGGTTTGATCTCTGCAGGGAAATCAGGACCATCAACCAGCTGTTTTCCATCTATATACAAACTTCCTGCTCCACCTACGGTAATGAATCTTTTTACGCCTGATTTTTCAACAGCTTTTTCAATGTTGACAGAACCGTTCAGGAAATCATCATATAAATTAGGATTTGTCCAGCCGGCATTGAATGTATTTATTACGGCATCATTACCTTTCAGAGCTTCTGCCAACTCATCCACATTATTTACATCAACACTTTTTGCTGTTACCTTTTCATTTTGCTGAACTTTTGAAGCATCTCTGGCAATAGCTTCTACTTCATAACCTCTGTTTGACAATTCATTCACAACCTGTGTGCCTACAAATCCTGTAGCGCCAATTACTGCTACTTTTTTCATAATATTTTATTTTTAAATTAAATTGTAATAATTATTGTTACATTAATAGTTAAATTTTTTTATTTAAAATTATCCGTAAATTCCTGCAGCGTTTTATTTCCTAAAAACCTGATAACCAACTGATCCGTCTCGGAAAACAACGTCTGTAAATGCTCATTGATTTCTTTTCCTACAGTACATGCAGGATTAGGATTATTGTTTTTTTTACCTAACACTTCAGTATTTTTTACCGCTGAATAAATATCGGAAATTTTAATCTCATCTGCATTCTTTGCCAACTGACTGCCTCCTACTTTTCCCTGCCGGCTGATAATTAATCCCGCTTCTCTTAAAACGCTTAATTCTTTACGCACCATCACAGGATTAATATTAATGCTTCCCGCCATCCATTCGGAAGTGAGCCATTCACGCGGACTTTCCGCCAATAATGTCATAATATGTATTACCGTGGCAAATCTTGTATTGTTCATTATAATTACAGAACAAAAATAGAAAAAATTATTAATGTAACAAAATTTATTACAATTAAATTATTCAGTTTCTATTTTTACGATTTTTTTTCCTGCTTCCCCTAAATAATGATTAATCAGTGGTTCATAGATTTTATAACCATCATCAACATTGGTAAAAATCACTAAACCTTGCTTTGTTTTCGGCAGCATTACAGCTATTGTGTTTACGCCTTTATCCGAACCGCCGTGTGAAAGAGCAATCTCTCCATTACCAAGATCAAATATTTCAAAACCCAATCCGAAATATTTATTTTTTTTTGTATCGACCTGTCTACTTTCCATTTCTTTAAACACTATTTTTGAAAGCAAATCGTTATTCATCACTGCAATTAAAAACTTACCATAATCTTCTACAGAAGTCATAAGATCATCTGCAGCATTGGGCTTAGAGTTTTTCACAATTTCATAAGGTTTGCCATTTTTATCATAACCGGTAACGATTCTTTCTGCATCTTTCTTTTCATTCCAGATATAGCTTGTATCATGCATATCTAAAGGCTCGAAAACCAATTCTTTTGCCAACACTTCCAGGCTTTTATGAAATTTATTCTCTACAGCTTTACGCAGGTATTCATAACCTTCGCCTGAATATTGATATTTTGATCCGGGATCAAACTCAAAGTTTAACTTATGATCTGACTTTTGCCATCTCCAGTTTGGAAAACCTGTCTGATGACTCAAAATAATTCTGGTAGTTAATTTCTTATGTCTCGGATCTTTTGCAATATCAGGATCAATCCAATATTTATCCAGTGATTCATCAAGATTCCATTTTCCTAAGCTCACCAAACGTAAAACCGTCATTGCAGTTACCGGTTTGGTAAGGGATGCAACGTTAAAAAGACTGTTGTAGGGTGCAGCTGTTTTTCCTTCCAGCGTTCCGTAAACTTTTATTTGAGTTAATTTTCCGTTCTCGATGATTCCTAATCCTAAAGTCGGAATGTTATTATCTTTCAGCAGCTTTTCGATAGGATCTTTAATTTCTGCATGGTTAGGTTCTCCATGATCATAACTTAGAACATCACTCATCACCCAATTTCCCTTTTTCTTTGTCCAGACAGTCGTGAACTTTGCCCTGCCACCTAATACGTCTTGTTTATCAGGCTCACGGATGTAAAACTGATGTTCTCCAGTCTGTATAGCACCGTACAGATTACCGTTATCATACAGCGGAAAAACTTCGAGACTTCCTGGAACAACTTTGCGAATCGGCTTCTTAAGAGGATTGGAACAGATATTTTCTTTTGTTCTTTCTAAAAACAATTTTTTATCCTGAAAACCTCCTTTATCATGATAAAACTTAAGATTATCATCCATTGATTTTTCCAAATATGCCATATCACAATTATTGAAGCCTCTTTCGAAAAAAATACTGTCCTGCTTTTTCAATTCCAAAAACAATTCGGAACTTTTATCGATCTGAGCATTTGTATTTCCAAAGAAAAATAAGAAGAACAGAAAATAACAAGAGAATCTTTTTGCCATTGTTTAATTTTTTGACAAAGATTCGGAATTATTAAATTTTAATTGAAAAAACAGCCCGACAAAAACCTGACAATCTTGTGACTTCTTTATAAAAAACTGAAATTCAGCTTATAGTAGAGACTATTCTTCTTATCAATTTCGTAAGCATTTCTCAAGATAATGTAAATATTAGCGAGCACTAACAAAACCATAGTCACCATTACAGAAGGAGGTCCGAGTTTTAAAAGCACAACGATCATAAAGATTACAGGAGAAAGAATTGCCAAAAATATTTGAAGAGAAATAATCTGTTTTGTAATCCGGGATTTCTCTTTTGCAAAAATCATAATTAATAAAGGTGGGATAAAATTCGCAACCGGAAACCATGCAAGAGGAAGTGAAGAAAGGTTAATGATTTTGATTAAAGTAAAGTTTTCAGATGTATCTTCTTCTTTCACTACAGGAATTTCTTCGACTTCAGTTTCCTGCTGTACAACAATCTCTGGAGTCCATAAATCCTTTTCAGAAACATCCAGGTTTTTCGCGAGTGTTTTTAAAGTATATCCTTTCGGCCGCATTCCAGCCTCGATCCGTTGAATCGTTCTCACCGAAAGACCCGACTTTTGCGCCAGCTCTTCTTGGGTTAGATTTTTTATTTCTCTTATTTTTCTTAATTCCGACATGTAAAATAGTGAATAAGAACAAATTTACATTTTAAAGACTACAAAATCAATTTATCCAAATCCAGCAACAGATAATTGATATTCTGATTAATCGTCCGTGTCGCCGACTGCATCTGATTGAGCATAGCCGCCCGATTATGAAGGTCGTCTGACCTGTAATAGCCACCATCGCTAAAAATAACAGACTCATTCGCTGCTTTCAAATTATTATCAAACTGAAAATGAAGCCATCTTTTTTTAATACTCTGCACGATAGGAACTCCATCTTTACTGGAGAATTTTCTTTCTGTATACATATACCAGACAAATGGCGGAAAATTAGGTGATTCAAGCTTTTCATTCCACACATCTCTCAGTAAATTTCTCTGATGAATGAATTCCACCTTTTTACCTTTCGGATTTAAAGTTGCCAGACCAAATCCAGCTCCTAAAGCACCACCGCCGATATCTATGGCATTGCTCCATCCGTTATCCTTTACAATTCCGCCGGCGATGGAAGCTGCCGCACCTGCTACAATAGAATAGAGAATGAGCTTATTGTTCCGGGAATTATTGAGATTATCTACGTAAGCTCCGATCTGGGCTACTCTTTCTCCTTCACAGTCGAATTCTGCGGCAACAGCATCCAGTTCTGTGAGTGCAATGGTTATTTTACTGTTGATCTTACTTTTAAGCTGTAATATTTTTACCTGAGATTCAAGTGAATTGTCTTTCTTAAGTTCCATGATATCATGTATCTCGTCCAGGTTATCAAGTGCATTCAGGATGAGGATACTCTGATCAGAAAAATGAGGTTTCAATTCCTGATTGGCAGCAATGATAGAATCTGAATTGTAAGAAGGAAGTTTGTTGGAATAATTATATTTAAAAGGAGCTTTGCAATAGCTGTCTTTAAGCGTCAGAATATTTTGTCTGATCGCCTGATTTTTTTTAGAAACACATGAAGTCAGTATATTTAATAAAGCTAAAAAATAAAAAAATTTCCTCATTCTCGCAGTTATGATAAAAGTAATACATGAAGATCAACACGAATATACACAAATAAAAAAATTTACCCGAAAGTCAGGTAAATTTTAATTTTATTTTAAAAAAATTATTATTTGATCTCAAGCAATTCCACTTCAAAAATGAGTGTACTGTTGGGACCGATTTCTTTACTGATCTGCTGATCTCCATATGCCAAGTGCGGCGGGATGATCAATCTCCATTTGCTTCCCACGGGCATCAACTGAAGCGCTTCCGTCCATCCTTTAATTACTTTATTCAGCGGAAATGAAGCTGGTGTTCCTCTTTTTACAGAGCTGTCGAAAACTTTTCCGGAAATTGTTGTTCCGTGATAGTGGCATTTTACAGTAGATCTCGGGCCAGGTTTTTCACCGTCGCCTTCTTTGATGATTTCGTATTGCAATCCGCTTGGCAACTCAACCACCGTTTCTCTTTTCCCGTATTCTGCCATATATTCCTGACCGTCTTTCAGGTTTTTCTCTGCCTGTTCTTTTTTGCGTTTAAATAACATATCTGCTACTCCCATATTGATATTTTTTACAAAGATAAGATTTTACAGCTGGAAGGTGGAAGCATGATGCGGGAAGTTTTTTTAGATAAATTATTAACTAATTATGGCTGTGGGATCTCATTTCAGAAAATTCAGATATGTTTAATACTGTGTTAACAGCATTTCCGAAACTTGGCTTTATAATTGGATTTAAAAACTGAATGCCAAGTCCACTAAAATATAATAAGAAGTTTGATAAGCTGACTGACGAGGAAAGAGAACTCCTTGAGATCAATAAAAAAAGCATTGCCGATTTTGTTGAGCAGTCACCTTCCGTGAGTGATGTAGAGTATGCCACCAGAAATGCTCACGCCAAAACATACGCCGTCACCAGTGGCGAATTTATCATTGATAAAAATATTCCTGAAAAACTTCAGCCGTTTTTTGATAAGGATAAGTATGATTTGAAGATCCGCTTTTCTAACGCCCATTTAAAAATAAATAAAGGTAAAAAAGATATTCCGGCTTACGGATTTGCCGTAAAGATCAAAGACGAAAATGGAGACCTGCTTGCCAATTTTCCTTTGGTCAACTTTCCTTTATTTCCAATTAATTCTGTAAGCACCTTTTTAAAGCTGTTCACATCTGTCAATCGGTTTTTTGTGAAAAAATGGAGCTCTTTTTCTTTGATGATGCAGATTATTAAAGTGATTCCTTCAACACTTACAGGATCTTTTTTGAAAAATATAGCTAAGCTATGGAGTAAAAGAAATGATTTTTTCCTGTCATTCGATTATCATTCGGTGGGAGCCTACCGATTGGGAGAATATATGATGAAAATTAAACTTAAACCATTATCTGTCGATAAGAATTTTGGGAAAAGATTAAAAACAAAGAACGCGCTGGAAGCTTATTTAAAGACAAATGATTTTGCAGCAGATGTTATGATTCAGCTTTGTTATAACCTGGAAGACCAACCCATCAATAAGCTCAATGTCGAATGGAAAAATGCACCTTATATAAAAATCGGGCAGGTAAGAATTAAAAAAAATGATCTTCTGGATCCGGAAACCTGCGAAAATGAACTGCTTTCATTTAATCCTTTTGAAAGTAAAATATTCTTCCAGCCTGTCGGAAAAATTCAGAAGCTTAGGGATGAAGCGTATAAAGTTTCGATGCAGACAAGGCTTAAAATGAATAAGCTTTTGAAATATAACAAGTGAAAAAGCAAACAAACTTCAGATAGAATATCAGATACACAAGCAATTGTTCATTTCAATCAGGCTTTAACCTATGCAAGAGTAATTTCCCTGTGCAAATCCATTTTAACCTGGTGCAAAGAGCTATTAACCTACTGCAAAGAGTAATTTCCCTACTGCAAATTCATTTTAACCATATGCAAAGCGTCATTAACCTTTAAAAAATGCTATTAACCTATTGCAAAGCGCCATTTATCATGTGCAAATTCATTTTAATCATATGCAAAGCGTCATTAACCTTTAAAAAATGCTATTAACCTATTGCAAAGCGCCATTTATCATGTGCAAATTCATTTTAATCATATGCAAAGCGTCATTAACCTTTAAAAAATGCTATTAATGCAGTGCAAAACGCTATTTTATCCAGAATATTTAACCTTTGTTATTCATAGATTTGAACCAAATAAAAAGGCTCTATGAAATGTAAAGCCTTTTCTATGTATTCATGTTTATAAAAATTATTCCTCAATTTTTTCTTTCCCATCATCTTTTTTATCAGGGAAAATAATAGAAAGAATGACTGAAATCACCAAAACTCCTCCAACGATTCCCAGAGAAACCGGTGACGGGATGTGAATCCACGGGGCAATCAGCATTTTTACTCCGATAAATGACAGGATAACTGCCAGTCCGTAAGGCAATTTGCTGAACATATGGATAAAATTGGCCAACAGAAAATATAAAGACCGCAAACCTAAAATCGCAAAAATATTCGATGTATAAAGGATAAACGGATCATTGGAGATGGCAAATATGGCAGGAATAGAATCTACGGCGAAAAGTACGTCTGTAAATTCAATAACGGCTACCACCACCAAAAGCGGAGTCGCCATTTTCATTCCGTTCTGTACGGTGAAGAATTTATCGCCGACATAGTTATCCGAAACTTTCCAGAATCTTTTGATTAATCTCGCTCCGGCCGTATTGCTGTAATCTTCTTCTTCGTCATCATCTCCGTCACCCCAGGATTTAATTCCTGCGTATACGAGGAACAGACCGAAAAGAGCCATCACAATATTGATTTTTACAGGTTCCCCAAAAATATTCATTTCAGGAAGATAGGTAAGATTGATCAACCCAACTCCTGCGAAAATAAAAATTGCCCTGAAAATGAGCGCCCCGATAATTCCCCAGAACAGCACTTTGTGATGAAGATATTTCGGAACTTTAAAGAATCCGAAAACCAGGATAAATACAAATAAATTGTCCACCGAAAGGGCTTTCTCGATCCAGTATGCCGCCTGATACTGTGTAAACTTTTCTATCGCCAGCGCATGGCTGCCGGGCCCCAAATCTGAATTGTAAACCCAATATACGACTCCTGAGAATACCATTGACAGGGAGATCCAGACGATCGTCCAGATGGTAGCTTCTTTGGAAGAAACTTCATGACTTTTTTTGTTGAAAACTCCCAGATCGAGGAGCAACATGATAACTACCGTTATCGCAAATCCCCAGACCAGGCCAGGATGCAGATCTAAAATGCTAGTATTTTGTCCCACTTTTATATGTGCTTATTATATGATAAAAGCAATAGCTGTACGGGGTACAAATATTGCCATTCGTTTTGATTGTAGATAGATAGACTTTAGATTTTGGCTAAAGCCGTTGAAAATCTTTTTTATAAACGGGCTAAAGCCCGTTCCTATTAATTTTAGCCTATTACAAATATTTTTGTTTTACAGTTTCAATGGTTTCCTGCAATTTTCTGTCTTTTGTAGGATCTCCGATCGCGTTGAACTTCCACTCGCCGTTTCTTTTGTAAAAAACGCCCATCACCATCGCTACATGTCCTTTGAATGATGCATCGTTGGCGATATCATATTTAGCGAAGACTTCCCTCACATTCGTTGGAGTCCCTTCATAAATCCTGATCGAAGCAAAAGGAATGGTACCAAAATCCTGGCCTTTATAGCTGTTCAGAACAAGGGCAACATGCTCTACATTTGAATCAAGATTACTGAAATCTACAGTAATTACCTCATTATCTAAGCCGTCATTTCCGTTAATATCTCCTGTAAGGTCGTCACCGCTGTGTCTTACGGCTCCGTTTTTTGATTTCAGGTTTCCAAAATAAATAACTTCAGTTGCATTTTTGTTTGAGTCGTACAGAATGCAGCTTCCGTCAAGATCCACTGCCTCTCTGGTAATACCTCCGAAAAAACCTTTTTTCTCGATTGCCCCCCAGTTTATTCCTACACACGCTTGGCTAAGCGTTGTTCCGTTTTCTTTTGTAAGGTTAATTCGTTGACCTTTTTGTAAGTTAATAGCCATCTTTTTATGTTTAGTTTTGTTTACTATTTTGTGAATCGTAATTGTTAACTCGTAAAAATAAACGATGTACGATTTACCTTTAATTATTATTTAAATTTAAATTCAGCATTGCACGAAGAATATTTGTTTCTTCATTAATATCAAATATTCTGCTCATAACATCCGTATTTTCAAGATTTTTAATATAATCTTTTAGCACACTTTGCACCTGATCTGGTAGTATTTTTTTTCGCTCGTCCATCGCATTTTCCAGCTCTTCATTTTTCTTTTTAAGCTGATTGATGATTGCTCCCTGATTCGATTCATTCGGTGATGTATTTAATTTTTCCATTCTTTTAGGATCTGTTAAATACATTTTTTTACCTTCAATATCAAAGACAAAATGATCGTCTGTCTGAAAAATTCTAAAAAGCTCATATTCATTTCCCGAAACTATAAATCCACAGATAAAACGAACTTTAAAGTTCTGAATATTAAGTTTCCCCAGCAGCTTTCTTTCAATCTGATAATCCTGATATTGGTAAGCAGGAAATGCAGCAGATTTCAATAAGTCTTCATTAACTTCAGACCGGTAGAATTCTTTTGCATATTTTTTATTAAAATACAGAATATTTTCCCAATTGATTCGGAATTTATTTTCTGTAAGATCCTGATAAATATTTTTCAGATGATTGGAAAAAATACCGCTGTACATTTTACGGTCTGTTTCAAAACCGTCTACCTGTTTTTCTTCAAAACCTGAAATATATTTTTTATTGATATCAATTTCGTTGAGTACCGCCAGCATATCATTTTCCTTTTGTCTTTTTATTTTGGTTAAAAGTTCAATAAGGCTATCGGTGTACTGCAGATGGAAAAGTTCAAGTTTACTATAATCAAGTCCTTTGTCTTCCTGAAAAAGATTATGAATAATATCCGTCTTAATGTAGATGGAAATAATATCAACATTCTCAAAAAAATTTGCAAGAAGTTTAAGTTTCGTTAATCTTCTCTTGCTTTGTGACATTATATTTACAGCATCTTCATTCACCTGATATCAATGTTATCCTCGTACGTTTGCTTTTAGTTCGTGCTCTAAAGTCATCAGATCCTGATCCAATTTTCGTCTTCCTTCTGCGCCCTGCTTCTGGATCTGTTTTACTTCATTTAAAGTATTAATTAATTTCGATGTTGTTTCTCTCAATGTTTCGATAGAAACTACCGTCTGTTCGTTGGCTCTCGCCACGTTGATTGAATTCTGCCCGAGACGTTCTGCATTTTTTCTTAAAATCTCTTCTGTTGTAGAAGAAACTTTCTGCTGTATTTCAATATTTTGCTGCTGTCTGTACATGGCAACAGCTAATGAAAGCTGGTTTTTCCAAAGCGGAAGTGTCGTTGTTAAAATGGTCTGTGCTTTTTCGGCGATCGAAACATTGTTATTCTGCACCAGTCTGATCTGCGGAAGTGACTGCATCATGATTAAGCGAACCACTTTAAGATCGGCTAATCTTCTGTCTAATCTTGCAATAAAATCTCTTTTATCCGCGATCTCATAATCCTGATAATTCTGTGGAGCGGCTTCCATAGCGGCAAGTTCCGTTCCAGCTTTTTCCATTCTAAGATTTCCGGCAATCACAAGTTCTTCGATTTGTTTGATCGCTGTTATATTGCTTTCAAAAATCGTCTGCAAAACTGCATTATCTTTTGTAGAAGTAATGATTCCTGCGTTTACTTTATACGAAATCTGGTCGATATTGTTGATGATCTTATCATATTTTGCAAATAAATTCTCAATCTGCGTCATTACGCTTTTCATGAAAGGCAATTTGCTTAAAAAGCTTTTAAATTTATTCTGATTTAATTCTTCTACATCAACGTAATTAAGTTCTACCAATAAATTATTGATCAGCTCACCCACTTCTCCTGAGTTGGATCTTCTTACATTCCCCAGGAAACTATCACTTTGGTTTGATAATGTTCTCTGAAGATCTGCCCCAAAGTTTACGATGGATCCCGGGTTGGTTTCATCGATAGAATTGGCAAGCGTCTCGTATTTCTGGCGCTCTTCGGATTGCAGCTGGGAAAGATTTACATTCCCTTCTCTGTCTACTAAAGGAGCAGGAGGCGTATTTGGTGCTTCCATATTGGTAGGCGGCGCCATTGGAGTAGGTTCGAAAGTTTTTAATGGTTCGATTGATCCAAGCGGATCTATAGGTTGATTAGATTGGTTATCCATAATAAAATTATTGATAGATTGCTACAAATTTTTCAAGTCCTTCTCGCTGGCCTGCACCAACTGCTTCGAATTTCCATTCGCCGTTTCTGTTATAGATTCTTCCGAATTCTACAGCCGTTTCGATGGAGAAGTCTTCATCCAGTTCGTATTTTAAAATCTCTTCATTGGTATCTGTATTGAAAATTCTGATGAAAGAGTTTCTCACTTGTCCGAAATTTTGTCTTCTCGCATCTGCTTCGTGAATGGTCACTACAACAGTGATCTCCTTTACAGCAGGATCTATTTTGGTTAAATCTATTTTAATCTGCTCATCATCTCCTGAACCTTCACCCGTAAGATTGTCGCCCGTATGTATTACGGCTTTATCCGGAGATTCAAGGTTGTTGTAAAAAATAAAGTGATTATCTGAAACCAGCTTTTTATTTTCACCTAACAAAAATAAAGATGCATCTAAATCAAAAGCTGTTCCTGTAGACGTATTATTGATATCCCACCCTAAACCTACGGTGAATTTTGGTGCGTTTATATTTTCTCTTTGTCCTTTCTGTAAGTTAATAGCCATAGTATAGTTCGGTTTGTGTTAAAGTATTTATATTATTTTCGTATTCTTTTATTAAATGATAATTGTTGCTTATTGCAAGTTCAAGAAGGTGATCCATCTGTTCCTTTTTTACTTTAGACGTAAGATACTCAAAATTACCTGAATCCAGACCTAAAATATATTTTACAATCCTTGTATTGAACTGAAAGCTTGGTTTTTTCATAACTTCTGTAATGTGTTCAATATTTTTTACCGCATAATAATTAAAATAATTTTCAATTTTAGGATCCAGATCAAAATTCATGAGTTCCGCATAATACATGAATAAAAAATCTGCTTCTACATTATACTGATCCAGAATTTTATTCACCGTAAACTCATGACTTCCTGTAATCTTAATATCATCTATAAAAATACAAAGTTTTCCTCTAAGAAAATCTTTATCAAGATAATAAGTATCGTTTGCGATCAGATTTTTACGATCTTCAAAGCTTAAATTTCCGTAATCAGTCGTGTACGTATGATTTCTGTTAATTTTTGAAAGAATACTTGATCTTTTCCCTTTTTGAAATAAATAAAAGTCCAAATGCTTTTTAAAGTAAAAACACAGAAAATTAGAAGCCGTAGGAATCGCCATATAAGGACTTGGTAAAACAACAATCTCTTTATCTGTATCTAAAATATTTTCATGTTCGGAAATAAATCCTTCGAATAGTTCTTTTGCAAATTTCTCAGCATACGACTTATCGCCGTACTTGAAAAAGCTGTATTCTGCGGGTGAAAAAGTGAATTCATCAGCCGAATGAATGTGATGTAGACTATACCTTTTGTTCATACGTTATATTTTGTGTGTGAGTAAGTGTGCGTTGAAACCAAAATCCTTTGCTCCTTTATAATCTGCTATCGGATTGTCACCGATGTGTAAAATCTGATGTAAATCTAAATCCTGATTTTTTAATAAATTTTTCACTTCCTGAAATATCTTCGGGTCTGGCTTGGAGCAATTGATTTCGTCAGAATATATATGAAAATCTATGTATTGATCGAGATTTTCACCGATCAGAAATTTTCTCATTGTTTTTCCTTTAATAAAACCCGTATTGCTAAGAATATTTATTGTTTTTCCCTGACTTTTAATTTCATCAAAAAGCTTATGGAGATTTTCAAAAATCACAACAGGCTTATAGTTTAAAAATAAGTCTTCACTTTTTTGATAGAATTCGTTTAACTGTGCCTTATTTACTTGTTTTAAATCTACTTCCAAAGCATGTAAGATCAGTAAATAAATTTCAAAAGTATCTACATTACCGCCAATGACTTCATTGATGGAATTGCAAAGATCGTCGTAATATTTTACCGCTTTGGCAACCTCATCAATCGGTTTTTGTATGTCAAAAAATGAGGAGAAAAGCTCAACTCTTTTTGCTTTAAATTCAGGGTGAGATTTTATTAAAGTAAGCCACAGATCGAAAGAAAAATGTGAATGATTGTGGATGTCGATATCTGTTTTCAAAATGGGTTAGTTAAAGTTTTTATTTAGCTTTTTTCTTGAAAAAGATTTTTAAATTGGTTATTGTTTGTCCTCATCAATTTGTGTAATACATATCAATTCATCCCAAAGATAGAATTTTTAAATTAATGTCTAAATCTAGTTCGATGTTTTAAGATATTTTTATGATTTTTCGTAAATCGAATTTATATCAATGAAAGAAAATGATATACAAAAACACTCTAAAACTCAACGCCTTTTAGTACTCTCACTTCTCCGGCATCACCTTATATGTAGGATCTTCTTGGATATTCACTTCTATTACCGCTTCTGCATTTTTCAGCATTTTACGGCAGTCTTCACTGAGATGCTTTAAATGTAAAGTTTTATTCTGCTGGGTATATTTTTTAGACAATTTATCCAAAGCGTCAATGGCGCTCATATCAACGATGCGGCTTTCTTTAAAATCAACAACAACTCGTTCAGGATCATTTATAGGGTCGAATTTATCCATAAAGGTCGTCACGGAACCAAAAAATAGCGGCCCGGAAATCTCATAATATTTAGTTCCCATTTCATCAGTATGCTTACTCACCCGTATTCTTTTCGCATTATCCCAGGAAAAAACCAATGCTGAAATAACGACGCCTACCAATACTGCCAAAGCAAGATTATGTAAAATGATAGTGATTAAAGCTACCGTGATCCCAACAAAAATATCCGATTTCGGCATTTTATTGACAATCGTTATCGAAACCCACTGGAAAGTACTGATGGCCACCATCATCATAACACCAACCAAAGCCGCCATCGGAATTCTTTCAATGAAAGGTGCACCCACTAAAATGATAATCAATATCATAATCGATGCTATAATTCCGGAAAGCCTCGCCCTTGAGCCTGCATTCAGGTTTACCAGGGTTTGTGCTACCATGGCGCAACCTCCCATCCCTCCGAAAAATCCATTGGTGATATTTGCCAAACCTTGAGCTATGGATTCTTTGTTGGCATTTCCTTTTGTATTGGTAATTTCATCCACCATTGATAAGGTTAAAAGTGACTCGATCAGTCCGACTCCAGCCATTACCAGCGCATATGGAAAAATGATCTGTAAAGTCTCCAGAGAAAAAGGAAGATCGGGAATGTGAAATTTTGGGAGATTTCCACTGATATTGGCAATATCTGCAACCGTTTTTGTATGAATTCCAAAGCCTACAACAACTCCGAATACAATGAGAATAGCAACAAGAGAGGCTGGAACAACTTTTGTGATTTTAGGAAAAAAGTAAACAATAGCAATCGTAAGCAAGGTCAATCCCAACATGATGTACAGCGTTGTTCCGTGAAGCCATTCGGTAACTCCGTTTTGGGTGACTTTAAACTGCCCCACCTGAGCCATAAAAATGATAACTGCCAATCCGTTTAAGAAACCATACATAACAGGCTGGGGAATCAATCTCACAAATTTTCCCCATTTGAAAATCCCTACCAACATCTGGAATATCCCGGCGAGCACCACGGTGGCAAAAAGATATTCTACCCCGTGCGTTTTTATTAAAGCGATCAAAACCACAATCGTTGCGCCGGCTCCTCCGGAAACCATTCCCGGACGACCTCCGAAAATGGCAGTCACGAGCCCCATCATAAAAGCCGCATATAATCCTGTCAGTGGAGAAAGTCCTGCAAGAATAGCAAAAGAAAGCGATTCCGGGATCATGGTCATCGCTACCGTAAATCCTGCCAGCAACTCATTTTTATAATTTATTTTTTTCGAAAAATCGAATAAAGCAATGGTATTTTTCATTTCAGGGCAAAGGTAGTCACTGGAAGTCTTGTCTCCAATTTTAAATTTATAAATCGATCTGATCATCCACTTCAATATATAATCCGGCTTTATAAAATATATCTATCATCTGTTTTACCTTAAAAAATCAATGGTGATCAATTTTAGAAAAATCGTTTTATAGTTTTGTTGAATAAATTAATGTTATGATTAAAGGTTTATATGAAACACATGTTCATGTAAGTGATCTTGAAAAAGGCATCCAATTTTACACTGACATTTTAGGATTAGAATTGGCCCACAGAGATGAAAACCGCCCGATTGCCTTTCTGTGGATCGGTAAAAACAAAGAATCTATGCTGGGTTTATGGGAACAGAAAGAAAATCTGCAGACAAGACATTTTGCTTTTACAGCAGATAAAGAGGATATTTTGAATTATTCTGTTAAATTTCTGAAAGATAAAAATTTAGCTCCCTACAACTTCCTGAAAAACGGAACAGAAAAACCTATGGTTTTCGCATGGATGCCGGCATTGGCGATCTATTTTAATGATCCCGACGGAAATCAGCTGGAATTTATTTCTGTATTGGAAGGCGAAGGAAAACCGGAATGGGGTATTCTTTCTTATGAAGAATGGCTTGAGAAAACTTTATAATATAATACGGGCGATCCGGGCTTTGCAAAGCAAAGCCCGGATCTATAGTGATGATTATTAGTTTTATTTCGCAAAGATCTCCTTTAGCTGAGACACAATATTGCTGTTTCCTGATACGGTAATATCCCCGATCTTATCGGCAATTTTCTCCATATATTCCATTTCTTTCAGTTTCCAGAGAACCTCGTTTTCTTCCATAAGTTTTGCTGTGTTCAGCAAACTTCTTGTAGAAGCAGTTTCTTCACGTCTCATAATGGTGTTAGCCTGAGCTTTCTTTTCAGCAATCAAGACCTGGTTCATGATTTCTTTCATTTCCCCGGTCAGAATCACATCCCTGATTCCGGCATCGGAAGCTTTCAGACCAAGATCTTCTGCTTTATTTCCGAGATTCTGAAGAATTTCTTTTCCCACGGAATCTTTCTTCAGAAGCAACTCATCGAGGGTTAAAGCTCCGACAAATTCCCGTAAAGCCAACTGCATCAGGATGTATAATTGTTTATCATATTCCTTATTACTCATCACCGCTTTCACTATATTTTCCACCTGGAAACGAACGTAAAAGTTGATCCGTAGCATAGCTTTATCCTTCGTCAGAAGCTCCTGCCCTGCAATTTCCATTTGCTGCATTCTCGTATCAATAGCTTTCACCTCAATAGAAGTTTCGTTGTTCCAGAAATAATACGTTCCGGCTTCTAAGACCCTATCCAGCTTTCCATCAATGAGCAAAAGACCTTTATATTGATTGGTGATGACAAACTTTCTTACAAAAGTCTTCAGCTTAGCATTTTCAAGAATCGTCTTGGAAACATTTTCTGTAATCTCGACTTTCGTTAAATCAACTTTTTGGAATTCCCTGTTGAAAATGCCTTTCCAGAATGCGTATTGTCCTACATTCAATACTTCCTTGAAAATTCCGTTTTCATATACCAGAACGATTTCGCCATCTTTTACTTCAATCACTTCCAGCATAGATTTCAGGCCTTCATTTTTCAGCAAAAGACTAAGATCGGTGTTGGATTTAAATAAAACTTTCATATCATAAACCTCTACAGATTTACTTCCGAAAATCCAGAAATTCCCTTCATTCAGAATATCAATCAGGTTTCCGTTTTTGAAAACAAGTCCCCTTTCATAAGCTTTAATTTGTAAATTTTTTATCATTGTTTTTATTTTAAATGGTTATTAATTCAATTAAAAATGGAAAATCCGTGATCTCTTCTTCCAAAAATGGCGGAAGGAAAGCATTTCAGAATAATCATTGTTTCAGAACCTATCTTTCAGTGTATTCTTAAAAGTTTAGATTTTTTGGGCGTGTCCCTCGCCATGGCATAACCAGCAACTCGGGTCGCTACGTTCACTTCTATCTTTTTTGCAGGCAAAAAAGGATATCCGTTACCATCGCTCACGCAGAAATCGTCCTTTTCAGAAATTATTCAAATATAATAAGCTCTTTATGGCAATTTTAATTTCAGAAAACATCTTTTCTTGCAGGCTTTTTCAAAATGTTGATTCAACAACTGAAAACATCCCGGATCTTTCCATGAATATTTTTGATGAGAACATTCAAACTCGCGAAAAAAAATAGATTTTGAGTCTATTTCAAATAATCTACATTCGTAATGTAGTGCGTATACCATTTCCGCCATACCAATCGACTTGGTAGTGGGACTCGAACCCACAATAAAAAAAAGCTATTACTCTAACCTGACTGAGTTATATTCCCCCGAAGGAAATAGGAGGATTCGAACCCCCGACCCATAGCGAATGGTAGAAGTTTTTTGGAAAACTCCTCAAACCTTCAGATCAAGCTGAACAGAACCAACTGATGTTTCTCAACAAGTTCTTCTGCAATGGTGCCGTAAACCGAAGCACTCAACAAGACCTGCCTGATATTTTGACTAAAATTTATTTTCAAAATTTTAGTATTGTTTCATTTTGATGATGCAAAGTAAAACTGCCGTTGCGCAACCTTTTTGCGCTTTAAAATAATTTACAAAAAAATAGAACTCTGCTTCCATATCATCCATTAAATTGTAATACTGCCAGATTGCTACATTGTTACATTATTACATCGTTACATTTGTTCCAAACACCAATGCAAAATCTTCGCATCATCTACTCCACGGTGATGAGTGCCTTCAAGTTTAAGATTCAACTCGCTTAACGCTCTTGCCATCCCCACACTTTTGCGGACAGTCGGATGCAACTCACCAAATAATGTTTTCACATTGATATGATCATCGCTTAAAGGATAATCTACTTTAAATCGTCTAGCCTGGCTCTGAAGCATATGCAGGTCATAGTTTCCGTAACTCGCCCAGGTGAGATTTTCAGCATCATATTCTGCCCTGAGGATATCCAAAGCATCTTCTAGCAAAACGCCTTCATCATCCAGCATTTGTTGAGTAATGCTCGTCAGTTCCGTACAAAACGGACTCACTTTTGAGAATTGAGGTTTAACTAAAATCCCTTCATTCTGTGAGATCGTTCCGGTTTCTGCGTTCATGATACAGACTCCGATTTCAATAATCTCGCTTTCCTGACCTCTTGGCGGCCGGTCGTTCCAGCACGTTGCTTCAAGATCTATAATTAATATATTTTCTGTTGTTTTCATTTGTTTAAATTTTAATATTTGAAAGCTTGGTGATAGAAGCTGGAAGCTTTTACAGTTGCGGCCTCGATCCCGATCTTCTGTTCTTTAATTTCTTGGAGGAAACGGCGGCGTCCATTTTTTCTTTTTCATAATTTCCTTTACTTCTTCGTAAGAAACAGGATAGAAATTATGAAAATCGACTCCCACATCGAAACTAAGCTTCATTTCATCATCAGGTAAAGTACCGTGCGAGTGGCCGTAAAGTTGCCATATTCCGCGATGCGAGCTATTCCAGGTTCTCATGGCGTAATGAAAAAGAATTATTTTTTGCTTGCCATTGCCGTTTTCGGGCTCATCAATCCTTAATTCGTGATAATCTCTTATGGATTCGAATCTTTTAGGATATGTTAAAGCCGCACCTTCATGGTTACCTTTTATCAGATGGATATTTCCGTTGAGGCGATCCAGGACTTCTTTTGTGAAATCAGGTTTGCCTAAGCTTATGTCACCTAAATGGTAGACCACATCGTTTGTTCCGACTTTCTCGTTCCATCGTTTAATAAGTTCTTCATTCATCTGATCTAAAGACTCAAATGGCCTTTCGGAGAATTTTATAATATTTTCGTGACCAAAATGATGATCAGCGGTAAAAAATATATTGGGTTTCATTGTTTGTTTAATTTATAATGTTTTTGAAATTTTTTAAAAGGCTTTCAATATTTTCCTTCCCTACAGGATTCATCGAATGGCAATAAAATTCCGGTAAATCTAAGTCGTTATCCATACAGTAATCAATTAACCATTTTGCACAATCGTATCCTGTTTTTTCGACAAAACTACCAGCATCATTGTTCCAATAATGTTCATCAGCAAGGTCATGGTCAAAAGAGATCATTTCCGGAAGTCCATTTTCCAAAATTCTATTGACAAATTGTTCGTAATTTCGAGCAATATGCCAGTCTTTTCGAAGGTAGATATCCTGTTTTGTGTAATGATATACATCAACCGGATATCTTATATCATCTAGAAACAATAATCTTTTTGTTAGTTCCATGATTTTACTATTTTAACATAAAAAAACTTGATGATAAATATTGCTTAAACTTCCAGCTTCCTTCATCCAGCTCCCGTCTTATTACACCATCATATCAGCACAGTTGGAACTCGCGAATGCAAAAGGTTTTGCTTTAAAGACATATCCCATTCCGAGAATATATCCCATCGCATCCTTTAATGCGACATTGGATTTGAAATCCGGATCGGTATTGATATCTGCGTGCACCTCCATTTCCACACCATAAGCATCCAGCACTGCGCATATTGCATAGGCAATTTCTACAGATTTATTGACCTCATTCAGCATTCGTTCTTTGATAGTGATATTCTGTATTTCTCTTTCTTTTCTGATAAAGGTAAACGCTCCTTTTCCTTCACGGATAAAGACAACTGCCGTAGCATAATTAATGGCTTTCCCGTAAACGTGAGAATCGGAGCCCACACATACTTTCAGTCGGTGACCATTAGCCTGTTCGCGGATGATGGCTTCTTCTACCAGCTGCGTGATAGGGCTTTGGAAGATCTTTCCCGTCATATTCTGCCATAGTTGTTGTTGCGTTTCCATTTTTTCTACATTTTTTAAGTTTTATATTTTTTATAATTCATAAATGATTTTAAATATGGTTATTTTCTAACCTATGCATTATTTCCTGCACTCCGAACCGGACTCGAACCAATACCCTCAGTTTTGGAGACTGAAATGCTACCATTACAACATCGGAGTAGTTTTGTTGATTCATCAGGACTCGAACCTGAACAACAAGAGTCAAAGTCTTGTGTGCTGACCAATTACACTATGAATCAGTTTTATAAGTAATGAGCAATAGGTAATGAGTAATATTAAATTGTACCTAAATAATTACTTTTAACATATTTGCACATCCTATATTAATTATTGCTCTTATTCTGCGGAACAGACAGGAATTGAACCTGTACCTTTAGTTTTTCAGACTAACGTGCAGACCATCTACACAACTGTTCCTGTTATTTTTGAAGAAATAAAGCCTGTCTTAATTTTTGTTTGATATAAGAACTTCTGCGCTTTGACAGACTTTTCTTTCTTCGGAACTAATCTCATTTTAGTTATTTGAGATGGTTGTGGGACTCAAACCCTCTCAGCTTACGCAACGGTTTTGCAGACCGCCCCGACTCTTCTACTTCGGCGAACCATCGTTTTGATGAGTAATGAGCAATTTTCCGCTTTACTAATCATTCATTTTAAGTTTCATTTAAAAATAAAGCCTGTCTTAATTTTGTTTGATATAAGAACTTCTGCGCTTTGACAGACTTTATTTATCTAAAATTTATATTATGTTTAAACTTTCAATTCCTTTATTACAGCATCAAATTTGAGTTGAGAAAAGCCTGTCTGTAGTTTGTGTTTTTGGCTAAAGATCGTCTGCGCTTGACAGACTTTTCCTTTCTCTTCTTTGAAACAATTAAATTCATCATCTGGCGGTCTATGCGGGAATCGAACCCGCAGTGCCCGAGAGACAGTCGGGAAGGTTAGCCATTACCTCAATAGACCTTTCTTTGTGAATTGTCAATGGTCAATTCGCTTTGCTTGTCAGTTTTTTAAATTCACCTGTGAAACAAACTCACCATTAACCATTCACCTTTTTGTAATCCCAGAAAGATTCGAACTTTCAACCCCCGGTTTAAAAGACCGGTGCTCTAACCCATTGAGCTATGAGATTGTTGATGTTGTGAATAGTCAGTTGTCAATTCGCTTTACTTGTCAATTTTTAAATTCATTTGTGAAATATATTCACCATTGACCATTCACATTTTTGGGTATCTCCGGGAATCGAACCCTGTTCTCCGGTGCCACAAACCGACGCTTTACCAATAAGCTAGAGAAACCATAAAAAAAGCGCCTCTTTTTGGGAGGCGCTTTATATTTTTCAGACGTGTCAGTGTACTAGCTGACCCATTTATATAAGCACCTTTTATTTAAAAATCCATTATCAAGAACATATGCACACACCAATCCCATCGGTTTTTGTCCGCGTAATTCTGAATGTTGATGGAATATGTTTCTAAATTGTTTCATTTTATTATTTTAAAAAGTTTTGAAATGCTGAAAACCTGTTGCTTTCAATTTTCGGTTGCAAAGTAAATATGATTTTTTTTAACTCACAAATTTATTTTTCAATTAAATACTTGAAAATCAACCATTTAATTTTAAAATTAAAAATAAAAAATACCTGTCCGCAATACTTTGCAGATACCTTTATTACCTAAATGACTGTCTCTCATCGGTTTATTTATCACTTCTTATTTTCTTATTAATTGTTCATCGTTGATTAAAAAATTTTCACTTTTATGGTTATTTTTTTTCATTCTAAATAATTTCGGCCCTAAAAACACAAAAAACGCCCCGGTTATCGAGGCGCTTTTGCAATATTTTGATTTATTTTTTACGAGATTATTGTAAATAATTTTCAAAGCAAGCACATTTCGCCTCATTCAATACCATCCATTCATATCCAAACGATCCCTTTACTATAGGGCGATCGCATAGATTTAAACTGATATGTGCTCTTTGTATTGTCATAATTTTGTTGTCGCAAAGATAATTCTTTTTCGTAAAATCTTTTCTGAAGTTATTGGATTATCAATTTCTGAACATCTTATTCCTTCCCGTTTTATACCTCGAAATATCTTTCAGAATGACCTCATCATCAGGATTAAAATGTTTTAATTCATTCACAATTTCCGAACGCGTCTTTACTTTTTCAGCGACGATCTCATACGCAATATTTCTTGTAGGTATCTGAAGTTCTGGACTTTTTTTAAATTCCTGTTTCATCGCTTCCAAATAAATGATCTTTTTTTCCGAAGGTGTCCGGCTATAGATCTGCTGAATTTCATGCCCGAGTTTTTTAACATCAGCAATATTTGCAAAATACTGTTGCAGGCAATTGAGCGGATCATGATTTTCTTCCCAACCTCTGAGAAGGGTTTTCTGTGCTTCATCGGGCATATCCATTTTATGCCGGTATATCTTTGAAGCGCTGATCATCTGAAAACTGGCGAGATAATCGTCGACAACCATCTGGTAAAACAGCAGAGCATTTTCCCGGTCGTCAATAATTGTGTACAGATCTCCCACTTTTTCTTTTTGCTGAAGCTCCTTATAGAGGGTAATCGCTTTATCATATTGTTTAGCGAACACATAGCAGTTTGCGGCGTCCGCTTTATTGGAGAGCTTTTTGAGATAAATAGCTGCTGCTTCGTTGTAAAATCCACCGTTCTCCAGTGTTTTGGCAGCCCTGTAATAATCTTTAAGCAAATTCATATAGACCACTGCTGCTTTTCTGTATTCATTATTCTGAATATGCTTTTCGGCAATATCTTCATACATGCTTTTTAAGCGATCGAATAACGATGAATCCAAAGGAACTCCGCGATCTCCATATTTTTTATGTGTAGGTGGCAGAGGATCTTTCTCTTTATTCTGCAGTAAAATAATTAAAATCACCGACAGGCAGGCAACGAATATAAATTTAAAGATGCTCGCCGCCGCGTTCTCCAATGCTGCCTGAGACCATTGCGCGATCATCGCAATAATCTTAAATGCCACAAGGATAAAAAAGGCAACCAGGAATTTTTCTAAAAACTTTGTTTTCCTCATTTCTTTCCTGATTTTAAAATGTCCATATCCTCACTGAATAATCTGTACAGTAGTACAATAACACCGATGATCAGCAGCCATACCAGCCAATTGTAGCCAAATGTTTGGATCAACGGATAGAAAATATACAGCAATGCGGCCGCCAATATCATAATAAGAATCATTTTTATTCCTTCTGAAACATATTCACCGCCCATATACAATGGCTTTTTCCTTACAAAATAAGAATACCCTGCTACCAACCCGATTATCGCCAGAATCATCCAGGTAATTTCTGAAATGGAAGTTTCTTTTCTTTCAACATCATCTACGTTTATGTAAGAAGCTTTCCCTCCGGAATCTTTATTGAAAACAACCATTGGATCTGTTGTACGAGAGGTGCCGTAAACTCTGGATAAAGAATCATAAATTGTTCTTCTTCTCATTTCCACAATATCATCAGCCATAAGTTTCTGTGAGACTTTTGACATCGTATTGGCGGGATCTTTCCTTATCGAATCGAGGATCTTCGTGTGATAGCCTTGCGTTTTAAGCCTCACCAGATCTTCTGTTTTTTTAAGATAAACATTCTTTAAGGAATCCCTGGATTTTTTCTCTTTTAGCCTGTACTCTTCAATTTTCCACAGAATTACATCTCCGGTTCCATTCACCTGTTCATATTCCTGTATCAGCTGTCTTCTTTCTTTTCCGTACAAAGAATCGATCACCATGTCAATTTTGGTAACTCCGGATTCAAAAGCAAGCTTGTTTTCTGGTGCCGTCTCAACAGCATGATGATTGTAAAGATCTGTTGAGACCTGAGAGACTGTAGGTTCCTCAGGATTGTTTTTCTTTGAATCTAAGACAAAAATGATAATAACAACAAGCACTATAAATCCGATTAATACTTTCCACGAATCTTTCGATTTTTTAGATGAATTTTGAGATTGCTTATCCCCACTGATAGGATCGCCGCCCATCCCGAACATGCCGAAATCAAAATTAAAATCTCCCCAACCTCCTCTCGAAGCACTGTGAATATCCAGCGGAATGCCAAAATAAACCGCCCGTTCAGGATATCTGGTAATGTAAGCAATATATTTTTCAATTTCTTCCAGATTTCCAGCCTTTACTTTTTCCAGGTCAAAAGGAAGATTTTTCATCCATTCTTCATCCGTTTGAGGATTCATCAACTGTTCCAGCAAATCGTCGTCATTCATATGTACCTGAAAGCTCCGGATTTTTTGTGGAATGCTTATTCCGTTTAACGGTTTTCTGATGATTGATTCTGTTTTAGGAGAATCCTGCAAAACGGTTATCCAATCAATCTCTTCCGTTAATTTTACAAGCCCGAAGTCCGGATGCATAATGATATATTGAGCGTCCTGATATTTCCAATCCTCAGCAATAAGCTTAGGATAGAAATCGGTATTTTCCGGAATGAACAACCGCTTACTGAAGCATTGAAAGTATCTGTGCTGCCCGATATCAGCGGGAGCATTATGAGTAAAAACCAGCAGACATCCGTATAAAACATTCGGTTGCTGCGAAGGTACCGCAAATGACTGCACTGCATTAAGATCAATATCCAGCAATTCCATTTCCTGCAGCCATACCCGTGGCGAGGCGCTCCTGATCAGCACCCCTGTTTTTGGGTAATTATTTTTCGGAAAAGGCTTAATCTTCAGTTCCATATTCCAGTATTTGATGGATAAATCTTTTCAGGTAATCTTCATACATTTCCGGCATTTCTTTTACTTTAAGCAATGTATGCTGCGGCAGATAATATTCTGCACCACTAAATTCGGTATCCGAAGCCAATGCGGCAGCGCGATATTCCAGAGAAGGCATATAAAACACCGGAATATTGGCATTAATGCTTTTGAATGTAATTATGCCTCTTGAATCTGTAATAATCTCACTTCCTTCAGAAAAAGTAAATTTATTTTTAATCTGATTTGCCTTAATGATAATCGGCAATTTATTTTTCATGAGATAAAGCGTACCTCCATAATTTTTCAGCTCGCTTTTAGAAAAAACGAGATTATGCTCATTATTGATTCCTACTAAAGTGAAATTGCTTAATATTTTAAATTTATTAAACTTCAGCTTATCCAGTTCAATCTGTACTTTTCCGAAGTTTTTAGCGATTTCTGCATCATTGGGTACCAATTCCATGGAAACTTCTCCTTCTACTGTCATCCCAAAGATTTCATCCAGTCGTTCTTCGTGCAGATAAAAATGTTTATCAAAGTACACCAACTCTACGTTGGCAGGAATATCAAATCCTGCGACATTGAGCTCCGAATATTCTTTCGTTTCGATGTTGAGTTTTGAGATCAAATTCTTGGCAGGCTGATACTGGCACAAGATAAATTGCTGTTGCTTGTTTTTTGCCAGAGCAAATTGTCCCTGATCTTTAACGGAAATATTTTCATACAGCACTTCACAACCCCGATGGGTCCAGTAGCTTCCATAATACCCTTTATTATAGTAGTTATCCGTAAGATGTGTCCTCAGCAATTGCTTTTTACTGCTCAAAATAAAGAATTCGCCCTCATAAAGAAAAGTAGCAATCTGCTGTTTGGGAGCCGGGAAAAGAAGGGGATAATTTTTAGGCACCTCCGTTTTAACGCCCTGTTCTGAAACATTATTGGATCTTTTTCTCTTTTTTGAAGGCGGATTAGCCCATAATTCTTTCAGGGGAAGCACAATTTTCTGAATATGTTTTCTGATTCCTTTCTGATGTTTAAAGAAGTTCAGCTCACCGCTAGCAGAAGTTGTAACCAGAAACTTGAGCCGGTCACGATTCTCATTAATAACTTTCTGAAGATGTTGATTTTTTATATTATCCTCATGAGTAATAAAAAAGACTTCCAGATCCTTACTCGTATGTTCTTCATTAAAAAACTTTTCCAGCGCTTTTGAAACTTCCAGAACAGGGCTCACGAAATTCAGGTTGTCAATGACATCTTCCACTTTATTCAGTGATAAGGGGATAGTGTGCTCTCCCAGGGCAAAAACTTTACATTCGGAATGCGCCTTCGGATGTTTGATAACGGCAATGGCAGAAGCAAAAGCCAATACTTTCGGAGTTCCCCAGTTTTTCAGGGAAGTATCGATCAGGATGATCCTTTCAAAGATATTTTCTTCAGGCGGAATTTCCCTCTGGATATACAATGCTTCATTGTTGGCGATACGATTCATAAAGATTTCATCATCATGAGCAAATTCCGACAACAGCATTCTGTGAAGTTCGCCTTTATTAGTCATATCAGAAATCCCACCGATGGGCTGATCTCCCGGTGAGAGATGACGCATTGGGATTTTCAGTCCGCTCCAGATTCTTTTGATGAGGCTTCCGACCTGAAACGTTTTCGGCTCTTCGGTCAGTTCTTCAATAAATTCCGCCCCATTTTCGATGGTCGTTTCCTCTTCCAGGACTTCTTCTTTTAAATCAGGAAGACCAATCTCATCTTTCATGGCATTGATGATAGACTCCGTGGTAGGGAACTCGTTATAGAGATAAGCGAGTGTTTCAATATCGTTTCCAAAGACCGTTACGTTCAGCTTTTCTTTAACAGCACATTCAGCAATAGAATGAGGATTACGCTCAAACTTCCGGATAATTCCTTCAGAATATTCCGGGGATATCCGGATGGGAGCATAACTGAAAATTGTTCTTAACAGAATAATTTTATTGGCGGATCTTTTTAACGAATTCCCGAGATGCATCAGATTCTTTAAAAAGCTTTGCGCATCATAGACGTCATTCTCCATATCTGTTCCCGGAAATGCATTTTTGTATTTTCTGATATAGAAAAATATCCCATCCATGTTTAGATGCCCGTCCTGAATTGCGTAGAGTACGAGCAACAATGAACCGAACGGCGGCAGTCCCTGGCCTTTTAATTCTTTGAGAATACCCATGACATACGCCCTGTACGCAAGAGATCCTACATTCGGAATTACGATGAGGTTGTTTTCATGGTAGCCGGAGTCATCGTGAACATCCTCATCGGTCGTCCACTCCCAGAAATAATTCTCGTAAGACCGGAAATATTCTCTTACATCCATTCTTTTGCTTTTTCGGTGAGACGGAACGAACTTACAGATAACTTCCGGAAATCACTTTTAAGAACAGGAAAAAAGCTGCCGTTTTCACTCCATAAAAGCCAATGGTCGCGGTTCGCATTATATTTTCTTTGCAGTAAAGAACTCAGATTTTTAAATTCAAAATCAAAACCTGCCGGAATGAGATGATCATCCTTTGTCCAGTACGTTTTTCCGGGAAGGCTTAGTAATGGTGTTCCCAGAAAAAGCGCTTTATCATCAATGATAATCCAATCCAGTTTTTCGAGCTTAAATTTGGGTAAAGCAATCAGGCTGTCTTTTATTTCATCAATTGAACTTACTAAAGCAACAACAGGTTTCTCATCTTCACCGGCTTTTAATTTGACCTCAACTTTTTCATCAATTCCGAAAAAATTGTTGTTGGAAACCGGGAATGTAAGTCGTAAGGCTTTGTCAATAGGCGTCCAAAGTAATGCTGATCTTATTTTTTTACTGGGAACCAAAGCATTTTTGCGAAACAGCAATCCGTCCCGCAGTTCGTACAATATAAAATTAGGCAGCTGCTGGATTTCGGGTGAAACAGCCTGCTCAGCCGTAAAGCCTTTAAGCCAGATCATTTCATCATCCAATGCAACCTGAAGATTGCTCCAGTCGCGGATCGAACCTAAATATTCTTCATTCGGGCGAGGGATTTCGGCCCAGAATTCTTTTATATGCTCTGAAGGATCTTTTGCCATAGACTTTCAATTTCCTGTTGAATATACTGTTTCTGTTCAGGATTTCTAATCCAGTCGCAGCGGGTCTGAAGATATCTCAGTTTATCTTTGATCACATTCTGTTCTTCAAAGCTCAGTGTTCCGCTATTCCACTTCTCCACGAGAATCTGTACGTCTTTCATGACCTCTTCGGGATCCGGAGTTTTATTCTGAAGTGCCTGTGGATGGGCTTTCGGATGATCGTCTTTTTCGATGGTCCTGTTGATGATGCCTTCCAGGATTTCGATCTGCTCTTCTGTATCCCAGATATGTTTCAATACCCAAAGATCTGAAATAACAGCCTCATCTCTCCCGCAGATCAGGGCGCTTGCAGCGATAAGATTCTGCATCTTTACGGCTCTTCGGTCAGATATGGCAATTCCTGTATTGCGGAGGCTGATGATCGTGTTGAGGTACACTTCATAAATCGGCTTCAGATCTATCGTTTTACAAAGATTTTGTAGTTCTCTGATCTCATGGGAAAGGATTTCCGGCATTTCCGTTTCGGTATTATTTTCGAGCTTTCTTCCGGCCAGAAGCACCTGATGAAGAAGCTCCGGATTTACATAATCGACATTGATTCTGATGAGAAAACGGTCAAACAACGCATTCAGCGCTTCATCTTCGGGAAGGACATTGCTGGCACCGACGAACATAAGCGCCGGAAGATGCCTGGTTTCCTTTCCTCTTTTAAAGATCTTTTCATTTAAAGCCATTAATAAGGAATTCAGAATGGCAGAATTGGCATTGAAGATTTCGTCCAGAAAAACCATGGATGCTTCGGGCATCATGCCTTCGGTATTGGTTAGCAATTCACCTTCTTTTAATTTCCTGATATCGAAGGGGCCGAAAATCTCATTCGGTTCGGTGAAGCGGGTCAGAAGATATTCGAAGTTTTTACCGTCTTTTACAGTTTTTGCTAATGTTCTTACCATCGCTGATTTTGCGGTTCCCGGAGGGCCATACAAAAAGGCATTTTCCCTTGCCAGCAGGCAGATTCCCAAAAGATCGATGACGTTATCTTTTCCGACAAAGGTATCTTTAACGTATGTCAGAACCTTGTTTAATTTTTCTATATTCTGAGTCATTGATTATTATATTTTATTATCTGTTGTAAGAGATTTTGTATAAGGATTCAAAATTCACAACAGGCTTTTTATTGTACTTTTTTAATTGTTTATTATTTTTAATTCTCTCCAAAACACATCTTTATGTAAACCAAATTCAGAAATCAACAACTTGTTGATATAAGGAATTTCAGCGAGCTGATAGGATTTTTTTTCGACGATTTTTTCCAGATATAGCTTTCGGTAGGTGTTGTCTTTTAATTCTTCTTCCCAGCTGATGTTTCCCAGTTCGAGATCAAATCCGACTGCTGAATAATGGAAGCGTATTAAAATATTTTCCAGTAATTTAATCAAACGATCTTCGGGATCGGCCCGTTGCAAAGCCAGAATGATCTGCGGTACAAATCGTAAGGATAAATCTGCAGATAAGATGGCTGAAACATCTCTCTTTCCATTGAAAGGCGGAATTAATTTGTTTAAATCCTTTGCCGTATTTTCTCTTATTAAATACAGCTGGGCACTGTGATACAAAACTTTTGCAGCCCAGATTGCAGCTTCTTTGTCATAACTGATGGTATCGGATAAAAACTCCAGCCGTTCTTTTTCAAACTCAGTTTCCAGATATTCGGCGGCATCATGTTCTTCTTTCCGGGAAATTTCCTGAAGGTCTGTGAAAATAGTGATGCATTCTTCTTGTCGAAGCAGAAATAAAGTGTCTAAAAACGGCGATTGGGCTTTCATGATGTAACAAAAATATAATTATTTCTTTGAGAATAAAACTTTTTAATGCTGATTGGTTTATTATTTTAATAAATCTATCTAAAAGAATATCACCTGAGTTCGTGATAGAATTACATTCAATAGCGTCGGGCTTTAGCCCGACATTTCAAATAATGAACAAAATACAGGCTTTAGCCGAAACTTATAATAGGTTTTGGCTAAAGCCTGTATGGTTTTTAATCATTATAAAATGGGCTAAAGCCCATTCCTATTGATGTTACAAAACTTCCCTTACGTTCAAATTGAGATTAATTGATATTCTAATACAAAAAGAGCTTTACCTAATCCGTAAAGCTCTTGTGTGTTTATATTTTTATGTAACGACGGCTATGTCTTACAAACTTTTCAAAGCAGATTCCAGTGCAAGCTCCATCATCGGTTTCAACGCTCTTTCCCTTTCGTCGGCAGAGATCTTTTCATGCGTTGGGATGATATCTGTAACGGTAAGAACCGTCGCTGCATTTTTGCCTAAGTGTTTCGCATTGGCAAATAATCCGAAGGCCTCCATTTCTACCGCGGGGCAGTTGTATTTTGTAGCGATTGCAGGTACCGCAGGATCTTTCCTGTAGAAAATATCGCTGCTGTGAACATTGATGGCTTTTGTCTTTAACGAAAGTTCTTCTGCTGTCTTATTAATAGTGTCATAGATATTTCCCTGGTGCGGAAGTATTTCATCATCTATTTCCCAGGCATATTTGGCGTAGGTACTTTCACTGGCTGCGTTTTCAACATTTAAAATATCAAAAAGCTTGAGATCGGTACTGTAGGCGCCACAGGTTCCGATTCTGATGATCGTGTCTACCTCATATTCTGTGAATAATTCGAAAGAATAGATCCCAATGCTCGGAAAGCCCATTCCACTGGCGCCAACGGTGATTTCTTTTCCTTTATATAATCCTGTATAATAAAAAATGCCTCTCGTTTTGCTTACCAGTTCGGCATGTTCAAGATATTTTTCGGCGATAAATTGTGCACGAAGTGGATCTCCCGGCTGCAATACGACTTTGGCAATATCTCCTTTATTTGCACTAATGTGAATACTCATAACTTTATTTTCAGTGTGGCAAAGATAACAAGAAAATATTTTCGCGGCTTCGGCAACGAAGACTTTTAAGTTTTAAACATTAAGGAATTAAGGATTGATTCCTTTTTTGGCTTAAGAAACTTAATATATTAATGTTGAAATCTAAGAATAAACAAAGTTTATTTGATTAAGCAAATTAAGTATTATGTAATTTCCTGTGGGGAAATAACAAGAATATATTTTCGCGGAAGTCTCTTTTTATCCGGAATCGTCTTTGTTGTGAAGATGCTCTCGCGGATTGAGCGGATTGTGCAGATTTTTTTTATTTAGATCTGCATTTACCATAATCTGTGGGAGAAATATTTCAGGTAAATTTAAAAAGGCTTTACTTCATTTATCTCGTTAAGCAAATTAAGATTTACTGCTCTCTTTTTCTTTTCTTATAATGGGTAAGATAGATGCCTTTCTCTGAGTTTTTTGAAAAATTGGTTCCGAATTCCCAGAACAAACGGGCATTTTCCCTGGCTTTTTCGTTGGTGAAGTTTTCATATTCGATTCTGTAAATAGAACTGAACAAGCGGGAACGCCCAACCCCGTGATGACAATGGATAAGAACAGGATAATTTCCCGGATCATCCATGATTTTCAAAAACTTCTGTACCGTGCTGTCCTGAGGAATCTGGTCAGTGGGTAAGTTATAATAATGGAGGCCTGCAATTTTATCGGCTGCAAATTCTTCGGCATTTACCTGTTTTTTTGTTTCCGGATTCAAAGCGGTCTGTACCAGGCCGTCGCGTAAATCGACAATGGTTTTTATTTTGTGATCGCTTACGAAATCAGCCAGCTTTTCCGGAGGAACAGCACCCGAATTATAAACCTTGTTTTCTGATATCGTAACGAGATTATAACGCACTTTTTTCTGATATAATACAAATGCAAGAATCAGCACAGCTAAGATCACTAATGAAATTATCATTCTTTTAACAATATTATTTTTAAAACTCAGATTCATAATCTCTTTGAAATACAATTCGATCGTGCGAATCTACAATCTTTTTTTTAAGAAGAGAACAAAAATATACTGTTGATTGTAATATCTACGCCCTCTATACATTCCTGCAAATTTATTTACTTGGCTGCGTCTCGGTCATGCTGTAATTTGCTTTCATTTTTTTTCTTTTAAAAATTTTCTTACTTTCGTTTCTCTTAAAAAAACACAAGGTTTTATATCAATTAGTATTAACATAAAATCAAAAATGATGGGATTAACAAATTTGAACTCCACCCATTTGAGCAGTACAAAGATTACTGCGGCACAAGATGCCATTGCATTACTTGAAAGCGCACTTGCTGAAATTACAATCAATCTTTCAGCCGCTGACCGTAAAAAATATGGCAGCATCAACGAGCAAAACAAGCTGTTTGTCAACAAAGTTCACGACTATTTCCAAAATCAGCCCAACCTCAGCTCTCCTGATGTCGACTGGGCCGAATTTGAAAGGGATTACACTTCCCGAAACCACATGGAAGGAATGATCAGCAGGCTTGAAAGCATCATTACACGGCTGAACAACGCCAAAACTCTCCATGATTTTGATAATTATCAATATGCACTGGATGACTATTCTTTTACAGCTTACAGAGCAGGAACTGCGGCAGTGGGATTTGAAGACAAGTTTAGAGATCTGAAACAGTTCTTCGTCAAACCTACTCCACCCGAATCCGATTCGTCAACCAAAGAAAATAAAGAGAAAAAATAATATTAAATACCCCTTCGATTAACACGGAGGGGTATTTTTATACTCTCAATTAACGTTTACTTCTCCCGACATGTGTTTGAATGGTCGGGAGACGTTGTTTATGTGTCATGATACGTCCGGGAAGGGTCCGGTGATGTCTTTCAGCGCTCCGAAGAGGTTTTTTATGGGTCCGGCGGGGTTCTTTACCTGTCGCGATACGTCTTTCACGGGTCCGGAGACGTTGTGTAACGTGTCCGGAGGCGTCCAAGACCCCGTTGGAGACGTCGATAACCCCGCCGGAGAGGTAATGAACGTGTCGAAAGGGGTTATACAACGTGTCGGAACCCTTACAGAACGTGTCTGGACCGGTCCGGAACGTGTTGCGATAGGTTCGGGACGTGTCGGGAGGGGTTGGGAACGGTAAGTTTGTTTTTAAAGGACACGAGCGGGACGCTAGCGCCAGCGGTGCTTTTATGTAAATCTGAATTTAGGTTTTGGCTAAAGCCAAACGAGTTTGACTTATAAAAAACGGGCTAAAGCCCGTTCCTATTGAAAATATTATTACAATAAAAAAAGTGCCTGCATTGCTGCAGACACCTCAACTCAAACTTCTTCTTACACATTGATCATTATATTAACACCATCATCTATAATTTATTGTGTATAATTATCAATTTTCAAAAATTGTTAATTAAAATTCGAACTCACCAATGAGAATACCATCCTCATTTCTTCCGTTTTCTTTTTGATTCTGGAACACTACTATTTTTCTTTCCTGTTTACCGGTCGCATAATTGATGTAAATTTCCGCCATAATGGCTGTCGGACCGGCAATTCCTACCTGCCGCTCTCCGAAGAAATTGGTCTGGATCTTATATTTACCTTTCAGTGCTTTTTTCAGGAGAAACTGTTCGGGACCGAAGCCTCTTGTAAAATCGTCACTTAATCTGCCTCCGATTTCTGTTTCTTTATTTGAATAATAGCAGCGTTCATTGTTGGGATCGGTTACCCAGAGATCGATATCCGTATCATCTTTGTTCCAGTTGATCACAACGCGGATGTTGATCGGAAGATCTGCCATGATTTTTGGGTTGATATTGTTAAGATTCAATTGTTTTCCATGATTTGCGATAAGCTGATTGATTTCCATGATGATAATTTCTTCAATTCCGTTGTCACGATCGGCCAGCTCTTTTGTATAAGATTGGGTGAGCACTTTATACAGATTATCAAGAGCAGCCTGGTAGTTTCCGTTGTCTTCAAAAGCCAGTGCAACGTCCCGGTAACTTTGAGGATCGAAAGGCCTCCATTCCAACACTTTCTGAGCTGCGAAAAGCTCTTTGTCGTACACTTCCGCCTCCTTTAGTTTATAGGCTAATAATTTATAGAGCTCTTCATTCTCCAGATCAAGGTCTGCAATAGCGCTCAATACTTTCAGTCCAAGTTTCCTGTCATTGTTTTTAAATAAAAGCTGTGCAACATCGAAGTAATATTGAGGAAGGTTCTCATATTCTTTTCTGTTTTGAAGATAAATACCGTAAATGGTTTCGGAATCGTTTGCTCTGCTGAAAAGCTTCATATATTCCGCTTTCGATTCTACCTCAATGGTGGTGATTCTTCCGGGATTGATGAGCGCAGCGCTGTTTGAATATTTATTTCTGTATCCGACCTGAATTCCTGCAACTCTTCCTTGAAGTGCCTGAGGTGCATTTGATGCGATATAAGTCATTTCCTTCAGACTCATTTGTGCCTGCTCGCGCCTTCTTTCAGAAACTGCTGATGTTCTCATTTCTGAAACGCCGGTTACCACTACTTCTTCAAGATCATTTTCTCTTGCCGTATCACTTCTTGAAACCGATGTAGGCGTAGGATATCGTTTTGGTTTTGGGGTATATTCTTTTTTCCACCATGCCTTCAGGTTTTCTGTCATCATTTCAGCTTGTTCCATCAAATCTTTCAGCCTTGCCTCTTTAGCAGTCCTGTTGTTTTTAACCATCGCATCAAACTGTGTTTTAAGCTCCAGTGGCGGCGTGATGTCATATCGGACATAGTCTTCAACATTTTCGAGAACCATTAAGCTCATGTTGCTGCTGACCAGGCCGAACTGCTGACTCAGGTTTTTAATTTCGTCTTTATTTTGTTTTGAAAAAATTTCCAGTTCGTTAAGTTTTTTCTGTGCCCAGAACGCTGAGATTTCCCAGTCTTTTACGGATTGCTCCTGTGCATTTAAAGTTATAATCCTGGTTTCGGTGACTTCATTCCCATAACCGAATTTTACTTTAAGGCTTGTCTGATTTCCATTTAAAATTCCGGCCAGCACAAAATCCTGTGAAATGGTTTCAGACATTGAGGGATATATTTCAGAAACGGCTGAATTACTTTCAATTCCTAAGAACTTCAGCGGTTGAAAAAGTAGTTTTCTCACTTCTTTTTTTGGATCATTCTCATTTAAATTTAAAAATTCTCCGTTTGTTTTGTTGCTGATGTACTTCAACTGATTAAAATTGGCCGTGTTGGATGATGAGATGGTATAAGTGGGCTTATTCCAAATTATTTTCATTTCGCCAAAAGAGGATATTCCGTCTGTAAAGAACAGGATTTCGTCTTCTTGCAATGGTTTTAATTCTCCGAAATCAGTTCCCCCATCGTAAGAAATTTTTGATAAATAAGATTTGAGTTCATTCCAGTTTCCATCTTTTATTTTAAATGTTTTTCCTTTATCGAACGTATTGCTGATGAAATATGTTTTTACGGTAACATTTGTATTGGCTTTAAAATATTCATCCAGCAGTATAAATTCCTTGGCGTGATCGCGGTTTTTTCCACTTAAAGAGTTATCCCAAACTACAGCAATCTGATTAGGCAGCTTTTTGACTCTTTCATTCGGAAGCACATTTAGATTGGCCAGAAAATACGAAGAATTACCGGAAGCCGGCTGCATCAGAATGTTCTGGCTGCCTTCACGCTGCGGAAAATTGATCTTCAGATTATTTCCTGTTCTATAATTGGTTTTATGGGTTTCTGCGGTCCAAACATTCCCCTTTTGTACGAAATTGTATTCTCCGTCCGGTTTTTCTTCCAGTATGGGAGTTTCCGTACTCTGAAAGACCGTCGTTTTAATGATAAATTCAGGAATTTGCTGCGTATAATTTAGCGGCAAAAAGTATTGATAAACATTCCCGGATTTCTTGAGTTCATCATGATAGGTAATTTGCAGGGTTCTTTCGCCTCCGTTCGGAGCGACGGGATATACCGTTGTCCGGAAATTATTTCCTTCCACTTTTTCCAGCACACCGGGATCAACATTTCTTTTTTTAATGGTTTCATATACCTCCTTTGCCTTTTCTTTTTCTACCGGAACAGCATTTCTAAGCTTTCCGTTAATATCGAGTGCATAACCGCTTGCGCTGATTCCTTCCGGCAAAGGAAAGGTAACCCTTCCCTCCCTCAGACGCCCGGAATTGTTCTTCAACACCATCGTGATGGTATTGGTGGAAATTTTCCCAACGATTTTTGTCTCAATCTGTAATTTCTGAAGGATGACCTGATCACTATTTTTATATCCTCCTTTACCATTTGATATTTCAATTCTTGGAATCTGGGCAAGGCAGAAAACAGGCAATAATAAAAGGAATTGTAGATACAGCCTTTTCATAGATTTTGTATTTCATTGTTCTATAGATATAGATGCATGAAAACGAAGAAAGGTTGGAAATTTATATTAATGATAAATTCATTAAGAAATTATGAGTACTGTCATAAAGCGAAAAAGCCTGCTGTTTCTAACTTTGAAATAATTAGTCATCCACTTTTTGCGGCTTATTTTATTTTGAGAACTCTCCTTTTTTTAAAGGAGAGTTTATTTTGTTGAATAATAAAAATTGTATAAAATACAGGTATTTACAGCAATGTAGTCGGCGCTGAATAAGCCGTTCTCGGAAGGTCATTTTTCCTAATGTCTGCAAAACCTCCTGTGACATCTGCAAAATCTTTAAAACCATTTTGTTTTAGGATTGATGCTGCGATCATACTTCTATATCCTCCTGCACAATATACAATAAATGATTTGTCCTTTGGAAAAGAATCGAAATGTGAATTTATCTTATTTAAAGGAATATTAATAGCATTGACCACATGCTCGGATTCGAATTCACTATTTTTCCTTACATCAAGAATAATTATTTTATCATCATAGATCTCTTTAAACTTTTCGGCTGAAATTCTTTCCACCGTTTCAATATTTTTACCGGCATTCTTCCAGGCATCAAAACCTCCTTTAAGATAACCTATCGTATTGTCATATCCTACTCTTGATAATCTTACTATACTTTCCTCCTCTCTGCCTGCATCAGTTACCAAGATTATTTTTTGATTAATATCGCTGATCATTTCCCCTACCCAAGTAGCAAAACTTCCATCTAACCCGACATTAAGGCTACCCGGAATAAAACCCTGTGCAAATGCTGATGCATTTCTGGTATCTAAGATCATTACATCATCAGCTTCCGTCATCTTTAGAAAATCATCAACAGTAAGTGGATTCTTTCCTTGAATCAGTATCGAATCAAGATGATTATAGCCATTGATATTTAGCAAAACATTTTTTGGGAAATAGCCGGGTGGGTCGGTTAGGCCGGAAAGTAATTCTGAAACAAATTCATCTTCCGTCATATCCTTTCTCAGGGCATAATTGGTTTCTTTCTGGTGACCTAACGTATCGGTTGTTTCTTTACTCATCATCTTACCACAGGCGCTTCCTGCTCCGTGATTTGGATAGACGATCAGATGATCATCAAGGGGCATTATTTTTTCTCTTAAAGAATGAAATAGCAGCCTGGCCAATTTATCCTGTGTGAGTTCACTGTTGACATGCTGAGCGAGATCCGGTCGCCCCACATCACCGATAAATAAAGTATCTCCGGTGATGATAGAATTTTGATTACCATTTTCATCGAAGATCAGATAGGTTGTGCTTTCCATGGTATGTCCAGGTGTATGAATCACTTTTACCATACATTTGCCCACATAGAAAACATCTCCGTCATTCGCTGCTATTGCATTGTAAGAAGGTTTTGCTGTCGGCCCAAAAACAATGTCAGCTCCTGTTTTGTCTTTTAATTCAAGATGTCCGCTTACAAAGTCAGCATGAAAGTGCGTCTCAAAAACGTATTTTATTTTAGCATGTTCGGCTTCTGCTTTTGAAATGTAAGAATCCACATCACGTAAGGGATCAAAAATGGCAACTTCTCCCTCACTTTCCAGAAAATAAGCTGCATGAGAAAGGCACCCAGTATAAATTTGCTCGATCTTCATTTTTTAATTTTTAATAAAGTTATAAACTTCCTATGAAAGCAGGTATGATAAGTGTCACTAAAAAGTACAATTTAAATCAAAAATTGAAAACATTGTAAATTTCACTTCAAAAAGTACTTCAATTTCTAATGTTCTATTCTAAAATAAAATCTGGCAACATCAATGAAGCAAGGTAAATTATTGGAAAATCAGCTTTAATAAACAAAAAAGCACCTCCATTTCTGTAAGTGCTTGATTTAAAAAGTGGTCCCACTTGGGCTCGAACCAGATCATATTTCATATTGATATTTAACATTTTACATATTTTCCTTAATGAATGGATACCTAAATGGATACCTTTTAAGCTTAAACTTTACTAATACCTGTTATCAGTATACAAATCTTCAACTGTATCACTCTGCCAAAATTCTTTACTAGCAACATCTAGAATTGTGATCTTTCCTCCAAATCCTGCACCAGTATCTAGATTCCAAATATTATATTTATTCATAGGTTCTGTTTCATCCCAATTAAGTGTTGGAGTATGACCTATAAATATTTCTTTATGAGATTCATATATTCTCCTTTCTTTAGAAAGCTCTTTATTTTCATTGTTTAGAAGAGCTAGCTCCCATAAAGTTCTATCCCAATAATATGTATTAGGATTGTCATGACCTAGACCACTATGAGATGTGAACCCTGCATGAACATATCCCCTGTTCTTAGTGTCAATATAGAAATCAAACATTTCATTAAAAAAGTTTAAATGTACTTCACTATCCAAATAGTCTGTTCTAATATAAGAATCAATAGTTTCTGTACCTCCATTCATTAACCATTCCATATTAATTTCACCTGATTTTAACCATTTCTGACAGTAATCATCATGGTTTCCTTTAATGAATAAAGGTTTATAAAGACATTCTTCTGAAAGTTCTATGTAGAATTGGACTAATTCAGCACTTTCTGTGCCTCTATCAACTACATCTCCTAAGTTTATTAATAAGTCTTCATTTGGATTGAAATTACACCTTTCCAAAACCTGTTTTACAGCTTTTAAAGCCCCATGGTTATCAGTTGTTATAAGTATTCTTCCCATTTTATATTTTTATATTAATAATGATTTCAAAGCTTTATTCCAGTAAGGTTTTGATGTAAGCAAAGGAGTTTGAAAAGTAAATCAACCTTATTTCTTTATTTACAGGAAAGTAGATATTCCAATAAGTCACTTTGCTAGTTATAAACTTGTGAATAATCATACCATCAGGAAGAACTTCAGGGTTCACTCTAGTGGCTCTTTCTGATAAGGCTTTATTGAGCCTTTTGTAATAGTGTTCAGATTTCTTATCAAACTCAAGGATTACAACTTCTAGTATATCCCAATAGAATATAAGCTCTGTTCTGTGAGGTATGAAGTTTAAGAACTTCTTAATTTCACTTCCTACCCATATATAGCTACAATAAGAATTATCAGGGATGCTGTCTGATATGCTCATTAGGTTTAGTTCCCACTTATCATATTGGTAGCCTATACGAAATGGTATTTTGGGTTTCATATTAGTTTTGAGATTAAAAAACCACCTGCTTTGAGGTGGTTATAAGTATTATTGTTCTGTAAAGCTTATTCTTTTCTACATACAGTTTTATAAATGGTTTCAATAACTGAGTTTGGTACAACAGGTTTGGGTTCTTCAGATATAGGAAAATCATGTGTCCCTATAACTTTTCCAGCACTATCATACTTGATTGTATTCTTGAACAAATATGTTTTTTCTAAACATGAGATTCTCATCAAAGTTAAAAAGTATCCTCCTCCAGTGGTAGAATATTTTCCTGACTTGGTTTTTATTTTCTTTACTGAGATTCCTTTTTTTAACCAGAAGTCAGTGTATAATCCCATATTACTATCTACATCACTTGATATTTGGTAGTAATAATCAGTACCATCTTTGCTAGTTGTAACATACTGGAACCCATCTTGTGAATAAAGACAAACTGATATTGTCATTATGAATAATAGTAAAATCTTTCTCATATTACTTTAGTTTACATATTTAACTTTAGGTTGTGGGAACTTTTTAATGTATTCTTTTGCTTTTTCAGGCTCAATAATATCAAAAGAAGCTTTTCCTGTTGTCAGACCATAAGCAGGGCTAAGTCTTATGTAATAGGTCTTTCCTTCTTTAGCATTTACAGTAAAGAAATCTTTGTTTTCAGTCTGATCCTTTCTAATCTTATTACCCTCAAAAGCTCCTTCTAAATTATATGTACCTGCATTTACATCCCAACACAGGTAGTTCTTATAATCAAGTCTGCCTATCATATCCCCATTAGATGATAGAGTTATATAGTAATGGCTTAACTTTCCTGTTGGTCTTATAACATAGATTCTAGCCTTATTAGGAGATACATCAGAGTTTATATCTGGAAATGATACATATTGAGATGTTTGAGAGTAAAGGTAAGTTGAACATACTAAGATGAACAGTAGTAAAGTTTTTTTCATTGTTTTAAGTTTGTTTTAATTAGCAAATTACTTTTAAATCTGATCAATACCTTACGGAAATCCATAAGGTAACAAAATCAATATTGCCATATATGGCATTACAAGCTGTAAATATAATCAACAACTTTGACTTGACAAATATGACAAGTTGGAAAAATCAGAAATATTAAAATTAATTGGTAAAAGGATTAAAGAATTGAGAATGCAAAAAGGTATTTCTCAAGCAGATTTAGTGGGCAGAATGGAAGGAAATATTGACCCTACCAATATATCAAGAATTGAAGCAGGTAGGACTAATCCTACAGTAATTACTTTATACAGGATAGCAGAAGCTTTAGAAATTAAGCTTGTTGATCTATTAAATATTGAAGCTTCTGAAAGGTAAGATTTGGCTATTATGGTTTGGAGACTTTTAGAGCTTTTATTTTTCCCATCTATCTCCCTTTTAATCTAGCACCTCTGAGTATCTATTCCATTACTTAAGAGCCTTCTTTGTTAATCTATCATAAACTTGAATATTATAATTTGGCTATATTATATATGTAATAAGATTTAGCCATTAGCTTTAATTAAGGTAGTTTAGGATAGTATTCAGCTCTTATGTGCGAATGTGAATAATATTAAAAATAAATTATTAGTCCTAGATTACATATAAAGAGAAATCCATATAACTACAATAACCCCTCATCAGCAAAACTAAAATAACTTTCCTTTGAGATAATTAAATGGTCTAGGAGATTTATTCCCATAACATCACATGCAGACTTTAATTTCTTTGTAATATCTAAATCAGCTTTACTAGGTTTAAGATTTCCAGTTGGATGATTATGAACTAAAATAATACCTGTTGCTAGAGCCTTTAGAGATACTGATAATACTAATCTAATGTCAACAATACTAGATGAAATACCACCTTTAGATAAAGAATAAAAGCCTAGCACCATAAGAGCATCATTGAGAAATATTACTTTCACTTCTTCCTGTATTTGAATAGTATTAAGATTCCATAGACTCATAACAATATCATAACTATCATCACTGTTGCTTATTTTTTGTTCTGGACTTATATTGTTAGAATAAGAAACAAGTAATTCTGCAACTTTTGTATTTGTTTTCATATAAAGATTAGGGTTGTTAGTGAATGAATAAGTTGAAAAATAAAAATGTCCATTTGTGTATAAGTATATAGCATTACCACACAGAATGGACTTTTCATTATAGAAAAGAAAAATACGTCCAAAATTCCTAAACCCTATATATGGATTCAGGAAAAATGGACGTATTAAGTCTTCATGCTCTAGAATAACTACGCAAAGGCTTCTTCAAGTTGTTTTGCTAGTTTGTCCTCAGAACTTTCTACACCTTCTGGAAGATAGATGTATTTGTGATTGAGAGTGACTTCCTCTCCAGATTCTTTGATAGTATACTGATAAGGCTCTGTAGTAATCTTTGCAACTTTACCAGACATATCAGAGCCTATTAAGCCTTTACAGGTTTCTTCATCAAATGTAGTTGATACAGCAGCTTTTTTAGCTGTAGCATAGTATTGACCAGTAGCCTTACTTAGTACCATTTCAATGCCTCCTTGCACCTCTAGAAGATAAAATTTTTTTCCATCCTCTTTTTGTACTTGCTTGTAATTAATAATTCTTACCATTGTTTTTAAGTTTTAAAATTTTAAGATTACTTTTTAGAGAAACAAGCTCGCAGCAAGATTAAAAATTTATTACAAAGTCTAATTCTGCTTAAAAGTTGTTTTCACATAAAATGTATGGGGGGAGTTTCCCTTCATTCAAGAATGGGGGCAGGTGTCATAAGGGTATGGAGCAAAAGAATAACTTCATAATTTTTTTTTAAAAATATTTGAGTAAATAAAATACTTAATAAGATGTGTATGAAATACATGGAGGTATAATTGTAAAAATCACTAAATTTGGAAAAAACTAATTCATGAACAATTTAATTGAAATATCTCCGGCATTATAAGACAGTGTTATCATCATAATTGAAACTCAACTTCTTAACCTAAACATGTAAAATCATATTTTGAAATTAAAAAATGCCAAACATAAATTACACTAGACCAATAGGAAGAAAAAAATATATTTCTATTGAAAAACATCAATCCACAGCTAGGAATAAATATGCAAAGTGGATTAGTATTAATGTAGAAAGAGACTTATTTGACTATGCTGACTATGGTAATTTTACTAAAATAGAAAATAATCCAATAGATATTGAATGGACATGCACTTCTTCAAATAATATGTGGTCACTATTACCAAATAAAAACTCAGTAGGTCAGGATAATGAACAATTTGGGTTCTTCCAAAGACCTGTAAATGATAATGATGACTGGCATGGTTTTCCTGTTATCCCATTTTCAAAATCTAGATATAATATTTCGAAAGATCTTTTAAATCTTTGGGTTGAAAAAGGAGTTATTTCCATTGATGACATATCATCAATTGTAAAAAGAAAAAGAATATAATGAAACAGGAGAAAATAATCATATCATTAGAAGCCTATAATTTTCACCTATTTATTCATTACTTGGGAGAAGATATAGAAGTAATAAAGTTTGACAACTTCCAATCTAAATTTCATAGGATTAACATTGCAAATCTAAATTATATTGATAAAATTACTAGTGATAATAATATTACAGAAGTAAATTTTTATAATAATAATTTATTCGCTCTTAGTGATAATAAGTTATTACGTCTTAATTTATCAAATGATTTCGATAAAAAAATTATGTTTATTGATGAAGAGTTTGACCAGTTATTTTTAAACAAGTCTAGCCAACGTATAGATTTACTAAATACTGACAATAAAATTAACTTTTTTAATGCTAATTCTACTGGTGGATTAAAGTCTTCAGCTAAGGATATAGATATAGAGAATGATCAAACTGTTACAAATATGAAGAGTAACAATGATAATATATATTTATCAATAAGAGGATATGGTGTAAAGGAAATAAATAAAACAAATTCAAATTCATTCAGAACCGAAGATGCACAAGATTTAGAAATATTAAATAGAAACAATATTATAGTTATTGCAGATGCATTTGAGGGACTTATCTTATTTGAAATAAATGATAAGACAAAACCAATAAAGAAAATTAGATTTGAAAATGAAATAATTCAAGAAGTAAGATTATATCAGAAGATGCTATTGATTAAAGGGAAAAACGGATTATATTTATATGACTATTTATATGATAAAAAATTTAAGATATTTGAAGGTTCTGTAGGAGCTGTTACATCTTACTATGATATGATTTTCTTTACTAATCACAATAAAATACATATGATTAGTAAAGAAAACAATTCTATTAAGACCTTTAAATTATTTAAAGATCAAATTGAAATTCAATTTAGTAAAATAAAGAAAAATTTTTAACTAATTTAATCTACATCCTATTTTCAACTCTAAAATACCCTTTTGAATTCTTTTGATTTATAACCCATAACAATAGCATATATGGATAATTTAACACCTGAACAAAGAAGAAAGAATATGCAGGCAATCAAAAGTAAGGAAACTAAAGAAGAGGTTCTGCTCGCTAAGGCATTATGGAATATGGGTTATAGGTATAGAAAAAATAATAAAAAGATATTTGGAAAGCCTGATATCAGTTTCTCCAAATATAAAATAGCTATATTCGTTGATGGTGAATTTTTTCATGGAAAAGATTGGGAAAACCAAAAAAAAAGAATAAAAACTAATAGAGACTATTGGATTCCAAAAATTGAGAGAAATATACAACGAGATAAGGAAGTCAACGAGTACCTTCTGTCAAATAATTGGAAAGTAATAAGATTTTGGAGTAAAGAAATCAAAAAAAATCTTTCTTCATGCTTAGAAATAATTCAACAAGAAATCTCAACTGTAAAGAATAATTGAATGTTTTTAAATGTACAAACACAGCAGAAAATTGAAGAATATCAGGAGAAATTAAAAGCTATTGGAGCATTATCTAAACTCTTCAGTGAGTCTGATAAGCCCTATATTCAATATAGAATTGCTGAGAATATATTTTGTGATGTTTTTGGGGCTGAAAATCTCGCCAGGGCTGATGGAGCTTATGATGCAGTAATAAATAAGTGTGGTATTGGAATTAAAACCTTTGTATTAAATGGATCTTCAAAAGTTGAGAAGGTTGCTGAATTTAATGCAGATAGTTCAATTCTTAGAACTCTTCGAGGACTTGATCTTGCAAATAGACTGGCAGATTTAAGAAATGAAAGAATTTTAGTTGCAGATAGAACTTATGATATTCATAAGAGAGTTTATCACATTATTGGAAGAGATAAAGGTGTAATAAAAATCTTTGAGGATAACTATGATTTGATAGATAAAGAATCCATAGAAATTATTGATGATTCAGCTGTAGCATTAAAGTTCAAAGATGCCCTTAACGAATATAATTTTAATCATTCTAAAAGTGTATTGATGAAAAGGTTTACAGTTCCTAATAACTGTAAAAGTATTGATATTGATATAATTAATGATCCTATTACTATATTGAGGAATGCAATAGCTAACCCACGTGTTCAAGTTGAAAATATGAATACATATATAGAACCCACTAATCAAATTACTCAAAATGAATTAACTCCAGGGGAAGACTATATTATACTGCCATTATATTCCGCAAAAAGAAAAGCTAAAGGGCACAGTCATATAGTTCCTGAAAAGAGCCAATTAAATCAATGGAATGCAGGTGGAAGAGCAAGAAACTATGGAGAAGTATATATTCCTATACCTGTAGAAATTAAAGACTTAGACTTTCTTCCACCAAGAGAAGAGCCATTCACATTAGTGATTCCTAGCGGAGAAGAGTTTTCCGCAAAAGTATGCCAGGAAAATGGAAAAGCCTTAATGACTAACCCTAACAATGCACTTTCGAATTGGATGCTCAGAGATATTTTAAACTTAAAAGAAGGTGAACTTCTGACTTATAACAAACTAATTGAAATTGGTTATGATAGTGTAAAAATAACCAAAACACCTGATAATAAATTTTATATAGATTTCACAAAATTAGATGAGTATGAACTATTTTTAGAAGAAATATAATATGGATAGAGACTTATTAATTGATGAGTTTTTAGAATGGTCTGAAAAACAACAAAATTATAAAAAGGGATATAAAGGGATATTAAAGAAAGATCTCTTGAAGAGATGGGATGAACATTTTTTTGACAACAATCTCTTTGATGTAAATATTGACTTCATAGAAGATGATATAGCACGAATTAAAGAGATGGTCTATAACAATAATGAAGCTGGATGGAAGGCAGAAAATGCAAAATATAGAAAAGGGGCACCACAAGCTATATTAGGGAATGAAAACTATTTGAAATTCTTGAAAGAAAAAAAACCTGTTGTGGAAAAAACAAGAAATTACTATTCTTATAAGACATCAAAAACATCAATAGATCTAGCAAGTCCAGACAGTATTGCTGAATTTGAATTTGATGGAATTTATCAGCATGAAAACAAAACAAATATTGGTGATATTATTTTTTTTAATCAACATGGAGACAAGCCTGCTTGGCCATCTGGTTTAAGTGCCATTTGTATCGTGACTGCTGGACCACATAGTAAAGGCTATGATGCAAATAAGCCAAATAATTTTAAAGTTACATTAAAACCAATAATTATTTTACCAAGAGTTCTTTCACGAAAAGAATTCATAGGATATTTCGCCACCTATAATATATCTTTTATAGGGCCTATGATAAAAAATGAACAGAATCAAGCTAATGCTGAAATTAGCACTTTAGAGGCTAAAAATTTAGTTGGAATTCTTATTGATATCTTTCCAGAACTTAAGGAAAAATTTACTTCATTTTTTGGAGATGAATTTCACATTCCAAATTCTAACGTTATAAAAGAAGATTATCAGTATTCAAATACTATTTTAAGTTCAGATATAGATCCCAACCCTATTTTAGATTTACACCCTAAAAATCTAATTTTATATGGAGCCCCTGGAACAGGTAAAAGCTTTGAAATGAACAAAAGGGCTAATGAATTTTTCCCTAATGAACTTTTATATAAAAGAGTTACATTTCATTCTAGTTATTCATATAGAAACTTTGTTGGATCATATAAGCCAAAGCCTCTATACAAAGAAACTGAACTGAAGATATTTAATTCTGACAGAGTTACTATTAATGAACACAAGGTTGAACCTGTTATTGAATACACTTTTGAACCTGGTCCTTTTTTAATATTATATGAGAGAGCACTCAAAAACCCAGAACACAATTTTTTATTGTTGATAGAAGAGTTGAATAGAGCTAACACTACTGCTGTTTTTGGAGAGCTATTTCAACTGCTTGATAGAAATGATAATGGAGATAGTGAATATCCTATTACCTTAGAAACTTCAATACATGATTATCTAAGAGGAAGAAATATTACTGAGACTGAAATTAAAATCCCTTCCAATCTATATATATGGGCAACCATGAATAATGCAGATCAGGGAGTATTACCTCTTGATACAGCTTTTAAAAGACGCTGGAGCTTTGAACATCTAGGAATAAATAAGAGTGAAGCCCAGATTGATGGTATTTATATCAAGATGCCTTTCCTTGAAGGCAAGCCAGAACTTAAATGGAATACTTTTAGAAGAATCATAAACCAAAAGCTTCTTGAACTTGGAATTCATGAAGATAAACTTGTAGGTCCTTTCTTTTTAAATAAAAGAGAAATTACAAATCAGGAATCAGTTAAAAACAAACTGCTTCTTTATCTAAAAGAAGATGTTTTAAGATATAAAACTGGTATATTTAAAAGCTCTTTGAAGACCTTCTCAGAAATAGCAGAAGAGTATGATAAAGGAAATAATATATTTGATGAAACTTTAGCTTTTGAATAATCCTGTTATTTATATTGAACAAAAGCCATATACTAAGTCTGAATTATTGATTTCTTTTTCAGAAGAGGAATTATTCACATTAGGCTTAAGAGGTATAATTAAGCAGAGTAATACATATTATAAGTTTACTTTTGTTGGGGTTGTATCTGTACGAAGTGTGGCATTTGCTGTTATACCTAAAATTTACACTAGAGAGTTAAAAGAGTCTGCTTTATTAACAATTAAAACTTTAAAAAGATATACAAAAACCAATAGAGATCTATTTGAAGGAATTGATTTTTTCAACATAGAACCTGATAATCCTGAATGTTCTGAGTTAGCAATTGCAGAATTCTTATTAGAGGACTTTCAAAGTAATGGAATTTACACTTACAGAGATAGACTGTACGAAATAAATGGGAATGGAGATATTCACTGGGTTCATACAGTTAATGATCTTGATCCAATCTATTCTTCTGGTCAGCCAATTTATACTGATACTATAAATCACACTATAATTGAAGATACATTTAACTTAACAGCAGCTATTCAAAAATGGGGATTAAATTATATTTCTGAAAAATATTCAGTATTTCTAGGAATAGATCTGATTGATTTTGATTTTGATTACGAAGAGGATCTAAGTGAAATAGGAAATCCAGAACAGCTAATAAATCATCTTCTAAATTTATTACAAACTGTTTATACTGACAGAGAAATATATTTAGTAAAATCATTAATATTCTTAATTAGAAGTAAGACGGGAGCTTTGGAAAGTGATATGTCTTTGTATGGCACAAAAGCATATTCAACTATTTGGGAAGATATATGTAAGCAGATATGGAAGTACAAGCATTCAAAAGATTCTTATTTTCCAAGACCTAAATGGGATATTTTAGGTAATAATTATGAATCTAAAAGTATATTATTACCAGATATTATTATAAATGATAATGAAAATAATACCTATCTATTTGATGCAAAGTATTACAGCCTAAAATTTAAAAGCAGTCTATCTGGAGAACCAGGATACAAAGACATTCTAAAACAGTTTCAATACCAACAGCATATTGAGAATAAAATAGAAAAAGCAATTGGAAACTTTTTTCTTTTCCCAGCAAATGAGGATGAGTTTTCAGAACTTAAAGAAGATGAGCATGCTGTTATAATTAATAATATAATACTGATTGGAAATATTAAATATGAGCTATATCCAGGTAAAAAAATATTAATTATTTTATGTCCATTTAAAGACTGGCAGCAGATGTATCTGGAAAATAAAAGTTTAGAAGTTACAAATTTAAAAGATCTAATTTCTTAATTTTAACTAAAACTAATACAGATGAGCAGACTTGAATTTAAAGATGGAATATACAGGATAACTAAAAAAATTCCTTTTACTGAAAATATGGTCAAAAAGGAATTTATTAGTATAGCTTTCGAATTTGCATATGAAATGGCATATGGAGAAGGATTTCATAGAGATCACAGAAATGGTGGAAGTTTAGTTAGAACTCCAGCAGAAGTCTTTGCTAATACTTTCCAAGGTAAGCTTGCAGAACTGATTTTAAATAATGAATTAATAAAAAATGGTATTACAACCTCTGGAGTTGATTTAGGAGTATTTAAAAAAGGAGTATGGGATCACGGAGATATAGTTGCAGAAGGTAAAAATATTAACATCAAATCTATGGCTTTCTTTTCTAATTTATTCTTGCTAGAGTGCAGAGATTGGGATCAAAGTGGCAATTATATACCTGATAATGGAAGTTTTACCTATGATTATTTTATAGCTGTTAGAATTAAGCCAAATGTAAAAGATATAGTTCTCAATGATAAAAATTTTGATAAACAAAGGATGCTTGAATTAATAAATAATCAGGACTTTTCATTTGATATTCCAGGAGTTCTATCAATTACAACTTTAAAAGAGATCATTAAAAGAAAATATATAATCAAAAAAGGAGATAGATTAAATCATACCACAATGGATGCTGACAATTATTACATCCAATGTGGTGATTTAAAGGATATTAATTTGATGTATAATAAATTAAAGGGTATTTGACTCAAGTACATCAAAAATTTTACCTGCAAGTCTTTCAATAACAGGAACACTTACAGAATTACCTGCTTGTTTGTATAAGTGTGAATTAGCAATCTCAGGAAGTTTAAAGTCATCAGGAAAACCTTGAAATCTAAAACATTCTCTTGGAGTTAACTTCCTAAAACCAAATTCTGTTTTAACCATAGGAACATTGTGTCCACCTGTTCCCATGTTTGCAGTAAGTGTTGGACATACATTGGATTTATTTTCCCTTACATACTGTCTTCTGAACTGATAAATAGTATCTTCTTTTGTCATAGTCTCTTCTAACATGTGATACATATATTTATCTTTTCCATAGTAAAACTTATCATCAACTTTTTCATGAATTATAAGATCTTTTATTTTCCTTTTTAAAGGGTCTTTTTTAGGAAACTGAAACTTAAAATCATCTGGGTGCTGTAAAATGTTTTTATCAAAACAAACCATAAAGATTCTCTCTCTATTATGAGGGATATCTCCATAATCTTTAGTATTTAAAACTTTTGCATCAAATGTATAACCTCTGCTTTCCAAGCTTTCTTGTATAACCTTAAAGGTATTGCCATGGTCATGCCCCACTAAGTTTTTCACATTTTCTAAGAAAATTACTTTAGGTCTAATTAGATCAACAATCTCCATTATGCGAAAAAAGTGGTTTCCCCTATCATCTGTAAATCCTTTTCTATAACCAGCTACTGAAAAGGGCTGACATGGAAATCCTGCAGCTAGAACATCAATTTTCTTTAGCTTATTAATATCAAAAGATATGATATCATTCTCATATAGTTGATGGGAAAAATTATGCCTATATGTTACACATGCATTCTTGTCATATTCATTTGCCCATGAAATATTAAATTTTGCTTTTTTAAATCCTAAACAAATTCCTCCTATACCAGCATATAAGCTCCCTACTGTGAATTTTTTATTCATTATCTTCTTTTATGATTAATAATAATTCTTCCAATGAATCGAATTTCTTTAAGTGGCTAAATCCATTGAACTCCACAACTTTTTTTGATTTTGAACCAATCCCAATAATTCTTTCTCTTCCTTGATATTTTTTAATAGTTTTATTTGATGCAAAACCACATATCCAAACCTCCTTAAGGTTATTAAGAATAAAAAAGATTATAGGACAATCAGAGTCTTTTTCTACCTCTGGAGTATTACCATATAAACTTAAGTTTAAACTAATTTTTATATCAGATATTGTAATATCAGATTGGATATTTTTAAGTTCTGATTTCTCCCAATCAAAAAGTTTAATCTTAAGTAGTTTTTCAAGAGAAACAATAGGTAAGCACTTACTTAATCTATTTTTATAAAACTGCTCACCTTCAAATTTGTCTCTTAACTCATTCAGGTCTTTAAGCTTAAGTTCTTTAAGTACCTTATTTTGTATTAAATGGATATCTCTATAAGGTACATCAACAACATGAAACAAAGCTTTATATTTAAGTACATTATTTACAAAGTGATTCATCAATACAATTTTTTCGAGCTACAAATATAATCATTCATTAGGTTTAAATATGTACCCAATATTTATTGGGTACACTATTAACTCAAAAACCAATGATAATCAGAACTATCATTAAGCATTTTTTGAATATCTTTTGAAAACTCAAAAGCATTCAAATTTCTATCCAGAAAAGTATCTATATAGCTACTTTTATTAGCTTGTGTGAAAAGGTTGTAAACATTCCACAAGTTAATCCTGCCATCCTCTTGTCTGCAAAAATTCTTATCTTCATAATAATCCTTAGCTATAGTATTAATATGACTATCATTAAAGTTTAATAAAGGGATATTCTGTTTTTCAGACTTAGGTAAGTGTTGATATAATCTGCTTCTACCTATAAGCTGAGCAAATTGATGTTCAGATAGATAATATTGTGTAAGCTCTTTCATTTCCATTAGATGAAGTTCAGCATTATAACCTTGTATTGTTTCAAGTACCCTAGTATACAAGTCTTGTAAACTTCCAACCCTCATATCTTCCAAAAAGCCATCTGTATTAATACACATGTTCATGCAGATTTGATTCTGAAAGCCTATAAAAAACTTGAATCTCTCCAGAGACTTCTTATTATAAAGATTCTCCAAGTTATAACTTCTAACACCTCCAACTGTCAAAGAAATCTCATTACCATTTACTCTATCAGTTATACTAGGTACTTTAATAACAAATGCCATTCTTTCATAATAAATGGTTTTCTCATGCTCTAAAAGCTCTTTTACAGCCTTATGAATAGCTGAAGGTATTCTGCCCTTAATTTGATGAGAAACCCTGATTTCAGGTTCTGTAATATGGTGATGTGGAAAAACTGTCTGAACTGCACTTAAAACAACTTCAATAAATTCCTGATGAGCAATAGTTTTCTCATTATCCTTACTGAATACAGGAATAATACAGTCATTCTGTAAATGATCTAATGTAGCTTCTGATGTATTAGCTATGATAAAAGGACTAGTCTGTTTATCATCATTTTTAGCTAGCCCAACTGGAGTATCAGGTCTATTCTGAATTTTAGAGTCAGACATTAAAAAAGCCTGAACTACATTTGAAGTTTCAGGCTTTTTATTTGGAATATCAACTTGTATAGGGATATTAACATCATTCATCTTGCTTGGATAAAATATTTCTGCTTCTTCAAAGCTCTCATTGTCATCTAAGAAAATATCTCTAATTAATTTCTTTTCTACATGAGTAGTATTACTTACACTTCTTAGCTTTAGATTAATTGGGTTTTGTTGTGGTCTTAAAATTACCTCTATAATGTTGGGAGTTTTACTGAAACTTTGAGTGTCCATTTTTACTAAAGTTATTAGGGTTAGTTAGATTGATAAGTAAAGATTTCTTGGCTTCAAAATCAGGTTTTAAGCTTTCCTGATATTGTGGAAACTGTCTGTATAAAGCTAATAGTTCAGTAACAGACTTGCAGTTCTGAATAGCCTCATATACTTCCTGTTCTGTAGCATCCATTAGATTCTGACTAGGAGAACATTCAAAAGCATCACTTGAATCTATTTTAGGCATAGAGTTTCTTCCTGTAGAACTTGGAATAATTTGAGATGGATTAGTTTTTGAGCCTGAATTACACCACTCTAATATCATTTTACCTGTATCAGAAGTAATAAGAAATTCAGGCTTATTCATAAATAATCCTGTTCTGTCTTTTGAAGCTTTAGCAAGATGATTCTCATTAATAAGTTCGAAATTGATAGTTAACTCATATTCAAAGCCATCTCTGGTGATTTCTTTAGTTCCATGTTTCACTACTTGAGTTTTACCATTACTTCCAACATCAAGAGAATAATCTATTTTCCTTCTTGTTGTAGTAATGATGTGACAGGTAGATTGTAAAATCTTATTAATGAAACCCTGGTGTCGTGGAGTTACATTAGCCCAATCTTGAAATCTTCCACCTAACTTTTCATGGATTTCTAGGCAACCTCCTATACCATTCCATTCATGGCTGGCTGAATCTATGATAATGACTTCAATTCCTGATTTCTCACATAGTTCAATAGCTTGGATATATCTTTCAGGAGAATAAGGAGCTTGTAGATCTAGAACATTGTAATTCCCTAAATCTGAATATAGAGAAGCTGAAGAATTCTCTGTATCTATTACAGCTATTTTACTCCAATCCTGTGTCATTCCATAGGCTAATAATAAGGCTGATTTGGTCTTTCCAAATCCACTTGCACCAGAAAGCCCTAACCTGAGCTTTACTTGTTGTCTTTGTGATTGTTTTAATTGCATAATGATTAATTTAAAAGGTTAAAAAATGAAATTATTTTATAGGTGAATTACAATTTGGCTATTAGCTTCAAATATGCATGGGTAGGACTAAAACTATTGATATTGTCCTGAGAATTTTGTAATTTTGTATACCAAAAGTTTTGGAACAAAACTACAACAGAGTTGTCCTCCTCTGAATTCGTGCGTTGTTAAATCATAGATTTTTAAGGTTGGGGAGATTTAAAAAGAACCCCTTGTGGCACTTGCTGAAACTAACCATTTTAAGGCTAGCACATTAAGAGTATAGTATATCTTCAAAGAGAGTGTAGAGTTTACTAGAAATAATATATCCCTGTACCACTAGAGTACAGGGATTATGTTTTTCAATCCGTCCATTTTTCTTAAAACCTATATATAGACTCAGGGATTTTGGACGGATTATTTTCTTCTTATTTCTTCTGTTATGTTTTTTACTTCTTCCTCAGAAAGTGCATTTACTTCAAAAAATGTTTCAGGTAAGGCTTCATAGTCATAATCAGGTAGAGAGAGATAATTTACAACTTCTGTGTGTCTAGGAATAGGTTTAATTTCAATAATTTTCTTCCCATTTCTCCTAGCACCACTAGCTTCTTTATAATCTGTTGTTTTGAAAAAATCATTCAATATTATACTATAAAGGGATTCAATTTGTTTGCTTTCTTCTTTATTTATAAATCTATGTTTAAATTCATACCTTGAAAGTATCTCATCCTCTTCTAGGAAATGCTTTAGTATTTCTCTAAATTCTTCTAATCTGTCTTGTGGAATGAAGTTTTCATTTGGTTTATTTAAGACAAATTGAAATGTACCCTGATGGGCTGTAGTTATGGTTATTTGAGAATTAATCACTTGTTGTCTTAAAAAATTCAAAAATTTAAATGCTTTAAGTCTTCTAGTGGCATTTGGGTTATCTTGAATATCCTCAGTATTAATTATTTCTGCATGTGCTATCCCTTCAAGGAAATACTGACTTCTATCATATACACCATCATGAAGTTTTCCATCTTTAAAATACTCATGTCTGTTTACTGGATTATTGGTATAACCAAAATGCTGTACAAAGCTAAGTAGCTGTAATTCAAAACACTTATTATGATTAGCTGTTCCATTCTTTTTTAATGGTAACAATTGTCCACTAGAATTTTGAAATATAAGTTGAAAGCTATTGAATAAATCATCCCTGAATATATTATAAAACTGGGTATCATTATAAAAGTAATATATATGCATTCTTCTATCATCTTGGAAGTAATAGCTATTACAATATTCTTTTAATCCCTTTTGTATTTCTCCATATTTAAAGATTAATGCTGGTACTCTATTACCTGAAGCTAGTTTACAATTAATAAACTGATTGGTAATAGCACAATAAGTAATATATGAAGATAGATCATTCCCATAGAAATCATATTTTTTAGCTAGTAAAGCTTCTCCTTCATTTAACTTGAATAACCTATACTCAGGGAAGTCTAGCCTAACACTATTTAATCTATCTAGTGACTTAACAAAATCAATCTCATGTCTTACATTTTCTTTTATTTCTTTTTCATAGAATGCATTAAGTATCTCATCTTGTGATGATAAAGAAAGATATTTTGTTTTATGTTCTAATTGCTGAGTATCCATTACTGAAGTATAAAATTCTTTGAATACTTCTACCTTTTCTACTTCCTCAAACTGTAAAGATTCAAAATCAAAATCTTTTGGTTTAGGGAGAATAAGATGTATTTCTCCTTTCACTCTTTGTCTTGCTAGTGCCTGAATAATTGAATTTATGCCTCCAGAGAATATTCCATAGTTGTTTTTAAAAGGCTTTTTAGCTCCTTTTGGAGGTAAGATAATAACATAAGCATGATTGCCCTTTTTAATGCTTACACCAGTTTTAAAATTAGTACCAACATTACACATGCTTGGATTGTATCTGTTTTGGGGGGTAACTCTATCATTCCTTTGGTTTAGAACTAATTCAGAGGTACAATTATTGATTTCAGCATATTTCGAATATAGCTCCTTTCCAATACCTGAACCTTTATTTTTAATAATATTATCTGCTAGTGTCTTTGAATAAGATAATATGTCAATATCCTTATCAAGGTAAATAAGCTCCTTAACTAGGTCAGTAATAGCTTTATCATCATAAGTATAAAACTGTTCGTTATTATAATGCAGAAATAGCTCACTTTGCTTTTCAGAAAACCTTCTCCTTTCAGATTCTATGATTTGTATTTTATCATCAGTAAGCTCAGCTAGATACTCAATAACAACTTTTGAAGCTTCATTATATGTAGCACTAATGATATAGTTTTTCAGGATTACATTTCTCCATTTCCAAAGATTGAAAATATATTTTTCCTTAAAATTATGAATAGCATCATGTATTTCATCATAGATAAAAATAACTTTCTTCCCATGTTTTTCACAGTATTTAACTAGTCTATTAGTATAATACCTTTTGACACTAGAGCTTACAAAAGCATCTTCTCCAGGATTTCCTAACAGACAATTTGCTGTAACTATATGAATCCTTTTATGCCAGAAATCTGTTGGTTCCTCATTCCCTAAAACCTCATATCTGAATACATCTCTTTCTGGAATTTCTTTTTCCAATATATCCTTATAATACTGTTCCACTAGACTCACAAAAGGAGAAGCTAGGAAAATAACATAATCAGTATTACTGTAATATTGCTTTACAATATCAATTATTGCTGTAGTCTTACCTTGTCCTACACCTGCGTTAATAACCACAGTATTCTTGTCATACAGCTTAATGTGATTAGTTAAAGGAGTTTTAATGTATCCATCACTATCAGGAGAAATAATAACTTTCTCAGTAGTATGGAAATTAGAGAAATCTTCAGGATTAATTTGTTTGAACTCAATAGGAAAGTCTTCAAAGTGGGTATTAGGTAAATTCATGCTTAATATAAAGTTTAACTGCCTTGTAAAAATACACAAAGCAGTTAATCCATAGTTATTTTAGTTTAGAATTTAACCTATTCATCTGCTCACCAACCTTACTCTTAACAACTTTAGCATAGTGCTCTTGAGTAATAGTGATTTTAGAATGACCTAGCAGTTCTGATACAATCTCCATAGGAACATCATTAAAGAGTAATACTGTTGTAGCAAAGGTTCTTCTTGCTAGATGGTGAGTAAGTCTTTTATTTAGTCCAACTATATCAGCTATCTCTTTTAAATAAGCATTAAATTTTTGATTACTAAACTTTGGTAAAGCTTTCTTTTCATCAACATAATCATATTTCTCAATTATCTTCTTACCTCTAGAAAGTAGTGGTATTGATAATAAATGCTGAGTTTTTCCTCTGATCATATTAATCCATTCATTACCATCAAAGCCAATTATAATATGTGATTTCTCAAGGTTTACCATTTCATTATATGCTAAACCTGTATAACAGCAGAAAACAAACAAATCTGCTACTATTTGTAATCTCTCTGCTTTAAATTGATACTCTTCTATTTTAGCTAGCTCTTCCCTAGTCAAATAAGTAATTTCTTTTTTGATATGCTTTACTTTGTAGCTTGTAAATGGTTCTTTTTGTATAATATCTTGGGATATGGCAAGCTTAACTATCTTCCTGAACCTTTGTATCATCTTATTAGTAGTTGCAAGGGCTAAGGATTTCTCTGCCTTCAGGAAGAATTCATAATCTTGAATAAACTTTAAGTCCAAATCTTTGAAATGATAATCTCCCTTATTAAAAGAATACTTAATAAAGTCTTTTAATAGCTCTTTTGCCTGTTTAAACTTCCATAAAGTTGCTATAGAATACTCCTTACCTATTAGTTTTTCAATTCTATCATTATGTTCTTGAAAGAGCTGTAATATAGTTTTGTTCTTTTTAGGAGGATTTCCTTTATACTGTAAGAAAACATCTTCCACATCAAACTCTTCTTCATTAACCTGTAAAAACAAAAAAGCCTGATTAATTTTATTCTTAATCAGACTCAATTGTGTATTGATAGTTTCATTCTCAGAATTTGGTGGTTTAGCTTTCTGCTGCTTATTATCCCAGTTTTGAGGATTAATAAATATGCCTGTAGCAAAAGGTTTTCTTTCTCCCATGTAAGTAATCCTACACTTTAAGGGAGCTAGACCTTTACTATTAGATTTTGATTTATCTAATACAAATAATATTTTAATTGTCATTTTCTAGTGTTAATGAGGGTTATAATGGGGTTCCAATTTCCCAGAATAGGGTTCCTTTTGGGGACCTTTTTTAGTTTAGATTTAAAAGATAATGAGAATGTTCTAGAAAAAATAAGAATATAAAACCTTGATTCTAAGGCATAAAAAAAGCCCAACAAACTTGACGTTTTGTTTGGGCTCTTAATTAGTGGTCCCACTTGGGCTCGAACCAAGGACCACCTGATTATGAGATATATTTTTATAAATATGTTTTATTTTATAATATTATATTTTATGTTTATTATGCACATTTACAGTAACTTAATTATATTATAAATTTTATATTATTATATATTTTCTTATATTTGAACCAACAATGTTCGTCAAATGTTCGTCAATATATTATGATTAGTTTTCAATTTACATTAAAAAGTACTACGAAGGTCAATGGTGAGAAAAGTATCATTATTTCTTTTATCAAAGACCGCAAAAATACCTCATTATCTCTTCAAAAGTCTTGCAGAGAAGACCAATGGAGTTATGAGACAGAAAGAGTGAAAAAGAATCATCCAGAACACAAAAAAATTAATGCTTTTATCGAAAAGTACCACAAGATAATAGAAGAAATAATCGAGCAATTTGAAGATGATAATATTTCCTATACCCTTCCCGACCTTATAAATAGAATTAAAACTTATAAGGGGAAAAATAAAACTGTTTCTTACACAGAATTTCAGCTACAAAATATTGAAAATCTAAAAAAATCATCAAAAATCGGAACAGCTCAAATAGAAAATGAAACTTTGAAATCTCTTCAGCTATTCTTCAAAAAAAAAGACATCGGATTTAATGAAATAACTTATTTATCTCTAAAAAATTATGAAGCTTATTGTACAGAAAAGGGAAACAAATCCAGTACAATTGGGATACGTCTAAGAACAGTAAGAAACATTTTCAATCAAGCAATCAAAGGAAAAATTATAAAAGAAACTCAATATCCATTCAAAGACTTTAAGTTATCCAAAATTAAAACAAATAGTAAGAAAGAATATTTAACTCAAGATGAAATACGCCTTTTAAAAAATTATGAAACGAAAGAACCCAAAGAGGAATTTGCTAGAGATATGTTTTTATTCAGCTATTATTCACGTGGAATTAATTTTATTGACTTAATAAAACTCGAAAAAAAATCTCTTTTGGGTAGCACTATTCATTATATAAGAACAAAGACTGGGGCTTCGGTCAGTTTTAAATTAACTGATTTGAATAAAAGCATTCTTGAAAAGTATGATTCAGAATCTAGCTCAAACTTTTTGTTCAGAATTATAAAGAACAATAATACAGATGAAATATATTTAAAAAATAAATGCCATAAGTATTTAAAAGAATTCATAAATAAGCCACTCAAAGAAATTATTAAAAATCTTAAAATCAATAAGAATATCACTTATTATTGTGCGAGACATTCTTTCGCTACTGCATTAAAATTTGAAAATGTTTCTATTGACATAATAAAGGAAGCATTAGGGCATAAAGATATTAATTCAACGATGTCTTATCTTAATACGTTACCAGATACAAAGCTCGACAAAATCATTGAAGATATAATTATATAAGCACAAAATATCCTAAAAGACATTTACTGATATTTTGATGCAAGGAAACTTTAAAATAAATTTTCAGTAAAAATACATCAAAGATTAAAAACAGGTAAAACGGTTGTAGATAAAGGCTTTACAGCCGTTTTATGATTTTTTGGTAATGTGGTAAAAAGCAGGAAAAAGCAACGATTGGCAAAAGTAAGGTTACTAAAACGTTACTTTTAAACATCGGAAACAATCGATTCAAAATACTGTATTTCAGCTTTTTGCGCAATCTTTCATATTGTTCCGTGGCTCACATAAGTTTAATTTTATCATTAAGAATTGTGAGTATGGAAACGACAAAAAAATCAACATTTAAGGTGCTTTTCTACCTTAAAAAGAACGCCCCGAAGAAAAATGGAAAAGTTACGGTTATGTGCAGGATTACTGTAAATGGTAAACAGTCTGCATTCAGCACAAAGTTGGATATTTCCGCATCGAATTGGGATTTGAAGTACGGCAGGGTTTTAGGAAAAAGCCGAGAAGCACAAGACACAAACAGCAAACTTGACAAAATTCGTTTGGGTATTGAGGAATGCTATTCCAAAATCCTAAAGAACGAGGGAGCGGTAAACATTGCTAAACTTAAAAATGCCTTTCTCGGAATGGAAATCGGAGAACTGACCTTTTTCAAATTCTACGAGCAGTTCCTCTCTGATTATGAAAAAAAGGTCAATAACGGACTTCGGGTAAATGGTACACGCAGTAAGTACAAAACACTTTTAAAGCACCTGCAAAATTTTGCCCTTACAAAATACGGTTACTCCGATGTATCTTTTAACGACCTTACCCCTGATTTTGTGCAGGACTTTGATTACTACCTGCGTGACGACCAAAGTTTAACCCACAACACCATTTGGCTGTATATGATTGGTTTTACTACGCTTTGCCGATTGGCAATTAGCAGAAAGCACCTTGCTTTTAATCCGTTCAGCGAGTACAAGAACACCAAAAAGGATAAAGACAGAGGTTATCTGTTGCGGAACGAGTTGGAACAGCTTGTAGCGTTCAACTGCGAGAAAAAGAAAGACGAATTGGTTAAAGACCTGTTTGTTTTCAGTTGCTTTACAGGACTTTCGTATTCGGATATAAAAGGGCTTAAAAACAGTAATATACAAGAGTTCTTTGATGGCAATCAATGGATTATCGTTCGCAGGAGAAAAACGGCAACATCGTCCAATGTAATGCTGTTGGATATTCCGAAAATGATTATCGAAAAGTATACAGGATTGTCAAAGGACGGCAAAGTTTTTCCTGTTCCGTCTAATAGTTCCTGTAATGATAGGTTAAAAGTAATATCCCAACAAATCGACTGCCTTAAAGAAAAGAAAGTAACCTTTCATTTGGCACGCCATACTTTTGCCACCCTGTTTTTAAGCGAGGGCGTTCCGCTTGAAAGTTTGAGCAAAATGTTAGGGCATAAAAACATAGCCACCACACAGATTTATGCAAAAATTCTTAATGAGAAAGTTGGAAAGGATATGCAAAAGGTATCGCACAAATTTAAAGGTTTGGAACGCTCTTTTGTGTCACAATTGTAGAAATTTTAAAGAACTGTCAGTTCTGTTATTTATAAATAACAGGACTGTTTACTTATACTTAAACAACCAATTCACATTAATAAAAACACGTATTTTTTCACAGCTTTATTTTCTAACCGCCATGTAATATTTTTCGTGTTTCAGATGATTAGAATGAAATCATAACACTCAATTTAATATCTTTGTCCAAATCAAAATGTTGTATTGTAACAGTTACTTGGTATATATGTATGGACAATAGGCAATCATATTTAACTTTAATTGGAAGAAGATTAGCATACCTTAAAGCAGAGGTAGAGCTACTCAATTCCCTTAATTTAACAGATATTAATGTCTATGCGGAAAATTTTTACCGAGATTTTTTCAATTTGTTAGGATATGAGTTTGAGAACACTAATTTCATTGAGAATAATTTTGCTCATATTGACCTAATTGATACTAAAAATAAGTTGGCTATTCAGGTAACTTCCCAAAATGATAATAAGAAAATTAAGGAGGCTATTGATGGGTTTTACAAAGATACCAATCGTAAAGACTATAAATTAAAACTTTTGCTAATCGCTAAGGACGCTAAAGATTATAAAACAAAATTTGGTAATAACTTCAACCATAAGGAAGATGTCCTTGATATAAAGAAAATCTTAGCAGTAATAAATAATATTACAGATTTGAATAAGATTAAAAGTATTGCAGATTTTCTTAACGAACAAGTCTTACAAGAAAGGAAGAAGACAGAATCCAACGAGGTAGAAACAATAATGGCTTTGATTGAATATTTAAGTAAGGATGACAATCGAAGTATATCAGAGAAACCTGAAAATGTAGACCCACAATTTAAAATCTACAATAGGTTCTCTGAACATAGTGCTTTTTTGATAAATTTATATGCTGAACTATGTACTGTCTATCAACAACCATTATTTGAAGCTAAACAAGGAATTGACAGTGTAAAGGCAATTAAAATATCAAGTTATTTAAAAGATGAAAGCGATAAGATTTTAACGGCTGAGGCTAATAATCCTCAAATGGCATTAGAGAGGTTAGTTGAATTGTTTTATGGTAAACTTTCAGAAAACGGCATTAAGTTCGATAAAATAGCCATAAAATATTATTTATTGGATGAATTGATTAACTGTAATGTGTTTCCAAATAATTAACAATGTTAGTATCTAAAGACGAAAATATAAAAACATCATCTGTATATGTAGCTTCTTTGATTTTGAAAAATATTCAACGTCAAAAAGTTGATAAGATTTCTATTTTCGAGTTATCTAAAGACCTAAAAAAATATAATATTACACGTTACCGTCATTTATTTTTTGGACTTGCGTTTTTATATTCATCAGGAATCATTGATTTTAAAGAGCCTTTTATTTATGTTAGAAAACAAAAATGATTAAAATTAATAAACTATATAGCGAGCCTCAAATATTTGCCCCAATCACTTTTGAATATGGGATAAATATTATTATGGGAGAAGAGGCGGAAAGCACCAATAAGAAAATTGGTGTGGGCAAGTCTATTTGTATAGAGTTTATAAACTTTTGTTTACTTAAAAGAATATCCGACAGTAGGTTAAATCTGATTCCTAAAAAATATACTGAAATAACAGAAAGTCAAATCAAATTAGACCTTGACTTTGATGACAAAAAAATGACTATTTCTCGTTCAATAAAAAATCAGGAGCAAATAACCATTTTCGTTAATGGAGAAGAAAAGAACTTTGATAGATTGGATGATGCTTCGGACTATTTAGGGAATTTATATTTTGAACGTTTTCCCACAAGCTTAAAACGGTTAAGTTTTAGAAACTTGTTACAACCAATTATTAGAGATGAAAGGTCGGAATTTAAAGATTTAATTCAGTGCCACGATACAAAAAAAAGGATACCACCAGATTTTGGACCACATCTTTTTTATTTGAATTTGGGACTTGAAAAATATTCAGAAATTAAATCGTTGAACGATAATCTGAAAAAAAAGAAAGACTACTTTACTGAAATAAAAAAAATAGTGACTCAAAATGATGAGTTAAAAATTCAGGATGCCAAAGCCCATTTAAATGAGTTAGAAAGTGAAGTTTTAAAAATCAATAAATCTATTGAGGGATTAAAGAATAATGAATCCTTTGAATTACTTCAGGAAGATTTGGTAAAATTGGAAAGTAGATTATCTGAACTTAGAACACGTCAACAAGCCATTAAATACGAGATTAAGCAAATTGATTCTTTACCAAAGCCAGAGAATATTAATGAAAATGAAATTTCTATAATATTTAATCAATTCAAACAAGGACTTGGCGATTTAGTGGAGAAATCTTTAGATGACCTAAAAGAGTTTAAAAACAAAATTGATGGTTTTAGAAGCTCTATTGTAAATGACCGATTAATTGCTTTGAAAAAAGAACTTAATCAACTAAATGAAGTAGTTAGAAAATTAGATAATGATTATTCTCAAAAAATTAGTCTTATAGATAATGGAGAAGTTTTAAGAGATTTAAAGACTTCAATAAAAATCTTCAATGATAAGAACAGTGAATTGAGTAATCTTCGTTCGTTGATTGAAAGATATGATACCGCAGAAAGAGATAAAAAAATATTAGAGGCAGAAAAAACTGTTCTAATTTCTGATTTTGATGAAGAATTATATCAAAAAGCTAAAATAATTAAAAGCTTTAGAGAAACGATTTTAGAAATTCACGAAAAAATAATGGGTAATAGGGAAGCTCATTTCGAGATTAAAACAACAAAAAATAAAAATGTTGTCGAATTTGTTATGAGAACCGATGATGATGGTAGTCATTCTACTGAAAGAATGAAAGTATTTATCTATGATATTTCATTGATGCTTAATGAATACACAAAACAATATCACCCAGGATTCTTAATTCACGATAATATTTTTGAAGATGATGATTCTATTGAAAAAAGCTTAAATTTTCTCTCTGGCTACAATGAAAAGAGTCCTAATGAATTTCAGTATATCGTTACATTAAATAGTGACCTTATAGAATTAGCTTCCCAAAATAATAAATTATCATTCAATGTCAATGACGTAAAAAGAGCATCATTTACAAAAGAAAATAGGTTTTTAGGGTTAAAGTATAATGAAACCAAATAGCAACACAGCCCACCGCTTTAAGCAGTGGGCTGTTTCTTTAATTGACCGATACGGTTACGGTTTCAAAGCATTCATTTATTCGGCTAACGCTGATAGTTGTCTTCCAATACCTTGATAATATCGCTTTCACGGAAAAGAATTTTCCGTTCAAGTTTGATAAAAGGTATCAGTCCGTCATCCCTGTACTGTTGCAACGTCCGTTTGCTAATGTGTAGCTTCTCACAAACCTGTTCGCCTGACAGGTAGATTTCCCCTTTTAACAATGGGTGGAAATATTGCCTGATATACAGCAGTTCATTTTTGATGCCTACCATAGCTTCGAGCAGGGCAAGCATATCCTCGTTTGAATTTCCAATCTGTTTCATTTCTTTTGCTTTTTTAATGGTCGCTCTCCCTGCATAAGTATCTCCACATCGGATAATCTGAAATAAGTCTTCCGATTGATTTGCACTGCACCAAGAATGCCCTTTGCCCTGTATGTCTGTAATGTTCGCTTACTGATATTAAGCAGTTGGCAGGCTTCCTGCTGGTCGAGCCATTTTGTTGCCTGTTGCAATGCTTTGTAGGGCAATGTAATTTCCTTAACCAATAAGGATACTTCCTTTACTTCCCTGTGCAATGCCTTTAAAATCTGAATGTCTAAAACTGTTATTTCCATATCTACATCATTTAAACTTCAAAAATATAAGGTGCTTATACAAGGTTTTCCAATGTTGTAGTCAAAGGTTGCATTTGGCGTTCAGATGCTAAATACTCGGTTATAATCCCAACTTTGGTTTTTTGTTTTTTGGGCGAGCCTGTTGTATTTTGTTTGAATTGTCCATTTTTAAAGCAGGCTTTTTATTGGTCTGTATGGTCTGATTGTTTTCAGCATTTTTATAATCCGAATGCATAACAGTTTTTGTCGCACCTATTACGCTTTCGGGTTCGGCCGGTTGCTTTGGTGGTTCAGCAGGTTTGCCCCCGAACAGCCTGCCAAGACCTAAACCCTTTGTGTCTTTGAATTGACGTTTAAAGTTGGCAATGAAATTGGAAATTGGGTCGCTGTTCTTATCGACCTGCATAAAAGGTGTGTTCTTTCTTTGCTCGGATTGTTCTTTCTCTTTCCGCTCTTTGTCGGTAATTACTTTTTGTGCCATAGGTTCAAAATTTTCCCCAATGTAAACCATAGAAGTTTACTCCATTTGCCTTTGGCATTTAGTGGCAGTCTTTGGCAGTCAAAGGCATTTTGATAAAAGGAATATTTGAAATGTGCACCCAAAAAAGAACAAAAAGGCAGCAAAGGTAAGGCGGACAGCCACCACACCGCCCAACCAAAAGCTTACGGCATAATGGCAGGGCAAAAAGGTGGCTTCGCCGAGTTGTTGTGTTTGCCCTGCCACCCTTCGGGACTTATTCCGTTTCCTTTTGGTTTTCCGCTTGTCCGTCTTGATTGAACAGCTTTCTTTTTTTTCTGTTTTTTTCTTTGAAAAGAATTTTACGAAAAAACCTTTTGTGTTTGAATTTATTATCGTAATATTGCGATGTATAAAAACAAAATATGGGACTTACCAAATCGGAAATATTCACAGACGAACAAAATAGATTAGCTTCTCTGTTTAAGGTTCTGGCACACCCTGCAAGGGTTGCCATACTTCAATATATCATCAACCAGAAAGCCTGTATCTGTAATGATTTGGTCGAGGAATTGGGCTTGGCACAGGCAACTATTTCACAGCACTTAAAGGAATTGAAAAACATCGGTATCATTCAGGGGACAATCGAGGGCAAATCTGTTTGCTATTGTATTGATGAAAATGTTTGGAAAAAAATCCAAACGGATTTTAATACTTTTTTCAATCAGGAAGTAAAGGTAAACAAGTGCTGTTAGCCGTTTTTTTAGTATTTAACATCGTTATATTGCAATATATAATTTAATAAATCTTTTTAAAATTCAAAAACAATGAAACTATCAGAATTCAAAGAAATCTTGCCAACATTAGACAATGTTGAATTTCAATTAGAAAACGGAACTTTTGTTCCCGAACATTTCCACATTACGGAAGTAGGTATTATTACCAAACACTTTATTGATTGTGGCGGAACTATCCGAAATGAAAAAGTTGTCAATTTCCAATTATGGAACGCCAACGATTTTGAACACAGATTAAAACCGACCAAATTATTAAACATCATTAAATTATCCGAAGAAAAATTGGGAATTGATGATGCCGAAATAGAAGTAGAATACCAGAGCGAAACAATCGGTAAATACGATTTGGATTTTAACGGAAACCATTTTGTACTGAATAACAAACAAACCGCTTGTTTGGCAAGTGATGCCTGCGGTATTCCTGCCGAAAAACAAAAAGTAAAATTATCAGAGCCGAACAGTGCTTGCTGTACACCTGATTCGGGCTGTTGTTAAACCCTATAAACCAATCGTAATGTATAAAAATTTAGCTGCAACCATAAAGGGAATAACTGATGTTCAGACCATAAGCGAGGAACGTAAAACCGTATTACAGCCGTTGGTAGATTACATACAGCAAAAGGTAAATAGCGGACAGGAAATAAATCTAAATTTCATCTGTACCCACAATTCACGTAGAAGCCATTTGTCGCAGGTTTGGGCACAGGTGGCAAGTGTATATTACCATATTCCGAATGTGCATTGTTATTCGGGCGGTACGGAAGAAACGGCACTATTTCCAAAAGTTGCAGAAACATTGACTAATCAGGGTTTAAACATCTTTAAAATTGCAGACAATAATAATCCTGTATATGCTATAAAGTATAGTGAAAATACTTTACCTATAATCGGTTTTTCAAAAAAGTACGATAGCCCTTTCAATCCTGTATCGGCATTTACAGCCATTATGACCTGTTCGCAGGCAGACGGAAGATGCCCTTTCATTGCAGGTGCGGAAAAAAGAATACCTATCACATTTGAAGACCCGAAAATTTCAGACGGTACAACAGAGCAGACAAAAGTCTATACAGAGAGAAGTTTGCAGATAGCAACTGAAATGTTCTATGTTTTTTCAATGATTAAAAAATAACCGATGCAACCAAAACTAAAATTTCTTGACCGTTACCTAACCCTATGGATATTCCTTGCAATGGCATTAGGTGTGGGCTTGGGCTATTTCTTTCCCAATATTTCCAAGGTAACAGATAGTTTGTCCGTAGGCACGACCAATATTCCTTTGGCAGTAGGTCTGATACTGATGATGTATCCGCCATTGGCAAAGGTTGATTATTCATTATTACCTATGGCATTTAAGGATAAAAAAGTAATCGGTATATCCTTATTGCTCAATTGGGTTATCGGCACAGTACTGATGTTCGGGTTAGCCGTTCTGTTTTTAAGGAACGAACCCGATTATATGACAGGCTTGATACTGATAGGTTTGGCAAGGTGCATCGCAATGGTAATCGTTTGGAGTGATTTAGCTAAAGCAAACAGAGAATATACAGCTATGTTAGTTGCATTAAACAGTATCTTCCAGATACTTTCTTATAGCTTCTTAGTTTGGTTATTCATCAACGTACTACCTGCAAAATTAGAATTAGCCAACTTCAATGTAAGCGTATCAATGAAAGACGTAACCGAAAGCGTATTGATATACTTAGGCATTCCATTCTTGGCAGGTTTTCTAAGCCGTTACTTCCTTGTAAAATCAAAAGGTATAGAATGGTATAACAGGAAATTTGTACCCCGAATATCGCCCATTACATTGTATGCTTTACTGTTTACAATCGTATTAATGTTCAGTCTGAAAGGTGATAAAATATTGGAGTTGCCAATGGATGTAGTAAAAGTAGCCATACCGTTAGTAATCTATTTTGTACTGATGTTTTTTGTGAGCTTCTTTATCAATAAATCCCTTAAAGTTCCTTACGACAAAAACGCATCTATCGCATTTACAGCCACAGGAAACAATTTTGAATTGGCAATAGCCGTAGCCATAGCGATTTTCGGTATTCATTCGCCACAGGCATTTGTGGGCGTTATCGGACCATTGGTCGAAGTGCCTGTTTTGATACTATTGGTAAGGGCAAGTCTTTGGTTAAAGAAAAGATATTACAATTAGATTTAATGCCCTGCCACTTTAGTATTTAAAACAATGGCTTGAGCTTTTCATTATAGATTTCCTTAATCAATTCTCCGAACTCCTGAAAATGGTATTCGATAATGTTATCCAGATACGCATAAATTGTGAGTTTGTCGATACCCATAATGTTTGTAAGCCTGTTGAATGTTTCGTGGTGTTCCTGCCGAACATAGACTGATTTGCCTTTGCTTGCCGTAGTGTTCGGAATTTTAAAAAACTGTCCGCAGTAGTCCTCTTTGGTCAGCTTCTTTGGCTTTGAGGTCGTTCTTTTGACGGTGTTCGCTGACGGTCTTGTCTGTTCCGTTTCCGTAGGTTCTTCTCCTGCCATTACACGCATCATCGCTTCTTCGTCAATTTCGGGTTTGGCAAAATCTACCTGATGCGTTACTTCCTGTTCAGTTTTTTTCTTTTCACTGCCAAGAAAATTTTCAATAGAAAAATCCTCTGTTTTGGGTTGCTGTTTTTTGTTTTCTTCGTGTATCATATCTATCGTTTTTAATATTGTTTCAAATTAGTTGTTTGGTTAGATGAACAATTAGTTATACATATCATTGTACAGATGCAACTATCTATGTACCTACATATTTTTCATTAGCTAAAAAGCCAGTGGATTTCCAGCAATCACTCACGCTGATTTGCTATCTAAATTTATGCTGTTTAGTTACTTCATTAAGGGTATAACCAATCAGCCAGCTAACCATATACAAAGGAAATAAAAGCAGTCCAAATCTGCCATAAGGGGGCATTCAGTGGCACTATTTGGCGTTTATTGTCGTGTTTATAAATAGCTGTTATTCAAACACTCTTACCGAACTTTGTAATAGAAACGGTTGATTTTTTCGGCTAACCCTAATCCGTTGGCAAAACGGATTTTTCTGAACCCCTGTTCAGAGCAAGTTATCTTTTGAGGTACTCGAAATAAATTTCCGTACCTCAAAAGCACTTGCCCTTGCAGGGGCTGGAAACGGCTCCAAAGTCGCTCGTTTGTTTAAGATTTAAAATGGATTTATTATGGAAGAAAAGAACAGTAAACAGGTTAGGAAAACAGGGAGGAAACCGAAGAACGACCCTGCGGTCAATCGGTATTCCATTAACCTGAATGCAGAGGACAATGCCAAGTTCCTTGCCCTCTTTGACCAATCGGGAATGAAAGTAGTGGCTCATTTTATTACAGCCTGCATCTTTCAGAAGACGGTAAAGACAGTAAAAATTGATATGGATGCCATAGAATATCACGAAAAGCTGACCCGATTTTTTAGTCAGTTCAGGGCAATCGGAACAAATTACAATCAGGTTGTAAAGCTATTGTACCGCAATTTTTCGGAGAAAAAAGCATCAGCATACCTCTTTAAACTGGAAAAAGACACCATTGAATTGGTAAAAGTCACTAAGGAAGTCATCCGTCTGACACAGGAATTTGAAGCAAAGTATCTGAAAAAAGAGTAAAGTTATGATTGCAAAAATCGGAAAGGGAAGCAATATGTACGGAGCGATTTTGTACAATCAGCATAAAGTGGACAGGGAAAACGGAGCGGTTTTATTGCTGAACAAGATACCCGATACGGTGGACGGCAGGTATTCCGTAGCCTATTTTAATAAATGCTTTGAGCCGTATTTGTCGGCAAACATCAAAACGGAAAAGACGGTACGCCATATTTCATTGAACCCAGACCCGAAAGACAACGTAAACGATGAGCAGTTTACCGAAATGGCTAGCGTGTATATGGAACGTATGGGCTACGGCAATCAGCCCTATATTGTTTTCAAACATACGGACATTGACCGGACGCATATCCATATTGTTTCGACCTGCGTAGGCATTGACGGCAAGAAAATTCCCGATGATTATGACCACCCACGTTCTATGGCAATATGCCGGGATTTGGAACATAAATACAACCTGCACAAAGCCACCGAGCAGGAGCAGAAACAAGGCAATAAAGTTTTCAAACCTGTGGACTATCAGCGTGGAGATATAAAGAGCCAAATCGCTTCGGTAGTCCGCCATTTGCCAAAATATTATAGCTTTTCAACTATGGGAAGCTATAATGCTTTGCTTTCATTGTTCAATATCACAGCAGAAGAAGTCAAAGGTGAGCGGAACGGTCAGACGGTAAACGGATTGGTCTATATGGCATTGGACGACAAGGGAGAAAAGGCAAGCAATCCGTTCAAAGCATCGCTATTCGGAAAAGATGCAGGCGTGGCACAACTGCAAAAACACTTTGAGCAGTCCAAAGAGAAATTGAAAACCCATTCAGCAAGGTCTGTCCTGAAAAATACGGTTGAGCTTGCTATACATACCACAAACAATGAAACGGATTTTAAAAAGCAATTGACTGAACAGGGAATAAATACGGTTGTAAGACGTAATAATGAAGGACGGATTTACGGAATAACATTCATTGACCACGAAAGCCGTAGCGTTTGGAACGGTTCAGCTTTGGACAGGAACCTCTCGGCAAATGTCTTCAATGATTGGTGGCACAACGGAAACAAACCCGAACTGAATATACAGGGCAGCCCTGTTTCCAAAACGAATACAGTAGACGATTTGCCAACCAAAGACCTTTTTGAGTTTATCTCACAGGAGCATTCGCCAAATTCTGATATTGGGTTGTTCAACCTCTTGACCGAAGCACAGGGCGAGGATTACGAGGAAGAACAGTTTGCCAAGCAGATGAAAAGAAAAACAAGGCGAAGGAAATTATAACCTTAATCAAATGTAAAAGCCTCTTTGTATTCTTCACTTGTTATAACAAATGAAGAATACAAAGAGGCATACAACGTAATTGGTAAAAAAATTATTTGTTTTCATTGCGGCGGTTTATATACCTATCGCCTATTATACCACAGATTATGGTGCTTATCGTAATCGAAAGGGCTACTGCCCAATCATACCAGTTAAAATAAATCCCCGACCATATCAGTATTAATACAGCCAGTAATATAAAGAGCGACTTCCAGGGAAACATAGTTAACTGAATAAACTGAATATTGCCCTGCCCAATTTGCCAGCAGCACCGGTGGATGCTACGACAGCACCTGCCACGGCACCTATACCGACTGAAGTTCCTGACACACGTCCACTACCCGCATAAGAGCTTATGGCTCCTACGGTTGCTCCTATAATGGCACCACCCACATCAGCCGCTACCCAAGGGAGGACAAGCGAAGCCTCGTCTATTTCATACCCGTTTGGTCCTTTCCCTTTAGTTTTGGTTGTAGTGGTATATAAAGAGTTGTTTCTTTTCCACCAGTCTACTGAATTTATTCCAATTGCCAAAGACGCTGCCAACGTATGCCCCGTATTTCCAGTAATCTGATAATTTTTACCATCAAATTCCCGTGCAATAGTCGTTAATTTGTTTTCAAACTGATCAATTGTAATCGTTCCGTTTTTATTGCCATATATAAAAGTTTCAATTTCCACCAATTTTTGCTGTTCGTAAGTATCCATAATACCTTTAGAAACACAACTGTTGAGTAACTGCCCATAAGCTCCTTTTAAAGGGTCAATACTGAATTCTTTGTTGAGCGCGTCGATGGAAGTTTTAGCATTGGCAGACATTCCGGTTATAGAGCTACTGCTTGTACTAATGTAATTGTAAAAGTCATTCTCCGAAATAAAATATTTGAATTTATTGTTATTTGCGACCGCTAATCCTTTTTCAGTAGAATTGAGGGACGAACCCTGATAAAAGTCATTGATAAATGAATTAACATAATTAACGGCATCGTCAACACTTGTAGGCTGCCTATCTTTGAAATTAGCATTAAAGTTATCCAGTGCCTGATTATGCAGCTTACCTAAATTGTCATAAGTTTTCGAAGTGAGTTGTTGTGCAAAGCTTTGTTGAACTAACAAAAGCAAGAAACCTGAAAATAAAAGAATTTTTTTCATAAGAACAGATTTATAATTAAACATATATGATTCAAAACCAGCTGGAAAAATATAAATATTTGTTAGGTTAATATTGTTATTCCATTTAAGGCTGAAATCTTTTCCACATTCATATTAGCTAAACATACCACCCTCTATCACGAATCTATTTTACCCATATCTTTGACTGAGGCATGGAATATTTTTCACCAGTAATATTTACATACCAAATAAAATAGCAAAGCCAACTTACTTCATTTATAACTTAAAAGAAAAAATTACTACTATAAAACTTAATAGAAAGCAGTGATTTTCTAAAGTTTTGTAATTTCAATTTTTTTAATCTCTCCTGTTTTTAAATCTTTTAAGACAAGTAAGGCCGATTTCTTCTGTATTTTATTACTGGATTTGACCATCTCACAAAAGTCTAAATTTTGATAGTCAATATCATCAAATTTTAAAATTTCATCTCCTACATTTATTTTACCTTCCAAAGTTTTATCCCAAATAATTCCTACTACCGCTTTTTCATTTTCAATAACAGGGTCAATTGCCCATATTCCTTTATCTAAATTTATTTCAGTAGAATTGACAAAAGGTTCTATATAAAATTTTTTATTTTTATAGTCTAATGTTACTTTTCCGTATTTCAAAATTTCTGAACCGAATCTTGATGTTTCCGCATAAGTTGTCCTTGTTGTAACATTGTTTAATTTTAGGTTATTCACATCTAATATTGGAATATTGATAGCAAAATTATTTGATTTTTCTGCTATACCGTGTAATCCAGCGGAAAAAGTGCCTTTACTTTCAGCTAAGGTTTCAATTATATCTAACTTTTCAGAAATTATATGTTTATAAGCATTGATAGACATTAGATACAAACCATCATCACCCGTATCAAATAAAATTTTCTCGTTAGCAACAGATTTACCTTTTCTAAGTTTTATCCAAACAAATGGATTACTCTGAATATGCGTTAATTCCATTTCATTTGAATCTTTTCTTTTTAAATTTAATGATTTGGGATTATCAGATAAAATGATTGTTTTGCTTTTGGAGTCAAACTGTATTATAGAGTTACGAAGAAGATTACTTCCTATAAAACCTTCCACACCAAAGCAATCAAAAAATAATCTTACATCATTTGAAACTAAAGCAGGAATATCTTTGAAAACAACTTCATTTAACTTTATTTCCGAAATGGAGACTACATTTAAACTATCTTTTAAATCTGATGCGTCATTGACCTCGACCTTTCCTAATCGTTTCGAATTTAGTTCTTTATACAAATTTTCAGAAATAACTGTTGATGCGCCAGTATCTAAAATAAATTTTCTACTCTTATTATTAATAATAACTTCTATTATAATTTTTCCTTTTACTTCAGTATAAGGAATCGTGGTCATGTATTTTTCTTGAACTACATAACCTTGATTTGCACTAATAGTATTTTGACCATACAAAAAAGTAGTATGAAACAATAAAAACAATAGTGAAGTCAGTAGATATTTACAAGTCGCTACTTTACTCATTGATAGATGTTTGGGTTATAAAATTACAAAAAAATAAGGTAAGTGAAATAAATTTCATTTACCTTATTTTACTAAAATGTTACCAACTCCATTTTATACCACCACTAACAGTATAGGTAGTTTGCCCTGTTGCCGGATTAATAGTTGTCGAGCCACCTACAGTTACTTCTGTTTTTTTCCTTGAATTGGCAGCCTTTTCTGTATTTTCAGGAATTGGTGCAAACTCAAATGGTTGTCGTCCAATGACTACGGTAGCAATCTGCCATCCCAAAGGAAGATTAAACCCCTCAGGCAATTGTTTTACGTAATCTAATTGCTCGCTCGACAATTCAAAATTTTCAGTTAACCATGCTGTAGAATCTTTAGAAATTGCAACAGCTTGAACCTGTAACTCACGATCACCCAATTTATAAAGCTCATCTTGTTTTGCTTTAACTCCTTCAGGAGTAAGCGGATACTTCTTTGCCATAATTAAGAATTTTATATTAAACAAAAATTTATCATTGTAGCTACAAATGATGTATTCAAAATTATGGCTCAATAATTCCCTAAACAATAGGCAAATTACCTATATTTTAATTATTTTTTGTTTTACACAATATAAAATAGCTGTCATCATATTATCAAAATTATATTTATTCTGAATATTTTGTTTATGTGTGTTTACTGTTTTTGTACTAATATGTAATGTATCGGCTACATCTTTGGACTTTAAGCCTTGAGCAGTTAATGTTATAATTTCCAATTCCCGTTCCGTAAATTGAATTTCTTTATCTTCAATATTCGTTTCTAAATTATCAAGTATTTCATTTATTACAGAAGCAAGACTTTTCTCAAAATAGAATCCATTTTCTTCAAGTTTCCAAATTGCGTCCTCCAGTTCTTTAGGAGGAGTGTTTTTTGTGAAATATCCTTGTACGCCCATTTTGACAACACGTTTTATCGTGTCTGTTTCATTCATAAGTGTAAGAACTAAAGTTTTAATATTGGGATAAAGTTCTTTGATTTTTTGGCAGGTTTCAAAACCATCCATTTCAGGCATTTGTAAATCAAGTAATAATACATCTACTTGATTAGTTTCTAATTTTTTTAGAAGTTGTATACCATTAGAAGCTTCTACTACTACTTCCATATTTTTAAAACTGTTTATCAAAAGTCCAAGACTTTTTCTAAATAAAGTGTGGTCGTCAGTTATAGCTATTCGTAACATTATTATTTGTATATAAATGGATTTGTATTGTGTTTCCTTTATTAGAGGATATTTGTACAAGCTTTGCCCTAATATATTTAATTCTTGATGTAATATTTTTTAATCCCATTCCACAGGGTTCTTTTAAACACTTATAGAAATCGAAGGAAGTACCATTGTCTGAAATTTGAAAAATAATATACTTTTCATTTCCTTGAATTGAAAAATCAATACAATTTGATTTTCCATGCTTAAGTATATTTGTAATAAGCTCCTGAATTATCCGATATAGCTCATAGGCATCTGATGATGTAATAGTAATGTTTTCTGCATAGTATTCTTCATTAATTGTAATTTCATTCCATTTTCTTATCCTTTCAAAATAGCTTCGTAATGTTGAAATAAGACCTAATTTTTCTAACGTTGGGGGCATAAGATTATAACTAATATCTTGGATGTTTTCGAGTATATTACCTATTGCAGTTTCTACTTCCCGAAATATTGTTTTGTTGAAACTGTCCTCTTCTTTTGAGGAAAGTAAAGCTATATAATTTTGCACAGCACTTAAATCTCCGCTAATACTATCGTGTAAATCAGAAGCTATGCGTTTACGTTCTCTTTTTTCAGAATTTAAGGAAATATTTAATAAATCATCGGACTTTATTCTGTTTATTTTATGTATTTTGCTGCGATAAATAGTTATCATTAAGAATACGCTTAAAACAGACAAAAGTAATATCGCCGTTCCTATCCAAAAAAATAATTTTAATTCTGTCTCATTTTCCATACGCCAACAATTAAAAATACTCTCAAAATAAGAGTTGCAAAGACATTAATTAACCAGTAGTCATATAGATATCCGTTATCTATAAACATATACTTACTTAACAAAAAAAGGAAAAATGTACTTGAATAATAAATTGAAATACCTGATATAAAATAAAAGGTTGAATTTTGCCAAGGATTTTCAATATCCATTTTTTGGAAAAGCTCTCTGTACCATTTGAATGAGAATGTAAAAACAAAAAATGTAAGTGGGAGTTTATTAATAGCTATTGTAATAAATTTTTCTTCCCAGAAAACAAATGAAAGAATGTAGGTGAAAGAAAGAAATATTACAAATACTAAAAAAGTCTTTTTATAAGACGAACCAAAAAGCTTATAAAAAAAATAGTACAATGTGCTAAATTCTAAAAGAGAATATAATTGCCACCAATAGCTTGTATTAATTTTTAGTATCACAGAACCAAAAAACTCATACAAAGTTGCAATAGCTGTTAAACAAACAAAAGGTATTATTGATTCTTTGAAATCAAAAGTTTTTTTTCTTTTTATAAGAATAGAGTATGGAATAATCCCTATAAAAAGAGCTGCAAAAAATAATACTTGGTGCAAACTATATTTCTACTAATGGACTTGATTTAGGGCAAGTAGTAGGACAAGGGGTTAGGTGTTCTAAGATTACACCATTGATAATGTCTTCTCCACTTGTATCAACACCTATCAAGACCAAATTATTTTTTCCTAATTTAGTGTCGTATCCGTTATATATACGAATACCAATACATTTTTCTTGCTCTAAGATAAGATTAATTTTATCAATACCTGCAAAAAAAGATCTAATGGAATCAGGGTTATTTTCTTGAAAAGCGTGTGTATATTCTACAGCCTGGTTTAATGTGATAATTTCTGAAGTATTTCTATCTATTGACATAATTAAAATTTTTGAATGCAAATTTCAGATTAGAAAGACATATAATCAATAGGTAATTTACCTATATTTCAACATAATTATTGATTTTTTCGGAACAAATATTTTTTTGCATATATTTGTTATGAGTTAACGGAAACATATTGAAAAGCAAAGCAATAGGCACCGTTACCAAATCGTTACCTGACTTCTTTGATTATCCTTATAAAAGCTTAGTTTTCAAGCGATACAGCTTTTTCCTGAAAACTTTAAAATATATTATCGTTTAATAAGATTCAGAATCACACAAATATTATCAACTTTATAATTTATAAATTTCTAGCCTTTCAAATCCAAATGTTGAGCAAATTGAAAATTGGGATAGAATGCTATTAGAAAAAAACGTAATTTTGCTATAATGGCAAAAGCTGAATACATAATATCTTTAATCAAATCGCATTACAACAACGAACCTGAAAGGTTTACAACTGTTGCTTTGCAAATAGCTGCCCACGAAGCCAAACTGGGGCATACCTTTGTCGCTGATGAAATAAAAACTATTATAGACAAAGCAAAGGAAACAAAGCAAAGAAATAAAGTATTTTCACCTGATTTGCAAGGCTTGATACAAGAAAATGTGCCTGCGGTCAATCTTTTCGATATGATTGCACCACACGATATTAAATCTAAAATAAATCGCATTATTTCAGAATTCGTACAACGAGACAAACTTCGTAAACACGATTTAGAAAACCGTAGAAAAATTTTACTTTCAGGTCCTCCAGGGACAGGTAAAACCTTGACGGCATCCATTCTTGCTAATGAGTTAAATCTTCCACTTTATACTATTTTGATGGATAAAATGGTAACAAAATTTATGGGAGAAACCAGTGCCAAACTTCGCCAAATATTTGATTTAATCGAACAACGTCAAGGAGTATATCTATTTGATGAATTTGACGCTATCGGAGGCGAACGAAGTCGAGATAATGACGTGGGAGAAATGAGAAGAGTTCTAAATTCTTTCCTCCAATTTATCGAAAGGGACAATTCCGATAGTCTTATAATTGCCATTACCAATAATAAAGAACTATTAGACCAGGCTCTTTTCCGTAGATTTGACGATGTAATTTTATATAATCTTCCAAACTTGGAAGAAAAAGAAGAATTGTTAAAAAATAGGCTTGCTCAGTTTAGTAAAAAAATCAAATTTAAAGATTTGTTACCAGACATAAATGGCTTAAGTCACGCTGAAATATCTCTTGCCTGTATTGATGCTATTAAAGAAACGGTTTTGAATGAAAAGCAGCCGATGAATAATCAGTTAATTTTAAAGGCAATTAAAGACCGTAATGCAGCCTATCATAAATAATTTTGGGAATGGCATCATACAAACACATCTTCATATCAGGAAATGTAAGTAGCGAAAAATATAAAACCCGAGGTGTTCCAATTGCACCTAAGCCATTTCCTGTTCGTGATAGAGCATCACACAGTCAAAAATTGTTACAAGAATTTGAGCAAATTTGGCGACAAAAGGAACAAATACAAGAACAGAGAAGTGCTCAGCATATCGCCACAAGAGAAGGAACGTATATTCAGTTTACCAGTGCTACAGACCACGATTTGATTACCAAAAGCTTAGAAGACCTAAGAAAAGGTATTCGGTTATTGAATGTCAAAGAAATTTCCGTTGGCGAAGAAATACAAGTAAGAGCAACAGTGTACGTTCCAAATGGCAAGGAAGGACATTTTATTACTAAGATTCAAAAATACCAACAGGAGGAAACTGAAAAGGGGCAGCCTAAAAATGCGCCACTGGTAAATAGTATTGAAGATGTAAGTATAGCACTATTAGAAGGTTTATGGACAGATAATCCACAACTAATTCCGGCGGATACAGCAAAGTGGTGTGAAGCGTGGCTGAATGTAGACACCAAAGAAAACCAAGAGCAGAGGCAAATTGCAGAATTTCTTACAACACTTCAAAATATTGGAATTGAAGTAAAGCATAATAGCATTATTTTTCCTGAAAGAGCAGTTTTGCTGATAAACGCCAATCGACAACAGTTGATTGAGTTAATGTTACAAAGTGATTTATTAGCAGAGTTTCGTATAGGACAGGAACCAGCAGGATTTTGGGTAAAGGAAAGTCGTATTGAACAACAGGCTTGGGTTGATGATTTACTATGTAGAACCCACATTATAGAAAGCAATGTTAAAGTATGTATTTTAGATACAGGTGTAAATAATGGGCATCAACTATTGCAGCCACTTATTGATGATACCAATACTTTGACAGTCGATAGTACTTGGGGAACAAACGACCACGCGAATGGGTCAGGACACGGAACACTAATGGCTGGGCTTGCTGGTTACGGACAAATGGAGCAATTACTTATTTCCCAAAATGAAGTTTCGCTTACACATAAATTATGTTCTGTGATAATTTTACCCAATCAGGGCGAAAATCCACGAGAATTATGGGGTGATATAACAGCACAAGGAATCGCAAGAGCAGAAATCCAAAATCCGAATATTGTTTTGGTTTATTGTATGGCGGTTACATCATCAGAAGATACCTATAGAGGAAGACCTTCTTCGTGGTCCGGAGCAGTGGATAATTTGGCTTATGGCGAAGGTGAAAATCAGCGATTAATAATTATTTCCGCAGGAAATGTAAATGATGATGAATCGTGGCAAAATTATCCTAATTCAAACTTTACATCCTCTGTCCAAAATCCCGCTCAAGCGTGGAACGCTTTGGTCGCTGGAGCTTATACTGATAAAATACAAGTCACTGATTCAAATTTTCAAAATCATACACCTATTGCCAACGAGGGACAAATTTCTCCTTATAGCTGTACGTCCTTAGTTTGGGAAAGAAAATGGGCGGTAAAACCTGATGTCGTTTTTGAAGGCGGAAACCTGTTGAAAGCAACTGATAATAATATTACAGGACACGAAGATTTAGAATTACTGTCAACCTCAAAACAATTTACAACTAGACGGCATTTTGATACTATTTGGGCAACAAGTGCCGCAGCTGCACAGGCATCTTGGTTCGCTGCAAAAGTTGCTTACGAATATCCAACCGCTTGGGCAGAAACGATAAGAGGTTTAATAATTCATTCTGCTAGTTGGAGTGAAGCGATGTATAATCAGCACGAAAAACAAAATAATAAAAGAGATATTACAAATTTACTGCGAACTTTTGGATTTGGTATTCCAAATCTGGACCGGGCACTGTATAGTCAGGAAAGTGCTTTAACATACATTGCACAGGAAATTATTCAACCATTCAAATTCAAAGAAAACAGTAATACTCCTGAAACTAATGAAATCCACTTTTTCAATTTACCTTGGGCAAGCGAATTGTTGTTAGAAATGGGTGAAATACCTGTAAAAATGAAAATTACACTTTCGTATTTTATAGAGCCTGGTGCAGGAGAAATTGGTTGGAAAGACAAATATCGTTATCAGTCACACGGTTTACGTTTTGATGTTAACAATGTAGGTGACAGTGAGGAAGATTTTAGAAAACGAGTAAATATTGCAGCAAGAGAAGAAAACGAGGAAATAAACGGAAACTCCGGTAGCAATAGATGGGCAATCGGCACTAATAACAGAAGCAGTGGCTCTATCCATTCCGACTATATGGAATTGACAGCAGCCGAATTGGCAACTTGCAATCACATTGCTGTTTACCCTATCATTGGTTGGTGGCGCGAAAGAAAGCATTTAGGAAAAGTAGAAACCAAAACACGTTATTCGTTAATTATTTCATTGGAGACACCTGCACAAGACATCGAACTGTACACGACTGTTAAAAATATGATTGAAATCCCTATTGAAATTGAAGTTCAGTAGAAAAATAATTAATATTCAACTTTTATAATAATTACTTTTCCACATATTCATTTACAATCTATTAAATTCTGCTTATCCTTGTATTTCTTTACGGATTCGTAATCATTAGAGACTTTATACAAATCAATCAAAAACTGATACATCGCAACGATGTGGTTATTTCTTATTTCTTGCGCTTCTAAAATTTCAACGCACTTTTGCTGATGGATAATAGCATCCTCAATATTATTTTTCAGTAAGGAATATTCAGAAAGTTTACTATAATAACTGGAAAGCAAAAAATTACTTCTTCTTTCAATAGGAATTAAATTATGATATCGAATTGCTTCTTTAATTAGAGCTTCGGATTTGTCAAAATTTTTAGATGTTCGGTAGAGTTCTGATAGTATGGTATAACCAACTCCGATTTGCGCATCGCTATAAAAATAATATTTTTTTCGGAGAGCAGATACTTTATTAAAACATTTAATAGCACTATCAACATCACTTTTTACTAGGTATGCCTGTGCGAGATTATTAAGTATTGTTATAAACATCAATAAGTCTCCATCTTTATAACTGCCAGCATTTTTATAGTATATTTTAACAGCTTTATTTAGATAGACAATAATTTTTTCAATTGCTTTTTTAGGCTTTAAACTTAGTGCTAGATTGTTATACATAGCAGCTAAGGCAATATCTTCCTTCCCTAAATAATTTTCGCTTCTTTTAATCAAATCCTTCCAAAGCTCTGAATTATCATCACGAATAAAGAAAAACGCTGAAAGATGAAGGTATTCGTTTTCCAACATTAAAAGAGGTTGATAAACGCTATGACGGTATTCTTCTTTTATAGAATTCAGAATGGATTCGGCATATTTTAGAAATCTAAACGATTCTTTTGGATTATTATATCCATCGGACAATCTACCTGATAACCAAGCTATGTAACGTGACGACATAATGAAAGGATTTCTTTCATCTCTTGCAGAATACAAAATAGAATCTTGTAAGATTTTATGAATTTGAATGCTTTTTCTACCATTTTCGTATTGTAAAAATCCTTTTTTTTCTAAAGAATTAATTACGTTTGCAAAATATATTTTATTACTTTCAACATAATCTTTTCCGCAAATTAGGATTAAATCTTCAATGATGATGCTAGATGAAGGCAACAAAGAAAGATATTCTAAAAAATATTTTTCATTACTATCTAAGCCATCAATCGAAAATTTTTGTAGGATAAAGTCAAAAATTTGAATCGATTTATTTTCTTCTTCAGAAAGTTCAATATCGATTTTTAATAACTGATTATTTAGATTTTGTTTTTTTAAAGAATCCAAAACAAATTCCAGCGTTAAATCAAAGCTATTTTCGATAGTTTTAGCAACTAATTCAATAATAAGATTGTTATAATCAATATATTCAAAAAATTCTTTATAAGTATTATCATCTATACTCTCTTGTGAATAGTGTAATTGAAAGAGAGCTTTTGCTTCTTCAAAACCTAAATGTGGAAGCAGAAATGGATTATAAGATTTAAATCTATTACGTGCGATGATTATTTTTTTCCAATTTATTAAGCTTGAAATTTTATTTAAATCCTCAATATTTTCTGCGCCTTTCTGAATATCCAGTACAATGAGATTATTGTCGCCATACTTTTCTAACTCATTGAGAATTAAATTGAATTGCTGTTCAATGGTATGTTCTTTATCTAAGTAAATATGAAGATTGGAAATTAAAAGGTCATTTAAAACAAATGCGCTATGCAGAGATTTTTCAATGGTCAGCCAAATAACATTATTAAAGTTATGTCGGTGATTAAATAAGAGTTTCCTTACAAAAGTAGTTTTACCAATACCTCCAAAATTATGTATTGAAACTATATTTTTTTTGATTTAGAATGTTAAAAACTTCTACAATTTCATTGTTCCAGCCGATAATATCATCTACATTATTAACGTAAGGAATTAGAGTAAGGTCAGTTTCTACTAAATGACGCGGTTTCAGCTTCTTTATTTCTGACGTTTGTTTTTCCTGTATAGTTTCTATATTCTTAATTCTATCCTTCAATTCTTCTATCTCTACTCCGATTAAATTGATAAATTTTGAATCAATTCTATTCTGAATATCAACATCAGTAAGTTCTAATAGCTTTCGTAAATCAGAATTGGTAATACATCTTTTAGATTTTTCTGTTTCTTGAGAGCATCTATTGATTTCAGAAAGCAAAACTCTAAAGATGATTTCCGCAGATCTACCATTGAATGATTTATCTTTTAGTAATGTGAAAATTTCAAGTTTTAATTTATCAATAGCCTCTTCGGTAGTTAGTTCACCGAATTCCCACCTGATGCTTCTACAAAAATCTTCAATGAGCAACTCATCCAACAAAATAGAACAGAAAGATTTATAGCTATTATTTATTTCTTGTTTGAGATGTGCCGCAAGATTTTGGCGGTTAAGTTTTGATTGTCTGATTTTATTTGATTCGCTTTTAAGTATATCGACATTCCTTTTCTTTAAAAGTTCCAAGTCTTTGTCATTATTGAAAACATCTCTATTAAGCCATTTACCTAACAGCTTCTCATTTTTCTTTATGCTGGTGTTGGTTATAAATGAAAAGACAGGATAGATATTATCTTGTCTATATTTTAAATATGTGATAAAAAAATCGAAAATAGAACTTTTAATCTCTTTAGAATTTAAACTGAAGTCCGAAGAATAGCATTTCAATTGAGTGAAAACATATTTTTCTCCCACTTCCTTAATATCATTTTCAACTTCCGTATAGATTGGGTTATCAATATTGTTTATAAAATTTGTCACCCAATTTCTTAAAATAGATAAGTATTGATAGTAAAATCCTCTATTAGTAAATATCGCTTCAGTATTTCTTTTGAAGATTTTTATTGAGTCTAAATCTATTTCAATCATTTTTATTTGAAAAAAAATTTAAGGTTTTATTATTAAAGAGCTTTAAAAATTTGAAAAAATTTATGGTCTTGAAATAGCTTTACTCTGATTTTTGTTTAAAATCAGTAAATAAATTGAGTAATTCATTTTGTTTGTAAATATAATAATCGATTTCCTTATATTCTCTTTCTATACTTATTTCATCACTAAACTCATCAGGCTCTAAATTGATTAAATATTGGTATCTTTTATTGAGTTTTTCCAAATTGGAAGATAAAAAACGAATAAAATGACCAATGAAATCTCTATTTTTTACAAATCTTATTTCTGTATCATTAAGAACCAAAAGGTAATTTTCTTTATCAGTTTCGAGATTAATCATTTTATAAATACAATGAAACTCTACACCACTATCTTTAAGCTGTTTCCCAAATTTTAGCTTTAAAATTCTTGATAAAATTGCGTAGGCACTTTCTTTCATTTTTTTAACATCTTTTATAACTATAATAATCACATAAACTTACAATTTTTCTATAATTATTTGTCTGTTTCTAATAACATAAAAATTTTATATAATAAAATACCCCGAAAATTTCGAGGTAATTCGTTATAAGCAATATATTTTATTTTAAGATACTGATTTAGGTGCTAATATTTCTTATATCTTATTTTATTACAATCTTATTTTTCAAATTAAAATATTGTAATTGGATTACTCAACTGATTCATTAGAGTATGATACGCTTTTAAGATTTTCTAAGAGACGTAACTCATTCATTAATGTAACGGTAATCGATTTTATTGTATCTAAATCCCCTTTTTCAAAGATGTCTGCTCTATGATGCAATGTTCGATTGTGGTCTAAAAAAGTGAAGAATTTAAGACGAAACTCATCAAATTGGTATTCTACCTTTTTCAATTCCGGATTTGCATACAAACACAACTTCCATAAGAAATGACTTGGCAGATAATGTGGCTCATAAAAAAGCTTTGCAAAAATATAGGTCTTGCAAAATGAAAGAAAAAACAAAGAAAACAGATATGGTAGACCTTGGTGGTTCTTGTCCACACTTTCTATTATCTGTGTGATTTGTCTTGCGCATTTATCGGTAATACCATAAAAACTTTTTAGAGTTTGATAAAATCCAAAAGAACCATCGTGAGGATACTCCCAATGTGGTTCGGGATGAAAAGGATTTGATTCATAAATTTTATTTTTGATTTGTATAATCTTTTCAAAAAAACCTTGATGTATAAATAATTTTTTCTGAATCCATTGACGGTCGTGAGCGATGATGACAAAATCATATTTCTTAGTGGTTTTACTTCTTATTTTATATCTGATATTTCTCAAGAAATCATTGCTTACATTATAACCAATCAGCAATAAATAGTAGGTGGTTATTTCTCCATAAATAAACTTATTATAGATGTAAATTTCCTCTATCTCTTTATTATCCGTGATGATTTTTACTGCTTTCTCAAGAATTTCATCCTTTTTATCTGAATCAAGAGATATCTCAAATTCATCTTGTTCCGGGATAGAAGATTTAATTAATTTTTTAAGCTTTTCAAAGCGCTCCTGAATCAAACCGTATAAACTTTTCTCGGCAATAGTAAATGCCTGATACATCTCGTCAATATAAATCGTATCATCTTCTGTTGAACCTTTCTTCACTTCTTCACATAAGCTTAGAAGATAATAAGAATCACTATGTTGTGTCACAAATATCTTTTGGATTTCAGGGATATGTAACGATAAAGCTTTAATCCGTTTATTTAAATCCTTTTTATCAGAAGAAGTTCCTAAATGCAGGTTTTCCAAATATTCCAAATCGTACGCAAGTAGTTTTTCGAAAGCCAATACTACACTCAAAGAAGAATTTTCCGACATAAAGCTGTTGACCTGCGACAACAGCAAATCGTGGTCGTGATAAAAACCATTCTCATAGGTGTTGAATTTCTTTTTGAATTTCTTCCAATCCTGTTGCTGATAAATAGGCTCTTTGTAAATTTCATTCCGATAAACAACTGTTGAAGATTTAAAATATAATTCAAATAATGGTTGTCCAAGAGAAAGCTGTTGTTTAAGCCGTGTTGTATAGAAGAAAAATACTTTGACCTGATATTCTTTAAATGCTTTTTCTACCCAAGGTTGTTTTCTTAGCACTTCCATATCTGCTGTATACTCCATACAGATTATGAGATACTTATGCTTTGAAGTTATAACGGTATTGAATAAAATCTCTCGAATAATGTAATGCTCGTTGATAAGTTGTTTTAGAATTCCTTGCAGGAACTCGTTTTGTATTGTCGAAAGTGATTGATTGCAATTTTTCATATCATTGGATTTTTGGATTGTGATTTTCGGGATTAAAATAAAAATATAGTGCTTCTAGGAATAGCCGGACTAAATAACCCCAAGCCATTAAATCCAGATGCTCCTGCAATTCTATATCGTTCTCAAGTTTAAGAATGTCATCGATTGTAAAATCGGGATTGCCAATCTTTTCGCTGAATTTTTGGTAATATTCCTTTCCCGTGAAAGAAACAATAGCAAGAAAGATTTCTTTAATATAATCATCCAATGAGACTGAATTAAGGATATAGTTCTCGGCTTGCAAGGATATACTGTTGTCGCTTTCCTTCAAAGGAATACAGTGCCCTGATTCGTCTATAAATTCAGGTAAGCTTGAAGTCAAATATTGCAGGCAGGTCAGCAATCCTGCAATTTTCAAACTTTGTGGATTGACATCAGGAATTTCGATATTTCCAGAGAACATTTCTTTGATACTATACTTTTGCATCAATCTGGGATATCGGTCAAATAATTCTTTAACCTCTATGCTCCCTAATTTATCCAACAGGATATAAATACCCTTATATAGTTCCTCTATCTGCCTTTTGTCCGACAATAACTTAAAAGTAATATCAACTTCTTCAATAGAGTTGATAAGCCTCTTGTCTGTTTTTTCTTTATTTCTCATATTAAATTTTTTGATGAAATAAAGTTGGTCAGCTAATAACAGGTATTCAATACTTTATGAAGGTTTAATATCCCTAGAAATGGATTTTTTATCCTTTATTTTCTTGATACCTCTTTCGCGAATGATTTGTGCAGCATCAAGCATTTTAGTTAGATGAATGAAAGGCGTAATTAAATCATAATCAAATTCCTCCCCAAAAGGAGATAATGAAAGATGAGTAATTTCGCAAAGGAAAAATTCATATTCTTCAAATGCTGTGTCTATGAACGCATTTTGAAATACTACAAAAGGATTTTGGTATTCCTCGCTAGTCAAGGAGGCTTGTTCAAGAATTGACCGCTTTTCCAGAGCTTTTCTCACTTTCCATTTTTCACTTTTAGACCTCAATTTAAAGCAAGCTTTCAAAAACGAGCGAAAAGCCGTATACAGAATAAATATTTGTCCTGGATAACCTTTTTCATAGAGCTTCTGCTGCTCGGTATGGAATAAAAACTGATTCAAAGTTTCCTTATAATAATCTAAATTACCATATTCAAAAAAGACCTCTATAAATTCAAATGGATTTTCAACTTCCTGCCCCGACCAAAAATGCGTTTCTAAAGATATTTTGTTATTTTTCATTTTCAATTTTTTTGTTCTTGATGTTTTGTTTTTTTATCTTTTCAATTCCTCTTTCACGAATGATTTGGGCGGCATCCAGCATTTTGGTCAAATGGATGAAATGCGCCACATTAGTGTCAGTTGGTATATCGTAGGAATTGGCTAATGAGAAATAGATAAATTCTGTAATAAAATATTCAAATTCCTTCAAACTAAATTCTTTGAAAGCTTTCTGAAAGACAAGAAATGGATTCCGATATTCTTTGTCTGAAAGTAAACCTTGTAGCAATCTGGATTTATATTCCGGAGGGTCATTTACTTTCCATTTTTTACTTTTGAATTGTATAAGATAACCCGCCCTGATAAACGAACGAATGCATAAGTAAAAGTGAAAGACCAAATAAGGGTTATTCTTCAGAAGGACTTTGGGCTGTGTTGAGTAATTCATCACATCACAAAGTATTTCTTTTACAGCTGGTAAATCATCCATTTGAAAAAATGCATCTATCAATGTCATACAGGAATGTTTTTGATGGCTGTCCCAAAACTCAGCTTCAAAATCTATTTTCTTCTTTTTCATAATAATTATTTTTATCTTGAACCGAATTACTAAATTTGAAACCAGATAATCAATACGCACAATAGTATATTATATCTTGGAAAGGGATATTTTACGGGATATTTTTTTAACTTTACGATTCAGATGATTTAACAGAAATGGCTTTATCTTTGAGCCTTTAAAATTTGATAACCGCTATGGAACAGAAAGTACATCAGGGAAGAAACGTAAAACGCTTTAGAGAGATGTTAGGAATAAAGCAAGAAGCATTGGCTCTTGACTTGGGTGAAGATTGGAATCAGAAGAAAATCTCTTTGCTTGAACAAAAAGAAGAAATTGATGAAAATTTACTAAAAGCAATATCTCAGGCTTTAAAGATTCCTGTGGAAGCTTTCCAAAATTTTGATGACCAAGCTGCAATAAATATTATCGCCAACACCATTACAAATAATGACAATGGTGCTGTTTATAATCATAATCCAGTTTTTCAACCAATTGATAAGTTAGTTCAACTTCACGAAGAAAAGATTGCTTTGTATGAAAGGATGTTGAAAGAAAAAGATGAGATGATGAACAGATTGGAAAAACTTATTAATAAATAATTCTTTATCCTATTTCATAAATATGACCAAAGAAGAAGCGTTTGAAAAACTAAAAGAGTTTTCAAAAAAACTAGATACAATCTCTTATGATGAAATCTATACATTATTAAGAGAATCTGTTAGACGCATTCCAATTCCATTAGCGAGATTTCATAAAGATAGAGAGCTTGATAGAGCAAGATTGAATAAAGGAGATACTCTTTACAATAGTATAGATGATTTAGGATACATCAAAGATAGAAACGTAATTGACAACTTCCTTACAGAATTTGGACGTGCAAATAAACCGCATCAGGTTATGTTTTACGGTGCAATCAGAACATCCCCGATTGATAAGCCTAGAGTAACAGCAATTGCAGAAACATCCAAATTATTTCAAGATAAAAACGGCTATAACCTTGATGGAGAAAAGTACACGATAAGCAGATGGATTAGTAATGAGGAATTCTTTGTTGCTGAAATGGTATTTGCTGAGGAAGCAATAAAAAATAATCCTGATATTAAAAGGAGTTTTGAAAAGCAGATTGGATTTGCAGATGAATTAGATGAAGATGATATCGAATTCTACAAGGAGTTTTTAATATTTATCAGTGAAGAGTTTGCGAGAAAGATTGAAAAAAATGATGACTATAAAATTTCAGTCGCTTACACAAATTTAATTTTGGAGCATCCTCAAGTGGAAGGCGTTATGTTTCCGAGTGTTCAAACCAACTATTTTGGAGCAAATTTAGTTATACCTGTTGAAACTGTTGAAAAATATTTTACACCTCAAGTATGTAGCACGCACATACTTTATAAAACTCCTGAAAAAACTCTAATAGCTAATGGAGAGCATTATTGCGATGAAATTACTGGTCAAGAAATCAATTGGAAATTGACCGATGAACAATATTTAAGTTCTAAGGAAGAAATAAAAAGACATTTTAATCTATAGTTGATAGTTAGGAATACTTATTTATTCTACTTTCACCTCCCAAAAGGCATACTCGCATTTGCAACTATTAGCCAATTGATTCATATCTATATTCAACCTATAAATATCTTCTAAATTAATTGGCAGGGGGTAGGTATTTCCAGCTAGAAAGTAAGCCCTACCTTCTATTTCCTCAAGTGCAACGTTATATTCTGCAACATAATTTCGGCTAATTAAATCACTTTGCAATCGTTCAACCTTTCCTAGAGTTGGACAATAGAATAAAAAATACACTCTATTTTTTGAATTTGGGATAATCCCATTATTATACAAAGTATTTATTTTTTCAGAAACTTTTTTGTAATCTCTTTTTGTTAACTCATTCGTATCGGTTGTTAAAGCATTATTAATATTTATTGATAACTTTTGTTTCTCCAAGTTACTTTCATTACAAGAGACCGAAATGATAAGAATGCTAAAAATGAATATGACAAATAATGTTTTATCCACAGAAACTTAATTTTGATTGTTGACTTTAGTCTGGCGCTTTAGTATTATAATTCTAATCTTCTGTAAGACTAAAACTTTACAATCTTCACTCTTCTAAAAATATCATCCACAATTATTGTATTGATTCCCTATTTTTAAAATATCTTTTCCTCAATCAATTTAATTGTAGATAATTAATCATTTTTGATTTAAGATTTTTGAGTATCATATACCAATAAACCTTCATCAAACCAAACATCTTCGTATCCATTATTATCTATTAAAAAACGATTCCCCGCAGGCAATGCCAAATATTTTAAAAGCTCTGGGTAATATTCTTCCAAATGAGAAATATGCATCGGTTTAAAAAAATCATCTGCACTTGAATATTCACCAGTCCAAATATACCAACCAGATGTATCGCCTTCAGGAAAATGTCTTAATCCATTGATAGGCATTATACCGCTTTTTATATTATCAGAGATTCCGATTTTTAAGTATTTAGATGTATCAGAAAAATCTTGTGAATATTTTTCGCAAATATGTTTTTGCTCATTAATGTATTTATTGTCCATTGTTCTTTGTTGTATTATTTTTTCAACACCCACATATTTGCAAGTATATATTTAACTATTTGACCAAAAAAAGGTTGATTAAACATATCAAAACAAAAAGTAAATCAGGTTACTTTTGTAATCTGGTATCTTCAAATTTTGCCCTTTCGGTTTTCAAAGAAACCAGCCAATCCAGATACATATCTTCAGGCATACTTCTATAACCGATTTTGTGAATATGAGCATATTCCTTGTTCATCAGTTCATATAATTCTTTTGCTTTCGGATTACTAAGTACTAGGTGAATGTCCTTTGTACTCTGTTCCTTCATTATTTTCTGAAATAGTCTTTTATGGGTTTCTGCCTGTAACAATAAAGCATTGGCTAGATATGGGTGGATTTGAATTGCACGTTCCGCACATTTTAAAGGAAAACTTCCATCGTTATCTGGAAAACTTCTATTGTAATCATTTGCTAAATCAACTAATAAAAGCGCAAGACTTTCTTTATTATTCAGAGCTTTCATAAAAACTCCATTTTGGATAGCATCCAAATGAATGAAACCTGAAGCCATCAGCCAACTATCTTGCGGGAATATTCCGCTTGTCAGTTCTGTATTGTACCAACCCAAAGATTTAATATTATGCTTGATATAGATGTGATTGGGTGCAAGGGCAAGATTTGCATCAACGCCTAGTTCTTCTGCCAAAATTTTGTAGAGATACGGCATTGAGTTGCAGTTACCTTTTTGGGTATCTAATAATTTTGAAACAAATAGATTGGATAGTTCCCGATGTCCGAAAACGTCTTCAAAATCATACGTGAAAGGTTTGATTTTCAAGGTGTCTTTTCCGAAAATAACAGGAGTTGATTGACACATTATCGTATAAATAGCGGCATACTTATTAACTTTATCTTCGTCTCTTTCCGAATAGTTGAGTTTTCTGTTAATAGTAAGTCTTTTGCAAAAGTTTGTTAGAAAGGCAATTTTACGTTCTAAGCCTTCTGTATTTAATTTTCCCTGATTGTAGGCATTTTCAACACTGAAAACCCCATCCTTGAAACTATACTTTTGCTTATCAGTAAGCATATTATCGATTGTCTGGTAAGCGTCAGAATAAAATTTATTTTCTTGTTCTTGGGCTTTTGCACAAAAGATAATGGTTAAAAACAATATTGTAAATAGATTTCTCATTTTAATATTTAGGGTGATTCCAATTCTCAAAATTCTTTAACACTTGGATATTATTTTTGTCCTTCTCATATTTTTTAGCGTAATTGAGCATTTGTGATAATATCTTTTCGTGGGAAGAAATGTTGATATGTTGTACTTCTACATCATCAACATTTCCATCAGAATGAATAATTTGAAAATTATAAGAAAAACCATCGCCCATTGGATATTTAGGATAAAAATCCTTTCTATCTTCTACAGGAATGGAGTTAATAAGAGTATTTAAATTATCAGCTTCCTCAGCTGTTAGCTTATATATAGTTGTTTTAGGTTGTGCATAGTCTAAATAATATTGTCTTTTAGCCATTTCCATACTATCCTTCTTTACTTTTGAATTTCCATTTTTTGATGGCGGAGGTGGTGGAGGTAAGGATATCTTTTTTGAACCAACTCTTTTTAGAATTAATAATTTATAAGTATTGTCAAATTCTAAAGTAATTGCACTATGTAAAGCATTTCCAAAAGTTGCTGAAAAAGAAACGATTTTATCATTCTTTTGAGAACAACCATTTAATATAAATATGATTATAAAGAAGATTATTTTTTTCATTTTCCTAATTTATTAAGATTAATAGTTCCTGTTCCTAAATTTAATTTATACGGAGATTTATTTAGCCAATGATATTTCCATAGACTACTTTGCCCACCATTAGGTGCATAATACAAATAATGAGCAGGATAGTTTGTTTTGCCAGTTCTATTATAATATTGATTATCCCAATATCGAGCAACTCCATAATCTCCATCAGTTAAGCCATTTATTGGAGAAGGCTGATTTAGATTTTTATGGCTGTGTATAGAAAAAAGTAATTTTGAAAGTGACTGATCTCTAAAATTTGGCGGTGTTTTATCCCCTTCGTGTCCTGTATAAACGGTGTACAGAGGATTACCTTTTATATTGTAAGCATCAAGACCCCATTCAACATTAGAATTTTTAGCTGCAAAACTAAAGACGTTTGCAGCGTCATTAGCATTTGCGGTTCTGCCAAAATTAATTCCATTTGGGAAAGATGAATCTTTTAAACCATAGTTAGTTGCCAAGCTACTGATAATACTTCCACTCTCTGCATTGGGTTTATTGACTTGTACATAATCTGTCCCTTGTTGCATTTTACCATCACTATTAACATCTACTTTATTTCCACTATTATCAACTTTAAAAAGCCTGTCAAAATTATCATTTGTTTTTTGCAGTAACGTAATATTTCCCTGGTCGTCCATTCCATAATCATCTTCCAGTAATCCTGTCGGATCTCCATATCTTACGGGATTATTAAACCCATATCTATAAGGTGTCCAATCAGGAAACTCCTCACTCAAAGGGTCGGGGCTCATCCACCTTCCGTGTGTGTCTCCGATTGGCTGTGCATCGGGGTCTGATAAATCAATATCCAGAACTTCGATAACCTTTTGTTGTTTGGTGTTGTATTTTACAGAACCGATAATAACTATAGAATCCTTATCGTGGAACTCTAAATATTTTCCTCTGCTCAATGTCGCTACTTTAGGATAATAGCCATATTTCGCAAAGGGATTACCTGCTGCAATATTTTTTCTTCTTCGTTCTGCTTCTTTTGGAGTTAAGGAATCTCTCGTCTTCAGAACATCATCCATATAAGGACGGTTCCGTTCCTCCTTTGTTAATTTAACAGGATTTACCCATTCTTTTTCAATTTTAGGCTTTATTGTTTTTTTCTTGACTTGGGCTTGTGAAAATACTGTTGTTGTCAGTACAATTAGAATTAGAAGTTTTTTCATATCATTAGTTTTTAAGTTAATAATGGAATCCAGTAAACTTTTGGCGCCTCTTTTTTAGGTATTACTTTTTTTATCTTTTGCTGTAATTCTCTTTGTTGTGCTTCTTTTCTTTTTTGGGCTTCAATCGCCTTTATTTTTTCTAAAATTTCATCGCTCCTCTGCTTATTTTCAGCTCTTTGAAGAGAGCCGAGCCATTTCTCATACTGTTCCGCAGGCATCTGCGTAAATCCCGATTGGTCAATAAAATCAAACTGCCCGTTGATATTTCTTAGCTGCGCAATCAATTCAGGAAAATTTTTAATCTTCTGCAATTCGTCTTTATCGTTCGGATTGATTCCTAAATTATTACAAGCTTTTACAAACCTTTCCTGATTGAGATTCGATTCCCAAAGCACCGCATTGATATTATTAGGATTCAGCTGTTGTGCTTTATCTAAAATTTTCCCCACAAATTCATCATACCCGAACTTATGAATATATCCGCTTGCCAAATCTACAAAAGTTTGGGAAAGGAGTTCCTTTTTTGTGAGGTTCTGCATATACATTTTATTTTGCAAAGCTTCGGATTTGATGTAGCCGTTGTTCAGAACAAAGGAATTTGCCGTAAACATTCCGTTGGTCAGTTCTGCATTCAACATTTCACCGTCATTGTCCTCAAATCTTATATAGGAATGATTCGGCGAAAGCACCAACGATGCTTCCGCACCGATTTGCTCGGCAAGGATAAGATATAGCAACGGCATTGAGTGGCATTGCCCCGTATTGGTTCTCATCAGCTTTGATACAAACATTTTGGAGTAATCTTTTGCTCCCCAATAATCATCAAAATCATACTTTGTTGCTTTGTGGACGATTTTTCCGTTCTGTTTGGTATCTCCTGAAAAATATTGGAAAAGGGTTAAATTCTTGGAGGTATTGTCATCATCGGAAATTTTGTTTTTCGTGATTTCGGAACGTATGATTTTAACTGCTTTCTGAATATAGTTCTGATAAATATTCTGAAAACTTTTGTCGTTGTTATAAAAAGCGTTTTCCACAAAAAAGGTAGCATCTGCAATTGAATAATCTTCGGGATTGAGCTTTGATAGGTTTTCAAAAGCGGAATAGTAAGCTGTTGCTCCTGCTTTATCGGATAATGAAGGTAAAAAATAAGTTTGTGCAAATTCTTTTTCCTGCTGTCTGTAATACAACTGCTTTTTTTGCTCTTCGATTTGCTCATTGATGTGCGTTTGTGTTTCTTTTACAAGAGCCTCGTTCAGTTGTTGAACTTTGCTATCAATTGTCGAATTTACAGCATTGGGAAATTTTATCGAATTTTTTATATCGGTGCTTGTTATAGTCCTTGGGACTGGAAATGCACTAGAAGGAGTAATATTATACGGAGTTGGCAGGTCGGGAATCTGCGAAAACCCTATCAAACTATTACATAAAAAAACAAATGAAAAATAAAATTTCTGCATTGCATTTAGAATTTGTGTTTTTGGTTGTAATGATAATAAAAATCTTGGAAATACAGTGTAGGTGTTTTTACCCTTTTTTGGTTGCGTGTTTTTACTGAATTTTTCATATTGTTTGGTTTGTTAGTTTTTGATATAAATAAAAAAGGTGTGAATATACTCCACTCTAACTCAGGCTACTGGTATAACCCACTAAAGAAATGAAGCAAAACACACCCGGACGGGTGCATCTCGCAATCATATTTCTTTAGTTCTTATATTACCAGTATTTGAGTTAGAAAATGATTTGCTTAACGCAATATTTTAAATATATAAATTCTTAATTTCTATTCTTATAATTTCTTTTTGTACTTCTACAAATGTAAAAAGAAAATCCTAGTTAAAAAAGAGTATTATTTTTTACAAAGTCTTACCGTCTCAATTGTCTTTTTTTTGGACTATTCTCTATGTCATTATTTGTCGACTGATTACTTTTCCTATCCCCAAACCGTAAAATTGTAAAGAGGTGAGCAAGCTTCACAGAATCCTTAAAAATCTCTTCAAAAGCTGAAGAAGGGATATTGTTTTTGTGGGAGACTTTCTCCGAAATTTTAATCAGCTCTGCTATCATCTGCTGGTGGCTCTCTATTTTCAGACTAGGATTTAACTTCTCAAACCTGATGGCTTTTTCCAATGTATTTTGTACAGAATCGAGATATTTTTTCTTTTCAAAAGCAAAAGCTTTTTCGTTGGTCAATACAACAGAGCTTTTGCTTTTTAGAAAATCGACTTCCTGTTTTAAGTCTTCAATTTTTGTATTTAGTTCCGTAATCTGCTTTGACTTCGATTCTAAGTCTATTTTGTTTTTTACAAGCTTTGTATTTTGAACTTTAAGAGCTTTCTCATAGTTTTCAACAGTCTTTTCTATTTTTATCTTCTGGAATCCAAGAAAGTCTGATTCTTTTACGATAAGCTCCTCCGACTTCTTTGATTCAATCTCGGATTTCATTTCATTGTATTTTTCTTCCAAAATTTTTAACTCTTCTTCCTTTTTCCTGATTTTAAATTCAACAGCTTCCAACCTCTGTATTCCGGTATTGGAATTTCCCCTTTCCATTTCTAAACATTCTGCGGTGATATCCTGCATTTTGGAATAATGAAAGGATTGATGTTTCAAGGTTTTTCCTGTTTCCAAATCCTGCCAGTCCGCAACCAGATGAGCGTGATAGTTTGGTTTCCATTCATTGGTATCCTTATCATAATGTCCTTCATCTTTGTGAACAGCAATCTGGAAAACTCTTATCTTCAATTCCTCTTCTAATCTTTTTGACAAATTATGAAGTTCCAGCATTGTAGTATCTTCTTTGATAACCACAACAGCTTCCCGAACCGGCATAGCATTTTTTTGTAATTTTCTTCCTGATTTTTCTTTACAATAGGCTTCAATTTTTTGAAGGCGGTCTGCTATTTTTTGTTCCATCCAGTATTCATTTTTCGGGGTCAAATCTTTGCGGATATAATCAAAGGATTTCTTTCTAAAATTGTGAACTTCGGAATCGGATTTAGCGGCTTTGAAATTAATGGAAGTCTTCATCTGAATAATATATTGTGTTTTTAGAATCGTATGTATTTATTGAATTATATAATGTTGTGCTTATTAATTTTTCTGGCTTTTTACAAAGGCTTAGGCTTGTGAGGAAGTTGTATCTATTTTACCCACGTCGAGAAATAGTGTGTAGTTATTTTACTCAGGTAAATCGAAAGTCTGTACTCATTTTACCCACACTTTGAAATTGTGTGTAGCTATTTTACGCACGTAAAGCAAAAGCTTGTATTCATTTTACCCACACAAAATAATTAGAGAGATATTCAATCCTTTTAGGAATATTTACAGTAATTTCAATCTGATTTGTCATATAGCTTGTATCTATTTTACTCACGTTAAAGCCCCGCAGGGCGAAGTAGCAACTTTGTTGGGAGGGAACCGACCTTCAAAGTTGCGAATGAGCTCCTAACTTTTGCATATAGTTGGTAAAAATTATGCTTGCGCCTATCAGCGTTTCCTTCTGTATATTTGGGCAGGTTGATTTTCCTGTTGTTCTTTTTGTCGCAGATTATTTTTCTCTTTTTCGTACTTCTCTTCGATTTCAATTTTAATCTCAACCATATATTCGTTCAAATCTTTGTAAGCTGAATAGATTTCAGAATGGTCTTTGGCTTTGGGAAAGTTTTTCAAAATGTCGTTCTTGCATTTTATTCCGGCTGGGTCATTATCTAAAAACAAATGGATTTCGGAATAGTCTTTCAAATGCTCTTTTGTCTTATTTAAAAGTGCAATAGAATTCATTATGAGCAAATCTCCTGTATAGGATTTCCGCATTTCTATAAAAGACAAGGCATCAATAAAGCCTTCAAAGACCGCAACACTGGTGTTTTTATGATTTTTATATTGAGCATTGTCATTGATATTAATTATTGAAATATCTTTTTTAAGAACAGCTCCTTTGTAAAATGAGTTTCTGAGTTCCCAACCTTCGGAAAGATTTTGAAAACCTACAGCATACAGTTTTTTTTCTCCCATTTGGAAATGTACTTCCTTTACAAATGGAAAGACCATTTCCGAAAGTCCTCTTTGTAAAAGATAGTTTTTCAAATGCTCATTTTGAAGTTCTTTGATTTCAGCGATTTGATAATTGGGCTTCGTAATGTTTTGCCTTTGAATTGCACTCTGCGGTTCAAAAGAAGAAAAATTTTGTTTTTCTGCCCATTCCAGAACTTCTTTTATTGAAGCTTTCAGGTATTTCTTCATAAAATCGGTATTGTTCCCTCCAATACCTTCAGAATGGAGATACCATACATTTTGTCTTTTATCGAATTTAAAAGAGGCTTGGGATTCGCTGGCAAAAGGGTTGAGATACCAAGCTTCTTTCTCATTTTGTTTCGTTGGAAGGTGTCCGAGAGAAAGGAGGACTTCTTCCAATGATATACTATTGAATTGTCGACAGTTCATTTTGTAATTTTTTTAAGGTTTGTAATTGTTTTAGGAATAAATCCAAGGGATGCTTATCGCTTAAAGTGTACGGATTGGGTTTTGCAAAATTTTTGTTGAATTGTTGAGAAAATGATGTATCTTATTAATTTTCAATGGCTTAATTACTCAACAAACGCTCAACGTTTCAACAAACTTGATTTTATTGGCTCAACAAACGCTCAACAAAATTCAGGTCTTAAAAGTTTGTTGAATAATTTGTTGAATCATAACTAATTGATTTTATTTTCATTAGCTCTTAATTCAACAAATCAACATATTTTTCAAGGATAAAATCTTTTTTTATGGTGTAATACCTGCCAATGGAATTGTTCTGATAGAAAATTCCTGCATAGTCTATATCGTACCTTATGTACGCTAAACCATTGGTTTGAGGTTCTAATTTCCAGATTTCCTTCAGGAGTTTTCTTATGTCGTTTCGTGTCCAGAAATAGGGCTTGAACATTTTATTCAGCATATTGAGGACATCCTGTGGGACAACGTGAATCTCCAATTCTTCCCGACTATCAAAAAACTCATAGAAAAGTTCCAGTATTTTAGATTCCAATTGATTATTATTCTTCCAAACAAGTTTTTGCAACGCCTTTGTTCGGATTTCGGACGCAGAAAACCACATTCTTGTCTTTTTATGGGAATGAAACGGTCTTTCAATCAAATATCTTAGCAAATACGGGATTTCAGCAATTAAGTGATTTAAAAAATCTGTGTTTTCGGTTTTTATCGGTTTTACTTTCAGTATCCAGAAGCGGATTTCGTTTTCATCAATTTGAATGAAATTATCTTCATTGTTAGAACATAAAATGAATTTCGCAAAGAAATCGACTTCCTCCCGGTCTTTTCCTTTGGCTTCCATTTTATCTTTATTCGTGGTGGATAGGTATTTCAAACGTTCAGTGATTTCTTTCTTGTCAAAGAATACTTCATCTATGGCTACTAGCAACATCGAAGTCCAATCCGAATTGAACTGACTGCTGAATGAATCTCCTTTAATGTAGGTCATATTAAGCCCAAAAATGGATTTCAGCCATTTAATAAAGGTAGATTTTCCTGTAGATTTTTCTTTGCTTACTAAACACAAAATTGGGAGCATTTGCGTAGGCTTTTCAAACAATATTTTGATATAATCCAATCCCAATTCTATTTGTTCACTGAAGATATGTTCCATAAAGTTCAGGGAGAATGGAATTTTTTCCTTCAAAGCTTCAGTATTTATATATTCCTCAATTGGTTGATAGGGAATTTCATTATACATATTGTAAAATCCGTCAATAATCTGCTCGTAGTTCAAATGGGAAGGAATGCAACAAAAACTGTCATATTTGGGAACTTTGGAGACGTAGATTTTACCGTGGTCGCTAATAATGGTTTCCCGATTCCAGCGAACCAATATGGAAATCTTGTCGCCAGAAATCAATGGTTTTTCTATGGTCTTATAATAGGTAGTACCTACTCGTAAATAAGGAATTTTTTCGGTCATTTCTTTAGAGATTTAATTTGACTGCAAAAAAGCTTTACTACTTTTTCCATTTACTAGTAATTTCTTCTTCAAAATCATCATATCCGGTTTCATCAGAATCGGACAAAACATAATTTTCTAAATCTTCTTTTTTGAAGTAGATTTTCTTTTGACCTTTCTTCTTATATGCCTTTATTTTGTTATGATGTTTAAGCTGATATAAATAATCAGGGTCAAGATTTAAAAAAAGTGCGGCTTCTTCTTTAGAGTAAATATTTTTAACTCCTAAGGAAAGAATCAATAAGGCTTTTGAAGTAAATTCAGTTTGTGTTTTAATTAGAGCTACAATCTGTTCCTCTAACGCATTAATTTTTTCTGTTGGTTCCATAAAATTTCTTTTTATAAAAGTATATGCTTCCAACATTGATTAACTCAGTACAATTTTGTAAAATAAACCTAAATAAGACAAACTAAGTATTGAACGAATTTTGGTATTAGTTTTCTTTATATATAAGAAAAATCATTGCAATAAAAATTGCAATGATTCAGTGATTAGTTAATTGAAAAGTCCTTGTATTACAAATAGGATAATTAAATTTTATCCTTATATCTTGACAAAATATCGGCTGTTAAACTGAAATTTCCTTTATTCAATTCCAAATAGTCGGTTTGAGCGGTTTCAAAACTGCTATACTTATTTATAAATTCAAGAATTGCATTTTGTCCTGTTTTCCAATCTTTCGTATCGTTATCAATTAATTCAAAATTATCTTGAAAGAATCTGAAAATAATCTTTTTGTTTATCTTTCCTGAATACACTTGTGTAAAAATAATTGGTTGTTTGGGAATCCTTCCTTTTATGAGTACTTCTACATCATTTATAGATATTGGATTTATTTTATACTTTTCAATAATTTTTTGGGTACTAACAGTAGATTTCTTAGGAGCGAAAGGAGTTTCAATTACTGAGTAATGTTGTATGAGATTTTCAATTTTTGTGTTTGAAGAAGTTACTGTTGTTTTGATTGTATCAAGTATTTCAAAAGTCTTATCGGCTACATTTATCTTTTTTTCCTGAATTCTTGATAATGGATAATAATCAAAACCTTGATTAAAGAAATTCTTGCAGGTTTGAATAATAGTATATGGCATTTTATTTTCGATGATGAGCATAAGCCCAATCTGTATAATTATGTTAAGAAATAAATTGACAAGGATATTAAACCAATCATTATACTTAATTACTGATACGCCATAAGTTAATGCAATAAATAATGACAATAAAGAATAAAATGTGATAATGATTGCGCTATTACGGTTTAATCCATCATACCATTCAAATTGTTCTTTGCAGGTGAAATGAATTACAACAGGAGTTAATGCAAAATAAGCTCTTGCTAAATTATAAAGTGAAATTCCAACTGTGGAGATAGCCCAAATCCAAACTATTAAATATGCTAACGATTCCATAACTTATGCTTTTTAGAATATAAAAATACAAATAAAATATAAAAAAGATAAAGTATTATAAAGTTTAGCTGTTCGTCAAATGTTCGTCAATAAAATAAAAAAGCTTTTACAAATTAATGTAAAAGCTTGACTATGAGCGTGGTCCCACCTGGGCTCGAACCAGGGACCACCTGATTATGAGTCAGGTGCTCTAACCAACTGAGCTATAGGACCGCAAAATTGGTTGAATTTTGTGACTGCAAAAATAACAAAATTTCTCGCACTACAAAATTTTTTATTGCTTTTCTTGACAAAGTTCTATAAGCACTCCGTTGGTAGATTTGGGGTGAAGAAAGACAATTAATTTATTATCAGCACCTTCTTTAGGCTCTTCAGAAATAAATTCAAATCCTTCTTTTTTTAATCTTTCAATTTCTTTTGTAATATTTTCTACTCCAAAAGCCAGATGATGAATCCCCTCCCCTTTTTTGTCAATAAATTTTGAAACCGGGCTTTCTTCTTTGTTCGCCTCTAAAAGCTCAATTTTACTCTCTCCCGCAGCATAGAACGAAGTCGTGACACCTTCTCTTTCAACTGATTCTTTTTTATATGATTCTTTTCCTAAAAGTTTTGTGAAAAGTTCGTCAGAAATTCCTAAAGATTTCACGGCGATACCGATATGTTCTAATTTCATAAATATTTTATCTAATTAAATTGTAAATTTGATAAAGCTTCAAATTTTCAAAGGATCAATTCAAACAAAAGTACTAAATTTGCACCACTTATGGAGAGTAACAGACAACGAAAAGTAGCACAGATTATACAGGAAGATTTCGCAGAACTTTTCCGCAAGCAGGCTGCAGAAAGCAGACAAAGCATTTTAGTATCGGTTTCCGATGTGAAAGTTACCGCAGATCTTGGTATTGCTAAAATTTATTTAAGCATATTTCCGCAAGAGTTCCGCGCAGCTGTGATGAAAGAGATTGAGGAAAACAAAGCGCAGTACAGAAATTTTATCGGTCAGAAAATGGCAAAGCAAGTACGTGTAATTCCTAACCTTAATTTTTATCTGGATACTACTCTCGATGACGTTGAAAAATTAGACCGCGAGCTAAGAGGTGAAGGTGATAATCCTATTCTGTAAAAATTGAAAAACATTGCATTTTACATAGCTTCGAGATACCTTTTAGCAAAAAAAGGCAGCACTGCCGTTACGTTCATTACATGGCTGGCCGTGGGAGCCATGACGGTTGCCGTCACTGCAATGTTTGTAATCATTTCTGTTTTTTCGGGTTTGGAAGATCTTAATAAAGAACTGATTTCCAACCTCCATGCTGATCTTACTATTAAAAGTTCTTCAGGAAAGACCCTGAAAGATTTTGATAAAATCAATTCGATTCTGAAAAACAATAAAGAAATCAGTAATTTCTCAAGACTCATTGAAGAAAAAGTCTACATTAGTTACAATGGCAAAGGCGACATCGCTTACCTGCGAGGTGTTGATTCTGCCTACACCAAAGTAAACCCCATTGACAAAGATATTTTCTACGGATCTTACCCGGGCTTCAAATATTCTAATGAGGTTTTGATGGAAAATTCGCTGGATAACAGACTTTCTATTCCGGTATCTTCGGATTCTGGCTATGCCACTATTTTCATGCCCAAACCAGGAACAGGAATCATTAATAAAGAAGAAGATATTTATAACAAAAAAGATATTCTGGTAACAGGAATTTTTCCGGGAAAAGATCAGTTGGATAATTACATAATTTCACCCATTGAGCTTACCGAAGAATTATTAAACCTTCCTAAACATTCGGCTTATCAGATTGTTATCAAGCTCAAAAATCCTGACAATTCAAACACAGTAAAGCAACAGCTTCTCTCTTCACTAGGAAAAAATGTTGAAATCAAAACTAAAGAAGAGGAAAATGCCGCTTTCTGGAAAATGATTAATACTGAAAAGCTGTTTATTTATCTAATTTTTGCTCTGGTTATTTTTATAACAACTTTTAATCTGGCAGGTGCAATCATTATCTTACAGATTGATAAAAAGCAACAGGCAAAATCTTTAATATCGCTAGGACTTCCTTTAAGCCATCTGCGACAAATTTATTTTTATACAGGAATTCTCATTGTCGTTCTGGGAATTATTTCAGGATTGATCATCGGGACTGCTCTCTGCTATTTTCAGCAATATACAGAGTTCTTTAAGGCAAATGACGTGTTACCTTTCCCTATTAAAATTGTGGGTAAAAATTACCTGATTGTTTCCTTTACTGCAGCTATTTTCGGCATTGGTATTTCATGGGTATTTTCTAAAATCGGCAAGGACTACATTACCAAAAATTAATATTTTACAAGTACAATTTTTTTTTACTTTTACCGACCAAATTTAAAAAAATGAAACGTACATTATTCTCATTATTAATGAGTTTTGCATTTATTAATGCATTTGCTCAAATCCCTACCGGGTATTACGATGGCACAACCGGTCTTTCAGGAGCCGAATTAAAAACTAAACTCAGTCAAATTATCACAAACGGGCATGTAGATCACGGTTATGGAGGGCTGTGGACAGGCTATGAAACAACGGACCGCGATAATATTGCAGGAATTCCCGGCTATGAAAACGACGGAACAATCCTGGATATGTATTCTGAAAACCCCAACGGATCCGATCCTTATACATTCACTTATTTTACAAATCAGTGCGGAACTTACGGTGTAGAGGGCGACTGCTACAACAGGGAACACATTGTTCCACAAAGTCTTTTCAACAGTACGCCACCCATGGTTTCAGATATTCACTTCATCAGACCGACCGACGGAAAAGTAAATGGGATGAGATCAAACTACCCATTCGGAGTTGTGGGAAATTCAACGTTCACGTCTCAGAATGGGTCAAAAGTAGGAAATTCTGTTTCGCCAGGATATTCAGGAATTGTTTTCGAGCCTATTGATGCTTTTAAAGGAGATGTGGCAAGAATGATTTTTTATTTTATAACAAGATATGAATCGCAGCTTTCAGGATTTTCCACTGGGAATATGCTGGGTGGCTCTGCTTTCCCCGGATTACAGACATGGGAGCTTAATCAACTCCTGATCTGGAACACTTTAGATCCGGTTTCACAGACAGAAACTGCCAGAAACAATGCATCTTACGCCTACCAGGGAAACAGGAATCCATATATTGATCACCCCGAATATGCTAATGAAATCTGGGGAAGTCCCGTTATAGACACGGAAGCACCAACAGCACCCACCAATTTGGCAGCAAATAACCCTACAGCAAATTCAATTTCTCTAAGCTGGACAGCTTCTACAGACAATCTGGGTGTTGCTGCTTATGATGTTTATAAGGATGGTGTTTTAAACACAACAGTGACAGGAACTACCACCACAGTGTATGGGTTGATGCCTTCAACAACTTACAGTTTTTATGTAATTGCTAAAGATACAAGTGGGAACCCTTCAGCACAAAGTAACGCAGTTACAGAAACAACCCTTTCAAGTGGTCAGACAGGAACGGTTTGTGGAACAGAAAATTTCACCAACATTCCTGCAAGCGCAAATAATTACACAACCAGAACATGGACTAGCAACGGTATTACCTGGAATGCGACTGATGCAAGAACAGACCAGACTATTAACGGAAAAGCCATTACCATCAGAGAAGGATATTTATTGAGTTCAGTAATTTCCACTGGAGTTCAAAGTCTGACGGTTACCACTCAGCTAAAATTCTCAGGATCTGCAAGCTCATTAAATGTAGAAGTAAACGGAATTCAGGTGGGAACCATCCCTTACAGTTCAACGGTAGGAACATTCACCATCAATAATATTAATGTAGCAGGAAATGCAACCATTAAACTCATCAATCCTGTTTCTTCAAACAGAGTAGCCATTGATGATGTAAGCTGGACTTGCGCCGGAGTACTTGGAACTGCTGAAAATTCTAAAAATACAGACACCTTTTCCATCTATCCTAATCCCGTAAAAAACAATGAGCTATTTGTAAAAGGTGAAAATCTTAATAAAATTTCAAAAGCACAGATTTATGATTTTTCAGGAAAAGTAGTCGAAACCATTGAAAATCCTTTTAAAAATTCAAATAAAATAAATCTTAAAGGACTTTCGAAAGGAAATTATATCCTTACAGCAGATTCATATTCAGCTAAATTCATTATCGATTAAAACTTAAAATATTTTTTGATTAAGACCGGTTTTTGTCCGGTCTTTTTTTTACTTTTATAGTATGGATTCCAACAAAAAATTAGGCCTGATCGGAAGAAACATATCGTATTCTTTCTCTAAGAAATTCTTTGAGGATAAATTTCAGAAACTGATGCTGAAAGGCTATTCATATAATATTTTTGATTTAAATGAAATTGAGGAAGTGAATAACCTATTTTCCGTTCCGGAGCTTTTAGGATTTAATGTGACTATTCCCTATAAAGAAAAAATTATTGATTATCTGGATGACCTCAGTGATGAAGCCAAGATAATTGGTGCAGTAAACTGCGTTTTAATTGAAAACGGAAAGAAAACAGGTTACAACACAGACGCTTTCGGGTTTGAAAAAACTTTACTTCTTCATAAAAAGCCTTATCAGAATTCAGCAATAATTTTAGGAAATGGCGGAGCTGCAAAAGCTATAAAATATATTCTGGATAAAAATAATATTCCTTCAATTACTGTTTCCAGAAAAACAGAAATCAGTTATGAAAATCTGGATGAGAAAACTGTTGAAGATCACAAAATAATCATTCAGTGTACTCCTGTAGGAACATTTCCTAATGTGGATGATTGCCTTGAGTTTCCTTTCGAGGGTATTACGAAAGAGCATTTGATCATTGATTTAATTTATAATCCGAATTATACCCAATTTATCATCAAAGCTTCAGCAAAAGGAGCCAAAACTGTGAACGGATATTATATGCTGGAACAGCAGGCAGAAAAAGCCTGGGAAATTTGGAACTTTCAAAAAAAATAACATAAATTAGTGCTATATTAGCTTTTTGCTATATATTTAGAGGATATTAATGCCACTCACAATAAACGATTTGCTATGATTACAGAAAACAATCTTTCTGAAAACGAGGAAAACAAAAATTCTAATCCTAAATCTTTGGAGGAAACTTCAGAAAACGTTGTACCTCAGGATGATCACGTTCAAAATGAAGAAAATGAACATGATGAAGAACACGAAGAAGTAGACATCTCTCTGGCTGATGCTTTGAAGGAAATGGAAAAAATCATCAACGCTCCCAATGCTGGTGAAGATTTCAAAAAATTCAATCAGCTCAAAGAAAAAGCAAGTCATTATATCCACGATGAAGTAGAAGATAAAAAGCACGAATATACAGATGCTGGAAATGCCCCTGAAAATTTCAGTTATGAGCATCCGTCTCAGGCAAAACTTTCGGCTTTGGTAAACATTTTCAGAGAAAAGCATGATGCTTACCAGAAAAGCCAGGAAGAAGAACAGAAAAAGAATCTTGAGCATCGTCAAAATATTATTGAAAGACTTAAAAATCTTTACACGAACTCCGAACCGGGAACCAATCTTTTCAAATCAATCAGAGAAATTAAAGAAGACTGGTCCAATGCCGGTCAGGTTGCAAAATCTGAGTTTAAAATTCTCAACAATAATTATTTCCATCATCTGAACCAATTTTACCAGATGCTGGATCTCAACAAAGAATTTCTAGAACAGGAATACAGCCACAATCTTGAAAAAAGACAACATATCATAGAACGTGCCAAGCAGCTTGAACATGAGCCTGTTATTCAGAAAGCGCTTAACGAGCTGCAGTATCTTCACAAACTCTGGAAAGAGGAAGCAGAGCCGGTAGCAGAAGAATTCCGTGAAAAGACATGGGAGGAATTCAAGGAAATTTCCAATAAGATTCATGAAAGAAAATCTGAGCTTTCCGCAGCAATCGAAACAGAGCAAAATGAAAATCTTGAGAAGAAAAATCAGATTATCGCTGAAATAAAAAAGCTTTCCGAACCATCCGAAAATCCCAACCACAATTATTGGCAGAATGCCATCAAAAGGGTTGAAGAGCTTCGATCAGAATTCCTGAAAACAGGTAGCGTTCCAAGAAAACTATCTAATCAGAACTGGAATGATTTTAAAACTACATTAAGAGCTTTCAACACAACAAAGAATTCTTATTATAAATCCTTAAAAGGATCTCAACAGGCTAATCTTGAGGAAAAATTAAAACTGATCCAGACGGCTAAAGACAATCAGAACAATGAAGAATGGGATATTGCTGTTCCTTTATTTAAAAAGCTACAGGAAGACTGGAAGAAGATCGGGCACGTTCCGAAAAGTATGACCAATAAAATCTGGGACGAATTCCGTGATGCCTGCAACGCATTCTTTAATAATTACAGAGAAAAAAGCAACGCTTCTACCGATAACTGGAAAGAAAATTATAAGAATAAAAAAGTTCTGCTTGACGAGTTGAAAACGGTTACCAATGAAGAAGGAAGCATCGAAAAAATTGAAGCTATAAAAACAGCCTGGAATAATATCGGAAAGGTTCCGAGAGATAAGATTTCAATTAATACGGAATTCAACAAAACATTAAGAGAAAAGCTTAAATTAAACAAAATCAATGAGCTGGAGCTTAAAGAAGAAGGCTTGTCTGAAAATCAACTAACAGATAAAGCAAGAAAGATGAAAAGCCAGATCTCTGATCTTGAAGCGGAAATCGTAAAATTAGAAAATAACCTTTCTTTCTTTAAAAATCCGTCCAGAGAAAATCCTTTACTGAAGGAAACATTTGACTCAATTGATGAGAAAAAGGCTCATTTAGAAACTTTAAGACAAAATCTTCACAGCATTATTGCCGGAGAATAATATAAATTAAAAATTAATAAAGCGGAGCAAAGCAATTTGTCTTCGCTTTTTTCATTCAATATGCAAGACGAATTTTATATTAAAAGATGTATTGAGCTTGCCAGTAAGGCGATAGGGAAAACATATCCAAATCCACTGGTAGGAAGTGTAATTGTACATCATGATAAAATTATCGGTGAAGGCTATCATCATAAAGCCGGTGAAAATCATGCGGAGATTAATGCTATTAATTCCGTTGAAGACAAATCTCTCATTCCGGAATCCACAATCTACGTTTCTTTGGAACCCTGCGCGCATTATGGAAAAACCCCACCGTGCGCTTTGAAAATAAAAGAACTGGGATTCAAAAGAGTCGTTATCGGAGCGATGGATTCTCATGACAAAGTAAACGGAAAGGGCAAAAAAATCATTCAGGACGCAGGAATAGAAGTGATTTCAGGAGTTCTTGAAAAAGAATGTATAACGCTTAACAAAAGATTTTTTACCTTCCATGAAAAGAAAAGACCTTATATTATTCTGAAGTGGGCGCAGTCTGGTGATGGCTTTATAGATAAGGATTTCAAACCGTTTTCAATTTCAAATTCTTTGGTTAATCAGTTTGTTCATCAGTTGAGAGCCGATGAACAAGCCATTCTTGTAGGAACACAAACAGCACTGAATGACAATCCCAGCCTTACGGTAAGAAATGTAGAAGGGACAAATCCGGTAAGAATATTACTCGATTTCGATCTAAAAGTCCCTGCGGACTTTAATATTTATAATAATGAGGCAAAGACAATTGTCATTAATGCTACAAAAGAAGAGATCCAGGATCATATTCATTTCATTAAAATTAATAAAGAAAATTTTGTTCAGGAGCTGATGAATGTTTTGTATAAAGAGCAGATTCAATCGTTGATCATTGAGGGAGGCAAATTTACCCTGCAACAGTTCATTAATGCCAATTTATGGGATGAGGCCATTATTATTAAAAATGAAAATTTTAAGCTTATTAACGGTACGGAAGCCCCATTCTTTACAGATCGAAAGTCGTTCAAGAAAGAAGAATTAAGAGACAACATTATTGAATTTTACAAAAATTAAAAGATAATATTTTAACAATCAACATGTAACATAGTAATTTTCCTGAAAATATCACTATACTTTGAAATTAATTACGTAACTTCATGATCAACTTAAAACCTATATCATGAAAAATTTAAGAAAACTTTCAAAGAGAGAATTGAAATCAGTAAACGGAGGCATTCCAAGCTGTTACTTTGACATCGTACTCAATCAAATGGTTTGTCCATGCAACCCACATCTTTATTACGACTGCTTTGGAACATGTATTCCGCTTGATCAAGCATGTGCACGTCCCGGAATTGAACTATAATGTTTGCTGAAATTAAACAGCAGAATAAAATTAATTATGAAACAAATTACAGAGAACTGAAACGGTTCTCTTTTTTTATCCTTATATATTTCTCCTAAAAAATTTTATCTTTGAGGAATAATTCAATAATACCACGTAGAATCATTCCCTAGATTAATGTTCAATTTTAAAACAATAGAATCTCCGGTCGAAAATACTTTATTAAAAGAAAAAGGAAGCAAGTTCATTGGTTTTGCTTTTCCGGTGAAGAATGAAGACGAACTGAAGAATGCATTGGAAAAAATACGTGCTGAACATCCGAAAGCCACCCATCATTGTTATGCCTTCAGAATGGGACTGAATGGAGAAAACTACCGTGCTAATGACGATGGCGAACCTTCAGGAAGTGCGGGATTACCCATTTACAATCAGTTACTTGCTCATGAAATCACAAATGTTCTTGTAATTTCCGTACGATATTATGGCGGAACAAAACTCGGCGTTTCAGGATTGGTAAAAGCTTACAAAGAATCTGCAAAGATCACCCTCGAGGAAGCCAATATTATTACTAAGGAACTGGAAACTGTCGTTGAAATCCAGTTTAACTTTAATCAGCAGAACCTCATTTTTACACTCCTCTCAAAATATGAAGCAAAAGTTATTAATTTTGATGCTAATGAACAATGTGTTGTCACAGCATCTTTAAAACTGTCACAAAAAGAAAACATCTCAGACAAATTGTCCGAGATGCAGTATATTACTTTTAATTTTAAAAATTAATCTCTTCTGCCTCCCATGAGCAGTGATAACCAGTACAAAAGCTGAGCAAGAGAGCCTATTGCAGCGACTACATATGTTCTGGCCGCCCACTTCAAGCTATCTTTTACGCCTACATATTCTTCAGTTGTTACAGTTCCTGTATCTCTAAGCCATTTCATTGCCCTGTTGCTGGCATCGTACTCTACCGGAAGTGTTATAAATGCAAACAATGTTGTAAACGCAAACATGATCACTCCTATTGCCAAAACCAAACGATTTCCTGTTGGATTTTCAATAGACTGGGTAGCAGCCATAATCATAATTCCTGCAATAAGCACAAACTGCATAAGGTTTGAGCTGATCTGTACCACAGGAACCAGTTTTGAGCGAAGTTGCAGCATGGAATAACCCACTTTATGTTGTACAGCATGCCCGCACTCATGGGCTGCGACCGCTGCCGCTGCTGCATTTCTCTGCATATAAACGGCTTCCGAAAGATTTACTGTTTTATTTTCAGGGTTGTAATGGTCTGTCAATTGTCCCGGAACTGAAATAACCTGAACGTCGTTTATTCCATTATCTCTTAGCATTTTTTCCGCTACTTCCTTTCCGGAAAGTCCGTTTCTGAGGTGGACTTTGGAATAAAATTCAAATTTTGATTTCAATTTCCATGAGACATACCAGCTCACAGCCATTGAAACAATAATAATCAGATAATACCCATTCATCTTAAATAACTTTACAATATATTTTCATGCAATAAGATGTAAAAACTGTGCCAAAGTATAACATTTAATTGGCTATATTTGCTTATTAATTTGCCCTTTAAAACTATGTCTAAAGTTTCAGTAATTGAAGTAAAAACAACGGAGGAGTTGAAGCTATTCGTAAGATTTCCAATGGATCTATACAAAGACAATCCGTACTATGTGCCATCATTTATCAATGATGAGTTCAACATTTGGAATCCGAAGGAAAATCCGGCATTGCAATACTCTGAAGCGAAACAATTTCTGGCATATAAAGATCATAAAATTGTCGGCCGAATTGCGGTAATGATCAATCATAAAGAGGAGCGAGAACTTGGAATAAAAAAAGTACGTTTTGGATGGATTGATTTCATCGACGATCACGAAGTATCAAAAGCATTGATCGATACGGCAGTAGCATATGCGAAAGAAAAGCACATCGACAAAATAGAAGGGCCAATGGGCTTCACCAATCTGGACAAAGCAGGAATGTTGACACTAGGTTTTGACAAACTTGCAACGATGATCGGAATTTACAACCATGAATACTACCCGAAACATCTTGAAAATTTAGGTCTGACAAAGGAAAAAGAGTGGGTAGAATTTGAGCTTCAATTCCCTGAAATACTTCCCGATAAAATTCACAAATTCAACGAATTAATATCGCAAAAATACAAGCTTAAAGTTTTAAAATTCAAATCAAAAGAAGAAATTATTGAATATGTTGATCCCATGTTTGACCTTTTGGATGAAACCTATAAGCATCTATCTACATACACTCCTATTTCCGATGAACAGCGCAAAACGTATAAGGAAAAATATTTTAAGTTAATTGATAAGGATTATATTGTGTGTGTGGCAGATGACGCAGATCAGCTCGTGGCTTTTGCTATTACGATGCCTTCTTATTCAATAGCTTTACAAAAATCAGGAGGAAAACTTTTACCTTTCGGATGGTGGCATTTTTTGAAAGCGGGAAAGAAAAACGACCGGGCTAATTTTTATTTAATAGGAATCCATCCTGATTATCAGCGAAGAGGGGTTACATCCATTATTTTTAAGGAAATCTGGAAGCTTTTCAGAAAAAAAGGAGTAAAATACCTGGAAACCAATCCGGAATTAGAAGAAAATAAAAGTGTTCAGCTTTTGTGGCAGGATTACAATCCGGTCAACCATAAAAGAAGGCGCACTTACTCTTTAAATATCAAATAATTTCTTCAAATCAAAAAAAGTAGACTTATCAGTATTTAATTTATGAAAATCCATCTTATTATTTTTGGAGTTTTAATCGCAGGATTTATCATTTTTAATATTTTTCTGCAGTCAGGTGATGACAGAACGGATACTGCCATCAATATTATTTATGCAAGTGTATTGTTTGCCTATATTTCGTTTATGGCTTTTTCTCTTCTTAAAAAAATGAAGAAATAACACTATTTTTATTCATTCTAAATTATCGGTTTTCTTCATTTTGAAGCGACTTTTAACCCGATAAATTTCATGCTTTCTTGTTTATTCGCTAAATTTGCAAATTGAGATAATAATGCAAAAATGAATTTACCTGAAAGTTATATTCCAATCCTTATACAAGCAGGTGTTGCGATAGGGTTCGTAGCCATTTCTTTGCTTGGAGCGCATTTTTTAGGTCCGAAACAGAAAAAAGGAAATTCTGTAAAAAACCAAAGCTGGGAGTGTGGAGTCCCGGTAGAAGGAAATGCAAGAACACCGTTTTCCATTAAATATTTTTTGACTGCGGTATTATTTGTACTATTCGATATTGAAATCGTATTTTTTTATCCTTATGCAGTAAACTTCAGAGAATTCGGAATGGAAGGATTCCTGGCAGTACTCACATTCGTGGCGATTTTCTTCATGGCATTTTTTTATGTCTGGAAACGTGGCGCTCTGGACTGGGATAAATAAAGGAAATTATAAATTTTAAATTACAAATTTTAGATGGTGATTTTTAATTAAAGTTAACATTAACAATAATTTAGAATCTAAAATTTAAAATCTAAAATCTACAAAAATGTCAGATAACAAACCAGTAATAAGAACAGATGCACCTGCTCCCGAAGGATTTGAAGGAGAAGGGTTTTTCGCAACGAAACTGAGCAGTGTAATCGGGATGGCAAGAAAGTTTTCTCTTTGGCCGTTACCTTTTGCAACCTCTTGTTGTGGTATCGAGTTTATGGCGACCTTAAACCCAACGTATGATGCTTCAAGATTTGGTATGGAAAGAAACTCTTTCTCACCAAGACAGGCAGATATGCTAATGGTTTGCGGAACTATATCTAAAAAATTAGGACCTGTCCTAAAAGAAGTTTACACTCAGATGGCAGAGCCGAAATGGGTGGTAGCAGTTGGAGCCTGTGCTTCCAGCGGTGGTATTTTTGATACCTATTCTGTATTGCAGGGCATCGATAAAATTATCCCTGTAGACGTTTATGTCCCTGGTTGCCCTCCGAGACCAGAACAAATCATAGAAGGTGTAATGCAGGTTCAGGCCTTGGCTGAAAGCGAAAGCATCAGAAGGAGAGACATGCCTGAATACCAGAAATTATTAGATTCTTACAACATTAGTAATTAATGGAAATGACAAACGAATTTGTATTAGAAGCAATCACAAGAGAATTTCCGGAATCTGTAATCTCTAGTTCAGAGCCTTACGGAATGTTGACAATCGAAGTAAAGAAGGAAGATCTGAAGAAAATCGTTCATTACCTCAAAGATTCATCATTAGAAATCAATTTCCTTACTGATGTCTGTGGGATCCATTATCCTGAGTTTCCTGAAAAAGAAATCGGAGTAGTTTATCATCTTCACAATATGATGACCAATTTCAGATTGCGTCTGAAAATCTTTATGTCCAGAGAAAATATCGAAGTTGATTCTTTAGTAGAATTATACGCCGGAGCCAACTGGATGGAAAGAGAAACCTATGATTTCTTCGGAATTAAATTTAAGGGACATCCTGATCTGAGACCTATCTTAAATATGGAAGACCTTGGATACCATCCCATGTTGAAGGAATATCGTCTGGAAGACGGAACCAGAACCGATAAGGACGATGCAATGTTCGGAAGATAAAAATATAAATGATTAATGATGATTGATTAATGATCAATTATCGCTTATCAATTATCAATTATATATTATGAAAGATAACTCATTATCTAATATACTAAACCAGTACGACAGTAAGGAGCAAATTGACGGACAGTTATACACCCTCAATTTAGGGCCTACTCACCCTGCAACGCACGGGATTTTCCAGAATATCTTAACGATGGACGGAGAAAGAATCCTTCACGCCGAGCAAACCGTGGGATACATCCACAGAGCATTTGAGAAAATTTCCGAGAGAAGAAACTACGCTCAGATCACGACCCTTACCGACCGTATGAATTATTGTTCTGCACCCATCAACAATTTAGGTTGGCACATGACTGTGGAGAAGCTAATCGGCGTTGAAGTTCCAAAGCGTGTAGATTATATGCGTGTCATTTTAATGGAATTAGCAAGAATCGGTGACCACCTGATCTGCAACGGGGTAACGGGAATGGACTCGGGAGCAATTACTGGTCTTACTTATATGTTCATCGAAAGAGAACGTATTTATGATATGTACGAGCAGATCTGTGGTGCAAGAATGACAACCAATATGGGAAGAATCGGAGGTTTTGAAAGAGATTTCACACCAAAATTCCATGAGTTGATTAAGGATTTCCTTAAAACGTTCCCGCCAAGATTTAAAGAATTCTGTACTTTATTGGAAAGGAACAGAATTTTCATGGACAGAACTATCGGAGCAGGAGCTATTTCTGCAGAAAGAGCATTAAGCTATGGTTTTACAGGTCCGAACCTACGTGCAACAGGTGTAGATTATGATGTGAGAGTTGCACAGCCTTATTCTTCTTACCAAGATTTCGACTTCATTATTCCTGTGGGAACATCAGGAGATACTTACGACCGTTTCATGGTTCGTCAACAGGAAATTTGGGAATCAATTAAAATCATCAAACAAGCATACGAAAATCTTCCTGAAGGGCCATTCCATGCAGATGTTCCTGATTTTTATCTTCCTGAAAAGGCTGATGTATATCAAAAAATGGAAGCCTTGATTTACCATTTTAAGATCGTAATGGGAGAAACGGATGTGCCGAAAGGTGAAGTTTACCATGCTGTAGAAGGTGGAAACGGAGAATTAGGATTCTATCTGGTGAGCGATGGTGGAAGAAGCCCTTACAGGCTTCACTTCAGAAGACCATGTTTTATCTACTATCAGGCATATCCTGAAATGATTACAGGTTCTGTAATTTCTGATGCGATCGTGACCATGTGTAGTATGAATATTATTGCGGGAGAATTAGACGCATAAAATAATTATAAATTTTGGATTATGAATTTTAGATTAATCCAAACTACATAAAAATTGAAATTTTTTAGAATTTAAAGTCTAAAATTCAAAATTTAAAATTTAAAAAAGTGAGCGAAACAATAGCTTTTAAACCGGAAAGTTTAGCACAGGTGCACAAAATGATCGCAAGATATCCTGAAGGCAGACAAAAATCTGCTCTTATTCCTGTACTGCATTTGGCACAAAAAGAATTCGGAGGATGGTTAGACGTTCCTGTGATGGATTATGTCGCAGAATTATTGAGTATTAAGCCAATTGAAGTATATGAAGTGGCAACTTTCTATACAATGTTCAATATGAAGCCGGTAGGTAAATATGTTTTGGAAGTATGCAGAACGGGACCTTGCATGGTTTCAGGAAGTGAAAAAATCCTTAACCATATCAGAACCAAACTGAACATTAAGGACGGAGAAACCACAGAAGACGGAATGTTCACCTTAAAGCCTGCTGAATGTTTAGGCGCTTGTGGATATGCTCCGATGATGCAGTTAGGAAAGTTCTTTCATGAAAATTTAACGATAGAAAAAGTAGATGAAATCCTTGATCTTTGCAGAGAGGGGCAGGTTGCTTTGGACTAAATTGAGTTAATTTTTAAAATAATTATAAAGCTAAAAGCCATAAGCCAATAGCTAAAAGCATAATAAAAATGAGTAAAAAACTTTTACTTAAAGACGCACATATAGAAGGAATCCGCTACTTTGAGACCTACCGTAAACAGGGAGGTTACACAGCAGCTGAAAAAGCCTTGAAAATGACACCTGACGAAATTCTTGAAGAAGTAAAAGCTTCTGGGCTTCGTGGACGTGGTGGAGCAGGATTCCCAACCGGAATGAAATGGAGCTTCCTGGCAAAACCGGAAGGCGTTCCGAGACACTTGGTTGTAAATGCCGATGAATCTGAACCTGGAACTTTCAAAGACAGATATCTGATGGAATTTCTTCCTCATTTACTGATTGAAGGAATGCTGATTTCATCTTATTGTTTAGGTTCAAATACTTCTTACATCTACATTCGTGGAGAATATTCATGGATTCCAGACATTCTGGAGGAAGCCATCGAGGAAGCCAAAGCAGCAGGATTTTTAGGTAAAAATATTTTAGGAACCGGCTTTGATTTAGAAATCTATGTTCAGAGAGGTGCTGGAGCCTATATCTGTGGTGAAGAAACTGCTTTACTTGAGTCTCTTGAAGGAAAAAGAGGAAACCCAAGATTAAAACCACCATTCCCGGCTGTAAAAGGACTTTGGGAGAGACCAACGGTAGTTAATAACGTTGAATCTATCGCAGCAATTGTTCCGATCATTGATATTACCGGAGCAGAATATGCTAAAATTGGTGTGGGAAGATCTACAGGTACAAAATTGATTTCGGCTTGTGGAAACATCAACAAACCAGGCGTTTACGAAATCGATATGACAATCACAGTTGAAGAATTCATTTACTCTGACGAATATTGCGGTGGTATCAAGGACGGAAAAAGATTAAAAGCTTGTATCCCTGGAGGAAGCTCTGTTCCGATCGTTCCAGCCAATTTATTACTTAAAACTGTAAACGGAGAACCAAGATACATGAACTACGAATCGTTGGCAGACGGTGGTTTCGCTACCGGTACCATGATGGGTTCAGGAGGCTTCATCGTACTGGATGAAGACCAGTGTGTCGTAGAGCATACCATGACATTAGCGAGATTTTATAATCACGAAAGTTGTGGACAATGTACCCCTTGCCGTGAAGGAACGGGATGGATGTACAAGATTTTAAAGAAAATCGAGAAAGGAGAAGGAAAAATGGAAGATATCGATCTGCTTTGGGATATTCAGAGAAAGATCGAAGGAAATACAATTTGCCCATTGGGTGATGCAGCAGCTTGGCCGGTTGCAGCAGCGATCCGCCATTTCAGGGATGAGTTCGAATGGCACGTTAAAAACCCAGAATTGTGTTTAACACAAAACTACGGATTGGCTCATTACGCAGATCCAATCCCTGCTGTTGAGAATAATGCTTAAAATGAAACAGATATTAGCAATCGGTCTAATAGTGTCTGGTTTTGCTTTTGGACAAGTCAAAAAAGACACAATAGAAAAAGAATACAAATTGGAGGTTACTCCATTTAAAGCTGAAAAGAAAGAAAAACCATTACCACTAAGCAGAAAGGGGCAAGTTTTTGTTTTTTACGGTTGGAACCGCGGGGCTTACAGTAATTCGGATATTCACTTTAGTGGAAACGGTTATGATTTTCAGTTGAATAATGTATCCGCAAGAGATAAGCCTACGAAATTCGGAATCGTTTATTTTGATCCGAGCTGGTTTACGGTAACGCAGTACAATTTCAGACTGGGTTATTTTATTAAAGATAATTTGGCTCTTGTATTAGGCATTGACCATATGAAATATGTTATGAAACAGGAACAGACTGTTGATTTCTCAGGACATATTTCAGATCCGAAATATGCAGCAATGGTACAGAACGGACAAGTAGATTTATCTGATGGGCAGTTCCTTACCTTTGAACATACAGACGGACTTAATTATGAAAATTTAGGTCTTGAAAAATATAAGAATCTTGTTCATAAAAAGAATATAGATCTTGTATGGTCTTACGGAGCCGGACTCGGGTTTATGTTTCCGAAAAGTAATGTGAAACTTTTTGGTAATGACAGAAGCGACCGTTTTCATGTGGCAGGGATGGGAACAGATCTCAGATCAAGCATTAATATGGTTTTCTGGAAAAACTGGATGCTAAGAGCAGAAGCAAAAGCCGGGTATATCAATATGTGGGATATAAAAACAACACTCAATAACAAACCGGATAAAGCCCGTCAGGATTTTGTTTTCGGAGAAGTACTGGCCGGAATAGGATATACATTTAATACAAAGAAGTATAATTAAATATAGCTTAAAGCTTTAACAGCATAAGCGAAAAGCATAGAATATGAGCGAAGAGGTAAAAAAATTCAAAATAACTATAGACGGACAGACTACCGAAGTATTGCCTGGAACTTCTATTTTGGAAGCAGCAAGACAAATCGGTGGAAAATCTGTACCTCCTGCAATGTGCTACTACAGCAAATTGGAAACCAGTGGAGGAAGATGCAGAACTTGCCTGGTAGAAGTATCTAAAGGATCTGAAGCAGATCCGCGTCCTATGCCAAAGTTGGTTGCAAGCTGCAGAACCAATGTAATGGATGGTATGGAAGTAAAAAATCTTACTTCCGAAAAAGCTCAGGAAGGAAGAAAAGCTGTTACTGAGTTTTTATTGGTTAATCACCCATTAGACTGCCCTATTTGTGATCAGGCTGGTGAATGTCACCTCCAGGATTTAGGATATGAGCATGGTGTGGAAAATACAAGAACGGAATTCGAAAGAAATACTTATGATGCTGATGATCTTGGTCCGCACATTAAATTGAACATGAACCGTTGTATTCTGTGTGCAAGATGCGTATTAGCAGCAAATCAGTTAACAGGAGAAAGAGAGCACGGAATCCTTTTCAGAGGAGATCATGCTGAAATTTCTACCTATTTAAATAAAGCTTTGGATAATGATTTCATAGGAAATGTAATTGACGTTTGTCCGGTTGGAGCATTAACCGACAGAACAGCACGTTTTGCCAGCAGAGTTTGGTTTACAAAACCAATGAACGCTTCTTGCAACTGCGATAAATGTTCAGGAAAAGCTGTTGTGTGGATGAAAGGTGACGAAATTGTAAGAGTTACTGCTAGAAAAGACCAATGGGGAGAAGTTGAAGAATTCATCTGCGACACTTGTCGTTTCGAGAGAAAAGAACTTTCTGACTGGAACATCGAAGGTCCAAGACATATCGACAGACATTCTGTTATTTCATTGAACCATTATGAAAAGCCAAAAGATGAGCTAAGAGTTTTAGACAATCCGATGGCTAAGGAAATCAGTGAAAAAGACGAAAAATAAAACAGTCGGATGTGGGAAGCTGAAAGTTTAATTTTAAAACTCAATTAATGCTTTCAACATCAGCCGTTTAAAAATTATAAAAAATTGGTAATGTGATGATGAGTTGATGCAACGATGTACTGAACATCCGGCTTCCAGCTCCCATCTTCAAAACATTTAAATTAAAAAATGGATTTACTTACATTTAAACTTATACTTGTACTGGCACTTTTCCTGCTTTCGTTAACGATTGCAGCCTACTCTACCTGGGCAGAGAGAAAAGTTGCTGCCATTATGCAGGATAGAATCGGACCAAACAGATCAGGGCCTTTCGGATTGCTGCAACCTCTTGCTGACGGTGGAAAGTTTTTCTTTAAAGAAGATTTTACCCCCGCTAATGCAGAAAAGTTCCTTTTCGTATTAGGGCCGGCTTTGGTAATGTTTATTTCATTAATCACAGGAGCAGTTATTCCTTGGGGTAAAAGTTTAAATATTGCAGGTACTTCTTATGATCTACAGGTGGCTAACATTGATGTTGGTGTACTTTTCATCATCGGAATGGCTTCCATCGGCGTTTACGGAATCATGATCGGAGGATGGGCTTCAAACAACAAATATTCATTATTAGGCGCTATCCGTGCTTCTTCTCAGATGATTTCTTACGAATTGGCAATGGGATTGGCTTTACTTTCAATTATTATGATGACAGGAAGCTTAGATTTAAAAGAAATCACCGCAAGCCAGACGAATGGAAAACTTTGGGGAGTTATTCCTTGGGTTTCCGGTCTTAACTGGAATATTTTTTACCAACCGGTTGCTTTCCTGGTATTCATCGTGGCGGCTTTAGCGGAAACCAACAGACACCCTTTCGATTTACCGGAGTGTGAGTCCGAATTGGTAACCGGATATTCAACTGAATATTCTTCCATGAAATTAGGATTGTACATGTTCGGTGAATATGTGAATATGTTTATTTCTAATGCTTTCATGGTAGTTCTTTTCTTCGGAGGTTATAACTATCCGGGAATTGAGTGGGTAACTCAGAACTGGGGTGAAAACACTGCCGGAATTTTGAGTATCGTAGCATTTTTAGCTAAAACGGTAATCGGAATTTTGATCTTTATGTGGATCAGATGGACACTTCCGAGATTCAGATATGACCAGTTAATGCATTTGGGGTGGAAAACTTTGATCCCAATGGCATTGGTAAACTTGCTGATTACAGGAGCTGTAATTTTAGCATTTGGAAATTAATTAATTTGAAAATGAGCTGATGTGAAAATGTGACGATGTTTAAACTTCCATCTTCCAGCTTCCATCTTCTAACATTTAATAATAAAAATAAATGAAACTTACGAACAGATCAAAAGTTGTTTCTAATAAAGAAATGACCCTTGCTGAAAAAATCTACTTGCCTGCAATTTTTACAGGAATGGGGATTACATTTAAGCATGCTGTAAGAACCGTACTGAAAGGTGCTCCTGCCGTATATTCGTATCCGGAAGTACAGAAGCCCAGAGCGGATATCTGGAGAGGTCAGCACGTTTTGAAAAGAGACGAAGAAGGCAGGGAAAGATGTACAGCGTGCGGACTTTGTGCGGTGGCATGTCCTGCAGAAGCAATTACAATGACTGCTGCTGAAAGAACAAAAGAGGAAAAGCATTTATACAGAGAAGAAAAATATGCTTCAGTATATGAAATCAATATGCTGAGATGTATTTTCTGCGGCATGTGTGAAGAGGCTTGTCCGAAATCTGCGATTTACCTTACTGACAGGTTGGTAGACGTAGAAACCAACAGAGGTTCTTTCATTTACGGAAAAGATAAATTGGTTGAAAAAATAAATGAAAGGATTGATATTACAGAAAGACAATCCGAGAAACAAAAAAATGCGGTAAAATAATGGATCAGTTTTTATTTTTCTTGGTGGCGTTTTTAGCAGTGGCAAGTGCGGTGTATTTCGTATTTGCTAGAAATCCTTTATATGCTATTTTGTCATTAATTGTTACGATGTTTTCTATTGCGGGCATGTACATTCTGCTGAATGCACAATTCCTTGCGATTATCCAGATTATTGTATACGCCGGGGCCATCATGGTATTATTCCTTTATATCCTGATGATGCTTAACCTTAATAAACAAGACGAAAGTAAGAAGAACAATACTTTAAAATTTGTTGGAGTTTTTACAGCAGGTCTTTTATTAATTGGGGTTTTAGGCGTATTCAGAGGCGTTCAGCAGAATCAGATTGTAGTTGAAAATGTAGACGGAAGTGTTGGGCTAACCAAAAATCTTGGGAGACTTTTGTTTAATGAATATGTTTTACCGTTTGAGCTTGCGTCCATCCTTATTTTGGCAGGTATTGTAGGTGCGGTATTAATCGGTAAAAAAGATTTATAAAATTATGGGAGAAGTAAATACATTTATACAAAGCATTCCTCTGAATTATTTCATCATTCTTTCGTCAGTATTATTCTGTCTGGGAGTGTTGGGCGTATTGCTGAGAAAAAATGCGATTGTTATTTTGGGTTGTGTAGAGCTTATGCTGAATTCTGTAAACCTTTTATTGGCAGCATTTTCAGCGTATAAAGGAAACGGCGACGGACAACTTTTAGTTTTCTTCATTATGGTGGTGGCTGCTGCGGAAGTAGCGGTAGGTTTGGCAATTATTGCTATGCTGTATAGAAATACCCGTTCTGTTGATGTAAGTATATTTAATAAATTAAGAGGATAAGAATGGAAAATTTAGTGTATGCAATAATACTTTTACCACTTTTAGGTTTTCTTATTAACGGTCTGTTCGGAAAAAATCTTCCAAAAATTGTTGTGGGTAGTTTGGCTACGGCAATGGTTTTTGCATCTTTCTGCATTGCAGTAAGTATTTTTATAAATTTTGATTCTGAAAGCCAGCCTGTCATTGTAAAAGCTTTTGAATGGTTTAGAGTAAATGGAGTTCAGATCAATTTTGGATTCCAGATCGATCAGTTGTCATTAATGATGATCATGATTATCACAGGAATCGGTTCTTTAATTCACCTCTACTCTATCGGATATATGAGCCACGATAAAGGCTTCTATAAGTTTTTCACTTATTTAAATCTATTTATCTTCTCCATGTTGTTATTGGTAATGGGAAGCAACTACCTGATCTTATTCATCGGATGGGAAGGGGTTGGATTGTGTTCTTATTTACTGATCGGATTCTGGTACACCAACGAAGAATATGGTAAAGCGGCAAGAAAAGCTTTCATTATGAATAGAATCGGTGACCTTGCGTTATTAATCGGGATCTTCATGCTGGCTTCTCAAACCAATGCTGTTGATTATCTAACAATCAGAGAAAACGCTGGAAAATTTGAATTAGACGGAAGCGTAATTATCTTTATTACGGCAAGTTTATTTATCGGTGCCACCGGTAAATCAGCTCAGGTTCCATTATATACATGGTTACCAGATGCGATGGCTGGGCCGACTCCTGTTTCTGCGTTAATTCACGCGGCAACGATGGTAACAGCGGGTATCTATTTGGTCGTAAGATCAAACTTCTTATTTACTTTAGCACCAACCGTTCAGGGAGGAATTTTATTCATCGGATTCTTGACAGCTGCTTTAGCTGGCTTCTATGCACTACGTCAGAACGATATCAAAAAAGTATTGGCTTACTCTACTGTTTCACAGCTTGGATTTATGTTCATTGCTTTAGGTCTCGGAGCGTATACAACGGCTATGTTCCACGTAATGACACACGCTTTCTTCAAAGCATTATTGTTCTTAGGGGCAGGTTCTGTGATTCATGCGATGAGCAATGAGCAGGATATGCGTTTCATGGGTGGTCTGAAAAAATATATTCCGCTTACCCACGCTACTTTCCTTATCGGAACACTGGCGATCTCAGGATTTCCTTTACTGTCAGGGATGATTTCTAAAGACGAAATTTTAGTAGCTGCTTTTGCTAAAAATCCGGTATACTGGGTGATCTTATTTATTTTAGCGGCAATTACAGCAACTTATATGTTCAGATTGTATTATCTAACTTTCCATGGAGAGTTCAGGGGTACTGAAGAACAAAAACACCACTTACACGAAAGCCCGACAAATATGACATTACCATTGATCGTATTGGCAATTCTTTCTGTAGTTGGTGGTTTAATCAACCTTCCTCACTTTATCGATCACGGTCATTATGCAAAATTAATGGAATGGCTGAAACCGGTTCTTACTGAGGAGAGCTTTAACCAAATGGAAGCGACTCTTTCCGGAGTTCCGTTTGGTACTGAAATGATACTTTTAGGCGCGACAGTTCTTATGTTCTTTACTGTTTGGTTTATGGTTAAAAACACTTATGTAAATAAGAAAAAACAAGCATTGCCGGAAGAACAGTACACAGGATGGGAAAAACTGTCTGCCAGAAAATTATATGTTGACGAACTTTACAATGCATTGATTGTAAAAACTGTTGAAGGATTAGGACGCGGAGGAAAGATGTTTGATAAAGGTATTCTTGATCGTTTTGTAGACTTCGTAGGCGAAGGTGCTGAAGACAGCGGAAAAGCCATGAAGCGCATCCAGAACGGAAATGTCGAGAACTACATTCTGATCATGTCTTTAGCGGTGGGAATTATACTGATTGTTAACTTTATATTACAATAATGTCTGGTTTATTATTAACATTATTACTATTACCTCTAGTAGGTTCGGGATTAGTTTTTGCATGGAAAAATAAATCCAGCAAATATTTGGCATTGGGAATTGCATTAATACAAATGCTGATTACCTTCTACATTACGGCGGATTTTGATTTTAATCCGACAGTAGACAGCGTATTACAGCACGAGATCAATTACCCATGGTCGCAATTTATTAAGAGCACGCTTCACTTCGGTATCGATGGGATGAGCCTTCTTCTTTTATTGCTGACGAATATTTTAACGCCAATCATTATTTTATCTTCTTTTAATGAAAATGTAAGCTACAGAAACACCTTCTACGGTTTGATTCTGCTAATGCAGTTCGGATTGGTTGGAGTTTTCACTTCGCTTGACGGATTATTGTTCTACATCTTCTGGGAAGTAACGTTGATTCCGATCTGGTTCATTGCCGGACTTTGGGGTCAGGAAAATAAGAGATTTGAATTTACTACGAAATTCTTCGTTTATACCTTTGTTGGATCATTATTCATGTTAGCAGGATTGATTTATGTTTACAATCATTCTGCATCTTTTGCACTGACAGATCTTTATAATGCTCAATTAAACGAAACGCAACAAACGGTGATATTCTGGTTTATTTTCTTTGCTTTTGCAGTGAAATTACCTGTATTCCCTTTCCATACCTGGCAACCGGATACGTATACTTATTCGCCAACTCAAGGATCAATGCTTTTGTCAGGGATCATGCTTAAAATGGCGATTTATGGAGTTATGCGTTATTTATTACCGATCACTCCGCTTCCGATAGCAGGAATTTCAGGACAGATTGTAATTATCTTAGCCATCGTAGGAATTGTTCACGGAGCTTTAATCGCGATCATACAAACGGATATGAAGAGAATTATTGCATATTCTTCTTTTTCTCACGTTGGATTAATGGTTGCAGGGATCTTCGCTTCTGCGGTGATTACTTTAAGAGGGACATTCAATATCGAGGGTGCCGAAGGGGCTTTGGTGCAAACATTTGCGCACGGTATCAACGTGGTGGGTTTATTTTACTGCTGTGATATTTTATACAAAAGATTCAAATCAAGAGACATCAGACAAATGGGAGGTCTTGCAAAAGTAGCTCCTAAATTTGCCGTATTGTTTCTGATCATTATATTAGGTTCTATGGGTGTTCCATTGACCAATGGTTTTATCGGGGAATTTATCCTGTTGAAGTCTGTCTATGATTTTAACGGATTGGCAGCAGTAATTGCGGGTCTTACTGTAATTCTTGCCGCTGTTTATTTACTGAGATTCTATGGAAAAGCAATGTTCGGACAAGGTGATGAGGCAGTTTTAAGTACAGCAAAAGATTTATCTACAGTAGAATTCTCTGTGTTGGCAAGTTTAGCGGTTTTTGTGATTGTATTTGGTATTTTCCCACAGCCGATCATCGAAATGGTGAATAGTTCGTTGAAGTTTATCTACACGGCAATGGCCAGTTAAAAATTAAAAGATTTAAAAATTAAAAAATTAGGAGATCGGAGAAGATTAGAGAAAAGCTAAAGACTTTAAACTTCAAATCTCAACTATAAATTATGAGTGTTTTAATTATTGTTTTCCTAACGGCAGTTGTTGCGTTATTTTCAGGAGTTTTTGAACAAGGAAAATTCGCAAGATACATTGGGATTTTGGGATTGATCATCGCATTATGGGTAAGTTTCATGCCGGAATGTGCATTCTTCGCACAATACCGACACATGTACGATTATACCGAAAATACCGCGTTGTTCACAAAAATATCAATTGTAACCACACTATTATTATTCTTTTTGGGAGGTTTTGCATTCAGTAACCACAGAAGCCACCAGTCAGAATTATATGCATTAATGCTTTTCGCACTATGTGGCGGAATTATCCTTTTCGGATACCAGAATCTAGTAACGCTATTCTTAGGTGTAGAAATCCTTTCTATTCCTTTATATGTAATGGCGGGAGCCAACAAAACGGATTTAAGATCAAATGAAGCTTCCATAAAATATTTCTTAATGGGTGCATTTGCGACAGGATTCCTGTTGTTTGGTATTGCATTTATCTACGGAAGTACCGGAAGTTTTGATTTATATAAGATCCAGGATTTTGGAGTTTCAAATCCTAAAGATGTAATGTTCATCCTGGGTGTATTACTGATTCTTTGTGCATTGGCATTCAAGGTAGCATTGGCACCTTTCCACATGTGGAGTCCTGATGTTTATTATGGTGCACCTTCATTGATTACAGCTTTTATGGCAAGTGTTGTGAAGATCTCCGGGTTTTATGCATTATTCAGATTAATGACCATTGGTTTCGGAGGAGTTACAGAAGAATGGATTAACGTTTTCGGCGTATTCCTGATCATCACTTTATTATTGGCAAACGTTATGGGTCTTGCGCAGACAAATGCAAAGAGAATGCTGGCATATTCTTCAGTTTCCCATGCAGGTTACATCGGTTTGGTATTCTTCGGAATGACAAGTCTTTCAACTTATAATCTGGCATTTTATTTATTTGCATATTCTTTAGCAACAGTGGGGGTTTTCATGTGTCTGATTTATGTTGAGAAACTAAAAAGAGAAACTTCTTTCGGAGCTTTCAGAGGCTTGGCAAAAACAGAACCATTGTTGGCTGTAGTAGCATCAATCTCTATGCTTTCAATGGCAGGAATTCCGTTGACAGCCGGCTTTATGGGGAAATTTGCATTATTCTCTCAGGCAATGAACTCTGACCACGGCGTTTTCCTGGTTTTGGTAGCCGTTTTAGGATCTGCCCTTTCCATTGCTTATTATTTAAGATTAATTATTTCAATGTTTTTCTTTAAAGAAAGTACATTCAAATCTTCAGAGAAAGTAACCTTAACTTATAATATCGTTGCGGTAGTTATAATTGCTTCAATTATTGTTTTGGGAGTTTTCCCTGACCTGTTTGCAAAACAGTTCGGATTATAAAAAAATCGTTTAAAATAACAAACCACAACCGCTAAGTTGTGGTTTTTTTATACCTTTACTTTAAATTTCAGTTTTGGCAAATCTTTACAAAAAAGACGCTCCATTTCAGGTTTATATTTCTTTCAAAAAATATTTGGATGTTCTGGAACATATCCGATACAACGACCGTCTGGATTATCGTGTCAACTATGCCAAATCGTTGATTGATAAGACCAAAAATTTCCGGGAACTGAGAGATGGTTTTCAGGATATTTCCCTGCTGGAAAAACATGATGAGCTTATTAAGCTTTTGCTTTCCGATCTTTTCCCAACAGGACTTACCTATAACGAAATAAAAGCGGCCAGCAGTCCTCTTTCTAATATTACCTTCAACTACACGGAAAGATTTAAAAATATTCTTAAAGATGCCGGAAAAGATTTCGAAATCGAACTTCGGAATATTGATGATGATGAATTTTATGTATTTTGTTGTTGCCTAATTCTACAAACCTACTACAAAAGGGATATCAAAAGCTCGCTTCCATTTTATTATGACATCCCGAACAGGCTGGGAGTCATAAAGCATTACAAAATCACGGTAAATTCTGATTTTACAGAAGTATATCCTAAAGAAGGCACAAAACTTCCTTCGGAAGAAGTGGTGGATGCGCTGCTGGAAAATCTTGACGATTATAAGATGTGGAAAAAATATTTCCCGTCAGAATCTTGGATATTAAAAGGCTTTACGATCATTTCCCTGGTAGACTGCACCTCTGAAGTGGCATTATCTGATCTTAAATCCAGCATGATCAGTATTGATCCCGAAAACCTTTCGCCGGATGAAAATCTTGTTGAAATTTTCAAATCTTATTTTGATGTTGCTGAGCTTAATTTTGGATTAATGCTTTTTAACAAAAAAGACCAGCATCTGGAGAAACTTCCGATTTACGAAAATGTTTTTACCAACCATATTCTTGATTTCTGGATCAATGCTTCTGATGAAGAAACGAGACGAAGTACTTTCACGAATTTAAATCACAATTCCAAGCCTATCGTAGTTTCCAACATCACGAATTTGGATTACGATATACAATCTCTGCCTTCATTTAAAATTTTAAGTGATAACAACATCAACAGCTTCATGGTCATCCCGATCATGAAAGAGAACGAGTTAGTCGCCATCATGGAGTTCACCTCCCCTATTGTCAACAGCTTCAATGGCCTGAAACTAAAAAAACTGGAATTTTTTTCGGATATGATCCTGTTTTCAATAAACAGATTCAGTTTTGAAAAAAACTATCAGATCGAAGCAATTATTCAGCGTGAATATACCTCGATCCATGATAGTGTTGTCTGGAAATTCAGGAATGAAGCTGAAAAATATTTTAATGCTTCTCTTTCTAAAAAAATATATACTTTAAAGCAAATCACCTTTAAAAACCTTACGCCTCTTTTTGGTTTTTCAGATATCCATTCATCTTCTGAAAAACGATATAATTTTATGCTTGAAGACCTCAACCAGCAAATTGAATGCTTACATGAAATTTTCTCTATGCTGGAGTCTGATACTGAGAAATATGTTCTGGCTATTGATATTTTTGAGAATGAGCTGAACAATGAAATAAAAGCGGACAGTGAGCAACGTTTTCAGCGGCTGCTTAGAGATGAGATTCATCCTTTTTTACAGGCTAAGTTGGAGATAAAGTCTTCCAGTGAAGTTAAGGCAAAAATAAAAGATTATTTCAGTCAGGTTTTTACGCAAAATGATTTATTTTACAGTAAACGTAAAAATCTGGATGATTCAATCACATTGGTAAACAGAAAACTTGCGGACGTATTGGATGAAAGCCAAACAAAGGCGCAGCAGATTTTCCCACATTATTACGAAAGGTTTAAATCAGATGGAATTGAACATAATCTGTATATCGGACAAAATATCGCTCCGGAACTTCATTATCATTCAAAAGTTGTTCATAAACTGAGATACTGGCAGCTTAAGACGATATGCAATATGGAACGGGAATTTCAGAATTTTAAGAAAGATCTACCAATTCCACTAGATATTGCCTCATTAATTTTTGTATACAATGAAAAAATTGATATCCGTTTCAGAATGGACGAAAAGCGTTTTGATGTTGACGGAGCATTCAACTCTTATTACGAAATCATTAAAAAGCGTCTTGATAAAGCTCATGTAAAAGATTCTTCCGAGAGAATTACCTGTCCCGGGAAAATAACCATCGTTTACTTCGGCATGGAAAATCAAAGGGAATATCTGGATTATATCAACAAGCTGCAAAAAAAGGAAATCCTTCAGAATGACATAGAGTTTCTCCGTGTGGAAGATCTTCAGGGAATTACAGGACTTTTGGCATTAAGAGTCTCATTTGCAAAATAAAAAACGCATCCCGACAGATGAGTTTTTAATATGGAGTTGGTATTCATTTAAAGACTTAAAAAAGCATATCCGAAAGATAATACAGAGATAACAATTCCCGCCATGAAAATCTGGTATGTGATTGATAAAAGCCTGTATTTCCTATCTAAAACTTTTCCGAGATAATATAAATCTTTTACCATTGAGTCATAAATATAATCGCGGTCTTTGATGAGAATATTCATCGCATCCTGATAATCCTCAAAAATCATACGGTTGAAATTCCCGAAAAATAACAGATTTACCTTTCTATCGGCAACATCTTTTGCTGTAAATCTTGCCTTGGTAACATTTGGCTTTGTAGAAAGAATGGCAAAGATGATCGTTAAAACAGCAGATAATAACAATATAAAACTCGGAATGATAAGGTGAGAATTCTTTGGGGTATCAAGCTTTGGAACCAATACCGAAAGACAGACAGAAATGATAATCGCATTGACCGACAACAGAATATTGGCTTTGCTGTCTGCAATATCACTTAATCTGGTATGGTTGCTCAATGTCACTCTGAACAATGTGTCAACACTGCGGTCTGATTTAGGCTCTTTTTCTTTAGATTTTTTACTTTCAGAGCTGTCTTTTTTATCTTCTTCCTTTTCCAGTTTTTTCTCAATTTTTTTAATATTCTTATCTTTTAAAGGCTGCCAGTTTTGTTTTGCATAATCGGTGTAAAAACGATGCTTGTGTTTTAGCATATCGAGATTTCCGGCGTTCCATTCATCATTGGAAAAACACCGTACGTTGGTAAGTTCCCACTCTTTCCGTAAAGAATCAGAAATATCATTATAGTCGTGGCTGGCAAAATGGCTGCAGTCTGCATCCTTTACAATTTTTTCCAGAAGATTTTGTGGCTCATAAGTGATTTTCGTTGCAAGAATAAGCTTTGCGATATCATCAATGTCATTTTCAGCATAACCTTCTTTCTGGAGAAAATTTTTCATAATTACCGCACCTTTCTCTTCATGGTCTTTGGCACATTCTATGTATCCTGTATCGTGAAACCAAAGAGCAAGCAATACCTTTTCCTGGTCTTTTGTAGATACAGGAGTATTTTTTAAGATTTCCTCAGCTTTGTTTACCGTAAATGTAGTATGAATAAAATTATGATAAAAATATACCGAAGATAGCTTATCTTTGAATAAGGTTTCAACATAATCTTTGGCTTTTTGTAAAATGTCCATCACCGAAATTTTGTTAATGTAAATTTATGAATTTATACTTGAAAACTCATCTAAAAAATACTTCTGTTGCTCTTAGATTCGTATTGTCGGCCGGAGTTCTTTATTCCTGCGCAACATATAACGTAAAAAAAGGCAAAAACTTATCTGAAGTAAACAATTCTGATATAAAATCAAATACCGATTTTAAAATTTTCCTTGTAGGAGATGCAGGAAATGCGGATGAGCCTCAGTCTCAGCATACATTAAATTTACTCAAAAGCCAGCTGGACGCTGCAGACAGCAATTCTATGCTGATTTTCTTAGGGGATAATATTTACCCAAATGGAATGCCTAACAAGTCTGATAAAAATTATGATGTGGCAAAGAAAAAACTGGAAGACCAGCTTTCCATCGTAAAAAACTTTAAAGGAAAGACATTGGTTATTCCCGGAAATCACGATTGGTACAACGGTTTGGATGGAATGAAATCCCAGGAGGATTTTGTGAAAAGCTATTTAAATGATAAAAAAGCTTTTCTCCCTAAAAACTCATGTCCAATTGATGATATCAGTTTAACAAAAGATATAAAATTGATTGTAATTGATTCGGAATGGGCACTGCTAAACTGGGACAAAAATCCGGGAATCAACAAAAACTGTGATATAAAAACCCGTGATGATTTTTTCACTGAATTTAAAGATCTTGTTAATAAAAATCAGGACAAACAAATCATTGTTGCCCTCCATCATCCGGTGATCAGCAGCGGTACCCATGCGGGATTCAGCTCGGCAAAATCTAATCTTTTTCCATTCAAGAGTAAAATTCCGGTACCTGGAGTGGCAAGTCTCATCAATGTGGTGAGAAGTTCATCAGGAGCAAATCCGGAAGATATTAACAATCAACATTATGCTGATCTTGCTAATAGATTAAAAAGCATCGTTCAGGAAAAGGACAATGTTATTTTTGTTTCCGGGCACGATCACAACTTGCAATATCATGAAGCAAGAAACATCCGGCAGATCATCAGTGGTGCCGGCTCTAAGGTAGATCCGGCGTCGATCAAAGAAAAAACAGACTTTTCCTACGGAGGAAGCGGATTTGCCGTATTAAACATTAGAAAAGATAAAAGTGCTGACGTTGAATATTTTTCGACAAAAGATAATTCTTTAGAAAAACTTTCACATATCCAGGTAACAAAAAAACCGACCGATTTTATCAATAATTATCCCGATTCTTTTCCCTCTACCGTAACATCTACAATTTATCCTAAAAAACTAACGGAAAAAGGAAAATTTTACAGATGGCTCTGGGGTGAGCATTACAGAAAATATTATGGAATGCCAATCGAAGCTCCTACCGCTAATATTTCTACGCTTGACGGAGGATATACTCCGTTCAGAGAAGGTGGAGGAAACCAATCAAATAGTCTTCGTCTGAAAGCACAGGACGGACAGGAATTTGTGATGAGAGGTGTTAAAAAAAGTGCCGTACGTTTCCTTAACAACATGGCATTCAGAAAAAGTACTTTTGGAAATGAACTGAACAATACGTTTCCGGATAAATTCCTGCTGGATTTTTATACTGCCAACCATCCTTTTACTCCGTTTGCTGTAGGAAATATGGCTGACAAAATTGATCTTTATCACAGCAATCCAAGATTATATTATATTCCTAAACAAAAAGCGTTGGGAGAATATAATCTGAATTATGGAGATGAAATGTATATGATAGAAGAACGTTTTTCTTCAGATCCTAAAACCCTTGCTTCATTAGATAACGCAAAAGATATTGTTTCAACGGATGATGTGCTTAAAAATTTTAACAAAAATTACAAATATTCGGTAGACCAGGAATTGTATATCAGAGCACGACTTTTTGATATGCTGATCGGCGATTGGGATCGCCATTCAGATCAATGGAAATGGGCAGAATATCAGGAAGGCGATAAAGTAGTTTATAAACCAATACCCCGTGACCGGGATCAGGCGTTCAGCAAATATGATGGCAATGCCTTTAAGATTATCATGAATATTCCGGCAATCCGCCACATGAAAACTTTTAAAGATGATATCAGAAGCGTAAAATGGCTTTCCATGGAACCTTATCCTCTTGATCTTGTTTTCCTTAAGGGTGCAACTCAGGAAGAATGGATCGCACAGGCACAATACATTCAGGAGCATCTCACGGATGAGGATATTGATAATGCTTTTAAAAATTTACCAAAAGAGGTACAGGACGAAACCATTGCAGAAATTCAGAGAAAGCTTAAATCAAGAAAAACAAAATTAGAGACCTACGCGTCTCAATACTATGATGTTTTACAGAAAAAAGTTCCATTAGCGGGAACTGTAAATCCTGATAAATTTGTCATTACAAAAAACGGAAACTCAGTAAATGTTAAACAATATAAACTAGACAAAAAGAAAGAAAATCCTGAATTGGTTTTTGAGAAAACCTATGACGATTCCAAAACAAAGGAACTCTGGATTTACGGACTTGAAGACGATGATATCTATGAAGTTTCAGGCGATGGAAGACCGAAGATTAATATCCGTTTGATCGGAGGTTATAACCATGATACTTATAATGTTGCTGACGGCAGTAAGGTAAAAATTTATGATTTTAAATCCCAAAAAAATACGTACAATACGAAAGGGACGACAAAACATATTTCAGATGATTATGCCATTAACACTTATAATTACAAGCATCCCAGATATAATTTTTTTGCAGGCTATCCGAATGCCAATTTCAATCCGGATGACGGAGTTATTCTGGGCGTTGTAGCCAACTATACGGTAAATAATTTCATCAGGGATCCCTATACTCAAAGACACAGTCTCAGAGCCAATGTATACACTGCTACAGGAGGATTTAATCTTGGCTACAAAGGAATTTTTAAAAAAGTAATCGGAAGCTGGGATGCCGGAATTGATGCATCTTATACTACGCCGTTTTTTGCTAGAACGTTCTTTGGTCTTGGTAATGAAACTGAATATGATAAAGAGACCGTTGAAAGAGATTACAATCGTGTACGGATTTCACAGTTTAAATTTGCGCCGTCATTATCCACAACAAGCTGGCATAATCTTAAACATCAGTTCCAGCTGACCTTTGAGCATGCTAAAGTACAGAGAAATGATGACCGTTTTGTGGCCGTTTCCCCGGATGTCAGTCCCGAAGTTTTCAACGGACAGCAGTTTGCAGGCGCTAATTATACATTTAGTTTTAAAAATTTAGATAATAACGCATTTCCTACTTTAGGAATGGAATTTGCGCTAAACGCCGGCTGGAAAGCCAATATCTCAACCTTCGATCAAAATTTCGCAACCTTTCAGGGAATGTTGAATGTGTTTCACAGAATTGATAAAAGAGGCAGATTTGTATTTGCCAATTCTACCAATGCCATGATTATCAACAATAATAATTTTGAATTTTATCAGGCGGCTGCAATAGGTGGAAATAATGCGATGCGTGCTTACAGGAATGAAAGATTTGCAGGAAAATCTTATTTTGTCAATAATGCCGAAATACGATGGGATTTTGGAAGAATTAAAAACAACATCGCCCCCGCCAATATGGGAGTCCTAATTGGTTATGACCTGGGAAGAGTTTGGATGGACCGGGAATCCTCTGACAAATGGCATCAGGGTGTTGGTGCAGGATTCTGGCTGAATATTCTTGAAATGTTTTCTGCAAGGATAGATTATTTCACCGGTGAAGATGGCGGAAGAATTTCAGGGGGTGTGGGACTTGCGTTTTAGGTTACCGGTAAATTAAGCTAGCTAACACATGAGTCATCAAATTTCGATTAAAAATTTGCACATATTTTAGATCACACAAAAAGAGAATCAAAGATTTTCATGAATATTTTAGAATATGCATATCGTTTGTCATTCCCGCAGGGAATCCAGATCCGAATCGTCCTATGCCAATCTCTAATACGATGTTGAGATTCCCTGCGGGAATGACAACGTTGTGGTGAATTTCTATAGATGCTATTTTATACTCCATTGGTCATAAAGAAGACCATTGGGTAGTTGATTAAGTGACAAAAACTTTTTCTGACACATTAAGAATATAAGATTTTAAGGTAAAAATTGCGCATTTTTAGAGCACAGAAGAAGAGTCCGTCTCACAACTAGTGAAAACGGACTTTTTTTATGATTTTTCTCGACCTCCTATCGGAGAATGATTTTCGTACGTTCGACTCTCAACCCGTATCATTGAGTTGTGAGACTGATATATTTGGGTAATAGAATATGTATCTCACTTTTCATTCCGCAGGGAATCCAGATCCGAATCGTCCTATGCCAATCTCTAATACGATGTTGAGATTCCCTGCGGGAATGACAAACCGGGTGTTGTGTTTCTGTAGATGTTATTTTATACTTCATGTCTGTAAGAAGTGACTATTCAATAGCTGATTAATTGTCTCAAAGCCAAACTTAGTGGTCTCTTATAAGTAGAACGCCTCTGTGAAACTTTTAGCAGCAGATAGGAATATTTTCTCCGTGAATTCTGCGTTCCAAATGGCTAATCCGAGCCGAAGCCACACCATCATCTGTAAAAATCTACTCAAATCTGTGGTTTAACTTTAACACATAAGTCACACTGTACACTTTATTTCAAATTAAACATGTAGACGTTGCCTCCGGTTTTTTTATCCTTTTCATCGGCGATCAGCAATGTTTTATCATCAGCAAAAGCTATGGCTTCTTTCTGAGAATTATGACCCAAGGATATTTTCTGAATCTTGGCGGAATTAAAATCGTTCTCCGTAAAACCGGTGACAATCTGAACATTTTTATGGTTCAGCAAAACAATTTTATCCCCGGTACGGTTGATTGCTGCTGAAGTAATGGCCGCATCACTATATCCTCCATCAAGCTTTAATGTACCAATTAATTTTGCCTCAAAATCTCCTTCTCTGTTAGGCACTTTAAAAACGAGAAAAGTTCCGTCAAAACCCTTGCTTCTGTTTTTGGTAAACAGATAAAAATTTCCTTTTGTCTCTACAAAAGCTTCACAGTCGTAGAGCCATTTTGATTTTTTCGGTGGAAATTCTGCCTGTCCTTCATAATGAAATTTTGTCGTCTGGACTACCTCTGCTGACTTTTGTGAAGCATCTTTAAGATCAACTTTTAAAATAGAAAGATTTTGGCGGTCATTATCGTTATTTCCAAAATCCCCGATATAAAAATTCCCTTCAGAATCTGTTGTGATATCTTCCCAGTCGTTGTTTTCAGCATTATTCACCAGCACGTCAGCAATTTGCTTTCCTTGCCTGTCAAGACCATAAATAACGTTCTTGTTTCCCTGATCTTCGATGGCCCAGATCGTCTGCTTATCTTTAGACAAAGCAATTCCTGAAACTTCTTTAAGCTTTTTAGGCAAAGAAAATTCTACGTCCAGACCTCCGTTATTTGGAGAATCCTGAGCTTTAGGATTGCAGCTCACCAATAAGAATGCTGATAAAACAATAACTCGCAACATATTTATTTTTTTAATTTTTTAAACTGAAAATAGGAAAACCTGATATTCTTCTCTAAGTTATTAATAATCTGCTGATGATGAAGAAAAAATCCTGCTGCCAGACCAATCAGACTTCCGATAATGGTATCGAGCAATCTTGCATGCATCAGATTTTCAACATTATGGTGAACCGTACTTCCTGTTTCTGCCAGAAGAATAGTAAGAGGGGTGATGAACACAACGGCAAGGCCATAATTCCGTACTACCAGTAATTCAATAATGAATTGAAGAACCGTGATAATCACAATCATGACAATCTTTTCAGGATTGAACAAAAGAATAATCCATGCCAAGCCGATTCCGATAAAAGTTCCCAGGATCCTGTGCATATTTCTCTGCCGTACATGCTCAAAATTCCGTCCCTGAACAATGGCAACCGCAGCGATAGAGATCCAATAGGTATTATTAAATTGTAAAAGATGTCCGACGATCAGGGTTAATGCCATAAAAAAGCCAATGATCGTACTTTCCACAAACTTGGTATATCGTCTTTTGTTAAATGTTCTTCTCGGAAGCGCAACGACTTCGCTTTTCTCAATAAAAACAGAGTATAAAAAAGCAAATGAGCACGATAAAATAGCTCCCATTGCCACAAGGCCAACTCTGGTAGGAATCATTTCCAGATCAAATTTATAGGTGCTTGCCATAGCCGCCACCATGATAAAGAAAAAATTTCCGGGCGGTGGAATTTTGTAGTAAGAAGAGATAAAATGAGCCAGAAAGGCAATAATACCCAATGATAACGCTCCCGCATAGGCATTAAATCCGAAAAAAGAACTTACCGAAAATGAGAAAACAATTCCAAATGCACAAACTGCCAGATGAATCATTCGCTGTGTGATCGGGGCAGAAGTAAAATATAATATCGTTAATGCTCCCAAACTGGAAAGCGCTCCATAATTAGGTTTTCCTGAATAATAACCAATAAACAGGCAGCTCCCGATACAAAGTGCCGCAAGAAAAGGGAAATGCCATTTGCGCTCGGTCTGCTTAAATTCCAGCAGATACTGAAAACGGTGATGTATCGGATTCTTTACCTTCATTTTACTGTAACTGTTTAGCCTTTTCCCACAAAACATCCATTTCCTCCAGTGACATTTCTGCTAATTTTAAATTCTGTTCAGCAGCTAAATGTTCCATTTTCTGGAATCTTGAAATAAATTTTAAGTTGGTTCTTTCAAGCGCAGAATCCGGGTTGATCCCTGAAATTCTTGCATAATTGATCAGGGAAAAAAATACATCTCCGAGTTCCTGTTCCTTTTTATCCGGATCTGTTTCAGCATGAAACTCCTGGATTTCTTCATCTACTTTTTTCCATGCATCTTCCGCATCGTGAAATTCAAACCCGATTCCCTTTACCTTATCCTGAATACGATAAGCTTTTACCATGCTCGGCAAACTTTTCGGAACGCCTCCTAAAATGGACTTATTACCTTCTTTAAGCTTTAATTTTTCCCAGTTCTGCTTTACCTCTTCTTCATCTTTTACCTCGGTATCACCATAAATATGAGGATGACGGAAAATCAGCTTTTCATTGAGTGAATTAATGACATCCGCAATGTCGAAGCTTTCTTTCTCGGAACCGATCTTTGCATAAAAAACAAGATGCAGCAGTACATCGCCCAATTCTTTTTTGATTTCCTGTAAATCATTCTGAAGGATCGCATCTGATAGCTCGTAAGTTTCTTCCAGTGTTAAATGGCGAAGTGATTCCAGCGTCTGTTTCTGATCCCAAGGGCATTGTTCACGCAGATCATCCATAATATCCAATAATCTTCCGAAAGCTTCCAGTTTTTCCTGTTTGGTATTCATAATTGAGAATTCAAGTCTTACAAATTTACGGGAAATCTTTTTGATGTGCTTTCGTCTTGAAACAAAAGAATGAAAATTCAAGACTTGGAACCTTCTGCTAAAAATTAAAATTTACCTAAACTCACTTATAAAAACCGTCAAGTTTCAACACCCAGTTTGTCATCCCGTAGGGATCTCGACATAGTATGAGAGATTCGCATGGAAAAATTCGCATCTGGATTCCCTGCGGGAATGACAAACGGATGCCTATTTTGGTACTCCAATGAAAATCTTTGATTTTCTTTCTTCCATGCTCTGAAATGTTTTCAAAGCATTCATCTTAAATCTCATGCTTCTAATGTGTTTAAAAAGCTTTTGCCTCTTTTGTGGTTAAATTCAAACTGCGAATTTTCACAGATAATAATGTGGCTTCGGCTCCGCTCAGCCACCGGACCGGTCAATTACATTTATACAAGACAAATCAAAGATTTTTAAAAACTTATGTGTTCTAAAATACACGCAAAGCTTTATCCTTTAACCTAATATGACTCATGTGTTTAAAGCTTTTGCCACTTTTGTGGTTAAAAATCTACAGTTTATTTTGAATTCCTTTCCACGATCAGCCAAGCGGCATCAAGCATTTTCACGAGCTGGATATACGGAATAACGATCCTATTTTCCTGATCACATCTGGAATTTCCCAGCGAGAAATAAACCATCGTCGACAGAAACTCATCGTATTCTTTCAGGCTGCAGACCTTGAAAGCATTCCGGAAGACCCGCACCGGATTCTGGTATTCTTCCTTTGAAAGGGAATTCGGGATTATAAGAGGAATGTTTTCTGAAGCGCTGAACATTTCTTTCTTAGCTTTTCCCCCGATCAGGCGACCGGCCCGGACCAATGACCGCAATGACTGGTACAGGTGGAAAATTTCCGCAGGCTCTTTTCTGATCCGGACTTTCGGCTGTACTGAACACTGCAACATCATGCTGAGCGTTTCTTTCACTTCGCCCAGATCATTGAATTGGAAGAACGCCTCCAGCAAGCCTATCGCTGAATGCTTACGGGTGCCGGACCAGAACCGGGTTTCGAAATCGGTTTTTTTATTTTTCATCATTTTTAATTATCCGTTATGGAGCATAATACTTTTAACACAATGAGTCGCTAAGATTTTTTTATAGCCACTGTTTTTAAGTTCACAAAGGCGTTTCACTAAGCAAACGATACATGCGCTTCAAGAGATCAACAATTGAATAAGCATTGCTATTATTCGCTGAACATACACTGAAGGTTTACGAATGTAGTTCAGTCTCGGCGACGGTAAACTAACAAATAATAAAACATTGCTTTGCGATCGTAGCGTTAGATATTCAATAGCAATCAGTTATTTAATTAACATCCCACTGATTACGCTGATTAGATGCGATTTATCAAATTAACTTATTTATCGCAACGCAAAACAGTGAAATGTTAACTTTTTGAAATGCTTTTAAGACATACAGGCCACTTTGTCTATTAAGGTTATACAAAAAATTTTCAATCCTTAAGCATACCGGAGCCGGCCTGCCTTTGGCAGACCATTACCGGATGTTCACAACAATCACTACGCTGCTGTATGCAGACCGTTTACTTTTTTTAAATTCCTTTCGGGATGAAAATAATTTGGAAAATTGACAGAAAGCCAGTACTTTTAAGGGTGAGTTTAAGCGTACTTCGGCTTTCCTTTAGGCATAAAGGAATTTCGGAGGGTAGCGGTTTTTGGGTGAGGCTATACCCGCCTTCCTGCACTTGCGGGCAGTTTTGTATAGCGCTGTCATGGGCTAAGTTGCAAGGCCGCAATTATTACGGCGGACCTGTAAGCGACGGGATTAAAATTTTCTTTCTCATCATTTGTGTAGTATGAAATTTTCACCTGAAACCTGCGTAAAGAACACATTGTTGCCGGCGTTGTTGACTCGAAATGCGTCTTTTTAATTGGTCTTCCAGGCTGATTGTTAATTCGCTAATACAAATATAATAATAAATTTCAATACACCAATATATAGGTGTAATATTTTTTAAAAATATGATCAAAACTTTTGTTTTTGAAACAACTCAATTTGATTATGACCTCATCAATCATATCAAAAAGTTAAGAATTGAAAAAGGATTATCTCAAGAAAAATTAAGCTTAGAAATGGGCTTAGCGAGAAGTTTTGTTGGTAATGTTGAAAATATAAAAGAAAATCATAAATATTCCACCCGCCATATTTCATTATTAGCAAAAGCTTTCGGCTACAAAAATATTTCCGAACTGATGGACTTTCCTACTCCGCAATATGACCGAATTAAAGTCACCGTGAAGCAAGTTTATAATGAGAGCGGAACGAAGGTGATGGGAAGTGAGGTGGTGGGGATTGAGGGGATTGAGTGAGAAACTCTTGACGTGATTAGGATTAATAAATGATGTTTAATGCAAATATTAAACTTATCGTTTCAGTTATAGAATTTCTATCGTTTTTTGAGATAAGATTACTTAATGTACTTTTTATAATGTTTTTCAATGTAGATTTCTATTTCTCTTAAAATAAGATGAAACTCATACATAGCATCTGCCATATTTTCAAAGTCCGTATTTTTAAAGATTATTGGGTTAGCTAAAACATCAGCCATTAAATAAAAATTAGATTCATTTAATTTATTCAATAATTTTATAAAATCACTTTCGAGAAAGGGCATATAAACAAAAATATTTTCTATCAATGCCTTCGCATTAATATATGAATTATTGTAAATTAATTGAGAATATGTTGCAGATATTGGACTAGTAACTGTGCCTAACACAATAGTTGGGTGAATTGTTTTTGGATTTGTATTTTTACAAAGTTTTATGTACTCTTCTTTTGTGATTTTCTTTGTTAAATCTTCTGTTAAACAATTATTTGCAGAAGCTAACGTTGTTACTACACTATTCCCTCTTCCTATTAGCTGGCAACTCAAATTATATACTGTTGAAAAAATATTTCTTTTGTCTTTGTTTTCCTGATATTTTACAACAACCAAGTAAAAGATATAACTCGCAATGTACGCCAAACTAAGGTTCGAAAGAATGTTTCCGATTTCATTACTTTTAGGCATTAACTCAGAAATATCGTTAAAAAAAACATTATTACATAATACAATTATTATAGAAATAATTAGAAAAATTATTAAAATTCGTTTTTGGCTCATAGGTTATTATCGTTTTTTTGAGATTGAGATTCTACTTTATTATAACTTAATTTTCTTTTGGATGTATAAAAGCTGTTTCAGCGTAAGCATTTTTGGCCTCTATATTAATTAACAATTCATCATCTAAATTATCAAATAGAGTGTATGTTTCAATTAATGGTTTAAATTTTTCTTTTCCATTTTCATGTAACCCATTATATAAGAACAATATCATATCATGACTTGAAAGTTGTGCTCTAGCATAAGCAATGTATGTCCTTTTTTCTATACCATTTGTATTATGAATAAGTTTTATTATATGATAAAACGTTCTAAAATAGTGAGCCAGAAATTCTTTATATAATTTATAAGAAGAAATATAAAATGAAAGAACTTCGTCTACAGTATAATCTTCCATTATTTTTTTGTAATTTTTACGAAGACCTTCTTTACTTACAGCATTATTTTGAGCATCTAAAGCAATTACCTCAGAGATTTTATTAAATGCTTTTCGTCCGTGATAAGTGTCATTGTCAATTTGAATAGATGTATTATTTACAATTGTGTTAAATAAAGAAATCATTTCAAAAAATGTGTTCTCAAATCTTTGAATTCTTAAATTTTCATTTTGAGTAACAAATTCTTTCCTAGTGTCTGCCATTTCACCTCTGGTTAATTCAAGTTCTTCACGTTGAAGTTTTAATTCCTGACGCTGTAAGAGAATAGCAATAATAACACCAGTAAAAGATAATCCCGTAAACAAAGCATTAGACGCTCCAAACATGTCACCAAAGGTTCCTTGACCCTCCTCTCCAAGGCCTGTTGCATGGTTGTAATTAAACCATAAAGTAACAACCATAAAAATAATTGAAACACCTCCAATTATCCACATTGCCCAATTACTTTTTTTATTATTTTTCATCGCTATTAATTTTATTTTAATTTACAAATGTTGAATTATTGTACTCTTTTGTTAAATTTTCAGGAACTAATTTGTAAATAAAATTGGCTAACATATACTACTTTATAATAATTTTTTGAAATCTTAATCGTTTTTTGGGATTCAGTTTTTATTTTATTTCTTCATCAATCAATTTATTAGCCATATTTAATGCTGATTCTGATCTATTTTTATGAACTTCTTTAAAATTGAAATTATGTGACACTCTAAAAATTTCATCCTTAGTCTCCGAAAGAAAATTTAGAGAACTTTTTAAATGAACGACCCCTTGAGCATTGGTGGCATTCCACGAAAATTTTGGGCTAAGTCTAATTATATTAGCAAGTTTTAGTCTGCTATTTGTATGCTTTGCTTTCTGAGAATGGTTAATATATTGAATCGAAAAATCTTTTTCCATGAATGGTGCAAAATACCATTTAAATTCATCGTAAGTTTCAAAGTCAAGTGGATTTATGAATGGTTGAAATAAAGTGGAAATATTATTGCTAAATTCTTTATCACAAGAATTTAAATCGTGTGGAAACTCCTGATTAATCATTATTCTACAACCTTTTGCAATTCCTTCTAACTTTACGGCATTTGTTACCGCATCTCCTAGTATAAATCGCCCTAACGTGTGATTTTGACTAGTTTCAATTATTTCTCCGTAGGATAATCCTCCCCGACATAATATACCATTTGAAATACACTCAGACATTATATTATTTGCCGAAATAACTACTTCTTTAACGTTTTTAGACCATATGAAAGCACAATCAGATAATTGTGAAATGGTAGTATCTCCAAATTTTTTATTAATTTTTAATAAAATTTCTCTAAACTTTGCCAGGACACTGGCTGCTAGGTTTTGATTTTCATAAGGCAATGAGTATTGGTCTAACCATACCGCAAAATCTTCGTCTTTGAGATTTATTTTTTTTTGTGTCAAAGCACCAAATCCTAGAATATCGACAAAGAATACAGCACCTTGAATTTTATTAATCAATTCCATTTATTATATTATACAGTTGTATTATTGGTATTTGGTTCTGGATTATCATTTTTAAAATTAGCGGCGACAATTTTTATACGATTCTCGTTAATGCTTGACGGCAGAGCTTCTTGATTTTGAGCCATACTTATTGGCACATAAATTCTCCCATTAGATACCTTAACAGTATAATTAAAATTTTCGTTTATAAAATGTTCTTCATAGTATCCTATTTCAGAATTATATTGTTTTGCACGTTCGATGATAGCGATTATACCATACTTATTGTCTGTAGATCTTGTCATATAATAAATTTTCTATAGTTATTTTATCGGCTTTAGTGTAAATATGTGTTGTGTCAAAATTCTTGTTCTTAAAAATATAAATTAAAAGACTTTCTAATATCATAGTTCGATAAGGAAATAATTTTCCTCTATGGATCGATCAATTCATAAATGTAATAATAAGAAATATTTTGTGTTTACGGCAATCCGTATTTATACTGAATTTATAATAGAATATTCTTTACTATTAAAAACAACAAAAAACCCCACCAAATCTGATGAGGTCCATATCTTAAATTAAAATCAAGGATTTATCCCTGTTTTCTGTGCGTGCTTTTCGGAGCGGCTTTGGCTGCGGAAGTGGCTTTTACTTTTGGAGCGGCCTGCTTTTCAGCTTTTGGGGCTGCTTTCTTAGGCGCTTCTTTTTCTACGTTTACTTCTTCAGTCGCCGGTTCGCCATCCAGTGTTTCAGGCTCTGCTTTTACAAAGCTTTCCGGCGTGATGTATCCAGCTTTGTGAAGGATGTTGTACCATTGTGCCAGTTTTTTGATATCGGAAGCGTACACTCTTTCGGTATCGTAGTTCGGAAGAGAAGCGGTCATGAATTCTTTCAGCTCAGCTTCAGTAGCTTTGTGGTGGATGGCTTCTTTGTAATCGTAGTTTTTCGCAATATTTTCAAACACTTCGAACAAAGGAACTTCCTTATCAAAGGTAAACATGGCGATGTTATCCAGCAAGCTTACCTGGCTGGAATTCCCGATGCTCACTTTCTTCTTGGTCGTAACATCTTCAATGATAAAACCGTTTCTTAATTGAGAAACTAATTTGTAAAGTCCTGGTTTTCCAGAGATTGAAATTATTTTTTCTAACAGCATAATTTTATTTTTTATCAATTCTGCAATCGCTTCCGGCACCTCGGCAAGCTCCGTGCGTGGGCTTTTGCGTTATATTTCTTCTTTTTATTATTTACTTATTTGGGGAATCTCATTTTATAACTGATGCTTACGTCACCCTGGGTAATTTTGGTCAGCTTTCCTTTCACGAGCTTCTTTTTCAGGGCGCTCAAATGGTCGGTGAACAGAATTCCTTCGATGTGGTCATACTCATGCTGGATTACGCGGGCTCTAATATCGGAAAAAGTTTCGGTATGTTTTACGAAATTTTCGTCATAGTATTCAATGACGATGGTTTCTTTCCGCTTCACGTCTTCCCGTACATCCGGAATCGAAAGGCATCCTTCATTGAATTTCCACTCTTCACCGGATTCTTCAAGAATTTGCGCATTGATGAACACTTTCTTAAATTCTGCCAGCTCATCCTTGATGTCTTCATAATCTTCATCTTCCGCCAGCGGGCTCACATCGATCACAAACAGACGGATATCCAGTCCGATCTGCGGGGCCGCCAGGCCAATTCCGTTGGCACTGTACATGGTCTCGAACATGTTTTCTATCAGTTCCTGCAGGTCGGGATAATCCTGGTCTATGTCCTTTGCCACTTTTCTTAAAACCGGGTCCCCAAAAGCTCTTATCGGTAAAATCATCTTGTTCTTTGTTCTAAAAAATTCTGCAATATGATGGTTGCACTTACTTTATCTATTAATCCTTTCTCCTGCCGCTGCTTTTTACTTTTTCCGCTTTGGGAAATAAAAAAAGAAGCCATCTTGGATGTAAATCTCTCATCGAAGCGGTTGACTTTAACCGTTGGAAATTCGTTTTTAAAAATATCTATAAATTTCAAAATGTCGGTTTCCACTTCGGAAATATTTCCTTTCAGATCTACAGGAAGGCCTATTACCACTTCATCTACTTTGTTTTCGCTGAAATATTTCTTTAAAAATTCAGTTAAAATCTGCGTAGACACGGTGTCCAGACCGCTTGCAATGATCTGCATATCGTCGGTTACAGCGATGCCGCACCGAGCCTTTCCGTAGTCTATTGCAAGGATTTGTCCCATAGGTTTGCAAATTTAGTAAATTTTAATGATTTTATTCCAAACACATTTTTTTTATAAATCATGTTTTTATTCCGCTATTTTTTTTATAATTTTAATTTTCTAAAAACGAAAATATGAAGAAACTCATTCTCGTAAGACATGCGAAAAGTGACTGGCCCGAAGAAACAGAGGACTTCGACAGACCTTTGGCAGACAAGGGGTTAGAAGAAGCCATGCAGATGTCCAGGTTTATGAAAAATAACAATGTGGCAATCGACTATTTTGTGTCGAGCCCGGCTGTACGTGCATTGAATACATGCAAAATCTTCAATCAGTCTTATGACATCAATATGGTCACGAATGAGAAACTTTATAATCCTTCGGAAAGCAATTTTGAGTCTGTGATCTATGATTTAGATGACAATGTAAATTCCGTAGCATTTTTCTCCCACAATAACGGAATTTCCAATTTTGCCAATTCTATTTCTGAAGACATCTTCCACTTCCCGACCTGCGGCGTGGCGGGTTTTGAGATCGACTGCAATTCGTGGTCTGAATTTGACGGAGCCAAAAAGAGACTGCTGTTCTTCTATGATCCGGGAAAAATAAGATGAAACGATCCAATGGCTTCGAGAGCCTCAGCCACCGGATCTTTTCATCTTACCATGTAAAAAATCAAAGATTTTTTAGAACTTTTGTGTTCTAAAATATGCGCAACGCTTTATCCTTTAATCTAATATGACTTATGTGTTAAAAGCTTTTGTCACTTTTGTGGTTACATAAAAAGTTCAAACAAACTTAACCCATAATTTTCGGCTAAAGCCTTTTTCTCCATTCAAAAACCAAAAGACGGGCTAAGCCCGTCCCTATTGATAAGCATTCCCTGAATGATTTTTTATAAATTATTTCCGTCTCAAATCCAGATCATCAAAATCAAAGCTGAAATCCGTAACATCGGAAATCGGTTTCAATCTGGCAGACTGCGCTTTTCCTGTCTCGTCATAGTCGAAAATAATGTAAGCATCGGCATCGTAGCTTCTGTCATCCCATTTGATAATAAAAGAATTATTGGAAAAAGGCAGTAATTCACCTTTCAATCTTGGAGAATTTTTACAGAAAATCCTGTAAGCATTTCCCTGCTGTGAGATTTCTACATCGCCAAACCATTTGTCGCCATAGGTTCCGACGAATTGTTCTGCTTTTGGCTGAAGATTTTTGTCTTTCCTGAAGGTTTCTAATTTGGCAAAGGCTTCTTTTTTCTGCTTGTCGAACTCCGCTTCCATTTTCTTCATTCGGTCGTCATAGGTTTTCAGCCAGTTGCGGTCTGCGATTCCGAGGTAAGAATCTTTTACGGTATTGGTAACCGTACTGAAAGCCGCTCCGGATTGCTGGTTCGTTAAAACCACAATGCCCAGTTTCATATCGGGGATCAGCGTAAACTGTGTAACCGTTCCGATCAATCCGCCGGTGTGCTGAATTTGTTTATGACCTTTCACATCACTTAAAAACCAGCCCATTCCATATCCGTAGAAACTGGTGTCATAAGGATTTTTCGCCGCCACTGCATCTGGAATCTGTAAGCTCCAAAGCTGATGAACATTTTTATCTGAAACTAATTTTTTACCGTCTTTCGTGGTGAAATTATTCAACAGGAATTCTGCCCATGTTGTCATGTCTTTAATATTGCTCAAGATTCCTCCCGCAGCATTGCCTGTTTCGTTCCAGTCGTGGGGAACTGCGATGGCTTTTCCGTCAACCGGCGCATGCGCATCGATTTTATTGGCAACAGCTTTTGCCCTGTTGTAGCTTCCGAAACTTGAAGTCATTCCTACAGGTTTCATAATCCGCTGTTCGATAAATTCTGCCCAGCTTAATCCTGAAACTCTGTGAATGACTTCACCGGCAACGATGAACATAATATTATTGTAATCTAATGTCGTTCTGAAAGGATTTTCAGGCTTTAGGTACCTTACGTTGTGAACAATGTCATTTACCGTTAGATTTCCACCTTCCGGAAAGAACATCAAATCTCCTTGTCCCAGTCCTAATCCGGCCCTGTGCGTCACCAAATCTTTAATGGTAACATTTTGAGAAACATACGGATCATACATCTGAAATTCAGGAATATATTTGGAAACTTTATCGTCCCAATCCAGCTTTCCCTCATCGGCTAAAATAGCCAAAGCCGTACACGTAAAACCTTTTGAATTGGAGGCGATTCCAACAAGTGTATTTTCATCCATCGGTTGTTTGGTCGTCAGAGAGCGTACGCCAAATCCTTTTGAATAAATTACTTTGCCATCTTTGATAATTCCCACCGACATTCCCGGCACATCGAATGTTTTCAGGGTATTTTGTACAAGTTCATCAAGTTTTTTCTCTTCCACCTGTGCGTTCGCAATACCGACAGCAAGTAAAAGAAAGAAAAAAGAAAGTTTCTGCTTCATTTTTTAATTTTTTCAAATTTAATTAAATATTAGATGATGCTGATATAAAAAGTAAAACTTCATAACTTTGCAGGATAAAACCAGTCAATGACCAAAATCCTGCTCCTTTCCGATTCCCATTCATACATTGATGACCGTATTTTAGAATATGCCGGGCAGGCAGATGAAATATGGCATGGTGGTGATTTCGGGAGCATGGAAGTGATTGAGCAGCTGGAAAAAATCAAACCGCTAAAAGGCGTTTACGGAAATATCGACAATGCAAAAATCCGTTCGGAATTCCCTGAAGTGAATCGTTTCTTTTGCGAAGGTGTGGAAGTTCTGATGATCCACATCGGCGGTTATCCGGGAAAATATACGCCACTGGCAAAACAGGAAATTGCGGGAAAAGCTCCAAAGCTATTTATTTCAGGCCATTCGCATATTTTGAAAGTGATGTTTGATAAGAAAAACAACCTGCTTCATCTCAATCCGGGAGCATGTGGAAAGCAGGGATGGCACAAAATGAGGACGATGATGCGTTTTGTAATCGACGGAGCGGAAATCAAGGATCTGGAAGTGATTGAATTGGGACCTAAATTTTAAACACGGATCTCACTAATGTTTCACGAATATCACTAATTTAATTTGTGGAAATTTGTGAAATTATTTGTGCTTTTTGTGGTTTACAAAAACAGTTATGAAAATAGGAGATAAAGTTTCGGTGGTAGATGAAGATTTGAGCGGGGTTGTCACTTCGGTCAACGGAAATATTGTTGTTTTTAAAGATGAATATGGTTTTACGCATCAGTATCCGAAAGAAAAACTGGTTCCGAAAAATTCAGATCTGTACGAAAATATTAAAGTTGTAAAAAAAGCAGAGCCTAAAAAAAACATTTCTAAAAAACATCAGAAAAATGCTTTGGTTCTTGACCTTCATTTTCATAATCTTGTTAAAAACCCTAATGATTATGACAGTTTTGAAAGACTTTTCATTCAGAAGGAAAGATTACTCGAAACGTTGAATTTCTGCAGGAAAAACCATCTTAAAAGATTAGAGATCGTACACGGAATCGGTGACGGCACTCTTCAGAGAATGGTTTGGGATGTCCTGGAAAGCCAGACTGGGCTCGATTTTTACAACAAGGAAATACTTCATCATCAATCGGGTGCTGTAATGGTAGAATTTCACTAAATTTGCAGGAATTGAAATATGAATATACTTAATTTACTTTTCACCAAAGACGGATTGACTTACCAGATTGCCCGGAATAAAAGCATTGTGGAAGAAAAATCGTATTTCGTAAATGAAGAATCTCCGGAAAATCTTATTTCAGATAAACTGGACGAAGTACTGATCAAACAAAGGTTTGATGAAATTCATGTTATTTCGGCACTGAATCATTTTACGCTGATGCCGGAAGGATTTTCGCAGCATGAAACAGGATTTGATCTGATCGCATTCAACGCCCCTGTTGATAAGGAAAAAGAAGAGCTGATGCTGTCGATCAATGAGAAGTTCAAAGTTCAGTTTTATTACACATTCCCGAAGGATTTTTACAGAAAAATCAAAGATTTGGCTTTACCTGTGAATTTTAATTTTTCGGGCGAGAAATTTCTGAATTCCATCCATAATAAAAATAATAAGGAAATTCACATTAATCTTTATCACAATCAATGTGAATTTTTTGCCATAGACAACAAGAAAATTATTTTATATAATAATCTGGATGTTAATTCTGAGGTTGATTTTCTTTATTTCATCATGTTTACCTTAAGCAAGATCGGTTTTGGGATTAATGAAACGAATTTCTTTGCTTACGGAGAAACTACTGAAAATGAGACCTTTATTTCCGAACTTCAGAAATTTGTGAAAAATTTAAAAATCATATTCGATAATATTCCGAATAAAAATTTTATACTAAATTAGGTTACAGGAAGCAGTGACCAGGTTTAAGTCATCCGCATGCTTTATCTACAATCTAAAACTTAACAATTATGTACAGAATCATTTCAGGCAAATGGAAAGCCAAAAAAATAGCTGCTCCAAAGAATTTTGATGTAAGACCAACAACAGATTTTGCTAAGGAAGCGCTTTTCAGTATTTTGGAAAATACATATGATATGCAGTCGGTTTCCGTGCTTGATCTTTTTGCAGGCATTGGCTCCATCACGCTGGAATTTGCTTCCAGAGGATGTCAGGATATAACTTCTGTAGAAATGAACCCGAAACACACGGCTTTCATTAATTCTACCGCTGCTGATTTGGATATGGCTTTGCAGGTGAATGTGCAGCGTGGTGATGTTTTCGACTGGCTTAAAAAATTCAGAAACAAAAAATCTTTTGAAATTGTTTTTTCTGATGCTCCATTTGAAATGGAAGAGAAAAAGTACCAGGAAATCATTTCCCTGGTCTTAAACAATAAATATTTAAAGGAAAACGGAATTTTAGTCGTTGAACATCAAAGCAGAATGAAACTGAATCATCCGAATTTAATAGATACCAGAAAATACGGAAATGTGAGCTTCAGTTTTTTTGAGCCGAATAAAGATGAAGAGACAACAGCTATAGATACAGCACAATAATCAGGAAGTTTTCCTGATTATTTTTTTTGAGTTTTCCACAGCTTCAATTCCCCATTTTCTAATCGCCTGAATCACCGGAAAAAGGGTGTTTCCGAAATCCGTTAAGGCATATTCTACCATGAGTGGCGGCTTTTGGGTATAGACTTTTCTCTCAATCACACCGTCTTCTTCCAGCTGCTTTAACTGCAGGCTTAAAGTTCTTTCTGTGATGGTAGGAATAAGTTTCCTGATTTCATTATATCGTTTTGGGCCGCTAGTAAGGTGAACGAGTATGACCGCCTTCCATTTTCCTCCTATAAATTTCATCGTCACACTGGTACAGCAGGGATACATCTTATCGTCTATGGTGTACATTTTATACTATCATTTTTTACCGTTATTGCAAATGTATAAAACTTACAATAGTTTTGCAACTATAAAAAATATAGTATAAAATTATGAGCTTTTTAGAAAAAATGAAATCAAGATATACCGTAAAAAAGTATAACTCAAATGGAACGATCAATGAAGAAACTGTTCAGCAGTTGAAAGATATTTTACATCTTAGTCCATCGTCGATCAACAGCCAGCCCTGGAATTTCGTTTTCGTTAATGATTCTTCTGAATACAAACAGCAACTGGCCGAAGCTTCTTACTGGAATAAGGATAAAGTGGTTAACAGTAATTTATTGGTTGTATTTCAGGTACTTCGTAATCCAGAGGATTTTGAAAAGCAGATCGAAGGGCATCTGCCGGAAGGATCTATCAATTATTACAGAACTTTTGTGAAGCCGAAAGGAGAAGCTGCTGTGAAATCATGGATGGCCCACCAGGTGTACCTTTCATTAGGTGTTTTGCTTTCAGCCTGTGCAGAAATGGGACTTGATTCTACGCCCATGGAAGGTATCGAAAACGATAAATATGACGCCATAATTAACAATGGAAAATACGAAACACTTTTTGCAGTGACCATTGGTACAAAATCGGAAGAAGACACTAACCAGCCGATTCACACCCCGAAAAAGAGACTGGACAAAAAAGAGGTAATTTTAGAAATTTAATTGATTTAAATGCAAAAGATTAAATGCTACATTTTGCAAATGCATCTTTGCTTTAAATATTAATACAAAAAGCTGTTCAACGAGGAACAGCTTTTATTTTATAATACTTTTAATTCTAAATCGATGGATCTTCCGAAGAATTTCTTGGAGATTTTTTCAAAATTTTTCGTTAAATCCGATAGATAAAAATGGTAGCTCGGATTAGGATTCTGATCATTGAGCAAATTGTATTTATCTAAAATAATCTTCAAATGATTGGCCACAATATTAGGAGAATCGATCACCCGGACACGGTTACCATAATATTGTTTGATTTCATCGATTAATAAAGGATAATGCGTACAGCCTAAAATCAGGGTTTCAATATTCTTCAGCTTACTGTTGCTCAGGTAATTATAAATAATTGCATGGGTAATCGGATGATTTTTAAAGCCTTCTTCAATAGCCGGAACCAATAAAGGCGTCGCCAGTTCATCAACCTTGATCCATTTATTATGTTTTCTGATGCTTTTTTTATACAAGCCGGAATTTACCGTAGCTTTAGTCGCAATAACCCCAACATTATTATGAATTTCATAAGAAACTTTTTCTGCAACAGGATTAATAACGTCAATCACAGGAACTTTTCCGGCCACAGAAAGCATCACTTCATTTAGTGCATTCGCCGTCGCCGTATTGCAGGCAATAACAATAGCTTTACAGTTTTGCTCCAGCAAAAAGTTGGTGATTTTCGTAGAATATTCAATGATGGCTTCTCTCGATTTTTCACCGTAAGGAAGGTGTTTGGTGTCTCCGAAATAAATAAGGTCTTCATGAGGAAGCAGCCGCTTAATTTCTTTAGCTACCGTTAATCCACCTACACCACTATCGAAAATCCCGATAGGCTGTTTCGGTGAAAGATGCGAGTAATCTTGCTTTTTAGTTTTCAAAATGAGTCTGAAATTTTATACAAAAATAGTGAAATTGTTGGATGCCCGAAGCTGGATGCCGCAAGTTTTTCGCAAACGATTCTTGTAGCTTCCGGCTTTAAACTTCCAACTTAAATTATAAATAAATCAGAAGCAATTCCATCTGCCATAAACCAATGCTTTTCCGGAATTTTCAGATGGTTGTTTTCAATAATTAATATTTCTCCATTAATTTTTGACTGAATCTCTTTCTGGAAATGTTCTATTATTTCACCATTGAATTTTTCTTTTAAACGATTTAAATCAACTCCCCAAATTGTCCTTAAACCAATCATAATCATTTCATTAAACTGATCTTTAAGTGAAAGAATCTCTTCTTCTTTAGCCAGTATATTTGAATTGAGCTTTTTGATATATTGCTGATTATTGGCAATATTCCAGCTTCTGACATCAAATCCATTATAAGAATGTGCAGACGGCCCAATGCCCAGATATTCTTTGTATTTCCAATATGAAGAATTGTGCTTTGAATAAAAGCCGGGTTTTGCAAAATTGGAAACTTCATAATGTTCAAATCCGTTATCCTTCAGTAAATCTGATAAATAACAGAATTCTCTGTTCTGCTCTTCTTCTTTTGGACTTTTTATTTTTCCTTTTGAAATCCAGTTTTCCAAGGCAGTTTTTGGTTCAACTGTCAACGCATATGAAGAAATATGCGGAACCTGAAGTGCAATGGTTTTATTTAAATTTTCCTTCCAGATTTCAAGATTGGAAGTGGGCGAACCGTAAATGAGATCAATGCTGAGATTTTCAAATCCGAAATCCTGAGCCCTTTTGATGGAGTCTTCAGCTTCTGACGCAGTATGAGCGCGATTCATTAATTTTAAATCTGCTTCAAAAAAACTTTGAGTTCCGATAGATAAACGATTTATCGGAGAATCGGCTAAACCTTTAAGGAAGGTTTTGTCCAGATCATCCGGATTGGCCTCTAAAGTAATTTCAATATCATGATCAAAAGTGAAATATTTCAAAACCTCATCAATCAGAGATTTTATTTCATCTGATGAAAGGATGGACGGTGTGCCACCGCCAAAGTAAAGGGACTGTAAATTTTTGTTTTGCAATTCATCTTTTCGCAGAAAAATCTCCTTTTTCATGGCAGCCAGCATTTCATCTTTAAAATTTAAAAATGTTGAAAAATGAAAGTTGCAGTAGCTGCATTTCTGTTTGCAAAAAGGAATGTGAATATAGATCATAAAAAAAGCCCTGAAAAATTCAGAGCTCAAATTTATTTAAATTAAATCAATTAATATCTATAACCTCTGTGGTTAATGAAGTTGTCGAAGTTATATCCTACTCCTAACATGAAGCTGTTCCCTCCATATTCCTGAATATCAGACAATCCGATGTTGTAAGTAGCACCCACCATAAATTTGTTGAATCTTACTTTTACAACCGGTGCAATCTGTAACTGCTGACTGTCGAATCTATTCTGAACAGTTCTGTAGTTTACTCCGAAAGAGAATGAGTTGATATCGTTAAAGAATGTAGCCATAAGGTTACCGTCAATCGTTCTTGTAGAGTTGGTATTTAAGTTAATCAATACAGATGGTGTTAAATACATATTATCTGCAAAATGCCAGTCCCATCCTAAATTCAAGAAGAATTTGATTGGAGAAGGCTCACGTCCGTTTACAATTGCTTCATCATTGGTAAGAGCAATATCGTTCACGGAAACTGAAGCAAAGATATTTCTGTAAGTAGCCGCTGCTCCAAAGTTGGCATAAGCCATGAAGATGTTACTTTCACTTCCCTGCAATAAAGGGTCTGAAGCATCTTGGGTATTAATTTTTGAATAATCAAAATTCATGTTGTATAAGCTAATGCTTGTACCGAAAGAGAACTGGTCTTTTCTGTCTCCTTCACTGCTAAGAGGAATAAAATATGAAGCACCAGCCGTAATACCTCCTGCGGAAATAGGACCATTACTGTCTCTGAATACTGATAAACCCGCACCTACTCTATCAAAGATGTTCGCATTGATCCCCACTGACTGTACGTTTGGAGACTCACTGAACTTCGAAAATTGCTGCTGATAGTTAAGATTAAGCTGCACATAGTCGGTCTTTCCGTATTGTGCCGGGTTGAACAGAAAATCACCATCTAAAAGGTATTGTTGATAGTATGGTAATGTTTCTTGTGCTTTGTATGCATTTGACAAAAGAGCTAAACATACGATAGCATATAGTTTTCTCATAACAAATCTTGATTTCAATTCAACAAATATAAAAAAATTCTCAATATATTTTTAGTTTTCTAAATAATTTCTCCATTTTTTTACAGCATCCGCCATATCTTTCGGCATTGGGCTTTCAAAATATAATTCTTTCTTTGTGGTGGGGTGTATAAATCCTAAGGTATGGGCGTGAAGTGCATGTCTAGGCAAAATTTCAAATACATTTTTTATAAACTGCTTGTACTTAGGAAGATTCACTCCCCGGAGAGGTGTATGTCCTTCATACCGTTCATCATTAAACAAAGTGTGACCGATGTGTTTGAAGTGCGCCCTGATCTGATGCGTTCTTCCTGTTTCGAGTTTACATTCTACCCAGGTCATATATTTGAATCTTTCCAGAACCTTGTAATGGGTTACTGCGTGCTTTCCCTGGCTGCCGTCTTCATAAGTGTGCATCTGCATCCTGTTTTTAGGATGACGTCCTATATGGCCTCTTATGGTCCCTTCATCATCCTGTACATTGCCCCAGACAAAAGCCCAGTACAATCTCTTTGTTTTTCTGTCGAAAAATTGTTTGGCCAAAAAGCTTAAAGCATATTCATTTTTTGCGATCACCAGAAGCCCGGAAGTATCCTTATCAATTCTGTGAACTAATCCTACCCTGTCGAGATCAGATTTTTCCCCATTTTGTTCAAAGTGATAGGCCAGTGCGTTTACCAAAGTTCCGTCCCAATTCCCAAATCCCGGATGTACCACCATTCCCGGATCTTTATCGACAACAATCAAATCGTCATCTTCGTATACAATATTGATGGGAATATTCTGAGGGATAATGACATTTTCTCTCGGAGGATGAGCGAGCAATACAGAAATCTGATCTCCCGGTTTTACACGATAATTTTGTTTAACAGGAGTTCCGTTAACGACTACATTTCCGGCTCTGCACGTCTGCGAAATTTTATTTCTTGAAGAATTCTGACGAAAAATCAAAAGGAACTTATCAATCCGCAAAGGCTCCTGGCTTTTATCCACAGTAATATTGAGATGTTCGTATAATCCCTTATTTTCCTCATCAATATCAATATTATCAATACTGTTTTGGTCTAATAATTCTTCATCTAAAAAATCTTCGTTGTCTTCTGCCATTGTTTTATCTTTTTATACAAAAAGCTTCAACGTAATAAAAGTTGAAGCCTGTATTTTTATGAGAATTAATTATTATTCTACTACTACTTTTTTAGCTTTCGGTTTTTCTGCCGTTTTTTGATTTGAAGTGGCAGGCTTATTATTAGAGCCTGTATTTCTGTTAGCTAAATTGGAAGTTGTCGTTTTCGGTTTTGTACCTTCGCTGGCCGAAACCGTTGTTTTTCCGGCAGATTTCTGAGCATCTGTTTTCTGAGGTTCCGAAGAAGAAGGTTTCGGGCTTTCTCTTTTTGGTGGAGCAGGAACCTGAGGTTCTTCATATGCCGGCTCATGATAAGCAGGAACTTCCTGATATTGTATTGGCGGTAATCCTGTATCTACTTTCATTCGGTATACAGAATTCAGTTCTTCAATTTTTGCTCTCAATTCCGCAGGAGTTCTTTTACTTGCCCAAAGATCCATCTGCATTCCCTGATCTCTCACATCTCCGGCAGCAGGATCCTGATAATAAATAATATCAGATTCATCTTTGCTTCCGTCTTCATGCTCTACAAGACCCACTTCGAACATACTTCTGGCGATCACTGCTCTTGCTTCTTTTACGGTAAGTCCCACAACATTAGGAATAGAAATATTTCTCATCGGTCCTGAACCTATCACAACGTCTACAACAGAAAATCTAGGAACTTTAGTCATTGGTTTTACAGGATTTCCTTTAAATAGAATCCTTAATATTGCATCTTTCTGGATGCTTGGTTCATAAATGGTATCACCAACTTTTAATCCTACCTGTTCCAGCCTCTGAAAAGCCAATACTGAATATTTGTTAATAACATCTGGTACAGCAACAGGAGCCCAAGTCTTCGGATTCACCATTACCTGTATCAATGCTTCTGGTTTTACACGAGAATACGGTAAAGGATATACTTTTAAAACTTGATATGGTTTATACTTAGGATCATAATTAAAACTATCAATTTTATATTTCAAACCGGCATCCTCTAAAACTTTTACTGCATCTTGTGCCGTCATATTCATTATATTTGGAACAGGAATTTCCTGGCCATGATTGGTATAATATTCCAACCAGCGGAATGTAAGCCATATTAATCCCACGAAAAGTGCTATTGATAGTAATAAATTAATTAAAACTTTCCAGTGGAAAAGTGATTTAAGCATGTTTCAAAAAACTTTAATTATATCAGCAAATATAATTAAAGTTTTTAAAATTCGATTTTATTTGGCTTAAATCTTATTTTCAACATTTAATAGTGAAATGTGTATTTTTAAATCTTTAATTGATCATATTAAAATAAAAAAGTTGGGAAATACCCTAGTCATGGTCGGAAGATTTTTTTCTTCCGATTTTTTGTTTCTCATGCGTTGAAAAGTAGATATAAGTGATTGATTTTTAATTATTTATATTGTTTTATTGATTGTGATTTTGTATCTTTGCATCTGATAATCAATTATTTATGTCAGTTTTTAAAGATCACAGAATTTCACTTAAGCAAGTTTTAGAATTTATTCCCGAAGCACTTTTAAGCCATCTTTCTGCAACCAC
>NZ_FOBV01000030.1 GCF_900109935.1 Chryseobacterium taichungense | reverse complement strand
GGGACTATCGTGTGGACACATCTTTAAAAGTATTGTACGCTTGCATAATATCTTTAAAGCGTTTGAGACCTATCCAGAGTGTAGTAATGCCTGGATGCCTGTTGCTTTCGTATCCTTTCCATCCTCCCAGACGGGCAATGACCCATACATAGCGTTTAAGATCCTTCTTTGAATAAGTATTTTTCTGTTTTTGGGTACTGCCTTCCAGGTTTTTCATGTATTGTTCCATGGCCTGCTGCTCTTGTGGATGGAAACAGGTCTCAGGAGCAATTTCCATCTCCGGCTCAGCATAGGCAAGGCGCATTAAAAACAGCTTAATGGTGACCTCCATGATCATTAAACTCTGTTTTCGAATCGAGGAAGCATATTCCAGTTCCGAAGATTCAATATCATAACCTTCCTTTTTCAGAATTTTAAATATTTCTTCGATCCTCCATCGCCAGCTATACCATTCGATACAGCTCATAGCCATCTCCATATCATCTATGGAAAGGGTAGTCAATAAATGCCAGCAGATCGCATCGCTGCCTTCATAGTCAACTTCCTTTGCCTCTATAAAATATATTTTTAAGCTCTCAGGAATATTTTCACTTACTCTTTTAGGGCTCTTTATCTCCACTTGCTTATAGCGGACTTCTACCTTAGCAGTTCTCTTTTTCCTTCCATTTCTGGCATCAATAAAAACAGAATAAATAGCGGGAGCCTGCTCCTTGTCGATGCTGGTAAATAATTTTGTTGCATCAGCAAGTAACCGGTCTGCCCTTGCTCTGACCAATAAGTCTACTCCCTCTTGTGGGATCCTGGCAAACTGCTCATAAATATCACCCTCCCGATCCTGTATAATAAGCATGCCCGGGACTTGCGGATTCAAGGCAGAGATGGTTTGCTCCGATACCTCGATCCATTTGTAGGATTCTTTTTCTTCAATAGGAAGTTCACGATAGTTTCTTTCATGCTTGTTCTCAAACTTTTGTGAACGGCTCCATAACTTGACATGGGCAAAACCGTATGGCGTACCGTCGGAAGCATCAAGAACAAGCGAGGGATGAATATAAAAGCCTAAGCCCATATCCTTTTTGGAAGTAGTGGTACCGATAAAGCGGTCTTTTTTTATTCTCCCTTTATGGCTATAAAGGTTGATTTCTGTAGTATCCTGAATGCAGACTACATATTTGCCCCGGCAGGCTTCAATACAGTTATAAGACATATTGCGGACCAGATCACCCTCACTGACACGGTCATTCTGAAGAAAACGGTAATGCCCTTTGGCAGAAGCTTCGTCATCACTTAACCGACGAATCGAATGAACGCTCTTGGAAAATAAATCATCTAATATTTTATTGCTCCGTTTAAGTAAACGTTTATCTGCAAATTCCCTGAAATTTCTTGTACTCATCTAAAAACTAATAAAGTATAAAAGTAGGAATAATTGTGTCCAAACGATAGTCCATGGGAGGGGAATTTTTG
>NZ_FOBV01000010.1 GCF_900109935.1 Chryseobacterium taichungense | reverse complement strand
AACAATATAAATAATTAAAAATCAATCACTTATATCTACTTTTCAACGCATGAGAAACAAAAAATCGGAAGAAAAAAATCTTCCGACCATGACTAATACAATTTCGGTCTTTTTTTATGTTAATCGTTTAGTTTCAAAACTGCCATGAATGCTGATTGTGGGACTTCTACCCTACCGATCTGCTTCATCTTCTTTTTACCTTCTTTCTGTTTCTCCAGAAGTTTTCTCTTTCTCGAAATATCTCCTCCGTAACATTTTGCGGTAACGTCTTTTCTTAAAGCCTTAATGGTTTCCCTTGCAATAACTTTAGTTCCTAAAGCTGCCTGAACGGCAATATCGAACTGCTGTCTCGGGATCAGCTCACGAAGCTTTTCGCACATTTTCTTACCGATGTGATAGGCATTGGAATCATGAATCAGGGAAGATAAGGCATCTACCATATCCCCGTTAATCAGGATATCCATTTTTACGAGCTTAGAAGCCCTGAATCCTATCGGATGATAGTCGAATGAAGCGTAACCTTTGGAAATTGATTTCAGCCTGTCATAGAAGTCGAAAACCACTTCTGCCAATGGCATGTTGAAAACCAGCTCTACCCTTTCTGATGTCAGGTAGCTCTGATTGACAATTTCTCCTCTTTTTTCAATACATAAGGTCATTACCGGACCTACAAAATCAGATTTTGTAATGATCGAAGCTTTGATAAAAGGCTCTTCTACCCTGTCCATGATCGAAGGATCCATCATTTCAGACGGGTTATTGATCAGGATCGGAACTTCAGGCTCTTTTTTAGAATATCCGAAATACGATACATTCGGTACCGTAGTGATCACATTCATATTGAATTCCCTGTCCAGACGCTCCTGAACGATTTCCATGTGAAGCATTCCTAAGAATCCGCAACGGAACCCAAATCCTAATGCTGCAGAACTTTCCGGCTCGAAAACCAGGGAAGCATCATTTAATCTTAATTTTTCAAGGGAGAATCTCAGTTCTTCAAAGTCTTCGGAATCAATCGGGTAAATCCCGGCAAATACCATTGGTTTCACCTCCTCAAATCCTTCGATTGGTGCGGCTGCCGGTCTTTCAAAAGAAGTGATGGTATCTCCTACCTTTACCTCTCTGGCATCTTTAATACCGGAAATTAAATATCCTACATCTCCACACTGAATCGTTTTCTTAGGAACCTGCTTTAATTTCAGAGTACCTACTTCATCTGCTCCATATTCTTTTCCTGTGGCGAAGAACTTTACCTTTTCATTTTTACTGATACTCCCGTTTACGACTTTGAAATAAGCCTCAATCCCCCTGAAAGGGTTATAAACAGAGTCAAAAATAAGTGCCTGAAGCGGTGCTTCCGGATCTCCCACGGGCGCAGGAATTCTTTCTACAATTTGCTCAAGCAGGTTGTGAACCCCCTCTCCAGTTTTCCCTGAAACTCTCAAGACATCATCGTATTCGCAGCCGATCAGGTTCATGATCTCATCGGTCACTTCTTCAGGATTTGCTGAGGGAAGGTCGATTTTATTCAGAATTGGAATAATCGTCAGATCATTTTCCAACGCCAGGTATAAATTACTGATGGTCTGTGCCTGAATGCTTTGCGCAGCATCTACAATAAGAAGTGCTCCTTCGCAGGCAGCAATCGAACGGGAAACTTCATAAGAAAAGTCTACGTGTCCTGGTGTATCAATAAGATTTAATATATATTTTTCTCCTTTGTATTCATAATCCATCTGGATTGCGTGAGATTTGATCGTGATTCCGCGTTCTTTCTCCAAATCCATGTCATCCAGGGTCTGAGCCTGCAATTCCCTTTGAGAAACAGTATTCGTGTACTCTAAAAGACGGTCTGCCAAAGTACTTTTACCGTGGTCAATATGAGCGATTATGCAAAAATTTCGTATGTTTTTCATTTAAGAACTATGTAATTTGCAAAGATAACAAAATGCAGGATAATTTCTAATTCTTAATTTTAAATCGTGATTTAGACGTAAATTAACCATGAAATACAAGTAATACCTGATACCATTGTCAGCATACTTTTATTATTTGTATTTAAATTAGCCAAACTTAATTTTAATTCATGAAAAAAATCCTTTTCATCCTTTTAATTATTCCATGGATCCAGATTCGGTCGCAATGGATTGAAAAGTCACCGGAACATCCGGAAGAATTTGTAAATCCGTTAATCGGTACGCTTTCAAAACCATCACTTTCGAACGGAAATACCTATCCAGCTGTTGCTGTTCCTCACGGAATGAATCTGTGGACTCCACAAACCGGAAAGAACGGAAACGGCTGGCAGTATACTTACGATGCCGACAAAATCCGTGGTATTAAGCAGACCCATCAGCCTTCACCCTGGATGAACGATTACGGAATGTTCTCCATCATGCCGGTAACCGGAAAAATGCGTTTCAATGAAGAAGAAAGAGCGAGCTGGTTTTCTCATAAATCTGAGGTTTCAAAACCTTATTATTACAGTGTTTATTTGGCAGACCATAACGTTACGGCAGAACTTACGCCCACGGAAAGAGCAGCACAATTAAGATTTACTTACCCTGATTCTGAAAATTCATGGTTTGTGGTTGATGCATTTGATAAGGGTTCAAGCATAAAAATCATCCCTTCTGAAAATAAAATCGTAGGTTATTCAACGCGGTATTCGAGGGGAAAACTGGTTGGTTTTAAAAATTATTTTGTGATTTATGCAGATAAGCCTTTCACGAAATACTCAGCCTGGAAGGATAAAGATTTTGTAAAAGATGCTTTGGAAATAACCGGAGATCATTGTGGGGCAATTGTAGGTTTCGCAACCAAAAAAGGCGAAAAAGTAAATGTAAAGGTCGCTTCATCATTCATTAGTCTCGAGCAGGCAGAGCTGAATCTGCAAAGGGAGCTGGACAAAGATTCTTTCGAAGATACTTACAATAAAGCAAAACAAGCCTGGAATGAAAAACTAAAGAAAGTTGAAGTAGCGGGAGGAAGCATCGACCAGATGCGTACTTTCTACTCGTGTCTGTACAGGATGCTCTGCTTTCCGCATAAAATGTATGAAATTGATAAAGCAGGAAAAATTGTTCATTACAGTCCATACTCAGGGAAAACAGAAGCTGGATACCGGTTTGCGGGAACCGGTTTTTGGGATACCTTCAGAGCGCTCTACCCTTTTTTAAATTTGGTTTATCCTGACATTAACGTAGAAATGCAGAAAGGCTTGATTAATGATTATAAAGAAGGCGGCTGGCTTCCTGAGTGGTCAAGCCCGGCGTACTCCGATATTATGATCGGAAACAATTCTGCTTCTGTGGTTGCTGATGCCTACCTGAAAGGTTTGCGCGGCTATGATATTGAAACATTGTACCAGGCACTCCTTCACGGCGCCAACAATGAGGGACCGCAGGCAACGGGAAGACTGGGAATTGATTATTACAAAAAATTAGGCTATGTCCCTTATGATGTGAAGATTAATGAAAATGCCGCAAGAACATTGGAATATGCTTATGATGATTTTGCAATTGCCCAATTGGGAAAAGCTTTAGGAAAACCAGAATCTGAATGGAGAGAATATTACAGACGTTCACAGAATTTCCAAAAAGTAATTGACTCTGAAACCAAACTGGCCCGCGGAAGAAATCAGGATGGAAGTTTTCAGGCTCCGTTTAATCCTTTCAAATGGGGAGATGCTTTTACGGAAGGAAATTCCTGGCATTATACATGGTCGGTATTTCAGGATATTCAGGGTTTGGCAAAACTGATGGGAGGAAAGAAAGAATTTTCAAGAAAACTGGATCAGGTTTTTGATTTACCTCCTGTTTTTGATGATTCTTATTATGGCTCAACCATCCATGAAATTCAGGAAATGGTGAATGCCAATATGGGGCAATATGCCCATGGAAACCAGCCTGCACAGCATATCATCTACTTGTACAATTATTCCGGAGAACCTTGGAAAACACAATATTGGGTTCGGGAAACCATGAACCGTCTGTACCAGCCAACGCCTGACGGATATTGCGGTGATGAAGATAACGGCCAGACTTCAGCATGGTATGTTTTTTCAGCATTAGGCTTTTATCCTGTAACTCCTGCAACGGATCAGTACGTTTTAGGGGCTCCTTTATTTAAGAAAGCCAAGATCCATTTAGAAAATGGGAAAAGCATTGAAATTACCGCGGATAATAACAATGACGAAAACCGCTATGTCCGTTCATTACAATATAATGGAAAAAAATATTCCAGAAACTGGCTGAGTCATTCAGAGCTGATGAAAGGTGCCCGTCTGAAATTTGAAATGAATTCTACACCAGATAAAGAACGGGGAACTGACGAAAAAGATTTCCCCTACTCTTATTCTACAGATAAATAATAAAATAAAAGAGAGACAAAATTGTCTCTCTTTTTATTTAGTTTTACCAAAATCTTCTGGTAAAATGTAATGTCCCGTAAGAGGATCCAGCGAAACTTCGGTTCCTGCCATTGCTCTTCTTTTCTTGGCTGCACTGGCATCAATTGCCGAAATTGCTATATTGCCTACCACACTTCCAATTAATCCGGCCACGCCTCCACCCATTATAAAAACATTAGAAGAATTCTCAGGGAAAAGCTCTTCTTTTTTAACTTCAATGAAAAGTCCCATTTCATCTCTGAAAATTTCGACATATCCTACAGGAATAATTTTATAAGCAACACCATGATCAACAAATGCATAACAATTCCTGATCGATATTTTTTCTTTTCCTTTCACTGCATTTATTACCACTCCTTTTTTATTGGTTTCTATTACAAATCCTGGCTCAGGGTTATGGGTGAAAAAACTGTAGTAGCTTCTATAAATGCCATCTTTTAAACTGTCTGTTTTTAAAATATCAAGCTTTTCCTTCAATAAAGTTTCATAATCTTTAAGTTCACTTTCTGAAATGCCATATTCCCAAGGCGTTTTCCGGTAAGAATTCTTAATAAGATCCGCTAAAATAAGGGTAGCTTTCTTAGATAAGCTCTGCGCCAGATAAGGTGTGGTACGTGATGAAACGGTTGCTGCAGTATCTTTTCTATACACAAAATGATAGCCATCATCTTTTTTAATAAATGTACTGGCTTTCAGAGCAAGCTTGCCAATTGATGACTTTTCTTTCTTATCCTCAGAAATCTCTATATTTTCCAACAGCAGAACAAAATCGTCTTTTCCCCTCACCGAATTGTCTTTATAAAACCAATCATTAATGTCTTTGTCTGCACTGTGCTCAAACACTACATTTACCTGGTCTTTATGATACATTACAGAACCAATCTCTTTATTTGGTCTTTGATCGATTACCGTAAATGTTTTGATAGAATTATTATCGTCTTTAATTGATTTTGAAAGCTTTATAATTTCCGTTTTCTGTGCAGAGAACATGACGGAGAAGAATAAAAAGAAAAGTATTTTTTTCATAGTTAAATTTTACTCCAAAAATAATGATTCGAATTAAAATTAAACGACTCTCACAAATAAATTGCAAGAGTCGTCCAACATTAAAAAAATAAACTATTATGGTTTTATTTTTGTCTTGAAGTGTTATTGTTTCCGTGAGGATTTCTTTCATTCATCTTTTCTCTCATCATGCCCTCCGTCTGAAACAGCTTCAGGACTTTTTGGCAAGGAATTACCTGCTGCATCTTATCAGCATATTTTTTTCTGTTATCCAGTAGCCTCTGCCCTACTTCAAAGCTTTGCTGCAGCTTGGCTTTCGCTTCATCATCGGATAAATTATCGGGATTAAAATTAGAATTAAACTGACTCTTTATCTGCTTCTGGCTTTCCAGATATTCATTATAGATATCTGTAAATTCTTCTTTATCACCGGGATCTATATCCAGATTATCCATCACCATATTATTTCTGAACTTTGTCAGGAGTGCTTTTCTTTCCTCCGGGGACAGACTGTTGATCACCTCTTTTCTTTGCTTGGGGTCCATTTTTTTCCAGTCGTAATCCGTTTTTTGGGCATTAAGACCAAATCCGTATATGATAAAAAGCGTAAATAATATCTTTTTCATCTTTTCTTTTTAGTTATATAAATCCAAATAAACGTCCTGAGTTGAATTACTTGCCAATTCTGAAATTTCAGAATTTGAGAATGAATCCAGATACTCGTTCATCTGACTTTCCTGCTGTTTAGAAACAGATTTTACAGCCTGCGTTTCCTTTTTTTGTTCTTTATTTGATTTCTGCTGAGCAAAAGATTTATTTTCACTTTGTTTTGTAACTGTTTGATCATTATTCTCAACAGAAGTTAAATCAGATTTCAATGTTTCATAAGCCATCTCACTTTCCGTTTTAGGCTCTTGACTGGTTGCAACGTAAGAAACATCTGAAGCAGCTTTCTCTATTGTCTCATCATCCGAATTGAAAACAAAAGTCGCTCCAAAAATCAATGCCAACGAAGCGGCCGCGGCGTATGCCCAGTTTAATCTGAAAACCGGTGCTTTCTTACGAGGGAACACCTTATTTATGACATGATTCTGAACATTCTCATATACATTCTCAGAAACTGCATAAATATTTTTACGTTCCAGTTTTTCCAGGTCAAATTCATTCAATCCGCTCAATACCCTACCCTGAAGATTTTCAAATAAATCTTCGGGTACTGTGTAAATATTTTTACGTTCTAATTTTTCTATGTCGAACTCTTTCATCTCAGTTTTCTCAAAAATTATCTCTCGTAATTGTCTTTTATATAATCTTCTATTTTTTGTTTGGCATAATGATAATTCGTTTTCAGAGTCCCCACCGACATATCCACAATTTTGGATATTTCTTCGTAAGGCAAATCATCATAATACCGCATCATAAATACCAGCTTCTGTTTTTCAGGCAGGCTTTGTATGGCTTTCTGAAGCAAAATCTGTATTTCTTCAGCATCTCCGGCAACGTTATCGGCTACAAGATTCTGCATGTGGTACTCGGGGTCTTCATCAGTTTTCTGCATTTTTTTCAGTTTATTGATCTGTTGCAATGCTTCATTGGTTGCAATTCTGTACAGCCATGTGTACAATTGGCTGTCATTTTTAAACTGATGAAAATTCTGATAAGCTTTAATAAAAGTCTCCTGCAAAGTGTCCTGCGCAAGATCACCGTCCACAATAATTCTTCTTATGTGCCAATACAATCTGCTTTGATAAGCATCCATCAAAGCGCGAACTCCTTTTTCCTGAGTTCGTGGGTTTTGCATCAACGAAATAATTTCCGCGTCCTTAATCTTCATAAGATGCTTTCACTGTTTTGGATTACAAAAATAACTGAAAGTTAAATCAACTATTCAATTTTCAGTCCAATATACTCATTATTTACAAATATTTATACGCCCGGATCTGATAAATATTGTATCCGTGCTGATGCATTTTTCTTTTTAATATTATGTTAAATTGTTCTTATATCATTTAAAAAACTTTTAAACTAATTTCAGAATAACCGCAAAAGTCTCAAAAGATAATCATAACGCATTGGTATAATATTCAAAGTTCTCAAAAGAATAAAAATCGAAGATTTTTTAAAATTATTCTGGTCTTTTTCATTTCTTTCATTGTATAAACGGGTAAATAATTTTAAAATAAAAACTTCTGTCTTCCCTCTCCTGTCTTCCTTCTAAATCTTATCTTTGTTAGATGCAAATTGTAATTATCGGTTCCGGAAATGTGGCTTATCACTTGGCAAAAGCTTTTGTTATGAATAATATTCCTTTAGTACAGATTTTTGGAAGGAATGAAAAAGAACTGAGCAAAATCTCTGAAGAATTAAAAATTCCCTTTTCTACGGAAAAACTTCAGGCCGCAGATCTTTATATCATCTGTGTAAGTGACAATTCGGTGGAAAATGTCTCAAAACTTATTCTCGCAAAAGATTCTCTGGTGGCTCATACCTCCGGTTCGCTACCCAAAGAAATTCTGGCTGGAGATTACCGAAAAGCGAGTTTTTATCCCTTACAGACTTTTTCGAAATCAAAATCACTGGATTATTCGAAAATTCCTTTTTTTGTGGAAACTGAAAATAAAGAAGACCAACAAATCCTCTTTAATCTAGCCTCTAAGATTTCAGAAAATGTAATGGAAAGTACGCATGAAAAGAGAAAATACATTCACTTAACCGCTGTTTTTGCATGTAATTTCGTTAATCATCTTTTTGCAAGGGCTAAAGAAATTTCAGATGCCCAGGAAATTCCTTTTGATTATTTTTTACCGTTAATTGATGAAACCGTTCAGAAGATCCACGAAATAGATCCGAAATCTGCACAGACCGGGCCTGCCGTAAGAAATGACAAAAGAATCCTTGAACTGCATGAACAGTTATTAAAAGATGAAAGTCTTGAGATTTATAAAACAATGAATCATTCTATTCAGAAAATGTATGAGCTATAAACAAAAATTAAAAAATATTAAAGCATTTGTATTTGACGTAGACGGTGTTTTTACCGATGGCAGCGTGTACCTGCTTCCCGGTGGAAATATGTGCCGGGTTATGAATGTTTTAGACGGATACGCAGTCGTTAAAGCTTTAAAAAATAATTATTTAATCGGCGTCATCACTGGCGGAAACGATGAAATGGTAAAACACAGGATCAATTATCTGGGTATTGAAGATTATTATCCGAAATCACACGATAAAATGGCCGATTTTGAAGATTTTAAGTTAAAATACAATCTCACCAATGAAGAAATTCTGACCATGGGAGATGATATTCCTGATCTTCATATCCTGAAAAATTCCGCGATTGCAGCATGTCCTGAAAATGCAGTTCCTGAAATTAAAGAAATTGCCACCTATATTTCTCCCATAAAAGGAGGAAGCGGGGCAGTACGTGACGTCATCGAACAGGTGATGAAAGTGCAGGGAAAATGGCATGATGACAACACACAATCCATTTAAGTATTATCAATGAAATTATTATTAGCCTCACAATCTCCGAGAAGAAAAGAATTACTGACGAATCTGGGTTTTACCTTTGACGTTGTAAAAATTGACTGTGAAGAAATCATTCCACAATATATAAAAGTAGGAGAGGCCGCCGCCTATCTTTCTGAACTGAAAGCAGATGCCTTCCGAACATTGGAAAAGGGTGAAGTCCTGCTGACTGCCGATACGGTGGTAGCGATCGACAATCAGCTTTTGGGAAAACCCAAAGACGAGGATGATGCCAGAGAAATGCTGAGATCACTTTCCGGGAAGACGCATCAGGTATATACGGGAGTCACCATTAAAACTGCAGAAAAAACGATTACAGAAACGGACGTTGCCGATGTGGAGTTTGATGATCTCAGTGAGAATGAAATAGAATATTACATTCAACACTATCAGCCATTTGATAAAGCGGGTAGTTATGGAATTCAGGAATGGCTCGGCATGGCAAAAATCAAAAAAGTAAACGGCAGCTTTTATACGATTATGGGACTTCCTACCCATTTGGTTTACAAAATTTTGAAAGAAATATAACGAGTTTCAACATAAAATTTTATTATTTTTACAAAATTATCAAACCACTTTATAATAAAAAGTGGATTAGCGAGTTATATTGAAATAATGAAAAAAAATATTTTATTCCTTTTAACACTTTGTATTGTTGCCTCTTGCGCTACGAAAACCAAGAAGCCGGAGCAGCGATCCAAGTTCATGAAAGGATTTTCGACATATTATAATACGTTGTTTAATGCAAAAGATGCCTTAAATAATGAGTTTGAAACGAGGGACAAAGCACATAAAGATAATTTTTATGCGCCTTATATTCCTATTCTTACCTATGAAGATCAGCCTTTGGGAAGTGATTTGGGACAGTCTACCGCGTTTGCAGAAAATTCCATGAAAATGGCTGAAGTAAACCGACCTGCCCAGAATAACAGCAATAAAAGGGGAGGACCTCCTGCAATGCCACCCGGAATGCCGGGAAATGCTATGTCCGGAGGAAATAACAATATGATTTCCGAAGACCCGAGCCAACCAGAACAGAAAGGAGCAAGCACACTGGAAATTGCTGAGGCAAAGGCTTTAAAGGCAATCAATAAGTATTCTGTCATCAAACATGGTGAAGAGCAGAACAAGCAGATTTTTGACGCTTATATGATTCTCGCACAGGCAAGAATCTACAGGGGTAAATCATTGGAAGCTCTTGATGCCTTGAATTATGTTTTCACGCATATGAAGGATGATAAAAGAATTCCTCTGGCGAGAATTTATCAGGGTCTGGCGTATGATCAGATTAAAAATTATCATAAAGCACATGAAACTTTTGCCAAATTAAAAGGTGAAAAGATCAGTAAGGAGTATGAAAAATTATTAAGCATTTATTACTCAGAATCATTACTGGATGCCGGAAAAAAAGAAGAAGCAGTAAAAGAACTTGATAATGCTTTTGAACTGAACGGCAACAGGAAACTTAAGAGCAGAATTGCCTATCTGAGAGGGCAGGTGCTGGAAAATCTTAACCAGAATGAAAAAGCCAGAGAAAGCTTTATGGCTGCTTATAAATATGCCAACAATTTTGAATTTGAAGTAAAATCCCAGATCGAAATTGCAAAAACTTTTAACGGTAACGGAGATTATAGCGGAGCCAGAAAATATCTTGAAGACATCAGCAAAAAGGGTACATACGGATCAAGAAAGAATGAATTTTACTATGCTTTAGGATTAATGGCAAATAAAGCAGGAAAGAAAGAAGAAGCCCAGGAATATTTCAGGAAATCACTGAAAGAAAAAGTTTCCGATGGGCAGATCCGGGGTCTGGCGTATTATGAAATAGGGAAGGGGTACCTTGATAAAAATGATTATATCGGGGCTGGAGCTTATTATGATTCGGCATTGGCAGTAATGACGTATGAGCCTTCGAAAGTTCTTCTGGCCGATCAGTCGGTTTACATTAAGAAAATTTCAAAAAATTATTACCTGATCAAGAAAAACGACAGTATCCTGAATCTGGCAAAAATGTCTACTGAGCAGAAAACTGATTTTTTCACGAAATATATCGCAAAAATTAAAGCTAAAGAAGAGAAAGAAGAACTGGAAAAAAGGCGCGCTGAAAGAAACAAAGGTTTTGATACGGGAGACTATAGCTCTACTTCTATTTTTGCCAACAGTTCAAATTCTTTCGAAGATTTCGGGGTAACAGCAAGAGGCTTTTATTTCAGTAATACAGGAACGGTTTCTAAAGGAACACAGACCTTTAAGCAAACCTGGGGAGACCGAGCACTTGTTGACAACTGGCGATTCTCAAAGAAAATGACGACCATTGAAGACATGAAGAATGATGCCTTAGGAACCACTACAGCACCGAACCCAAGACGTTTTGAACCCGCTTTCTATATTGAGCAGATTCCTACGGATGCAGGTAAACTAAGTCAGCTGAAGAAAGACAGAGATACCGCTTCACTGGGACTTGGTGTTATGTATCAGAATTACTTTACCAATACTCCTTTAGCCACTAAAACCTTGTATGATCTGGTAGATGTAAAACCTGAAGAAAAAGTGATGTTACAGGCTTTGTATGAAATTTTTGCCATGAATCATGAAAAAAATCCACAGGCTGCAGAACGTGCAAAACAGATTCTTTTAAAGGATTATCCTTATACGTCTTATGCAGAATTTGCGAGAAATCCGAAAAATAATACGTTCGTAAAATCTTCAGCAGACGTGGAAAATCAATACAAACAGGCGTTTGCTTTATATGAGTCTGAAAAGTTTGCCGAAAGTAAAGATTTGATTGATAAAACCATTCAGCAGTACCCAAAAGATGCGCTGGTTCCGAAACTCTATTTATTGAACGCCTTCAACTCCGGAAAGGCGAGTGGGAAAGAGGTGATGATCCTTCAGCTTGAGCAGATTGCTTTAAATTACGGTAAGACTCCGGAGGGCGAAAAAGCAAAGGAAATGCTCAATTATCTTAAATCTGATATTACTTTCCAGGCTACCGATAATAAAGGAAATGTGATGGTGCAAAATAACGTTAATAACATGAATAATGCTCCGCAGCAACCTTCTTCACAGCCTCTTAATAATAATGGTGTTCCACAAAAACCCGGCAGCGGGCAAATGATGAATTCACAGCCGGGGCAGCAACAAAGATTAAATGGTAACAGGCCGCCAAGAAGGCCAAATTCAAATCCGAATCAGCAGCAGATACAAATGGATTCAATTCCTACGAAACCTCAATAAAATAAAAAAAGCGAAGAGTTATTTTCTTCGCTTTTTTTATTTTATATTTTTTAGGGCTTTTTCTTTACTCCATGAAAATCCTTAAGATAAAACGGCTCAAAATACGCAATGTCTTCAAATTCTTTTTTGTCAATTTTTTCTAACGTTTTCTTTATCAGAAATTGTGCAGAAGGGTAGATGTCTTCATTAAAATCGGCATTTGGCAACTGTAAAACCTGTCTTGCCTTTTTGGCACCATCTCCCACGAAAATCACTCTTTTATCCCGAAATTCCTGAAACGAAGTTTCATCTAAGATCTTTGCCTCCGTACCAGTTACTTCATTTCCCGTTTTACCGTCATAAACGGCTGTATAAACCTCCATTCTCCTCGCGTCAACTAAGGGTATGACAAAATCATAGTTCTTGTCTAAAAACGGCTCAATCATACTTTCCAAAGAATTAACTGCAATTAACGGAACTTTTAATCCGTAACAAAATCCTTTGGCAGAAGAAGCGCCAATTCTTAATCCTGTATAAGATCCGGGGCCTTTTCCCAATGAGACGGCTTCAATATCTTTAAGTGAAATTCCGGCGCCTTCCACAGCCCATTCTACGAAAGTATGAAGGCTTTCCGACTGTTTATAGTTTTCTGAAACTTCTTCGGTAAGGCAAAGCAGCTTTCCATGATCTGAAATCGCCACTGAGCAGTTTTTTGAAGAGGTTTCCAGGTATAATATTTTCATTTTAAGCGTAACAATTTAGCAATATAAAAATGTCCGATATTCGATTTCAACTAATTCTTAAAAGGACATGGTACAAATTTAACCATTAATTTTGAGACTATTTTCTATAAATCGTTCTCGGTTCTGCCTGAGCAGTAGGGTAGATGGTCATATCAGAGATACAGACATGCTTAGGTGCATTGACACAATAAGCGATAGAATCTGCAATATCTTTGGCTTTCAGAGGGTCGTATCCGGCATATACTGTTGCTGCTTTTTCGCTATCTCCCTTGAATCTTACCATTGAAAAATCGGTTTCCACAGCGCCCGGCTGAATATTGGTTACCTTAATCCCAAATTCTGTAAGTTCGATTCTCATTCCTTCCGAAATGACATCAACTGCCTTTTTTGTAGCACAATAAACAACCCCGTTGGCATAGGTTTGTCTTGCTGCCACAGAACTGATATTCACAATATGTCCGGAATTCCTTGCCTTCATTCCGGGAATAATCATTTTTGAAACATATAAAAGTCCTTTCACATTTCCGTCGATCATGGAATCCCAGTCATCGGTTTTTCCTGCAGAAAGGGGATCCAGACCATGTGCATTGCCCGCATTGTTGATCAGCACATCAATATTTTTCCATTCATCCGGAAGTGAATTGATTGCTGATTCCACTTCTTCCAGATTTCTGACGTCAAACTTTAAACTAAATATTTCGGTGAACTTTGATAACTCGGATTTCAAAGATTCAAGAATTTCCTTTCTTCTGCCACATATAATGATTCTGTTGCCTTGTTTTGCAAGAAGTTCTGCTGTGGATTTTCCTATTCCGGAGGTTGCTCCGGTCACTAATATTGTTTTCATAAAATTTTAATTTTTAAATATACCATGACGTAACAATTTCTATTAAGTAATTGGTAAACTGTTCCACTGATACATTATTACATTAATTTAATTAGCGTCGAATGCTTCAAAAGCATCAGCAATATGCTCAATACTTAAATTTCCTTGTTTATCGGGAAGGACAGAGATAATATCAAAACGTACTTCCTTGTTTATGTTAAATTCTTTCAGATAATGATCTGCCGCAGAAACCAGTAATTTTATTTTCCTTTTGTTAACAGCTTCTTGGGGTAAATTAAAAACATCATTCGACCGGGCTTTAACCTCGCAAATGATAATGAAGTTATCTTTTTCTGAAATAATATCAATTTCAGCTTTCTGAAAACGAAAGTTTCTTGCCAGAATTTTATAGCCATTTTTCAGTAGAAATTCTGCTGCTAATTCTTCTGCTTTTTTTCCTAAATCATTGTGTTCTGCCATTGCTGGGTGGGAGGGTTTTATCGCTTGAGAGTTTTTAGAATTATTTATTTAAAAAATTATTTAATTTCAAATTCAATCTTAACCTTATCCTCAACCTCTAATTTTACATTTCCGCCGATAATCAAAGGTCGGTTATCTTTAATATGACCGTTCGGAAAACCAAAAACTACCGGAAAGTCATATTTTGAAATTCGGTCAGAAATCAATTTATAGGCAAATTCGTCGAAACTGTCCTCATAGTGAGCATTTTCCTTTTCATTACCCATATTGGTCATACCTCCGATTATTAAGCCTTTAATTTTTCTGAAAACGCCTGCAAGCTCCAAGCTCATGATCATCCTGTCGAGTGCGTAAAAATTTTCACCGATATCTTCTATGAATAAGATTCTGTTTTTAAACTTAAAAGAATAATCCGTTCCCAGAAGCGCATAAATCAATGCTAAATTACCTCCAACCAATTGACCTTCACATATTCCCATTTTATTTAAATCATGAGATTTAAGATCATATTCCAGGCTTTTGCCATTTAATAGATCAAAAATGAGATCGTAGCTTTCTTCAGTAGCTCCGAAACTTGACGTTTTAATTGTTTGCCCATGAATTGAAGCAAATCCATGTTTCAGGAGATAACTTTGAATCACTGTATTATCAGAATATCCGATGTACCATTTGGGATCTTTATGGAATTTTTTAAGGTCAATATTTTGCAGCAAATGTTGGCAACCATAACCGCCTCTGGAAGCCCAAACAGCGGAAATTTCGTTATCATTTAATGCCCAGTTGATATCTTTAATACGCTCTTTCTCTGTTCCGGCGTAATGGTAACCATTGGAAAAATTACTGTAAAGATGTTCTCCTAAAACCGGTTCATATCCTTTATTTCTGATCATCTCAATCCCTTTTTCAAGCTGGGAAGGTTCTACTGCGCCGGCTGGGGAGATGACGGCAATTTTATCACCTGTACGTAATGATTTCGGGAAAATTATTCTTTTCATTTCTGTTTTTGGTATTTTACCTCTGTTTTTTCCGCTTCTTCAAGCCTTTTATCAAACTGGTTGAATTTTTTGAAACTCTGTAAAAAAATAAAGAAACTGAAGACGATAAGTATTCCGCCAACAATTCTTCTGATTTTATTTGCGAGTTTTTGCGTGAGTTTATCATGAAACTGCTTAGCAAGGAAGATCTTGGCCAGATCAATAGAGAGATAGGTAGCAATAACAATTCCGATGTATAAAATAAAATTGCTGGTATCGGGATATTGATTTCTCACAGAAATTACCGTTACCAGCCAGAATAAAATTACTCCCACATTCAAAAGATTAAAGAAAAAACCATTAATAAAAGTTTTGAAATAATTCTGATTTATAAATTTTTCTTCCCCGGGAATATGCATCTTGGTCTTCGTGACCAACATTACAATTCCGTATACAAAGATCAGGATGGATGTAATTCTGTAAAAACCGGGATGTTTATCAATTAATGTTACAATATCTGCACTCGCATAATAAGCTGCCAATATGCAAAGCAAATCTGCCGATATGACTCCAATATCCAAAGCTAATGCATGTTTCGGGCCTCTGGAGAAGCTGGTTTCGATCAAAAGGAAAAATATCGGTCCTATAAAAACGAGACTCAGCATGAATCCTAATATGACTGCAGATAATATAAGTTCAAACATCAAGTAATTTTTTAAATGAAAATCTGAATTTTCATTCATTTATACAAATTTAAACTTTATGATTTAATTATTCAATAACTCAAGATTTAAGAAAAGATTTATTTAAAATAATTTCATATAAATCATAAATATTTTAACCATAAAAACAAAATTCCGTTTCACCATACTTGTAAAACGGAATTCCTATTTAAATTTTTTATTAATCTACAATCTTAAAATCCAACTGTTTCTGAATCAGATTGGCTTTTACGACCTTGATCTGTACCTGATCTCCCAGTTGATATCGTTTTCCGTGTCTCATTCCGTAAACTGCGTAGGTTTTGGCATCATAGGAATAGGAATCATCAACAAGATCTCTCAATTTAATCAAACCTTCCGCACCATTTTCAGGAATTTCGACCCAGAAACCAAATTCTGCGACTCCTGAAATCACACCACTGAAAGTCTCACCTAAATGTTTTTCCATAAATTTCACCTGCATGAATTTGATGGAATCTCTTTCTGCATCAGCAGCCAGACGCTCCATAGAGCTGCAGTGCTTTGCTTTTTCTTCCAGCTCGGCTTTGTTCGGTGATTTACCTCCATCGAGATAATGCTGCAGCAACCGGTGTGCAATAAGATCCGGATAACGACGGATAGGAGAGGTGAAGTGGCTATAGTAGTCAAAACCAAGGCCGTAATGCCCGATCGGTTCTGTAGAATAAACAGCCTTACTCATACTTCTCATGGCCAGCGTTTCAATCATATTTTCTTCGCCTTTTCCTTTGACGTCGTGTAATAATCTGTTCAGAGATTCAGCTACCTTTTTACTGTTGGCCAGATCCATCTTGTATCCGAATGTTGAAACAAAATCTCTTAATGATTCTAATTTTGCGGGATCCGGATCATCGTGAACCCTGTAGATAAAGGTATTTTGAGTAATATCTCCTTTTTTGTTTAATGAAACAAATTCAGACACTTTTTTATTCGCCAGTAACATAAACTCTTCAATCAGGTGATTTGAATCCTTACTGATTTTAAAATATACTCCAACCGGCTCATTATTTTCATCAAGATTAAATCGTACTTCACTTCTGTCGAATGTAATAGCACCCTTTCTGATGCGTTCTTCACGCATAATCTTTGCAAGCCTGTCCAGAACATTGATTTCTTCCTGTAAATCGCCCTGTTTTGTTTCAATTCTTTCCTGGGCTTCTTCGTAGGTAAATCTTCTGTCTGAATGAATAACCGTTCTACCAAACCATTGCTTTTTAATTTTGGCGTCATCATCCAGCTCAAAAACGGCAGAAAATGTGAATTTATCTTCGTTTGGACGAAGTGAGCAAACATCATTACTCAATACTTCAGGAAGCATCGGCACCACGCGGTCTACCAAATAAACAGAAGTTGCTCTCTGGTTAGCTTCGTCATCGAGAATCGTACCCGGGACTACATAATGCGAAACGTCTGCAATGTGAACACCAATTTCCCAATTTCCGTTTTCCAGTTTTCTGATAGACAAGGCATCATCAAAATCTTTAGCGTCTTTAGGGTCAATGGTAAAAGTTGTGATCCCTCTCATATCCCAGCGTTTTGCTACTTCTTCATCACTGATGCTACGGTCGATTTTGTCGGCGTCTCTTTCTACTTCTTCAGGGAATGTATAAGGTAAGCCGTATTCTGCAAGAATGGAATGGATCTCTGTTTCGTGCTCTCCAGGTGCTCCCAATACCTGAATGATTTCTCCTTCAGGATTTTTATCTCCAGGTCTCCACTCTGTCATTTTTACTACGACTTTATCGCCATCTTCAGCACCTCCGAATTTTCCTTTTGGAATAAAAATATCCGTATTAATGGTCTTTTTATCACAAACCACAAATCCGAAATCTTTATGAGCAACAACCTGGAGCGTTCCCACAAATTCTGTTCTTGTTCTTTCAAGAACTTCAAGTACAGAGCCTTCCAGTTTTTTTCCTTTATAAGTATAAGTAACGATTAAAACTTTATCGCCCTGTAAAGCATCTTTTACATTTTTTGAATGGATAAAGATATCATCTTCCAAACCTTCAACATTCACATAGGCATTTCCTGATTGGTTAAAATCGATAATTCCAGTCAGTGTCCCTTTAATATTGAGATTAACAATATATTTTCCTTTTTCTGTTTCCTTTATTCTTTCAGCAGCCTGCAGTCTGTGCAAAGCCTGTATCACGAGTTCCCGCTGTCTGGGATTTTTATAATCAATTCCGTCTGAAATTTGTTTGTAATTGTAAATTTTCGTGGAATTTTCATTCATAAAACGCAGGATTAATCTTCCGATTTCCTGTAGTTTATGATCATTTTTCTGACTTATATATTTTCTTTTTTTTGGCATTTTTTAAATTTTAATTATTTGTGTATTCGTTGATATTGTCTGCAATTTGTAAATCTTTACAACGATCATCTATATTGGCAGAAATCAGTTTTACGAGAATATCACATATGTTCCAAAGCCTGTTTTTGAAGGCAACATCAATTTTCTTTCCAACTTTTCGGTGGTCAGAATTTTTAGTTTTGTATAAATTTAATACAAAAATGGAGAAGTGTGGGGAAAAACCTTTTATTAAATATGTTTTAATATTTATAATAGGTTTAGTGGAAATGACAGGATGGTAAATCCTGTCGGACGTTGCAAATATACAAAATAAAAAATAAATAAGGCTTGTAATTTGATTTACAAGCCTTTATATTTTAGCAGTATGTTATTTTATCAACTCTGTTCTGATGTCTTCCGCCTTCGAAATCTGTTGAAAGGAATTTATCTACAATTTCGATAGCCAGTTCTTTTGAAATGAATCTTGCAGGTATAGAAATCATATTGGCATCATTGTGCTGCCTTGCCAGGGAAGCAATTTCAGGCATCCAGCATAGCGCGCAACGAATTTTCTGATGCTTGTTGGCGGTAATCTGCACTCCGTTTCCGCTTCCGCAAAATAGAATTCCCAGCTCATTTTCTCTGTTTTCTACTGATGTCGCCGCAGGATGTACAAAGTCCGGATAATCCACACTGTCTGTGGAGAACGTTCCAAAATCCTGAACCTCAAACTTTTCTGAAAGATAGTTTTTCACAATCTCCTTATATTCAAAGCCAGCATGGTCGGCCGCCAGCGCAATTTTTCTTTTCATAACTGTTCTATATAGTCTTTCTAGATTTATTTCATAACAAAGGTAAGAATAATAACAATGTGTGTTAGTCTTTCGGGAGTAAATTGTGAAAAGCATTGTGAATAACTGTGGATAACTCTGGTAAAATAAATGTTTCGTAACATTGGAAAAATTTGTAATGAAAACTTCGACCAAAAAAAATGTTAAAATTTTCAAAAAACTTTTTTGCAGGAATTCTTGAGTTTTTCCGGAAATCACTTATCAATAAAGGAAATTGGGGAAAACTTATCAATAATTGTTAGTAACCATCTGAAAAATCAGATTTACAATAATTTATAATGTAAATAAAATGTGAATTGAATATAAAATTAAGTGTTATGAAAATTTTAACAAAAACTTATCCCCTAAATTCACAACACTCAACAACAATGACGTATTCTTTTTTTTAAGAAAGAGAAAATTGTTGATAGTTGTTTGTTGGGTTTGCGGGAAACTTTTCTGAAAACTTTTATCGGGTTGCGGCAATTCAAAAATTTTAAAATCTTACATTTGTGAAAGTAATTCAACGATAGAAATGGAGCCGGCTGGCAGCAGGTTTGTAGTAATCCTGCGCTAATAATTGGTTCAGAAGACTTGAAGAAATAATATAAATGTACATATGAAAACAATCAATGATTTCAATTTTAACGGGAAAAAAGCGCTCGTAAGAGTAGATTTTAACGTTCCTCAGGATGATCAGCTTAAAGTAACAGATAATACCCGAATCGTGGCGGTAAAGCCTACGGTGGAAAAGATTCTTCATGATGGAGGAGCTGTAATTCTTATGGCACATCTTGGAAGACCTAAGGGAGAGGTAAATGACCAATTCTCACTTAAACATATTGTAAATGAAGTATCTGATGTTTTGGGACACCAGGTTAAATTCGTTGAAGAATGTGTAGGGGAGAAGGCGGAACAGGCTGCTGCTGATCTTCAACCTGGTGAAATCCTTTTATTGGAAAATCTACGTTTTCATAATGAAGAAGAAAAAGGAGATGAAGCATTTGCTGAAAAGCTTTCAAAATTAGGAGATGCTTATGTGAATGATGCCTTTGGAACTGCACACAGAGCTCATGCATCTACAGCTGTAATTGCTCAGTTTTTCCCTTCAACTAAATTTTTCGGTTTGTTAATGGCTAAAGAGCTTCAAGCGATTGATAAAGTGTTAAAATCCGGTGAACGTCCTGTAACAGCGATACTTGGAGGATCTAAAGTTTCCACAAAAATTACCATTATAGAGAATATTCTTCCGGCTGTAGATAATTTAATTATAGGTGGTGGAATGGCTTTTACATTCATTAAAGCTCTTGGCGGAAAAATTGGAACTTCTCTGGTAGAAGAAGATAAATTGCCTTTAGCACTTGAAATTTTAGGAAAAGCAAAAGAACATAATGTAAAGGTTTATCTTCCTATTGATACGATTGTTGCTGAAAGTTTCAGTAATGATGCAGAGAGGAAAGAGGCTGATATCTATGCGATTCCAGAAGGTTGGATGGGAATGGATGCAGGACCAAAGTCAAGAGATCAGTTTAATGATGTATTGCTAGACTCTAGAACTATTCTTTGGAATGGTCCGATCGGTGTTTTTGAAATGTCAAATTTTGCTGCAGGAACAATTGCTCTTGGTGATAGTATTGCTGAAGCAACTAAACAGGGAGCTTTCTCTTTAGTGGGAGGAGGAGATAGTGTTGCTTTTGTAAAGCAGTTTGGCTATGCTGATAAAGTGAGCTATGTTTCTACAGGCGGAGGTGCGATGCTGGAAAGTCTGGAAGGTTTGGAACTTCCGGGTGTAGCAGCGATTAATAATTAATAAATTTATTTTATAAATTCAAAACCCAGCATATTTTGCTGGGTTTTATTTTATATTCTTAAAATAAGATTATGTAAATTTCTAAACGATTCTCAGTGACTCTTAGAATTAAAAAAGGACTGATTTTACTTAAATTTTATATATATTAACAAATTTTCAACAAATATTAATGAAAAATGACCTTCATAAATAGGTCAAAAATCCATTTTCTACTTTTTTTCGATAATATATATCAAACTTGAAAATTCGTTCGAAAAAAGTGCTTTTACGTTAGAAATTGTTCCAAAGAACATGGCTTTTAGCCAAAATAAGGATGATTTTTGGTATTTTTCGCTTAACATTGAGATGTAATATGAATCAAGAACCAAAGGTTTGATTTTTCTTAATTTCCAGTTTGGCTTTTTACTAATTAAATTTTGCATTCCATTTTTTGTGAAATGGTAGACATGTCTTGGCACATCATAAGCTGCCCAAAATTCTTTATAATGTAAGGCATCATAAGAAGTAGGGTTGGGAACAGCAATAATTAGTAATCCTTTATCTTTTAATTTTTTATTAAAAACTTCGAGCATCTCATCCTGGTTTTCAATATGTTCGAAAACATGCCATAAAGTGATGGCATCCAGACTTTGATCTTCAATGCTATCTATATTATCCAAGATTTTTGCTTTTGACAATTTACCCGCTGCAGCGTTTCTGGCATCAGCATCCGGTTCAAATCCGAAAACGGTAAAATCATTTTCTATATACTTTACGAATTCACCTGCTCCACAACCGTAATCTAAAACTTTTGAACCTTTTTTAATTCGATCCAAAAGAATTGTTTTCTTGTATTGCAGATTGAATGATTGCAGAAATTTATATAATTTTTCTTTTAAACTTCCTGAATCCTGGTGGTGGGATATATAGTCTTCACTCTCATAATATTTAGAAATATTTTCCGGAATAGGGAAGGTTTTAAAAACTCCCTTTGTTTCAGTTTCTTTAATTTCAAATATTTCCTGTGAAAGAAAATGATCTTTAATTTTCATTTTATTTGGTTTCTATGATAAATAAAATTAAGATATCTATTGCTCATAATACGTTCATAAATACCTTAATTTTCGCTTTAAATTTATTTATGTTTCACGTGAAACATTTATCATTTAGCGGCCTAAATAGACCAATAAAACGTTAATGTCAGCTGGTGAAACACCACTAATTCTTCCTGCCTGAGCAATTGTTTTCGGTTTCACTTTAGACATTTTTTGTTTTGCTTCTGCAGAGAGACTTGAAATTTTTGAATAATCAAAATCTTCAGGGATTTTTATGTTTTCTAATCTGTTTAGCTTGGCGACGTTTTCTTTTTCTTTTTCAATATAGCCTTTATACTTGATATTGATTTCAGCCTGTTCTCTAATCTCATCGTTATATTTTGATGCATAATCCTTAATAGGCTCAATATTTTCGAGTTTTTCTAGGGTCATATTGGGCCTTGTAAGAATCTGAGATGCTCTGTAAGCCTGATCAACAGGGCTGCTTTCAATAGTTTCAAGGATAGGGTTGATCATTCCCGGTTTTAAAGACATTTCTCGTAGAAAGCCTTCAAGTTCTTCACTTTTAGCTACTTTCTCTTCAACTCTTTTTAATCTCTCTTCTTTTGCTAATCCTAGGTCAAATGCTTTTTTTGTAAGTCTAATATCGGCATTGTCCTGTCTTAAAAGAAGTCGGTATTCGGCTCTGGAAGTAAACATTCTGTAAGGTTCTTCAGTTCCTTTTGTGATAAGATCATCAATTAGTACTCCTATATAAGCTTCATCCCTGTTAAGGATAAATTCATCTTTTTCATGTACTTTATTATGTGCATTTATACCTGCAATTAGGCCTTGTCCAGCCGCTTCTTCGTAACCTGTTGTACCGTTTATCTGTCCTGCAAAATATAAATTATCGATGAGTTTTGTCTCCAATGTATGCTTCAATTGGGTAGGAGGGAAGTAGTCATACTCAATGGCATATCCGGGACGGAAAACTTTTACATTCTCAAAACCTGGAATATGTTTCATCGCTTTTATTTGAACATCTTCAGGAAGAGAAGAACTGAAACCATTTACATAGATTTCTACTGTTTTCCAGCCTTCAGGTTCTACAAATAGCTGATGTCTGTTTCTCTCTGCAAAACGGTTGATCTTATCTTCTATACTCGGACAGTATCTTGGGCCTAAGCTTTGAATAGTACCATTAAACATCGGACTTCTGTCGAATCCTTCACGTAAAATATCGTGTACTGTTTCGTTTGTATAAACGATGTGACAGCTTAATTGTTTAGTTAATTTTGGAGTATCTAAATAACTGAATTTCTGAGGATTTTCATCTCCTTTTTGTTCTTCCATTTTAGAATAATCCAGGCTTCTTCCATCCACTCTTGGGGGTGTACCAGTTTTCATTCTTCCGGCTTCAAAACCTAAAGAAACCAACTGTTCGGTTATTCCGAAAGCTCTTGGTTCACCCATTCTTCCGCCTCCGAGTTGTTTGTCACCAACGTGAATAAGTCCATTAAGAAAAGTACCATTAGTAAGAACTACAGAACGGCTTTTTATTTCAATTCCCAATGAGGTTACTACTCCTACAACCTTATTATTTTCTACAATAAGCTGTTTTACCATGTCCTGAAAAAAGTCAAGATTGGGTGTGTTTTCTAATGCCAAACGCCATTCTTCTGCAAAAAGCATTCTGTCATTTTGGGTTCTTGGAGACCACATGGCAGGACCTTTAGAGAGGTTCAGCATTTTAAATTGTATTGCAGATTTGTCGGCAACAATTCCTGAATATCCTCCCATTGCATCGATTTCACGAACAATTTGTCCTTTGGCAATACCTCCCATTGCAGGGTTGCAGCTCATCTGTCCAATGGTCTGCATATTCATGGTTATGAGGAGCGTTTTTGAACCAAGGTTCGCTGCAGCAGCTGCGGCTTCACATCCTGCATGACCTGCACCAACGACTATTACATCATATATTTCTGAAATCATCTTTATCGCTTATTTTAAGCCTTAAATTTTAATTTTTTTATAAATGTTTCACGTGAAACATTCTGTTAATTTACAGTCTAAAATCGCCTGTAATGTGCCTATTTTAGCCCCGATCGCAGCATTTGTCTGAGCTCATTTCTTTTTGAAAAAAAGAAATAGCGAGTGCGGAGAGCGGGATTAAGCTCCTGAAAAAATATTGAAAAAGTAATATTATATTTTACTGTTTTCAAATTCTCATTTGCTGTATTTTGCTAAATAATAATCTTCTTTGCTTCGCATTAATTGTTCTTCCTCTTCTGTTTTATCTTTATATCCTGAAAGGTGAAGAACACCGTGTGCTAAAACTCTTCTTAATTCTTCTTCGTAATCTCTAGATAGAGTAGAAGCGTTATCTGAAATGCGCTGCAAAGATACAAAAATCTCTCCGCTTATCGTTCTACCTTTCACATAGTCAAAGGTAATAATGTCTGTGTAGTAATCGTGTTGCAGATAATCCTGATTAACTTTCAGTAAATATTCGTCGTCGCAGAAGATATAGTTGATTTCACCAAGTTTTTTTCCTTCTGAAAGAATGATATCTTCCAGCCAAAATTTGTAGGCTGAATTAACAGTTTCGGGTAGATTTTCGTAAAAAAATTGTATCATTGTATTAAAACCAGTGTCCTAAGATTACACTGAATATGCCTTTTTGATTGTTTTTGAGTGAGTGACTGAAGTTTATTTTAATCTGTCCAAACGGAGATTTATATCCGGCGGTAATTCCTAAAGAGCTGTAATTTAATTTTACCGCATCTTCAAAATTGATATCGTCTGAAAGATTGGCAAAGGAAAAATTTCCACTTATGAAGTAGTTTTTATTGAATTTAAATTGAAGATCATTAGAAATCAGGATAGCATTGTTGCTGTTAAGCTGACCAAAATAGAATCCGGAAAAGCTTCTGAAATTAACAACATTCTGTTCAAATATTCCTCCTAATCTGTATTGATAAAATTGTGGAAGATTTTCCCCGATGGTAATTCCTCCATAAAGATTAAGGCGATAAGTAAATTGTCTTGAAAGCGGAATATTAATTCTGATATCTGCTTTTACCTGTACCAGTCTTTTTTCGACTGCCGATTTCAGCAAATCAATTACTTTACCTTCCGCATTAATATAAATCCCGCGGGTAGGGAAGTCCTTGTCATTCTGGGTATCGCTTTTTAGGAATATATATGGATTAAGAAAACGATTAATACGTAAGTTATTCCCATTGGCTTCAGCTTCGAAATAATCATGGCTGATTCCTGTACCAATGGCAAATTTGTCCCTCCAGATAGATTGTATATAAGCTTCATTACGCAGCCAGGTCCATTGATCTACTTCATAATTGTTTATATCTTTTAAATTAAATCTCATTCCGGAAGAATAAATTCCAAATCCGGGGATATATCCGTTATCTATAAAATAATTTAAATAATATCTTGGTTGATCTCCTACAATAACATCCAAAGAAAGATTTGAATTTCTGAATAAAAGACGTTTTGCTGAATAGTTTACAAGAAGTCCTGTTTTAAAGATTTCATCATAATGCAAGCCGAATTTCAGAAAATGGCGGGCATTGTCTTCAGTTACGTATAATTTCAGATAATTTGCATTATTTTCTGAAATGATGTCGTAATTGATAAATTTATAGTTATTGGTGGCGACAAGCTTATCAATCTTTTTATTAATGCTTCCGTATGTCTGCATGGAGGGGAGCCGAAGACCCATTTTCCCGAGGACGTAATTTTGGCCGTAAATCCGGCCTCCTTCTATTGAAATGCTGTCTATCTTATATACATTGGAATATATGGGATTTATACGCTGTCTAAGGCGGTCAAACGGGCGTTTTGGAAGCTCATCCAATATCCTGGAATATTTAAGTCCTTCTGCATAGCCGCTGTCTAGAATTTTTTTCTTTTCGTCATAGCTTGTTGCGGTCATGCCTTTAAGATTAGGCTTAATATTGATATCTGTGTATTTGTATTGTCTTCTGGTATCTTTTTTAATTCCAAAATCAATAACCTGGTTTAAGATGGAGATAATATTTCCTAAATCTTCTCTTTTCGACAGATCCTGATTGAGATCTACTCCAATGACAATATCGATTCCTTTATCTTTTAATGGTTTTGAAGGATAATTGACGGTCATAGCACCATCGATATAAATGCTGTCACCTATTTTTACGGGATCCATCAACGAAGGGAAAGCAGAGCTCGCCATAATGGATTGCACAAGGTCGCCTTTTTCAAATATTTCCATATTTCCGCTCTCAAGATTGGTAGCAACACACATGAAAGGTATCGGAAGCTTCGAGAAATCGTTTATGTTTGATACATTTTTAAAAAGTTCTTTTAATAGGTAAACATTTTTCTGCCCTGTGCTTATGGAAGAAGGGAGTGAAATTTTACCATCTTTAAGAGGAATGCTGAGCAGATACTTGTCGACAGATTTATTAAAGAAAGTGGTTTCCTGCCGGGTTGCCTTGGGATCCATGATCAATGAATAGAAATCCGTATCCATTACAATTTTTTCGATTTCTTTACCGGAATATCCCGAAGCATAAAGCCCACCGACGATAGCACCCATGCTTGTTCCAGCGATGTAATCTACTTTCACCCCCAATGAATCCAGCACTTTAAGCACGCCTACATGAGAAAATCCTTTAGCTCCTCCACCGGCAAGTGACAATCCGATTTTAGGATTTTTCGGAATGACCAGATCTTTCTTTACCTGAGCAGGAATAAAAAATATCTGAAATGCCAATAAAAGGATCAGAAGCTTTCTCATAAGTTAATCTTTTACATAAATCCTTTTCACACGGGGTGAAATGGAGGTTAATATTTCGTATGTGATGGTGTTGCAGTATCCTGCGAAATCTTTGAGCGTAGGTTTTGCATTGAAGACTGTTACACTATCACCCTCTTTTGCATTGGGAATATGGTCTATATTGATCATCATCATGTCCATGCAGATATTTCCTACGATAGGAGCGAGGGTTTTATTGATTCCTACATTTCCCACCTGATTTCCTATCAGCCTTGGAATACCATCTGCATATCCTACCGGAATAGTAGCAATTCTGGTGGGATGGTCTGTTTTAAATCTTCTGCTGTAACCTATTGATTCTCCGTTTTCTACCAGTGATATTTGTGAAATGACTGTTTTAAAGCTTACTACAGAACGCAACTGTTTTTGTATTTCACTATTTGGTGATTCACCTAACATTCCTATTCCCATTCTTACCATATCATACTGATAATCTGTATAATTTGTAATTCCGGAAGAATTGAGAATATGAAGGATAGGAGAGTAGCCTAAATTTTCTATCAGATAATTTGAGTTCTTATTGAATATTTCGAGTTGGTGTAATGTAAATTCTTTTTCATCCGGTAAATCTGAAGAAGAAAGGTGACTGAAAATGCTTTGGACTTTTAAGTTCTTATTATTTAAAACTTGAATCAATTCATCCAGCTCAAAATCTTTAAAGCCAAGACGATGCATTCCTGTTTCCAGTTTAATGTGAATCGGGTATTTTTTATCATAACCTGATTTTTGTACTGCCTCGTAAAATAATTCCAATACTCTGAAGCTGTAAATTTCCGGTTCAAGATTATAAGCAATAACAGTTTCATAACTGTGCTGTTCAGGATTCATCACGACAATAGGTACGGTAATTCCTTTTTTACGCAGTTCAACACCTTCATCTACAAATGCCACACCAAGATAATCGATATGGTGATGCTGTAAGAATTCAGATATTTCATAACTTCCTAATCCATAAGCATTTGCTTTTACCATGGCCATCATTTTTGTCTTAGGTTTCAGCAAGGATTTATGAAAATTAATATTGTGAAGTATTGCATTAAGATTTACTTCAAGAACGGTATCGTGCTTACGTAGTTCAAGAATATCTTTAAGTCTTTCGATCTCAAATTTTCTTGCACCTTTTAGCAGAATAATCTGATTCTCAATTTCGGTAAGATGTTTACTTTCAATTAATTTCTGAGTATTAATAAAAGTGAAAGTTTTAGATTTAAATAATTCACTAAATTTGGATATTTCATTACCTATTAAGAATACAGAATCAAATTTTTGTTCGTTTACCAGTTCCGAAACTTCTTCATACAGTTCTTTTAAATTTGAATTAACACCTACAATATCCGTTAAAACCAAAGATTTCTTAGGTTTATTATATTCATTTAAAAATTGCAGGGCAGTCTTAAGAGAATCTAAATCAAGGTTGAAAGAATCATTGATAACGATATTATTTTTAATACCTTCAATCGCTTCAAGTCTCATTTCAACAGCTTTTAAAGCGTTGATTTTTTCGATAATATTTTTATTATTAATTCCCAGTTCCTTTAAAACTGTTACAAGTGCCAAAGCGTTCGTTAAAGTGGCTTCATCTCTCTGATGAACAGGAAATGAAATTTCTTCATCAAAATATTTTACAACCACATTATCTTCTTTCGGGATATTGATTTTAAAATTAACGTGATTATTTTCTTTAAAGCCGTAAGAAATTAATTTTTTGCTTGAATATAATGTTTTTATCTTTTTGTCAACCAGTAAATTATCTCCGTTGTAAATAATAACTTCGGAATTTTTAAAGAGCTTTATTTTTTCATTAATCAAATCTTCTTCTGAAGCAAAATTAGCGAGATGGGCAGTTCCAATGTGGGTCAGTAAACCGATCTGCGGATGAAATATATTCTCCAGTTTTTCCATCTCATTGGGCTTTGAAATTCCTACTTCAAAGATTCCCAGTTTATGTGAAGAATTGATCTGAAGTAAAGATAAAGGAAGACCGATCTGTGAATTGAAACTTTTAGGATTTTTTACCGTTGGAAATTCATTCCAGAGACACTGATAAAGCCATTCTTTTAAAATAGTTTTACCGTTGCTTCCTGTAATTCCAATAGATTTTATGTGAGAATTCTCGTAATGATATTTTGCAAGTTTTTGAAGAAATTCAACTGAATTCTCAACGATTATCCACGTAATATTTTTATAATAAGGATGATGGTGTTCAGAAATGATGATCTCAATTCCTCTGTCAATTGCAGCTTCAATAAATTTTTCTCCAGAATTTTTCTGGGTATTGATGGCAATAAATGCCGTATTTTTGGTAGAATATATGATCCTGCTGTCAAAAGCAATGTTTTTGATTATTCGTTGTTTATCTCCAATAACTTTGGTGCCGGTGATTTCTGCAATATCTTCTGCGGTGTAATTCATTTACAAATCGTCTATTATGAATTTTTTGTCTTCATCCTGATAATTATTATACAGCCGTAATATTTTCAGATGTGTTGATTCTAACCTATAGATCAGTGTTGTTTGTTCCGTAATTAAGAGTTTATTATAATCAGGAAATTTTTCAAGCTTCTGGAAAATTACTTTTTTATCAATGATTAAACTTAATTTATGGTTAAGGATATTTATAAAATTCTGATATTCTTTGTATGTAAATCTATTCCCTATATAATCTTCAATCTGTTCTAAATCCTGAAGAGCAAATCTAGACCATCTTATTTCCATATTTTTTCAGAAAGCGTTCTTCAGAAATTTTTATCACATCTTCATGGTTATGATAAATACCATTTTTAAAATCATCTTCAGCTTCTTCCAAAGATTGTAAAAAAGTCTTTTCCGGCTCAATAATTTCCGCAATTTTTAGCAGCTCTTCAGGTAAAAACTTTTTCTCTTTCATCTTACGGAAAAAAGTAGGTTCAGAAATTCCGCTTTTTTCAATGATATATTTCAGCTTAAAAGGGGAGCTTCTCAAAATCTCATCAATAGAATTGCTGATTTTTATATAGTTTTTGATTTCTAATATCATTTTTCGATAGTTTTAACTATTATATTTTAAACAAAAATAATGATAATTTTGATATCAATTATTCTTTTTAAGAACTTCTTCCACAAAAACCTTACGGCTTACGGCATCATAAGATTCTGTTTCTCCGAGTTCTACGAGATCTTTTCCCTCAGAGGTTCTCATCGAATAATTAGCCAGATTTCCGGTTCTCCTGCAGATAGCATGCACTTTTGTTACATATTCTGCGGTCGCCATAAGATTCGGCATCGGGCCGAAAGGCCTTCCCAAAAAATCCATATCCAGACCGGCAATTACAACCCGAATTCCACTGTTGGCCAGCTGATTGGCTACATCTACAATGCCTTCATCGAAAAATTGTGCTTCATCAATTCCCACCACATCACAATTGGAAGCCAATAAAATGATTTCGTTGGGATTTTCTACCGGTGTACTTCGAATTTTATTCTGGTTGTGAGAAATCACCTCTTCTTCAGAATATCGTGTATCCAGTTTAGGTTTAAAAATCTCCACATTCTGCCCCGCCATTTCTGCTCTTCTCAGCCTTCTGATCAACTCTTCGGTTTTGCCGGAAAACATTGAGCCACAAATAACTTCCATCCAACCGCTTTGTTTGGAATGATTAATTGTATTTTCTAAAAACATTTGTTAAATTAGCCGTATATTTTTAACATCAAAAGTAAGCAATTTTTTAACAAGATTCTTATATGCAGAACATCCAAGATTTAAAGGAAAAGATTTTTTTTGAATCCAAGAATATGATCGCTATTCTGGATAAAATAAGCAATGTGGACGAATTACTTTCCAAGCAGGATCTTGTGGATGATCTTGCCAACAGGATTTCGTTTTTACGCTTGCTGGAAAAAAATATAGCGTATTTCGGGAATGAAAATTTTTCGTCCACAGATGAAAATAATGAAAATTTTTCGTCAATTCCGGATCAGAACATAAAAATTGAAATAGAAGAAGAGGAAGCCATCTTTAACAATCAGCTAAACGAAATCGGAGAAAAAGAAGAATTTTCAGATCAGGTAACCGAAGAAGAAGCGATTTTTAATAATCAGCTGAATGAAATTGTTGAAGGTGAATTGCATGAAACACTAGTCAATTTCGTCGAAGAAAATCCAGAAACAGAAATTACTGATCATCAAAATATTAGTCCAGCTGGAAATGTTGAAGATGTTTTCAATGAACAAATGAAAGAAGTTGATGAACATGAAATTTCCGGTCAAACGGATGACACATTAAATTTTGTAGACGAGGAAAGAATATTGGCCGATTCAGAGCCTGACCATGAAGCTGATATTGATGAAAAAATGTTCAGTGATGAACAGACAGAAGAAGAAGCGATCTTTAATAATCAGCTTAATGAAATTGATGGATTTGAAAATGAAGTTTCTGATCATCAGGGAGATGTAAACGATTTTGAAGAAGAAGAGAAAATCCGTAATAACTTTGAAACTGAGGCAAAAAATGAAGAAAATCAGGAAATTAATGAGATTATTCCAAGTATTTTTGATACTGAACTTTTGGAAGATGAGCTCCTGATAGAAGAAAACGAAGAACATTTTACGGTTTCCGGTGCCATGGTGGAAAATGGAGAGCTTCCTACGGATACTTCAAATGTAGAAGGTATTTTAACGGAAATCAAGTACGAAGCGGCAGTTGAGGAAAAACAGGAGCAGAATATTCTGGCAGAGATCAATGACAGAAGAAAAATTGTTGATATCGACAGACCCGTTCACGAAAACGAAAAGGATAAGCCTGCATCTGACGAGAGTTTTGAGAATCTTGAAGCCTATCAGCAGGAAAAAAAGATAAAATTGGCCCACATAAAGGGTTTAAAAGCTGTGCAGACACTTTTTGATGATGATCATTTGGAAAGAATTTTACCGACGGAAAAAACAGAATCTGCTGAGAAAAAAGAATCAGGGAGTATTTTAAAAACAAATATACCGACGGATTTTATGGAAGCTGAAAAGAAAAAACCGGAATTCAAACTGGATCTTAACGACCGGATTGCCTTTTCAAAAACCCTTTTCGGCGGTAGCCAGTCTGAACTTAATGAAGTAGTCAATAATCTTAACAGCTTCAGGACATTGGAAGAAGCGAAAGAATATCTGAGCGATCTCTATTATTCTAAAAAATGGAATAAAGTAGATGAATATGCCCAAAGACTCTGGATATTGGTAGAAAATAAATTTTTATAAACTTAATTTTGAGCGGAATTCTATATTTTGTTCCCACACCCATCGGGAACCTGGAAGATATGACCTACAGAGCGGTCAATGTGCTGAAAGAGGTTGATTACATATTGTGTGAAGATACAAGAACTTCCGGAATTCTTCTGAAGCATTTCGAAATTTCAAAACCTTTAAAATCTTATCATCTCCATAACGAACATCAGGCAACGGAAAAAGTAATAACCGACCTTAAAAACGGTCAGAACATTGCCATTATCACCGATGCCGGAACGCCTGGAATTTCGGATCCGGGATATTTGCTTGCAAAAGCAGGTGCCGACCATCATATTGAGATGATTTGTCTGCCGGGAGCGACCGCTTTTGTTCCGGCTTTAGTAGTTTCCGGATTGCCCAACAACGAATTCCTTTTTGCAGGATTTTTGCCACAAAAGAAGGGAAGGCAGACCAAACTAAAGCAACTCGCCGAAGAGAAAAAAACCATCGTTCTGTATGAAAGCCCACATAAAATCAATACGACTTTGGAGCAGATCAAAGAATTCTTTGGGGAAGAAACTAAAGTAAGTCTCAGCCGGGAAATTTCAAAAAAATTCGAAGAAACCAAGCGCGGAACAATTATTGAACTCATTGAATTCTCAAAAAGCAAAACCTTAAAAGGTGAGATCGTTCTCATCGTAAATAATTCCATTTAATTGAAAAAACTAATTTTCGTACTGTTTTCGTCGGTTTGCTTCGGACAGACGGATCAGTATAAGCAGATACTTTTAACTAAAAAACTGGGCAAAGAAGTACGTTCCTATACGAAAGGCTACGGAATGATCAGCGATGCCAAAACCGGAAAAACCGGAATTGTAGATTCTTTAGGCAATATTACTTATGAAAATCCTTTAAAAAGTGAAATTTCACAAATCTGGAAAAACCGTTTCATCCTGAAGGTAAAAGCAGGAAATTCAAACGGAAAAACCGCTTTGATTAATGAAAAAGGAGAAGAGTTAATCCCTTTGGATAACTTCAGATTCAGGACATGGGAAAATAAAGATCGCATGATTTACACCAAACAAGGTAAAGAATGCGTGTATGATTTCAACGGAAAGCAAATCATACCTTTTTCCGACAAAATAGAATTTGCCAGTGAAAACAGATTTTTTGTTAAGAAAAACGGAGTCTGGTTAATCTATGATTTCGATGGAAAGCAGATTTCAGACAGGGAATTTACAACTGACCTCCGCTTTTATAAAGGAAGAACCTACATCACAACCGGCGAAAAATCAGGTGAGATTATTGATAATAATGGAAAGACCTTAACGATAATTTCCAATCATAATGTAGACAATATCAATGCATTTCCATTTCTTGTAACGCTTGATACAACCAAAAACCGATACGGAATTATTAATGACAAAGAAAATGTAATCGCTGACGAAATCTATGAACAGGCTTTTGTTGGGAGAGAATACATTTACCTTACAAAAGATGATAAAGTAAGCATCTTCTCTAAACGGGAAGGGAAGATCTATGATCTTGATTATCATTATGTAAACCCTATTTTTAATGGGTTATTTAAAACATCTCAGGATCAGAATAATCCGAAAGCTGCTGTGGTCAGTCTTAATGGGGAAATTGTTTTTCCAAAAGAATATGACAGGATAGAAGGGTTTACTATTGCAGGAGATAAATATTTATACCTCCGTAAAAATGATGAGGAGAAGATTTTGGATAAAGATCTTAAAAATATTATCGATGAAGATTATGAGATCGAAAAAATATTCCCTAATACTTTGATTCTTAGTAAAGACAATAGGTATTATAAATTTTCTCCAAAAGACAGACAATATGTTGAACTGAAAGGCTTTAAAGAAATAAAACTTTTGGATATGTATCCTATGCTTGTTGGTAAAAATATCGATAATTTTTACGGGATATTAGATGAAGAAGGAAAAGAGGTAGTTCCTTTTATTTATGATGATATCACAACCTTTGTCGGCGTCAATGAATTTATCATTAAAAAAGATAACAAATTCGGAGTAACGAATCACAAAAACGAGCCTTTAGCAGAAGTTATTTTTGATAAGTTTACCCAGGATAAAAAAGGCCTTAAACTGATAAAAGGAAAAGAAACCCAATATATTTATTTCACCGAACAGAAAGACCGGAATTTTATAGATTAATTGATATGCATGACAAAAAACAGGTAAAAAGTTTTGCTAAAAGTGTGATTTAAAATGCAATGAATAACATTTTATAATATCTTTGCGCACCGTTTTATTTCTATAAAACTAAATAATGTATATTAGCCAACATTCAAAAGGTTAATAAGTTATCAAGAAAATAATTGTCATCATATGAAACTATTAGAAGGAAAAGTAGCGCTAATAACAGGAGCTACCCGAGGAATCGGAAAAGGAATCGCTGAAATGTATGCTCAGCAGGGAGCAAAAATCGCTTTCACCTATGCCGGATCTGTAGAAAAAGCGAAGGAATTAGAAGCAACTTTAAGTTCTGTAACTCAAATTAAAGGATACCAGTCGGACGCATCAGATTTTGATGCTGCTCAAACATTGGTGGATGAAGTAATCAAAGAATTCGGGAAAATCGATATTCTCATCAACAATGCAGGAATCACTAAAGATAATCTGCTTCTGAGAATGTCAAAAGAAGATTGGGATAAAGTGATCAATGTAAACCTGGATTCTGTATTCAATCTTACCAAAGCGGTAATCAAGCCGATGATGAAGGCTAAAGAAGGATCAATCATCAATATGACTTCCGTAGTGGGAATCAGTGGAAATGCAGGACAGGCCAATTATGCCGCCTCTAAAGCGGGGGTTATTGGATTTACAAAATCTGTTGCCCTTGAATTAGGCTCAAGAAATATCCGTTGCAACGCTATTGCTCCTGGTTTCATTCAGACTGAAATGACAGATGCCTTAGATGATAAAGCGAAAGAAAAATGGAACGAAGCTATTCCTATGAAAAAGCTTGGGCAGACAAAAGACATTGCCAATGCATGTGTATTCTTAGGAAGCGAAATGGCATCATATATTACAGGACAGACGATTAACGTTGATGGAGGTCTCCTGACTTAATAATGAATAAACAATTTAATAATATAAAATCCGTCTCATGAGACGGATTTTGTTGTTTTATAAGAGTAAAAAATCAATCTTTAAAAACCTGATTTTCCTGTTCCTGCACCCTGATAAAAGTCGTCCTTTTAGAAAGCTCTTTCAAAGTCGAAGCACCTACATATGTGCAGGTAGACCGTACGCCACCCAAAATATCTTTTACCGTTTCTGCAACCGGGCCTTTGTAGGCAACTTTTACGGTTTTTCCTTCCGAGGCTCTATATTCCGCGACTCCTCCTGAGTGTTTTTCCATGGCTGTTTTTGAGCTCATTCCGTAAAAAAGACGGTATTTTTTACCGTTTTCCTCTACGATTTCACCGCCGCTTTCGTCGTGTCCGGCAAACATTCCGCCCAGCATCACAAAGTCGGCACCGCCGCCGAAAGCCTTTGCCACATCGCCCGGAACCTTACACCCACCATCTGCAATGATATGGCCTTTCAGTCCATGCGCGGCATCGGCACATTCAATAATGGCGGAAAGCTGGGGATATCCGACACCCGTTTTCACACGTGTTGTACAGACAGAACCAGGACGGATTCCCACTTTAATGATATCTGCACCCACGAGAAGAAGCTCTTCCACCATTTCTCCCGTCACCACATTCCCGGCAATAATGATTTTATCCGGAAAATTAGTTCTTGCTTTCTTCACAAATTCCACAAAATGTTCTGAATATCCATTGGCTACATCAATGCAGAGAAACTCAATTTTCGGGTGCTTTTCGAGGATGGTTTTGATTTTTTCCTCATCCGATTTTCCCGTGCCGGTGCTTAAGGCTATATACTGATGGATGCTTTCAGGCTGCGAATCCAGGAACTGAGACCATTCCTCAGGTGTGTAGTGCTTATGAATAGCTGTAATAATCTTTTCTTTAGCAAGTTCAACGGCCATTTCAAAGGTCCCGACAGTATCCATATTGGCCGCAATGACCGGTATGCCGCTCCATTTTTTCTGGGTATGTCTGAAGGTAAATTCTCTTTCCAGATTAACTTCCGAACGGGATTTTAAAGTAGAACGTTTCGGACGGAACATTACATCTTTAAATCCCAGCTTTATATCATTTTCTATTCTCATAATTTGGATATTATTTAATAAAAATAAGGAAAAAGATTGATTGTAACTTTTAAATCAAAGTGATTTATAATTATTTTAAGAAGTCTGAACCATGTTTTATTTAAAGTCTTTTCTTACCGTTGTAGTGGCCGTTTCGATGCACTCCATAAAACGTCGAGACGTTTTACTAAAAAGGTCCCGACGTTTTCACCAAAAGGTTTCGACGTTTTAGACAAAACGTCTCGACATTTTTTTAATAAGGTTTCGACAATATATAAAAAATCAAAAAATGGCTTGCAGAAGCGCTGTAAAAAGCAATACATTTGAAACCATGGATTTCCCTGCAACAGTTCATATTCTAGGTAAAGACGTTTTACTGCATCCGATCACAGAGTCTCTGGGGATTTTTGTTGGAATGCGTTATTATACATTTTTAAAAAGAAACGATAAAGAAAAATTCAGTAATATAAATTCTTTACTGATACTCATTGCGGCTACTTTAGGCGCATTAATTGGTTCACACATGATCGGCTCTCTGGAAAGACCTGATGACTTGATGAAAGCACCTGATGTATGGGCCTACATCTGGCTGAATAATACCATTGTTGGCGGACTTGCAGGAGGTCTGATAGGCGTCGAAGCCATGAAAGCAATTATTGGTAAAAAGGAAAGTACAGGCGACAGAATGGTTTATCCTTTAATTGCAGCCATGTTTATCGGCAGAATCGGATGTTTTTTCACCGGAGTCTATGAAGAAACTTATGGCCTTCCGACAGATTCTGTTTTCGGGATGGATTTGGGAGATCATGTTCTAAGGCATCCGGTAGCTTTATATGAGATGGTATTTTTAGCAGCATTATTTGTATTTTTAAAATATTTTCAGAGAAATTTCAGCTACAGATCCGGCGTTTTATTCCAGATTTTTATGCTTCTTTATTTCTCTTTCCGGTTTTTTCTTGATTTTATTAAACCTAAGTATAATATCATTTTTGGTTTAAGTACCATCCAGCTGGTGTGTGTTTTCATTATCATTTATTATATTTATCTATTCAAAAAAAACATACATGAAATTATTAGAAGTAGGTAATTTAGGAGGACAGTTCGCAGGATTTGGAATTTTTTTTCTCGGTGCAGGAATTGTAATCATCATGGTTTCTGTGCTCGTGATCCTCATTTTAGGGATTATGTCTGCCTCCAACCCCGAAAAGAAGTATAATTTCAAAGCGCCTTTAATAGGAATTCTTGTCGGGATATTAACTTTCATCGCCGGTGGTTGCATCTGTGGCTTTAGTTTATAAAAAGAGTATCATGCCAGTAAGAAACTATACCTATTACGATTATACCATCAGCCTTTGCCCGGAATGCCTGAAAAGAGTGGGTGCGAAGATCATTATTGAAGATGAAGCTGTTTTCATGACGAAAAGATGTCCCGATCATGGGTTTTTCAAAACGAAAATTGCTACTGATGTTCAGTATTATAAAAATATCAGAAACTATAATAAAGCTTCGGAAATGCCGGTTCATTTCGGAACAGATGTAGAATATGGCTGTCCTTATGATTGCGGCTTATGCGTTGATCATGAGCAGCACAGCTGCCTTTCTATAGTAGAAGTTACCGACCGTTGCAATCTTACATGCCCTACATGTTATGCGATGTCTTCGCCGCATTATGGAAGTCACCGAAGTCTTGAGGAAATCGAAGCGATGTTTGATACGATCGTAAGAAATGAAGGCGAGCCGGATGTCGTACAGATTAGCGGAGGAGAGCCTACGATTCATCCCGAGTTTTTTAAGATCATGGATATTGCCAAGTCGAAGCCGATCAAGCATCTGATGTTAAATACCAACGGCGTACGGATTGCCAATGATCCCGGTTTTGCTGAAAAACTGGCGACCTATGCCCCGGAGTTCGAGATCTATCTCCAGTTTGATTCCTTTAAACCCGAAGTCCTTAAAGATTTCAGAGGAAAAGACCTTACGGATATCAGAATGAAAGCTTTAGAGAAACTGAATGCCCTGAATCTGTCTACAACGCTGGTGATTGTTCTTCAGAACGGGAAAAACATTGACGAGATCGGGAAAATTATTGATTTTGCTTTAAAACAAAAATGCGTGCGTGGGATTACTTTTCAGCCCGTTGAAATTGCAGGAAGAAACCGTGAAGATTCTGCGTATGAAAAGATAACGTTGACCGAAGTAAGACAGGAGATTTTAAACCAGTTTCCGCTTCTCAATTCGGATGATATTATTCCGGTTCCGTGCAATCCGGATGCTTTGGCGATGGGTTATATTCTAAAGCTTGAAGGTGAAACGATTCCTTTAACGAGATATATCAATCCAGCTGATCTTCTGAATAATGAGACGAGAAATACAATCGTATACGAACAGGATACGGGACTGCAGATGCAGCTTCTGGATATCTTCAGTACCGGAATCTCCGTAGATAAAGTGAAACCTAAAGTAAATCAGTTACTGTGCTGTCTTCCCGAAGTTTCGGCGCCAAATCTCGATTATGACAATCTTTTCAGAATTATCATCATGAATTTTATGGATGCTCACGATTTTGATGTTCGTGCCGTAAAGAAATCCTGTGTGCACATCGTCAATAAAGATTTAAAACTGATTCCTTTTGAAACTATGAATCTTTTCTACCGTGATGATAAGAGTAAATATTTAGAAGAATTGAGAAGAGAGGATAGAGTTTTATTCTGATTTTTCCACAGATTCCGTGGATGCTAGTGATATTGTTCACTAATAACGACATAGGAAAATGTAGCGTTAAGAAAATTAATTATGTGAACGTTAAAAAAATTCTACTGTTTGAGCGCGAGGCAAAGTTTAATTAAAAGATAAATCTTGAATTCGCGCGAGTTTTAGAATTTTTAGAGAACAGAAATAATTTTTAGCGAAATTTTCCAAGTCTTGAATTTTTCGTTCTTTTGTTTCAAGACAAAAGGACAATAAATAAGGCGTAAAAATAATTACGCCTCAGTATTTTAATCAAATTTCATCACCTCGCTCAGCGTATTCATATACTCATACGCCGTAAGGTCAAATTTTACAGGAACAATCGAGATGTAGCCATTTGCTAAAGCTGTTTCATCGGCGTCTTCAGATTCATCCATATTGTTGAAATATCCGGTAAGCCAATAGTATTTTTTACCGTGAGGATTCACCCTTTCATCAAAGCTTTCTTCCCATTTGGCATGAGCCTGCTTGCAAACCTTTACACCTTTGATTTCTTCTTTCTGAAGTTTGGGAATATTCACATTTAAAACAACGCCTTTAGGCATTGGGTTTTCCAACGTTTTCTTTACAATATTCTGAATGTATTCTTTTGCCTGTGTAAAATCTGCTTCCCAGCTGAAATCAAGTAAAGAGAATCCGATAGCTGGAAGATTTTCCACACCGGCTTCCACTGCTGCAGACATCGTCCCGGAATAGATTACATTAATTGAGGAATTTGCGCCATGGTTAATTCCTGATACGACAATATCCGGTCTTCTCGGAAGTATTTTATCAAGAGCCATCTTTACACAATCAACAGGGGTTCCGCTGCAGGAAAAATCTCTTTGCGGACCGTCAAGATGTACTTCTTCATAGCTTAAGGTAGAATTGATGGTAATGGCGTGGCCTTTACCACTTTGTGGAGAGTTGGGTGCTACAACGATTACTTCTCCGATTTCGTTCATAAAACTTACAAGATTTCTGATTCCAGGTGCTGTGATTCCGTCGTCATTAGTAACCAGAATAAGTGGTTTTTCCATATTAAAATTTAATTTTAACAAAAATACTTAAAACTATCTGATATTTGTAAAGAAGGTATTAAATTTGATAATTTGTAACAGTAAATTAAAAATTACTACTCATTAAAATACTTTTTAAAAATTAATAAAAAATACATTACAGATTTATGTGGAAAAATTTTAAGCTAAATAAATTTTTACTCCTCATTCCATTAACAAGTCTAATGTTTTGTTTCAACTCGCCTAAAAATGAAGATGAAAAGATGCAGACGATAATGGTGAGTGTAAAAAATACTCTTTCTTACCTACATTACAGCCCAAAACCTATCAATGATGCGTATTCCAAGGATGTGTATAAGCTGTATTTTGATCTGGTAGATTCCGGGAAAAGATATTTTCTGCAGTCGGATATGGATGAATTTGCCAAGCACGAAACCAAGCTGGATGATTATCTTAATCAAGGAGATCTTACTTTCTATAAACTTACGGTTGACCGATTGTACCAGAGAACCGATGAAATTGATAAAATGATTCAGGATATTTTAAGCAAACCGATCAATCTCGAAGAAGATGAAACTTTGACGCTTGAGCCAAAACTCAAAAAAGCTCCAGCTAACAAGCAGGAACAGTATAATGAATGGAAAAAATTCATTAAATATAATATTCTTCAGGAGATTGAATCAATGAACAGCAAAGAAGAGACCCAGAAGGAAAAGAAAGATTCTGTACAACGATATAAACTTAAAGATACCATTAAATATCAGCCACTTGCACCTGAGCAGAAGCTTCAGAAAGCGACCGGAGAGGTAAAAGATCTTGTACAGGACATGTTCAGAAGATTTAAAAAAAGAAAGAAAATAGATCTGTTTACGGTGTATATGAATGCGTATACAGAAGTTTTCGATCCGCATACAAACTATTATTCTCCGAAAGATAAAGAAGATTTTGATACCAACTTTACCGGGAAAGTAATTGGTATCGGTGCGATTATCCAGGAGAAGAAGGGAAATCTCTATTTAGGAGCCTTAACAATCGGAGCGCCTGCATGGAAGTCTAAACAGCTTTCCGATGGTGATAAGATTCTTAAAGTAAAATCAAAACCAAATGAAGATGCCGTAAATGTAGTCGGTATGCTCTCTGATGAAGCTGTGCGATTAATCCGTGGAGAAAAAGGAACTCCTGTAACGCTGACTGTTCAGAAAAAGGACGGAACCATAAAAGAAGTTACCATGATCCGTGAAGAGGTAGCCATTGAAGATACTTTTGCAAGAAGTATAGTCGTAGGCTCTCCTAATGGGAAAAAATATGGCTTTATCAACTTGCCTAGCTTTAATGCAGATTTTGAAAATCCAAACGGAAGAAATGCCTCTGATGATATTAAAAATGAGATCGTTAAGCTTAAAAAACAGAATATTGAAGGGATCGTACTGGATCTTAGAAATAATGGAGGAGGTTCATTAACAGAAGTTGGAGATATCATGGGGCTTTTCATGGAAGCTGGGCCATACGTTCAGGTAAAAGATGGCAATGGAAAAATTCAGACGTTAAAGAATAAAAATGAAACTCCAATCTGGACAGGTCCGTTGGTGATCATGCAAAACGAAGCCTCGGCTTCAGCATCTGAAATTCTTGCCGGTGTGATGCAGGATTACGGAAGAGCCATGATTATCGGATCGCCGCAATCTTTTGGTAAAGGAACCGTGCAGACTTTTGTTGAATTAAACAGGTTTTTAAATACAGAGGACGATTTCGGAGCGTTAAAGCTTACCATCCAGAAGTTTTATAGAATTACAGGAGAATCTACCCAGAGAAAAGGTATTGTTTCCGATATTCAGATGAAGGATCTTCTTACGTATGCTGAAGTAGGAGAGCGATATGATGATTATGCGTTGGCTTGGGATAAAATTCCGGCAACAAATTTCCAAAAGGTTAATTACTTCAATATCCAGGCGTTAGAAAAGGCAAGCGCAGACAGATTAGCGAAAAATACAAAATATCAATTGATGCTGGAAGCTGCACAATGGAGAGAAAAACTGGATAAAGAAGAAACGATCACGCTTAATATCAATAAGTTCAACGAACTGACAAAACAGAGAAAAGCACAGATCGAAAAGTTTAAATCTTTAACTAAATTCGACAACGGACTTCAGTTTACGATGTACCCGAACGAAGTTGAAAGAGAGAAGAAAGATGAAGCTTTCAAAAAGAAGTCTGAAATCTGGGTTAAAAATCTTAAAAAAGACCTTTACCTTCAGGAAGCCATGAACGTAATTGCTGAAATGGGTGTGAAATCTTAATTTAAACCGATATTAAATAAAAAAACCGTTGTCTGATGAATTCAGGCAACGGTTTTTTTATGAGATAGTCGGACTTATTTTATTTCAACACATCCTACTCTTCCTCCGGCATTTCCGGTTGGTTGCGTATGGAAATCGTCAGCCGCGGCATGGACGATCATTCCTTTTCCGATAATATTTTTAGATTCGTCGGTACATCCAAGGCACCATTTATTGGTTTTGAAAGTCAACGTGGCATTTCCGCTCTGGTCTGCTACGAGATTGCCGATATCTCCCATGTGGAAATGTTCAGCACCCCATTTTCCATGATCATCTTTTGCAGGATTCCAGTGGCCTCCTGTAGACGTTCCGTCAGCTGCAGAACAATCGCCTTTTTCATGAATATGTACTGCATGAATTCCTGGTGTAAGGTTAGTTACATCAAGTTTCATAATAACTTCGTCACCTTTCTGGGTAAATTTTGCGGTTCCGCCCGTTTGGGTATTGCTTTTAGACATGACCTGATAGGTTTTTGTTGTTCCGCATGATACGACCAACAAAGCACATCCTGCCAGTAATGATAATGTTTTAGCTTTCATTTTTAAATGATTTAAAGTGATTTTATGTTAAATTTAAAAAAGATTTACCGAAAAGAACGTACGATTTCAGGATCTTTTTGAAAATAGCAATAAATGACAAGCTTCTCTCATCCAAACTGAATATATTTGATTCTAAATCCTGCTACATTTGGAAGAGTATAAGAAAAGAATTGTAAAAGCGATTCAATACATTGACGATAATCTTGATACGGAATTTTCTCTGGAAAAAATTTCGCAGATTGCTGCCTATTCACCTTTTCATTTTCATCGGATTTTCAGGCTGGTTACCGGAGAAACCTTACAGAACTATATCATTAGAAAGAGGACTGAAAAAAGTGCCTTTTACCTTGCCTTACGGAAAAATATAAGCCTTAAAGAAATTTATCTTCAATCTGGTTTTTCCAGTCATTCTTCATTCAATAGGACCTTTAAAAAATATTATGGAAAATCGCCTTCGGAATTCAGGAATTCTGTACCGGAAAATTTTCATATTATCCAAACTCAACAAAGCAAGAACGGACAAATAAATTCTGTTTTCAGCCAATACATTTGCAATATTGAAAACCTTTTAAATTGGACGAAAATGAATTTAAAAATTGAAATTAAAGAATTTCCGGTTATGAATCTTGCTGCCGTTATGAGCCTTGGAATTGCCAATGTAGAACCTTCCTACGGCATTTTGATTAATTGGGCAAAAGACAGAAAACTGTTTCCGGCAGAGAATGTGAAGATGATATCCGTATATCATGACAGCTTTAAGGTAACACCTGCAGATAAAGTCAGAATTCATGCCTGTATGCTTCTATCCGAAAAACTAAAACAGAACGAAGGGGAAATTTTTTCTGAAACAATTGAGCCTGGAAGGTTTATTGTAGGACGTGGAGAAGTTACTTTGAACGATTTTGAGCAAAGCTGGGTGTCTCTCTTTTTATGGATGAAAGAAAACAACTGTACGATTCGGAAAGCTTTTCCTTTTGAAATTTACCATACCAATTTTAAAGAACATCCTGAAGGCAAAATGATCGTGGATTTCTGTATTCCGATTGATTAATAGGATATATGGCTTTTGAGAGAAGTTATCATTTAACGTAAAACAAATTTTACAGTTCAGAATTCAAATTCTACGGTTCAGCAACAAAAATTTATTTCGGGTAAAAATTCGAGATACTTTTGAATCGAAATTAATCAGCTATGAAAACAAGATTATCATTTTTCATCTTCCTTTTACTTTGCTCACTGAGTTTTGCCCAGGTAAAAATTTCCGGAAAAGTAACTTATAAAAGCAAAGGTGTACGAGATGTAAACGTCACTTTAAAAGATACTTATGACGGAGCGACTACAGATGGCGACGGAAATTTTTCTTTTGAAACTTCAGAAAAGGGAAATAAAATTTTACTGTTCACTCATCCCAAATATATTGATGTAGAAAAAGCGATTTCCATTGAAAACCAGGAGATTTCGGTAAATGTAGAACTGAAAGAGCAGATTAATGAAATTGATGCTGTTGTTGTTTCCGCAGGTTCTATTGAAGCCAGCGACAAAAAGAGAGCAACAGCGCTTTTAACGCCGATTGATATTTATACGACTGCCGGAGCAAACGGACAGATTTCCTCAGCATTAACTTATCTTCCGGGGGTTCAGAAAGTAGGGGAAACAGAAGGACTTTTTATTCGTGGAGGAACCGGAACAGAGTCAAAGATCTTTATGGACGGAAGTTTAATTAATAATTATTTCTCTAATTCGGTGCCGGGAATTGCGGGAAGAGACCGTTTTAATACTTCGCTCTTCAAAGGAAATGTTTTCTCAAGCGGCGGGTATTCGGCCCTGTACGGGCAGGCTCTTTCCGGAGCGCTGATGCTGGAAAGTATTGATCTGCCGGATCAAAGCTCTTATGATATTGGATTTTCCCCTATATTTTTAAATGCAGGATTTCAGAAACTGAACGATAACAAAAATTCTTCGTTTGGAGCAACTTTAGGATACTCGAACCTGAAATTAATGCAGGAAGTTTTTAATTTTAATACGAATTTCGAAGAAGCGCCTCAAAACATTAACGGCGATTTTAATTTCGGAATTAAAACAAAATCAGGAGGTTTCATTAAATATTACGGAATGTTTGATTCCAACAGGATGGGAGTTCAGACACAAAGCCTGGAACCGGAAAAATATGATGAATCGTCCGTTAATCTTAAGGGGAAAAGTACGTATCACAATCTGTCTTTTAAGCAAAAATTTGGTAAATATTTATTGAATGCCGGTACTTCTTATTCTTTTAACCGGTCCGACCTTGATTTTTCAACATTAAAAAGTGATGTTTCGACAGGAAATACAAGACTTTTGAATAATGGGAATTATATCAATTTCAAGACTGTTTTAGAAAGAAAGATAAACAGAATAAGCGCATTAAGAGGCGGAGTTGAATTAAACAGTACTAATGAAAAACTGAATTTTAATGATTTTGTGGAAAAGAACTATAAAGACTTGATCTCTTCTGCTTTTCTGGAAACGGATCTTGGATTCAGCAATCAGCTTTCGGCTAAAATAGGAATGCGGACAGAATATTCTTCATATCTCGAAAAAGCCAATATCGCTCCGCGTATTGCATTGGCGTATCGTTTTGCAAAAGACTGGACGACCTCTTTCGCTTACGGAATCTTCTACCAAAATCCTGAAAGTAAATATATTAATGCGCCGGCCAACTTAGATTTTCAGAAATCACAACATTATATTTTCCAAATCCAGAGAACGACGGAAGGAAGAAGTCTGCGATTTGAAGCTTTTTATAAAAAATATGATGACCTGGTTAAAGTAAGAAATCTTGAATATATCGACGGACAGAATCAATATGTGCAGACTGCAAACAACAATAATGGCTATGGCTATGCAAAAGGACTCGAGCTGTTCTGGAGAGATAAAAAAACATTTGAAAATATAGATTACTGGATCAGTTATTCTTATCTGGATTCCAAAAGGGACTTTATGAATTATCCTTTGAGTTTAAAACCTAATTTTGCCTCCGAACATACGCTTTCAGCTGTGGCTAAACGATTTGTACCAAAATGGAAAACAGGGTTTAACCTCTCCTACACCTATGCAAAAGGACGTCCTTATTACGATATTGCCACCGAGATCATCGACGGAAAAGAGAATTATTATATACGAAATAGTGGAAGACTAAAAGATTACAGTGCCCTGAACTTCAGTCTGAATTATCTCCCGAATCTCGGTAAAAAAGACACAAAAGCATTTACCGTTCTCGTGTTGAGTGTAACCAATATTTTAGGTTCAAAAAATATTTACGGATACAATTTCTCGATGGACGGAAACAGAAGTGCGGCCGTAGTACCACCAGTAAATATCTTCGTTTTTGTAGGTGCTTTCATCAGCTTCGGAGTTGATAAGACACAGGATGCCATCAACAATAATTTATAATATCATTTTAGAAACAATTAAAAAATTATATTTAACATATTAAAATTTAACCTTTAAAAATTAGAAAAATGAAAAAATACCTCTTAACTTTTGCTTTAAGTGTAATGAGTTTAAATGCTTTTGCTCAGGCTGATTATGAAAAAATAATGTCTGACAAGATTGCTAAACTGGAAAATACAAGATCAGCAGATGAATTACAGGCGCTTGCCAATGATTTCGACAGAATCGGCAAGAAAGAAACGAAACAATGGCTGCCTTCTTATTATGCAGCGCTTGCCTATCTTCAGAAAGGGAGAACGCAGATGCAGGAAGGAAAAATGTCTGAACTTTCCATAAATGCAAATGCTGCTGAAAAATATCTGGATCAGGCAGAAGCTATTGCAGGAAAAGATAATTCCGAACTTCACCTTCTCAGAAAAATGGCTTTTTCTCTTAAAATGATGGAAAATCCGGCCGAAAGATACATGACTGACGGGATGAAAGCAATGGAAGAGCTTAAGAAAGCAGAAACGCTTGATCCTACCAATCCACGGGTTGCCCTGATCAAAGCAGAAGACACCTATTATACTCCCGAACAATACGGAGGAAGCAAAACAAAGGGCATTGAACAGTTTAAGGCAGCTTTGGAAAAATTCAATACTTTTAAACCTAAAACTTCTTTGGATCCGAATTGGGGAAAATCTGAAGCTGAGTATTTTCTTAGTGGGGCCGCAAAATAATGACCTTACTCTGAAACCTTCTCAGAGCAGAAGGTTTTAGAGCCGTTCAGGTTTATAATTACAGTTCGGTAAAGAATAATTTAATACTTTTATCATAACCTAATTTTAGGCAAGAAAATCAATAATGAAACGCAGGGACTTTATTACTTTATGCTGGATATCGCTGGCAACATCTATGTTTTTCTTTTTTGTTTTTACAGATGAGAAAACGGTACAGAATTTTATGCTTACGATTGTCATTTCTTTTATGTATTCTTTTATTTTATGGACAGGAAATGCTTTGATTAATGATTTTCTCAATAAAAAATTTCCGTGGTCTGAAGCAACGACTAAAAGAGCAATTCTAAGTATCATTTCAATTCTGATTGCCAATGTTATCATGGTTTATTTCTGCAATTATATGAACTTTGTTGTCTTCCAAAAATCGGCTACTACAGAAGAATATTTCTCAGGGAAGTACAATTTTACAAATTGGTTCACGATCAATATTGCACTTCTCATTTCGGCTTTTCTCCATGCAAAAGGTTTTATGGAGGAACTGAAAAAGACATCCAAAAAGGAAGTTGTTGAACAGAAGTTAATTGCGAAATCTGCCAATGCCCAATTTGAAAGTCTTAAAAATCAGCTGGATCCGCATTTTTTATTTAATTCTTTAAACGTTCTGAGCTCTTTAATCGACGAAAATCCCAAACAGGCGCAGAAGTTTACGGCCTCAATGTCAAAGATTTACAGATACGTTCTGGAACAAAAGGATAAAGAACTTGTAACAGTGGAAGATGAGCTGGAATTTGCAAAAACCTATTGTGAACTGCTGAAAACCAGATTTGAAGACAGCGTAGATTTTGTTTTTGATGTTAAAGCAGAAAATTACAGAAAATTAGTAGTTCCTCTGTCACTGCAGCTGCTGCTGGAAAACTGTATCAAACATAATTTTGCCACATCATCAAAACCTCTTGTTATAAAGATATTTTCCGAAAATGACACATTATGCATCGAAAACAATTTGCAGGTGAGAGAGCAGATTAAAGAGAGTTCAGGGATCGGGCTTTCCAATATTGTTCAAAGATACGCCCTGCTAACCAAGCGGAATGTTTTTATCGAAAAATCTGAAGATTATTTTAAAGTAAAACTTCCGATTTTGTCCGCCAAGCCGCAAGAAATCAATATTAAAATAGATGATGAAAATAAGGCGTACGAAAGGGCTCAGAAAAGGGTAAAGGAACTTAAAAGCTTCTACGGAAATCTTATTTCATACTGTATTGTCATTCCGGCTCTGATAATCATTAACCTCATTACTTCTCCGGATGATATCTGGTTTTATTGGCCGATGTTGGGCTGGGGAATAGGTATCGCAGCACATGGGATGAATGTTTTTGCCATCGGTAAAAGCTGGGAAGAAAAAAAGATCAGGGAAATTCTGGAAAAACATCATAAATTTTAAATTAAATTATCATGAAACAGCAGATCAGCGAAGATGACATCAGATATAAAGAAGCAGAAAAGCGTGTAAAAAGAATAAAAAATTTTTACATTTTTACCTTTGTGTATGTCGTCGTTAATATCTTTATTTTTATAACTAATTACAGAGAACTAAAACACGGAGAAACAATCTGGCAGCTTAAATATTTTACCCTCGCGATATTCTGGGGAATAGGAATCGCCGGATATGCAATAAGTATTTTCCTTCCGGGCGTATTTCTCGGAAGCAATTGGGAAGAGAAAAAAATCAAACAGCTGATGGATAAAGAAAAAGAACTTTAAATTGTTAAAAATGAAAACTTTACAGGTCCTGTTCGCTCTTTCGATGGTTGCGTGGTTTTTAAGTGAATTTCTGTACAAGAATATTTTAAAATCCAACGAAAAAGATAAAAAAGATAAAGACAAATCTACACTTAATATCCTTTGGATTGCCATTCCGTTATCAATTGCAGTATCTGTCACGATATCCTATATCACGGAATTTCCGATTTCTGATGAGGTCTGGATCTATTATGCCGGTGTCATTGCTATCTGGTTAGGAATTGTTCTTAGATTTATTATTATCAGATCTTTAGGTAAATACTTTACCGTTGATGTCACCATCCGGCAGGATCATAAAATTAAAAAAGAAGGTTTTTATAAATATATCAGACATCCTTCTTATGCATTTTCTCTAGTGACTTCACTTGGCCTCGGATTGTACCTTAATAACTGGCTTTCGTTGTTGCTGGCTTTTATTATCCCCTTTATCGCTTTCAGTTACCGTATTACCATTGAGGAAAGAACCCTGATTGAGCAGTTCGGCGATGAATATCTGGAATACAGAAAGAAAACCAAAAAGCTCATTCCATTTGTTTATTAAGGTTTTATTCATGATATTTTTGTAAAATTTAAATCTAGATAAGGTCCCGATTCGCTGTAGAGTCGGGATTTTTACAATTCAGGTTGCATATTCTACGGTTCGGTCATATAAAATTGATTTGAGATCATTTCCTGACTTACATTTGTCTCAACAAAAACAAACAATTAATCTTTAAAAATAAAAAATATGGAAACTTACATTACCAAAGAAAATCAGGCTTACGAAAAAGCAACCAGAAGAGTAAAAGAACTGAAAGGATTTTATGGAAACCTTACTTCTTACATATTGGTCATATCGTTTCTTATAGTACTAAACATTTTAACATCACCTGGATATCTGTGGTTCTTTTGGCCAATGATAGGATGGGGACTTGGGGTTGCGGCTCATGCAGTGACTACTTTCGGAATCGGAAAAGATTGGGAAGAGAAAAAAATCAAAGAATTGATGGAGGAGGAAAGAAAGAATGTAAAAACACTTTAAAATAATAATAACCTTTAAAAATTAATACAATGGACTACAATCAGGCACAACAAAGAGTACACGATTTAAAAAAATTCTACAAAAGCGTTTTATGGTTCGGAATTATCGCTTTCATCTTTTTCTTTGATGATATTTTTGAAAAAGGAGTTTTTAATTTTTCACTTTGGGACGGATCAATCATTCTGACGATTTGGGGAATAATTCTGACGGTTAAAGCCGTAAAACTATTCATTTTTGATGCAGAATGGGAGAGAAGCATCATCGAAAAAGAAATGAAAAATACGAAAAAGCCGATTCAATTTTAAAAACCGGTAAGTTTTGATTATTTTTATTCAAAATTAAAAAACTAAATCAGAAGCTCAGAATGATAAAAACAGTCATTATCGAAGACGAAAAACCGGCTTCAAGGAAATTGGAAAGAATGCTTAATGAGTTTCCTGAAATTGAAGTGGTAGCTAAAATAGAATCCGTAGAAGAAGGAGTTGCCTGGTTTTCTGAAAATGAGCATCCTCAACTTATTTTTTCGGATATAGTTCTTGGAGACGGTTTGTCATTCGATATTTTTGAGAAAATTCCGACGAAAGGATTTATCATTTACACCACCGCTTTTGATCAGTACACACTGAAAGCATTCAAACTAAACAGCATTGATTATCTTTTAAAACCAATTTTAGACGAGGATTTGGCTGTAGCCATTGAAAAATTTAAATCTTTCATCCCTTCGGATAGCGCTGTTAATTCACAGGAAATTAAGCAATTAATTAAAAAAGATAAAACTACGCTTTCGAGAATTCTGGTCAAAATCGGTTATAATCTTAAAATTGTGCAGACGCATGAAATAAGCTGTTTTTTCAGTGAAAATAAAATTGTCTATCTGCAGACTCAGGAACGTGCATTTCCTTCAGATTTTACGTTGGATGAATTGGAAGATATTCTGGATGAACGTAAATTTTTCAGGGTAAACCGGCAGTTTATCATCAATTCAGATTACATCAAAAATATCCACACCTCACCGAATTATAAAGTAGAACTTGAATTTCAACCGAAAGAGGAAATTACGGTGAGCCGTGAAAGAGTTAAAGACTTTAAAGACTGGCTGGTAAGTTAAATAAGACAAAATAGATAATAGAGAAAAGGCAGAAGACTTTTCAATATCTTAAAAATTTAAGCATAATTATTACCTGTCAAAAGTCAACCAAAGATATCAACTATTTATAATCTATACGATTAGCTTCTGTATCTTCAAGCTGTTTTACGATCGATGACGGGATCTCTTCACTGTCTATAGGAAAACTCACAGAATCAGTGATGAATGTTTTTCTGTCGGCTTTCTGAAAGATTTCGAAGAGGGCAATTGGCTCCTGATTAAAACTAATACACGTACTTATAAAATGCAATTCATGGAGCTTGTATTCTGGATTTTTAAGCTTTTCCTTACTATCTTTTATCCTTGAGATAAAATGACGCTGACGAATGAATTTCTTCATTATTCAAATTAAAAACCCGAAACAAAAGCTCCGGGTTCTATAGATAAATTAGATTTTTCCTTTTTCTGATTGAGTTCCAAATTTATTGATAAGGAAATAGGTAAGAGCAACCAGCATAATACTTAAAGTAAGCTGTGATTTTTCTGGATTTACAATCTCCTGATAAAGATGATATCCGAAAAAAGTTGATACAAGAGCAATAATTAATTGTTGTGTGTAGGAATAATTGTTTTCTAAGATCGTTTTCATAATGATATTTTTTATTGTTATTTATAGAGTAAGTATAACAACTCCAAATATGTTACAAAAATTTCTTTTATGAAATAACACCGCTTCCCAACAGTTCTTCTCCGTTATACCATGCTACAAACTGTCCTTCTGCAATGGCAGACTGTAGTTCTTCAAATTCAATATAAAAAGCATCCTCAAACTGATATAAGGTTGCTTTCTGTAAAGGCTGTCTATATCTGAATCTTGCCATAGCCTCCATCGATTCACCGTTTTTCAGCTGTAGATCTTTACGCACCCAATGCAATTCAGAATTGTCGATTTTTAAAGCTTTTTTCAGCAATCCCGGGAACTGATGACCTTCGCCGACGAAAAGGATGTTGTTTTCCATATCCCTGGAGATGATAAAACAGCTTTCTTTATGTCCGCCTATACCTAATCCTTTACTTTGTCCGATCGTAAAAAACTGAGCACCCTGATGCTTTCCGATAACTTTTCCGTCGGATTTTTTATAATTAATTTTCTGACTCAAAAACTCAAGTTCTTCCTGTTTTGAAGAAAATTGTGGTTTTTCTTGTGTAAAAAGTGGAGAATCTTTAAAAATTTCTACAATTTCACCTTCTTTGGCAACCAATTGCTGCTGAAGAAATTGAGGAAGGCTTACTTTACCGATGAAACATAATCCTTGGGAATCTTTTTTGTCAGCGGTTACCAATCCGATTTCCTTAGCGATTTCCCTTACCTGAGGTTTCGTCAATTCACCAATAGGAAATAATGCTTTAGAGAGTTGCTCCTGACTCAACTGACATAAAAAGTACGACTGGTCTTTATTATTATCTTTTCCTGCTAATAAATGGAAAACTTCTTTACCGTTTTCATCAAATGTAGAATCTACTCTGGCATAATGTCCTGTGGCTACTTTATCTGCTCCCAGTGACAGTGCCGTTTTCAGGAAAACATCGAATTTTACTTCCCGGTTGCATAGAACATCAGGATTGGGTGTTCTTCCTTTCTGATATTCATCGAACATGTAATCTACAATTCTTTCTTTGTAAAGATCACTCATATCGATTACCTGAAAAGGAATTCCAAGCTTTTGAGCGACCATTAAGGCATCATTACTGTCCTCAATCCACGGGCATTCGTCCTCTAACGTTACTGAAGCATCATTCCAGTTTCTCATAAACAAGGCTACTACTTCATGGCCCTGCTGTTGCAGCAAATAAGCCGCCACACTTGAATCTACACCTCCGGAGAGGCCTACTACTATTTTCATTATATTCAATTTTACGAAACTCTTAACGGGAGTTCTTAGTTTGATGCGGCAAAAATACGATTAAAAAGATTCGCAAAAAAGTTATAATTTTAAACATCGACAAAAACAATAGTAATATGAAAAAGTTTATTATTCCTTTATATCTGTCCGCTTCCGGCTTGCTATATTCGCAGGTTGCTGTGGGAGCTTCACCGGAAAACAACAACCGCTGGACTTTCGGTGGCGGAATTGGTGTTGGTTTTGGAAGCAACAGTGCGTTTTATTTTCAGGCATCTCCAAGGGTGGGATACAGGCTTACCAATGATCTGGAAGGTGGAGCTGTAGGAAGTGTCTCATGGCAGACTTCCGATTTTTATCGATCTACAATGTTTGGGGTAGGACCTTTTGTTAATTATTATTTTGCAAGATCATTTTATTTAAGTGCTAATTATCAGCATTATTTTATCAATTATAAAGATAAATATTACGATTTTAAAATGAATACAGATGAAGATGCTTTATATCTCGGTGGAGGATACATGCAGAGAATCGGGAATAATTCTTTCATGCAGATCGGCTTGATGTATAATGTCTTATGGAAAGAAAATTCAAGTATTTTCTCAACAGGGCTGGTTCCAAATATTGGTTTTGTGGTTGGACTCTAAGTTATCTTTCTACTCTATTTATAGATTCCAATATAAATTAAAAAAACAAAAAGCACCGAGAAAATTCCCGGTGCTTTTTATAAAAATTAAATCAATTTATTTATGATTGAGAAGATTTTTCAGCGGCTGACTTCTTTGGTTTAGAAGTTTTTCCTGCCAATCCGTCTTTCGCTTCATTAAGATCAAGAACTACGGTTTCTCCCTCATTCAATTGTTTGTTTACCAGCATTTCAGCCAATAAGTCTTCAATGTATTTCTGGATCGCACGTTTTAATGGTCTTGCTCCGAAATCTTTGTCCCAACCTTTTTCAGAAATAAAGTCTTTTGCTGCTTCAGTTAATTCAACTTTATATCCTAATTTTTCAAGTCGGCTATACAATTTACCAAGTTCAAGATCAATGATTTTCTTGATATCAGTCTGTTCAAGAGAGTTGAAGATAATGATGTCATCAATTCTGTTCAGGAACTCTGGAGCAAATGCTTTTTTAAGTGCATTTTCGATCGTACTTCTGGCTCTTGTATCTGAACTTGATTTTTTAGCAGAAGTTCCGAATCCTACACCATCACCGAAGTCTTTAAGATCTCTTGTTCCAATATTGGAAGTAAGGATGATAATGGTATTTCTGAAATCTATTTTTCTACCTAAACTATCGGTAACGTGACCTTCATCTAAAATCTGAAGCAAGATGTTGAATACGTCAGGGTGAGCTTTTTCAATCTCATCCAGAAGAACCACAGCATAAGGTTTTCTTCTTACGGCCTCTGTTAATTGCCCGCCTTCTTCATAACCAACGTATCCCGGAGGCGCACCCACTAATCTTGACACCGCAAATTTTTCCATGTATTCACTCATATCAATTCTGATCAGTGCTTCGTCAGAATCAAAGAGTTCTCTTGCCATTACTTTAGCCAGCTCTGTTTTACCAACACCGGTTGTTCCTAAGAAAATGAAGGTACCAATAGGTCGGTTCGGATCTTTAAGACCGGCTCTGTTTCTTTGAATTGCCTTAACAACTTTTTTCACGGCATCTTCCTGTCCGATAACTTTTCCGTTCAGATTTCCGTCCATTCCGGCCAGTTTGTCAAGTTCGTTTTTACCTACTTTCGTTACCGGAACACCACTCATCATAGAAACCACTTCAGCCACATTTTCTTCCGTTACGGTTTCTTTTTTCTCTTTAACATCTTTATCCCATTTATCCTGAGCCGAATTTAATTCCATCTGAAGTCTTTCTTCTTCATCTTTCAACTTTCTGGCTTCCAGATAATCCTGTGCTTTTACCGCTTTTTGCTTTAATTCCTTAATCTCTTCGATTTTCTTTTCAAAATCAATGATTTCGGTAGGCACTTTCATGTTTTTGATATAAACACGGGATCCTGCTTCGTCCATCGCATCAATTGCTTTGTCCGGTAAGAAACGGTCAGTAATATATCTTGATGTTAAATTAACACATGCAGCAATTGCTTCTGGAGTATAAATTACGTTGTGATGCTCTTCGTATTTATCTTTAATCTGATTTAAAATTTGAATGGTTTCTTCAATAGAAGTAGGCTCTACCATTACTTTCTGGAACCTTCTTTCCAAAGCGCCGTCTTTTTCAATATATTGACGGTATTCATCCAAAGTAGTCGCTCCGATGCACTGAATCTCACCTCTTGCCAAGGCTGGCTTAAACATATTAGAAGCATCTAAACTTCCGGTAGAACTTCCTGCGCCAACAATCGTGTGAAGCTCATCAATAAACAGAATTACATCTCTGTTTTTTTCAAGCTCAGTCATGATCGCTTTCATTCTTTCCTCAAACTGTCCGCGGTATTTTGTTCCGGCAACCAGGCTTGCAAGATCTAGCGTAATAACACGTTTTCCGTAAAGAACTCTGGATACTTTTTTCTGCTGGATTCTTAGCGCTAGACCTTCCGCAATCGCAGATTTACCAACTCCCGGTTCTCCGATAAGAAGCGGGTTATTTTTCTTTCTACGGGATAAAATTTGAGAAACTCTTTCAATTTCTTTTTCACGGCCGATAACAGGGTCTAATTTTCCGTCTCTTGCCAAAGAAGTAAGGTCTCTACCGAAGTTATCCAGTGTAGGGGTTTTACTTTTTGCAGATCCCAGATTACCTGTAGGCTTTCTCATCTGTTCAAATTCCTCTCTTTCATCATCATCGTCATAGGCACTCATCTGTGGTGATTGACCGGAATTTTTCAGCATCGTCTGATATTCTCTTGAAACTCCTTCATAGTCGATGTCGTACGCTCCTAAAATATTGGCGGTAGGATCCTCATATTTATAAAGAATGCCCAAAAGCAAATGAACGGTATTAATCTCATTGCTTTTATATTGTCTGCATTCCAGTTCTGCACGCTTCACGGCATAATCTGCCATCTTCGTGAAAGAAATATTGGTAACCTCCTCAGATATAGGATTAAGACTTGCTGTATTTAAAGTTTCAATTTTTCTTCTGATCTGTGTTAAATCCGCATTAAGGTTTTGAAGGATTTCTTTTGCAGAGTTTTCCGTTTTTATAATACCTAAAAGTAGATGTTCTGTATTAAGAAATTCACTTTTCAGCCTTTTCGCTTCGCTTTTGCTTTGTTTGAACACTTGGCTCAAACCTTGTGAAAACTTATAATCCATAATATATCTCATTAGAATAAAGGCAGCATTGCCATTTATCCATTATCTAAATTACAAATATTTTACCAAAAACCAATAAATGACTTTATGGCAGAAAAAATTTTATTATCTTACTGAAAATGATTAAGTTTGTGATCCTCTAAATTTCGCTAATGAACCCTGAAATTGCCACTTATATCGGATATTCCGCATCGCTTTTTATCGTGCTGAGTTTTATTCTTAAAGACATAAGAAAGATCAGGATTGTCAATATGATAGGATGCATCTGTTTTGTCATTTATGGCATTTTCAGCGGAATGTTGTGGCCCGTAATTATTCCAAACGGACTGATCTGCTTTATACAAATCTATCATCTTCTGGCGGACAAAAGCAAAAAATGAGCAGAAAGAGAATTATTGTTTCCGCATTTAGCAATCTTTACACAGATCAGCGTATTGAAAAGATTTGCAGCACCCTTCACAATAACGGCTATATCATTGAATTGATAGGAAATAATTGGGGTGGGGAAGAAGAATTATCTAGACCCTATTTGGTTTCAAGAATAAAGCTGATTTCGAAAAGTTTAAAAACTGCCTATTTTGAGTTCAACTGGAAATTGTACAGGGAATTGAAAAAAAAAGCTGATAAAAATACGATTCTCTATGCCAATGATCTTGATGCGCTGCTCCCGAATTATTTAATTGCTAAAAAATTGAATATTCCACTGGTTTTTGACAGTCATGAAATTTTTTCCGAAATGCCGGCAATTCAGGGCAAAATGTCACAAAAAATCTGGCGTTATCTCGAAAAAGCAGTTATTCCGAATATTAAATTTATGATTACGGCAAGCGCAGGTTATGCAATATGGTTTAGCAATCGTTATGGTGTGCAGGCAACCGTTATTCAGAATGCACCAAGAAAACTGGATTTTAATGTCAATATTCCTGAAAATAATCCTAAAATAATTTTATATCAGGGTGTTATAAATCCTTTCCGCGGCATAGATAAGGCAATCCTGGCTATGCATCATCTTGATCATGTGATCTTTAAAATTGCAGGAGACGGACCGAAGAAAAAAGAATACGAAGAGTTGGTTTTTAAAGAAAAGCTTCAGGATAAAGTGTTATTCTTGGGAAAACTTTTACCAGAGGATCTCCGGAAGATTACCCTTACCGCTGATTGCGGGATGAGCATCGAGGAAAACGGAGGAGAAAGTTATTATTATTCACTTCCTAATAAGGTTTTAGATTGCATTCAGGCTCGTGTTCCATTAATTCTTTCTGATCTTCCTGAAATGCAGAATATTAAACGGCAATTTGATGTCGGGGAAATTATTGAAAATCATCATCCTGAAAATATTGCAGAGGCGGTCCGTTCAGTTTTAAGAAAAGGAAGAAAAAATTACCAAGTTGAGCTGGAAAAGGCAGCTGATTTACTGTGCTGGGAAAATGAAGAGGTGAAACTGCTGAAGCTTTTTGAAAAGGTTTTATACTCTCAGCAGGCTATGGACAATAAGCAGTAAGTCAATTGTTTTTATTATGATTTTAACCACCTTAGGCCTAAACATAATTTAGTATCTTTGCAGAAAGAAATTATTTACAATGACCATTAAAGAAAAACAGCAGGAAATAATCGATGAATTTGCTTTTCTTGACGATTGGGAACAGAAATATGAATACATAATAGATCTGGGAAAAGAGCTTAAAGGACTTTCTGAAGACAAGAAAACGGATGAAAATCTTATTAAAGGCTGCCAAAGTAAAGTCTGGATCGATGCTGAATTTAAAGACGGTAAGTTATTCTTCAATGCTGATTCTGATGGGATTTTGCCAAAAGGAATTGTTTCTCTTCTGGTAAGTATTTACAGCGGCCATTCTACAAAGGAGATTTTGGATTCTGATTTTGATTTTATTTCAGAAATCGGCTTGCAGGAGTTTCTTTCTCCTTCCAGAGCGAATGGATTAATGGCCATGACGAAACAAATTAAATTTTACGCAGTTGCCTACCAACTAAAGTCGTAATTGTGACAAGAATTTTAGCATATCGTTTTTCTGCTTTTGGTGATGTTGCAATGACTGCACCCGTATTCCGGGAATTTCTTGAGCAAAATCCTGATGTGGAAATCATTATGGTTTCCAGAAGTAATTTTGAAGCTTTATTTGCTGATATTCCGAATGTTATATTTAAAGGAGTTAACCTTGATGATTATAAAGGCTTCTTTGGCTTAACAAGACTTGCCAATGAATTGATCAGCGAGTTTCATCCAGACTTAATTGCTAATCTTCATGATGTAATCAGAACAAAAATTCTTGATAAAATCTACCGGAGAAAAGGATTGAAGGTTTTCAAGATTAATAAAGAAAAGGAAGAAAAAGAACATTTAACAGACATTTGGAATCTTAATAAAACCCAGTTAAAAAAAACAGTAGAACGTTATGCCGATGTTTTCCGCGAAATGGGTTTTAAGGTTGAATTATCTCATCAATTAAGACCTAAAGCTATCGCTAAATCAGGTATTGGTTTCGCGCCATTTGCCCAGCATAAAGGAAAAATGTTACCTTTAGAAAAGTCTTATGAGTTGACAAGGATTTTAGCTCAAAATCGTACGGTATATTTTTTTGGTGGCGGAAAAACAGAAACCGAAATACTGGAAAAATGGGAAAAGGAAATTCCTAATACGAAAAGCCTTGCGGGCAGATTAAGCCTTACCGAAGAGCTGGATCAGATTTCAAAATTAGAACTTATGATTTCTATGGATTCGGCGAATATGCATTTGGCGAGCCTGGTAGGAACAAGATGTGTTTCCGTTTGGGGGCAAACCCATCCTTATGCCGGATTTTTAGGTTTTGGACAAAGCGAGAGCGATGTGGTTCAGGTGAAAGATCTTACGTGCAGGCCATGTTCGGTTTTTGGGGATAAAGAATGCTTTCGTGGAGACTGGGCCTGCCTGGAAGAACTTAATATCCAGAAGATTATTGAAAAAATATAATTCTTATTCTCATAATATTAATTCCTTAATAACTTTCATTGGCATACTATTTTAATATCTATTTTAAATTTGTGAGATTATGAAAGTATATAAGAAAATCGGAATTGCTATAATAATAGGACTGCTTTTCAGTTCATGTGTTGCCGTAAAATCCAATGGAAATAAAGGATTGCCTCCAGGGCAGGTTAAAAAAGCAACAGGAAACAAATCTGCCAGAAATTATGCGCCCGGACATAATAAATAAGTCTATTTAAAGTATAAAAACACTCAGTTTTTCTGGACGTTTTATTTATTATGATTATTTATTAGCATTAAAACTATCCATTTATAAAACAAAAAAATCTCCCTTAAAAAAGAGAGATTTCTGTGGGTCCTGAGGGGCTTGTACGTGTTTTAACAAACACCCTATTAATCGGACTTATGCTGTTCTCGATTTTAATAGGTCACTGAATAGGTCACTAAGAAAAAAGAATATTAGCGTCTTTTACTACTGCAAATATAAGTCAATTTTTGTTCGGTTGTAAACTTTCAAATTACTTTTCTTGTTATTGCCGATAAAATTAAATTCTTTCAATATACCTAAGACCAATTATGACCAAATATAATTAAAATTTAACTTTATTTATAGTGAATGAATAGGAGAACCTAATTTTAACTTATAGACGGTCGACTATATCTTCAATTTCTTCCTATACAAACTGAAATATATAACGATTGATCATTTCTGCCTGACCCTGATTTTGAAGATGCTTGTAAGTTTCTATTATCTTCTGAAGATATTCTTTATCCTTACATACAACATATTTCTGAGCCTGATGAAACATTGCTAAATCTTTATTTAAATAGAAAGCGATGTTTTTTACATTCTTTTCTTGGGAATCAGTACAAATAAAAGTTTCATTATTACCAAGTGGCAAAATGAAATTTCCGAAATCATCAAGATTATTAATGTCACTTTCTATTAAGGGAACATCTCCTAATATTGAAATTATATTTGTATTAGAATTTACATAACTGTTATTTTGAACACGAAGTAATTTTTCCTCGCTTATAGCAAGATTTTCGTAAAAAGGAAGAAATGGGAAAATCAATCTTTTTGTATTTTTGAAAAATTTCGAATTAATTAGATATTCCATCGCTTCTATATGATCTATTCCATCGTCTTTTTTAATAGTAATTTTAACTGGTAGTTTTTCGTAGGGATATTCCTTGTCTTTGGCATCAAACAGATTATCATTTGCTGGCAAGCGCCATTTCATTGATGATGCCATAAATAGTATAGACGTTAATGCCTCTTCAGTAATTGTTCCTGAACTTGTTATTTCTTGTAAATCTTTTGAAAACATTTCATCAAGTTCAGCATAAAGTTTTTCCAAGCCGTCGTCAGGAACTCCGTCAAGGTATAGGGTGTTTCTGTTCATCTCAAAGAAAACAGACTTTGGACTTCTCCTTGCCTTGGCGAAAGCATTCTTTTCTTTGTCATATATATAAAGCATATTATCCTCGTCTGCAAATCTTTTGATAAGAAATTGAGGAATGTAGTGGTGTCTTTTTGATAATGTCATAGGCTGGCAGTATTACTTAATTGTCTTTATTCTTTTTTGCTTCAAGTTCCTTTAGATACAGACCATACAAACCTATTTCATTAAGTGCTAATCGGAATGCAGTACCATATATGGGTGGTGGAGTAAAAAGCTCGAAAGTATCGCAATTAGGATCACCATCAGGAAAATTATATTTAGCTTTAAGATTGGGTGGTCTTTTAGCAATCTTATTCGTTTTAATACTTTCTAAAATTTCGTATGTAGCTAATATTAAAACTGTAGACTCACCGAATGATGTTAGTTTATCAATATAAAAGAATTGTTTATCTTTTAAGATTACTGGTGGGCTAAAAAGATTTATTATTCTAGAAAGTGAAAGTGAAAATTTCTGTTTCATCCTCAAAGTCTCTTCCGCTTTTACAAAGAACGGTCTTACAAAGAAAAAGTAATCATTTTCTTTTAATTTCTGAGACATATAAAATTTATCATAATAGTAATAAAGTGCTTGAGCTATATGAATTCTTCCTTGCTCAAAACATTGATCAGCAAATGATTTTATATAATTCAAAACATTTTCATATTGAGAATTTTCAAAAAAATTAGTCATTAAAAAATCTTCAGGATTCTTCTTAAATTCATTATAAGCTCCATTCTGAAGTTTTTTCAGAATATTTATAAGAGTGATTGGAGGATTAGGAGAGTTTAGCGAAAAGTACCCTATAATAATCTTTTCAAATGCTGAAGCCGGGTATATTCCATAAAATTTAAATAACTCATCAAAAAAACAATAAGGGTAAAATGCCCTATTGCTTAATATGCTAGGGTTTACATCAGACATGTCCTTTTCAAACAAATATTCATCGATAGCTGAACTTAGAAATTCATCTATCGCTCCAAAGGTCAGATTAAAAGATTTAATACTTGATAGTCCACATACAGAAATGGCTATAAATTTTCGGCCTCCACTTATAACATTTCCATCGACTAAAACATCCATAGGTTTTTCTATTATTTCTATAGAACTTATAGAAAATTTTTTATTAGGTGATCTTGCAGTTTCTTGTATAACATTATAATCAATATCATCGTCATTAAGTAATTCAAGAGCGTCTGCCCAATATTTTACCATTTCCGCGCAATTTTGGTGGTTGTTTGTATTTATTGGAAATGCATCCAAGCCTTTTGCTACCGCTAATATAGTTGTTGCTTTAAATCTGTCACAAAAGTTTAGAGCAAACTGACGAATTCCTGCGAAAGTTGCTATGTTAGTCAAATAATGATAGTATTCATGTATGAATATAGACTGCTGTTCGCCAATACTTAGATCGCTAAGGAAAGTTGTTAAATTTTCGATGTCGAATCCATCAAGACAAATATAAAATCGGTCCGGGTAATATTTTACTTTGGTTAGGTCGATATCTTCCACAGGTAAAAGTTTTATACTAAAAGATACGTTTTTATTTTAAAAGTATCAAAATTTTAAAAATAAAATGTAATGTATAAACAAGAATAATTTTAATTAAAAAATAGAATCTTCACCAAAAAGACATGATACAAAAAGCATTAATACTTAACTTCTAAACTTTTAATATCAAGAAACGACAATTAAATTCTCAAAAAATATTCGTAGTAATTGAAAAAAATGTACCTTTGTTTAAAGCTTTTACAGAAGCTTGCCACTTGTCTTAGCGAAACTGTTTCAGTGCTGTAGTAATAATTTATATACCAATAACGAGTTTTTAATTTGAAAACTTGAGAGGCAGGTGTCATTTTTTCGATTTTAAACTAGTTATTATGGTCTTAAAAATTAAGGGCCATACTGCTGAATATATCAAGCGTATGGCGAAATCAATCAAAAAAGCAGAAAGCATAACGCACGCTGAAGCTTTAGAGAAAGCCTCTATAAACTGTGGTTTTCATTCCTGGAAAAACTTTCAAAACCAATTAAAAAATGTTGCCTCAATTCAAAGACAGGAAACTGTTAAGGCTCTTAACAAAGATCCTTATAGAAATTTAATTGTTGCAGCGATTAATGAACTTTTAAAACAGAAAAAAATCAATTTTGATGTTGATAAGGAACAGCCGGGAAAAGCTGGAGATATGGATGGACATTTTTTGACAAAATTATTTGGACAGAATTGTGCGATTCTTTGGAGAGAGATTAGCTACCAAGAACTGATGATCACTGTGTGGTGGAAATATGATCATTCAAAAAATCCTCAAGCTCATCTAACAGGAAATGAGAGGGAAAATTTTAATGATACTCCGCTAGCTGACAAACGGCATTACAAAAAGTTTGTAGGAGCCGTAGTGTACGGATGGCTGGAAAGATTGACAGGCCACTATCTGATGGGACAAGACGATGAGCATATTGGTAAATATTATGTACGAAAAGGGGAGAAAATAGAACTTGAAGAATTACCTTTTATCAAACCCGAAGGATATCAATCTGATGGGAAATTTTATAGCTAGAATAAGGTCGGAAAGTTATTTTCCGACCTTATTTTTACGCAGGCAAAAAATTATATAATTTATTTATATTGAAGCAACTCATCTTTTAGCATATAAGCTTTGGTGGAGCTTTTCGCAATTAGAAAATCTAGGATAAATAGAAAATCTTTCAAGGCACTTCTGTTTCGTTTTATCTTTGCACCGTATTTGTAAAAAGCTTTTTCAATGAAATTATTTAGCAGATTATAATCTGCTTCTACAGATTTTTCCGTTTTAAGCATCAGTGCAATCCACGATATAGATTCAGGCATATAATTATAAAAAGCTATACCGTTTAAGAATCTTATTGAAGAATTAATTCTGTTAAATCCCCAATTTGTAATCAAGTCTTTATAAAACAAATGTCTGCCTTCGATAAAGCTACATTTCTCTACACTATCCTTCCAGTCAATATCTAATAATAAAAAAGGAAAAAAGGTACCATTCATATTCTTCAAAGACCAATCTTTCAAAACCTCCCAAAGTGCCCAAAACTTTCCTAAGTCAATTCCTCTTGCCAAAATAAACTCCTTGACTAGTTTAAAAATAAATTCTTGAGATTTATCCGTTTTTATTTTTTGCTCAACGCTTACTGTTAAATCTAAAATAGAAGTAAAAAGAGGTTTCGAAAACTCAAGTGGCTGACTTAACAGATATCTTGGATAAAAAAATATAAATACACTTCTACTGTCAAGGTAATCAGAATAACTATCTACTTTTTGATCGTTTAAGTATTCCAGATGCATCTTTAAAATTTCCTGTATAAATTGATGTTGTTCAGGAACATCAGTTTTCCAGGGGATAATACATACAGCTTCGTCTAGAAGCCAGTGTGTTGCCATATCTAATGAAGTATTATTTGTTTCTGGAGCAGTGATTGTTCCTGAAAGCACTGACATCACTAGTTTTTCAAACCAATCGTGATCTGTTTCATTTAACTGTTCTAATGTTATTTCTTCCCGGTTATACTGGGCTTTTTTTCTTTTATATTCTTGATTGAGATGTTTCTTTTTCGTAGCAAATTCAAGTAATCCAAACCAACAATTTTCTACGAATTCTGGCTGATAAACTGATAAGTCATGAGATATACCTGCTGATAGTGAAAGACGATCCCTTTTGTCCATTTCCTTTAACAGTAAGCGCATAATCAGTTCCTTTACTTTCAATTGAAATGAAACATCAAGATTATACTTAAACATATACGATAAACCTCTTAAACCAGGATCACTATCCACCGTATCTAGATTCATTGGATAAGCGTCTTTATCTAAAAGTTTATTTTCACCAAGATTTATAACGGTTTCGCAACACCATGATAGCTCATCCGGTAAAAGATTATCTGCGAAATCACGCAACGCAACTGCTGCCATAGTTATAGGTGTAACCATGAAATGTGGTTTACCTTCTAATTTTAGTATGTACTCATAACCGATTTTCCAAGTTTCATAATTGTGATTGGACATCGTTACATTGTTATAAGCATTTCTAGCCCACACAGCATTTACAGGAGGATATTCCTCTTGCCCAAAGCTACTAACCATCTGCATAGTTTCTGTATCATAACCAGGGGTTAATTGTATAAGCTTATTTTCTCCTTGCTCTTCCACTATTTTAATGGCATATTTGCGAGCATCCATGTCAAATAAAAACTTCTTAAAACCAATGTTATCTTGATGCAGATTTTCCCACATACTATCTATCTGTTTAAAAAGAAGATCATTAAGCTTTCGCTCATAAAAAATATAGTGTGCTACAAAACCAACCAAACCAACATAATATTTTTTACGATGGAATCTGTTGTTTTCCGTTATACGTTCTCTCTTTTCAAAATCATCATCCGGATAAAATGAACTATCTATCATTTCCGATGTTGATCTGGATGAGTCCCATTCAAAAAAAATAGGAATTCCGAGTAAAGAGACAGAATACTCATCTAGCACAGACGGATATGCTTGAATAACACTTGAAACAATTCCTAGTACGGCAACGTTATTGGATTCCAAGATCAGCCTTTTCAGATAATTTTGTACAGTTTTTAAATCTTTTTCTCCTAAATCTAACAAAGATTTTTCTAATCCCATTAATAAAGAGGTTAAAACTCGATTATCAACATTAAATCCTCTATACATTGACCAGTAGTAAGTGGTACCGTAGTACATTTTCTCTGTACCGTTCTCAAATTTAATCTTAATTTCTTCTAATCCATCATCATCTGCAGACAATATCTTCCAGTTGTAGTCAAAGGCTGTGTTCAAGAATGGAACGATAAAATCAAGTGCCTGTACTGGATGATATAAAAACATCCAGTAAAAAAAAGTATGATAACCGCTTGGGAATTCATAGTCATAGTCCAAATCTTTATCTAATCCAAAATCGTTATGTTTTGGTTTTTTGTCGTACCAACCGCTGAAATGACCCTTTGAGCGAGGTATAACTTTCTTAGCCCACTTTTCGGTTGCCATTTTCAGAACTTCGTCTGGAAAGAAACGGCATATCTGATCAGAGGTCAAACCATTAATAATATAATTTCTAACCTTAGATAAAATAGCTTGGTTCGTCCATCTCGTATCAGCTTCTTGTGGATTTACGCATGACTGAATTAAATTACCAACTAATACGGTGTCTGCTTCAGTCAACTTAAAAAGAATATCTAGGTAAATTTTGAGATAAGAATAATCAGCCTTTCTAAAATATCCCGTTGATTTTACTGCTTGAGATCTATATATAAAATCTTCCAGCAGAAACGCAGCGCTTTTTGCACCAGATGGAAGCATATCTTGATTAAACTCTTTTAGCTGTGCAGACCACGAAACTATCAATGTAAGATATTTTGTTTCAAATCCAGGAATTTCTATTAATTCAGAAAAATTATCCTTAATATGATTTATAATGTAATCCCATCCATTTCCTGCTGGAAGTAAGTGATCAAAGTCTCTTTTAGTTGGATCCATCTTTTTACATCCTGTCTGAAGTAAAAAAATAATTCTTTCAAGCAAGCTGCCTGAATTATGCAGAAATTGATCTTTTAAACTATCTAAGATAATATTTGCGTGAGGAGATCTAAGAGAAACAATTAGTAAATCATCTTTCCAAGTTTGTGATAAATCACGGTCATTAAGAAGTTCATGTACAAAAGTAATTGACTCTTCAGGCTCGCTTATATAGAGTTCTTCCATCCACAACCGAAATGCTCTTTTCTGTGAGGGTGTAACACCCAATGTAAGAAGGAACTCTTTGGCGCTAGTGGATATAGATTTTTGCTTTCGTATATATCTAATTAAAGCCCAGTCTTCCAGCATATCATGAGATGGGCAAAATGAAGGTTCATCCGCCGTATTATCAAATTGGAGAATATTATCGCGAACAAGTTCATTGGTTATTTCTTCATCTGCGGTATAAGTTGTAAAAAGAGTCATTTCAATCGCTCTTTTTACACAAATATCGGAAAAAACATTCCCACGCTTTGTGGAATTATTTTCCACAATATGCTTCCACATTAAAATTTTAAACTGCTTTTCATCTAAAGCTTCTTCCCCTGAAAGTACTGGTAAGATTCTTAAAGCTTTATCTAAATAATAAGGAGTACGTAATAAATGGTTAATTTTAGGATTATCAAGTAAAGAATTGAGTTCGGGAAACCTTTCGCGAATCATTGCAATTTCCTGATCATTAAATTCATCCACTTGTAAATAGCTTATATTATCAGGCAGCTCAGTATAAAAATTAATTCTAAAATTCTGGATAAGGTAATCCCGCATTGTTAAAACTACCCCAGCATGTTTACTTTTTTTAAGTACCTGGAGTAATTCTTTAAATGCCCCAAATTTTCCGGACTCCAATAATTTTTCAAAACTCTCTATCCAAAATAAAAAATATTTGTTAGACAATGGACTATCAAGAATTTGCTCCATACTTGCATTGCATCCTGAATTCTTTAAAGCTTCGCTTAATGTTTCACAATAAAGATTTTCAGCTGTAAATGTTAAGATAGTGTGATCACCTGATAGCTTTAAATTCGATACCGCTGATTTGGTCAAAGCCGACTTTCCTACTCCTGGTTTTCCATGAACCACAATTAAATTATTATTCTTTAAAGATTGCAAAAGCTTTGTATTGTCACGTGGCACGTTAAAATCACCTACTGTTTCATTCGTTTTTTCGATGGTCTTTTTCTCATTCTTTTCCATTTCTGAATAGCTGCTGACAACTTCCTTATTAGTCTCTGGCACTGTTAAAGGGATGGGTAGAAAGTTATCTACCTTATTCAATAATTTATTATAAGCCAATACTTTTGTTGCTATAAAAATGTCTTTATCTTCATAATTATGGATAATTCCTGTAAGATAAACATTATCATAAAGTATGGAATAAGCTCCACTGCCGGATAGTCCACTAACATTTTCCAATGCTCTTGCATCAAAGGTATCTAAAGGTTCTTCTGACCTAAGAGAGAAGTGCTTTGGGTCTGCTTTCTCATCCTCATTAAATGTTAAGGGAAAATAACGATCCTTATCTTGATTATTAAAACTCGCAAATCCTCTTATTTGATAGTTTTCAATTGATTGATTAGTATCGATAACTTGGCAAAAAAATTGTTTGCCGGTAAGTGAGATAATATCTTCTTTTGGCAAAATCAATAATGCCATATCTTCTTCATCGCTTTCAGACACCAAGACAATATCTGTATCAACTAAAGTATAAGAATGGAATGTTGATGTTTCTTCATTAAAAATCTCATCCAAAACGATTCCCGTTTTAATTATTTCTTTATCAAAATTCTTTCCTGTTAAACAATGTTTGGCCGTAAGAACATAAACATATTCTACATCTGGATCCGGAAAATATATTACTGCTGTACTTACCTCCTTATTGCTGGATATTTTAACAGCTGCAAGTTGTTGTATATTTTTTTTCATACATTATCTTTTAATGGTAAATAGGCAAGTGTTTTACTTTCAGGGCCTAATTCCGCATAACTACACTCAAATTTATGATTATCACATGCATTTACATCCACATCAAAAATATTTCTTAAATCTTTTGTGTCGCAAGCAAAATGAATGTTTAAAATTTCTGAACTTCTTTTGTCCTTTGTCAATAATCTTACAATTGCTTCCTTATCCGGATGTCTGTTATGTATGCCGTTTCCCGTTACAACATAACATTTGGTATTTACTATTTCTAAAAGTTCAGAACTTGTATTTGCTTTGCTTCCATGATGAGACAATTGCATAAATTCAACTTCAATTGGTTTTTTTTTACAATATCCCAAAGCAGAAAGACTGTCAATTACATCAGAAGGATGACTATCTGCGAGCAATAAGGCTTTCAAGTCTCCGAATTCAGCTAGTAAAGAAATGGAGCTGCCATTGATAGGGTCTGTATCCTCAATAAATTTGGCAGTTTTTAGTTCTTCTATCGTTTTTTTGTGATCCGATTTGTCTTCTGGTCTGCCTATTTTACCACTAGTTTCTTCCACCCTCCATAACTCTTTTGCTGCAGCTTCCTTTTCAGGGGTTGGTGAAAGGAAGGTCATTTTAAATCCAGAGCATTCAACAGGAATTGTTTTAGTATTAATTGGAACTGTCGAAAGGAGATTTTTTTCAGAAAGATAATCTCTAAATTTAATACCATCACCTACTGAAATCTTGCCGTTAGAAGCCTGTATTACTTCAGGTGAATGGTTAAACAAAAAATTCTTTACAACTTCATGCTTATCCAAGATTTTAATATCTCTCACAAAGCCCAGTACTGCTCCAATGTGATCACGGTCAACATGGCTGATAATCCAGTTGTCTATCTTCTCATTATTTGATATTAGATCTTTTATTAAAGGTCCGAAAGCATTTTTATATTCCTTCCCATACCCGCCATCGACCAATATGTTATGCCAATAGGAATCAGAGCCTAAAAATCTTATATAAATAGCATCTCCACCTCCTACGTCGAAAAAATGAAAACTGATTTGATGTGTTTGTTGGATCATCAGGTAATTTTTTTAATGTATATAATCTTCTTTCTAAAGGTAAAAAAATACCTTTACAAAAATGCTAGTATAAATTTTAGTTCACAAAATTTAGGATTACCACCTTTTTTGAAATAATTAGCTGCCACCAAGTTTGATTTATCTTTTTCTAGAAACCATAGTATTTAGCCTTAACCCATTTCCTTCTTCATTTCGCAGAGGAGCTGCAGAATTGTTAAGACTTAATTTTTTATCGGTCGTTACAAATATTCTTAAATTTTCTTGAGATCTTTCTTGTATGACACTGACTTTTTGCTTCGAACTCAATGTTATCTCGTTCTTTATATTATATTTTGTAATTAAATGTTGTTTAATCTCAGGAAGATTTTCTAATTTTTTATCTAATTCAGCAATTTTCTCTTCCGTATTTTTAGTTTGAATTTCTATTTCTGCAACATTAACCCCCTTTTCACCTAAGAGCTCGATTGTTTTCTGAACTTCCGCTTTAGCCAGGTCAATCGTTTTCTGGTAAGATGGAAGTTGATTCTTCCAGTAATCGGTATTTTCGTCTGGATTTTGAGTATAGCTTAAAATTCGATTATAAGATTGTTCAGCCTTGGTTACCATCTCCTTCACTTTTAGAAAATCTTCCTGTTTTCTAAGGACGAAGGCAATATCCGCCAGATGCTTATTTTTCTCACTCTCGATCTTCTTTTTCAGCAATTCAATTTCAATATTAGCCCGTGTTTCAGGATTTGTGATAATAGAAGTTTTAAGTTCCTGCGTACTGATATCAGAGATGTCCAGTACATCCGCTCCTTTTTTCATTGCTTCCAGGTATCTGGCTTGCTTTGATTGTAATTTCTGCAGCATAAAAACGTCAATGCTGTCATTGGTAAGCATAAAATTTACCCTGACATTTTCGTGCCTATTTCCCTGCCGCCAGGCACGGCCTTCCACTTGCCTTAAGGTCGTAAAGTTGTAGGGTAGGGAAAGGAGGTACAGATCTGTTGTGTTTTCCTGGAGATTCATTCCCTCCTGAATGGCCTCACTGCCGATAATGATTTTAATTTTTCCCGAATTAAAATCATTCTGAATCGATATCCTTTGAGGCTTGGATGTTGCGCCAGTAATAATACCAATTTCGTCGGGCTTGTAACCGATATTCGTCACCAGGTATTCTTTCATCCGTGGAAATTCCGAAACAGCTAACTCCGAATAAATGATCTGCCCGGCGTCCGGAATGTCTATTTTATTCTGCCGGATGAGGTTCATCGTTTCGTTGAGCTTCGGTGAGTTTTCAATAAATTCTTCTACGGATGGAAATTCTCCTTCATAGTAAGGCGATAAATACGGCGAAATAGCAATCAGCCTTGCATTCAGAATGTGAGTGAGAATTGCTCCTTTTTCTGTTTCGCTGAAATTCTCGGTCAATAGATCATATTGCTCGCGAGTCAGCTCATTTTGCTCAATCTTGTATTCTTTGTTGATCTTGTTAGGACGGATCAATTCTGGATTATCCTCTTCACCCTTGATGTCAATAAATTCAGACAGAAGCTGCTGAAACAAAGAATTGTTCTTGAACCGGCGGACATTGGCTTTAAACTTTACATCACCTTTCGCATCAATCTCCATATCGGTATCCGCCTCCATAAAAGTTTCAAAGAAGGTATTGACATTGAAATAGCCGGATTCTTCAAGCCGTTTATTGGCGATCAGCGATAATATGGAATAGTATTCCAGCGGTTTATTGGTAAAAGGTGTTGCTGAAAGCAGGGTAACATTTCTTCCGTCGTATTTCTCCTGAATATATTGTGCTGCCATCCAGGTATTGATCCCCAGCTTGGATGTCTGTTGATTCTGGCTTCTGAAATCCGAAGAAAATCTTCGATCCTCAATTCTAACCTTACCGACAATGTGGTTGGCATTGTGGACTTCATCAAAAGTCAGATGGTCAAAGCCGAAATCTTCCCAGTCATAGATCTTCCCGCGCTTCATTTTACCCTCGATCTCTTTGCCCTTCTCTAATTCCTTCTGAAAATCCCGTTCACTAATTGAATTTACGCTACGAAGTTCGCTTTCGGAGATATATGAGAACTTTGATGCCAGATCCTGGGTGATGCTTTCCGAGAAACCAATGTTGTTGAAGCCTTCATAGGTAACGATGGTAATTTCTCCGTCCTTGTTGTCAAATTTTGAAAGATCATAATCCTTACCCAGATTGCCAAGCACATTGACCTTCGCATCGGGTATTGTTTCAAAAATGGTTTCCACCCATTGCTTCAGTATGCTGTCGTTGGGAACTACGATCAACGGCCTCCTGGAATTTCCCCGCTCCATCGCTTCGTGCATCGATAGGATACCCGAAAGTGTTTTTCCGAATCATACCTCGTGTGCCAGCAAGCCAACACCTTTCGTTGTCAGTCTACCAATGCCTGCTTTCTGAACCTCGGTTAATTTTAATTCTGAACCTTTGAAGTTCTTATAGATTTTAGAAAACAAGGGGAATCTGGAATAGTCCGGAACGTAGATATTGTTGTAATTTCTATTAAAATCCTTAACAAACCGTTCCCTAAGCTCATCCGATAATTCTTCCAGGATAAATTTTTGAAAGAGATCGTTGGCTGCAGCCTTTCTTCTGTCCCGGACTAAAGCATTTCGTTCCTTATCACTTCCCGTTACGGTCTCATTATCGACAAACTGACGCACCTCCCAGGCTGAAGAACCCTGAAAGGCATCACTCGCTAAAGTCCCGACAAAATCTTTAAATTTTTCAGCCAGATTATAATCCACTACAACGACTTCATTTGATTTAGTATTGTAGTTGTACCGTTCTTTTTCTACCTGTCCCAATGCAAATTGATGGACGAACTCGTGATTGGGGCTTATAAAAATCTCATCAAAGGTTTTTGGCTTAGGAAGCACATTAAGAAGGAGATTCAGCTGCTTGTTATATTGGTCTTCAGTTCCTCCGACAGCCAATTTATCCTTGAAATCTATCTCCAGCTGCTCAAGCTTAGAATAAATATTTCCTTCTCCATAATAAAAATCGTGAACCCACTTACCATCAAAGTAATTAGCGAATTGATAATGTTTCCCATAATTGTTCAATGTGCCATCATAATTGGTATCCCGGAAGGCATCAATTTGTTCCTGAGTAATATCGGAGCTGTTTTGAATTGAAGTATTAACAACATCGTCAGCCTTGGAGAATAGATATTTTAAGATTCCTTTTTTAAGTTCAGGTTTCGTCTGAACCCTGTATTCCGTGTTTTTATCTTTATGGGAACTAATAAACCGATCTGCTTTTTTCAGAATTTCATTAATTCTGTCCTTTGAAAATTTGCATGGTTGTTCTTCTATCTCGGACTGCAGCTTTTTGTACTTATCAATTTCTTTCAGAACAGCTGGCGATTTAAATTTTACGGTATTAAGCTTAGAAAGAACAGTTTCAATCTTTTCCCGGACTTCGTTATAGCTGACATCATTTTTTTCCGGATCAGCTATACCTTCAGAAATCGATTCGGTTTTATCTTTGTTTTGCAAAGGAATAGAATGCTGATTTACCGTTTGTTTTGGAGGCTCTGACAACAGATCTTCAAAAAGATTCCCGATCCTTTCGGTTTGCTTGTTTGTTTCAAGCCTTTGTAGCCTGGCTAATGCATCGTCCAAAGTTCCGTGGACATAAAGTTCCATCCGGCCGAAACGATTCGATTTCTCACGAATCTCGCCCAAAATGTTTTCCGGATTTTTTTCAAAGTAATCGGAGATATTATGCTTGATTATTTGCGAGGACTTTTTAAGGATAACGATATCTGTTCCGATCTGTGTTCCCGCAAAAGCTCCGGTTGGTAAGCGGAAGGCTTTAAGCAGTTCAGCATCTTCAAGATCTTTCTTGCGATTGAGCCAGCCGGATGGGAGGACCATTGCCAGGACTCCGTCGTCTTTCAGAACATCAAGGCTGCGCTTGACAAAATAATCTTCATATTTGGAAAGTTTCGGTTCCTCACCCAACCCTTTATAGAGGCCACGATGTTCCCCATAAGGCGGATTACCGATAACCAGATCGTATTGCTGAGAGAGCTCTTTTTTGTTTCCCTTCTCGTCAATAAATTCAGATTCAAAAGAACGGAGATTGATAGTAGCTTCAGGATGAAGTATTTTAGCAATCCTCGCAGTGGTCTCATTGATCTCAAAAGCTGAAATAGTTTTATTAGAGGAAAGTTCCTTGACCGCATACAAGAAATTGCCCGTCCCCACGCTCGGTTCCAAAACGCTTATTTCCTTCCTGTTTTTGAGCTGTTCCTTGATGAGGTTCCGGACGGCGTCTACGATTTTCTGATCCGTGTAATACTCGTCAAGAATACCACGACCTTCTTTTGCGACACCGCCGCTTTTGAACTGATTGCAGATGTCTTTCAATTCATCGGTAATGGCAATGCCATCTTTAAAAAGAACCTCTTTGCTTTCGGAAATAAAACAAGCTGCTGAAGCGACTTCTGCAACTTGCTGGTTGGTCAGCTTCTGACCTTTATATTTAGAGATAAGACCGTCTAATTCTGCTGCATTTGCAACATTAGTGGTTATCTTGTGGACTTGTTTGTCGGATCTTCCTGTGTTGGGTGCAATTCGCCCGAATACGATTCTGCCCACGGAAGGTTTTTCTTCAGCATCGTGCGGTTGTGTTTTGTCAGCGGATCCTCTTCCTCTTTCACCGGCTGCGAGATTGCTCCGCTCTGCGCCTGAAGATCCATTTCCAGCATTTGAGCTGCCCACATTTTGTCCTGTTGCGTTATTTCCTGTTTGCTCGGATTGGCTGTCCTGCAGAGGTTTTCCAGAATCTCGTCCAGCAGATCCGGATTCCAGGTGCTGAGTGTCGGATATTCCGTTTGGTTTAGTAGTAGTGGCTGCATTTTCTGATTCTTTTGATGTAACTAAATTACTGTTTTTATGAACATCATCTAATTTGTTCTGAAGATATTGAGACAGGTCCTTATTTCCATTAGCGGATATGTCATACATTTTCCGGATGTCTTTGATATTATTTTCCTTAAATTCCATTAGGATTTTAAGTGTTGCCGCATCGCCTGTCCGGTTTGCCTCAAGACACAAAAAGATCTTACCATCAAAGTTTTGAAACCGATTAAGAAATCTCTTACTGTTAATAGCAGCATTAAGTATGACAAGGGTTCTGCTATTGGACTGCGCGTTAAGCTCTAAGAGTTTTTGGAACGACTTAGCATCCTCATTTTTTGCGAAAAGGATCAGTTCATTTTTACTTCCTTCAATGACAGTAATGTCATCATTTATTTCTAAATCGTCACTCATTTTTAGTGCGTGTTACAAAACGATTAAACTCAAATAATTCCCGGGCAGACTCATCCCAGCTTTTTCTAGGGATCAATTGGAGGGTGACAAAAATGTCATTCTTTTTATTGTAAGAGTCGATACGTTCCAGCCTTCCGTGATAATCCTGTTCAGCGTGTCGGTACAATGAGTAGGGCAGGATGGTGTCGGTGGGGTAGATATAGAAACGGGTATAGTTCCAGGGCGAATTGATCTCGAAGCGTTTGTACTGCTTTCCAAACAAAATGGTATCAGATAATTTTCTTCTGTTGCGGTAATTCGGTATCCATTCTTTTGAAAATACGGCACCTTCTTTCTTCTGCCACACCAGCAATGGCTTTTGTTTTAAGGCAATCTCTGATAATATGGTGGTTTTTCTTTCGGAGCCTATCGGATAACATAGAGAATCATTGATATAATAAATCTGCTTACTCATTTCCGGAAAGCTTCGGTCGGGAACGATCTCTATCAGATCATCCTCAGAATAGCTTATTTTGGAAATATGAAAACTCTGCATCTCGTCCAGTCCTTTGGAAGCGTTGAAATAGACATTGGAAATAATATCAATTCCGCCTTTCTCGGATTTAATTTCTTGGTGGCAGGAACTCAGGATTAACATCAGTGCAATGGATAATCGTGTCAATTTTATTTTCATCGTGTTGATTTAAAAAAAAAGCGGCAGATCACAAAACCTACCGCTTTCGAATTAGGGTCAGGTATTTCTCTTATCGCTTGATGCTCTGCTCTTTCACGTTATTCTTTTCGTGTTTATGATCCTGTTCCAGCCCTTCCAAAGGCTTGTTGGTATTAAGCCGGTTCATATCGTTGTCATAGAGCTTAAGGTTTCGGTTCTGGGGATCGAGAACAGCTTTGCCTTCTATGACCGAATCATCCTGTTTGAATTTTACCTTGACAATATTTCCTTTCTCCAGAGATTTTATCGCGTTGTCTTTCCATTCCGGCTTGTCAAATACCAGCTCCGCTTTGTCCACGATCTTCGCTGTATCAACACCGTACTTTTCGTGGAAGTTCTGAAAATAATAGTTGTCTTTTTCAGTTTTAGGGCGACCGAAATCAAACTGAACAAAGGCGGTTGCTTCTTCCTGGGTCTTAGGGTTGAGAAACTCGGTCTTCACACTTCGTCCCTCTAAAAGATTAATGGCTTCCTTAGCGGTAAAATTATTATCCCTGCTGACCGGAAAATTGTGGGAACGATCTTCGCTGTTCTCCATTGTGAGTTTGGCGTGGTAGGCATTGAGAAAAATACCCCCTCTTTCTGTCTTGTTGAATTTCAGCGTGAAATCTACCTGGTTGCCGGGTGATGCTTTATCGGAACCGGTTTTAATCTCAAACTGCTGTTTTTTAGCAGCAATTCCTTTTTCTAAATCTTTGTGAAGCTGTTCGCCTTCTCCAAAACCGAGGTATTTCAGCTGGTCCTTCAGGTATTGTACCTGGTCGAAATCTTTTTGTGTTTCCATAATGTTTGGATTTTGATTGTTATATTGTATTTCATTCATTGTTATTGGCCTGTATGCTGACATCTCTTCTTCATCCAGGAACATTTTGATAATTTCACCGCCAGGCAAGATGGAGTAGGCTTCTGCATACTGCTGTTTTTGAAGTAATCCATAAGCCAACTCGTATTTATCATTCTTAGATAGATAATGGCCATCAATGAAATCCGGCAGTTGTCTTAATTGATGTTCAGTGAGTGAGTAGTCTCCGTTTGTAGTTCCGAATTCCATCTCTTCCTGATAGCTCTCTCTTTGGTGTTGGGTGATGTTTAGATCTTTCAGCAAAAATTTTTTCTGTTTTGTACTATTATCGTGATGAAGCAGATCATTAATTTCCTGTTCGGAAAGCTTCGGAGATATATGGTTGCGTACGGCCTTTTCTTTCAGGTCATTTTCTGCGAAAACTTTAAATTCGTTCAGGCTCGCTGAATTTTCAGAAAGGTCTTTCATACCTGTCCACTCATTTTTGCCGAACGGTAAGTGGTATTCCTGGGTTTGCAGATCATAGCTATAGTAACTCCCGCCGGTTGGACTTTGTAGGGAACCGCTTCCATCATCGTAATCGAACCAATTCCAGCCCGCTGGTAGGGAAGATGCCGGCTTCCTGTTTTCTTCATAGTCCGGCTCCTCGGTATGGGGTATTTCTTTTGCATCCGATTTTGCGGCTTCCGCTTCATACTTGCGGTAATGATAAGCCTGCTTTTCATCGTTCTGCGCATAGCTCATACCGGCACTTAATTCCGTCCTGTTGCTCAGTTCTTTCGCCCAGGTATCGGTAATTAATTTTTGCCGATCTGCCTCGTTTAGAATTCGTATGTCTCTGTAAGCGTAAATCTGCATAAATTTTTTCTCCTGCGCGGTAAATTTCCGTTCTCCGTCACGGAAGAAATGCTCGGAAGAAGTATGCTCCATCTCTTTTATAAAATCTTTATAAGCCCTTGACAGCGGCGTAATATATTGATCATACCAGCTAAGATTATTTCCTGCTTTAATAGCCACTGAATTCTGAAGATGATCATCCTCTTCTTGTAATCGGGGACTTTGCAAGTTGATGGGACGTAAATCGAAAGGCTGGCCATCTAACTGGTAGTCGAAGGTATAGCCAACCGCTTCACATTCCTCCTGGAACGCTTTACAATCTTTATAATCAAGTCCTGTGCTGGCTTCTTTTTGCTGCCATTTATCCAGGACTGCCTGCAATTCTTTGGAGAGTTGATGGTAATTTTCAAATAGATCCATTGTTACATTTTTGAAATAGGGTGTTTTATTATTTTTGAAAGCATCAAGACTTTCAAAGAATTTATCTTCTGAATCTTCGTTTCTCATCCAGCTGTTGTTCCTCATTTTCCCGCATCCGGTTGGCATCTTCATACATATCCCTGTCATTGACATTGAGTTGAACATCAGAATTACTATTGTTAATTCTTTTATCTTCGACAGCTATCCTCGTCACGGCATTAAGTTCCCTGGAAACAATATTCATATCATTTGCGATTTCCTTGGCGATTTCCGGGTACTGGTCGATTTTATCGTGGCGGTAATTTTTCAGCTTCTGCAGTTCGGCTTTATAGCGGCTGAGTTCCTGAAGGTCCTTTTGATCGGCAATAATAGCGGTGAGCTCAGTGGCATTTTTAATAAAATCGAATTCCACTGTTTTGCTGTTTTCCTTATCGAAGATGAATGCTTTTTTTTCGATATTCCATTCGTTGGGAGTCTTTGACAGGTCTTTGATGTCCGTGTACTGGACTTTTTCTTTGCTTTGTTCCAGAATTTCCGCAAGTCTTTTGTCCCGTTCCAGAAAGATGACCTTCAGCTGCGTATTGTTATTGGTAAGCTGAAAAGTAGCGCGGTTCCTGTCATTATCAGCGACAATCGTATAGCCTTGGAGAAACTTTTGGATGTCGTCAGCGCTTAACTTTTTTGAAAAAGTCAGGTCTTCATTGATTATTCCGTAGGTTTTGAGGTCTTCGGTGGGTAAATTGTGATGTTCCATAAGATGATGTTTTTTGTTAATTTTGATAGGATGTTGCAAGCCACTAATTCGCTTCAGTAAGGTCATTGAGAAAACGGATAGGATTAATATGTTTCCCGTTTTCCCTGACTGAGAAATGCAGGTGCGCACCGGTGGAGTTTCCGGAATTGCCGCTTTTGGCAATGATGAATCCGGCTTTTACCAGCTCCCCAACTTTGTAATAGATTTCCGAGAGATGCAGGTAAGCTGTTTCAAAACGGTTGAAATGTTTTACTTTGATATAATTTCCGCCGCCTTTGAGATCCCATCCTGCAGCGGTAACCACACCATCCATCACGGCATACACATTCTCATAGCGGGCTTTCAGGTCAATACCGTTATGCATTTTTGATTGTCCAAATATTGGATGTATTCTCATTCCGTAAGGAGATGTCACGGAGACAGATCTACTTAATGGCATTGCGATCTTTGAAAACTTTGGTTCTCCGGTTTCATTTTCATAGTCATTGCTTCTTATAGAAAAAGATCGTTTTTGTTCATTATTAATCAACTGACTTTGCAGCTGTAAAATCAACGAGTCCTGGATTTTTTGTATTCTCCATTTTTTGTCGTTGTTGTCTGAATTATCTTTGATGATTGTTTTCAAAGAGTCCAGTTCTCTTTTCAGGTCTGCTTTGGAGATGGTGGTAAAAATAGCCTTCCAGAATCTGTTGTCGCTTTTCTGCTTCAAATCCTTAGTCTCTTCCATCTTTTCTACAACGGCCAGATTCTCTGTTTTTTTTGGCGATCCAAGCGTCAGTGTGTTGAATTGCCCATACAAAGAGCATTTAAAAGAAAAAAGCAACCCGATCAAAAAGGATGTTATAAATGTTTTCATGAAGCTGATTTTATAAATTCATTTACGATGAGTTCCACTTCCTTATTGATCTTCCGGAAATTGCTCATCAGTACTTCCTCTTTGCGGTTAATTCCCCTCTTATCCAAAAATGAATAGTAGACCGGCATCGGAGCGTAGTTTTGCTCTTCTTCGTTGATGGCATTCATATCCAGATTGATCTTTCCATGAATTGCTGATGTCTTGTATTCGTCGGTATCGTTTTCTTCGCCTTGAGCAATCATCCCAACCATTTCACCGGTTTTTAATGCGGCTATTTTTCCGGCGGGTATCATGTGGTCCATTTTCTCATTAATACTGGTCGTTGTTCCCTGTTGTGATATCGATTGGGAATAGGATTTCTGCTTAATCTTACCAAATAGTTTTTCCAGCCAGTCCAGTGTATTCTTGTCCCTGGCCGAACCGGAAAGGATATTTCCGACAATGGCAGATATGGTGTCTGCTACTTCTTTTTTGTAAAACTGCCGGAGCTGAGGAATTTCCTGCAGCCCTAGCAACACGGCAACGCTGTTGCTTCTTGCTGTTGCGACCACGTTGTCTATTTTGTGGATATAAATGGTCGGAAACTCATCAGCAATAATGCCTCCCGGCAGATTGTGCTTGGAATTGACCAAACGCAGCGTTCTGTTCAGTACCGAAGAGTACAGCGCAGAGTTAATATCCTGTGTTCCTGGGTCTGAAGCTAAAATCAATATAGAAGGATTTTCCCTGTCGGTAATTTTCAGCTCCACTTCATCACCGGAAAAAACCCAGAAACTTTCTTTCGTAGCTAGTCTGGAAAGAAAGATCTTCAAAGTCCCGATCTGTCCTTCCAACTGGTCAAAAGCTTTATTGTCATATGCCGTTTTGAAGGGAGAAAGGAGTGAACCAATTTCTTCGTTGGTAAACAGCGTGTCAAAAATTTCCTGGTAGCTACGGTTCATGAAGGAAAGAATATGCGGCAGGTCCGAGTATTTCCCATTTTCCAGGGTGGCAAAAAAATAAATGCAGGATGACAGGAAGTTGATCGCAGATTGGGTAAAGAATGCATCCGATCCTCCGCCGGAGCTGCTTCCGCCTTTTTGTAGTGAGGATACCATCGATTCCGCCATTTCCTGTGCTTCTGCCAGTGTTTGGATATACTTTTTATGAAAAGGATTGACCCTTTTTGATCTCTCGACCTCGTTCAGGCTGATGACGTGAAACTGATGGTTATATCCCGATTCTTTACTTTTTTTGATCAAATAGTGATAGTAGGCGATCTGGGCCAGATCCGGAAACTTGAAGTCGTAAATGCACAAGCAGAAACCTTTGGCGATCATCTGCCTGATGGCAGGATTGATCACGCCGAATGACTTTCCACTGCCTGGCGTTCCGATGATCATAGTTCCGCGAAAAGGATTAAGATTGATCCAGCCTTTATTGATTTTTGCATTGTAACGGAACAAATAAGGAATATTAATGCTGGTATCGGTATCGACCAGTTCTTTGTTCTGGTCAAAAGATTCCTCTTCCACATTCCACCGGTCTTTCCCCATTTTCTGCTGCATCAACTTAGAGATGCTGTCTGCGCCCATTTGAAGAATTACAGCACCCAGAAAAGAGAGAACTGCATAAATGACCTGGTACAGGTTCATCCCGGGGAAGACTTTTGGAAGCTTAGTGTCTCCTGCTTCCTTCTGCCATAATAGGGAACAGAACATCATTACCAGTCCCAAGACAATTGGGACGATGATCTCCTTAGCTAGGTTGAGATCTTTCTTTTTCTTAGCCTTCGTGCCGATAGCAACCAACCCAATCAAAAGGAGTGTGGCAAACTTAGCATTAATGGGTGGATAAATAAAGCTCATCTTCGAGAAGTTCTTCAGGAGATTAGACACGACCGGAACATCCGCATTCAGGTAAAACAGCGAAGCACAATCCAATGCAACGACCGCATAAACTGCCTTTTGCAGGAATCCGTAGATTTTGATCTGATGTTGTTGCTCTTGCATTTCTTTTTATTTAAAAAATTAGCTCAGGCCTAGCCTGTTAGAAGGTGTCCGCTTTAAGGATATCCGAATAGTTCACTTTCATTTCAATGGTCCTTCCTGAGAGCTGTTCCTCAATCAACCGGATCATCATTACTTTCGAGTTCGGATAAGTGAATTTTTTAAATACATAAATATTCCTTAGGTTTTTTCTGAAGTGCTTTTGAGGATTTAGCTGAAATACCGGTGTCATTTCAATGCTCTGATTGTTGGTCGCCTTATGGATCTTCTTATCTTCAATGGAAAACTTAAGCGCTTCCAGGTCGTAGCTTAGATTGGAAGTATTTTTAAAGGTCATATCCAGAAAGATGTAATCACCCATCACATATACATTGTTAAGCTGCATACTGAGATTCAGGTTGTTTTCTGTTCTGACTGGTTTTTTATCGGTCTTATTCTGAATGATGTCCAAGGCAAATTTCCTTAGCTCACGGTTTGAGAAGCTCATTTTGTCAAACTCGATGGGCTGCATCGCTTCGGGCTGAATGTGGATGTTAGTAATGGTATTAAGGTTGTCGGGGCTTCTGTAGACCGCTTTATACTGTGCGATGAAAGACTGACCGACAACGGTGATGATACCCACTGTGTCTCCGCTGAAAAAAGAGATGGATTGTTTCTTCTTGTCCTTATCTGAAATACCAGTATCGGTAATTTTAATTCTTGCGATATTGCTGGCTGGAAGATCGCCGGTCAGCCTATCGGTGGAAAGGTCAACATATTGAATCGGTTCAGGCGAGATCATATGCAGGTTGATTCCTTCCGTGATCTCAAGTTCCGGCAGATCAGAAATGATCTGCTCAGGGGTGGCAGTTTGTGCAGTGAACAATGTTGCGGTGAACAGCAGTAGGCTGTATAATAATGTTTTCATCATTTTATTTATTTTGCTGGTTTTGTGATTCTTTAAGCTGTTTTTCATCGATCAGGAATACATAGGAGTTGTATTTCAGTTTGGCTTTATTGGTTTTGATCAGGTTAGCGATGGATTTCGAGGTGGAAGTAAACAACTTGGAACCGATGCTGGTAAAGAATCCCTGTCCGCCCACATCCATCTGCGTTCCCTGAACCGAATTGCTGCCCATTTCCCGGATCATATCGCGGAAAACGCTTTGCGGTACATACAGGCCTTTCATTCCATCCACATCATAGATGGAGAGGTTGACCGGAAAAATCTCTCCCCGGGTGAACACCGATATGATCTTAAGATCAACCCTTTGCATGGAGAATCCGGAAATCTGCCCATAGAGAATAGAACCTTTGCTGATTTTACGGTTGCCCACAAAAATATCTTCCAATAGTCTGAATCTTATCCGGCTGCCAAGAAAGCCTTTGTTGTTTTCGTCAATGACTGCCTTGATAAAGCTGTTTTCCTGTTCTTTATAGAATGCATTGAACACATTGTTGATTCCTGATTTGCTGACATTAAAGGTAGAGTTAAGAAATTCTTCCATCTTTTCCTTATTGGCTTTGAGCCGTTGTTCTGCCGCCAGTTTGCTTTGGTATTCCGGGTCTCTGGCCTTTTCCAACGAATCCATTACAAGCATCTGCTCTCTTAGGTATTTGACGGGATCTGGCTGGACCGATTGTGTTTTTTCTTTTGGTGTATCAGCGTATTTAATTTCCTGATTTCCATACGATCTGTCATTGAGCATCCGGATTATTTCCGCCGACTTTTTATAGTCCTTATCCTCATTGCCTTTCTTTGAATCATAGTAGGATGAAGGATTTCCTTTGCCCTGGTATTGATTCTGTCTTGAGGATACTGCTTTCAGCGAATCGATTTTTCTTTTTTGAGCCAGTGATAATTGGTCATCATAACTTAGCAGGCTGTCCTGTTCCTTATCCAGTCCTTCCAGCATTGTCCGGTTGTCATCTCTTTTGAAAAATGCATCATAGGCATCATTCTTATTCATAATCGAATCCTTGCTTTCGCCTAATGAAAAGAAAAGCTCCTTAGGCTTGTCCTTGGGTTTTTCCTCTTTGGTAAACTCCGCACCGACATAGCCGAAAAGAAGCAGGAAGGGCAGCGCTAAGAGCGGCAGCACATATTTTTTCTGTTTGAAATCTATTTTCTTCATTGCGTTTTAATTTTTATAACATTATCCGGTACTACCGGCTATTTTTCAACTGCTGGAATCGATTAAACAAAAACTCTATTCTCAGGCTGTCTTCTTTTTGCAGTGCATTCCGGTCTTTTTTTTCTTTCAGCAACTTCAGCTCATCAACGATCTTTTCCATTTCCTTATTCTGGACAGAAACTGAATTCTGACTTATCCCAGTATTGGAATAGAGAACAGGCGGTTTAATGGTAAAGGTCTTTTGGGAAGGAAAGAAGATTCCCTGTATCAGCGATCCTATAAATGAGACCGAAAGAAAGATCATCGAATAGGTAAAGAACCTTTTCGGATTTTTAGCCACGAGGTCCAGCCACTTTTTGCCGGTTTGTTTTATAAAAGCATTCATCTTAATACGAATTTTTGGTTTGATTGGAAAGTTCCTCGTTATCGATGATGCGCCAGTTCTTAAGCAACACCCCGTGTGGATTGTTAGGGCTTCGGATGATGTCCTCAAAAAATCCTTCGGTGATGAGCTTTCGTGTTATGACCGAAGATTTTCTGGTGATCATCTGCTTACCGAAGAATTGAAATTTGTTTTGCTCCACATTGAGGCTGATCGAATCAGCGTGAATGCTGACCATTGAGCTGGAAGCCACGATCTGGTTGTAAAATCCTTTTTCCCGGAGATTGGTGTATTCCTTCTTTCCGCTGTCGTCAATGAGATACAATGACTTCTGAATATTCTCCTTGATATAAGCATCGTCCGGAGCCAGTGTGAAAAACAGGCGGTGGAACAATTCGATCTGGGCTTTGTATTCTACGGGCCGGTTCAAAAGCACATCCGTCTGTTTAGCCAATACGGGAACCCCATTATCGAGAACATAAATGGATCTGCGGGAATCCTGGATCATCCGGTAGGAAAAGAAAAACCCAGCAATAACGATAAAGACCGCAAAGACAATGGCTGATAAGGATACGATCTTATTGATCTTGATTCGCTGTTCTATATTTTTTATAAGCATTTTAATTCTTTTTGTTATTCATTGCGCTACTCACTCGACCTGAAGCAGTACCTGCTGCGGCTGATTTAGCGGCCGATGCCGCTGCCGCAGCACCTCCTGTTTTCACCGTAAGCACTGCTGTTTTAGCACTACTTGCCACTTTTCCGGCAGCTTGTTTCATTTTCGTCATAGCACCTTCTCCGCCTGCGGTCACAATCGTATCCGCAATGGTCGGGGTCATCAATACCCCGATACCGGTCACGATATAAGCGACACAGGTAAAAAGCTGGTTGTAGATCATTCCGGAATTACTGACATAGACCATCAAGGCATCGAGATTGGTCACTGTGCCGTTGGTCAGTAAAGTGTCATAGCGTTCGATTTCCATGGTGTACCCTGAAGCAATAAGCTGCTGTCCGATATTGATGATCGTGTAGGCGACAAACGTGTAAAGGTTTATATTGATAAATTTGGAAACCCAGCTGTACAGTGAATTTTCAAATCCCGGCACCAACGCCATTCCGACTGCAATAGGACCTAAAATGATAAGAATGTACGCCCAGATCTTCTGGATAAAGAATATAAGGTAAACACAAATCCTGAGAACAGAAAGACATACAAACTCGATAACCTCGGCGACCAGTTTCTGCATTTGGAACTGCATCCTGATCTGCCATTCCTTGATGGGTTGCAGCAGCTTATCAATCCCGTCGCTGATATCAAACCACGAATCATCAGCATCTTTGGAGGTATTATTAATCACTTCCTGCTTCGCATCTTCTTCGGCATTGAGCTTAATGACCGCGTCCAGCAATTGCTGCTGCTTTTTAAACCTCTGCACCCTCAGGTCATTGACCTCAGATTCGATATCACTGAAAATCGCAATGCCGGGTTCTGCGATAGCCTCGAACGGTGCCTGGATCAGATTAACAAATCCGGTCCAATAGACTAAAGTGAATCCAATGAGGATCGGTTTAAGCATCGGGGTAATTTCCCATTCCCGGTCTCCGGCGGCCATCTGCCAGCCCATATAGCCGAGATACATCAGTGCGCCCAGTCCTCCGATCGCTCTTCCGACCAATGCGGAACCTTGAGCGCTGTCCTGAATACTGGTGTCCAGCTTGGTAAACACCTCCATAAACCACTTTTCGAAAGCGCCGTCACCCTTCAGAAACTGAAGCAGGTTGCTGTAGTCGCCATCGGTTTGCGCAAAGCCCATTATGGGAAGTACTATTGCCAAAAGGCAAAGCGTTAGTTTTTTATTCATCTCTAATATTTGTGTTTATAGTGCTGCATCACGTTTTGAACAATTCCTTTGTCTGAGGCCGGTGTCCATTGTGTTGGCAATGCGGTGGGTAAATGGCTGTTCAGGATGTTTTTGTAATCCAGAAGCAACGTTGTTCGGTTATTGTACCTTCTCAGTTCCTGCACAAATTTTCGCCAACGGATCAGCGTTTCGTGATACATGATAAAGCGTTTTCCCCTCGGCATATCCATTGACCGGGATAACGTGTATTTCTCTTTTATAAGATCAAGTTCTTCCTGAAGCCGTTTTAAGGTTCCCGTACTATTAAGCGTTTCGTAGGTCTGCTGGTCTTTTAGCCGCCAGTCGATAAAGTTCTGCGGGGTGTCCGGAAATTCCGTGATCGGCTTGAGCATCCGCTTGTAATACAATAACCAAAGCGGATCCGCATCGACTGTAGCAGAAGTCCAATGTGCAAAGTCCTGCACGCTTCTTTTATAGATCGTGTCGGATGCAGCCTTGATCTTCTTAGCTTCCTCTTCCTGGAATTTGAGCTGTGCGAACCGCAGATTTTGTTCTCCGGTAGGTTTCAACGGACGGATATCGTCCCCGTCCTTATAATCCCTATTGATCTTGGGAGCCCACATTCCCCATACCGTAGCGTAGGCAAAATTAGTCTGGATACCCAGGAAATATTTGGGGTATGGCCGCCAGTCGCCCCAGCTTTCAAAGGTCATTCTCTTATGCTGGGCAACGATCGAAGGATCATTCAGTCTTTTGACACTTAGCTGCGCTGATGCCGCAATGGCGACACATACAAAAACCAAGAATATCCCTTTTTTAAATAGTATTTCCATAATTCTTAATTGAAGATGTATTTGTATTTGATGATGATATGTCCGACAATGGCCTTGTCGATATTGAGGTAGTTCCTGAGAACAGGAACCTGGTACAGGTACGGTATTTTCCTCGCGTTTTCAAGTCTCATAATAATGTAGAGGATGTTCCCGTGAATATTCCTTACCCGTGTAAAGACCTTCTCAATGAGCATTTCCCGGTCGCTGGCATCCATCAAAAAGTCTTTGTCTTCGTTAAGTATATCCTGTGAGACCTCCTGCTGGAGCTTTATGACCTGGTTTCCGATTTCTACATAATATTTTGAGACCAATGCGGCATACTCGGGATGCTGCGTAGACAGGTTTAGCATCTTATTGGAATTGCTGACGATCTTTCCCAGATACTGATAAAGGTAGATCAGCTTTTTGCTTTGGGTCAGTGCTGAATTGACATTTTTCAGTTGCTGATAGATATACTCCTGAATGGCGATCACCTGCATTGTTTTATTGTTGATCTCGTCGTAGAGTTCTTTCTGCTTTTTGTAAGAATCCAGGAATGCCTGCTCACTGACCAGTCGTACGCCGTGATTAACGGTAATTTGCGACAGCAGTTTATCGTTGATCACGATCTGTTGGCTTGTAACACGAGTTACGCCAAAGAGAAACGTTGCAAAGATTATTATTTTCTTCATCGCTAAAAGGATTTGATGTGGTTCATAATGTTTTCTACAACCTGTCGGTCCCTGTTGACATAGTACTGGAAGGCTCGTTTGTTCCGCAGCACCTTGGCTTTGATATCCCTTATTTTCAGAAGCATGTGGGTTGAATTCCTACTGAGTACTTTGACCTCGCCTAAGGCATAATCCAGTAATACCTTTCGTTCCGATTGTTCCATCTGGTTGATGGCGCCGTAAGACAAAATAATTCCTGTGAGTAAGCGTAAGGTCATTTGAAGATCATCCACAAATTGCAACTGTGAAGGCAGTACTGCGATAATAGAGTAAGGAGCTGTACTGATCTCGTTGATAATGGCCGTTTGATTATCCGTAATTTTGGTAATTTCCCTGCTCAGGTTCACACCTGCCGGAATAGCCTGTATAGCAAAAGATACAATACGCAGCCTGTCCTGGATCTTGGTCACTTTGTCTTTGAAGTTCTTCCACTGGGATTGGTTGGCTGTTTCTACCGAGGCACTCAGTGTTTGCTTTTGCCGCATTTCTTTCTGCCGATCGTGTTCTTTCATGGTGGCATTGATCTCAAGGTTCATCATTGGGAAAGAAACATTCTCCTTTTGCCAGGCTGGTGTTGAGCCACCGCCGGAAGAGGTGATAACGGTATATCCGATTAGCATGAAAAGGGTATAAAAAATCTTTTTCATCACAGAAATATTAAAAATTCCGTCTGTAGCGGTTCATAATATCATCCACAATGGCCTTATCGGTATTGATATATCCTGCAAAAGGATTGATGGAATTCCAGAATCCAAGCCTGTTGGCTTTCTCCAGTCTCAGCTTGATAGCCAGAAGCCACAGCTTTAAGCTTTTCACATTTCCTGAAATGTTATGAAGGATCTTATAACGGTCGCCTGCAGTAGCCAGATTTAATTCTCCCGATGCCAAAATATCCGATACATCCGTTACGATCTTCAGGCTTTGTTCATAGGTTTTCTGCGAAGCCCTGGTACCGAAAATCGCATACTGGGGATGCTGCGAAGCCAGCTGCACCACCTCTGACGAATAGGTATAGCATTTGTTCAGTTCGGAGTAGATCTCCTGTACCTGGATTCCGTTCTGTAAGGTTCCTGATACTTCCTTCAATCCTTTCAGTATTTTATTCTGAATATCATTGGCAGCGACCATCTGGGTTCCCACCCAGGTCTGAGCATCCTTTAATTTCGACGTTTCATCAATAACCTCATTCTGTTTGGCTTTCAGATTTTCCGAATAGAGGATCATCGCAGCAGTTACCGTAGGGTCGATGTAGGTGTTCTGAGCAGATACCCATCCGTAGAATCCTAAAAATAACAGGCTAAACTTTTTCATATTGATATTCTTTTTTATTGATTAATTCAAGGAAAGTGATGTTTCGCTCTTCCAGTTCCTGGCCGATGATCTTGAAGATATTTTTCCCGGGATGGTTATTTTTCATATGATGGTAGTAGGAAACTACTTTCTTATCCAGAGGATGCCGGTAGAGATTGACCAAAGACACCAGGTTTTCAAGACTGTCACCGAAAACTTTTAAATCCGATACAATCTTTATCAAAGCCTCGTCATAATTGCCATACTTTTGTACATAATACTCCACGGCTGATTTCTCAGGCTTTTCAGTAGTATAGGTCAGGTATTGTTCAAGGGAGACTTCATTGCCGTAGACCTCACCCTTGGAACCTCTCTTCAGATAAAACTCCTTAAACCGGCTTCGTCCGGATTTATTGTTGAGATTATTGATCGTAAAGATCTTGTTTTGCTCCACTTTATTCAGCGATAACAGCGATGCTATCCGCTCAAAGTTGTCCTTGAACTTGGTCTGGTCTAACAGGATGAATGTATCGGAATTGTTGATGATCGAATCTTTTACCACAGCATTTCCAATGATGTCATCCAGTTCCTGTGTGACAACCACCGCTTCTCCCCAGAATTTTCGGACGGTTTTATAGAGGTACAAAATGTAACCACCCATCAGCTTACTGGCAATCGCTTTCCAAGCTTCTTCAATGATGAGAGCCTTTCTTCGGTCCTTTCTCAGACGCATTTTCTGAATGAATGTGTCCATAATGATGAGGGTTACAATCGGAAACAGTTTCGGATTATCTTTCACATTATCGATCTCGAAGACAATGAAGGATTCATCAAAGAGCGTATTATCAGCAGATTCATTTAAGGTCGTTCCGTATCTTCCCCCTTTGTAAAAATCCCTCAGCACAAACAGAAACGTCCGAAGGTTGAACTCCCTTTCCGTAATGCTGTGCTTTTTGTTGTTGAGATAAAGCGGCAAGAACTTGTCGCAGTAATCATAAAATCCATTGAACGAAAGCTCTTTGGCTTCCAGCTTTTCATCGAGCTCCTTGATCTTTTTGATAATGGCGTTTCGGAAACTTTGATCCTGGTCTGCTAAAGACTCCGGACGTTCTATGATATCTTTTGACTTGATAAGGATAAGCTGCGTTTCATTGTAGATCTTTCTCCGCTGCTCATCGCTGAGAGTTTCATAGGCTTCATAAACCTTGTAAAACCTTTCGCTGTCGTAATCAGGGTTATTCAGGTTTTTATCAGGATGGTAAGATTTCAACAGTTTTCGTCCTGTCTCTTTAATTTGATCGGCAGATGCATCAAAAGGTATCCCCAGAATATCATAATAGCTGGTTTCAGAACCACCTCCGGTCGCTGACCCCTCGGTTACGATATCTTCTTCGTGAATATTATATTTTGCAAGGTAAAGAATCAGTTCTTCCGATGTTTTATTGTCAAACCAATCGGTTCCCGAATTGAAATACTGATGGTAATAGGACATCAGCACATTATCAAGAATTGATTTCTGCGCAGACGACACCGTTGCATCCGGCCCTTGCCAGATCAGGAAGATCAGGTTGGTCAGAAACTCTATTTTCTCAATATTGAATTCTTTTTTATCCATCAGAAAAGGATTCATCGTAATCGGTTTTTCTTCGGTGTACTGGATATACCGTCCGCCTTTATATTGGCAGGTTCCCGAATAAGAATCACCTGTATCAACGATCACCACATCATAATTGTAGGTCAGATACTGTTCGATAATATTGTTCATCAGGAATGATTTTCCCGAACCGGATGGTCCCAGAACAAATTTGTTCCGGTTGTTGATCCGTCCGGTTTTCATCGGCAGGTCAGCGGGGTCAACTTTTAATGGTACGCCCTGCCGGTCTGTGAATCTCAGGTAGAAGTTGGATTCTTCATTCACGGGATAGCTTTCTTTAAAAAAAAACACAAGGCCGCTTCGCTTGTCGTCATAAAAAGATCATAGTCCCTGAGTTCTGTTGAATTGCCCGGAATGGCTGCCCGGAATAGTTCCAACTGATTGTAGGCATTCTTGGAAACGATGATCCCTTTGGTAAATAGCTTATTCTCAATTTGGGACTGTATCCCTTCCATTGCTTCCAGCGTGTTGGTTGAAAACAGCAGCGAAAAATGAGCATTCACTACCAGCTGGCCATCAATAGCGATATTATGAAGCAGGGTTTGGATCTCTTCTGCGATAATGGCATTGGATGGTGAATTATTGGCCGCGCCTTCGTGCTTTTTCTTCTTTTTATCGAGTTCCCGCTGTTGTTGTGCTTGCAGTGGAATGGTAATGACCTGGTTGTAAACAATGGTTTCGTAATCCTCCAGCTCATTGATAAAGGTAAAATTATCAACCGCTGTTTCGGAAGCGGCTCCGTTTCCGCCGAGGATGGAGTAGGGTTCTATTTCAGAGGGCAGGTCAATATTTTCGACATCGACAAAGGCAATATTCTTGACATACCGATTGCCTATTTTCAGATATTCACTGGTACTTTTGATATTGTCAAATACCGGGACGTCTGAAAGCTGCATTGACAAAACCCCTGAGATGTAGTATTCAAAATCTTTTTCCAACAGAAATTCAGGTTCGCAGCCACTCTGCTTCAGCAGCATAAACACCTTCTGGCATTTGTCCCTGAGCTCTTTATAACTCTTTTCTGTTATACTGCCACCGGTCGCTGACCGACCGTTTTTTTTAATTTTATCATGAATGAGATCCGTAAACAGTATGACTGTTTCAATAGTTTTAAAAAGCCTTCCGTCAAAATGCTCTGAATATTTCTGCTGCAGGAATTGAGGGGATGGCTCAGCGGCGTATTTCTTTTTGGTGAATATATCCAGCTTCTGAACGATCCTTCCTTCTCCTATGATCGACACGACCTGATTAAGAACCGTATGGAAGTTCAGGTAATTATCCGGGTCAGCAGAATACTGCTCAACGATGTTTTTGATCCTGATCCCGATGATGGGATTGCCGTATTGTCCGAACAGCACGTCAAAATCCCAATTGAAATACTTTCCGTAATCGTAGCCGATAAACGGAATATCAAAGGTTTGTTTTTTTGCTGCTGCCATTTTTAAAAATTTTATTGTTGTTCATTCTTTTTGGAAAAATGAAGATCTGATCAAAGTTTTTGGTCTTGTCGTAGAGTCCGTATTTATCCTGCCTTCTGAAGATCAGGTAAACACCTCCGGCCGTAGCGGCCAGTCCCAGCAGTGAACCCAGCAATCCGAATTTGGACAGGACCAGAGCCGCTAAGACGCCTGCGCCGATAACGCCTACTGCATAGATGATATACTTTCCTTTTAGTCCGAAGAATACAAGAGGCTTTTTCAGCCCCTTGTAGAGGTAAAATCCCATTTTATGCGAAAAAAGAGGTTACAAATTCAGGAACAACGATGAGGAAGATCATCGCCCCGCCATAACCCAGGATTTCCTTATTGACATCCTGATCACCGTTGGTCCATTTGTTATAGACCCGAAGACCGCCGATAAAACCGACCAATCCGCCAACGGCTTTTAAGATCAGCTTGATTGGGTCCCAATAGTCTTTAATGTCATTGGCTGCATTGGAGATGGCCGTAGCACCTCCCTGTGCCAGCATGGGCGTGACCGCCATTAGAAGCAGTGCCGCAGTTAATAATTTTTTCGTTGTTAGGTAACGTTTGCATTTGTGTTTCATAATAGGTAAGATTTATATTTGAACTGTGTTTTTTTTGTTCAGAAAAAGGCATAGGAGGTGTGCTGTCCGGCTCAATGGAGCGGATCGGATAAAGAGTATTGAAGGTTGTTTAAGTTGCTAGATCATTGAATGGTAGACCTTGAAGCCATCACGGTCTGAAAGGACCTGGACCTGGGTCTCAGCAAGGCTGAGGAAGTGGTTGAATTGCTGTTTGAGTTTTAAAGCAGGATCTTCTTTCTTGTGTTCGGATTTCGTATTTTCATCATTGGATTTCGCAGTTGAAAACTCTTGTATGTCAGCATTCTGAGTATTCATTTCTTTGGCTGCATCTTCCTGATTTTCTTCTTTGATTTTTGTATTTTCTTTAAAATCATCAATGTCCTGCTCAGATTCAAATTTCTTACGCCAGTGTTCGAGATCATGCGGTTCATCCGGTTCTTCGTCATTTGAAGAAAAGATCTCCTTAGTATTAAATGAATTGGGTGTATTGAGTTGCTCTACATCATCGATGCTGACTGACTTGATTTCATTAGCATCAATCTCTGAGAATGTTGTAAGGGCATATTCTTCAGCCTCTTCTTCTTTTAATTCAGGATCTTTTTTGAGAAAAAGGTCGTAAACAATATTTCCTGCGTAATACAGTAGATAAAGGACGAGGATGGTAAGAAATATTTTGATCATTGTAAGTGTTTTTAGAATCGTTATATGTTAATTTCAAGTATATGGTTGATGTGATCGATCAGTTCATTGAAAGGATGTTTGACCGCATATTTCTGTTCATAGGTCAGTTTTCTCGTATCAATGGTCTGAAGACAATTCCTTTTGAATACCGAATTTTTCAGCAGGATGCCGTATTTACTGATCTCGGCATCCATTCCCTCCTGGTTTTGGTATTTGTAGCCTTTATCATATTTGGACCGGATAAAAACTCGCTCCGCCTGACTTTCCAGCAATCCTAAAAAATTGATAAAAACCAGCGTCGATTTTGCGGAGACATTGGAATACTCAAATGGGATCACGATAAAATCACTGTAGATCAGCAGGTCACTATACCGTGCATCCAGCGTTCCGGCAAGGTCAAAAACGTTAACCTCCTCACTTTCTTTCATTTCGATCAGATGCTCAAAATCGGAGAAAGGCTGTTCATTGTCCTCATCAATAATCCTGACCTCATACAGTTTAGGCAGTTCTGATTCTTCATCTTCGATCCATTTGTGGTAGAAAGATTTCTGAAAATCAAAATCGAACACGTTGACCTTTCTTTCGGATACTCCCGAAATATAATTGGCAAAAGCAATCGCAAGTGTGGTTTTGCCAGTTCCACCTTTTTGTGTCCCGAATGTGATAATCATTTTTATTGTTTTTAGTTGATGGCTTGTAGCCAGGTTATGACTAGCTAAAAAACGCTCGGTCTTATCTCTTTTTCTTTCGCTTTTTCAATTCGTTCTCGGCCGGGTCTTTTGATGTACCGGAAGACCTCATCCATTTAAACAGCATTTCGTTTACGGCTTGCTTCAACTCTTGTCCAGTACTGTTTTCCGGATTCTTTTCATTTTTCGGCTCCGGATTTAGAAACTGCTGATATTGCTTCTCGCCGATCAATGATTGCAGCTCACCAACGAAGTGAAGCCTGGAATGGATTGCATAATATTTTCCTTCGTCGGATCTTAAAAGACTGACTTGATATCCACCCTGACTTTTAAGATATTCTTTCACATCACTTCTGATGGCATTGAATGTTTCCCTGTTCTTCAGCTTTTTATTCTTAAACAGCATAAAATCACTTAGCTCATTTTCCGGATACCTTTCTTTTAAATATTTTAATAGTACCGTCTTAGTTTCCGCATTGGGAATGCCATAATCTTTCAGCTGTTCAAAAAGCCTTTTATCCATTCTGGTCGATGTGAATTCAAACAATTCCCCCATCTTCATGATCTCACTGCCTTTATAAATTGTTGCGGTCCTGTGATCGATCAAAGTGTATCCGAAAGGCATTTGATTATCCTTATGATGAAATACGATGTCGACGCCGAAAGAGTCTCTCAGTTTTTTCTGAAGCTCGCTTTCAAACTCAATTTCCGGTTTCCAATAATCTTTGTGCTTTCCCTCAGGGAGCATCGCCTCCTGTTTTCTGTAATCATCTATTCTAAACACTTTGTTGGAATAGAGCTGCCTGTATTTTGAAAAAATGGCCCTGATCTGCCTGATCCGTTTCTCGCTTTCCTTATTGCTGAAAACAATCTGATCTGCTGAGATTCTTCGCCGTACAATGCCGTTCTTTGAAATGGTAATGGATTTTCCATCATTTGTGTTTTCGATCAATTGGTAACCATTTCTGTTGAGCAAAGTTTTCAGCTGCTGAAAAGAGCCAATTTTGTAGTTTAAAAGTTGATTTATTTTTCCCTCCTCATTTATGCCGTAGCGTTTTTCCATCACCTGGGCCAAAGCTTTTTGCGCCTTTAGCTTTTCGTAGCTGTCATCAATCTTTTTCCCGGTTTGTTTATCCACCCTTGTGGAAACAATATGGATGTGATTATTTTCGGTATCCTTGTGGAAAACTGCAATGTAGGGCTGTTGTCCGTATCCCATTTGTGCCATAAAATCTGCGCTGATCCCTGTAAGGTCTTCCTTGCTGTGCTCCTGGAATTTGGTAGAGATCACGGCATGGAATTGTGGCTTTTGTACCTTATTGCTTTTGGATATCGCTTTCAGATAATCCCTTACTTGCTGCTTATTGCTGTTTTCATTAATAAATGACGGAAAATTCTTCATCAGCATCAGTTCTCCCTTTCCCTTGTCAATCTTTTTGTCGTTGTAGTCTACTCCCGGGAAATTGGTTCCCGCTGGTTTCATAATCTTGACGATCATTTTGAAAGCAATGTGTAGATGTTTTCAAAAATTGTATTCTGCCTGGCTTTCAGTGCTGCTATTTCTGAAAGTTGTGTAGAAAACAATTCCAATTGACTTTCCGAGATGAACTTCTGTCCGTTGACTACTTTTGCCAACTGATTGACATTGGTTTCGATCTTTGTAAAGATGTTGTCCTGTTTTTCAATGAATTCAATAACGTTTCTTCTCTCATCATCCATAATCCTGTTCTCTACAGAATCGATAATCAGCCTGGTCAAAGAGATATTTCTTTCCCTGCACGTTTTCTTCCAGTTCTTTTTTCTTTCCTGTTGGATCCGGAAAAAGATTACTTCAGAATTCGTGTTCCCTTCTTTTTTCACGGTGAACTCCAACTTGGAATACCATTCACACTTTTCAGGACGAAGGTTCCAGAGGCTGGTGGTGTGGGAATGACCTCGGTGGCAAAACCAAATGAACCATCGGCTTTTGCGACTACTTTTTTCGTATAAGAAGAATCGCCGTCTGCATTAGGCATTTGGGAAGGCGTTACGCTTAGCTTACCATTGATATTGAGCCATCTTTCAGAAAAGTCACCTGAAATTAAAGCAAATTTATAGTCGGTGTAATTGTTCGTAATACTGTCCCAAAAAGCATTCGGATTGGTATTGACGGGTGTCGAATGAATGGCCAGCTTATTACTGACACTTCGGTCTCCGACTACCGGGCTTCCGGCTCCAACGCCAATGAAAACGTTATTGGAACCTGTCCGGTTCCCGGTTCCTGAAAGGTAACCGATCGATATATTATCATTGCCGGAAGTGATGTATGACATGGCACCTGGACCAATACCAATATTCCTGTTACCGGCTATGGTCCCGTTAGCCATTCCATTCAATGCCGATACACCTGCCGCGTAATTCAGTTTTCCGGTCACTTTTCCCTGTGACATGGCATAGGCAAATGCCGAATTTCCTTTTCCGGAAGTGATGTTGGAATCTGTCGCCACGATCGTATTGTATTCACCTGTGATCGGACTTCTGGATCTTCCCAGGATGTAATTTTCTTTCTGATCAAAATCAAGTGTAAGATAATTCTTCAGTATCAATTCGACCGGAGAAGTATTGCCTCTTAGCGCAACCATTTCCAAAGGGTCATCCTTAGTCAGTGCAACCCATTGCTGTCCATCAAAATAATATAATCCCGATTTGGTTAGATGAGCAGCTTGTCCCGATGGAGAGGTTGCAGGCGTAGTTACAAATACAAAAGCACCTTTTTGTGCGGTGGAGTAAGTTTTTGCAGCCAACTCATCGCCGGTAATACGTGGCGGAATAATCCCGTCAAAATGATTCACATCATTTGGTTTTCCGACCACTTCAAACGTAGCTTTGGGCGACTGGGTATTGATACCGACCTGAGAGAACAGGTTCACTGCTGCCAAGGCAAAAAGTAAGGTTAGAAAATTGTTTTTCATTGTTGTTTTTTTGTTAAGGTTTATTGCGTTTTTAGAATCATTCATCATTTTCGAAATGCTGTTGAATAGCATCTTGTATTGGCTTATTTTAAATGAGGTTTCGTCCAGGTTGAATATCCTTTGGCTTCGCCCACTGTATTGGCAGTGATGGCATTTAAAGTTGATGCCGGGATATGAATGGAATTGTTTTGCAGAAAAACGGACATCAGCGCTGTTGAGTTTTCCGGATGAAGCCAGGCGACGTCAGTCGGGAAGTATCCAAGTTCATTGCAGATGTCAGAAATATCCATTACAGCATCATCCGAAACTGGGTTGGAACCGTTTGTTCGTGATACCAGAAATTTAATATTGATGATGCCGTCAATTTTTCTAAATGATACCGCTCCCTCTAAGCCGCCGAATTTTTTTGTTCCCATGCTGTAGAATTTCGTAGAGGTATCGTAAGTATCTTTATCATCCCAAATATTAACAGGTGCACTCCATTGCGTAGAAGCAGTTAGCGGGCTGTTGGTATTACGGTCGAAAACCAGAATGGTTTGATACTCGATCTTCCGCTCCTGTTGGGCAGGCTGCCATCGATTGCCGTCAAAATAATAGAGCCCGGGCTCGGAAATATTAATGACCTGCCCGGACAGTATGTACGGCGGAACAGTCACAAAAAGGAGAGCACCCTTTTTCGATGAGGAATAGATCTTTTTTGAAAGCTGATCACCGGTGATGCTTGGCGGAATGATCCCATCATAATGATTCGGATCATCAGGTTTGCCTACGACCTGAAAAGTAGCTTCCGGGTTTGGCGTATTGATACCGACCTGTCCCGAGACTGATACCGTCAATAAGCTAAAGAAAAAGTAAAGAATTGTTTTCATCTGATTAAGATTTCTGCTGCAAAGTTGTAGCATTAAAACCTTGAAAACAATAGGGTTAGAGGTGCGTGGGCTAAATAATAACAATCTGGATTACTTTTGAATCCGTGGAGATTAAAAAAGAATAAAATGGAATCTAACTGAAGGTTTATAAAGAAAAAAGACGAGTTCCGAAGTCTTTTCCCTTTTGCAAAAAGGCAAGAGCGTCTTGGGATATGGAACTTGAAAAGTTGTATATACAAAGACACATCTTGCTTACTTAGACCGCTATTTTTTCAGAGCTCTGAAATGAGAATGTATGTAATTGATTATTAGTAAGTTGATTTAATTGCTTTTGAAAAGAAAAAAAGCAGAAAAGTAAATAACATCGAGGCTGCTCAATTTTTGAACCGCATAGGCAGCATCCGGCTCAAATTCTGAACCGGTTTTGAGATTAGTGGTTTATTTTTTGAGCCAGTGCAGCGTTTGGTGGTAACAATTTTGAGCCGGTTTCCCAAAAAGTGGTTCATTTTTTAAGCAAGGTCATCAGCTCCTGTAGTCTATTGAATACACTTTAGAAGTAGGGTGGTTTAATACTTGAACCGCATTGGCATTATCTGGTGCATATTCTGAGCCGGGGCTGAGATTAGTGGCTTATTTTTTGAGCCAGTGCAGCGTTTGGTGGTAATAATTTTGAGCCGGTTTCCCCAAAAGTGGTGCAATTTTTAGGCAAGGTCATCAGCTACTGAAGTCTACTGAATGCACTTCAGAAATAGGGTGGTTTAACTCCTGAGCCGCATCAATAATATCCGGGTGAAATTCTGGACTGGGTAGGAGATGGTCGGCTTATTATTTGCTCAAGGTAAGAATATTGCTATTAAAATTTATTTAAGAACATGTTATGGTAATTTATTAAAAAACATGCATTTAATTTAGACTAAATTAGTGTATTAAAATAAAAATAGTTTTTATATTATTAAATAGTTCCCTGCCCTTTATGTGTCATTATTTTTAAAAATAAGTCTACTCTTTATGATAAAAAATTGAATAGAAGTGTGATTGCTTATATTTTTTCTTTTTCGGTGTTTCATTTGAGAACTAAAAATATGTCAATAATTTATATACGGTTTTAAATGATTATATCTTTAAAATGATTAACTTTATAAACATAACCTAATGACCAATCAATTTATTAATGTTTTCTCAAGACGAAATTTTAGGATCTCATCCTATAGCACCAAGCTTTTTTGAAAAATGGTTTCATAGCGACAACATAAAGCGTACTAAAAATCGTTGTCATAGAGCACTTTCAAGTAAACTCGCATCGAATGATTCCGAACTTATCTCCTGGCTTGCTAATAAAATAATTGAACATCACTACAGTCCATCTAAATTGAGACGACTAAGGAGAATGTATAAAAACATTGGTTTTCCAGCTTATGCTAATCAGCATAGACAGATTCCGAGTGCAGACCGAACCATGAAAGGAAACGCTACCGAAATAATTTTGATTGAATACATTTTAGGTTGTAATTCAGATCGAACTCTTATAAAATGTTTTAAATTTCATTATAATCCAAACGTCAACCAATCAATGAAAGGTGATGATGCACTGATAATTGATGTAATTAATAGTGAACTTGGAAAAGAGGAAATAAAGGTTTTCCTTGGAGAAGCCAAATTTAGGAGTAAACCGGATAAGGCGGTGGTTTCCGAACTGAGTAATGCAATAAGCAAAGACAAGTTACCACTATCTTACACTTTTTTATTGGACCGCCTTTATGATAATGATCATACAGTTAATTTAGCAGAGTTTTTGGAGAAATTCATTTTAGACGAAATAAAGTCAAAAGGTAATATGAAATATGCCGGGCTACTACTTAGCAATGACAAAACATCTGATTTTATAGAAAAAAATTATACAAATGATAATCCTGATGCAGTTATAATTTCAGTAGGTATTGATGATCCAAAGTCATTAATTTATAATGCTTTTTATGAAGCCAATGCAATAATCAATAATCCAACTGCTATATGAATAATGAACTAATCGCTAGTAAATTAAAAAGATTGGATGCTGATGCTACTATACAAAATTATTTTGCACAGGCCAATGCAAGGTATATTTTGCTTAATACAGAGGAAAATAAGGAAAATTACCCACCATATACAATTAATGATGACCAACTCAATTTATTAGCCCTACAATATTTGCATTTAGGGTGTAACTATGCTGAAAATGAAGCTTTGTCTAACGCTAGTGTTCCTCTAGAAAAGGGTGCTTCATTACTGGAAGTTATTCATGGTGCAAAGACAAATAGAAAAACTGTTAGTGATTACTATGGTCTGGTAGCATCATTAGCATATTATGTAGCATTTGAATATTCCAAAGCATTTATACTGATTAAGAAATTTGAAGCGAATACAATTATAGCTTCAATGTTAGGGCTTTTTTTACAACGTAACTTTATACAACTTAATGATCTGTTGTCTTCTATGCTAATGGATAGCAAATACCGTGATGATAAGGTTGCCGAGAATAGTGAAGAGGAAGGTAATCAAAAAATTTATGAGATTACTATCGCAAAATCTTTAAATGGCTTTATTCAATTCTATACTTCTGGAAATCAACAAGCTTTAGAAAATTCCAGATTTTTACTTAGGAATCTAAAGAAAATTGCAGAACTAGAGGAAGACGCTGGCATATGGTGGATAATAAGATTATTACTCTTAATTTCAAACGGCTTTAATGAAGCTGCAATATGGAATGTGCTTGCTAAATACTTTAATATCGAAAATATTCAAGTTAAAAATTATTTGCGATCGCTTGTTTATTTGCAACCGAGAGGACATTATGAACTATTTATTACCCAGCGTGCGGCGTTAGATCAAGTTATAAATAGTGAGTGTGGGTGTGTTGTTAGTATACCAACTAGCAGTGGAAAGACTAGGATTGCAGAAATAGCAATTTTACATTCTATACAATCTAATCCGGATGGAAAAATTTTATACGTTGCTCCATTTAGATCTTTAGCATTTGAAATAGAGAATAGTTTAGAAAAAGTTTTTCAAAGCTCTGGCATAGTGGTATCACACCTTTATGGAGGAAGCTTATTTAGCAAACTTGATGAGTTAAGTATCATGGAAGCTCAGGTAATCATTGCTACTCCTGAAAAAGCGAAAGCTTTGTTCAGGGCAAATAACGATATCATAAATAATGTCACATTGACTATTTTAGATGAAGGCCATCTTCTGGGAGAAGATAAAAGATTAGTAATGAATGAGATTTTCTATGAAGAACTTCGATTTCACATGAAGCAAAATAAAGGTAGATTTCTTTTACTATCTGCCGTTTTACCAAACGCTGAAGATCTTGCACAATGGCTGACTGATAACAATGAAGCCATATTTAAAAATGGTTGGAGGCCTTCAGATGAGCGCTTAGGAATACTAGAATGGCGAAACAATAATGTAAGTTTAAACTGGGAAAGTCAGGATCATGAGAGAAGTTCGTTTAATCCGTATTTTATTACTTCAGAAGAAGTTTCAAGATATAAATATCGTGGTGAAGAACGAATAAGATATTTTCCGAGTGATAAAAATGAAGCAGTGGCAACAACTGCGTACAAATTAAGAACATTTGGTCCGCTACTTATTTTCGTTGGTTTGAAAGATTCTGTTTTTGTGATGGCTGAGGCCTACTTAAAGGCTATGGATGATGGTGGGAATGATTATCAATGGAAAAATAAATCGCTATGGAGAATATTTCAGTTAGCATGTGCTGAAACATATGGTCCTGATAATAAGTGGCTGCAGTATGCAAAAATGGGTATCTTATGTCATAATGCAGCATTACATAGTGATGTTCGCCTTCCATTAGAGCGGATTATGAGAGAGGAGAAACCATTGGTAATTATTTCAACTTCGACCTTAGGTCAAGGTGTAAATTTAGGAGTCTCTACAGTCATTTTTTCAACTCTTTATCAAGCTGGATCTCCAGTCAGGGCTAGAGATTTTTGGAATATTGCGGGAAGAGCTGGACGCGCTTTTGTGGATCATGAAGGTAAGATTTTAGTAGCAATTGATACGAACAACAAAAGTCAAAAATCAAGATTAAATTTATTTAATAGTGTTCGAAAAAACTATTTTAATAAAGAAAAAATTGACTACGCTGAAAGCGGAATACTCTCTTTAATAAGTACTTTGAAAACTTATGCAGACAATATTGGTGTAGATTTTAGTCTTCTTATAGAACTCATAACAGAAAATAATATTTCAGCTATTGGCGAAGAGGCAGACGCAATTGATGAAATTCTAGATTGGGTAGATGACACTCTACTTTCATTACTGTTAATTCACAATCCTGAAGGTGATATTAGTATTTCCTGGGTTGAAGATTTCTTCTCAAAATCGTTGGCATATATTCAAATATCCTCCAAGAAAAATATCTCACATAAAGAATTTCTGGATTTTATTGAGGCAAGAACAATTGGTATTGTAGCAAAAGTGAGTAACAATAGAAACAAATGGAGGTCGATTGTTGGATCTGGTATTCCTCTTAACAGTGATCTAATCATTGAGGATAATATGGATCAGTTAATTTCGAACGTTGACGAATATTTATTAACTGAAGGCACATTTGAAAATTTATTAGAATTGCTGGAATCTATTGAAACAACTATTGAAGATTTACCTGTTTTAAATGAAAGAGGACAGTATTTAAAATATCCTAACGTTGCTCAAATAAGAAGATTATGGTTAGGCGGGGATGATGCTTATAAAATTTTCCATATAGAGAAAGGAGCTGAAATTGTAACTGATGTTTACTCATTCTCATTGCCATGGATTCTAAATGGAATAGCAAGAAAGTTTAAAAGCAGAGATTTGGATATACAGGCTACAGTATTAGAGGAATTATCTTTATTTGTGGAAGTTGGCTTACCCTCGATCATAAAAGTCAAAATTTACCAAGCGGGTATAAGGTCTAGATCAGCTGCAAATGAATTGGGGGATTTTTGTGTGGGTTTTTCTGGTGATGAACCGGTTTCAACAATAAAAAGAACCTTAATTGCCAATATTGATAGTTACTCATTATTTGTCAGCGAGACTACTGAAGAGTGGCTAGAAATGCTTAGAAAGACATCAATGCAAGATCGATTAAAAATAGATAGAGTTTCATCTTTTGAGTTTGGAGATACTCATGAAAAAACCCAAACTTTAATTGCTCAAATTATCGACGGTAAAAAATATCTTATTAGCCCTGACTTTGAATTTGTACATGAAGGATGGGGTAATGTTGATTTCATGCCTGCATTGAATAAATCTGGAGTGGTTTTTAAATATGATGAAAACGATAATTTGTGGTATATGGAAAGTTTAAACCCATACATTGAAATAATTGATAATGATTAAGCGAAGAAAACTAATATTTTTTCTTTAACTCCTCCCGCATTTTCTTCATATCATTTTTCAAAGACAAAAACATATCTTTGATTACACTATCCGTCAGATCAATTAGTTCGTATTCATCTGTAAGGGCTTTTACGAACTTCCAGACTTCAACAATCTCACTGAAAGGAATCTCATAATTTTCATAAAAAATGTTCTTCGAACTAACAATAATCGAATTATGATTAATCTTTTCGATAGTTTTATAAACCAGCCCACTTTGTGTAATAATCAGATAGGTTTTATCTACCTTGAGTTCAGATAATTTCTCAACAAATTCACCAATGATATAGGTGCCATCTTTAAATGGCGGCATCGAATCACCTTCTGCTGGAAAAGCCCTGTATTTCCCGTTTCTCAGAAAAGGCAATGACATATACTGCAGGCTTTCAATATATCCCGGGTCATTATATCCCTCAAGATAACCCATTGACGCTTTGTGGGGGACAATTTCAATTTTATTTTCACCGGCTTCATCGACCAGTATTGGAAGAACAATCCTGTTATCCGGCAGTTTGATAATATCTTCCAAAGGATATTTTCTCAGATCCAAAGTCAGCATCAGGTCGATGCTGATGCTAAAATATTTTGAGATGTTAAGAAGAACATCGAACGGAGGTTCGGATCGGCCGTCTTCATATTTGGCATAACGGACCCTGCTTATCCCCAAATTGCCTGCAATACTTTGCTGGGACAAACTTTTTTTATGCCTTAGAAACCTGATATTATCTGAAAAAACTGACATTGATACAAATTGTATCAGCAAATATAATAAAAATGATACAAAATGAATCTAATTTTGTCAAATGAAACGGGCAATAGCACATATGGATTTGGATACCTTTTTCGTCTCCTGTGAGAGACTGAAAAACTCCGACCTTGTTGGAAAGCCGCTTATCATTGGTGGCGGGGACAGAGGCGTGGTAGCATCCTGCTCTTATGAGACACGGTATTTTGGGGTACGAAGTGCAATGCCGATAAAGATGGCTTTACGGCTTTGCCCGGAGGCAAAGGTAATCCGGGGAGATATGGAAATGTACTCCAATATGTCTCATACGGTCACTGAAGTCATACAGGAAAAAGTTCCAATTCTTGAAAAGGCAAGTATTGATGAATTCTACCTTGATCTTTCCGGAATGGATAAATTTTTCGGTTGCTATCAATGGACCACGGAAATTGCAGAGGCTGTCAGAAAAAATACCGGTCTGCCCATCAGCTTTGCTTTATCCACCAATAAAACCGTTTCAAAAATCGGGACCGGGGAATCTAAGCCCATCGGAAAACTTGAAATTCCCGAACAGAATATAAGACCTTTTCTGAACCCGCTCTCAGTTAAGAAAATTCCGATGGTTGGCAATGTGACCTTTCAATTGTTGTCCAGGCTGGGCGTAAGAAATATCCAAACGCTGTCAGAGATGCCTGTTGATGTCCTGCATCAGCTGATCGGAAAGAACGGACAGGAACTCTGGAAAAAAGCCAATGGTATTGATGAAACGCCTGTTGTCCCTTATTCTGACAGGAAATCTATCTCCAAGGAAAATACATTTTCACAGGATACCATCGATATCAATGGCATAAAGAGCACACTGTCAGGAATGGTGGAACAGTTATGCTTCCAGCTCCGTCAGGAGAAGTGGCTGACTTCTACCGTTGTGGTAAAAATTCGGTACTCCAACTTCGATACGGAGACCAAGCAACACAGGATTCCTTACACTTCATCCGACCATACGCTGCTCAAATACGCATTAGAATTATTTGAGAAGGTTTATAACCGCAGAATGCGAATCCGACTTATCGGTGTAAAGTTCACCGGTCTGGTACACGGATGCCACCAGATGAATCTGTTTGAAGATACGGAAGAGCTTATCAGTCTTTATCAAACGATGGATAAAATTAAAATGAGGTTCGGAGCGACAAGTGTCGGACGGGCTTCCGGACTTTTAAACCAATAATTACGATGTTATGTTCATCAATTGTCATTCTTTCCATAGCTTACGTTACGGTACCATTTCCGTTAAAGAATTGGTTCAACAGTGCGTTGATCTGGGAATCGGTGTGGCCGCTTTGACCGACATCAATTGTATCTCCGGCATTTATGACTTTCACAGATTATGTGAAAAAAGCAACATCAGGCCGGTCGTGGGTGTGGATATAAGAACTGACAATAAACAGCATTACATCTGCCTGGCAAAAAATCAATCAGGCATAGGACAAATCAACAGGCTTTTGACGCTACATAATTGTGAAGGAAAAGATCTGCCATTACATCGCCCCAATCTGCCGGATGTATTTGTCGTATATCCTCTGAGCAATTACCCTGAGAAACTTCAGCGAAATGAATACATCGGCATCCGTCCTGAAGAAATCAATCTTTTGATTAATTCCAGCCTCAGAAAGTATCTGCCAAGAATGGTCATTTTACAGCCAGTGACTTTTACAACCAAGAAAGAATACACACTACATAAGATTCTGCGTGCCATCGACCGGAATACGTTGGTCACTAAACTTGATGAAAATGATATATGTAGGCAAAACGAGAAGCTGATTTCGAAGGATGAGCTTCTAGAAAAATACCAGCATTATCCGCAAATTATTGAAAATACCCAACGATTACTTGAACAATGCCATTTTCATTTTGATTATAAGACCCCTAAAAACAAAAAAAACTTTACAGAAAGTAAAGACAGCGATATAAAGCTCTTGAAGGAACTTGCCTATAAAGGGTTTACCAACAGATATCCTAATGATGACGGAAAGGCTAAAGCACGGATGGATAAGGAATTGGGTGTCATTGACCAGCTGAATTTCTGTGCTTATTTCCTTATCACTTGGGACATCATCCAGTACAGCAATCGGATGGGATTTATGCACGTCGGTCGCGGAAGTGGTGCCAATAGTATCGTTGCCTACTGTCTTGGCATTACGGACATCTGCCCGCTGGAGCTTGATCTGTACTTTGAACGCTTTCTGAATCTGAACCGAAAAACACCGCCGGATTTCGATATCGACTGGAGCTGGCAGAACAGGGATACCATTTTACAATACATCTTTGACAAATACGGAAAAGACCACGTGGCATTTTGCGGCACGAACGTCGAATTTAAGTATAAATCGATTTTCCGTGAGGTAGGAAAAGCATTTGGTCTGCCAAAAGAGGAACTGGATGAACTGGCCTCCAAATCCATTGAACAGCACGATATTAATTCGGTGTCAGCAATGGTTCACAAATATGGAAAACTTTTAGAGAAATTTCCAAACCAGCGAAGTATGCATTCTTGTGGAATTTTAATCTCTGAAGAACCCATCACCAATTACTCGGCATTGGAAATGCCGCCGAAGGGATTTCCGATTGTCCAGTTCGATATGCACGTGGCCGAGGAAATCGGTCTGGAAAAATTCGACATCCTTTCCCAACGGGGCTTGGGAACCATCAACGATACAGTGAAGCTCATCGAAGAAAAACGGGGTATCAAAGTCAATATTAGAGATGTGAGCTTGTCAAAGGATGAACAGAAATGCAATGAATTTCTGAGCAGGGGAAAAACAATTGGATGCTTCTATATTGAAAGTCCGGCCATGCGCGGACTTCTCCGAAGATTAAAATGCAACAATTACAAAGTATTGGTGGCGGCATCGTCTATTATCCGTCCGGGCGTAGCACAAAGCGGAATGATGAAGGAATATATCTTCCGTCACAACAATCCTGATCAATTTGAATATTTTCATCCGGTTTTTGAAAAAGAATTGGGGGAGACTTATGGCATTATGGTGTACCAGGAGGATGTTATCAAAATCGCCCTTCATTTCGGAGGCCTGTCACCTGCTGACGGCGATGTGTTACGCCGGGCAATGAGCGGAAAAGGACGTTCGCTCTCTGCACTGCAGAAAGTCAAAGACCATTTCTTTGAATCCTGTAAATCCCTGGGCCATCCGGAGCAGCTCTCCAAAGAGGTTTACCGCCAGATAGAATCCTTTGCAGGCTATTCATTTTGCAAGGCCCACTCGGCATCTTACGCGGTAGAAAGCTACCAAAGCCTTTATCTAAAGGTTTATTATCCTATCGAGTTTATGGTTTCGGCGATAAACAATGGCGGCGGTTTCTACAGAACAGAGGTATATGTCCACGAAGCGAGAATGTCAGGTGCAACCATTTTAAATCCCTGTGTCAATCTAAGCGAATACCAGACTACTGTTTACGAAAAAGATGTTTATTTAGGGCTGATGCATATTGAAAAGCTGGAAAGTAAAATCGCAGTTTCAATTCCTGAAGAACGAAAGAACAACGGTGATTATACCTCCCTGGAAAACTTTGTCAAAAGAATCCCTATTGGTATTGAGACTTTACAGACCTTGATATTAATAGGAGCATTCCGGTTTACCGGGAAGCAAAAGCACGAACTGTTAATTGAAGCCCGTTTTCTTTTAGCAGGAAACAGGCCGTCTTTTAAGCATTTAACATTACTGGAAGAACCGCAAAAAGAATATACCCTTCCAAAGGTGCAAAGACATCCTTTGGAGGATGCATTTGATGAAATTGAGATCTTGGGATTTCCGGTTTTAGTGAGGCCATTCGACTTATTACAGACCAAATATAGGGGAAGTGTAATGGTAAAAGACCTGACGAAATACCATAAGAAGCAAGTCAAAATGCTTGCCTACTTGATTTCCAGAAAGCACGTTCCCACCAAAAGAGGGACGATGTATTTCGGAACGTGGATAGACGCGGAGGGTGAATATTTTGATACAGCGCATTTCCCTGACAATCTAACTCAATATCCTTTTCAGGGTGGTGGATGCTATTTATTATTAGGAACTGTGGAAGTAGACTTTCACTTTCCCACCATAACCATTTTAAAAATGGCAAAAATGCCTTTCATCCCCGACCCAAGATACACTTTGGATAAAGACAAAGCGTATGAAGCTTATAATAATATCCGGGAAGATGTGAGTATGACTTTCAGGAAGCCTTACCCGCAGGAACACGAGATTGGATTGCCTAGGAGGAAAATGAGTTGAGTTCATTCAAAATCTTTATTATAGAATCAAAAACGACATTATTATATTGAATGAGTGAGACGAATAAACAAAATGTATTACAGCCATAAAGATTTTGTATAAATTTGAGCTAAACAATACATAATGAATTTAGGGAATGAACCTTTATGGGCTATAGAATTTTATAAACTTTACGAAAGCAGGAATATTGAAGACATTAAAAAAAGACTTTTTGAAATTTCCGATGTACTGATCTACTTACACGAGATCCTTGCAGAGCGGAAAGTTGACCTACCAGAAAAAGATATCTATTCTGAACAATTGGTTATTAAACTGCATCTTCAAAACCTGAGTTTGTTAGATTTATCAAAGGGACATTCGATTTCATCCAGATTTTACGACAATAAAAGCTCCGATATTAAATTTCTAGATCTGTCTTCTATTATAACGATTGTGAGATCACAGTACGAGACTTTATTAATGTATCAACATTTGTATGTCAATCCAGAAGACGAAAATGAACAGAAACTCCGGTACGAATCCTGGATTATGTCTTCGATGATGCTGCGCTCTAAAGTATTCTCTCAGTCAAAATTTATAAATAATGAGAGAGTAAAAAGTGAACAAGATGCCATTGAACGGTTGAAAAACAATATCTCAAATAATGAATTTTTTCAGAAGCTCACAGAAAAGCAACAAAGAAGCTTGCTTGAAAATGGATCCGGAAAACTGTTTAAAAATTGGGATACCATATTTTCAGAATCAAAATTTAGCGATGCAGGCGTATTTTCCAAACTCTATTATAATGCTTCAGTATATGCCCATTCCGAAGGTTTGGTTGTCCTTCAACTGAAGGAGACAAAGCATCTGATGGAACACGAACATATGAAAGAAACCTTATATTTAATGTTATTCTATTCTTATTTAATGACTAGTATTATGATAAAGAATATTGTCAATAAGTATCCTTTAGTGAAGGAGAGATATGACAGCCTGGATGAAAAGACTAAATTTGAAATTGATTTTAATTATCAGCTTTCCTTCAAATCATAATTATAAAGCTGAAAAACTGTTGCTGCATTATCGTTCGCTTTCACGACCGCTGCTATACCAGAAATCTTCAATTTTCCAGGTGTGATTTTTAATCTGCCTGACAAGTTTTTGAAGTTCTTCGGAGTATTCTGTCTTTCCGTATCCCATTTCTATTTCGGTTTGTATGGCCCACAATGAACGGGCTAAGAAATTGATTTGTTTTCTAAGTTCACCTACTCTTTCAGTGGTGAGTTCTGAATTTTCACCTGTATTGAGAATTTCTTTAGTAGAATGGTCTTTCAAAAGGATATAGTCTTTCTCTTCACTCTTTATAAAGCCTAAGTCCAATGCAACTTTTTGGGAAGCTTTAAAATTCAGGGGTCCGATCTGCATTTCGTCAATGGTAATTCTTTGCTGATCTCTACTCAAAAACAAATGCGGAATAATGGTAGTCTTCATTGATTGTGTCAAATGACCCTTACCACGGTACTGAGGTAATACAAACCAGTGTAAATCCCGGCGCATATCATATACAGTTGCGACAAAGACACCCTCATTATTTTTAATCAGGTAAAAATGATCGGGACCGTCAGAAGAGGTTACATTATCATTTACCGTGGGTTTTTCAATCCAGATTTTAGCAAAATCGACATATTGATTGAGAGGTCTGCGGAAGATAAGGTAAGATTCGGTATTACCTGAATTTAAATTATCAATAAGTGATTGCAGGGATTTATCAGTCATTTTTCAATAGCAATTAATAGCTGTTATTACCATTCTATTTCGTATATCGTGTCATCATCATTCAGTTCCAAATCCTCAACTTTACAGTTGTGCTTTTTAGCTTCCGACTGCAGAAAGTTTCTTAAATCATTGTATTCATCCGTTGAAAAGACGGCAGTCCGCATCAGGTGCGCTAATTTTCTAAACGATTTCTTTCCGCCCTTCAATCCAAAAAATGTTGAATTGATATGCCGCATATAAAGATACAGATTTTCATTACCAGCGTGAATAGCGTCATCCAGATAGGGTAAGAGATTAACGGCTCCGACTGAATCATAATCTTTCATTGCCTTTTCTATCCAGTATTCCAAATGTAAAAACATAGCGATATCCGCCTTATCGCTTTTCATTAATTTAAAATATTTCAGTGCGGCAATAGAGAATATAATATGAACCCAGGAAACCTGAAAACCACAATATGGAATTTCCTCGAAAGAATAATGGCTATGGGTTCTGGTCAGCCTGCTTCCATAAGATGCTTTCCGTAATTCGTGAGAAAAACCGCTGATGAGATGATTTTTATCTTCATACCCTTTTATTGGTGATAGCGACGGATCATTCCAAAATTTTGAGACAATATCATATAGGTATTCCAGATCATCGCGCGTTCCCCAAATCTCAATTCCTAAACCTTTCTTTGTTGGTATGGTGTAAATCATTTTCCTTTCTTCTTGCAAACAAATGTAACGAACAAATTCCGTGGTTAAAAATTTTTGAATTTTTTCTATAAATAGGGAAGCTTTTAAACATCACTTCTCAAATGTAAATCCCAACATTTTTTCTGACAAGGAGTGTATAATCACTGTTGCAAATGAAGATGAATTGTGGTTCCAAACATAACCAGAGCTGTGGTATGACTTAGAGCCCAAACTTTTTGCATTAAGTTATTCTGCAAATAGGTATATTTTATTTAAATTAAGCCACTTTTTCTATCATAAGTAATGTGAAAACTGTTGCAATTTGCAGCTTATTAAAAACTAATAATTAAAGATATCCAATGAATGACCAATTAGACTTTCTAAAATGTTATTACAGACCCGCATTTTTCAAAATAAAAATTGATTTACCCTTTGAATTCAAGAACTTACAAGAATTAACAGATGGTGCCCTGTCATTGTATCTACACGAATATATTCATTTTATACAGGATATTTCAACCATATATGGACTAGTGAATATCTCGACGATCAACTATTACATTCAGGATTGTGCATCAAGAATTTTTAAAGAAAATAAAAAGGAATTTCAGGTTCCGTTAAAACTTTCACCCAGAGAAGGTGATTATGGATATTCAAATTTTTGTCTGCAGCCTATCTATCTTGGAAGTAAGATTAATCCCAAAAGAACGAAAATAGAGCTGGTTTCATATAAATATGGAAGCCAAGTATTTAATGATAAAAATGAAAAAGTTAACATTATAAAAGTAACTTTGAATGATGCAAAATCAAATGCAAATTTTGAGGTGAGTCTTGGAGGTATTCTGATAACTGAAGGTATGGCTTACCTTTCTGAACGTTATGTTTATTCAGAAATTTTACAATCACAGGGTGCTAATGTTCAAGCTGATGAATATCCCTACCTGGTAGTTGAAAAAATCGCACAAAAAATTTACCCTGAATTAGCACAGTACACTATTCTACTTATAGCCGTTTGTGACTGTTCACTAATGACATACCATCCCGGATTAAGTTTTATCCGTGCTATGGAATTTCTAAGTAAATCAAAATTCATTGAAACTAATCTGGATAATGATCAGATAATATCAAAACTTTATGAAGTACTGAGTGCTTTCTTAAAAGGAAATCATTTCGATTTAGACGTTATTGTGGAGCAGGTAAGAGATTCGATAAAAAAGAGCTTCAAGGCTAGTATTTTTGATGGCAATAATCAATGGATCGACGTATTATTTGATCGCATTACAATTCTCAGAAGAGAATATCCCCAGTTTATAATTGACTTTCTTCAAGGTGGAAATTTAAAGAATAATAAAGATTTCGCTATGTTTTACCTGGCTTTCGGTTCTCCTCTTGTAGTAAACAGCGAGGATAAAGGTACCGTTGCTTTACCTAGTCAATTCAACCCGGAAAATTTTCAACCCCATCTATTTTGGGCTATTAATCAAATCCTAAAAATATTTACTAATCAATCGCCTACACCTTGTGAATTGAAAGGGTTTTGCAAAAAAAGTTCGGAATTGGAAGGAATAGATGATATAACAGATGAGCGATGTGATAATGCACCTTGGGAAAAGCATATCGATCTCTGTCCCGTTGGGGCAATTTGGCGTCATTGGGCGCTTGCTGGGTTTTCACCAAAAACTGCACCTTAATTTAATGATCGCATAAGAAGTTGAGCAAAAGCTTCTTTGTGAATAATTTGACGATTAAATTGATTCGCAACCTTTTTTCAACATCTCGGAACTGCACGGAACTCTAGTAGAAATAGGGTTGCAACGCTTTGCGCAAAAATGCATTTCCGACCGAAGGGAGGAATTGTATTTTTGCCTTTTAAAGAATTTTAAACCTAAACAAAACCGCAATCTGAGCAGGCTCAGATTGCGGTTCAATAAAGATCATCACTTCAGTCGCAGGAAGTCCTGCAGATGTTTTGATTTTTTAAAATTGATATAGTTCTTATACTCAGGATTTTTTATAAACGCCTTAAGCGCTCTGATATATTGCATATCCTTTTCGTCAACACAGGAAATTTTAAAGCAGGCAGTGCCGATTTCTCCGAAACAGTTTTCTGCGCCAAAAAGAAGAGAATGGTAGGTTTCCCTTGAAATCGGGCGTGCGTAGTGCGGAAGGTTCTTTTTTCCTTCCTCGTCTTCATTCATAAGGCGTAAATCTTCTATAAACATTTCCTCTGTGAAAAACACACCATATTCCACGCCGTTAAACGTTTCGTATTCCAATTGATAGCTGTTCTTTAACAGATCGTTGACTTCGACGGCTTTTTCAGCCTTTTTTAAATAGATGATAGCATAAGTTCCCATTGTTATAATTTTTTAAAGTTATTAAACACGATTGCCTGTACATCGTGAGGTTCTTAAGATTAATGTTCACTTGGCAGCAGCAGCACATTGCCTTCTTTCCAGATGGTGAACTCGTTAAAGAAGAAATCAGAAAACGAAATGTCCTGCGTGGCAAGTACCTTGTTATTTCCGTCAGTTGCGGTAAGCCTGAACTGCGTTTCTTTCACTCTTTCGAGTTTCCAGACCTGGAATTCTTCCTGACGGAACTTTTCAGAAAGCTGATACGATACAATGCAGGCGATCAGCCAGAAGCACTGTTCTTCTTCTGCAATAATTTTAACGCCATCCGTAAAGACGAATCCGAAGAAATAAGCGTAATACTGCTCAGTACCGCTAAAATGGTTGTAAAATTCATTGGCTGAAATACCTGGATTTTTCATAGTTAAAAAATGTAAAGGGTTGATATTGATTTTGGATTGTTCATTAAAAATGTAAAGAGCGCTTTGCTTTGTGTCCGATGGGCCAGTCGTTTTTCATTGCTTTCTGACGATAGAAATTCCGTTTCAGCCAAAACCGGAATGGATCTGAAGGAATGAAGGCTGCGAAATCTTTTTGTTCACAGAATTCAGGAGTGTCTGGGAAAATTAGCCAAGAGAAGCGGAGCGAATTTTTTTAGAAGCCCAAAAAGATTTTTTTGAGCAGAAACGGGATTTATACTTTTGCAACCTGAAAACAAACGCCCGTCGGTGGCAAGCATACCGACCGCATTTTTCACGGCAATCCATTGAATAGAAGCCATTTTATCCTTATATTTGGACTACGATAACCAAAAGAAATGACAACAATGGATATGAGACGATTTTTATTTTTAGGTGCTGTAGTAATGACGGCATACGGATACGGTCAGACGAATTGCGATGCCCTGAAGAAAGACAATGAAACGCTGCAATCGGCCAATAAAATGCTGACTTCCGAAAATGAATACCTGAAGAAAGCTCTTGATCTTAATAAACCCGTTCTGGAAAGTGAGCAGGAAAATTCCATCTATACAATAACGGCAGTAAAAGGCAATAAGGCCGGGAAGAATATTGAAATTACCTTCCTGATCGAATCGAAAGATGAAAATAAAAAAATGACAATTGAGGACATATCCGTTGTGGATGTGGAAGGAAACGAGTACAAAATTGATCTGTATAAATCAAGTAAGACCTATCCTCAGCTGTCAAAGAATGTCCCTGTAAAGCTTACTTTCTCCTTTAAGGAGGTGCAGGGAGAACCGATGTTTATCAAAATGTTCCGATTCAAAACCATTTCCCAATTAGAAAGAAATACGTTTGAAAAATCAAGGGCGAATTTAGAATTCAGAGACCTTAAAGTGAACTGGAACTAAAACCTAGGTGTACATCATCATACATCGATTTACTTTTTGAATTCCAATCAAAGTACAACAAGAAAGCCGCAACCTTTTTTCAAAATATTTCTGAATAGGTAAGCCGGGGTAATGTTTTAGAAATAGGGTTGCTCCGATTGATGCAAAAATGTGTTTCCGACCGCAGGGAGGAATTGCATTTTTGCCGCCCGACTTTTACATCAGGCGGTTTGTTAAACCCTAATGGGCTGTGAATGGAAATTTTTAAGATTGAGGAAAAACCCTCGGTATTCCGTCAATCCGTTTCGGAACAGATTCCATAACAGGGAGCATCCCATCTGTGCCAATGTCGAATTAATATACAAATCCTGCTTTTCCAATGCTTCGGCTAAGCTACAGCTTGGCGTATCATCCTCCTGCTCGGACTGTCTTAACAGGTCTCCAAATTCTTCGGTCACAAATGGAAGATTTGCCACGGTTTCGTATTTTTCCGAATCAGGCTGTTTAATATTCCCGATGGTTGAGAGCAGAAGCTGCCCCGTATTTTTTCCGTTGCCTGCATCCAGCCAGTACTTGATATTGTTTCGGTATGATCTGCTGTAATGCTTCAATTCGTTAAGAATCTCCGCAATTTCAAAGCGTGATTTGACGTTATCAACACAGGAGATATACAATGTGGATTGCATTGGTTCGTGAATCCTGCCTACAGCATCCCTTTCAAACCTGCTGACTTCCGCATTCCAGTTGGTTCCTGACCAGCGGTTTGCCCGATTAATCAGGGCAACCGCCTTTGGAAGACCGACCTCACATTCTGCAAAACGTTGCCTGCCGATATTGGCTTCCGCCACCGTATCATCATCCCAAAGCCGTACCTGCAATCCTGCGTGTCCGAGTTCAATCAATGAATGGTTCATTTCCATCAGGGCGGTGAGTACCTTAGAGCCTGTTCCGCCTGCCCCGATAAGATTGACCGTAACAGGATTGGTTGGATAGATTAGGCTTTCGTCCGTAAAATGGACTTTTGGTTTTTCATTGTTTATCATCAGAGTAGGTTTTTTAATGTTAGATTGGAATTAACCAGAACCTCTTTCGGAAAAGAGCCTTGATTTTGAATTAAGCCTTTCCAGAGGTTCACACAATTGCCTTTGATCGGGTTATGGCTATTGACCAGATGGCTGAAATAAGAATTAAAAAAGTAATGCTCCCATTGCGCCATAAACTCTTCCAATGATGCGGATTTTTTAATGTTGATGTCAACAGTTCCCATACACACGCTTCCGCTTTCATACACATTAAAAAACGGGGCGTGGAAAAGGGGCGTATTCTCCTTCGGGCGTTCGTCCGAATCCAACGCAAATATTTTCATTCCCTGCCTGTTGGCACACCATAGCAAAGGCGGTACTTCCGCCGATCCATTGGGAATAGACAGCTTTTCGGTAAACAACATTGGTCGTATCTGTCCTTTTGTCAACCAGATTACTTTTCCGTTTTCTGTCGAATCAATATAAAGGACATTTTCAGACATCACCCCATTGGGTTTCAGAAAATCTTTTTCTTTCCTGCTGTGAATCATCAGCGACTTTGCCAGCCTGTTGGCTTCCCTTACGGTTAAGGGATGTGCATTGACAGGGTGTCCGTTGCCGTCAATATCAAAATGTTCAACATAGCCGTCGGGATTGTAATCATCGGTTTCATAAAACACCAATGCAGATTTTGGATAATAGAGCGGACCGAAATTATGGGTAATATCAGTTTCGATAGTTTCGTTTGTATTTGTATTATTTTTCATAGCGTTCTGTTTTGGATTTATTTGTGATTAGGAGGTGGTTTAATTCAGTAATCGGCACAATTCATTCAGCACCTTGAATAGATTATTTTCAAAGTCCAGACTTTCATTTAAGAGAGAATTTCCGTCAAAAGTTTTAAAGATAATCGGTTCCTGAGCTTCCGCATATTCGTTGAATTCATTATTGATCATACTGACTAAGTTGTCGTAAACCACGCCTTCACCCTCTGCGAAGAAAGAAATGTATTTGTCCATTGTCACCACATTTTCCTCGTTGTAATCATTATAGCCATTCTCATCCATAGTTTTAGGGTCGATGGCATTGTTATAGTGCGCATTTCTGAAAATGCTTTCATCGGGATATTGACTGTAAAGCGCAAATACCTTTTTGGCAAGTTCAAAGCACGCTTTGTCGAAATGGTCTTTAGGGTTGAACCCTTTCAAACGATGCTCAAAAAATTGCAGATTCCTCGGGTCTGAAATCTTTTGTCCCATCACATCACCGATCAATTCTGCACGGTGCAACTCCTTTGTGCAAACGAAATAATCCTCCATTTCCGGATCCTGTTCTATCCAGTCATTGAGCATTTCGTAATTCCAGTAGAGATAAGAATCTTCAATTCTGTAATGGGGAATCCCTGCATTTCTGTAGAGATAAGAACACACGGAAAGCAGCAGACAGCCTGCTTTTCTGTGTGTCTTTTGGCGGAGCAATCGATAAAGCGGAACAATCGGAATATAGAACAAAGTCGCCCCTGTATTGCATCTTTCTTCTACGGTAAAATAGGCTTTACCATTCTTTTCGATGAGTCGGACACCCGTCCAATTCTCGGTCTTGGCTTTCAACTGCTTCTGCACGTCCATCAAAGCAAGCCTTACATTATACGGATAACCAAAATGCTTTGTTGGCATTGGCTGTATGTCATAATGCTCAGCCAACTGAGAAAGGGACTTATAAAAATCCCTTTCCGTTTTGGCTCTCCTGCGTTGGCTCTGTTTTGCTGTGATGTCATTTTCCTTTAACAAGGGCATAAAGCAGGTTTTCAGAAAAACATCGGAAGCTGTGAAACGGGAACTGATTTCCGTTGGTCTTTCTGTATTTCCGAACTGTCCTTGGGCTGATGCATCCATTGTGCGAATTCCCTTAACTGTCGGTGCAGTTGCTTTTGTTTTTTTTCTTCGGGCGGTTGAATGATGCCCGATATGGTTTTGCGTTGCATTTTTCATTGGTTTTGTTATTGGTTTACGGTTGTTGGTTGATGGTAGCAAATAAGTGAACCGCTGTTGGCTGACAGCAGATGAAAATCTTCCACCTGTCAGCCTAAAACGATCCATTCAATTCAGCCCTTTGTTCCGACTACGCTTTCAAATCGGTATTCTACTGCATCATCTTTGATTTTTGGGGCTGAAATTTTTGAGGTAGTCAAAATTGGGTATGTGTTGGCGTAAAAGTTCATTACCGTTTCCACCGTCCATTGAGGTTCAGGGTCAGGCAGTCTTATGTCCTGACCGTTTTCTTTGAGTATAAAAACCCGGTCTAATCGTGTTGCAAGTAACATAGGCTCATTTTAAGATTCAACATTGTCATTATTCGTTTCAGAGAACAGGCTTGGCGCAAAGTGACGCTCGTATTCATCCTGCTTTTTGCGGATATGTTCCGCATTTTCGGGAAAATCCGAAGCTTTGGGCAGGGTAGACCACGCCTCTTTATATTTACCCTCTTTTTCAAGTTCTTGGGCTTTCTGCAAGGCTTCATTGTACTTTTTGTCTTTGGCTTCCTTTTCCTTTTTCTCGCGGTCTGCCTTCTCCTTTTCCATTGCCGATTTCTTTTTGGCTTCCTCCACCTGTTTCATATAGGCATCCATATCCACCATCAAGCCCGAAGCGGTCTGCATTGGCGTTGCAACATTTTCAAAAAAGCCATTGTCGAGGTCTTCTGCCGTTCCCCTCAGATTGAGGGGCGGAATCAGCTTTCTTGCTTCGTCCCCGCATTGCTCATTATTGAGCAATACGGAAATAACAAAGCAGTTATCCTGAGTGGGTCGTATCGTTAACTGCAAATCTCCTGTGAGATTCATTTTGGCGATCTGTCTGAAAAAATTAGTTTGCATATTGATGTAGTTTCAAGATTAGAGTGTAAGATTAAAAAGATGAAGATTCAATTTTGAGCAATCATCAGGTGAGTTCCCACAATGAAAACTCTTCCGTATAAAACTCATCGCCCGTATGCTTTCCGAAGGCATTGTAAATGGCGTTGCCGTTTTTGAATACCTGCATCTGGTAGCAGTTCAGGTTATTTTCGGGTTGCAGAAGCTTTTTCAGATCATCCGTTTCCAGCTCGATAAAAATTCGGTTCCTTTCGGATAACAATTCTTCCATTTCGGGATATTGGTCTGAAAACCTGAAAAATTCCACATCCGTATCATTATAGTTCAGCCATTTCAAATCTTGGTCGTTTTCCACGGCTTTAACAGCTTCGAGCCTTTTCTTTTGGGTCATTTTCCATTCTTCTGAAATTCGGATAATGGCAAATCCGCAGTCGTCCCATTCGCTGTCGGTCATTGCTTTGATAAGCAGGTATTCTGTAGGTTGAAGTGATGTTTTCATAGTATTATAAAATTTGTTTAACCGTTGTTTTCATTAATGTATGTTCCACTTGTTTTAAAAGGGTCGGCACCCTCCGTCATTCTGATTTCCGATTTGAAAATCCGTGAAAGCTTTCTTGCATAGCGTAGGGCTGTTGTTCGGTCGCAATAGGTCTTATAGTAAGCCGTAATCTGATCCCAGTCTTTTTTATCTTTGGCAGACCTGAGCTGAAAATTAAACTGTGCATCCATAAGGTAGTTGCTGTTAGAATGGTAAATCATCATTTTCATCTTCTGTAAAAGGATTGCCTTTAGGCGTTTCCGAAGTCTGCTGTTGATGGTTTTTTTTTGTGTTGGCTTTTCCGTGTAGCTTAATTCTTGAGGTGTGGAAATTAAGACCCGATTTAATTTCACCGTCTTTGCCTATCCACGCATTACTGCTTATTCTTCCTGATAATTCCACCAAAGTCCCTTTGATGAGATACGGAGCGATTTTGGCGTTAATCCAGTACGAGCAATTGTAAAAAGTAGTCTGCTCTTTAATTTCGCCCTGTTTTGTCTTGTAGTTATCGTTGATGGCGATTGAAAAATTAACGACCTGTCTGTCGTTTTTAAGAATGTTGATTTCTGCGTTTTTGGTTACTCTACCTACGATGGTGTTCATAATATTTCGATTTAAATGTTAATTGTTTTGATTTTTTTTGTTTTTCGCTTAAAAATTCCGACTGAACTGATTGGGTATCGAGGACACTCGGCTTTCTTCTTTTTTTACTTTTTCAAATGTTGAAAAGCATTATTTATCGTTGTTTCCGTTTTATTGTTCCGTTGATGTCAAAGAACGTCTGCAGATGAATTGATTCGTATAACTGAGGTTCCGGCTTTTTCTTTGCCGATGACGATAGGACAGCATCAGGCACACAAAACCCGATTCGTTTCAGCTTAAAAGCAAACTGCTCACGGATCGGGCTTGAAATCTTTTTGTTCGTAGAATTCAGGAGTGTCTGGGAAAATTGTCGGAGTGAAGCGGAGAGAATTTTTTTAGAAACCCAAAAAGATTTTTTTGAGTGAATGATACTGTCCTACATTTGCAACAGTAAAAAGCCTAACCTCGGTCAGAGATCAGTTCCGGAACGTTTTGATCAACGAAAATAAAAGAGGTCACCGTAAGGAATGTGATTTTCTGGAATGTCTTTAAAATGAAAATCTGTTATAAATGACCAATTACTTATCATTTGTAATTACCAAGCCACCACGAGTCAAATACATTTTAGACAGATCAAATTTCCAGAACGGTTCATTATTATTAACCACCGCAAATGTTTTGTCCTCCATATCAAATTCCCGGACGAAACAGCAGACCAGCGCTTTGGGAACCGATAAATATCTGTTTCTTTTCTGATGCCGAAGGATACAACGCAGGGCATAAGGCTTCCCATCGAAAAAGTCGACATATTGAGAGAGGATGTGTTCCCTCAGGAAAACTTTCCGGCCTTCAGTGATCCAGCCGCTCAGGCGTTTAACCCGTCCTTTATTTGAAATCACAAATCGGTTTCCTGAACCGGGTATCGGCTTCCAGCATTCACCGGGCAGGTCTTCCAAAGACAGGTTCATACAAGCCGGAGGATTCTTCCTTTCAACTAAAGGTTTCCCGAGGTTTTTCCACACCGTTTGATTAAAAATCTTCTGTTTACCTTTAAAATTTGGAATTACCTCAAAATCTTTTTCGGTAATGGAATGGCTGCTAAGAAACCACCGGTAGCCGCCGGCTGTCAGGAACACCCCGTGCGCGGCATCCATTATGTTTTCACAGCCGACACCGGCCACCTTTTCAGCGCTGTACATACTGTCGAAGGCAGCGATAAAGTTCCCGTCAATGTCATACTGGGAGACCGGCTGTGAATAGATTGCATTTCGGTTTCTCGCTCTGTTGCTCTGAAAGGTTCTGTAACGGCTTTCGCTATGCGATATCTTTTCGAGGTTGGTATAATGCAGGTGCAGGCTGTTGCCGTCTTTAAATGCAATCTTAATATTATAATCGTTGTAATCAAATTTTTCTACAAAGTGATAATAAACCAGCCTCGCCATCGATTTGCGGTGCTTTTTGCCATCCGAGGATAAGGTGCAATGGAACTGGTAAAAGTTTTTTTGAAGATACTGATTCGACTGCTTGACGATGACCAGCTTCATAATCATCTCCGGCTCTTTTTTACCTTTTGTTTTGTTGGGTAAGAACGTCCACCGTTCCAAACTTTTTAATCTGCCAAAGCTCGATATGGCATAATTGGGAAAATCTTCCACAGTTTTCCATTCTTCACCAGGCAAAGCTGATAAAGAACGGTTGTAGATCACTTCCTTTACATACTGGTCTTCAAATTCTGCAGGCAGCTTCAATGCAATGGTATCAACGTTGTGTTTTACTAATAATATCTTATATAAAGATAAAAAAAATTGATAAATATCCAATATATCAAGATCTTATATGCAAGAATTCATTAGAATACCAAAAAACCAGTATTATGGTTACAAAGAATAAACAGGATAAATCTTTATCATTATTTTATTCTTACGGAAAACCGTAATGCAAACTGAAAACTATTGACTAAGGCTCTTTAGTTTTGATGAGCCATTCGTTCAAATCTTTATAGCCGTGGTAAATTAATGAACAATCCTCTACATTCTGATAGTCATTCCGGATCTTCAAGGCGACGGATTTTCCGTTTGGATCATTATCAAGAAACAGCAGGATCTTCGGGTATTCTTGTAAAATCTGTTCTGCTTTGAAAAGCATGGCCGTAGAATTTAAAATAAGACAATCACACCCTGAGTTAAGTTTATTTTCCAGGTTCCGGAACGTGAGAAAATCGAAGAACCCTTCAAAAACAGCAATTTCGGAAGTTGGCTCTGATCCGGCCCGAACCAAAGTAACGTCTTTTAAGCCCAGGCACAGTTTCGTGTAGGTATTCCGCACCTCAAAACCGCCTGAATTATTTTCAAAAGCGATTCCGAAATACTTCCTGCCGTAGAATTCATAATCAATTTGCTTCAGGAAATGTTTCTGTTCAAGAACTTTCCGGGCGTCCAGATACTGAATCAACGCAGGATGCCTGATCTTTTTGATCTTTAAAATTTTATAAGAAACCTCTGACGGCTTTTCTACAGGCAATTGCCCGGGATCAAATGAAAGATCAAGTGCTGAAAGGTATTGCAGGGCTTCCGAAACAGAACATTGTTTGATCTGCTGCACGATGGAGATCACATCGTAACTTTTTCCCGTTCCAAAATCAAACGCTGTATTTTTGACATAATCCACGGAAAGGCTGGGAACTTTCTCATCACGGTCCAGCGCAAAATAAAAAGCGGTTCTTCGGTTTTCTTTGACCGGGAAACGGCTGAAAGATTCCAGGACTGCACGGATACTGACCTTTTGTCTGATGTTTTTGCAATTCATTTTTTTTTCTTTTTTAAAGCAAATTTTTATTCACATTTCCCTTTTAATAAAAAAAAGAACTTTTTAATTACTTTTAATATACTTTTAGTAATTCCCCCTGGCGCCTTCTGACAGGCAGATACAGCTATTTTTGAGATGAGTGCAATTCCGAATTCCGAATGAGTGCAATTCCGATATAGAGATGAGTGCAATTCCGAAAAAGGGCCGATTATCGGATGAGTGCAATTCCGAATTCATCATTGCCATTTTTGTCAATATTTGATATTATCCACAATTTCAGGGAGTTATCCACAATTTTTACGGTTATGCAAATCTCGGAATGAGTGCAATTCCGAAATGAGCAGCTAAAAAACCTCAATTTTAACAATTCTTTAACTTTTACGAGTGCAATTCCGAATTCCGAATGAGTGCAATTCCGAAATACGGATGAGCGCAATTCCGAAATCACATAATAACGGGATAACCATTAGGCAGCAATTCGCCCATTTTGGTTTCCCGGTAGATCAGGATCAGGTATTCCTGCAGTTTATTCAGAAAATGAATACCGGTATATTCTGTTGACCTGATTTTTTGAAGCCGGTTATCCCTGATGAATCTTTTGAAGGCCTTTTCGATCAGCTCACGAGTCTGGATGATGTGGATGTACTGATAGGCGAGCTGGTTCATCTGCCGTTCGGTAAGGCGGTACCTGTTTTTAAAATACCGAAGCCTTCTGGTGACCAGGGTATTGTTTTTCTTCTGTTGCAATGCATTATTACCCGATCGTTCACTTAAAAGGACAGGCTGAATATCGATGGTATCACCACGGTAATGGTAGCGGAATGAAAGCGTATTGAACTGGTCCAGGCTTGCTTTAGCCGGTTTTAGAAATTTAAAGCAAAAATCATTGGCAGATTTGTAATGAAGACCGAATTTATTGTTCAGCGTTTCAAGCTTTAAAGCGGTTCCGGTCTCCGGAAGTTTAGACAGCCAGATCGCAAAAATGATATGCTTATTATTCCGGATGTTGTAGACCAGGTTGTACAGTAAGTAATTGTATTCCGGGATGACCAGTAATTTTTTTAGCCAGTAACTGCTGATAAGAAAACTGGTATAACCGCGCTGGTCATAGCTTGGTGTAGAGATCAAACCGCCAAAGGTCCTGATTTCCTTTCCTTTGGTATTGACAGACCGGTACCAACCCATTTTGAATTGAGCTAAAAACTCATAAGCTTCGATGACCTGCTTTGATGAACCGCTTGGCGAAATTTTACTGTTTCGGATCTTCATTGCTGCGAAAATATTGTTGTCTGTCTCAAATTCATCATCGAACAGAGAAAGCTGCTTGGGACGGTCTTCGGGACGAAACTGCTCATTGCTGATTTGCGAAATAATATTGAAAATAACCCGCAGTGCGTTGATCGGAATATCGGCAGCCTGGTTGTCGTCAAAGATAAAATCATCGACAAACCGGTTGCCAATACGGATTCTGTCGTGCACCTTATCCGTGCTGTTTTCAAAGTTTTTGCGTACCAGTCTGACCTCTTTTTCAGGAATTGCCATCATTCAGTGCTGTTTAGAGATGGGATGTATTTGAATTGATATTATAGAAAGAACCTGGCTGTTTCTTACTTTGGCCGCTTGATCCTGGAGATGGAGTCAAGGGATAGATCCTTATCGGCTGTATTCTTCATAAAAGGCATCAGGTTTTTGAGCGACGATTTCCAATCGGTGATGGGCCTTCCGGAGACACTTTTCCAGTTATTCATTTCCCAGGAACTATATTTTTCTGTGATCTTTTGATCCAATGACGGCTCGTAGCCCTCCAGTGTTTGGGCATATTGAAGGAATGTATCCAACGACGGTTGCCCGGTTCCTTTCACAGTCGGTTCCGCAGTGTCTTCATCATTTAATTCGTGTTGCTCGGGCTCTTTTTGCTCGCATTCAGAAACGAGGGAAGTCAGGGAAGTCGGGGAGGAGACAATGGATTCCTCATTTTGCGGCACAACAAGATCTAATAAAATGGTATCTAATTGAATTGTTTCAGGCTTCGATGCCACTGCGTCGTAGTCTATTAGAATACGGTAGGTTGCAGCACCGTCGGTGTCTTTGTTGTAATGAATGATTCCCAGGCTTTGCAGTTTCTTTCTTGCGGCCATTATGGTATTTCTGGATAGACCTAAGGTTTTGCTTAAGTTCCGGTCGGAAATGCTGACCGTGTAGGAACCGCAATCATTCGCAAAGTTCAACAGATAGAAATAAACTGTAATAACATTTGCGTCCAGCTTTGCCTTCTGGTTGAAATTCCAAAACTTCTGTATGAGCTTCAGGTAGTACATTGCTACTTGGTTGCAAAAAGCTTGAGAGCTTTCTTCTTGTCAATAATGATGATATTTCCCCGCTGAATAATCGCCTCATCCAGTATTCCGGACGACTTTATTTCGGAGGCTTTCGAGATTGAGCATCCGAGGATATTGGATAATCCTTTGAGTCCAAACTCATAATTATTCTCGGGGCAAATACTTTTCATCACTTCCAGGTATTCCTCCACGGTCAATTTCCAGAGCGGTGTTTTCGGATCTATATTGTTCATAACTGAGTTTTGCGTTATTTATTGGTGAGTAAGCACTTGTTTTTGCTGTTTTGAAATCCAGTTCCTTGCGGCAGCCTGCCAGCTCGACATCGGCTTGTTACGGTGTACTTTCCAGTTTTGTGACTCGTAAAAGTTGAAAAATGCCAGGGCTTTACAAGAAGAAAGATCACGTTCTGTAAAGTACAGCTCGACCTCAAAAAGATCGGGAGTGACAAACTTTTGTGCCTTTTGGGTTGGAGTATTTGCTTTTCGCGGCGACTGATCCCGTTCTTCAATAATTTCAACAAGACTTCCTTTGTAAGGATCGTAGCTTGGTAAATAGTGGATCAGGCCTGCATTATGCAATTGGCGAATGCACCGGTGATAGGTAGCCAGAGATCTGATCCTGCTCAGCTTCATCACTTCATCACGATAAATCCTGAAAGACTTCCGGAATTGATTGATTGACCACAACTGAAGGAGCGAAACATACATACTGATGTGGGAGGGGAGCATTTGCTCGTCCCAGACCACATTTTCAAAAAGGCGAATGATATTTTTAGACTGTTTCATACGAATGCTGTTACCAATGAATATCACTTTTTATCGCTGCTAAGAAGTTTCTGAATATCTTTGTAGCTGTAGTAGAGGGTTCCTCCGACCTTCGTGTAAGACAGCGAACCGTTGATCCGTAGCGTCTGTAAAGTCCCTGCTGAAATGTTCAGCAATGTTCTGACCTCCGAACTTCGAAGCCATTCTTTCTGGGTTCTGTTCTCTTTTTCAAGTAAAGTTTTGATCTCTTCCAGCAGTTCATTTTTCAGCTGTTGAAGATCCTCTTTGGTTACAATTGATATTTCCATATTTCCAATGTTTATCACTTGACAAAATTTGGAAATCAAAACAGAAATCTTTCGGTAGTTTGTCGGTACTACCGAAAGAATCCGTTGTATCTATTGCAAATAAAGAATTATACTACAGCAGACAATCGCACATCTGCCTAAAGATTAAGAAATGAGCGCTTTTTAACCATTAATCTCTATTTTGCTGTCATAAAAAGTTGAAATTTGAAGATGTTGATCTGTTACCTATTCATATCATCAAGAAACTGGCTTAAATTCTTCTGAAGGAGTGATAAAAATTTGGTCTGATCACTTTTTCGTAAGCGTATTTCACCTAAAGTTTTATGATAGTTGCCAAGGTTAACGTTGAGGGAATTCTCGGCCCAGCGGAATACCTCTGCAAGATCAGTATGTCCACCGTTAAAGCACTTTGTCTGATACAGCGCAAACAGCAGTTCGATTAGAGCCACTTTTGGAGCGGTCCATTCCAGTTTTGGGGTTTGAGAAATGACATTTCGCACTTCCTCCGGTGTACTTAGCTGATCCGTCAGGTACTGATTGAGAAAATCATTGGCAATGATCTGGGCAACGATATGATCGTGAGATGTTGAAAAAGATTCATCGTAACTGTAAAATTCCGGACTAAGTTTGAGTTTAAAATCAAATTTGAAGCGGATAAAATATTTTTTATCAAGATAAGCGGCCTTTCTCCGGTAATAGCTGATAAATTCTTTATGCTCATTATAAAAGTACAGGAGGCTGGTTCTTTCATTCTCATAATAAGTCTTAAGGGTAGGGGGATCTGCGTGGGGTCTTGAAGATTCTATTGCCAGCACTTTGGAATAATAAATATAGATGGCAATAAATTTGGGTTTAATATTCCTGAAGAAGAAAATTTCATCACTCCAATCCAGGAAACGGTACTGCCTGAGAAGGTCTTTTAAACTACGGATGGCGGCATCGGTCTTCATCAGAATCTCTTCGGATCTAAGGACGATATCACTTTCTTTTCGGTTGATCTGGTCGATAGAAGCGGTTAGGTTTTTCCAAAGCAGGTCTGTCTTTTTTCTGAAATGTTGTTGGTTCATACGTTGATTTTTTATGTAAATTCAACGTAAAAGTCGAGTTAATAATAAAAACTATGATTTGTTCATCTCTTCTTTTCTTCTTCGGATAAACTCTGAAGGCTTCATTCCGATAACTTCCGTAAAATGAGCGGCAAATATTTTACGGTTTGCCATTCCGCAGGCATCCGCAAGGGTATCGACCGTATAATTCAGGTACCGGCTGTTTTCTATCAGCATACTGGTGATGTATCCGATCCGTAACTGCTTCAGATACATCGTAAAATTGGTCTGCAGATGATCATTGAGAACATACGATAAAAGGTTCCGGTTGGTGCCGAGCATTTTTGCCACGATCGTCAGGGTAAGATTTTTGTTGAGGAACATTTTTTCCGCTTCAAATTCCTTTAACTTTTCTTTCACCGTAAGGATCATCTCTTCTGTGTAGAGCTTCTTATCGGCAGAAGGGACAGTATTATTTTCGGGCTTAGGCTCTGCCCGGGGTGGGTTTTTGTAATTTTTAAGAATTTCACGGTATTTAAGATCCAGCTGCTTCGCCTTTCTTCGGGACCGAACCAGCAAAAAGGAGCTTACTACCGTGGTGCCGATAAACAAACAGGTGATGACCAATCCCCTGTGTTTCTCTTTTTCAAGCCTGTTCTTATCTTCTACCAATGATTTACGGTCGTATTCGCTGTGGATCTTGGATGCCAGCAGGACGAAATCGGCGCTAATTACTGAGTCGACCTTTAGCAATTGATCGGTATAATATAACTGTTTCTCACGGTCCCCGTTCTTTTTCGCATCATTGATTAAATGTTCGTAAGCCGATCGTATTTCAGGGGTAATAAAATAATACTTATTAACCATTGAATCAACCTTTCTGAGGTAGAGCATTGCCCGAGCCCTATCGGGCTTCTCTAAAAACAACTTCCCCAAGTAAAAATAAACCGTCGTAAGAGATGCGTAATCTTCCTTATCACTTAAAATTTCATCAGCAATCTGAAGATGTTTTAACGATTCATCCAATCGGTGCTGTCTCAAAAGCTGAACCCCTTTACCCTTTTGAAAATAGCCGTACTCTAAGGTCAGCTCTTTGGTGTCGTATAGTTTTGCCAGACCAATCTGAATGAGCGAATCTTCTTTAGAATACAAACGCAGATTTTTATAGCAGGTGCTCAGCCGGTACAGGCTGTTAAAATAACCGAGTTTATTGTTGAGAATGATATTCGGATGATTGTTTTTCAACATGCTCTTCTCATAGTAGGCGGCTGATTTTTCAAAGTGGGATGCCGCTTCTTTATAATCTCCCAAATAACTTTCTACGGTTCCCAAATGGTATACGATCTTATTTTTCAGGTATTCATCTTTAGACTTATTAGAATGGTTATACGCGATTAGGTATAGGTCTAACGCAGGCTTATATTGTCTTCTGTTATAAAAATAGATAATTCCTTTTCCGAGATAGGCTCTGGCGATCTGGTCATAGTCTTTATGCTGTTGGGCAGTCAGAATCGTACTATCGGCATACAATAATTTGGTGGCGATCGTTTTATTGTAGTAGATCGCTTCTTCGTATCCTCTTATTAATTTTTGATAATTTCTTTCTCTTTTCGCTTTATCAATATACATCTGGACAAATACCAGGGCTCTCTCATCGTTTTCGGAATAGGAATCAAACAAACCTGCAATTTTTCCATAAGATTCCCCCTGGTGGATTTTCCGGGCATTCTGTCCATGTGCCAATAATATAAATAAATTGAAAATCATCAAAAATATTTTATTATTTGTGCGCATAATTTAAAAATGTACTCAAATTTACCAAAATTTAGCACCGTATTAATGATATTTAACGCATTTGTGAATTATATCTTTTAGGTGTTGATTTTCAATGCTGTACCGCGATATTTTGCAGTCATTATCTACCCATTATGACTGATTTGAGTACCGTTTGACCCAACAAAATCTTTTCTGAACCTGCAGGCAGCGCTAATTTAGTCCTCAGAATTCTATTTGTGAACCGGCAGCCGGGATGACTTTTTAACCCTTTACAGAAAAATATGAAAAAGTATATCTCAATTTTAGGTTTAGTCACTGCATGGGTATTGCAGTCGTGTGAAAGAAACGGTACAGATTTCACAGAATCTGAAAACCATAATCCAACAGCAATAAATCAGGCGAAAGCATCTGGAAACGAGGGGGATGACGTTCCCGATGTCCCCAGTATGAATAGCTTTAAGGATACCGGAGACGATGATCCTCCGAAAGACAAGCAGCATTGGAAAATTGTTTACGATACACTGCGTTGAATTTCTGATGGTGATACTCTATGAAATCCGAACAGCAAAAGATTACCATCCTTACCGGAAAAAAATGTACGGTAAGCGGGGAGTGGGAAATTGAAGATAGAATAACGACAACGATCTATGTTTCAAAAGGTGAATTGATGCCCTCATACTGCGGGGTCAATGTAAAATGGGTTTTAGTTACAAAAGGATAAAGACGGAAACAATGAAAACCACCGAAAGAAAGTCAGCAGCGTATATCAGTTATTTTTTTATATTATTATTCTGTTATGCAGCATTCAGTAAATGTTATGATTTTGAAGATTTCCAGGTTCAGATCGCGCAATCGCCTTTACTGAGTGCTTATGCCGGATTTGTTTCATACGCAGTGATCGTTGCCGAACTGCTGATCGTCATTTTATTATTCGTGCCCAGAACCAGAATGGCCGGACTATATGCTTCATTGGCAATCATGGTGGCTTTTACCGGTTACATTTACCTTATTCTTAACTATAGCGACTTTATTCCCTGTTCCTGCGGCGGCATACTCGAAAAAATGGACTGGACGGAGCATCTTATTTTCAATATTGCTTGTGTCATCATTGCAGGTGCGGGCATTCTCTTAATCGGTGGTGCCGTCAGTTTACGGCGACGGATGATGATGATCCTGCTCAGCGTGATTGTAAGTTCAGGCACCGTTACTTTGCTGTTTTTGCGGTCAGAGTATATTATTAAGCGGCAGAATAATTTTACGAGAAGATTTCTTCTACATCCCGTACTGGAAGATCAGTCGGTGAAGTTGGATAACGAGCAGTATTATTTTGCAGGCAGTGACCACTCGCATATTTACCTTGGAAACAAGCACTATCCACAAACCCTGGTTACCCTTGGCCACAACCTCGCGGGGATCAAAAAATTAAAAATGGCGCCGTCCGATTTTAACCACACGTTCCGCAATCTGCAGGTTCAGGTAAAAGGGCCATACTATTACCTCTATGATGGGACAGTTCCTGTTATTTACAGGGGAAAACTGGGAAATGCTGCACCCAAAACCATCAGTTACAGGGATGCCTATTTTACACAGTTGATCGTCCTGGATTCCATCCGCTTCGCATTGCGCACCCAAAGCAAGGCTGATAAAATGTTTACAATTGCCCGTTTGGATCTGACCAGACGGCCAAAAGTAGAATTATATCCTGGAATCCTTGAAAAGCAGATGGACGGTGTTTTTGATTCAGATGGGAAACTTACATCCAGTGCTCACTCAGATACGCTTGTATATGCCTACACGTACCGGAATACGTTTTTAATTATGAATAATCAGCTGGAACTGAAGAGAAAGCTGCACACTATTGATACGACCACCGTCGCTAAAATACAGACGGGAAGTCAGTCTAATGGCACTCATAAACTGATAGCCCCACCGTTGAAGGTCAATCAGAATATTTCTGCCAACCGTAACCTCGCCTTTATTCAATCAGACCTGATGGGTAAGCACGAATCAGTCAACGCGTGGAAGAAAGCTAAGGTAATCGATATTTACCGGACGGATAAGCAGGAATACATCGGGAGTTTTTATATCTATAATCAGGGTAAAAATAAGCTCACTGATTTTATTGTGACGGATCACTATCTGTTTGCCATAGTCGGTGATCAGCTGGTAAGATACACCTACCGTAAACCCATTACAAAATATTTTAAACCGGGGGAAGCCGAAAACCTGTCCAAAGAGTAGGCACACATTACAAATACTTTTATTATGAAAAATTTCATGTTTTCTGCTTTAGTGGTACTTTTAGGTACCGGAGCAGCGTTTGCTACCAAAAAGGCAAACAACGTTAAAAGTGCTATCGTTTCCGGATATCACTTCGATGCAGCGCAGGGTCTGTGTATCGATGCGCAGCAGGATTGCAGCAATGTCTTCAGCAACGAGGCCTGTACCTGGTCTGAAGACGGTTCAACGCTTAGAGAAATTGATTCTCCGACCATGTGCGGAAATCCGTTGTACAAAGTTCCACAACAATAACCAAAAGAGGGCTGTCTCTACCGAGACAGCCTTTTTTTCAACTGTTTGCTGATCCATTCAACATCCTTTTTATCTTTCAGGAAGTAGTCCCACCATTCCATTGTCCTTTGGTTAAGATCTGTGATCGCTCTGCTGCCTTTTTCCAGAATGTGTTCCTGGGTAGGGTAGAATAATGCGATAACCTCCTTATTGCTTCTTTTTAGCCCGAGATAGAACTCCATCGTATGATCCCAGCGGACATTTTCATCTTTCATCCCGGTCCATAATAACATCGGTGCATTCACGCAATCTACAAAATGAATCGGATTGTTATCAAAATAAAGCGCTTTATTTTCAAAAAACGACCGCTTCATTTTATACTGCCCGTTTTCAAACTGCCAGAGCAGTGGCATATACGAATCATAGCTGTAGGAAAAATAAGCCCTGACAATATCACTGTGTCCCGAACTTGAGATATAGGTCGAAAACCGGTTGGAATGTGTTGCAATAAAATTGGTTTCATAGCCGCCCATCGAATGTCCGTTCAGACCGATCTTTTTCCGGTCGATGGACTTAAAACCACCCAGCGCATCCAATGCACTGTTCACGCAATCGAGCGCGGACAATCCCGTTCCTCTGTCATCAAAAACAATATCCGGAAGAAAAACAAAATATCCCTGTTCAATGAGCGTGCGCCAGTTAAAGCCTGCACCTTCATCTTTGGGGTAAGTGTAGATGTTGGCATCCTTGCTTTGAATCTGGTAGATATGAACAATCATCGGATACTTTCGGGCAGGATTAAAACCGATAGGATAATATAGGATTCCCTTAAGCGGTGTTCCTTGGGAATTCTGATAAGCAATAATATCCTGTTTGATATTGAAAGCCTGACGGTCAGCGCTGTTTCCACTGTAAAGGACCTGCTTTTGACTTCCTTTAGTATCTTTAACTAAAATCCTCGGTGGCAAATTATAGTTTTCTTCAATCGTATAGGCTACAGTCAGATCATTGCTGAACCGGACTTCCCGGATATGATGTTCCGTAGGACCGATGACTTCCCGGAATTCCTTAGCATCGTATTTAAGGTATGACGTCCTGTTATCCTTATCTTCTGCTTTAAGAAGAAATCGCTTCCCGGAATCAATATTGCTGACTTTGATATTAAACAGGTCATTCACTTTATAGCTGTCGCCTGATACAATCGATACTTCCTTACCGCGGGTACTAAGAAAAGAATTAAACTTCTGCTTTTGGATGTCATAACGGTATAATCCGTCCCTGCTTTCAAAATAGATGAAAAGCTTGTTGTCATCAAACACCGGCTTTTCTAAGCCTTGCTTATTAATTATGGTTTGATTTCCGGACTTAAAATCAAACAACATCCATTGGCTGCTCCGGTCATTCCATCCCAGGAGAAAGGCTCCGTCCGGCGATAGAGTAACATCTGCTGCTTTCTCAAAGATCTGAAAGTATGAATTTTCAGAAAGGTGGTAAACATACAGATCCAACAGGGGAAAACGGGTGCTGTAGTTGTAATCTTTCTGCGGGTCAAAAGCCAGCAGGTAATCCGTGTTATTCGCTGAAGCAAAAACAGGAAAGCGTTCTGCGCTGATAGGTTTTACGGCTTGTTTCCCGACATCCAAAAGGAAATACTCGTGCGAATCTTCTGTTCCATATTTCTTGGCTTTTAGGTTGCTGTCATTGCCATACCATATATCCACTACCTGATCCTTTACAGGTTGAGTCCGGCTTTGAAAATCCAATAGATAGGCTTTTCCGTTTTGAATTTCAGTCACCTTCACATAGTCAAAATCTTTTTTGAGCTCCGGCAGATGGTGGATTACCTGTCCTGACTGGGTATTGACAAAGGTGATATGTCTGGCCGATTTTCCCTGTCCGGTTTCGGTCAGAACGATCTGATTTCCCGACGGCATCATTTCCATTCTGCTGAATTCAGAAGCGGTGACGTATAGCGGCACCGTTTTATCGGCAGTGATGCGAACCAGCTCCGACTGATCGTTCCATTGACGAACCGCATACAAGTATTTATCCTTGTCAGTAATCAATTTTTGGACACCCTTCATCGTCTGGCGAACCTTTCCCTGATGATCGCAGACCGTTAATTCACCATTTTTAGACCACAGAAAGAAGTGGTCCTGACCTGAAAGCGGACCTGCCTGCCGGATGTGGTCATATTCTTTCTGCTTTAAGCCGGATAGATCCATCCATAGCGCTTTTCCATTGCCTGAAGCAATTAAGGTATTGCTGCTTAAAAAAGAAAACTGCTGATTCAATTTAACCAGTGTTGCGATGACCTGACCGGGCTTGTGACGGTCAAACAGCAACAGGGTATCGCTTTGATGTTCATAACGTTTCCTTACCGCCGACCATCTGCCGTCTGCGGAGACTTCCAAATTACCAAGCGTAAAGAAAGAGCGTTCGGGTCCTTTTATCGTATCCCGGCGTTGAAGTACCTGGCCGTTAACCCAAAGCAACAGAAAGAATAGGATGAACATTACTAATTTTCTCCGCATCAGTAGCCGGTGTTTTGGGGATTAAGGTTGGGATTAAGCAGCAGTTCCTTCTGTGGAAGCGGCCACAGCTGATGAAAGGATTTCCAGTTGGGTTTTACAAGAGCCAGATTCTGGAGCTGGTTTTCCCGTTTCAGGTCAAAAAAGCGGTGTCCCATCTCGGTAAAGAACTCTTTGCGGTTTTCCGACAGAATCTCATTGATTAAGGCTTCCTTGGTAACAGGCTGCTGGATCAGCTGGACATTCGCCCGCTGTTTAATGGCATTAACGAGCGGAATAGCCTCGGTGACTTTATCCTGTTTCGCTAAACATTCCGCCAGCATCAGGTAGACCTCTTCGAGACGGTAGACAACAGAATACTCTGTGGTGTTATTGTTGAGATTCTTGTATTTGTTCGCCCTGTAAAAGGTATTGTTATTGAAGGTTACGGCGGTCGTCCATAGCTGTTTCCTACGGTCGGTCGAAGCGAAGCTTTGCATCAGGCTTTGTGATAAGGCGACGCTGGTTGGCGCCGAATTGGAAAAATAGTAGGCGGTGATCTCCTTGGTGGCATCTCCCGGATTTTTAGGCTTCAGCTGCCAGAGGATATGCGTTCCCGACTTTTCAAAAACCTTGGAAGGATCATTCTGAAACTGGTAAAGGGGATTCTGAAGGATTTCTTTCAGCAGGATTTCCGCATCACTCCATCGGTTCTGTAACAGATATACTTTTGCCAGGACCAGCCTGCCGACAGATCTATTGGGAAAGATCCGTTCGGTATTGCGGTACGGTTCCGCTAATAGTGACAAGGATTCATTAAGGTCATTAGCAAGCCTGGCCAGCACCTGCGGTGCTGAAGTTTTTGACAGCGACTGGTTAAGGGTATAATCCGTACCGGTCACATAAGGAATATCCCCAAAGATCTGCTGCAGATAACAATAGAGGATCGATCTTACCAATAATGCTTCACCCTTTATCCTCGCCTTATCAGCTGAAGACAAGCCTGAAGACGCATTGACGCCCTCAATAATGGCATTGGCTAAATAGATCTTCTGGTAGGCATTTGCCCAGTAGCTGTACACCGCAGGATTAGAATCCACCAGCGTATTTTGGAAAAGCTCCAACGTTCCGTTGTTGGAAGTTGTTCCATAAAAGTCAAGGTCATCGGTATAGACGCCCAACAATCGTCCCGTCTGATCTCCTGCCAGCGGCGAGTTGTCCCACAATCCCGCATAGAGACCGGATAAAGCAGCATTAGCGGTCTGAACGTTTTCAAAGACCTGGTCCGAGGTAATCTGGTTGGCAGGCGTGTCTACCTCCAGAAGCTTTTCGCAGCTTACCGTTGACAATGTAAAAATCAGGAATATATATAGTTTGTATCGTTTCATAATGATGAGTTCTAAAGGTTAAACTGCACACCGAAGGCGTAGGTTTTAAGAGGAGGCAGGAAGCTGCTGCTTCCCGTTTCAGGGTCTACTCCGAAATAATTCGTGAAGGTCAACAGGTTTTGTCCCTGGATATACAGCCTGACCTCACGGAAAACATTTGACGATCCCAACGGAACACGGTAGGAAAGCTGGATGTTCTTCAGACGTATAAAAGAAGCGTCTGACACCGAGGCATCACTGCTTTGCAGAAGCGTATGGGATGCATTGGCAGTAGATTGGTAAGGCATATAAAACCCATTCGGATTATCAGGAGACCAGACGTCCAGCGCTTCCACCGGAAGATTGTTCATTAATCCCGGGGAGGTCATCACGCTGTTGTAATTCCTCGCTTTTTGCTTCACAAACTGGAACAGGAATGAAAGGCTCAGGTTTTTGTACTGCAGCTGGTTGGTCCAGCCGCCAAAGTACCGCACCCCGATATTTTCGATTACCTGCCGGTCATCCGGCGAGGTGATCTTACCATCCCCGTTAAAGTCCGTAAAGCGGTACTGACCCGTTTGTGGGTTGATGCCTTCAAGATGGTAGAGCTTTACGATGCTTATCGGTTCCCCGATGACATACATATTCGCATAGGTTGAACCAGATAGTCCCGGAAAATCGATCAGCTTATTCTTTGGAAAGCTGATATTGAACCCGGTTTCCCATTTAAAGCTGCCTTTGGTAAAAGGGCGGGCGTTCAGCTCCAGTTCCACTCCAGTATTCTGAACGGTTGCATTCAGGTTCGCACTCACGGATGTAAATCCGGTCAGGGCAGGTAATTGATAGCCCACCAGCTGGTTGGTAGACCGGTTCCTGTACCAGGCTGCCGTTAGGTTGATGCGGTTCTTAAAAAATCCCAGTTCGAGGGCGGCTTCCAGCTTTGTCGTTTTTTCCCAGCTGAAATCCGGATTAAAGAGGCGGGACGGAATAATACCGGTAACGCCATTGTAGATAGACGTGGAAGAAACCGCAAACGTATCCAGGTATTGGTAGTCTCCGATATTATCGCTTCCCGAGGTTCCGAGACTTCCGCGCAGCTTTCCAAAGCTCAGCCACTCAGACTCTTTCAGAAACTTTTCATTAGAGAAAATCCAGGCTGTACCCACAGCCCCAAAATTAGCGAACTTGTTATTGGGTCCGAAACGACTGCTGCCGTCCCTTCGTCCCGTGACATTCAGAATATATTTCTTATCCCACTGGTAATTGATCCGCCCGAAAACCGCAGCATAACGGTATTCGGTGGTAACCTGGTCATTGATGACCTTTGTTTGGGCTGCCGAAATATTCTGGATAAAGATATTGCTTTCAAAACCTGTCCCTCTCATAGAACCCTGCTTTGTGACATCATCCTGATAAGTTATACCAGCAAGGATGTCGATACGGTTGCGACCTTTCTCAAGAAACCAGTTCGCCTGCGGTTCGAGAATAAAGGAGAACCGTTGCTGGTTATATTTGTAGGCCTGCGAGTAAGCGCTGGACTGTCCTGTTACAAAGGCAGGATTATAAATGGTATTAGGGCGTAATGACCATTCCTCAAAAGTCTGGTAATTGATACCGGCATTTAATTTAACCTTAAGGTTTTTAACAACCTCGTACTCTGCGCTCAGATTATTCAGGTACTGGATGTTTTCGTTAGAGTAGGTGGCGTTATAGGCGGCGACAGGATTGGTAAAACTATTGTTCGCCCAGTTCAGACTTCCGTCCTCATTATAGAGCGCCGGGGCATTAGGAGCCAGCAGGTACGATTGCCTGCTCACATCCTCGTTGATCACATTATTCTTCTGGATCGTAAAAAGATTGGAAACATTCAGCGAAAACCGCCTGTCTTTAGAATGGTGGGCGAGATTGCTGGAAATATTGTCCGTGCTGTACTTGAAATCTTTTGAATAAACCGTCGTCTGCTCATTATGGCCATAGCTGATGAGGAATGTGGTATCTTCATTACCACCGCTCAGGGAAAGCTGTGTATTGGATGCCGTGGCCATATTGCCGATGAGCGTTTTATTCCAGTTGGTGTAACGCTGCGGATCCCAGGTTCCGTTCACGTCGTATGCCGTAGAAGGGTAGGTAGTAACCCCGCTTTTGGCATAAGCCTGCCTGCGCATATTCAGGTATTGCTCCGTATTCATCATTTCGAGATTGGAGATAATTCGGCTCATCGAATAAGAGCTGTTGAAAGATAAGCCCAGTTTCCCGGACCGGCCTTTTTTGGTGGTGATCAGCACCACGCCATTAGCACCGCGCGATCCATAGATGGCTGTAGCATCAGCATCTTTTAAAATCTCCAGGCTTTCGATATCATTGGGTGCAATGCTGTTCAGGGGGTTCATACTGCCGCCGGCAATGGCTGAACCAGAATATTGCGAAGCTACCTCGCCTCCGATAGGAACACCATCCACAACATACAAGGGCTGGTTGCCATCCACACCACTGGTGGCTATCGTCCGGAGTGAATTTCTGCCCCTGATCTCTATCTGGTAGCCGCCGCCGGCAACCCCGCTGTTCTGGGTGATATTGACTCCGGATAATCTTCCCTGGGCTGCGGACAGGACATTGGTGACAGGCTGGTTCGCAATATCTTTTGCAGAAACCTTCGCAATGCTTCCCGTGCTTTCTTTCTCCCTTACCTTGTAATATCCGGCATTGAGCACCACTTCCTCGATCTGCCGTTCCCGTCTATCCATTGACACGCTGATCGAAGTGAGATTTCCGATATTGATTTTCTGTTCCGGATAGTCCGGATGTTTAAAAATTAATATTAGATTCTGTCCGGAAACCTGAATCTGATATTTTCCGGAAGCGTTGGTCATCGTAACTGCATCAGCGCCCTCCTGGAATACCGAGACACTGCTGAGCGGCTGCCCGTTTTGTGTGACTGTTCCCGAGATGGTTCTCATTTGTCCTATGGCCATTCCCGAGAATAGCAGGCTGCTGAAAGCCATCCATTGGAGATGGCCCAGCCTGCAAAAGTTTTTTTTCATACCTTTGAATAGGGTTTATTTTGTTAAACTTTGCTCTTTCCAGCGTGGCGTCAACTTTGCGGAAAGAGCTTTTCTTTTTTGGTCGATTAATTTTTTTTCTCTTTTTAAAATGATATTTTCTTAGGCCGTTATTATGTTTTGTTATCTTTTTGCTGAATTAAATACGCCGCATCAAGCATTTTTACAAGATGGATATAGACCGCTACGATCCTGGCACCATCAGAATAGGAATTGGTATTTGTTGACAAGCTGACTATCGCTGCAAGATAATAGTCGAAGTCTTTGACAGCGTACTCTGCGAAAGCACGATGGAATACTAAAATTGGATTAAGATATTCCTCATTCGACAAAGATCTTTGCGTCAACAAATTCTGACTCGCGGAATGTTTTGCAATCGTCCATTGGTTGTCCTTCAATGCTATTACATGACAGGCACGCAGCAAGGACCGCAAGGACTGATGAAAGCGAAAGACTACAGAAGAATCTTCCTGGATCACCGTGTTATTTTTCCCGGCACAGATCATTAGGTTGTTGAGCATTTCTTTGGCGGTCACCAAATCATAACCCTTGAAAAAGGATTTAATTATCCTTAAGCTGGAACGCTTCCTGCTGACAAACCAAAATCTGTATTTAAAATCTATTCTTCTCCTCTTCAATGGCTATTTCTACTATTTGTTTTTAAAAATCGTATAGCAGGAAGTGTTGCTTGTCCAGGATCTTCCTGCCTATACTGATCAAAATTTAATATGAATGAAAAAAATGTCTTATGTAAGCCCTAAAGCCGCAATGGACGGCGCCATTGTGTAATGTCTTTTTTATTTAGCGGTAAATTCCTTTCGGGATGAAAATAATTTTGGAATATTAAAAGAAAGCGAGTATTTTTAAGGTTTGAGTTTAAAGCATAGTCGGGCTTTCCTTTTACAATTAAAGGAATTTCGGATAGTGTTGTTAATACATTCGGTTAACAGTTGCTGCAGGTTATTGTTGAAGCCGCAGGTACCGGTTGTACTTTCTATATTATGCTTGCGGACTATTCCGGTGGGCAGATAAGAAGAATGGTTGAAAATGTCGTCCTCATAATATATAATTTTAGTTTTATGGAACGAGTCTTTGAAGGAAAGGGTGGAGCCTATCTTCAACTTTTATCGCGGTACGGCTAAGAACCTGTGACGAAGTTTCCGATAGGGTGTCCACCCCCATAAAATGCAAAGGTACAAAATATGAGGTTGCGACAACCCTACTGGTCTTGCGTCATCTAAAAATTAGCCGTTTTCGATAACAAGACTCATGTTAATATTGGTCGCTTATACTTTATGTATGTTGTATGACAAATGTATAAATTATAAATAATATATGCAAATAAATAATTAATTAAGTGTAAAATTACATATAAATTGGATAAATCTAACAAAAAAGCAAGATTAGTTTCTCCCGAATATCGGGGAAAGATTGGGAAAAAGCTAAAGCAGAAAAGAGTTGAACTAGATCTCTCTATTAACGATATTGCTTTCATGACAGACATGACAGATAATACTGTAGTTAGTATTGAGAAGGGTATTACTACAAATATTGATTATTATGTAGAATATGCTAAGGCTGTCCAGTATCCTTTAGAAACATTAGATGATTTTAATATTAAACTGGTGCCTCTAAAATCTCTTCCAGACGACAGGAAGGCAAAAGCAAATTTAACTGGCAAAATTCGAAAATGGATTGTTCAGTCTAGTTTTCTCGCAACGGGTAAAACTGTGTCAGAAATTAAAGAAGAGTTGGTTAAGTTAAAGCTAATTGAAGCCACCAAAGTTTCATCTACTGAAATTGCTGGAGTAATGCGAAATTTCGTTATTGATGATACTATAAAAGTGGAAAGTAAGGTGGGAAGGAAAAATCTTTATATCAAATAGATAATCTTTTAACTTTCTTATGCTAATGACTAATGAGTTTGATAATGCTTAGAATTCAGATACTTATAAGTTGCAAGGCTTTTAACAGTGATTGAGTAATTAATGATAGAAGGTAATAAAAATATATACTTGCGACGAAAATATTTGAACATCTGAAAGCTTTCGATGAGGAGTGTTTTGATGATTAGGAGACTATATTGTAAAAATGATATTTCATGCTTCATTCTATTTGCTTATTTCCTTATAATATCGATCAGAACATTGATTAAGAACCTCATTGGTTTCCCGCAAATCTTTTGATAAAAGTAAAACCCAAATCGAAAGTCCGATGATAATAGCTGTAGAAATGACACAATATATTTTTAACTTTTTCATAATGTATTTTTGTAAATATAAAGAAAATTATCATGTTGTATTATTTGAAAGATTCAGAGAAAAATATGTCTTTCAAAATTTATATAGTTTCAAAAGCTAGTTTGTATATTTGGTTATTATGTGTATTCTATGAAAATACTAATTGATAGTACAACGTACAAGCAGGACAAAACACTCAATAAGTCGGACTTTTCGCTTTTAAAAGATTTGGGTAAAAAGAAACTTATTGAAATAAATATACCTTGGGTAGTGTATAAAGAAGCTACTACGTCAAGTGTTCAGGAGTCTCAAAATGATTTTCAGCAAGCGATAAATAAATTAATATCATTAGACAAAAAAGGAGTTCATCCCAATCACTATAATGATATTATAAAGTATGTGAAGAAAATAAATGAATTAAAAATTGATTTTGAAGAATCTGTCAAGAGACTGTGGGATGAGTTTATTAAAGATTCAAACGCAATTTTACATCCATTTAATCCCAAACATAGCACGAAGGTTTTTGAAAATTATTTTAGTGGCGGCGAACCTTTTAAAAGCCTAAAGAACAGAGATGATATTCCCGATGCATTTATTTATGCTCTTATAAAAGATATTTCGCGTAAAAATAAATTGGTGTTAATCTCAAATGACACCAATTTGTCGGATAAATGTGGACCCGATAAAAACATATTGATTTTTAAAACTTTAAAAGATTTTTATTCATCTATGGTTTTTGAGTCAATAAATGAAAAATACAAATCCCTGCTAAAAGTAGAAAAGTATAATGATGCATTACAATTTCTGCAGTGTTGTGAAAACGTAATAAAGAAAGAAGCTCTTTCCTTTGCAAATTCAATTTCTCATATTGAATTTGAAGAACCCTCTTTGAAATCTGAAAATAATGAAGGAACAATTATTGGTTATGGTGCTGATGAAGTAAGAGTCAAATGGAAGGATGCGAAGAATATTGCAGAGCAGATTTTTCTTCCGATAGAGGTCTCGGGTCTTGCATTGATTGATTATTTCATTTTCAAAGCTGACTATTGGATTTACGAGAACCGACCTCAGATTGCAGACGATTGGAATGAACACTTTTATAGGGTGGAGCAAGAATGCAGAATGACTTTATTTATTACCTTTAACTTTAACATTGAGCAGATGTTGGAAATGAAGAAAAATGATGAAGAATTGGAGTTGCAAATTAATTCTTTTGATACAGTAAGATTAGATTAATGGCAAGACTGCTTGCATTAAAAATGCAATTTAAATCTCAAAAACCTCTATTTTTCCTGACAGGGAATTTTGGAATTATGATGTATCAGTACATTAGAAATCTATTTACTTCTTAACCTTACTAATCATTGTTTGTACACCTTAGATTTTTACTTCGCTACGCAGCGAGTTAAACATGGTCAATTTTGGAGTAGTTTATATTCAAACATTTGGCAATTATATGAATTTTCTGCCGAAAGTTTGAAATAAGTTTTCGATTCATTGCTGTATAATTAATTTTATTATATTAATTTAAATTAGTCTTATATATACTTATTTACTAGTATCTTGTTTATTATAAAATGTATAAAAAAATTCAAACTTTCGGCAGTAAAATAATTATTTTGCCGTAAGTTTGTATATATATTGTTATTTGCATGGTAAAAAAAGAAAGAGATAAAGTAGCACTAAAAGAATATTTTAGGAATCAATCAGAGCTTTCCTTAGATGATTTGCGCGCTTATTTTAGAAAAGATGACTCTGAGATTCCAGATACAACCATAAGGTGGAAAGTATATGACCTTGTTAGATCGTCAATACTGCATAGAGTAGGGAGAGGATTGTTTCAACTCGGCGATGCCAAGCAATATCAGCCGGAACTATCTTCCAGGTCAAAAAAAATCGGCACATTCATCCGGAAAAATTTTCCTGATGTTTCTTTTTGTGCTTGGAACTCGGATTTATTAAACGAATTCGCTCAGCATCTGAGCGCATATCCATTCGTGCTTGTAGATATTGAACGTGATGTTGCAGAGTCTGTATATTATCAGCTAAAAAATAATTTCAGCGGTGTGTTTCTACGTCCTTCAGAGATGCTTATAAATGATCTTCTTCCTGACTTCCGTTCTCCCATTATAGTTAGGTATTTGACAACAGAAAGTCCTTTGAGTGAAGAAAAAGGTCTGCCCCTCATTAGCCTCGAAAAAATGCTGGTAGATATATTTTGTGATCCTGAATTTACTTTTCTTGCAGGCAGTGAACTCAGAAGTATATTTGTTAATGCATTTCAAAAATACATCGTAAATGAAAATAGGCTTTTACGATATGCTGACCGAAAGGGCAGAAAACAAGACCTTATTAAATATATATACGATTCTAAATTTCTAAAACAATAACCATTAGTTTTAAATTCTAAATTATTATGATATCAAAAGACAGTCTTACTACTGAATGGCTGAACAGTGTCTCTGTAAAGAATAACAGAGCAGATAAAATTCTTATAGAAAAAGTAATTAGAGCATTACTTCTCCTTGAAGGCCTAGTGAAGTCTGATGTTCAATTTGTTTTTAAAGGTGGAACAGCCCTTATGTTATTGATGAACAGTACCAAACGTCTTTCCATTGATATTGATGTAATTATCAGTAACCCAAAGCAAAACCTGGAAGAGAAGTTCCAGGGATTTTTATCTGAACAAGGATTTACAAGGTTTGAGGAACAACACCGGCAAACATCAGGCGACATTGAAAAAGCACATTACAAGTTTTTTTACACACCTGTTCATATGTCTAATATGACTGAAGACTATGTATTGCTGGATATTCTATTTGAAGAGCCGCACTACACAAAAATTATAAACTTTCCCATAGATTCAAGTTTTATCAAGCAGGATGGCGACCCTATAAACGTTAGTATCCCATGTCATGAAGACATTTTAGGGGATAAGCTTACGGCTTTTGCACCTAATACCACTGGGATACCTTATGAAAAAGGCGGCGATTCGAGGACGATGGAGATCATGAAACAGCTTTTTGATATTGGAAGTCTTTTGGAACCTGTTACTGATGTAAACATAATTGGTCAGACTTTCGATATTTTTGCCAAAACAGAGATTGGTTATAGAAATTGTGAAACTGATGAAAACGGAGTACTTGATGATATTTATGACACGGCATTGCATATCTGTTCGCGAGGGGAAAAGGGAAGGGGGAATTTTAAAGCACTATTATCAGGAATTAATCAAGTAAAAAGATTTATATTCTCAGAAAATTATCATTTAGACAGAGCTATCACCGATGCTGCAAAAGCTGCCTATCTATCAACTGTTCTTAGATATAAAGTAATGAAACTTGAAAAATATCAAGGGCTGGAAAGTATAAAAGAGCTAGTGATCGATCAGAGTTTTGATTCCAAACTCAATAAGTTGAAAAAAGGAAATCCTGAAGCCTTTTTCTACTGGTATCACATATCTCTTATACGACAACAAAAACAATAAAACTAGCATATTAAGGCTGTTACCTTTTACTAATTTATATATGATTAGCAACTTTACAAGTTGCTTTAGCAATAGCAAATCAGTATAATTCTGCAAATTTTGGAATGAAATAGAGAGAGAAGAAAATAAAATCATCACAATCTTTATTTCTATCTTTGCATCGAATCTCATATAAAGTGAGTTTTCATGGTTATTAGTTTTTAGTCCCCGGTAGACCTGGGGACTTTTTTACGTGTAACTCGCAGCAAAAGAATGTTGTGTATTCATCTCCAACTCTGCTTACTCTGTAATTCTCATTACGCACGCAACTTTAATCAATCTTCGAGTTTGCTACAAAATACAGAATCCTTAAAAGAACTTTAGAACTACATTAAAATATGGGGTTTTTACGGATTGTGAAGACTTACTAATTTCTTTAGGTTAGTGCTCTCATTAAAAATGTAAAAAATACGGGGTTTGAGTTTTTTATTGATTATGCTAATTAATCACCGTATTTATAATTAATTGTTAATGAAGTACTTAAAATTAATCAAAATAAATCAAATTGATACGACAGTTTTTGTCGTATTGGTATCCGCAAGGTTTCATTTGTCTCAAATTGCAAAGTTGTCCGAGAGTGTTTTTATCTGATTGGTTTGGCATTTAACAAAAAAAAGGGTAGCCAAAGCTAACGCGTGAAAAAGGATACTGTGCATATAACACTTTACAGATGAAAACACAGATACTACGAAGTAAGTAGTCAAACTATATCATGTAAATCGAATTGAATACTTGCTAACTGTAGAAGTGGGTTTAGAATGCTTTGTATTTGCAGCAGCAGGCAGTTATAAGAATTAACCGCAACAAATGCAGCAAGGGTTCAACTTAAAACGTAAATTTGTCTATTGTGCTTAATATTAGTATTGAACAAAATATGAATACACTCTTTATCAAAAATATGGTTTGCGACCGTTGCATTATGGTGGTACAAAACGAATTGGAAAAACTTGGATTAGATGCTAAAAATATAAAACTGGGCGAAGTTATTCTTTCCAAAGAAATAACATCTCTGGAAAAAGAGAATTTGTCCAAAACTTTAGAGCC
>NZ_FOBV01000021.1 GCF_900109935.1 Chryseobacterium taichungense | reverse complement strand
CCGATATCTTGCATATACATCCTTGCTCCAAAGTCATAAGCCCCAAACTCTTGCAACTCTTTTTCTCCGAACTTATAGCTTTTATAACTTCCCTGAGCAAAGTAGGTATTTCCGGTTTTCAAATGATTCATCCCAAACGGATAATAATCATTGGCATCCGTTATTTCAAGAGCGCCTGCGCTGTTTAAGTTAAGAAGTACACTTGACTAAAAAAATAATAAATGTTAATATTACAAGAATTCCTGTAAAATATCTAAATCCACTTTCTTTTTCATTACTAACAATTTCTTTGTAATTACGTTTATCACCCACCAATTTTCTTATAAGATAATAAATATTATTTCCTATGAGATGAGTGAAAATTAATTTAAAAACATATTCCATGATCATGATTATAGAATTAAATAAAAGAACTTGTTAAAAGTTATTTTATAAATTTTTTCATCAGAACTATAATTATAAAGACAAAAATAACACCGGTAAAGAATTTTATATAACCTTCTGTTTGATCTTGTATTTCTTTATAACTTCTTTTATCCCCTATTATTTTACGAAGCAGATAATATATTCCATTACCAATAATATTCATAAATATCTGTTGAAAAATATATTCAAAAATCCCCATTACTTTTCATCTTTTTTATTTGGTGAAAATGGTTTTATTATACTTGTATATCCCATTTTAAACATACCTATATTATTTACCATATTTAATCCTGTATTCATATTTCTATTCAAAAGACCTCTTGTCGCAGGTGTTACTCTAGCAATTGCAGTTCCTTTAAATAATTTAGAAAATTGCGAAGCACTCAAAGGAGCTAAATCATCACTTAATCTAAATGCTATCTTAGGTAAAACCGGTTGTCCTACACCTAAAACTTTCAGTTCTGAAGATAATGGATTAAAGGTTGATGTAAAAGCAAAACCTCTTTCACCAGAATCGAATTGAGTTGTATTATCCAAATTACTATAAACTTGTTCACCTGTAATTCCAGAAATACGCTTAGCGCCTAACCAATTAAAAGTATCTATAACTTGAAAACCTAAATATGTATTATTTGCCAAACCATATGATAATTTCCCAAAGAAATTGTCTGAGGATCCCCAATTACCCCAAAATCCTTTATCTCCGTCCCATTGATTAATTGTAGACATAGATCCAATATACTTATCTAAATGATCAAAAATAGTTTTTTTATCTCCATTGGTTAAATAGTCACCCGTAAAAGCATAATGCCATTTGGAAACATTTATTACAAGCTCAGGAATATCCTTTTTAAATGTTTCATCGTTACTTATCAAATCACCGACGCCATCTACACTTCCTCCGCTACCAAAATATCCCTGCAATTTTCTGATCTCATCGGTATTGGTTGTACTATAATTTCCATTGTGATCTGTAGAATACATTCCTGTAGGATCTGCAAAAGAAACAGGATTATTCATTGCAAAATGATATGGAGAAAAATCGAGGTAAGATTCAGACAGCGCATCAATTCCGGAAAATCTTGCTATATCTGCTAGATAATTCCTCCAATCCATCGCATACATCCCCGTTTCCTGAAGTTCAACACCATTGAACTTATAGCTTTTATAACTTCCCTGTGCAAAATAGGTATTCCCTGTTTTTAAATGATTCATCCCAAACGGATAATACTCATTGGCATCTGCTATTTCAAGAGCGCCTGCGCCGTTTCTCGCGAAACTGATCCTTACATTTCCTAAATGATCTTCATCCTGATATTCTAAAAGATAGCGTTGATTATCAACGCTATCTTTTATATTAGTTATATTAAATCTAATTTTCAGAAGAATAATCCAGTACCTCCTTTATCAAAAATTTTCCATTTATTCTTGCAACTACATAATAAGATCCAGAATACGGTTTATTTCTACTTTTATCAGAAATAGAATTTTCCTTTTTGTAGTAAAGATAATCTTCTATTAATTTCATTTTCTCCTCTACATTAAAATTAGATATTGAAGAATCTTTTATCAACTCATATTTTTTTTTCTCCTCATTATATTCATAGTGATTATTAATTATATAAAGTTCCTTTTCATTTTTTTTTCGGGAAAATGTGAAGGTAGACTTACTTATTAAAGTAGAACGATCTTTAGGATTTATCATATTAATAATAATAAAATCAGAATCTTTATTATTATATAAGGTTGTTAATAAATGTTTTGTATCCGTCTCAAATAAACCATAATGACTAACACTTTCATTACAACCATCCATAAAAATGTCATATTTTTTTTCATATTTGCCTTGTTTAATAGCTTTAGCTACTTCTGGTTCATTATGAATACATGCCTGAATTCCTTCTTTCTCTAATTCACCAAAATACTTAGTTACTTTTTTTAAGATCTTTTCGTTCTTATTTTGTGCTTTTATGCTACTTGAATAAAGCATTACGAAGCATGAAAATACGTAAAAAAGTATTTTGTATAATCTGTGCGTTTCTCTCATCATTTATTTTTCTGAATTAAATAAAAAGAGTAGAATGAACTACTCTTTTTATTATTTATAAATTTCAATCTTTAAGATTATAATCACGTAAAGCTTTGATCAAGTATTTCCCATTTATCCTTGCGACAATATAATATTCTCTGTAAGGCTGACCTCGGCTTACTTCAGAAATAGAATTTTCCTTTTTGTAGTAAAGATAATCTTCTATTAACTTCATCTTTTCTTCTACATTAAAATTAGAAATCGAAGAGTCTTTTACTAATTCATATCCATTTTTATTTTCATCAAATTGATAATAATTGTGAATAATATTAATCTTTTTCTCGTTTTTCTTTCGCGAAAAAGTGAGAGTTGGTTTAGTGTAAAGAATAGGATTGTTTTTAAAGCCTTTCATGTTAACGATAATAAAATCAGAATCTTCATCTTTATAAAAATTAGATAATAATTTTTTCGTATCTGTTTTATATAGGTCATAATGACTAACCTGATCATTACATCCCATCATTAAAACGTCTAATCTATGTTTATCTTTCTTAGCAGCTTCATATAACTCAAGATCACTGTCAATACATCCTTGAAGCCCCTCTTTTTTTAATTGATCAAAATAAGAATTTATTTTTTTTAAAATCTTTGCTTCATGTTCTTGTGCTTTTATATTATTTGAATAAAGCATTACGAAGCATGAAAATACGTAAAAAAGCATTTTGCATAATCTGTGGGTTTCTTTCATTGTAATTATATCTTTTTGTAAGTTGAAAATCCTTATCAATTTTAATTGAGTCATAAGCACCAAATTTTTCAGCCCCGGTAATTCCAGGAAGTCTCTCATTTCTACTATTATAATATGTACTATTTCCTGACTTGTCTACTAACATAGTTCTTGGATCTAGTTCTGTTTTATTTAAAGCTCCATAAGAAGCTCTTAGAGACATCCCCCATTCAGCTCTAATCTGGTTTTCAATATGTGAAGCATATTTTTCACTGTGGCTAATACAATTATTACATTCTTCACCAGCATTTATCTGCTGAGGGGTTCTAGTGTCAATCCATGGACCAAAAAAATCTGGTTTCTTTTGTGGATCCATTTCATGCGCCATTTCATGAGCAAGCGCTATCAATATTGGAACTCTTTCTAAACCATTAACAGTATTTAATTTTACTTCTAATGACGTGTTAATATATGCTATACCTTCTTTATGTTCACTTCCTCCTGTGGTAGATTGAATTTTTATATCATGTTGTTTACCTTCGAAGTAACCGACTAATTTGCTTCCTGTGCCACCTCCATTCTCTAGTAAAAATAATGAAGATATGATAGAAATAACAAACGGTGACATTTTTATTTTGCTGTTTGCCATACTTTCCCAGCCCTTAGTTTCCGGGTTATATACTTCGGTTTGCCCCTTATCATATCTGTATTCGTTTTGTCCATCATTAATATAAATCATATTTCCATCCGGATCAATAAACCTTATTGGATTGTTAAATGCATAATTGTAAGGACTAAATCTTCTCGAAGCTTCAGCAAAAGCATCTATTTCTGACCATCTTCCCAAATCTGCTATATACATCCTTGCTCCATAGTCATACATCCCGGTTTCCTGCAGTTCTTTGCCGTTGTACTTGTTGCTTTTATAACTTCCCTGTGCAAAGTAGGCATTCCCGGTCTTTAAATGATTCATCCCAAAAGGATAATAATCATTGGCATCCGTTATTTCAAGAGCGCCTGCGCTGTTTCTCGCGAAACTTATTCTTACATTTCCTAAATGGTCTTTGTACTGGTAAATATACTGATCATTTACGTAATCATAAAATCCTTCTGCAGTTGGCAAAAACTGAAGATCTGCGGTTTTTAGTGCAATAGTTCCCACGGGCTCTGAAAAATCCGGTGAAAATGCCTCCGGCTCCATGGCTCTGCGGGATTCTGAAGCCAGCATTAACGTTTCAGAGCCTCCTCCTGAGTTTTCAACGGTTAAATACTGAAACCCGTCAAGATAATCTGTCGTTTGCTTAGAAACTGTAGATCCTGCAATTCCCACAATCGTGGTTGTACTTTCTTTTTTAAGTTTTGTCCCATCGGCACCGTACAGCGTTTTAACAGAAAGGTATTCATTCCCAACTCTGCTTAGTTCAATTGAATTTTGGAGATTAAGGAAATTGTATTTAATAGAGCTGATCCCTTTATCCTGCATTTTGGTCATATTTCCATTCCCGTCATATAGAATGGTATTTCCACCGCCTTCATA
>NZ_FOBV01000003.1 GCF_900109935.1 Chryseobacterium taichungense | reverse complement strand
CAACTGGCCCATAGCTATTAGCTAAAAGCCAGAGGCCAACAACAAGCCTTATAAGTGCGACACTGGTTTTGCCTTTGTGATGAAATTTACCGATAAATTATTCGATATTCCGAATTTAACATTCAATATTCAAATCTTGAATACCGAATCCGGAATCTTGAATATAATACAGCTTTTAGGGTGGTTTTAGCGGTGGGGCTCACCTGTTCCCATTCCGAACACAGAAGTTAAGCCCACCAGCGCCGATGGTACTGCGAATAGCGGGAGAGTAGGTCGCCGCCAGTTTTTTTATAAAAGTCTCATACAGCAATGTGTGAGACTTTTTTCGTTTATACCATTCAAGATTCAAGATTCAAGATTCAATATTCAAGATTCAAGATTCAAAGTTTAAGGTAAACAGCATACCCCAATGACAAAGAACCAGGGAAAAAGTAAAAAGAACCAACGAGAAGAACAGGAGATTGAAGATTTAACGTTTAAAAATTTAACGTTTAACATTAAATCACCTATTGCATATTATTTATTACCTATCATTCCATTACTCATAATTACGCTCATTAGGGTTCGATGGAATTTGGGATTAACATTCCACCGGGTTGTACCCGGTGCTATAGGATGGCGCCCCTTCAGGGCTTGCTTTAAAATATTATTCATATCTTATTCTAAAGGAATATAGGCATCGCATCAGGGGTTACTTAGATCAGGGAAAATTAGAAGTTTATAGAGAATGAGAGCATGGAGAAATAAGATCTTAATAGACTGTGATTTTATTGCTTATTATTAATAGCTCATCTTAATATCTTAATTCCGATTTTCAGCCGAAGATTTATTTATAACAGGCCAGTGCTAAATACCGACAAACACCCTAGCCTCGATAGGAGCGGTTACCCCACAGCAGGGAATGGCGTGTTAGGCCTTAGCCGGGAAAGCAATGGCGCGAGGAGTAAGAGCGGATAGCGAGAATAAGCTCCTGAAAAATATTATTGCATTATCCCTTAATATCGTGAGTGTGTAAGCGAGCTTCGTTTGAGATAGTATATTCGGACAAAAAATTGGTATTGAAATTGGAACTTTTATAGCAATAAAAAACCTCCGGCAGAACCAGAGGTTGTAATTTTTTAATTAGAAAATCCGATCAATTCTTCTTTTTTTGAATTGTAAATTCTATATTCTAAATATTTAAAAGAGTCTCTTGGGACTACAGTTACCCATTTTTTGTATTTCATGAACCATTTTGTCTGAATGCTGTTGAAACCTTTGGTAAGATAAGCTTCAACGAACGGATGTACATGCAGGTAAAGCTTTCCTTTTTCCTTTTGCATGATGGTTCTGAGGGTTTCCCCCATCCGTTCTACAATAACGATTGGAGCAACGATTTCTCCATCTTTATTAGGGTTTTCTTCCTTCGTTTCAATCTGTTTTTCCGGACGGTTTCTTTGTCTGGTAATCTGTATGAGTCCGAATTTGCTTGGAGGAAGTATTTTATGTCGTGCTTTATCACGTTTCATCTCTTCCCTGAGGTGTTCATAGAGCTCTTTTCTGTGCTCAGGATTGGTCATGTCGATGAAATCGATGACAATAATACCACCCATATCGCGAAGGCGTAGCTGTCTTGCAATTTCAGTAGCGGCCATTTTGTTTACTTTAAGCGCATGTTCTTTATTGACAGATGTTCCGGTGGTAATGTTATTTCCGGAATTTACATCGATTACGTGTAATGCTTCGGTGTGCTCTATAACGAGATAAGCACCTTTTGAGCTGGGAATGTTTACATGTTTGCCAAAGCTTTGTTTAAGCTGTTTTTCGACGTTGTAGTATTCCAGCAAAGGAATATGTGAATCATAAAAGTGGACAATATTCTTTCTTTCGGGAGCAATTACTTCGAGGTAATTCTTCATTTCACTGACCATTTGCTCATCATCGCAGGTAATACTTACGAAATCCTGGTTGAAATTGTCTCTTAAAATAGCTGAAGCTTTGTCGTCTTCGCTCAGAACTCTGGAAGGGACTTTATTTTTCTGGATATTTTTAAAAGTAGTTTCCCATTTCTGAATAAGCTGATTCATGTCATTATGAAGATCAGCAACTTTTTTTCCTTCAGCGACGGTTCTGATAATAACTCCGAAACCTTCAGGCTTGATACTTTCGATAAGTGTTCTCAGCCTTTCTTTTTCTTCAGAACTTTTAACTTTTTTTGAAATCGATACTTTATTGTCGAATGGGATGAGTACTAAAAAGCGTCCTGTGAGCGAAATCTGGGTAGATATTCTTGGTCCTTTTGTAGAAATGGGCTCTTTGGTAATCTGAAGTAAAACAACATCGTCTTTTGCAATAACTTTGTCTACAGTTCCGTTTTTGTCGATTTCGGGTTGTATCTCGAAATTTTTTAAACCTGAAGTATTTTGCTTTTTTGAAATGGTATCTTTCAGAAACTTGCGATAAGTAAGATATTGTGGCCCCAGATCCTGATAATGAAGGAAAGCATCCTTTTCGTAGCCGATATTTACAAAGGCTGCATTCAGGTTGGGGGCAAGTTTTTTTACTTTTCCGATAAAAAGATCTCCAACTATAAAATCACTTTTGTCCTCTTGCTCATGAAGTTCACATAGTCTTCCGTCTTCCAGCAGTGCAATCTTTGTAAGATCATCTTCATGCGAAACTATTAGTTCTTTCTTCATTTTATTGTAAGATAAAAATTGTTAAGAAGGTAGAAAACAGACATATATTTCATCATATAAATTTATCCTTAAGTTAAGAATTAGTATTGAATGAATAGCAATTTTTTTGATAAAATATAAAATCCTTTCATTGACATCTTAATAGTTGCAAAACAAAATATAGTCGGTGAACCTTTAAAATCTTAAAATCACCAACTATATTATATATTATAAATCTCAGGAAATGAGATTATTTTTTCTTGTGTCTGTTTGCTCTTCTTCTCTTTTTTCTTTTGTGAGTTGCAACCTTGTGTCTTTTTCTTTTCTTTCCGCTTGGCATAATTATAATTTTTTAGTAACTAGTTAATATTCAGTTGATTTATTTTACCTTAACTTTTGTTTTTACTTTCTCCACAAAAGATTTTGACGGCTTGAAAGCAGGAATATTGTGAGCAGGGATTTCAATAGCAGTGTTCTTAGAGATATTTCTTCCCGTCTTTGCTGCTCTTGTTTTAATGATAAAAGATCCAAAACCTCTCAAATAAACATTATCTCCATTATACATAGAAGTTCTGATTTCTTGCATAAAAGCTTCTACAACTTTCTGTGTTTCATTCTTTTCGGTTCCCAACTTATTTGAGATGGTGTTTACCAATTCTGCCTTTGTCATTTCCTTATTTTAATTTTAAATTTTAGGTGTGCAAATTTAGTTAAAAAAATTGAATATTAGCAAATTAGTGGCAAAATATTTTTTTATAAGCGATTGAAAATTGAATGTTTACTTTGTATTAAGATAACGTTAAATCCCCTTTACATGCTGGAATTATAATATCCATTCTCCACACAAAAGCGAATCAGGTGAAGTTTTGTTTTCAATCCAAGCTTTTCTGTGAGCCGGTTGATATAGGTGTCAATGGTTCTAGTACTGAGATTCAGCTTTTCACCGATTTCTTTATTACTAAAACCTTCGTAGCAGAATTTCATAAGCTGGATTTCTGTTGGTGAAAGCTCTTCCTGGCTTTTTTTCTGGCGATCCATATATTCCATTACTGCAAGAGGCTGCTGTTCCCATTGTTTAGTATAAGCTTCGTAATCGAAACTGTCTGCGGTTATTTTTCCTTTAATGATATCCTTGATGATATTGCTTTTTTTCTGACAATAAAAAATATTGGGAATTTTTGACAGGATTTCCGCCATGTCTTCCTGATAAGTTCCGGAATAGGTGATGATAGGCGTTTCACGATTACTTTTACGAATGTATTTGATGGCTTCGAGACCGCTTAATACCGGCATAAAAAGCTCTACAATGAAAACGTCTTCCTGTCTCCTGTAATTTCTGCTGATGAGCTCATGCCCGTTGTTGCAGTCGTTAAGAAGCATATAGAACGGATTTTCGGTAAGCATTTTGATTAATATTTTTTTAAAATAAAAATCACTGTCTGCTATGGAAAACCGCACAGTATTGGTCAATAATTTGCTCACTTTAATATCGATTTGGTGAATGATGATTAAAAATCAGATCACTAAATTATGAAAATAAGATGAAAGTGAAAATTAATCTTAATTTAATTAGAAAAATAATATTATATCATAGAAATACTTAAATTTTGTGAATAGATTATTTTTTTATAATTTCACAGACCAAACAAATCACAAACTATGTCTTCGAACCGGGAGAAAAAATTAAACAAGGCAGACGTCAGGATAGGCATTTGGAAATTTGTTCTATCTTTCATCGTTTTATCAGGTGTTTCCTTCATCTGTGTATTTTTCTTTTTTAAAAGTTACGACATCCAAAGACAGGGTATAAAAAAAGAAGCGGATGACTACCGCTATCTACTTACCAGAAGTGATCTTCTGCGAACTCATGTAGACAGCATACTTTACCGTATGGATCAGCTTGACATCAACAGGGTGCAGAATGATATTTTCCTGAGAAATGCCATCATGGAAGACGTCAGGAATGCAAGAGGTGCTATGGGGACAGACAGTGCAGGTAATTTTAAACACTATTCCATTCTGATGAAGCAGATCGAGCCGATGCTGGCCTTAAAAAAACAGATTATTGACGTTTCTTACAAGGAGCAGGTGGCGCTGAGAAATCTGAACGAATGCAAAGGGAAGATAGGAATCATCAACAGCGAGCTTAAGGTAGATCCTACCAGGAAGTTTTCAGGAATGAGAAGAAGAAAATAAAACGAATATTATGCAAGCACAAGTTACTCTATCAAAAAGAGAAAGGCATTACCAGTTTTTATATTTAATTCTGATGCTTTTAACAGCCCTTATTTTTATGGGAATCATCTTTTTAAGAGGATTTGAATCTCCTTTTTCAGATAACGATATCATCTCCGTACAATTGCTGGAAGAAAAGGCTAAATTCGATCAGAAGCAGAAGTCATCATTCAAGGTCCTGGACAGTACTTTTTCGATGATTAATAAGATTACCGATGAAGGTGCGCAGCCTTTTGAGGAAAACAATATTATGTACGGGATCAATGACGTTGCCGGCTACTACCAGAACGGGGAAAACATCAACGATATTAGAAAAGAGGCATATCCGCAGATCGCAGAATTTTATAAAATGTATTTCAACGACAAAAAAATTATTTCAAGCAAAACTGAGAATATCAAAAATTTTGAAAAACAATTTGAAGAATGCTCCATCGGCTTCAAGGAAAAGAAAAGTCAGCTTTTCCAGCGCGAGACCGTTTTGAATTCAAGATCTCAGTAAACTTTTTACACTAAGGAAAATTTTACACAAACACAATACACATCACACAATCATTAACTATGAATTACTTTCAGAAAAACAAGAAGAACATTATTATTGGTGTTATTGCAACATTGCTGATAGCGGCATTGGTTGCATTATGGCTGCAGAAGAAAGTGATACACTCTTCCGACGATATTTTAGGACTGGTCTATCCATCTAACCTGAAAGAGGGAGATACACTTTCATTCGAAGATAAAACACAGTTTGCCAAAACAAAAAGATGGAATTTCGGAGACGGAACCACCAGCGATAAAAGCAAAGGCATTCACTTTTACAACAGACCGGGATATTATCAGGTGACCTTGATTATCGATAATAAATATTCCAAATCTTTCCCTATCATTGTTTCTCCTAGGACTGTTCCTAAAAAGGACACTGTAAAAACGGTGACACTCATTGACGCCCCCTCTCAGGCTATGCAGTTTGAAAATGTGCAGTTCCGTGCCATTTCAGACGGTAAGCAGTTTACCTGGAAATTCGGGGAAACCGGAAGGATTGATTCTAAGGACAAATTAGCGATCTATTCTTATCAGAAGCCGGGTGATTATGTGGTAAGTCTTATTACCGACGAAACGGAAGAGCCTGTTCTTCACCAGATCAAAATCCTTCCTTACTACGATGCATTGGAAGATGAAGTGAGTGTGGAAGATACGTATGCTAAAATTGATAATGATTTCAAATATCATCTTCAGCAGATTGCCTACGGAAATAACTTCAACATGCACTACAATTATCTCTTGAGAACATACCTGTGCAACAATGAAAATACAGTTGTGAAAGTAAACGACAGTAAAGTCAATAATTTCTACATGTATTGTGCAGGACTTCAGTTTGACAAGAATAATGTCATTCAGACCGTTAAGGTGAATTTTGACGATGCACAGAACTGTGTTACGAAAGTAGACATTAACCAAAGCAAATAATCACGTCCTTTCAGGGCATCACACCAATCGTAAAATATAAAATAGGATGAAAAATAAACTTCCTTTAGCAGCATATTATATCGGAATTTCGGTATTGCTGACAGCCTGTCAGGTAAAATTGCCGTCAAAAAGAACTCCAGAACCGTCACATTACGGGCAGGTTGATAATTCACCTGTAGTTAATGGCTTTCCTAAAAAAGCAGTTCCATGGATTGCAATTTCGGATCGCTCCAGAAACACCGCTTATTTGGATAAAAGTGATGAAAAATCATATAAAGAAGTTAAATTTCTTGAACCATTAATGGTGTTAAAGCATCGCGACGGAATGGTAAAAGTTGCGGAATATATTCCTGATGCTTTAATGAAAAAGGTTTCATCTAAACAGGTGAAAACCTACGGCTGGATTCCGGAATCTGACCTCCTTTTATGGAGCAACTCGTTAAAAAGCGAAAAAACAGGATTTCCGGTTAAAGTTGCTGTAGTACCAAGCAACAGTGAGGTGATCAGAAATTCTGAAAGATATTATAAAAATGACTCGATCATGGTGTTTAATTCACCGAGTCTTATCGAACAGGCCAATGTGAAAATCCCGAATGGCCAGATGGTATATGTTTATAAACAGGCAGAAAACAATAAAAGATTTCTGGTAGGGAAAAATCCGAATATTAATATCGACAGTATAGGGACAAGCCTTTACGGATGGGTAAGTTCCAATGTTATTTCCAGCTGGGGTGAACGTTCTGCCGTCAAAATGAAAAATACTACAGGAATCACGGATACCACTTTAGGTATTCATGAAGGTAGTCCCGGAGGAAATGACTCTGAAAATAAAACTGCAATTCTTCTTACAGAAGTTAATAAAAGAACGCCTCTAGAAAATATATTCCCGGTAACTTTACCATTAAATGAAACACCAACTCCGGATTCTAAAACCAAATATTTTACGAATATTCTGGATTACAGCAAAAATTATGTTTTCAATGTTTTAGGTGAACCTATTGACTTTGAAAGATATAGAGAAATAACAGATAAGGATAAGAAAATAAACATTGTATTTACACTTGATATCAGCGCTTCCAATGCGCCGTATGCTCCCATTGTGAAATCTCTTTTGCAGGATTTACAGCTAAGGTTTGAAAAGCCTTCCTATTTTAATCAGGTGAAATATGGCGTGGTTTTGTATAAAAATAATCCGTGCGGTGATAATGTGGCGGTTTCTCCACTAAATTCTGATTACAGCAAGATTACAACATTCATCGATCAGAAAACCAATGAGATGAACTGTGCCAGCAACAGCGGATATCAGCCGGTAAACGAAGGTCTGATGGCAGCAGGAAATCTGTTGTCGAATTTCCCTGACGAAACCAATATTGTCGTTACTGTAGGGACTTCAGCCAACCAGAGCGGAAATATGTACGGCGTGATCAATTCCCTTACGCAGGCCCAGGCGAGAGTAATTATGTTTCAGACAAGCGCAAGATCATCGGATACCTACAATGATTTTGTTTTGATGGCTGAAAACGTAGTAACGAATACGGCTAAAAATATTGCCGAACTTAAAAAACAGAAAATCATCGATCAGAATGATGTTTTAACGAAAAATAATTTTAATCTCGTAGAAGGAGACGAAGGTTTCTTCTCGCTGGATTATCCAAAGCAGAGTATGTCTCAGGGATTTGTTATCTTCCCTAAAAAAGGAGATATTGCAACGCCGGGATATCTTAAAAAGTCTGTAGACAGCCTGATATCACAGGTTACCGTGGATAATATGACTTTAGATAAATCTTTAAATGATTACTTCCATTCATCAGTGGGAGCAGGAAGAACGAATGTAGATATGAAATACAAATATCTCTATCCGGGACTTACCAATCCTGTTCCTGCAGGCATTGCGGCGCAGCTCATCAATTATGGCAGCCCGTTTTTGGTAAAAGGATATATTCCGAAAGATCTTAAAGATTATAAGCCGGGACTTGAAAAAGGAATTTTGATCTCCGAAACAGAATATGATAATTTAAAATTATTCTATACCGAAGTTTATCAAAATACAGGAGCAGAAAGATCTGATTTTAGTCAGGCAAGGGCGGTAAGAGAATTTGTGAAACTGTTGAAGAAATACAATCCGACCTTAAAGTTCCTGGATAAAGGAGATCTTTATCAGCAACCGATGTCTTATGCTGTAGGAGTAAGTACGGGTTTTGATAATTCAGAAGAAGAGCTGATGTCAAAATACATGCTAAAAGGCTGGAAAAAGTCTAAAATTGTGACGAATGAAACGGCCAGAAACTATTTCCGTCATTATAAAGATCTGGCAGAAAGAATGCTTTCCCACAGGAATGATCCGGCTGTGAAAATTCAGCAGAACGGACAGACATTCTACTGGCTAAATGAATATTTCATGCCGACAATGCTGCCCACGGAACAACCGGAGTATACTAAACATTAATAACTTATAATATGAAAAGCGGAAATTAATTCCGCTTTTTTTATTTTTTTCCGGTAAATTTTTTATCTTTGATGTTACCCAAATCATAAATATTATGTCACAGCAATCATCTCCTCATGACGGAAAGCATTTCGTCGTACAGAAAGGTAAAGCCCAGTGTGATCAGGGTGATCAATTTCCTCAATATAAAGTGACCTCCCATCAGAAACATTTTTGGAATGACTCTGATGGTAATAATGATTTTCTGGCAGTTACAGAAGACGATCTTGAGTTTAATCCTTCCGGTCCAAGTTTCGGAAGATGCAAGCTGAAGCCCAGTTCGGGTGGAAACCTCCCATGCTCTTATGCATCCGCCGGGAAATGGCAGAAAACCTATGATAAAGTAAAGATTATGGGTAAGAAAATCGTTACCGAAGTATCTGATTTACAGTGTGTGATCGGAGGAAAAATCACGATTAAAGATCATGGCCAAAGAGGACAAATGAGCAAAAAAAATGTGAAAAATGCCGACAATAAAACGGTACAGCACATTAATCCGCTTGTTAATATGCAGGACTATAAAGAAACTGTCCTTGAAAGTGAAATCGACGCTTACTAATTAATCCTAAAACACACTTTCTATGTCTAAAAAAGGAGTTTCAAAAATCTCAGGTAATCCTACCCCTACAATTGGCGAGAAAACCACTTATATGGTTACAGACTGGTATCCTTCGACACCTGCCGGTGAAAGAAATCCTGCTGCGGTGACTTGGGAACTTTTTAAAAAAAGAGCCAACGGAAGTTTTACATCAACCAATATCAAAAAAGTTGGAGACGGAAGCTTTACTTTTGGTGAAGTCGCTGCAAAAAATACCTATCGTCTGGAAGCTTATCTTCATGAGCCTGAAGGGCAAGGCCCCACAACGCTTGATATTACACCAAAGCCTGCAGGAATTCCGCAGATCAGCAAAGTTGAACTCCGCTATGTTGATGATACTCCTGGAACAGTTTTCAGCTATACCGATAAATTGATTGCGAAAGCCCAGTGTGTAAATCTCACAGGGAAAAAACTGGTGTTTAGACTATGGGAAGACGATGCCGCAGGAAACGGTCATAATGCTGCTAATCTTTTTGTAGATAGCAAAGAAGCCATCGTTGACAGAACCGGAACCGCAACATCTGAATTTGTATTAACAAAAGCTTTAATGCAAAAGGCAGCTCAGGGTGAAACAAATCCCGGCAAACTTGAATTCTATGTTACCGTAGAATATTACAGCAACAGAAAACACGCTACCAATAGGGTTGATGTACAGAATCCGGAATATAAAGAACCAGTACAGCAGACACAGCAATCTGGTTCGCCGCAGCAAAATTCCGGTACTTCACAGCCTTCACAGCAACAGCCAACTTCAAAAACACAACCAAGCGGAGCGGAAGGTCAAACAACGCAGCCGGATGCTTCTAATCAAACCAGCGGAACGATAGAGCCGGAAAAACAACCCTCTCCTCAACAACCTCAAGGAAAAACGACCAGTGTTGTGGAGGAACCCAAAGCGGAAAGCCTTCTTGACGCTTTTTTTGCGAAAGAAGAATTCACAAAGGAAACGGATGAAAAAGATGGACAGCATACATACAAATTTGGGAGTAACAACAATAATATCAATAAGGATAATATCGCTAACATTATTAAAGGAAAAGTAAATCCAGCTTTAAAAAATGATAAAAAATATGCGAAGTTTGATGATATAAAGAATGCTCTAACGCAAACCTCTTATAAAAAAGGAGAAACTATTTCATTTCCTTTATATAAATTAGGTCCAGTTATGACACCGATCAAGAGCGCACCGTTGGAGGAAGAAGTATTTGTAGTTGCAAAAACTTTATTATTGGATGGGAAAGAGGTGAGTATTAATATTAAAGAAAAAGAAGAACTCCTGCTTGCTAATGGTGCCAGTTTACCCGTTGTGGAAGCAAAAGAAAACGGACAAGAGCTTACAACGCTGAAAGCCACTGCACAAAATGGATTGGCTAAAATTAAAATAAAACTTCGCCCGAAATCTGATGAGACATTAAAAGAGTGGAGAGAAAAGCTCAGTGGTAAAAAAGACGGAACTCACGTCTATAAATTCGGTGGAACCAACAAGACAGCTACTGCAGAAGAGAAGAAGAGTATTGCGGGAATTATTGCAAACAAAGTAAAAGACGAATTAGCCAAACAGGAAAAATTCGCCAAAGTAGATGCAATCATAAAAGTATTAACCAAAGAGGTGTACAATAAAGATGAAGAAGTGACCTTCGATGTATTCAAAAAAGTGACTGAATTTCTCTGGCTAAAAGCAGAATGCACGGGTAATATCAAAAAACATGAAGGAGAATTTCTCAAAAAAGAAGGTGCTTATTTTGAAATTGCTAAAAAATGTCCAAGATGTGAAGCGCCGATTACCGTTGAAGAATTTAAAAAAATGTATCCGGATGTTGCGCAGCTTTTCAATAAAGGGACGAATAGTTTCGGCTCGCCTACGATTGAAACTTTCCTTACCTCTTTAAACAAAACTTTAAAAGAATTTAAAATAAATACCTGCGTTAAAAAAGCATTTTTCCTTACACAAATCACGAAAGAAACAGGTTACTTTTCAAGAGCTGACGAAAACCTTTATTATACCACAGAAGCAGCTTTACATAGCTTCTGGTCAAAAGAAAGCCATCCGAGATTATATTCTAATCCCAGTGAGTTTTTTAAAAACCCGGAAAAACTCGGTAATTATGTCTACAGAAATGTTGCTGAAAACGGGGATGAAGCCAGCGGAGACGGTTATAAATACCGCGGAAGAGGTCTTATCCAGATAACAAGGAAAAAAGGATACAGAAGATTCGGGGAATATGCAGGTAAAGATCTTGTAGCCGACCCGGATTTGCTGTTAAGCGATCTGGATCTTACGACCCGCTCTGCCGGATGGTACTGGAAACATGGAGTTTTATTGGGTAACGGTAGCGAAAAAGATCTGAATACTGTTGCTGATAAAGGTGATTTCAAAGAAGTTACAAGGCTTGTGCATGGTTCTACCAATGATGTTGCTGCCAGAGAAACGATTTTAGCGAAAATAAAAGAAGTTTTAAAAACCGATGAATGCCAGGCAACCAATTTAGGGGATGCTGATGTGGAATATCATATCCAAAGTACAGGAGAAATACAGTATAAATACAAAAATGAAAAAAGAGAAACAGCTGCATATTTTTACCATGACAGTGCCGGAAATATTCATGATTTAGGTAAATATAAATTGGTAAAGACAAAAGAAAACTATGGCGGGGTTTACAAAGACAAACTCGGAAAAGACACTGAAAATATTTATTTAATTGATATCCGAACTGTAAAACATCAATACAGGAAAGGTTCTGTAGGCTTTACATTGGCTGTAAACACTTCCCGTTATTATATGAATGATGTGACAATGGCCGCACTGTTTGGCGCATTATTAGAATGCAATTATGATGATTTTGTATTTAATGGTTTCAGTAATGAGAAAGGAGAGTCCGTTGGAGGTAGTAAGTCTCATAAAAATGGAATGAATGGTGATTTAAGGTACCTTCGCACGGATAAAGGTGGCGGAACCACCGATCTTTTCAGCAGTACTGAGGCTACCGGTTGGAAAGGGCTGGATGAGACAAGGCAAAATACCTTTAATGATGCTTTATATAAATTTGGCTGGAAAAGCATGCTGTCCCAAAACTATGGTGAAAAAAATGAAAAAATACTGAATCACTGTACCAATGACAAAAATAGAGATCATAACGACCATTTGCATATTCAGGGTTTTTCCCCAACTTTAAAAGAAATTTAAAATGAAGTTTATTTTTTGTCTGCTATTTTTATTTCAGATTAAAACCTGTAAATCAGAGACACCTGCTCCTTCAAAAAATGAGGTTTCTTCGGTTAATAGAATCGTGGAAAAATCAGAGGATTCCTATATTATCAATGCAGTAGACCAAAATGCTGTTGGTCAAAAGATTGATGACAGCGAAACCATAAAAAAATTAAAAAATATATTAAAACAGTCCTTCGAAAGAGAGATAGAAAAACCTTATATGTGGGATATTTTTGTAGGTTCGAATGATTCACTATTGCAGTTTTATCCTTATAAAAATTTTGTAATTGATAATATTCCGTTTACATCGTATTACGCAAAAATAAACTACGAAGACGGCAATTATGAATGCATACTATTGGTTAATCAAAATTCAAATCAGCTTTACAACAGCATGATTGTTTTTGAAAATTTGAAATCCGAAGAAAATTATCAGAGATATTCTGAAGTGAAAGGAGGTAAGGTGTATGTGTTTATGAAAGGTCCGGAATCTAAAAGTCTCGTGTATCAGATAAAGAATGGTGTTTTTTTAGACTATTTTGATGCTCAGAAAGTTGATAAGAAATGGGGCAAGGAGAAAAATGATTTTGAATATCAACTGAAGGGCAGTACAAACAATCATCTGAAAAACGGATACTGGATTGAAAAAAAATATTCGATAGACTATAATAAAAATATAATTGAAGACGGAAATTATGTTGATGGACAGAAAGATGGTGAATGGAACTATTCTCCGGAAGGTCCGGTCGATAAAATTGAAGTGTACAAATCAGGGAAAGTTGTAAAAGTTTATTATCCATAAATTAACAATTTGCTAATAATAAAATGAGGCTGTGTTTTTTCATGGTCTCATTATTTTTGAAATTAATTTTACAGAATATAGTCAGATCAAAAAAATATGGTATTTTTAATTGACAAATTTAACATTGCTTGTTGTAATGAATTTATATTGAAAAGAAAAACTTTATGATTAAAAATAATATTAGCAGTTCTTGTCTTGTGGCCGCGATTATGATGGTTGCCTGTAAAAAAGATCAACACAATAATCATAAAAACATAAAAGATTCTGCAGTACACTCTCAAAACGTAGGTGACAGTATGAAATCTGTTCAGAAAACACATCCCGTAAAAAAAGATTCTGCCAACAATGAATACCAAAATAATGATAAAGCAACTATTTCTTCATCTAAAAAAACGGTAGACGGAACGTTTGTAGCAAGCAATTGTGACGGAGGAAGATTTTCTATTGAATTTAAAAATTCTGATGGAAAGCCAAGCTTTAAAATTTTAGATAAAAAGAAAATCATTGCAGCCGGAAATGTCTCTTCCGAAACTGATGAAAAAACCGGTGAAATTACTACGGTAGTTATGGGCGAGATCGCTGGTCTGTATGATGGCGATAAAATTGTCATTCAGAACTACGGGAACTCGATGAATGAATTTGATCATTTTACGCAATGTGGAGACAAATATCTGGAATTTATCAGGCAAAAGTAATATATTCATTGATTTACAGTAGTAAAATACCATAGAAACTATTTTGTAAAATAAAATTTTTGCGCTAAATTGTGTTAAGCCAAAAACAGAATATATGATCGTTCATTTTATACTTTCCGGAGAAACGCTGGAAAGCATATCTGAAGAAATTAATCTTGAAAACCCCAAATATCTTAAAGAATTTCACAATAAACATTGTGCAAGAGAAGATTTTATACATGATGATCTTATTCCACGGAAAAAACTTCTGATTCCCGATATCAATAAAATAAAAGAATACAACAGCAGGAACGATGCTCCTTTTAAAAATCCAAAACTAAATCCTGATATTCCCTTCCATCCTGAGAATTTCAGCAAAATATATTCTGTAGTTAACAAAGAAATTTATGAAAACCAGCTGGAAAAAAAACATACTATTCTTACCTATACCGTTTCTGTAAAATGGATGAGAAACGAAAACGGGTTTCATATTTTTCACCTTTTTAAAAATAATTTTTCAGATGGCCAGGGAAATATGATGGTAGATCTGGCTTCAGAATCGATCCGTTCTCTTAATCCGTTAGAAGTTAAAACCGATCTCAAAGGGAATGTTGTAAGCATAAGCCTTACTCAGCAGACGACGGATAATTTTGCGAAGATTAAAAAGCGGTTAGCAGATCTTTTTCCGGATCAGTACGCGAATATTTACCTTAATGAGTTTGAAAGGGCGGTACAGAACAGAGACCTATTTAATTCAAGGATGAAGAATGATGTCTTTATTAAAAATTATTTTGCGGCATTGCGTCAACCTTTCGAGAATGGAAAATCATTTCTTCAGCAAACAATTGGAGAAGAAAATATGACAATTCAGCTTCAGCAGAAAATAGAAAATGCTGAATATAATGAAGAAATAATTATCCTTCAGGCAGGATCTATGCCAGAAAATGATCTGGATTTTTCCGGAAAATATTCATTATATACAAAGTCAGGATTGGTTAAAAGTGTCGATATAAGCTACGCTATCTCTCAGTTTGGTGTTAAAAATTCCAGTTTTTTTACAGTGACGGAAATGTCATAAGTATCATGAATAAAGGAATGTTAAAGAGATGTTAAATCATCTGTCGTAGAATTACTACATCAAATCGTAGTATTACTACAAAAACTCAGATTAGCTTGAAAAAGCTTTTCTAAGAAAATCAACCCGCCTATCTTTGTTTACACAATCACCGAATCACAAAATATTATTAACGATTAAAATTTACCATCATGGCAGCAAATTCAAGAGGAATTCTTAAATTCAATGGAGGAGAAGGTCAGAAATTATTGAAGCTAAACTACAGCGTGTCCAGATCGACAGACGTATCGGGAAGAGTAGCTTCAGATCCTTCCAACGCAATCATCAAAGTAACCGTAGAAGCAACTGAAAAATCAGATATTCTGGAAAGCTTACTGAACGGAAAATACAAACCTACAACAGGCGAAATCACTTTTAATAAATCTCACGAAGAAGGTACTTTGATTACCCTAAACTGGGAAAATGGATATGTGATCCAACATGAAGTAGACTTCGATGCCGTAGACGAAAACAGCATGCTGATCAGCTTTATTATCAGCGCTGAAACAATAGATTACGGAAATTCCAAGTACGAAGGACTTTGGCCTTCAAGCTAAAAAAACTCAACGTAATTTAATATTCATAAGGGAAAGACTGTCATCAAGGCGGTCTTTTTTTACCATTATGAGCAGAAAATTATTATGTTTCAAATAATATTATTTATTTCACACTTACGAAGAATTTTATCCTCTCAAAAAAAACTGATATATTAGTAAAAGGTAAAATTTCAACCAATTATGGATTAATTTTTGCTGCTGTTTAGCGAAAACATAATCGGTGAAAATTACCACACCACAAGAGAATATTAATTTGAAAAATACACAATGGGAGTACTAGTAACCAACGATACGGTAAAGCAGCTGTTTCATATTGCACAGTCCATCGCGAAAGAAAATTATAACGGAACTTACGGTGGACCGCACATTCTTCAGGCTTTAATGCATAAAGACATCGGACTTTCGGATTTTCTGAAAAGTATTGATAAAGATCCCGGATATTTTTACGAATGGGCAGATGTCCGAATTGAAGATTATCCCAAAACCTCACATCTTCCTGATGAGGTAAAAGAAGATGAAACGGTAGATACAATTGTGGAAGAGGCGGATGATATCCGTTTAAAGCTGGGTTTGGACGAAATTACACCAATTTGTATACTTACGGCTATTGTAAAACCACAAGTAGCCTTTTCTCTGCAACAGCTGAAATCGCTTCCTCTCAGAGAACATGAAATATTCAATCTTTACAGAAAAGATACACCATACGAAAGCGCTGCAGACCAGGAATTCTCTTCTATTTTTTCAAACGGATCGGATTATTCTGATAATTCTTTTCCGTCTATTAAGAATTATTGTGTAGACAGGACGGCACAGGCCAGAAAAAGAGAGTTGGAAAACATTATCGGAAGAGATAAAGAACTGAGAATGCTAGTAGAAATACTCTGCAGAAGAAGTAAGCCGAATGTGATTATTATCGGCGAGCCGGGAGTTGGAAAAACAGCATTGGTAGAAGGATTTGCTATCGAAATTACAAAAGGAAATGTTCCCGAAATGCTTAAAAACGGAACATTACTGGAATTGGATACGGGCGCTTTATTGGCCGGAACTTCCTACAAAGGCGAAATTGAAGACCGTCTTAAAAAAGTGATTAACGAATGCAAAAAAATAGAAAAAGCAATTCTTTTTATTGATGAAATTCATACACTTCTCGATCCGAAAGGAAGTATCGGAAATGTAGCGAATCTTTTGAAACCTGAACTGGCAAGAGGTGAAATCACTGTAATCGGGGCCACTACACAGGAAGAATACAGGAAAATTATAGAACCTGAGCAGGCTTTTAACAGACGTTTTGAAGTGCTTACGGTAAATGAACCTGACGAAAAAACCTGCGTTAAAATGATCGACGTTTTATTGGAAGGTTACAAAAAACACCACGGGATTGAAGTGGAAAAAACCGCTCTTCCGGAATGTGTACGCCTTGCTAAACGGTATGCTAAGGGTAAAAAATTACCGGATGCAGCGATTGATTTGCTGGACCGAACAATGGCCGCAATAAAAATGCTTGACGAGCTTTCAGAAAAAGAACTGGAAAGCTGGAAAAACAGATATGATGAAATTCTCAATGAAGAATTTTTTGATGATAAAGATAAAGCCGATGAGCTGATCTGGACCTACAACTTGTTGAGAGACAAAATCAGCCCGATTTTATGGGGATCTTTGAGTGAGCAGCCTCAGATTGACAATTCTATGCCGGTGGAGCAGATACAGAAAACAATAGAAGATACTTATACTGAACTTTTACAGCATGCAGCAAAAAAAAGAGAAAAAGTTGACCGTCTCGAGCTGGCTGCAGTAATGGCCGCAAAAACAAATATCCCGATCGGAAAAATTCAGGCACAGGAAAAAGAAAAGCTTCTTAATATGGAATCGCTTCTCATGAACAGGGTGGTCGGCCAGGATCACGCGTTGAAAATCCTTTCTGATGCGATCGTAGAAAATCGCAGCGGATTGAACAAACCGGGACAGCCAATCGGTTCATTCTTTCTTCTGGGACCAACCGGAACCGGAAAAACAGAATTGGCCAAATCGATGGCAGAACTTCTCTTCAATGATGAAAAGGCAATGGTTCGTTTCGATATGTCGGAGTTTAAAGAAGAACATTCAGCGGCACTGCTTTATGGTGCGCCTCCGGGATATGTCGGTTATGAAGAGGGAGGAATGTTGGTTAATAAAATCAGACAGCAACCTTACACGGTGGTTTTATTTGATGAAATTGAAAAAGCACACCATTCGGTTTTTGACGTGTTTTTACAGATCATGGATGAAGGGAAAGTACATGACAAGCTTGGAAAAGAAGGAGATTTCAGTAATGCTTTGATCTTATTTACTTCAAACATCGGAAGTGAAGAAATTGTAAAGCAATTTGAAGAAGGCAAGGTTCCTGAATCATCTTCTTTAATGCAGATTATGTCAAATTCGGGACGTTTCAGACCTGAATTTCTGGCGAGAATCACTGAGATTATTCCTTTTGCACCGATCACAGAATCCATAGCTGAAAGGATTTTTAATATTCAGTTGAAATCACTTCATACTTCGCTGACGAGATTAGGAATTGCGCTAAAAATTTCAGATGAAGCGGTAAAAAATCTGGCTTTAGGAGGTTTCAGCAGTAAATATGGAGCCAGACAAATCTCAGGGGTCATCAGATCTCAGCTCGCAAGGCCAATCTCTAAGATGATTGTTCGTGAAGAAGTAAAATCCGGACAGACTATTCATGTAGACTGGAATCAGGAAGAGGAAAAATTAAGCTGGAAAGTGGAATAATAAAATAATATACGTTAAATTTCTTATTTACGTTAATAAGATATGAAACCAAATCTCAAAAATATCGTCCTGGCAGGAATATTACTGCTGTGTTCACAGATCATGAACGCACAGTTTCTTGCTGCTTCTGATACTTCGGAGAACAGTGTGAGGCGATATAAAAGTATCATCAGTGCCAATAAGGAAATTGTAGAATTCATCGAATATTCTCTCGCACAAAAGGGCCTGCCGAAACATCTCAGGAACCTGGCATTGATTGAGTCTCATTTTAACAGAAATATTACTTCAGGGGCAGGCGCAGTAGGTGTATGGCAATTTATGACATCTCATGCGAACCAATATGGGCTTACCCAACAGAACAGGAATGACCTGTATAAAAGTACAAAGACAGCTGTCATCTCGCTGACGAATTTATATAAAAAATATAACAATTGGGTTACCGTAGTTGCCGCTTACAATTGTGGTGAGGGAAATATTGCAAAAGCTATGGCGGCAGCCAATTCATCTCAGTATCATGTATTTTATAAATTTTTACCGGAAGAAACAATTAATCATGTCAAAAAATATCTGAATGCCTGCTATGCCACCGGTGAACTGCAAAGTGTTTTGAGTAATTACAACTCTTCCCGAATGAATACTGTATTTTTCGTGAATGGGGGAAGCGGAAAAAATAGCGAACAGATGGCAGAAACAGATATTAATGCAGGGTTTAATTTAAATGTCATTGCCGATGAGCTTGACCTCGACGTTAGCAGACTTCTCTCCTGGAACCCCGAAATTTCACAGGAACTTCAGGATAAAGGAGAAGGAACCCTGTATTTACCGAAAGATATCATGCCCGACTTTTTATTAAGGAAAAATAAAATCCTCTCCCGATCAATCAAAGAGACACACGCCATAAACACCAAATAATAAAACACCAAGCGATAATGTTTAACCTATCAAATTACAGGTAATATGAAAACAGAATCACAAAATATACTTACAAATCCTTCATTCCGTCCATCTCAGAATGCCGACGGAATTTCGGAGAATCATCATGCAGGTATCAACCGGCTGGTAAAGCTTTCTATCGTCATCGAAGGAAAAGTCATTAAATATTATAAACATTTTAAACTGACGCAAAGTACCGGAAAACATCACGAATTCAGCCTTACACTGGCTCATGATGCATTAGGCGACCGGCAGACCCATACTCTAGAGGAGGCCAATAAATTTTTGGGAAAGCGACTCACGGTTGTTATTTCATACAAAGACATAGACAACAGTCCTGAAAGAACATTTGTAGGTGTTATTACGGGCGTCGGATTCAGCCAGGAGAGGATGAGTCTCGGAAATATTGTTTTGAAAGGTTACAGCCCGACCATTTTGTTGGATGGAGCGCCTCACGTTCAAAGTTTTGGAGGTGGATCTGCCGTAAATATGGGAATTATCGCCAATGAAGTAATCAAACAGGGGATTGACACGAGCCGTTTTGATGTAAGAGTAGATACCAATGATTATTCACAGATCATTTACAGCAGCCAGTATGATGAGACGCATTATAACTATCTCGCAAGAATGGCAGAAGCGTATGGCGAGCAGTTTTATTATGATGGGGAAGTGCTTCATTTCGGGAAACTTCCTCCACAGAATAAGCCCATTAAATTAACCTACGGAAGCAGCGCGAACGATATCAGAGTTGAATTGAAAGCTGTTCACATAAAACCACAATTTTATGGCTACAACAGCAGCAAGAATGAGAAATTAACCTCCGGTGATACACCGATTCAGCATGTGGGAGATTTAGCAAAAACGGCTTACGCTCACAATGAAAAAATTTATAAAACTCCGGCCCTTCAGGTTGCGCCAATTAAGGCAACAACTCATCTTGATGTAGAATATTCACAGAAAAGTACATCGGGAAGCCAGGCAGTGAATGTATTTTCCTTATCCGGAAATACCACGGTTCCTTTTTTACATCCCGGTTGTGTGGTTGATGTACAGATGCGTAAAATCGATACCAATGAATCCTCCTATTTCACCAGAATTATGGTAACGGAAGTTTCTCATGAAGTGGATACACGAGGACATTACACTGGAAGCTTCGAAGGTATTGCTTCTGATACAGGATTTTTACCCAAACCTGAATTTAAAGTACCCAGAGCCGAACCACAAATTGCTACGGTCATTTCAAATGCAGATCCGGAAGGACAGGGACGCGTGCAGGTAAGATTTGACTGGCAAACGAATGATAACACTCACTTTATCCGGATGATGAGTCCTGATGCGGGAGGAACTGATCAGATTACTCAAAACAGAGGATATGTAGCGATTCCTGAAGTTGGTGATCAGGTCATGGTAAACTTTGTGCATAGTCATCCCGACAGACCATTTGTGATGGGAGGAATGTTTCATGGTGGAGTAGGACTTGGCGGCGGAGCAGATAACAGGGTAAAATCAATACAGACCAGAAGCGGCCACAGAATCATTTTTACAGAAGATGAAAGTATTGTTATTACCGATAAATCAGGAAACGAAATTCATTTGGATACCACCGGAAGCAATATTACCATCACCGCTCCCGAAACAATGACATTGAATTGTAAAAATATGAATATCAATGTTGGCATGAATATGACCACCAATGTCGGAATGAATAAATCTGACACAATTATGGTTAATCATACTGAAAGCGTAGGTTCTATGAAATATCTCTCTACCGGTGCCGATTTCATGACCAATGTGGTTGGAAAAATGAGCCACTACGTAAAAGGAGATATGGAAGTATATGGCGAAAAAGAACATAAGCTGACTTCTATGAAAGGTGTTCAGATCAGCAGTGAAGGCAAAGTAGAACACCATTCGGAAAAAGAAGTTCAGAACAACAGCGGAGAGAAATCTAAAAATTACTAGTCATGAGCATCGAGTATTTTGTAGAAGGTAAAGTTGTCACCCAGACAGGAGGCGATTATAAAGCCTACGCTAAAGAAGGCATCAGCCACACCAGCGCAGTTTCGGTGGAACAGAAAGGAAAAGAAACCGGGGTAAGCTACAATCCCGCTCAGAAAATCAATCCCAATGACAAACCTGTCAATACAATTGATGTAACGCTGAACCTGTTTTTTGACGGTACTCTTAACAATAAAACAAATACACAGGCCGGTGCAAAACAGGACAAACCAAAAGGAAGCTATGCCAATGATTTTAGCAATGTAGCAAGAGGCTATGATTGTATTGATCCGAATGCACAAAATCAGGTTGCCTATTATGTGGAAGGAATCGGTACAGTAGATAATAAATCTGATAACGATACCTTAGGGCTTCCGGTGCGAGGTGCAGGAATGGGAATAAGTGCCAGAGGGGTGAAAGCTAAAGCAACAAAAGGCTGCGTAAAAGGAGCGGAAGCAATTCAAAAAAAATTTCAGGGCAAAAAAATTGATGTTCTCACAGTGAATGTTTACGGATTCAGCAGGGGAGCTGCAGCGGCCCGGCATTTTTTACATATTGCCGGTACGAATGTCAGTTCACAGCAGATTTCAGATAAACAAATTCTTGTATATCCTCCTGAAGATTACGAAAAGTCGGATGCCGAACCTAAACCAAATCAATATATTATTGTTAATGAACCGGATTTCCCATTACTCAAATATGGGTATTTTGGTGCCTGTCTCATTCAGCAGAAAATTCAGGTTAAAACGGTACGTTTCAATTTTGTCGGTCTGTATGATACGGTTGCTTCATTCGGGGTTAATCATAAAGGGGCTTCATTATTTGGATTTAGCATTATTGATGATGACTCTAAGCAGCTTGGGCTAAATGCTGTGAGAAATGCATCTTTTGTGTTGCAGCTGGCTTCATCCGACGAATATCGTGACAACTTCAGCCTTACCAATATAGACAGCGCTGGAATCAGGGGATTGCAGCTTACCTTACCTGGTGTACACTCCGATATCGGCGGTGGCTACGTAAATAATGATAAAGAAGATGTTTTGCTACACGAGGAAATTAATTCCAGCAAAGAATGTGAAAGGTTCAGGAATATACTCATTGAGGAAGGTTGGTATAACCCGGAAGAAATCACTATTGAATCGAGCATTATTCCATCCCGTACCGCAACCATAAAATATAAATTGTGGGGAAGAAGAAAAAAAGTATCGAATGAATACGATAAAGTATCATTAAAAAATATGTTTTATTACTCCAAACAGTTTGATGTAAAATATGATGAAGGCTTAGTGGCAGATCATCAGATTAAAGATAGCTTTATCGGAGATATCAGCAACAAACTTACTGCAAAATATATTGCTACCTGTAATAATTTAAGGAACGAGTATGTGAAAGAATATAATGATGGAAAACATCCTTCAGCAGGAGAATATATCAGCAAGGCAGGCAGTTATTCTTACCTGGATTCTGAAATTGATATCAAAAAACTGAGAAATCTTTATCTACATTGGTCCGCCAATCTCGATTCATTCGGTATGGGGCCTAGATTTTCCGGGCCAAAGCCTGCAGCAGAACGCAAAAGATATATATTAAATGGATAAATGGAAAGCTTTTATTATTGCACTGGGAATGCTCCCGTTTATGAACTGCCAGGATATGAAGAAAAAAGATATGCTTATGCCAACTTATGATGTGCAGATTTCACATCCGTGGAACAATTATATGATCACCCCTGTAGAAGACAAGATCATTACCCTGGAAGGAGTACCGGCAGGTTTGCCTTACGGAAGCTCATCCGGAACATGGGGGGATTCGGGAAAAGGATTTACAGAACAGGGAGGCACACCGATTGGAGCTGATATCGTATATTTCTCCAGATACGAAGATACTTTTTATCACCTTAAAGCAGATTTTCCTAAAGATAAAGTGTTGGATTTGGTTCAGCGAGCCTATTCCAACAACGAATCCGACTCTTCCGATGAGCCGTTAAAAGAATTTATTAACATCAAAGATGAGCCTGATTATTACGAAAAGTATAATAAAGCAGGAATGTCTTATTATAAATTCGGAACCCTCGTATTTGGATTTGCTCCGAAAGGAATGGTTGTTGTGTGGCTTAAATTCGGATATGTTTCAGTGCAACTCGGTGAATTTCAGGCTGAGGTTGTAAAAGACGATAAAAAATATGCAGATAAGCTGTTTTCAAAGATTTCGCAGACACGCGAAGAAATCAAACAGCGTATGTTCATTCCCGATGCCTCACCTGAACAATGGAAAAATTATCAGAAAAGGTATTTCTGGGCGCCTTTTATCATCTCGGAAAATAATGGTTTCCGCTTATTTAAAATACAATCTGAATATTATAATGGCGAAAGGGAAATCATGCTTCGCCCTTGGGGAGTAAAACCTGCTGTCAAAGAAAGAGCTGTTCCAAAAGAAATTTCATTCTTCTGGGAAACCGGAAAAGGACAGGCTTTTGAAGGCCGTGCTTTTTTCAGCTGGGAAAAAGTGAATGAACAGTTTGAAAAAGCGGGCAAAAATTTTAAACTCGATTTTAAAATAGCTCCTGATAACAGCAGCATGGAGATTTTAATTAATAACCGCCCGGTTTCAGCTGACAGTACGAGAATATATCAAAGTGATGTTAAATTTAAAGAGTCTTATTAAAACATAACTTTATAATCATTAAAATACAATTCCGGCAGGGTAAAATTTACTGCCGGATTTTTCTTAATTATGTTTTAAAAAAAGGTTAATATAATCTTAATATTTCCCTTTTTTGTGTATTTAATTATTAGAATTATTTATAGATTTTGAATTGTAATATGTTGATATATAAATGTTTTATGTTGTTGATATATCTTTTATCGTAGAATTACGACATCAAATCGTAGAATTACGACAAAAATAAAAATTAATATTCCAAAACTTTTAGAATACAAATTTGTGATCTATCTTTGACTCAACAAATCAGACAAACCAACCAAATCACAAAATATTATTAACGATTAAAATTTACGAATCATGGCAACAAATTCAAGAGGAATTTTAAAATTCAACGGAGGCGAAGGTCAAAAATTATTAAAGCTGAACTACAGTGTTTCAAGATCTACTGACGTATCTGGTAGAGTAGCTTCAGACCCTTCAAACGCATTGATTAAAGTTACAGTGGAAGCTACTGAAAAATCTGACATTCTTGAAAGCTTACTCAACGGAAAGTACAAGCCTACAACAGGTGAGATCACTTTCAATAAGTCTCACGAAGAAGGAACCCTTATTACGCTTACTTGGGAAAACGGATACGTCATCCAGCACGAAGTAGACTTCGATGCCGTAGACGAAAACAGCATGCTGATCAGCTTTGTGGTAAGCGCTGAAACTATTGACTACGGTAACTCCAAGTACGAAGGGCTTTGGCCAAGCAGCGGTAACTAAACCTACAATCATCTTAGTAAAAAATAAAATTGGTTACAGAATAGCTCAGCTCGTCGGAGTAGCTATTCTGTTTTTTTATTTTGAATTAAATATTTCTGCCTGTCAATGGCACATCAGCATATTTAATTATCAATAAGATAATGAGTTTATTTGATTTATTATCAGGTAAATTTTAGCATGTTAAAATAAAAACACCATCACTCAAAATTTTAAGGCTATGTTTCAGGATGATAATACACCGAAAATATCTTCTGCAGGAGTATCTTCCAATATAAAACCTGTGGGGGAAATCAAAAAAATGGCAGAAAACCAGGCAGTAACTAAAGCTACAGAAAAGATTCAGGGAAAAACAAAAGGAACCGCAGATCAGCTAACGCAAAAAATGGCTCAGGCACAGGCTTATACCGGAGTTGTACAAAGCACATCCGGAATGCTTCTCAACCAAAAATTACAGCCCAATTCTCCCACATTGGTAGAAAATAAAGTCTGGTCTCAGCAGCCAACATCAAAAATACATAATGCCAATGCAATTCCTGAAAGCCAGATTCAGGGAATTAACCGCGTGGTAAAGCTTGATATCGTAGTAGAAGGTAAACCTGTAAAACATTTCAAACACTTCCGTCTGGATCAAAGTGCTGTCAGACATCACGAATTCAGCCTGATGCTGGCCCATGACACACTCGGAATTGCAGAAAATCACAATCTTGAAGAAGCCCAAAGTTTTTTAGGAAAAAGGATTACCGTTACTTTTAAATACAAGGATGTCGAAGATGGTCCCGAAAGAAGCTTCGTAGGTGTTATTACAGAAGTCGGATTCAGCCAGGAAAAAGGCAGTCTGGGAAATATTGTGCTCACCGGATACAGTCCGACCATTCTTCTGGATGCTGCACCGCATATACAAAGCTTTGGCGGTGGTCAGGAAATCAGTCTTAACAGTATTGCAGATCAGGTCATTAAAGAAGGCCTCGGAAACGGAAAGTTTGATTTCCGGGTAGATGCTCAGCACGGAAACGTCTCTTACAGCTCACAATATGAAGAAACCCACTATAACTACTTAGCAAGAATAGCAGAAGCTTACGGAGAACAGTTTTATTATGATGGTGAAGTCCTCCACTTCGGAAAGCTGCCCCCGCAGGAACAGCCTGTAAAACTTACGTACGGAAGCAGCGTCAACGATGTTAAAATAAGAATGAAAGCTCAACATGTGAATCCTAGTTTTTATGGCTATAATAGCAGTAAAAATGAAAAATTAACAACAGGCAGCTCCAGAATTACCCATACTTCAGATATCGCAAAACGGGCTTATGAAATTTCAGAAAAAACATTTACAACCCCTTCATTAAGAGTTGCTCCTATCAAAGCTGCATCTTTTATGGATGTGGAAACCTCACAGAAAGGAACGGCCGGAAGCAAGGCTTCAGATGTGTTTGTAACCTCAGGAACAACCACGGTTCCTTTTCTTTATCCCGGCTGTGTCGCTGATATTGAAATGCGGAAAAATGACAGTAATGAAACCTCATATTTTACTAAATTAATGATTACCGAGGTTCATCACGAGGTAGACGCTAGAGGTTACTATACTGGAACGTTCGATGCCATAGCTTCAGATACAGGTTTTATTCCCCGACCTGAATTTCAGTTTCCAAAAGCAGATGCACAGTTTGCCAAAGTAATTTCTAATACCGATCCTCTGAATCAGGGAAGGGTACAGGTACAGTTTGACTGGCAGAACGGATCAACCACCACAGAATATATCCGCGTTATGACTCCCGATGGAGGAGGCAGTGAAAAGGTAAGCAAAAACCGTGGATTTGTAGCCATTCCCGAAGTTGGCGATCAGGTAGTGGTCAATTTTGCACACCAGCATCCGGACAGGCCTTTCGTGATGGGCGGAATGTTCCACGGTGGAGTCGGCGGCGGTGGTGGTACCGGAAATAATATTAAAAGCTTAAGCAGTAAAAGCGGGCATACCATCAGCCTCGACGATGGTGGTGGCATGACGGTAAGAGATAAGGATCAGAATACGGTTTTCCTTGATGGTGCGGGAAATATAAGTATTGATAGTAAAATTTCTATTGCCCTGACGTGCGGAAGCAGTTCTATTGTTATGGATAAAGATGGAAACATTATGATTAAAGGAAAAGAAATCATCGTTCAGGGAGACAATATCGGTGTTGGAGGAACAGCAAGCATAGGAATTGGAGTTGGCCCCGAAGGGGGAAGCCCAACATCGGGAATCGGTATTGAATCAACTACATTAGATGTCGGAACGACCACTCTTTCCATGGGGGCGAAGACTGAAGCCAATCTGAGCAGTGCCAAGATCAACATCGGCGGAGGAAGCGAAACCAATATCGTAAGCGGAACGGTAAAACTGAATTAAATCTTTGTTAAATTTTAAACTTTCCTTAATTATCTTAATTAAAATAAAGTTGTTTGTTTCTCTTTTAACATTAAGTAATTCAGGTTATTAAGAATAAGAATAGACTTTAATTTCTTAATGTTTAAAAATAATTCAAACTTTAAATTAAGGAAGGGCCTCTGTGTTCAAAACTAAAAATTAAAATTAATGAATCCCGTAGATCTGGAACTGGTAAAATTAAAAAGGAATTGGCGTAATATCGTTAAAAATAACGCAGAAAAGCCCATGTTGATTGCCTTGGGTGAAAAACATGAAACTGATCTTTTTGACGGATTTATAAAATCAAGGCTATCCGAAGATTATGATGATGAAGATATTTTCCTTATTCATTATCAGGAATTTAATGGAATGGATTCCTTCGGTCAGGCTTTATTTGAAGAATGGAAAGAATATTATGAAATGCTTGAAAAAAGCCAGGAAAATATTCCGGAATGGAGGCTTACAATTTCTGAAAATAAGTTTAAAACGGATGCCTTTAAAGCATTTTTTCCGCTGTTGGATTTAAAGAAAAATTTTCCAACGATCAAAGATTCGAAGATTTTTTTGTATATCGCTCCGATAAGGATCAGCAATATCGAAGAATTGTCAGTTTGGGTAAAAGAATGGTGTGAAATCTGTGAAAAATCAGGAAACCAGGATATCAAATTGGTATGGGCAGAACATCATACATACAAAACATTACCAGAGAATTCCTCTGCACACAGCTTCAGGGTCGAGGTTGATATTCACCAGCTGATGCAGAATACCGCGGCGCACACCAACAGGAAGAAAAACAGTGCAGACACCGATTTTCAGCAGCAGATTCTCATAGCGAGCAATCATTTGAGTAAAGGAAGATATAATGAAGCTGAATTTTCTTTAAAAAACGCCGTAAAATTAGCCAGAGAGCAAAATAACAAGCAAGGTGAAATTTCCGCTTATTTTATGTTGACACAGACTTACGTAGCGGACAGAAAAAAGGAAAAAGCGGAAGATACCTATCAAAAAATATTTGAAGAGGTAGAACCTGATTCTCCGCTGGAAATTCAGATGTATATGAATTACGGTAGCTATTGTCTGGGTAATTCAAAAAAAGCAAAGGCAGAAAAGGCATTCGAAAAAGCTGCTGATATTGCATTAAAAATCGGTGAATATGCGATGGCGATTGAATGTTACAGAATTATCGGAACCTTAAATGATACGGTTCTCACCAGAGATAAGATGATTCGTTATTTCGAAAAATGTCTGGAAATCGCAAAATTAATGGAGCCTTCCACAAGAGAATCAAGCAGTCTCAAATTTGTTGCTTCCATGCTGATGATTAAATATGAAAACGATACAGAAAAGAAAGATGCTTTAGATAAAGAAATGAAAAATTATTTTGGGGAAGACTGGAAAGTAAGCGTTGAGAAGCCAAAATATGATTAAATAAATGAAATTTCACCATTAAAATTTAACTAAGAAGTTTACAATAATAATTTCAATGCTTTAAATAAAATCTATTTGATTTTTCTTAATTAAACTTAATTACTTAAATATTCTTAATGGTTAAAAATTAAAGTTCTGCGGTAAATTATTAAAACCAAATCACAAATAAATATCATGGCAGATCAAAATAAAATTAAAAAGATAAAGGTTGCAAAGCCAGATATGAATCCGGACCGGTCATGGAAAGTCAATGCGGATGTAACATCATTCAGCAAAGAAAAAACCACGCAAGGCTGGAAAAACGGAATGAAAAACAATTTCGATTCCCTGAATCCTGTTTCTATGGCGAAGTCTTTAGGTGGTAATGATGACGTACAATCAGAAGTTGCAAGTGGTAGTGGCGGAGTAACATCTGTAACGTCAGAAAATGCCGCACCGCAAAGCAAGGTGAAACTTATTAAAGTTAATACCCCTGCCATTACCCCAACTGCGATTCAGCATACCAGTAAACACTTTGATATTGTTCTGGCCATTGATATTCATTGGACATTGATTCCGCCACCGCCGTCATTCATGCTGATTCCTTTACCGCTGCCACATCCTTTCATAGGAATCGTTTTTGATGTGATGGATTATATTCAGTTTACCATCCCGATTCCACAATTTATCAGAAATTTAAAACCCGATCTTCCGGAAGGAATTCCCATGGGAGGCTCAATATATGTCCACGGAAGACACAAAGCCACCACAACCACCAGTGTTATGGGAGTTGTCATACCTTTCAGGCACGTTACTTCACTTATTCCAGTGTACATGATTCCCTTCCTTCAGGAGGCGCCGCATGAAGGCGAAGTGTACTATGGGGCACAAACCGTTTTAGGACAGGGAAGTAAAATGAGCGGAAACCAGCCACAGCAGGTACTTACGTGTATGGGATTGCCTTTCGGAATGACCATGCTACCTGCAATGCCGGATAAGCCTAAAAAGAATCCACTTGCTTATTTTGCTTTTTATAATAATTTTTCAAGCTTATATATTCAGATAAATACGGGAGGTCCTGTACTCGTAGGTGGTGCTTTTGTTCCGCATGTTTATACTCCGGGCGAAATGCTGATGCGTTTTGCAGGAATGGCTTTAATGAGAGGTTTAACGAAAAGCCTGGGTAAAGGAATTACGAAATTTAATCACTTTTTGCAGGGGAAATTCGGGAAAAATAATCCTCTTTCGAAAGCGTTGTGTAAAGTTGGCTTAGAACCGGTTAATTTCGCCTCAGGAGCCATGTTGTTTGAATGGGATGATTTTGAGATTGAAGCCGGAACACCGCTAAAATGGGAAAATGTCTGGTACAGCGACAGACCGTATCAGCATGGGATGCTTGGAAACGGTATTTTCAATTCTCATGACCTTTATATCGTTCCTGATGAAGAAGATGAGGTTGCTGCGTGGGTGCATCCGGAAGAACTTCAACCGATGCCGATTCCTCTTCCGTCAGTTGGGGAAGAATTAACCTATTACAGAAGTCAGAAAATCTGGCAGTACCGCCCGAATGAAAGTATCTGGATCATCAGAAAAGGAACGGATATTTATACGTACAAACGTTTTCATCATGCAGTGGAAGGCAGTATTTTTAAAGTAATCCAAATTGAATATGGAGACGGAACGATCAGAGAATATGAATATGAAGGGAGAAATATTGTTTTAAAAAATATTAAAGATGTTAAAAGCGGTTTTACGATAGAAACAACTATTCATCCCGAACTTAAAAAAATCACCGAAGTTTATTACTGCTATAAAAATCAGAGGGATCTGCAGATACGTTACTCGTATGATGAACATGGAAATCTTACCCATGTCTGGGATATTCATAAAAAAGCAATTGTTTTTGAATTTGATGATCAGAACAGAATCATCCGAAGAACCAACAGAAACGGAATGAGCTATCACTGGGAGTATGATAAAAAAGGCAGAGTGGTCCATACAAAAGGCTCGGAAGGTTTTATGGAAGGTTTTCTAAATTATAATGATGAAGAAGGATATACTGAAGTTATCTATCCGAGACAGAACAATAAAACCGAAAAATATTATTATGATGAAGATCTTCTTATATATAAACAGGTTGATGGTGAAGGTGGAGAAACCTGGTACGATTATACTTCCCACAACGAATTAAAAATGACCGGAACGCCTGAAGGACGGGTTCAGGGCTATACTTACGATGAATTTGGAAATATTAAAATTTTCCACACTCCGGACGGAGAAGAATATCGTTATCAGTATAATGAGTTCGGACAGATCATTGCGCGTTTTTCTCCTTCAGGAACTTCAGAAACCTGGAATTATGATGAAGAAGGAAGACTTTTAAATTATACCGATCCCACAGATGAGACGATAAATTACCAATATCCGGATAATGAAAAACTTCCCGAGAGCAGTAAAAAACAGGCAATTGAAACACGGTATGAATATAACAGCAGAAACCAGATTATCAGATTGACCAATACTATTGGCGACGAACAGTACTGGAAATACGACGATTACGGGAGACTTTTGATTTTTAGTCCGAGACCTTTAAACAGAACCGTCTGGAACCGAGATAAAATGGGACGTGTCGTTGAGGTACACGAACCCGGCCAATTGCCGTTGAAACTTCGCTACGATGCTTACGATCTTCCAATATACGCCACCGACGGAAAGGCGGAATGGCTCATGAGTTACACGCCGATGGGAAGCCTGAAACGACAGGTTCGAAGAAATGCTTTGACTTTTAAAAAAGAAGAAACCTTAATTTTTGGCTACAATGCGTATGAAAATTTAATGAGCATCACCAACGAAAAAGGAGAAATATATCATTTTGAAAGGAACAATAATGATGAGATCATCGGTGAAACCGGTTTCGACGGACAACAGAAATTCTTTGTAAGAGACAAGGACGGAATGATCACCCAAAGCCGCAATCCACACGGAAAAAATATTTTTTATGAATATGATTTAGGAGGAAGATTAACGCAGACTCATTATCCCGACGGAACCTGGGAAGCGTATCAGTATGACACTTCAGGACTATTGATAAGAGCAGATAATGAACACAGCAGCGTAGTTTTTCAGCGTAACAAATTAGGCCTGGTCACAAGTGAAAAACAAGGTGAGCATTCTATTGATTATGAATATGATAATCAGGGAAATCTGATAAGCTTAAAAAGCAGTCTGGGCGCAGAAATAGATTATGCTTACAACGATATCGGTCAGCTTAAAAAAGTAACAGCGGGTGCAAAAGAAGTTCATGAGCCCTGGCAAATGAATTTAAATATAAGCAGGAACGGTCAGCAATTCTCCCGGGAAATGACAGGAGGTGTTGAAAGTATTTTCGAGTTCGATCATGCCGGAATGCCGGTAAGCCAGAAAGTAATGATTCATAAAAATCAAACGGCTTTCCATAAAGATTATCAGTGGGGTTCAGGCAGTCGTTTGATGCAGGTTTTAGACCGCATAACCGGAGGCAGAACAAAATTTGATTATGATGCTTTCGGAAGCCTTGTAGTTGCTCAGTATCCCAATGGAGAAATTCAGTACAAAAATCCCGATGCAACAGGTTGTTTATACGAAAGTGCCAGGAGAACCGACCGTATTTACGACAAAGGCGGAAAACTGATGCGCGACAAAAACTGGTTTTATCACTACGATGAAGAAGGGAATTTATTATTAAAAAGTAAAAGACCCATCAACAATGTAAGATCAAATAAGAAAAACGAAAACGAAAATACACATCCTTATTATAAAACAATTGCGGAAGACTGGATAAATGCACCAAAATTGCGTGATGAAAATAGTTTACCGGACGTTCATGAAAATTCTCCGGAACAAATTCAAAATCCTGAATGGCAACCCGGCGACTGGGCCTATTCCTGGAATGCCAACGGAATGCTGGCCAAAGTAAAGCGTCCGGATGGAAAAGAAGTAAGCTTTGCTTACGATGCGCTGGGAAGACGAATTTCAAAAATTGGAAACAAAAAAATAACGCGGTATATTTGGTGTGGACATGTTGTTTTGCATGAATGGAAATACGAAGTGGAAAACGAGCCTAAAACAACCGTTGGAGAAGAAGGAAATCTAATGATGGAAAAGGAGCCAATTGCAAATCTGGTAACATGGGTTTATGAGAGGGGTTCTTATGTTCCTTGCGGAAAAATAGTAAACGGAGAAACATACAGTATTATTTCAGATTATATCAGAAGGCCAATACAGTGTTACGATGACGAAGGGCAATTAATTTGGTCTGCAGACTATGACATATATGGAAGGCAGACGAATCAAAAAGGAACACAATATTTTATACCTTTCAGACAGCTTGGGCAGTATGAAGATGAAGAATTGGGAGGTTTGTATTATAATCGATTTAGATATTATGATAGTGAAATAGGATATTATATAAGTCAGGACCCAATGAAAACAGGTTCAGGAGAATTGAATCTTTACAGTTATGTAGAAAATTCAAACGGGATGTTTGATCCTCTTGGGTTAATGCCTTGGGGAATGAATGGAGCCTATGCTACAATTTCTACTAATTTAGGGACACAGACCTTTCACAGTTCTTCGGCAGGACACGCAGAAATGAACGGACTGAATCATTTTGCTAACAACGGATTGATGGAAGACCAGGATGTTATCATTAAAGACGTACTTGGAAAATTCAGAACGGGAGATGTACCGGTTGGGGTATGTGTAAATTGTAGAACAGATATATTTGATGTTCTTAAAGAGGGTGGTGCCAAAAGTGTTACCTTTCCAAAAACTATCGGAAACGAAGTGAAAGGCACAGTAAAGATAGATTCTAAAGATTTTGGAAAAGTACAGGCAGAATTAACGACAGTAAAAAGAATGCCAAACGAAACAATAGCAGATAAGACAGCACGATCTAATGCTGCCTGGGATGCTTTGGAAAAATATAATAAATACAAATAACGCAGATAGTGTATGACAGAAAAAATAAAAGTAAGAGAATCCGCCTTTAAATATGATCCGACTTTGAGAGAAATTTCTCTAATTACAGACTTACGATTTGTATATCGCTCAGATTCATTTAAATTAGATTCTAATCAACACGGTGAAGAAAATCTGATTCCGATTAAAAATATTAAGAAAGAAGAAAATAAACTTGAGTTTTCTGCCGAATCTGAAGGAGAAGAAATTAACTTTGAACTAACCAGCAAGACAGCATTAGACAATCTCTTTTTTGATATTATTGCTGGTTTTAATCAAATAATAGACAAATCTTCAGTAGATCTTGACAGAATTGAATTAATTTTTAAAAACGGACTGATATCGGCCTTTTACATTTATAAAAATATTCTTAAAGATGATGAATATCAGCTTCTTGACTCTTTACGTGTGATCAGCGAACCTGATGGACTTTTTTTGATTAAGCAAAAACCATTCAGAAAAATTAAACTTTCAAAGATATACTTAGAAGATAAAACTATTATCTGCGAAAGTGAAGAATCAGAAAAATATGATTTTACATTGGATGTTAATGATACAGTTTTCAAAATGATCTCGAATATTTTTTCGATTATCTAGAACTGTCAAAACGTAAATTCAACTATCAAAAGTTAATAAATGTTATAAAATATCACCCAAGCCCAAAATTTATTATCTTTAATATCATTTAAAAATAATAAAGTATGGAAGCGTACAATTTTGAAACGGCGATTAAACCCTTTTTTTGGGTAGCCTCAGAAAAGACTTTTTCAGTATGTTTAAATGCAGGAACTTACAAACCCGAAATTTTCGAGTGGCGTAAAGATGAAGGTTTCGAAGGCAACGGATACGACTGGGCTTCACTGGCTAAAGTTTTTGTGGAAGAAAAAAGGCCCGACCTGGCAAATGAGATCAAATTCGATCCGGAAGCCGACATGTTCTGTGCCTATTCTGAGAATCCTGAACACTTAAAAGACTTTATCAAAGAATTCAAAAAAACCTGTGAAGACGAAGTTCAGATCCAGGATCTCTTCCTCAAAGCAGAAATAGATTAAAACACAATAAAAAGGCCTCGATGAGGTCTTTTTTGATTATACAGGAATGGAATAAAAGCAAAGCAGGCAGAATTCCTCTGCTATAAAGCGCACGCTTAGTCATCGTCTCTGACGGAAATTCTTTGCATTACTTTATCTATAATAACATATTTCTTTACGTTTTAAAGTATCCTTCATGTAAAACTTTTTTGAATAGCATATCATAAAACATAAAACGCAAAGTTTCATTTTCAACTTAAATTCTTTAAGAAAGCAAAGAGGGCAGATTTCTTCTGCCATCAAGCGTACGCTTAGGCATCCGTCTCTGACGGAAATTTCTTTGCTTTACTTATCGATTTAAAAACATTTTCTTTACGTTAATTAAGATTCTTCATGTAAAACCTATTTAAGAAAAGCAAAGCAGGCAGAATTCTTCTGCCGTTAAACGTACGCTTAGTCATCCGTCTCTGACAGAAATTCTTTGCATTACTTTATCTATAAAAAAATATTTTTCTTTGCGTTTACAAGAATTCTCATGTAAAACTTTGAATAGCATTTTATAAAAAACGTAAACAAAAAGTTATTATTTTTTTTTGCAACTCTAATTACTAATTTTCTGACAACTCCTTCTTTAAAAAATTTAAACAGATTTATTTCATAAAATCTTAATGTTAAAAATCCACATCCCGAATAAATTCAATAAGTTTGCAACAGCTTTCCAAAAAATACCACCATGTCCGGAAACATTCTCATCATCGATGACGAGATCAAGCTCCTGAAACTCTTAGGAATGATCCTCTCCCAGGAAAATTTTAACGTAAAAGAGGCATCTACTGCAAGATCAGCGATGAATATGCTCGAACAATATGAATTCGATGTCGTGTTAAGCGATGTCAGGCTTCCTGATGCCTTTGGCGTTGATCTGGTAAAAACAATCAAAACCAAATACCCTCATCTGGAAATTATTCTGATGACGGCTTTCGGGAACATTACGGATGCCGTTCAGGCGATGAAGAACGGTGCGTATGATTATCTCGTTAAAGGCGACGATAACGAGAAAATTATCCCGCTTGTCTACAAAGCGCTGGATAAAGCCAAAGACAATGCTATAAATAAAGCCCAGAAAAATCAGACCGCACAGAAAGGATTTGAAGCTATCATTGGATCTTCACCACTTATTCTTCAGGCAAAAAAGCTCGCAGAAAAAGTAGCGGTTACCGATGCTACCGTACTGCTGACCGGGGAAACCGGCACCGGAAAAGAAGTTTTTGCCAATGCCATCCACCAGGGAAGTGAGCGGAAAAAGAATAATTTTGTTGCCATCAACTGTTCGGCATTCAGCAAAGAAATATTGGAAAGTGAGCTTTTCGGGCATAAGGCCGGAGCATTCACGGGAGCCATAAAAGATAAAAAGGGCTTGGTAGAAGAAGCCAACGGAGGTACCCTGTTCCTCGATGAAATTGGAGAAATGCCAATAGAGCTTCAGGCAAAATTACTTCGTGTTCTTGAAACCAAAGAATTCATCAAAATGGGTGAAACCAAAGTTTCAAAATCAGATTTCAGACTGATCGCTGCAACAAACCGTGACCTGGAAGAAGAAATCAGACAGGGAAATTTCCGTGAGGATCTTTATTTCAGGTTGAATATTTTTGAAATCAGGCTCCCTGCATTACGCGAAAGAAAGGAAGATTTAAAGGAGTTGGCCAAATATTTTATCAGCGTATTTTCCCAAAAGCTACACATTTCCGACATTCAGGCAACTCCCGAATATTTTAAAGCCCTGGAAAAAAACGACTGGAAAGGAAACATCCGTGAGTTGAGAAATACCATAGAACGAAGCCTGATCCTGATGAACAATCATATTCTTGATGAAGAAAGCTTACCTCAATATTCCGGTAAAGTTTCAGATGAAAAAGATTCTTTCAGCATGAGATCTCTTGAAAAAGAGCACATCCAGAAAGTTATACAATACACGAAAGGTAATAAAGCCGAAGCCGCAAGGTTATTGGAAATCGGGATTGCCACGTTGTACCGCAAACTGGAGGAATATGGCTTAAGGTAAAATTGGCCCGGAAACTGTCTGAACTGAGCCACATATCTTTGTAACTTGTTTAAGAACCTTAGGAAGTAGACCGAGAACATTCAGAAGTAGACCGAGAACATTCAGAAGTAGACCGAGAACTTTCAGAAGTAGACTGAGAACCTTCAGAAGTAGACCGAGAACATTAGGAAGTAGACTGAGAACCTTCGGAAGTAGACCAAGAACCTTCGGAAGTAGACTGAGAACCTTCGGAAGTAGACTGAGAACCTTCGGAAGTAGACTGAGAACCTTCGGAAGTAGACTGAGAACCTTCAGAAGTAGACCGAGAACCTTCAGAAGTAGACTGAAATCTGCCTGATCGGATTAGTAACCTCTAAAAATAATTATCATTTTAATAATGAGCCTATCATTTTGATAGGCTTTTCTGTTTTTGACATTTGCTTTAAATGTAATAACATGTTTATTTTCAGTTACTTGGTTTTATTATTTCTTAAATGGAATTTCTTTTGGCATTAAGGATAAAGAATAAAATACTAAACAATGTCAATTTCAAGAAAAATCTTAAAAGAACGAGAACATTCGAGGCTGAGCCTGCTGATCGTTTCGTATGCAGTATTCACCCTTCTAACTCTTATTGTTGCGATATGATGCTGATCAGTTTAATCATCCTGTGTGTGGCCCTGTTCTGGATCCTGTACCGTTCCGTCGAATTTTTTGATAACATATAATTATGTGGAGTTTATTTTTCCTTTCCGTCCTTGCCTTCGGATATATCTGCTACGTCTTAATGAAACCTGAAAAATTTTAACCTGAAACGATGAATACAGAAATATTAGGCATTATTGTCATGTTCGCCATTACATTCGTTATCGGTATTTTTTTAGGAAAATATATTGCTGATGTCTATGGCTATAAAAAAACTTTCTTAGATAAGGTTTTCCAACCCGTTGAAAATCTGATCTATGAAATCTCAGGAATTAATCAAAATAAGCAGATGACCTGGAAACAGAATATGTTTGCCATGCTTACCATTAACCTTGTTTGGTTTATCATCGGTTTTTTTATTTTAATGAATCAATCCTGGCTTCCTTTAAATCCCGACGGAAATCCGAATATGTCATCCGATCTGGCTTTCAATACGGCCATTTCCTTTTTAGTTAATTGCAACCTGCAGCACTATTCCGGAGAAACAGGATTGAGCTATCTTAGTCAGCTTTATCTGATGTTCTTACAATTTGTATCGGCAGCCACAGGAATGGCCGCTATGGCACTGCTCTTTAAAGCATTTAAAGACAAAACCACCACGGAACTAGGGAATTTCTACGATTTTTTTACCAGATCGGTCATCAGAATATTAATTCCGATAAGTATTGTTGTAGCATTCATCCTTTCTGCTAACGGAAGCCCGATGACCTTTGAAGGAAAAGACCATATCACTACATTGGAAGGTCAGAAAGTAGAAGTTTCACGAGGTCCGGCAGCAGCATTTATTGCCATAAAGCACGTAGGGACAAACGGCGGTGGATTTTTTGGAGCTAACTCCGCACATCCGCTTGAGAATCCGAATTATCTCACCAATATGACTGAGATGATTGTACAGATGATCATTCCTTTCGCTTTGGTTTTTGCACTTGGTTTTTATTTAAAGAAGAAAAAACTTTCATGGACGATTTTTACCGTCATGACGATCGGCTTCCTGGCCTTAACCATTCCGAATATTATTAATGAAACAAATGGAAACCCATTAATTACGCAAATGGGAACCGATCCTCATCTCGGAGCCATGGAAGGCAAGGAAATACGTTTCGGAAGCGCTTCTTCAGCATATTGGAGTATTGCAACAACGGTTATTTCCACAGGTTCCGTCAATGCCATGCACGACAGCACCATGCCTTTGTCGGGAATGAATGAACTGCTGGCCATGATGATCAACTGCTTCTACGGAGGCTGCGGTGTAGGAATTCTGAATTACTTTATTTTTATCATTCTGGCTGTATTCATCAGCGGACTAATGGTAGGAAGAACTCCGGAATTCTTAGGAAAGAAAATAGAAGCGAAGGAAATGAAAATTGCCATGATTGTTGCTTTATTCCATCCTTTTTTAATTTTAGTAGGAACAGCTTTAACCGCCTATTTGCCGGAATTCGGAACAAAAACACTGAACAATCCGGGATTTCATGGCTTCAGCGAAATGCTATACGAATTTACCTCATCTTCAGCAAACAACGGATCCGGATTTGAAGGCTTGGGCGACAATACGCCATGGTGGAATATTTCTACGGGAATCATCTTGCTCTTATCAAGATTCATCCCGATCATCGGTCCTGTTGCCATTGCAGGACTGCTGGCTCAGAAAAAATACATTCCTGAAAGTGCCGGAACCCTGAAAACAGATACTGCCACCTTCGGTTTCATGACCTTAGCGGTTATATTACTGATTGCTGCACTGTCATTCTTCCCTGCGCTGACATTAGGCCCAATCGCAGAACAGTTACAATATTTCTCTAAATAAATAATTCAATCATTAAGCCTAAAAACATTCAAAGAATATTTCTCAATAAAAATCTTAGAGCCTGTTTAAACTTTATTAAATATTACAAAATCCTCATTCATTTTTTTGACGCAAAGATTTTATTTGAAGACTTAATCATTTAAGTGAGCAAAGAAGAATCAACAAGTTAATTTAATGAAGCTGTATTTTCAAGCTTCGCGAAGCAATTTATTTGCCTTTGCTTTCTAAAAGTAATAGGTAAAGTTGAATTAAAACTTTGCGTATGAAATTTTAAACATGCTCTTAATGGTTCAAATAAAAAATAAAATCATTCAAAAGCAATGAAAAATCAATCACAGACATTATTTCAAAAAGATTTGGTTAATGAAGCCATTCAACAGTCTTTCGTTAAGCTGAATCCCAAAATCATGTTTAAAAATCCGGTCATGTTCCTGGTGGAAATCGGAACCGTGGTGATGCTCATCGTAAGCTTGTTCAGCTTAACCGGTGATCGATCACAAGGCAGTTTCAGTTATAATTTTTTGGTTTTCATCATCTTATTTTTCACGGTCTTATTTGCCAATTTTGCCGAAGCGATTGCCGAAGCAAGAGGAAAAGCACAGGCAGATACGTTAAGAAAAACCCGTGAAGAAACGCCTGCCAAAGTGGTCATGAATAACAAACAGGGATTCCAGGTAGAAACCATCCTTAAAAAATCAGCCGATATGAAGCTGGGAGATATTTTCTTATGCGAAGCCGGAGATCAGATTCCGATGGACGGAGAGATTATTGAAGGCCTGGCTACCATCGACGAATCGGCTATTACCGGGGAAAGTGCTCCTGTAATCCGTGAAGCAGGAGGGGACAAAAGCTCAGTAACCGGTGGTACAAAAGTACTCTCCGACAGAATTAAAGTAAAAGTTACCACAAAACCGGGAGAATCTTTTCTTGACAAAATGATTGCCCTGGTAGAAGGCGCTTCAAGACAGAAAACACCAAACGAAATCGCACTCACTATATTATTGGCAGGGTTTACACTGACCTTTATCATCGTTACCGTTACCCTGAAACCTTTTGCAGATTATGCGCAGACACCGATCACGATCGCGGCATTTATTTCACTTTTCGTTTGCCTGATTCCTACAACGATCGGCGGTCTGCTTTCTGCGATCGGAATTGCCGGGATGGACAGAGCATTAAGAGCCAACGTCATCACCAAAAGTGGTAAAGCCGTGGAAACGGCCGGAGATATTGATGTTCTTCTTCTAGACAAAACCGGAACAATCACCATCGGTAACCGTAAGGCAACACAATTTCATCCTTCAAATAATACCAAACTGGATGAATTTATCAAAGCATCTGCATTAAGTTCTGTTGCTGATGAAACGCCTGAAGGTAAATCAATCATTGAATTAAGTCAGTTGAAACCTGAAGAACTGCTTGTTCCGAATCCTTCGTACATCGAATTTACGGCAGAAACAAGAACGTCAGGAATTGATTTTGAAAATACAAGAATTCGGAAAGGTGCTTACGATACCATTAAAAAGATCACGGAAAAAGCAGGAAATATTTTTCCGCAGGAAACTCAGGAAGCCGTGACCAAAATTTCAGAAAACGGAGGAACACCTTTGGTCGTTTCTGTCAATGAAAAAGTATGGGGCGTGATCGAACTTCAGGACATCATCAAAACCGGCATTCAGGAACGTTTTCAGCGGTTGAGAAAAATGGGTGTAAAAACCGTGATGGTGACAGGCGATAATCCTTTAACCGCAAAATTTATCGCAGAAAAGGCAGGGGTGGATGATTTTATTGCCGAAGCCAAGCCGGAAGACAAGATGAATTACATCAAAAAAGAACAGCAGGAAGGAAAGCTGGTCGCCATGATGGGAGACGGAACGAATGATGCACCCGCTCTTGCTCAGGCCGATGTTGGCGTCGCCATGAACAGCGGAACACAGGCAGCCAAAGAAGCCGGGAATATGGTAGATCTCGATAATGATCCTACGAAACTAATCGAAATTGTAGAAATCGGAAAGCAATTATTAATGACCAGGGGAACGCTTACAACCTTCAGCATTGCGAATGATGTTGCTAAATATTTTGCCATTATTCCAGCCTTATTTATCACTTTTATTCCAGCCCTGCAGAACCTGAATATTATGAATCTTCACAGCCCTGAATCGGCGATTTTATCGGCCATTATTTTTAATGCGATCATCATTCCGATCCTGATTCCGTTGGCTTTGAAAGGAGTGGCTTACAAACCAATTGGGGCAAGTGCCTTATTAAGAAGAAATCTTTTAATCTATGGACTGGGAGGAATTATCGCGCCGTTCATAGGGATTAAGCTCATCGATTTAGGAATCAGTCTTTTCTTTTAAAGGCTGGAAGTTAGATGCTGGAAGTTTAATAGCATGCCGTTTTAATTAACTATTAAATGAAAAGACTTGTGGCTGTTAATCATAATCAATAGAACTTCCATCATCCAGCTCCCATCATCCATCCTTCTTTCCTCAACAACAAAATTTAACTCAAAATGAAAAACCATATTATCTCCGCATTAAGATTGACCCTTGTGATGCTTGTGATTGTCGGAATTTATTTAGGCATCGTTTACGCAGGTTCAAAAGTTTTACCGACACAGGGAAACGCAGAAATCATTCATTATAAAGGCCAGAAATTTTACGCCAATATTGGACAGGAATTTAAATCTGCTAAATATTTCCACGGTCGCCCTTCCGCAGTCAATTATAATGCCGCAGGGAGTGCCGGAAGCAACAAAGGACCCAGCAATAAAGAATATCTTCAAACGGTTCAGAAAAGAATCGACACTTTAAAAATGCAGAATCCGGAAATGCGTAATGTAAAAGTTCCCGTAGAGCTGGTAACCGCCAGCGGAAGCGGACTGGATCCTGATATTTCTCCCGAAGGCGCTTTATACCAGGCAAAAAGAATTGCTAAAGAAAGAAATATCTCAATTGATAAAATTCAAAATCTTATTAACAATCAAACGGAAAAATCATTTTTCGGACCGTCTAAAGTCAATGTTCTTAAACTGAATATTGCCTTAAACGAATTAAAATAAATAATCTTTTTTCTTTTGTCTTGAAACAAAAGAAACAAAAGTTCAAGACTTGGATTTGTCGGCTAAAATTGAAATTATTCCTAAAATTCCCAAAACTTGCGTGAGTTCGGAATTTGTTCTTCGGTTCAACATTTGTGTCGCGCTTCAAACAATGGGAATTTCTTCACGGATTAAATTTCAATTTTCTTAACGCCTCCAACTCCTAGGTCGCTCCCTCTCTCAAACTAATTAACACACATTGTTATCAATATTACTAAAATGAAATCAACAACTATTCAGGCTATTTTATTATTCGGAATTTTAGCCTTAAACCCTCTAAATGCACAAGAGATTAAACAGGATTCTGTTTCCTTACAACCTAAAGATTCTTTAAAAATAAATGATTCAAAGATCCCTTTCGAAGGCTATGATCTGACGTGGATCAACGGACAAAACAGACAGACAGATTTTCCTTTAACCTTAAAAGATAAAGACGGAGAAACAATTCTTACCGGAGTAACGTATGTAGATGCTTATTATAACTACGATTTCCGTAATCCGAAAGATAACACACACACGATTTCTTCTGCCATCGGACGTTCTAATGAATTTACAATCAATATGGCGAGCATCGGGTTGGAAACGAATTACAAAAATATGATCGGTCGTTTATGGCTTCAGTATGGACAAATGGGTTCTATCGTTCAGGATCTGGACGGAAGTGTAAATCACGGGAAGAATACGAGTGTCAATAACTTAAAGAACATTCGGGAAGCTGCTGCCGGTTATCATTTTAACGTAATGCATGGCCTTAATGTAGAAGCTGGGATCTTTATGAGTTATATCGGACTTGAAAGTTATATCCTTGGTGAAAACTGGAATTATCAAAGAAGTTTGGTCTGCGATTTTACTCCTTTCTACTTCCAGGGAGCGAGATTTCAGGCTTATCCGTCAAAAAAATATAAGGTTGAACTTTGGGTGATGAACGGATGGCAAACCTATAATTCATGGAATAAAGGGCTTGGACTTGGCATATCCAACTATTACCGTCCGAATGAAAATATTCAGCTGGTCGCCAATTTTTACTTAAATGGAAAAGATACCCGAAATAATCCGGATGTAAGACGTTTTCATCATGATCACAGTATCGTAGCGAGATATTATAAAAATAAGGAGAGCAAAGGATTGTCACAGGCAGCTTTCAGCATCAACAATCATTACGGATTTCAATCGGGAGGGGGCTTAAAGGCAACAGACAATTACATGATCGGAAGTTCCATAGCCAACAGGCTTTGGTTTTACAATAATAAAATTGCTTTAACCTTGAGAGCAGATGCCGTTTCCAATCCCGGGGCCTATCTGGCGTTCAGTCCGTCACCGGTGGCTAATAACGACTTTAATGATGCCATTGCACGCGGTGAAAAGTTAAAGATGTTTCAGGGAACGGCAACCGTTGACGTCATGCCGAATCAATTCGTAACTTTCAGATTGGAATACGGATTCAGAAAAAGCAATATTCCATATTTCGCAGGGCCTGGAGGAACCACAAGCCCCGATGGATGGATCGACACACCTGTTGATAACTGGAGACCGGATTTAAGAAAATCGGATAGCAGAGTAACGTTGGCTGTGATGTTTAGGTTATAATTGAATAATTAATGAAAACTGGTTAAACGAAATAAATAAATTTTTCATCCACGTAAAGTAAGCTTTTATCCATGTGAAGTAAGGTTTCATCCATGTGAAGTAAGGAAAAATTGCTGAAAAATCAGTTTTATCCTGGTGAAGTAAGCTTTTATCCACGTGAAGTAAGGAAAAATCCATGTGAAGTAAGCTTTTATTCAAGGTTTGAAAACACTAACTTAAATTTAAAGGATTGTATTTAAACACCGTCAGTTCGAGTAGGTTTTTCGCAATGAAATGGAGAAAAATCGTATCGAGAACTTTTATTATAGAAAAACTGGTTCTAGATACAAAATTTATTCTTCAAACCATGGGCATATTATTCCTTGTATTTCGAAAATAAGTGTAACGCCTTTGTTTACCTTGTTTTCAAATATTTAAAATCAATTCTTTGTTTTTCCTTGCGTTTTAATTATCGCAAGGTTAGACAAAGTTTCTTACAATAGTTGATCTTTAATAAAGATAAACAAAGGCATTTCATTTAAAAAAGTAAAACAAAGAATACTTGTCAAAAATAATATGATCTCAATATCTAAATCAAATGGATCCTGAAAAAAAAGAGGCAGAACATTTTTTAGAGCTCATCCGAAAATCAAAAAAAGGGAAATTTAAAATTTACATCGGCATGAGTGCAGGCGTAGGAAAAACTTTCCGGATGCTTCAGGAAGCACATGCACTTTTACGAAATGGAATTGACGTAAAGATCGGCTACATAGAAACCCACGGAAGGGAAGAAACCCAGGCGCTGGCGGAAGGTATTCCCGAAATTCCGAGAAGATCGTCATTTTATAAAGGTAAAAATCTCGAAGAAATGGATCTTCAGTCCATCATTAACAGTCGTCCCGAAGTCATTCTCGTGGATGAACTGGCACATTCCAATATTGAAGGGTCTAAGAATAAAAAAAGATGGCAGGATGTGCTGGAAATTTTGGATAATGGCATCAACGTCATCAGTGCGGTGAATATTCAGCATATTGAAAGTTTAAATGAAGAAATAAAAAAAATCACAGGAATTGAAGTTTCAGAACGTATTCCTGATAAAATTTTGGGACTTGCGGATGAATTGGTGAACATTGATCTTACCGCAGATGAGCTTTTAACCCGTTTAAAAGAGGGTAAAATTTATAAAAAAGAGAAAATTCAAACCGCATTACAGAACTTTTTTCAGAGCGGACATATTCTGCAGCTCCGTGAGCTAGCTCTAAAAGAGGTCGCTGCCCATGTCGAAAAAAAAGTGGAAACTGAAATCAGGACCGAAAATTTTAAGCCTGTGAAATTTCTTGCCTGCATCAGCAGCAACGGGAAGATTGCCAAGAATATCATACGGAAAACGGCGCGGCTTGCGAGTTATTACAATAGTCCGTGGACCGTTCTTTACATTCAGCGGCCATCCGAAAGCCTTGAAAAAATTGCCCTGGATAAACAGCGTTATTTAATTAATAATTTTAATTTAGCACAGGAATTGGGCGCCAAGGTCATTCGTGTGAAAAACAACAGCGTTCACAAAGGTATTCTCGAATATGTTGTGGAGCATAATATCACCACGGTATGCATGGGAAAACCGCATGCGAGATTTTGGCAGAGGATCTTCGGCTACAGCTGGATTTACACCCTGATGAACCGCCTCAATGAACGGCAGATCGATATTATTATTTTATCCTGAAATCGATGAAACTAAAAACAAAACTTACCTTAGGTGTCGGTCTTCTTTTTTTACTGATTGTTCTTCTTTCAGTCATGGGCTCGGTCTACATCAATAAACTGAAATCGGACACCGAAAAAATTCTCAATGCCAATTACAACAGTATTGAATTTTCCAAGAATATGCTTCTGGCACTGGACAGGATCGGAACCGACAGCGCTGTCGCGATACAGACTTTTAAGAAAAACAACCAGCTTCAGGAAAAAAATCTGACAGAATTCGGGGAAAAGGAAGCTACCCAAAGCCTGAACTTACATTTTAACGACTACTTGAATCATCCCGATAATGAAAAGGAGAAGCTCATCCGTGAAGATCTTGTTAAGATCATGACCCTGAATATGAAAGGAATCGAACGGAAAAGTGATATGGCTATTATCACTGCAGAAAACGCAACATTCTGGATTGTCAGCCTCGGAACGGTATGTTTCCTCATCGCTTTTGTACTGTTGTTTAATCTTCCGCAGACCATTGCAGAACCGATTAGTCAGCTCACTTCAAGTATCCGGCAGATTGCCAATAAAAATTATAGCGAAAGGGTTCATTTTAAAGGAAGTGAGGAATTCAATGATCTTGCGGAATCATTTAATGTCATGGCTGAAAAGCTTCAGGAATATGAAAGCAGTACACTGTCTAAACAGCTGATGGATAAAAAGCGCATCGAAACGCTTGTCAACAACATGCACGATGCAGTAATTGGCCTGGATGAAAATCATTTCATCTACATGATTAATGATGAAGCTTTAAAAATTACGAATTTAAATAAAGAAGAAATTATTGGAAAAACTGTTCATGAAGTAGCAGTCAATAACGATCTGATCAGGGAACTGCTGAAAAATATAGATCATCCTCAAAAAGAACCTATTAAAATTGTTTCCGGTCATAAGGAGAATTATTTTGAGCAGGATGTTATTCCGATCAATATTGTAAAAACCGGCGAGAAAGAGAAAAAGTACATCGGAAGAGTGATTCTTCTCAGAAATATTACGCCCTTCAAAGAGCTGGATTTTGCCAAAACCAATTTTATTGCGACCATTTCACATGAATTAAAAACACCTATTTCGGCCATTAAAATGGGTGTACAGCTTTTAGAAAACCAAAAATTCGGAGAATTGAATGAACAACAGAAAGAGCTGTTGAACGGGATCAATGAAGACGGACAGCGCCTCCTGAATATTACCGCAGAACTTTTGAATTTATCACAGGTTGAAACAGGAAATATCAGGTTAAATATCGAACATTGCTCTCCGAAAGAGATGGTTCAGACTGCGATCAAAAATGTGGAAAAACTTGCAGAGCAGAAGAATATTTCCATTAAAACCCAGTTTGAAGTTGAAGATTCGGATCTTGTTGCAGCCGATTTTGATAAAACCGTTTGGGTGATGAATAACTTCCTAAGCAACGCCATTAAGCATTCTTTTCAGGATGAAAGCATTTCCGTAAAGGTGGAGAAATATGAAACATCCGTAAAATTCAGCGTTACCGATAGCGGAAAAGGAATTGAGGAACAATACCACCGTCAGATCTTCGACCGCTATTTCCAGGTTCCGGGCGAACATCAGAACGGTACCGGACTCGGACTAGCTATTTCAAAAAACTTTATTGAAAAACAACATGGTGAAATCGGCGTGAAAAGCTCGCTGAATCAGGGGAGTAGTTTTTATTTTTTGCTGCCGTTGGTTTAGAGAAAATTCTTTACATTTGAATATAAAATTCAAAAGGATGAATGCATCAGATTTAAAAATTAATTTAATCCAAAGAATTACTCAACTGAAAGAACGAAGGATTGTTGAGGAGATTCAAAAGCTTTTAGATTTTGAATTGGATACTGGTGAATATATTCTTACCGATTCTCAAAAAGACAGAATTGCAGAAGCCCAACAGGAATATAAGAGTTCTGCATTTCTTACCGACGAACAAGCCAATCAGGATATTGAACAATGGCTAAAAGAAAAATAATCTGGACACTGAAGGCTCAAATCGAAAGAAAAGAAGTCTTTGAATACTGGATATCCAGAAACAAGTCTAAAACATTCAGCATAAAGCTTAATAAGCTAATTACGGATGCTCTTCAATTACTCTCTGAAAACCCAACCCTAGGAAGAAAAACAAATGCTGCAAATGTAAGAGTTAAAATTGTTCGTAATTATTTAGTCTTTTACGAATTTTCCGATTCTGAATTGATTGTTCTTTCAGTTTGGGATGGAAGAAGGGATGAGCCAACTTCAAAATCTGACTATTGAACAACTTTTTGTTTTTCAGGGAATAAGAAGATCAAAAATTACTAGCTTTCAAAAATTAAAATGTATTTTAATTCAGTTTCGGGCGGGAGCTTTGCTCCCGCCCGAAACTTTTCACCCAACTCTTAAATATTAGAAAAATAAGTATTTTAGATGAAAGTTTAAAAAATGAAACCCACCTTCTTCCCAACACCGCAGGAATTCCGTCAATGGCTTGAGGAAAACCATCAGACAGAAAAAGAACTGCTGGTAGGCTTTTACAAAGTCGGATCCGGAAAACCGTCCATGACCTGGCCTGAATCCGTAGATCAGGCTTTATGCTTCGGCTGGATTGACGGCGTGAGAAGATCAATTGATGAAGAAAGTTACAGCATCCGGTTTACTCCAAGAAAATCAACAAGCATCTGGAGTGCCGTGAATATAAAAAAGATGGAGGAACTGACAAATGCCGGGCTTATGACCCAAGCGGGTCAGAAAGCTTTTGAACTCAGAAAAGAAGAAAGATCGGCAGTCTACTCCCATGAAAATGAAACCGCTACATTGAGTCAGGAATTTGAAAAACAGTTCAGGAGAAATAAAAAAGCATGGGAATTTTTTAACAATCAGGCTCCATCGTACAAAAAAGTAATGTTGCACTGGATCATGAGCGCGAAGCAGGAAAAGACAAGAATTTCAAGGTTGGAGAAGACAATTGAGGAAAGTGAATCGGGAAAAAGAGTACCAAGATTCTGATACTTCTTTAATATTATCATAACTTTGGTGCTTTAAATTAAGAGTTAGTAATGAATACAGATACATTAGATTTTTGGGTAGGAAATTTCAACAGTGAAGAAGATTTTTATGATTTTGTAGAGGAAGATGAAAACTATTATCTTCTCGAAGAATCTGATGATATTCATATTTCAAAATTCGCGGAATCACAGGATACGGTCTGGCTCGATCACGATTTCGTAGAATATGGTTTTGAAGGTGGCAGCAGAACGATCTATGAAAAATTTGCAGAATATTCTTTTGCCGAACAATGGCTGCCGATCCTTGTCAACAGACTCAATGAGATTAATTTGAAATTTGAGGTTAATGCCATCATTTTCCTGAATAAAGGCCAGGTTCCGAAACCGGTTTCCGTCGAAAATGACTTTTTTTCGCTGACGTATGTGGGTGGAATCGAATTTAGTGCATAAAATACTTTGAACCTGTCCTATTTCACCTTAGCTTTATCATCAATTAAATCATGATTTCCAAAAAGCTGCTCACCATCAATATTTTCATTGTACTGTTGCTAATTATAGCGCATACTTTAGGCGGTTACCTCATTATGTATCCGATGAAACCTGACTTTTGGACGGTTGTGTCGGAAAGCGGTCCGCAATACCTTCTGATCGCTTTGGGTTTATTTGTTGTGATTGCCTGGTTAATTAGTCATTTGAGAATTAAAAGTTTAAATCCGAAAAATAAATTTCTTCTAGCATATACTATACTCTGCGGTGTATTGTTAACATTCATTATATATTTTGATGCAGCGACTTACATATCAACCCGAAAAGCAATTAAAGAAATTGAAAATAAATACATTCAACAGGCTAAGGAAGATATAAAAAAAGATAATGTTACCTACCGATTTTCAGGTGGATTTTCTATTCCGGAATACGAAGCTGAAACGCTTGACAAAATTGATAACATCCGAAAAAAATTTGGAATAAGTTATGAAAATACAGGCTGTATCATTGACGACATTGATAGGGAAGGACAGAAGAAATATGAAGAGACTTTAAAGCCTTACCTCGAAAAAAGAAATGGAAAAGGCTGGGAAGAAAAAATGAATAAGGAAATTGATAATTTAAAAAAGGTAACAATACCAAATATAGGCAATAGATAAATATCAAAAAACTTCCACCAATCGTGGAAGTTTTTATATTTAAATTTATAATCAATGCGCTTCCAGCCAGTTATTACCAACGCCCACTTCCACCAGCAACGGAACCTGCGTCTCAATCGCATTTTCCATTTCCATTTTAATGATGTTGGTGGCAACTTCAATTTCATCAACCGGCGATTCAAATACCAATTCGTCATGTACCTGCAACAGCATTCTGGTTTTTAGCTTTTCCTTTTCCAACTCTTTTTGAATTTTAATCATCGCCATTTTTACCACATCGGCAGCACTTCCCTGGATTGGGGCGTTCACCGCATTTCTTTCGGCGTGACCACGAACTACAAAATTATTGGAATTAATATCTTTTAAGTGACGCTTTCTTCCCAGAATGGTTTCCACATAACCGATTTCCCGGGCTCTTTTCACCTGCTCTGCCATGTATTCTTTCAGTTTCGGATACGTAGCATAATAGGCATCGATCATCTGTTTAGCTTCGCTTCTGGATAATCCGGTCTGCTCGGCGAGGGCAAATGCTCCCTGTCCGTACAAAATTCCGAAGTTTACGGTTTTGGCCTGGCTTCGCTGGATTTTTGAAACCTCTTCAAGTGGAATATCAAATAATCTCGCCGCTGTAGAAGCGTGAATATCTTCTCCGTTCTGGAAAGCTTTGATCATATTATCTTCACCGGAAATTTCAGCGATCAGACGCAGTTCAATCTGTGAGTAATCGGCAGAAATGATCTTTTTACCTTCTCCGGCAACAAATGCTCCACGGATCTGCTGACCTCTCAACGTTCTGATCGGAATGTTCTGAAGGTTCGGATTTACACTTGCCAGACGACCAGTTGCTGCAGTGGTCTGTGAGAAATTAGTGTGAACACGATTATCCGTTTTTTCAATCTGTGACGGCAATGCATCCACATAGGTTGATTTTAATTTCTGATAAGTTCTGTATTCAAGAATATGCTTGATGATCTCATGTTTGGACGCCAGTTTTTGAAGGATATCTTCCGAAGTGGCGTATTGTCCGGTTTTGGTTTTCTTGGCCTTCGGATCGAGCTGCAGTTTTTCGAAAAGAATATCTCCAAGCTGCTTGGGTGAATTGACGTTAAATTCTTCTCCAGAAAGTTCGAAAATTTTTGCTTCCAGCTGCTTCAGATCATTTTCCAGATCAATGCTTTCCTGGGCAAGCCATTTTTCATCAAGAGAAATTCCGGCCAGTTCCATTTTAGCCAAAACTTCCATTAAAGGCATTTCTATGTTGAAGAACAGATCTTCTAAGTTTTCTTTTTTCAATTGTGGGGCAAAAAGCTCATACAGCTGAAAAGTTACGTCAGCATCTTCCGCGGCATAATCAGTTTGAGTCCTGAGATCCGCATCCCTGAAATTACCTTGGTTTTTACCTTTTTTTCCGATGATGGTTTCTATGGAAACGGGTTTGTAGCCCAGGTACATTTCAGAAAGATAATCCATTCCGTGTCTGCCGTCAGGATTTAGAAGATAATGGGCGATCATGGTGTCAAACATAGCGCCTTTTACCGTGATATTATATCTTTGGAGGATTTTATAGTCAAACTTCAAATTGTGCGCTACTTTGATGAGATCTTCTTTTTCGAAAAAAGGTCTGAAAATTTCCAGAGTCTGAAGCACTTCACCCTGATCTTCCGATAGAGGGATGTAGTAAGCCAGTCCTTTTTTATAGCTGAAACTCATTCCCACCAGCTCGGCTTCCAATTCATTCAATGAAGTGGTTTCCGTATCGAAGCACACGACTTTTTGCTTCAGGAGATTTTGGACAAGAATCTTCTGAGCTTTAGGATTATCAATAAACTGATACAGATGATCATTCTGTTCAATGGTAGATTTTGTGGAAGTCGCCTGATCCAGTTCTTCATAGGTAGCAAAAAGATCCAGCTGTCCGACTGCCTGAGCGACTTTCTGCTGTGGTGTTTCTGCAACAGTGATATCTACTTCAGCAATTACAACAGTTCCCGGAGACGTGGTCGCAAAAGCACGGTAAAGATTTTCATAGAGTCTTCTGAATTCTATTTCGTCAAAAACCTCTTTTACTTTTTCAAAATCGGGAGTCTCCAGATCATACTGTTCCTGGTGGAATTCAATAGGGGCGTCACAGATAATGGTGGCCAGCTTTTTAGATAAAATTCCACGCTCTGCCGAAGCTTCTACTTTTTCTTTAAGCTTGCCTTTCAGTTTGTCTGTGTTGGCTAAAAGCGTTTCAATGTTTCCGAATTCTTTCAGGAATTTCATGGCTGTTTTTTCACCAACCCCTTCAAGCCCGGGAATATTATCTACAGAATCACCCATCATGGCAAGGAAATCAATGACCTGTTTGGGATCTTCAATTTCATATTTGGCTTTAACTTCTTCTACACCTAAAATCTCAATGTCCCCGCCTTTTAACCCCGGCTTATAAATTTTGATCTTATCGGTAACAAGCTGTGCAAAATCCTTATCAGGAGTTACCATGAATGTCGTATAACCTTCTTTTTCTGCTTTGCAGGCAATTGTTCCGATCACGTCATCTGCTTCATAACCCGGAACTCCTAAAATAGGAATATGCATGGCCTGCAGAATTCTGTGAATATACGGAATGGCATTCTGAATGGCTTCCGGCGTTTCGCTTCTGTTGGCTTTATATTCTGAAAAATCTCCCGTTCTTATGCTTGCCTCACCCACATCGAAAACCACGGCAAGATGCGTAGGTCTTTCCCTTCTGATCAGCTCGATCAGGGAGTTGGTAAATCCGAAAATGGCAGAAGTATCAAGCCCTTTGCTGGTAAGCCTGGGATTCCTGATCAGAGCATAATATCCTCTGAAAATCATTGCATAAGCATCAATGAGAAATAATCTTTTATCTTGAGTTGCGTCTATATTGTCCATAAGGAACAAATATAAGAAAAAGTGTTCTTTTTATATTGAAATATGGGAATGATTAACCAGAGATATTAATGAATGTAATTTGATGTTTCAATAGTTGAAAACCATCCTTTTTGCCTCAAATTTGAACCTTTTAGGCTGGTTTTTGAGCCTTTTAGATTCGTCGTCGAGTCTTTTTGCCTGGTCGTTGAGTCTTTTATACTCAAATTCCACTCTTTTGAGTGATCGTTGAGTGTTTCAGACTGGTTTTTGAGTCTTTTTGCCTCGTCGTTGAGTCTTTTATACTCAAAATCCACTCTTTTTGCCTGGTTGTTGAGTCCTGAAGGCTTAACTTTGAGTCTTTTTGGCGCGATGATTTCGGAATTAACCACAAAAGTCAGAAAAGATAATGACATCGCAATGATTTAAAATACATTTAAACAGAATCAAACACAATTTTTGTCATTCCCGAAGGGAATCTCAACGTAGTATTAGAGATTCGCATGGTCAGATTCACGTCTGGATTCCCTGCGGGAATGACAAGCGAGATGCATATTCTGGCACTCCCCATGAAACCTTTGATTTTTTTTCGCATCCAGGGATATAAATACATTGACAAAGAATCAAACACAATGTTTGTCATTCCCGAAGGGAATCTCAACGTAGTATTAGAGATTCGCATGGAAAGATTCACGTCTGGATTCCCTGCGGGAATGACAAACGAGATGCATATTCTGATACTCCCCATGAAACCTTTGATTTTTTTTCGCATCCAGGGATATAAATACATTGACAAAGAATCAAACACAATGTTTGTCATTCCCGAAGGGAATCTCAACGTAGTATTAGAGATTCGCATGGAAAGATTCACGTCTGGATTCCCTGCGGGAATGACAAACGAGATGCATATTCTGATACTCCCCATGAAACCTTTGATTTTTTTTCGCATCCAGGGATATAAATACATTGACAAAGAATCAAACACAATGTTTGTCATTCCCGAAGGGAATCTCAACGTAGTATTAGAGATTCGCATGGTCAGATTCACGTCTGGATTTCCTGTAGGAATGACAAGCGAGACGCATATTCTGGCACTCCCCATGAAACCTTTGATTTTTTTTCGCATCCAGGGATATAAATACATTGACAAAGAATCAAACACAATGTTTGTCATTCCCGAAGGGAATCTCAACGTAGTATTAGAGATTCGCATGGAAAGATTCACGTCTGGATTCCCTGCAGGAATGACAAGCGAGACGCATATTCTGGCACTCCCCATGAAAATCTTTGATTTTATTTCTGTGTTCTAACCATGAACCCAGGGATATAATACAATTACAAAGAATCAAACACAATGTTTGTCCTTCCCGAAGGGAATCTCAACGTAGTATCAGAGATTCGCATGGAAAGATTTACGTCTGGATTCCCTGCAGGAATGACAATCGAGACGCATATCTGGCACTCTCCATGAAAATCTTTGATTTTCTTCTCATGTGTTCTAAAATATGCGCAAAGTTTTAACCTAAATCTTTAGTGACTTTTGTGGTTATAAAAAACTAAACAGACTCAACCTCAGCGAATCTTGACAAAACACATAGAGTTCTTTTTGTATTGCTTACATTTGTACGGCATTCTGGATTTAGAATGAAAATGATTTATATGGCAGAAAAAAAATACAGCGAAACAATTCATAAAGATAAAAATTACGAATACATTACGGTCTCCAATGATGAAAACGGGGTGAGAATCTACACTTTGAAAAATGGTTTAAAAGTTTTTCTAGCCCAGAATTTTGATGCTCCCAGGATTCAGACCTATATTCCGGTAAGGACTGGAAGCAATAATGATCCTGCCGACAATACGGGACTGGCGCATTATCTTGAACATATGATGTTTAAAGGAACCTCAAAGCTCGGTACGCAAAATTGGGAGAAAGAAAGCGCATTGCTAAATCAAATTTCGGATTTGTACGAAGAACATAAAGCGGAGCCTGATCCTGAAAAGAAAAAAGTCATTTACCGTAAAATAGATGAGCTTTCACAGGAAGCGAGCCGCTATGCCATTGCCAATGAGTATGACAAGGCTATTTCTTCATTGGGTGCTACAGGAACCAATGCCCACACATGGTTTGATGAGACAGTTTACAAAAATAATATTCCTAACAATGAGCTGGAAAAATGGCTGAAAATTGAAAAGGAAAGATTTTCAGAATTGGTGTTAAGGCTTTTTCATACGGAGCTGGAATCAGTGTATGAAGAATTCAACAGGGCGCAGGATAATGATTCCAGATTGGTTCAGTATGAGCTCATGGATGCTCTTTTTCCTAACCATCCCAACGGTCAGCAAACTACTTTAGGGAAGGCGGAACATCTGAAGAATCCTTCCATGAAAGCGATTCATACTTATTTTGACGAATATTACGTGCCGAATAATTATGCAATGGTGATGGTTGGAGATCTTGATTTTGATGAAACCATCAGGCTCATTGATCAGTATTTCGGAGCCATTCCTTACAGAGAGCTGCCGAAAAAAACGCCGGTTATCGAACAACCTATTTCAGGCATTGTTGAAAGAACTGTGAAAAGTCCGACAACCCCAAGAGTTCAGCTGGCGTGGAGAACGGATAGCTACGGAACAAGAGAAGTGATGCTTGCTGATATCGTTGCCAATATTTTAAGCAACAGGGGAGAAGCAGGATTATTGGATTTAAATATCAATCAGACTCAGAAATTGCTTTGGGCACAGGCTTATTCTATAGGCTTGAAACAGTATGGCTATTTTTCTATTGTGGCCGTTCCGAAGGAAACACAGACTGTAGAAGAAGCAAAAGACCTGGTACTCGGGCAGATTGAGCTGGTAAAAAAAGGAAATTTTCCTGACTGGATGCTAACGGCGATCATTAATGATTTTAAAATTCAGAGAATGAAAGCGCTGGAAACGGCTGACGGACTGGCTACCAACCTGTATGACACGTACATCAAAGGCAGAACCTGGGAGCAGGAGCTGAATGAAATGGACGAATATGCGAAATTTACCAAGGAAGATGTTATCAGTTTTGCCAACGAGTTTTTCAAAGAGAATTATGTGATCATAAATAAAGAGAAAGGAATTAATGATAAACTGATCCGTGTTGAAAACCCTGGAATTACTCCGGTAAAGATCAATCGTGAGGTTCAGTCTGAATTTCTCAAGCAGATTTTGGCAGAAAAAACAGAAGATATTCAGCCGGAATTTATCGATTATGATAGAGAAATTCTTACGGATGTGATCAAAGGTAAAAAGCTGAGCTTCGTCAAAAACAGGTACAATGATATTGCGCAGGTGCATTTTATCTTTCCTTTCGGAAGTGATCATGACCGTGACCTCGGGACTTCTACACAGATTCTTCAATACTTGGGAACAGAAAAGTTTTCACCGGATGATCTGAAAAAAGAGTTTTTTAAAATCGGAATCACAAATGATTTTAAAACAACAAACGATCAGCTTACGATCTCACTGAACGGCCTTGAAGAAAATATCCCTAAAGGAATTGAGCTTTTGCAGCATTGGATGAAGGAGGTAAAACCTGATCAGGAAATTTATAATCAGTTTGTGGAAACCATGCTTGAAAATCGTGCGGCCGTAAAAAAAGACAAGGCCCGCATCATGACGGCTTTAACGAATTATACTAAGCTTGGCGAGTTTTCCAGATTCACGGATATCATCTCAAAAGAAGAGCTTGAAAGCAGTAATGTTGAGGTCTTTACGGAAAGAATTAAAAAACTTTTCCATTTTCCGTACCAGATATTTTTCTACGGAAGAGATGTTGAAGTTTTTAAAGGCTATATCGGAAAATATATTGAGACGGAAAGTATGGTCATCCCCGAACCTAAAATTTATCCCGAACCTGAAACCACCGGAAATGTTTATTTTACAAGCTACGACATGGTACAGATGGAAATGAGCCGTGTAGGGAAGGGGCAAATGGTCGATACTGCAAACTTCGGAAAGATCAATGTATTTAATGAATATTTCGGCAGAGGATTGTCGTCTATTGTTTTCCAGGAGATTCGTGAAAGCAAAAGTCTTGCTTACTCCGCGTATGTTTCTTATGCTGCCAATTCGGAACTGAATCATCCGGATTATATCACCACGTATATTGGTACCCAGCCGGATAAATTGCAGATTGCCGTAGATACCATGACCGAACTGATGGCAGAGCTTCCTGAAGTTCCGGCACAGTTTGAAAACGCGAGAAATGCAGCTTTGAAGCAGATTGCTTCTACAAGGATTACCAGAACGAATATTTTCTTTAATACCTTAAGACTTAAAAAACTGAATATTGATTACGATTTCAGAAAAGATATTTATCAGCAGATCGAAAGTCTGAAGTTTGAAGATTTGAAGGACTTTTATAACAATTATATTAAATCAGTTCATTTTAATACTGCCATTATTGGTAAGAAAGAAAATCTCAATAGGGAGGCTGTGAACAAGATGGGGAATTTTAAAGAAGTCAGTTTGAAAGATATTTTTGGACATTAAGAATTTAAATTAAAATAATCTTGAAATGCTTCGCCATGCACAGCATGATACTGCTACAATTAACTTTTAAATGAAATTAGACTGTTAGTATTAGAAATGTCATGTTGAGCCTGTCGAAGCATCTCTAAAGAATTAAAAAAAATAACCCCGAAGGAAACTTTCGGGGTTTATTATTGTTTTGATTAAAACTATTTCACGATTTTCATTTCATTGATCAGCCACTTGGAATCGGCAAATTTATCAATGATGAAAAGAATATATTTTGTATCCACCATAATATTTCTGCTGAAACGCGGATCGTAATTAATGTCACTCATCGTTCCTTCCCACTGTCTGTCGAAATTTAGTCCGACAAGATTTCCGTTGGCGTCCAGAGCTGGACTTCCGGAGTTTCCTCCTGTTGTGTGGTTGGTGGCTGTAAATCCTACCGGTACATCACCTGTTTTATCCTTATATGGACCGAAATCTTTTTTAGTATAAAGGTCAATCAGTTTTTTAGGAACATCAAATTCATAGTCTCCCGGAACGTATTTTTCCATTACTCCGGCAAGATGCGTCTGATAGCTGTAAGAAACGGCATCTCTTGGTGAGGAACCTTTCACTTTTCCATAAGTAACACGCAATGTAGAATTGGCATCCGGGAAGAATTTTCGGTCTTTATCCGTAGCTATTTGCTGGGCCATATAGGTCTTTTGCAGCGCATCTATTTTCGTCTGAAGAGTAGTAAACTGAGGGTCGGCTTTCGTCATATACGTATCTCTCATAGCCGTATAAATCTGGAAAACAGGGTCCTTTTTCAGAGTTTTGATCAATTTATCCTGATTAGAGAAAGCTTTTTCAATGTCTTTGCTTAAAGAAGCGCCATTTACTTCACTTCTTCCTGTAATAATGGAATTTTCAGAAGCCTCTTCAATCGTCGGGATGTTTTGAGTCTCGTTTTTATATTTTTCAAAACCTGCAGGCAAGAATTGTGCATCTGTTTTATTGGCATATAAAGCCAGTAATTTTGCAGTCACTTTTGCATCGAGTTGAGCATTGTAGTCTTTGTAGAAAGAGGTGAGTTTCTTTTTAAGGGCAGTTGTCCCTTTTTCATCCATTCTGCCAGTTTCTACTGAAGTGATATAATTGTAATAAAGATTGGCAAGCATCAAAGTTTCTGCATTCCTGATGGTTTCAGAATAATACGCATTATTTAAAGCAAAAGGAGCCTGATCATTATAAAGTTTGTTTAGTTGATCTAAAGTCGTTTTGATTTCAGGATTTTTAGCCACTAAAGAACCTTCATACATTACTTTTTTCTCTACGGCATTGGATTTTTTTAAACCTTCTACTTCACCGATCCATTTTTTCCAGTAATTGGCTACTGAAGCATATTTTGAAGCATATTGAATTCGCGTAACATCATCAGTACGCATTTTTTCATCTAATGTTTTCAAAGCAACATCCCTTACTGCGATTCTTGCAGGATCGATTTCTTTCATGATTTTTTCAACCGCAATGGCAGGAAGATATTCCGTAGTTCTCCCCGGAAATCCGAAAACGAATGTGAAATCATTTTCATTTTTATCTTTAATGGAAACCGGAAGATAATGCTTTGGAACATACGGCACATTGTCTTTGGAGTATTCTGCCGGTTTATTATTTTTATCAGCATAAATCCTGAACATGGAGAAATCTCCGGTGTGTCTTGGCCAAACCCAGTTGTCGGTATCGGAGCCGAATTTTCCGATGCTTTGCGGTGGAGCTCCTACCAAACGGATATCTTTGTAGGTTTCGATGGTATAGGCGTAAAATTTATTTCCGTAATACATTGGTTTTACGGAAATCGACTGGTATTGCTCGATTTTCTGTGAGTTTTTGTAAATCTCAATATTTTTGGCAATCTGTTTAGCCAGTTCGGGCTCCATAAGATTATCGGTTCCCTGAAGAATCTGATTGGTCACTTCTTTTATATCAACAATAAAATCAACCGTTACACCTGGATTCGGAAGTTCACCTTCGGTATTTTTGGCCCAGAATCCGTTTGATAGAAGGTCGTTCTGAACAGTTGAATGTGCCTGGATCTGCCCGTAACCACAGTGGTGATTGGTCAGTAACAAACCTTTTGGAGAAATGATTTCCGCAGTACATCCGCCGTTGAACTGTACTACTGCATCCTTAATGCTTGCTTTTTGAGGATTGAAGATGTCTTTTGCAGAGATTTTCATTCCCAGATCTTTCATTTCCTTTTCATTCAGCTCTGTCGGTATCCACATTCCTCCGTATTGCTGTGCAAATGTCATTACAGCCGGCAAAAGAAATACAGATAAGAGTATCTTTTTTGTCATAATCAAAATTTTGCTCCAATTTACGAAGAAATTACGAGTTTGATATTTTTAGGGTATGTTGGTTTTTTAATTTGGAAATGAGATTATTACAAAATTTAATTCGCTTTTATAACTGAGCTGATTATGTACTAAGTTGTAAAATATTTTCATTAAATGGTTTATATAATGAAAAAATAAAGTGATATTGATCAAAACTGATAGGCAATAATACGCTCATCTTCCATGAGGCTTTTCATTAACGCTTCATGATTGATATTTTTTCCTGTAATAATCCAGGAAGTAGCGAGATTTCCCTGGGTATACTGCTGCTTTGAAATTGCATATTTCAGACGATGTTTTCTAAAGAGTTCCTCACAATAAGGAACATCATGATAATTGACGACCGCAATTTTATATTCCCTGATTTTGTGTTCTCTGTCGATAAACTTTTCAAAATGATTTAAAGAGCTTAATATCAGCAATACTAAGAAAGTACCCATTAACGCAAGGTATACGTATCCCGAGCCGACCGCCATTCCGATCGAAGCTGTTGCCCATATGGTTGTTGCAGTAGTGATTCCGTCTATTTTATTGTCGCCTTTAAAAATAACGCCGGCTCCCAGAAAACCTATTCCTGTGATGATATTGGCTGCGATTCGGTCGGGATCATCTACTCCGATTTTTATGGAAAGAATCGTGAAAAGACTGGATCCGAAGCAGATCAGAATAAAGGTTCGCAGTCCTGCCGATTTATTCCTGTATTCACGTTCTGCCCCGATCAACAATCCCAAAATAACCGATATGAAAATCAACAGCAATTCATTTTGAATAGAGTGATCTTTTAAAAACTCCATGATTAAAATTTTTAACTTCTTGGAATAAATTTACAACAAAAAATATTTTCATTGTTATGATTCAGATTACAAACAAAAAAGACTGCCCAAACGGACAGCCTTCACTACTTATTTTGATATTAATTCTTAATAAATTTATGAATAAATGTTTTATCTTTTGTCGATAATTTGATGATATAATTCCCTTTTGCAAACTCGGAAACATTGATTGAATTTCCTTTTGCAGAAGTTGAAATTAAAATTCTTCCTGCTGCATCGAAGATTTCCGCTTTCGTAATTTCATTTTTCGACTGAATATTTAATACATCTTTTACCGGGTTCGGATAGATTGAAACCGTATTGTTTTCTTTGTCAATTTCTAAAGCAGACAAAGTGTTTTGAACAGTTGTCGTAAAGTTGTTGGTAATAATCGGAGCATTATAATCAAAGTAGATTTCCGCTTTGTTGCTGAAGCTGTCACCGATATTCAGCGTCGATTTTGTTTTGATTTTAAATGAAACATAGCCGTCATTATTGGCATCATCAAAAGGAAGCTGAATGTTTTCAAAAATAAATTCTACGGTGTTTCCTGTAATTCTTGTTACAAAATTATGGCTGCCAGCCAGGGATACTAAACTTGCCAGGTCATATTTGGAAGCGTCTATATCATCTTTTACGACAATATTCTGTGCATTTGCCGTTCCTGTATTTTCAAAACGGATCATGTAATGCACATAATCTCCTACTTTTGCCTGTGAAATGGTTGTTCCTTCAAGACAGGTTTTATCATTCGGATCGAAAGAATTTACAACAGTTTGGTTTAAAGTAAATGTATTATCTAAAGGGGTTTCATCTGTTCCGGCATTCACCTGAGCTGTATAATGAAGGGTATCTCCTGCAGTTAATGGCGGTGTCTGGGTAGGTGTATTTAAAGTGAACGATACCGTTACTTCTTTTTGTTCCAAAGGAGCAAGATTTGTGAAATTCCAGCTCAGAACTCCGTTTGACTGAGATGAAGGATTCATTGATGCTGTAAGATAGTTCATCAAATTATCATTATAGTTAAATGATAAAGTTCCCGACTGCGTCGTTGTTCCTTTGTTTTTGTAAATGATCTTGTATTTTGCATCAAAACCAGGTCTTGCTACAGTAATTGGAATAATGACAACTTCCAGATCATTGTGGGCTCCGTTTGCTGACAGGCAGAAGTTTTGGGTAAGCGGGCTTGTCTGTGCAGGAAAACTTGCCGTTACACTTGTCGGTGAAATCGTGAAGTATGTCGGATTTTCCAGTACAGGTGTAATGGTATGATTACCAGCCTGAACAGGAATTAAGTAATTTCCTGAAGCATTCGTTATGATATTCCCGGAATTAGCGGTATTTGTAATGACGAATTTTTGAAATGCCTTTGCAGGATCATTGACGTCACAACCATTGTTATTGACATCATACTTTGTGCTTCCCTGAATCGTGTAAAAATTTCCTCCGGGAGTGAAAGAACAGTATGAGTTTATTACAACATTAGGTTGATTGTACCAGTTTATCAGTGCACCGATCATTGCCTTTTCAAAATCGTCAGCACAGATATAGCTTAAGCTTGGTGTATTTGAAAATATTGGAGTAGCTCCCTGGGCATAATTATTTTTTCCGTTCTTAATATTAAAGTTTATAAGATTAGGATTATTAGAGAAATTGAAATTGTCAAGATATATTAGTGATCCGGCATCAATTGTGGTGAATAGGTTATCATTAATGTATAGATTCGCCACGTTAGGGGCTTCGTCTAAAGAAATTGCTGTAATTTTATTATTTGTAGCGGAAATATTTGTTAAAATATTATTGTTATTTAAAATTAATGATGTAATTAAATTATTATTACATTCTAAGGTCATCAGATTTGGAAAATTAGAAATATCAACAGATGTTAATTGATTTCCACTGCAAGACAAAGTTTGGAGATTTGGCGTATTAGTAACTGAGAAACTGGTAAGATGATTATTTGTAATGTTTAAATTCTGCAGACTGCTTAAATTATCAACAGAAACAGTTGTAAGATTATTATTGGCTGCATGTATAACTATAAGATTGGATAATCCGGATATTTGAAGATTGGTTAAAGCATTACCAAAAACACTCAAAGAAGTAAGATTAGCAAACTGATTAATACCTGTAAGATCAGTAATCATACTGCCAGTTTGGCCCGGAATAAATAGCTTGGCAACATTCAATGCTTCTGAAACCTGAATTTCCTGATCTCCATTGGTGTCAATTACCATATATTGATTGCTGCTGTTGGACGCAACCCCGTTGGTTGTATTTGCCGATAAAAGTCTCGCTTTGAAAACAGGATCTGGAATATTTACAATCTGTGCTTGAAACACAGCAAACATAATAAAGGAAATTATCAAGTAGATTTTTCTCATGGTTATTATTTAAATTTCGGACAAAAATAAGCCATTAAGAAAGAATCTCAATGGCTTATTATGTTAAATATTTTAGAATATCACTGCTGTCCTATCAAATCTAGGAACTGCTGTTCATCAAGAATGCTGATCGTTCCGATATCCTGAGCCTTTTTTAGTTTGCTTCCGGCTTTCTCGCCCACAACGAGGTAATTTAAATTCTTAGAAACTGCGGAAATATTCTTCCCACCATGCTTTTCTACCATTTCTTCAGCAGCTTCTCTCGTAAACAACGACAGTTTTCCCGTGAAAAGAAAAGTTTTTCCTGCCAGAATGTTGGATAAGACTTCATTGGTGCTTTCTCCTTTTTCTAACTGAACGCCGTAAGATTTTAATCTTTCCAGCATCAGAACATTTTCCGGATTGGCGAAAAAGTCTACAATGCTTACAGCGATTTTAGTTCCTATATCTTCTACCTGACAAAGCTCTTCTACCGTAGCGTTTTTAAGTTCTTCTATGGTTGGGAAATTTTTGACTAATTTCTTGGCAACCGTTTCTCCGACGTGCTTTATACCAATTCCGTACAGTACTTTTTCAAATGGAATCTCTTTTGATTTTTCAATTCCTGAAATGATATTCTGCGCAGATTTTTCTGCCATTCTTTCCAAAGGAAGAAGCTGTTCTTTGGTTAAAACATAAAAGTCGGCAGGGTTTTCAATTAATTTTTCCCTGTAAAGCTGCTCAATAGTTTCGCTTCCCAGATTTTCAATATTTAATGCCTTTCTGGATACATAATGGATCATTCTACCCACCACCTGTGGCGGACAGTGCAAATCATTCGGACAAAAGTGGATCGCCTGATCTTCGATTTTTACCAACTCTGTTCCGCATTCAGGGCAATGTTTGATATATTCTATTTCTTTGCTTTCGGCTGCTCTTTTTTCTGTATTTACGCCAACGATTTTAGGAATAATTTCTCCCCCTTTTTCTACATATACAAAATCATGCTCGTGCAGATCCAGTTTTTTAATAATGTCTTCATTGTGTAGGGATGCTCTTTTAACAATGGTTCCTGCCAGTAAAACAGGTTTTAAATTGGCCACCGGAGTGATCGCTCCCGTTCTTCCTACCTGATAAGAAACGCTTTGTAATTCGGTTTCAACCTTTTCAGCTTTAAATTTATAAGCCATGGCCCAACGCGGAGATTTGGCAGTATATCCAAGTTGTCGTTGTTGCTTTAATGAGTTAACTTTTAATACGATACCGTCAATCTCAAAAGGAAGATTGTGTCTTTCGATGTCCCAGTAGGTAATAAATTCTTTTACCTCATCCAAAGTTGTGCAGAGTTTAGCCTGCTGTGATGTTTTGAAACCCCAGGATTTTGCTTTTTTCAGAAGCTCCCAGTGAGATTCTGCAGGGATTTCTTCGGAAATGTATTGATATAAAACTGATGATAAACCACGTTTTCTTACCTCGCCGCTGTCCTGCATTTTCAGACTTCCGCTTGCTGTATTTCTGGGATTCATGAATGGATCGAGGCCCTCTTCTTCACGAAGTTTATTGATTTTATCGAAATTTTTTCGGGTTAAATAAATCTCACCACGCATAAAGAAATGTTCAGGAAAATCGCCTTTCAGCTTTAAAGGAATATCAGAAATGGTACGAACGTTTGAAGTAATCTCATCACCCTGAAAGCCGTCGCCACGGGTCACTGCCTGAGCAAGCTTTCCGTTTTCGTAGAGAATGGAAATGGAAGCACCGTCGTATTTTAATTCAGCGACAAATTCCACGGGTTCATCGATGGTTTTAATAATTCTTTTTTCCCAGTCTTCAAGATCGTCAAAATCGTAGGAATTGTCGAGGGAATACATTCTGAATTTATGCTGAACGGTAGGGAAAACTTTTGTAATGCCTCCGCCAACTCTCATTGTGGGAGAGTTTTCATCATAGAATTCCGGGTATTTTGCTTCCAGATCACGGAGTTCTTCAAGCAGCATATCGAAATCAAAATCTGAGATCGTAGGGGTGTCAAGAAGATAATAATTTTCATTATGCTGATGAAGTTCTTTACGAAGATCTTCTATTTTCTGCTGTATGTTTTCGAGATTATCGGGCATTGGATTTCTGTCTTTCAGCAAAAATAATAAGTATTATGAGATTTTGGCGATTAGATTTAATATTAAATTAAACAAATTTCATATTCATTTTAAAGTATTATCAGAAATGTCTTTCTAAATTTGTTCATTATTTTATCTGAATTTTCGGCGGATCATAAATTTCGCGGATATTTAATAATAATTTAATTTATATTATGAAAAAACTTATCTTAGGGTTAGCAGTAGCAAGCACAGTTTTCATGAAGGCACAAACCCAGATTATCGCCCACAGAGGGTATTGGCAGACGCAGCCGCCAACGACGGAAAATTCTCTGAAGTCCTTGGAAAATGCTCAACATTTAAAGATTTACGGATCTGAATTTGATGTAAGAATGACGAAAGATGGCGTTTTGGTCGTAAATCACGACGAGCACCATGCAAAAATGGAAATTTCCGAAACGAATTTTAAAGATCTTGAAAAAGTAAAATTATCCAACGGTGAAAATTTTCCTACCCTGAAAAATTATCTGAAGCAGGGAAAGAAAGACAAAACGTTAAAGCTTATTGTTGAAATAAAGCCTGATAAAACAAAAGAAAAGGAAGATGAGCTGACGGCAAAAACCATCAAAATGATTAAGGATATGAAGCTGGGATCTCAGTGTGAGTTTATTTCTTTCAGTCTGAATATCTGCAAGGAAATTAAAAAACTAGAACCGGCTTTCAAAGTGCAGTATTTAAGAGGAGAGCTTTCTCCGCAGCAGATCAAAGATGAAGGTTTAGACGGAATTGATTATCATTACAGTGTTTTCCAAAAGAATCCGACATGGATTGCTGATGCTAAAGCTTTAGGATTAATCACGAATGCATGGACCGTAAATGATGTTGCTGTTTCGGATGAATTGAAAAAACAGGGAATTGGTTTTATTACGACGAATATTCCTGATCAGCTTAAATAAATGATTTTTTAAAATATACCGAAGTCTGTCTTTTTAAAGGCAGACTTTTTTGTTGTTTGAACACAGTTAATTTTTTAACGATTTATCATTCGTGGTAGATGTGTGGTATCTGTTATTTTCTCAAAGAAAGACAATAAAATTACGCTTTTAGATAGGAAAAGTCATATTAAAAATTCTTAATTAGCTTAAAGGATTGTGAACCAAATCTCTATAAAGATTTGTTAAAAATAAATTAATATAGGGTTTAATAATTCTTTAATAAATGTTAAAATCAAGTTAAAACCATAATCATAATGACGGTCTAATTTTGCACAAACAAAAAGGATATGCGTAAAGAGACACAAAAAGTACTAATATTATCATTATTAGGATTGGTCAGTGTAAATGTTATGGCCCAGCAAAAGGCAAAGCGGGACACGATAAAAAACATTGACGAAGTAGTGGTAACGGCATTGGGGATTAAAAGACAGGACCGTTCTTTAGGATATGTGGCAGAAACGATCAAGTCTGACGAGCTTTTGAAAACCCAAAACAACAACTGGTCGCAGGCACTTGAGGGAAAAGTGGCAGGTCTTAAAATTCAGACAGCCGGTGCAGGACCTCTCGGGAGCTCAATCATTAAACTGAGAGGGGATATCTCCATGAATCCTGATCAGAATAATGCTCTCATCGTAGTAGATGGAGTGCCTTTAAACAATAATACGACAGGAACAGGATTCTCTGCATATGGAGCAGGAGCGAAGGCAGATTTACCCATCGATTACGGAAACGGAATCAATACCATCAATCCTGATGATATTGAATCAATTACGGTTCTTAAAGGATCAACAGCTTCAGCATTGTACGGATCAAGAGGTGCCGGCGGGGCTATTATGATCACTACAAAATCCGGAAAAAGCAGAAAAGGAAAAGTGCAGGTAAGCTTAAATTCTTATTCCAGCTACGACACGGTATTGAAATGGCCGGATTATCAGTACGAATATGGACAGGGAACTTTACAAAAAGATACGCAGGGAAATTTTTTCTATTCTTATGGAGCTTCCGCGGATGGAATCAACACAGGTTCTACCAGCAGCGCATTCGGACCAAAGTTTGCGGGTCAGTATTATTTCCAGTATGATCCAGATCTCGAAGGGCAAAGTTCCGAAAGAAAACTCTGGCAACCTTATAAAGATAACATCAAAGGATTTTGGGAAACTGGGACAACCTTTTCAAACAACATTTCCGTAGAGGCATCCAACGAAAATACATCTTTCAGATCATCTTTAACGTATTTAAAAAACGAATGGATGATGCCAAATACAGGTTTCGATAGGTTCAATGCTGCTTTTTCTGTAGATCATAAGCTGAGTGAAAAATTAAAGATCGGAATTAAAATAAACTACAACAAAACTAAAAGTGACAACCTTCCGGCGACCGGCTACAGTAATCAGTCGATCTCATATTTCATGATTTTCCAGAATCCGAACGTCGATCTTTCCTGGTACAGACCAATCTGGAAAAAAGGAAAAGAGCAGGTAGATCAGGTGCATCCTTTCAGTTCATTTATCGACAATCCTTACCTTATTGCTTATGAAATGCTGAATGGAGTGGATAAAAACTTTATCACAGGAAACGTAAACCTTAATTATAAAATCACCAAAAATCTCGATGTCATGGTAAGGTCGGGGATGGAGCTGAACAACGAACTCCGTACTCAGAAAAGACCATGGAGTTCTGCCAATTATCTTCAGGGAATGTATCGGGAGCAGCATGTAAGGTTGATGGATTTGAATAACGATGTTTTATTCACTTACCGCAATACATTCGGAGAATTTGATTTCAGTGCTTCAGCAGGAGGAAATATCCGCTACACAGAATATACGATGAATGATTATATTGCAGAAGGCCTTCTGAAGCCAGGTGTTTATACGCTTCCAAACGGTATTTCAAATATTTCAAAATTTGCAAGACCAAATGACAAGCAGGTGAACAGTGCGTACGCCCTTGCAACCGTAAGCTTTAAGAATAAAATTTTCCTTGATCTTACCGCAAGAAATGACTGGAGCAGCACTCTGCCGAAGGAAAACCGTTCTTATTTCTATCCTTCAGTAGCTACATCTTTTATTCTTTCAGATATTTTTAATTTATCTTCCAACTCTTTTAATTACTGGAAATTAAGGGCTTCCTGGTCCAAGGTTGGTAATGATACAGATCCCTATCAGCTGATCAAATATTACAACAACAGTGATTTTGTTGGCTCTGTGGAATCTCCCTCTTTATATCCCAATCCGAACCTGAGACCTAATATGATTACCAATATGGAAGCGGGGATGGATTTTACAATTCTTAAAAACAGAATCAATTATACCATTACTGCTTATCAGAACAATTCCAAAGATCAGATTATCAGAATTCCTACATTGTGGGAAACGGGGTACAGCACGAAAGTTATCAACGCGGGTGAAGTACGAAACAGAGGTCTTGAAATGACATTGAATACGTATGCGGTGAAAAACAAAAACTTTTCATGGAGCATCAATGCCAACTGGTCTATGAACCGAAACAAAATTCTGTCATTACCTGAAGAATTCAACGGAGAGCCTTACACAATGGGAAGCGTAGGAGGTGTGGTTTACTTTAATGCTTTCGTAGGAGGTTCACTGGGCGATATGTATGGATACGGACTGATGTATTCTCCGGATGGTCAGGTGATTTATAACGCTACCGATGGGCTTACAGCAAAACCGACGCAGATGAAGAAAATAGGAAATGCATATCCAAAATGGAGAGCTGGAATTCAGAACGAATTCAGATATAAAGGTATTACCGTGAGTTTCTCATTTGACGGACAGTATAAGGGAATGGCTTATTCCCAGTCGCATCACAAAATGACGGAACAAGGAAAGCTGGAACATACATTATTCGGAAGAGAGAATCCGGGAGGAATGATTGTAGGCGATGGAGTAGTACAAAACCCAGACGGAACATTCTCGCCGAACACCAAGCCGATTTTGCTGTCATCTTATTACGCTGATTATTACCGGAGAGCCAACGTGGAAACCAATACATTCGATACTTCTTTCATCAAACTGAGAGACGCAAGAATTGCTTACACTTTCTCTAAAAATGTTACCGATCAGCTTAAGATCACAGAACTGACCCTGGCTTTATTCGGAAGAAACCTGTGGATGTGGACGAAGTTCCCACTGTTTGATCCTGAAGCGGCAACACTGAATGACAATCAGATCACACCGGGTGTAGAAATGGGACAGTTGCCGACTGCAAGAACGGTAGGTATTCAGCTTAATGTTAAATTTTAAATTCTGAAAACATGAAAAAATTATTTTTAAATACATTATTAATTGCAGGAATTGGTTGTATTCCGGTATCGTGCAGCAGAAACCTTGATGAGGTAAATGTTGACAACAGCAGGATCAGCGAGCCTGCAGCTTCAAAATTACTCGTTCCGATAGAGTATAATATGGCGGCTGTCAATTATATGAGAGCAAATGATTTTACATTCGATCTTATGCAGGTTTCTCTGGATTTTCCGAATGAAGGAAATACACTCAGTAGATACAACATTACAGAGAACACCGGAGCTGGCTTCTGGAATAACAGCTACAAATGGATCAAGCAGGTAAAAGACATGAAGCTCGCCGCTGAAAAAGATAATGATCCGAATTATATTGCAATTGCCATGGTGCTTAATGCCTGGATTTATTCCAATCTTACCGATACTTATGGTGACGTGCCATTTTCTGAAGCTTCAAGTCTGGATGATGGAAATGCTCAACCGAAATTTGATAAGCAGAAAGATATTTATGTAAAATTATTAGATGATTTAAAAACGGCAAACTCGCTATTTGTAACCACTAAGATGCTTACCGGTTCGGATATTTTTTACAAAGCAGAAAGTGATGCGAACGGGATTACCAACTGGAAAAAATTCTGTAATTCACTTTCATTACGTTTGCTGACAAGAATTTTAAACAGAAATGGTGAGGTGAATGTAAATGAAAGAATTCAGGAAATTATCAGCGATCCTGCCAAATATCCTATTTTTCAGAGCAATACCGAAACGGCTAAAGTAAATGTAACTGGCGTTGCACCACTGCTTCCCCCGATTACAAGACCACAGGATTTTACTACCGGTAGAGCAGCATCTGAATTCTTTGTAGAAACATTAAAAGCCAATAATGATCCGAGAATGTCAATGTTTTTCGGGCAGGCCAAAAGTATTCCCGGCAATGCAAATATAGGGTATAAAGGCGCGCCATCAGGATATGCTTACGGAACAACCTTTAATTATCAGCCTTCCAATATGAATCAAAACCTGGCAAAAGCACCATTAAATATTTTGGTGTATCCCTATGCTGAGTTGCAGTTTATTTTGTCTGAGCTTGCTTTTAAAGGAATTATCCCGGGAAATGCACAAACATATTATGAGAATGGGGTTAAGGCAGCGATTGAACAATGGGGTTCAACCGTGCCATCCAATTATTTTGCTAATACCAATGTGGCTTACAATGGGACTTTAGAACGAATTATGCTTCAGAAATATGTCGCTTTATTCTTTGTCGATCAGCAGCAGTGGTTTGAAAAAAGAAGAACAGGATTCCCTGTACTGCCAAACAATGGAGGATTATTAAATAATGGAGTATTGCCTTCAAGGCTTATGTATCCGCCAAATCCAAGAATATTGAATACCGCTAATTACCAGGCCGCTGTACAGCAGATGGGCGGAGATGATATCAACGTAAAAATGTGGTGGAATAAGCCGTAAAATTCATCGGCGGGATCGGGCTTTAGCCCGATTCTTAGAAAAAGAATCAATTTGGCTGAAGCCAAAATTTAACTTTAAATATCAATACAATGAATATAAAATTTTTAATGCCGTGTATACTGATTTCAGCAATGGCATTCTCACAGACTTCTGTTTCGGGATATGTATATGAAGATCTCAATAAAAATCAGAAGAAAGAGAACAGGGAAAAAGGAATTGAAGGAGTAGCGGTTTCCAACGGAGCACAGGTGGTTCTTACCGATAAGAACGGAAGATATAGCCTGCCGATCATGGAAGGGCAATCGGTTTTTGTGATCAAACCTTCAGGATATATGACGCCGGTAAACGGAAATAACCTGCCTCAGTATTATTATCAGTATAAACCAAAAGGTTCTCCGGCAGATTTTAAATACAAAGGATCTGCGCCGACAGGTGAGCTTCCGAAAGAGATCAATTTTGCCTTAAACAAACAAAATGAAAGCAAAAATTTTGATATTCTTGTTTTTGGTGATCCACAACCTTACACCGAAAAGGAGCTTGATTATTTCAGAAGATCTATTGTAAATGAAGTGAAAAATACGAAGAAAAATGCAGTGTTAGGAATCAGTCTGGGAGATTTGGTAGGAAATGATTTAATACTTCAAAAGCCTTACGCAACAGTAATGAAAGAGATCGGTTTGCCTTGGTACAACATCATGGGAAATCATGACATGAATTATGAAGCGAAGGAAGATCTGCTTTCCGATGAGACTTTTGAGTCCAATTTCGGTCCTGCCAATTATTCCTTTAATTATGGAAATGTTCACTTTATCGTGCTGGATGATATTCTTTATCCGGATCCTAGAGATGGAAAAGGATATTGGGGAGGTTTCCGTGAAGATCAGTTAAAATTTATAGAAAATGACCTGAAAGTGGTGGATAAAAATAAACTGATCGTCGTTTCTTTCCACATTCCGCTTGAACATAAGAATGAAGATAATTTCAGGAATTCTGACCGTCAGAAGCTATTTGATTTTTTATTGCCTTTTAAAAATGCATTGATTTTATCGGCGCATACGCATATTCAGCAACAGATTTTCTATGGAAAAGAAGCAGGCTGGAACGGTTCAAAAGATCTTCACGAATACAATGCCGGAACCACTTGCGGCGACTGGTGGTCTGGAACATCGGATAATCTTGGATTGCCGACATCTACCATGAGAGACGGCACGGCCAAAGGATATTCTTTCATCAGCTTTAACGATAATGAATATAAAATTAAATATAAAACTGCGGGTCAGCCGGAAGATTATCAGATCAATCTGTATGTACCGAAAGTGATTCCTTTCCCTTCAAAAACATCTGCAAAAGTGCTGGCAAACTTCTTTATGGGCAGCAAAAAAGACAAAGTGGAATACAGGATAGATGATGATAAATGGGAAGAAATGCAATACGACGAAACCGTAGATCCGAGTTTTGCCATGTCTGTTTTCAAATGGGATACAACGAATACTATTTTCCCGGGAAGAAGGCCTTCAAATCCTGAAGCATCAAAACATATCTGGACGGGAGACTTTTCTAAAAAGCTTTCTCTGGGAAAACATAAGGTTGAGGTGAGAGCAGTTGACATGTATGGAAACAGGTTTTCAGCATCGGAAGAATTTGAAGTTCAAAATCAGATCCTTATACCTTAATTTTTCATTTTATTACTATACTTTCAAAGAAGCCGGCTTCCTGTGAAGCCGGTTTTATTTTTGTGAAAATTGTCATATTATCTTTAATGTCTATTCTCATAATATCATTATTCATCAATAGTATGCGAATCATCTTTCGTAAATTTGCATCAACAATAAATTAAATATAATGAACATCAACGGAAAAAATGCCATCATCACAGGTGGTGGAAGAGGTCTTGGCAAAGCAGTTGCTCTCGCATTGGCACATGAAGGCGTAAATATTGGAATTACAGGAAGAAATGAAGAAAACCTGAAAATGACAGTTGATGAAATCCAGAAACTTGGCGTAAAGGCAGCATATGCTGTTTTCAGTGTTGATAATGAAATACACGTAAAAGCAGGAATCGAATCTCTGGCCGAACAATTAGGAGGAATCGATATTCTTATTAATAATGCTGGGATCGGTGATTTCGGATCTATTGAAGAAATGCCCTCAGAGACGTGGGAGCAGGTTATTAAAACCAATCTCTTCGGAGTGTATTATGCTGCAAAGGCGGTGTATCCATATTTGAAGTCTAAAGGTGAAGGCGATATTATTAATGTTGCATCAACCGCGGGTTTAAAAGGTGGTCCCAATATGTCGGCGTATGCAGCTTCAAAAGCAGCCGTTGTTTCTCTTTCACAATCCATGATGGCAGAATGGAGAAAGCAGAATATCCGTGTGATTACACTTACTCCAAGCACCATTGCATCGGATATGTCTATACAGGGCGGTCTTACGGATGGGAATCCGGATAAAGTTCTTCAGCCGGAAGATTTTGCAGAATGGGTGAGAGATATTCTTAAAATGAACCGTAGAGCATTGATTGCCAACGGATCAATCTTCTCTACAAATCCTTAATTGATTTAAAATTTAATGTTTTGGGTTTAAAGTTTTTAGACTTGAAACTATAATTGATAAGAGCGGACTTCGGTTCGCTTTTTTATGTATTAAGTTTGTCATTCTGAACGAGAACGAAGTGAGAGTGAAGAATCTTACTAAATAAGAAAATAGATTCTTCCTTCGTCAGAATGACATGCTTAATCTACAATCTTTGCTGAGTGAAACGCCTTCGCGAACGAAAAATATTCTCAATAATTTGAAAAAAAATCTTTGTGCTCGTTGTGTTAAAAAACAAAACAACAATATTTCAGTAAAATTAAAAAGAGCATTACTTTTAAATCGTGAATTCTTCCTTCTTCAGACTGAAGTTCTTACTGTACTTTGCTAAGTGAAACGCCTTAGCGAACGAGACATATTTTATAATAATATTAAAAAATCTTTGTGCTCGTTGCGTTAAAAAACAAAACAACAATATTTCAGTAAAATTAAAAAGAGCATTACTTTTAAATCGTGAATTCTTCATTCTTCAGACTGATGTTCTTACTGTACTTTGCTGAGTGAAATGCCTTCGCGAACGAAAAATATTCTCAATACATTTAAAAAATCTTTGTACTTGTTGCGTTAAAAAACAAAACAACAATATTTCAGTAAAATTAAAAAGAGAATTACTTTTAAATCGTGAATTCTTCCTTCGTCAGAATGACATGCTTAATCTACAATCTTTGCTGAGTGAAACGCCTTAGCGAACGAAAAATATTCTCAATAATTTGAAAAAAAATCTTTGTGCTCATTGCGTTAAAAACAAAAGAACAATATTTCAGTAAAATTAAAAAGAGCATTACTTTTAAATCGTGAATTCTTCCTTTTTCAGACTGATGTTCTTAATGTACTTTGCTGAGTGAAACGTTTTAGCGAACGAAAAATATTCTCAATAATTTAAAAAATCTTTGTGCTTGTTGCGTTAAAAAACAAAACAACAATATTTCAGTAAAATTAAAAAGAGCATTACTTTTAAATCGTGAATTCTTCATTCTTCAGACTGATGTTCTTACTGTACTTTGCTAAGTGAAACGCCTTAGCGAACGAGAAATATTTATAATAACATTGAAAAATCTTTGTGCTCGTTGCGTTAAAAACAAAAGAACAATATTTCAATAAAATCAAAAAAGTAGTTTTATTTTTGCAACAAATTATTGACATGCAAAATTATTTAGAATTCAATTTCAAGATTTCTCCACTTCAGCCTTGGAACGAAATATTAATGGCAGAGCTTATCGAGATCGGTTTTGATAGCTTTACAGAAGAAATTGATGGTATTTTAGGATATATTCAGAAAGATTTATTTAAAGAAGAAGATTTAAAAACGCTTCCGCTTTTTCAGAACGAAGAGGTTAAAATCGATTATACTTTCCAGGAAATGCCAAATATCAACTGGAATGAAGAGTGGGAGAAAAACTTCGAACCAATCAATATCGATGATAAAGTACTGATCCGTGCAGAATTTCACGAGTCAGTTCCGGGAATGCATGAAATTGTTATTCAGCCGAAAATGTCTTTTGGAACAGGGCATCACCCGACGACCCATCTTATGATCCAACAGATGAGGGATATGGATTTTAATGGAAAGAAAGTTCTGGATATGGGTTGTGGAACTTCAGTACTCGCTATTTATGCAAAACAAATTGGTGCTGGAGATACAAAGGCAATCGATATCGACGAATGGTCTGTAGAGAATTCAAAAGAAAATGCCGCAAGAAATAAGGTTGAGCTGGATATTGAGTTGGGAACTGCAGAAAATTTAGGCAAAGAAAATTTTGATATCATTCTGGCAAATATCAACAGAAATATTCTTATTTCAGATATTCCAACGTATGTTTCGGTGTTGAATGACAGCGGACAATTGCTACTTTCTGGATTGTGCTTCTTCGATGTGGATGATATTCTGGAAGTTTGCAAAGAAAACGGTTTAGAGCTTAAAAAACAGCTTCAGCGAGAAGAATGGGTGAGCCTTCTTCTAGAAAAATAACACCACAAAATATTAATATGAAATCCCTTTTCGCCATTTTATTTATTTTCATGCTTCAGACTTTTTCGGCGCAGAAAGATCATGATACGTATGCAAATGGTATCTTCAGCTTCGAAGAAAACAAGGCACAGAAAATTTTTACAGATAATACGAGGATCCGTCAGCTTCCTGATGTAGCTTCTCCAGTCCTTGATTCGCTGAATACCAATCAAGATATTTTAATTATTAAAAAAGAGGATTCTATTCTTAAGCTTGGTGAAAGAGCTGCCAACTGGTATAAAGTCTCATATCAGAAAGAAGGCAAAATGTCTGAGGGATATGTATGGGGCGGAAATCTTTGTGTAGATTACCGGAACAAAAACGGCTATGATTTTCTTTTTGGACTGACGAAAACGGTTAAAATAAAAGACGGACAGTTTAAAGATGAAGAAGTACAGCAAAACAGAGCAGGCGTAAAAATGATAAAAGAAAATATCCTGATTGATGAAGTTTCTTTTGAAACAGGATCCGGTGAAAGCCTGAATTATGGCACCTTTAATGTTGAAAGCGGTCATAAGTTGAAAAATGTAGAATTAACTTTAAAAGCTACTGTTTCCGGTGAAGCATGCGGAATTCCGAGCTATGATCAGTATATTCTGTTGAAGGATAAAAAATTGATTACTCTTCCCCAACTTATTAATGTAGGTGATGCTGACGTGTATTATCATTCCGAACAATTCATCTTTCCTAATGACAAAGGAGGAGTGTCTAATACGATTATTTTTAAAATGGAAGAAATGGAGAAAGATGAAAATGATCGGGAAAAGAAAAAATATGCAACAAAATTTTATGTTTGGGATGGCAGTTCTTTTAATATAAAATGAATATTATTACAGTTTTAGAGTAGAAGTTTGTAATTCTTTAAAACAAAAAAACTCACAATTTCCTGTGAGTTTCTTGTGAGCGCGAAAGGATTCGAACCTTTGACCGTCTGCTTAGAAGGCAGATGCTCTATCCAGCTGAGCTACGCACCCTAAAAATAAATTTGATGTCGGGGCGGCAGGATTCGAACCTGCGACCTCCTGGTCCCAAACCAGGCGCGATGACCGGACTACGCTACGCCCCGATGAAGTCATCTAAAACAGGGATATTACCTTGTTTTTTGTGGGTGCAAATATAGAATTTATTTCTTAATTATAAAAATAAAATTCGCAAAAATTTAAATTATTCTAAAATAAAAAATGGTATGCACCGTTAGCATTCTCAGATTCAATCTTCTAAAGGAATGATAAAGAATGATAAATTTGCAGGCAATTTAAAGTCATGAATGATTTAGATTGACTCCGTATTAGAAAAATATGATACTGATAACAACTATGAAGACTAAACAAAAATTATTTATTTACTTTATCCTGTTCATATTCTCATTATGTACCAAGATAAGTGCCCAACAACTGGAAGGTAACGGAAATGTCACAATCTCCTATATACAGAAAAAAGAAATGTCTGTAGAAGATTTCTTTCAGACGAGGATGAAACAGTCAAAAAAGTACAAAGTTGTGGGTAAGAAACTTGAAATATTCTTTGAAAAAGATAATACATTTTTTCTGGGCAGAAATATGTTGCCCGGAAATGATAAGAAAAGTGTAAAAGTAGATACATTATATACGATTCCTAAAATGAATCTGGTAGCTGCTTTCCCTGACTATCACCTGGAAGGAGACGATGTAAGGGATGTTGTTTATAGGTATTTATATAAAAATGTTCCGGGATTCAGTGGAACTGTTAACAGTACATTGATCTATAAGCTTGATAAAAATATAATTGATATTGATTATGAGAATGTCACGCGTAAATATATCATAAAGAAAACTGCTTTATATCATTTTAAAATCAGTACCGACGATTTAAAAATTTTAGACTTTAAGAAATATTAAACTGATACATGAATTATTATTAAATTAAAAAAAATAGAGTTTCCTTTCTAATAATAAACAAAAAAACTCACAATTTCTTGTGAGTTTTCTGTGAGCGCGAAAGGATTCGAACCTTTGACCGTCTGCTTAGAAGGCAGATGCTCTATCCAGCTGAGCTACGCACCCATTAAAAGTTGATTGTTGCTTAACGATTATGTAAGCTAAAAGTCGGGGCGGCAGGATTCGAACCTGCGACCTCCTGGTCCCAAACCAGGCGCGATGACCGGACTACGCTACGCCCCGAAAAAGATATATAGAAAAGCGGAGGGTAAGGGATTCGAACCCTTGCGACACTTTCGCGTCGACAGTTTAGCAAACTGCTCCGTTAACCACTCCGGCAACCCTCCTGTTTATCTTCGTTTTTTAATGATCGTTGTTCCTTTATTGCGAGTGCAAATATAGAATAGATTTCTTTATTTACCAAATATTTTTCAAGAAAAATTTGCGTATTTTTGAGCTGATAAACTAAGAAAAAAAATAGACAAATGCGTAAAACATTATATATCATCGGATTAAGTACGGTCGTTTTTTCCTGTACTTCGCAGCAAAATGCAAAAAAAAGGCAGTACATTCCCAAAACCCCATCAATACAGCAAAAGGCCACAGCACAGACTCCCGCCGAAAAACCAAAACCAAAGATCACTTCCGATCATGGAGTAGAGTTTTTCACTACCAATATTGCTGATATTACCAAGAATGATAACACCGCAAGCTATGGGTCTATTGTTTCTGCAAAACCGGCTGGCTATAAAGTGGTAAAAGATTATTTTCCGGCAATTGCACAGAATTTCAGACAACGATATCTTATTCTCCATTATACGGCTTTACCGGACGATAAATCAATTACCGTTCTTACACAGCAGGCAGTAAGTGCTCATTATCTTGTTAATAACACAGGTGATAACCAGATTTACCAGTTAGTAGACGAAAACAAGCGTGCCTATCATGCAGGAGTAAGTGCATGGAGAGCAGATAAAAATCTTAATGATACTTCAATCGGAATAGAAATCGTAAATACAGGCTATACAACCGATGCTTCCGGTAAAAGAATATTTGCCCCTTTTGATGATGCACAGATCAAAAAAGTGGCAGCTCTGGTAAAGGATATTGTTAACAGATATCAGATTCCGGCGACGAATATTCTCGCGCATTCGGATATTGCCCCTACCAGAAAGCAGGATCCGGGGCCACTTTTCCCATGGAAGAAACTTTATGATGAATATCAGATCGGGATGTGGTATGATGAAGCTCAGAAACAGTCTTATTATGATCTTGCCACCTCTACAGATTTCCAGCTGCAATATAATGATCCGACTTTTATTTTCAATGTGCAGACACAATTACAGAAGTTCGGTTATGCATTGGATCTGAGCGGAAAGTGGGACGATGCAACCAAGAAAACCATAGAAGCATTTCAGTACCATTTCCGTCCGCAGAATTATGACGGAATCATGGATGCCGAAACTTTTGCCATTTTACAGGCTTTGGTATTAAAATATCCGTTAAAATAAATGTAACAATGTAGCAGTTTATCAATGTACCAATATCTAAATTCATTTATTTATTGGTACATTGGTACATTGTTATACTGGTATATTAATTCATCTACAAATTATGGAGAATTTCAGAAAAGAGAGCGATTTACTGGGCGAATTGAACGTTCCTCTAAATGCTTATTATGGAGTACAGACACAGAGAGCGATCAATAATTTTAAAATTTCAGGGCAGCTGTTATCATCTTATCCGCAGTTTATCAGAGGCCTGGCTTTTGTAAAAAAGGCGGCGGCTAAAACAAACTATGAACTGGGGCTTCTTAATGAAAATATGTATTTTAACATCGCTGAGGTTTGCGACGAAATTATCAACGGTGAGCTTCATGAGCAGTTTCCTGTAGACATGATCCAGGGTGGGGCGGGAACTTCCATCAACATGAATGCGAACGAAGTCATTGCCAACAGGGTCTTGGAAAAAATAGGTAAAAATAAAGGTCAGTATGAGTTCTGTTCACCGAATGATCATGTTAATCTTTCACAATCAACAAATGATGCTTATCCAACGGCCATTAAGATGGGATTGTTGCAGATGAATGCGACGCTTGTAGAGAAGCTTGAAAAAATTGTTGAAGCTTTCAGGGAAAAAGGACGTGAATTTAGTGATGTAATAAAAATGGGTCGTACGCAGCTCCAGGATGCTGTTCCGATGACTTTGGGGCAGGAATTTGAAGCATTTGCGGCGACGCTGGAAGAAGATATTTCTAAATTGAATAACAACGCAAGTCTTTTTGTTGAAGTCAATATGGGGGCTACTGCAATCGGTACCGGACTGAATGCTCCGATCGGCTATGCGGCTCTGTGTGCTAAAAATTTGGCCCAGATTAGCGGTTTTCCCGTAGTTTCTGCACCCGACCTGGTAGAAGCAACGCCTGACACCGGATCGTATGTTATTTATTCGTCTTCCATGAAGCGCCTTGCCGTAAAACTTTCAAAAATCTGTAATGACCTGAGACTCCTTTCTTCAGGGCCAAGAGCCGGACTTTTCGAAATTAATCTTCCGCCGATGCAGCCGGGATCGTCCATCATGCCGGGAAAAGTAAATCCTGTGATCCCTGAAGTGGTTAATCAGGTTTGCTTTAAAATTTTTGGGAATGATCTTACGGTAACTTTTGCTGCAGAAGCAGGACAATTGCAACTCAACGTCATGGAACCGGTGCTTTCCCATGCTATCATGGAAAATATTCACTTTCTTTGTAATGCGCTGGATACGCTTCGGGAGAAATGTGTAGCGGGAATTACAGCAAACCGTGAAGTATGTTTAAACATGGTGAAACACAGCATTGGAATTGTAACGGCTCTCAACCCGTATATCGGATATAAACATTCTACCGAGATTGCAAAAGAAGCATTGGAGACAGGGAAAAGCGTTTATAATTTAGTGTTGGAAAAAGGTATTCTGTCACAGGAAAAGCTGGATGAAATCCTTGATCCCAGAAACATGCTGAAACCACATAACAGATAAATAAAATGGCAAGTGATTAATGTTTTGATTATTAATCACTTATCATTCACTATTAATAATTTTAAAGTGAGGTTTTTAATCATAATTCCTGCCCATAACGAGGAAAATAATCTTCCTTTCACGCTGGATTCTTTACAGAGGCAGCATTTCGGCGATTTCAGGGTCGTTATCGTAAATGATGGCTCTACGGACAAGACTGCGGAAGTCATTAAGAAATATTCAGATGATGATGTACGTTTTACAACAATCAATTTGCAGAAATCTCTTCATCAGCCCGGATCGAAAGTAGTAAACGCTTTCAAAAAAGGCTTGGAAACACAGAATTTAGATAATTTTGAGATCATCTGCAAGTTTGATTCGGATGTTATTTTTCCGGAAAACTATCTTGAAAGAATAGAGGAAGCATTCCGCAATAATGCTGATTATGGTCTTGTTGGTGGTCTTTTATACATAGAGAAAAACGGAAGCTGGGTGTATGAAGGAAATTCCAATAAGGATCATGTACGCGGGCCTGTGAAAGCATATCGTAGAGAAAGCTTTATCCGGATGAACGGAATCAGGGAGACACTTGGCTGGGATAATATTGATGCTATACTGCTGCAAAACCTAGGTTGGAAAGAGATCGTTCTTGACGAATTGCACGTTAAATTAATTAAAGTAAAAGGAGCAGATTACACCATAAAACCCGCCGATTACTATGGCAGATATTTTTATTTTTTGGGATTGAAAAGGCTGTTGGCTTATATTGCCGCGTTTAAGGAAGCTCTGAAGAGTAGATCAGTTTTTTTCTTTTTTAAAATAATCCGATCGTATGAACATTGTCGCAACCAGAAATTAGAGCTAAAAATATCTGAAAATGAACAAAAAGCCATCAACAGACAACGTTGGGAAACGCTGAAGAAGAAATGGCTGAAGATCTGAAAGGATAGGAGAAATTTCATTTAAATAAAATCATTAATTGAGTTGGCTTAAATTATTTTGAAAAGTATAGCTTACATAGAAATAGATACCCACGCGGAAGTTGCACAGGATTTCATAGAAATTATGCAGGATTCTGCTGAATTTAATGTAGATTATTATTTTTCAAAAAGGATAATTGATGAAATCGGACATCCAGAAGGAAATATTTTCTTGTCGGAAAGTTCCATGATTTTGGATCAGTTAAAATCAAAACGTTATGATCTCATCGTGATCGGTACCGTACACCGTTATTTTAACACGTTCCGGACAATTGCTGAAGAATATAATACAGCTATTATCGTTCACAATATCAACTTTATACAGAGTTCGAAATGGAGCTTGCTTAAGAACATCTTCAAAACAGATACGGTTTACAGACTAAAGCTTTGGTGGAAAGAAGGACTTTTTTATTCTTCAAAAGTATATCAAAAAGCAAAGAATCTTCTGGTTCTTGATGAAGAATTAAGCTCTGACCGTCTTAAATTTTTACCACTTTTTTACACAAGAGATTACACAAAACAAGATCATAAAAATTTCACTATTGTTATTCCCGGGGGAGTTTCTCAAAAAAGAAGAGATTATCAGAGAGTAATTTCAGTAATAAAAAAACTTGAGAATAATCCTGATATTCAAAAGAAACCAATGGAAATCATTTTCTTAGGAAAGGCAAAAAATAATGAATTAAAGCAACTTATTGATCTTGAAAGAACTTTAAAATACATTAACATCACTTATTTTAAGGAAAGAGTTTCCCAATTGGACTTCAATAACTGGATGCAGAAAGCAGATGTTTTATGGTGTCCGATTCAGGAAGAAACTGAATTTTTCAGTCAAAAGGAAATTTACGGAAAAACAAAAATGACCGGAAATATCGGTGATGCAATCAAATTCGGAAAGATGGCTGTTTTCCCGGAAAATTACCAGTCTAAATTGGGTTTTATTATCTCAGATCAAAGTGATATGATCATGCTGTTTGAAGAGCTTAAAAATAATCAGTTCGATTTTCAAAAAGATTACAATAAAAAAACAGTAAAAGAAAAGCTTGAAACACTTCTGAAAAGCCTGATTTCTACTTGAATTTAAAGATGCTTTTAATAAAATTTTTGTTCAGATAATCTTCGATCGGAAAAACTTTTGTAAAATAATTACCAATAAAAATCAGTAACAAAACAACAGCGGGTTTGTAGATCAGGTTGATAAAATTATTGTTGAAATTCGGCAAAATAATCGCGACTGTAATTGCCAGCGTGCAGATGATGGATACAAAGATCATCTCGATCGTAAGTGGGGAAACTTTAAATACAATATAATTAAAAACAATTTTTACCACATTATAGGTGATCAGTGAAATAGCGGTAGATAATGCGATTCCGATAAGCTTTAAATCGGTATTCTCCAGAAAATAAAAATTTAAACTGATTGTCAGCCCTGCAAGAAGAAGCATGACCAGAATATTGAATTTATAGTATTTAGAAAGCGAAATAATATTACCGTTAAATCCTGTAGCCAGATCAATCAAAACCGCAGAACCCCAGATCCAGACTACCGGCTCGTACTCCCTAAGCAATATCCCGTGTTTAGGCATAAAATACGTCAGATAAGGAAATCCGACCATAATACATGAAAATAAAACAGCGCCCAGAAAATATAGTGTCAGAGATGTTTTTTTATGGAATTTGTCTAAACCTTCCATATCGCCGTCTGCGAGGTTTTTGCTGATAATTGGCGCAGAAATATTAAATAAACCCAATTGCGGAATAGAAATTAAAGAAACCAATGCATACAGTGTAGAATAAATTCCGTTTTCCTCCATTCCCATATATTCACCGATCATAAAGCTGTTGATGGCCAGATAATTTCCGAAAGTTCCTAAAAAGCCAAAGAAGCTATAACTCGCAAAGTCTTTCCATAGATCGTCTTTCTTAAAATAATCTGTACTGAAATCAAGGTGAATTTCTTCCAGCTTATTGGTGTAATAAATGTATCCGAAAAGCATCAGAGTAAAGATCCCGAAGAAAAATGCCAGGGCAGTCTGCTGCGAAAATGCAAAATAAAAAAAAAGACAAAAAGCGCCAAGATTGGCTATTTTAGGAAAAAGATTATCAAATATATTAGAAACAACAATTCTTTTAAAGTTTGATACATATTTATTAAATATGGCACAGAATGATAAAACCAAAATAAGAGGAAGAATAATTTCTTTAAAATTCCAGGCCTTGGTTTTCATGAATTTAGGATAAATATGAGGCAGTATAAAAAAAATGACACAAAAAATCAGGAAGTTGATCAGAATAGTAAGCAGTGAAAGCGAAAGCATATTCTGGCTTTTGCCGTCTTTCTGCACACTATGGTAAAATTTTACATTGGCATACGAAATGCCGAATACTACAAAAGGAACCAGCATCTCTGCCGTCTGCATGCTATACCTGAGTGTACCATAGAACACAAGGTCATTCGGAAAAATAAAAATCGCAGAAACCGTACCCAGCAGAAAACCTACATAGCCAATAATAGAATATTTAAACCCTTGCCTTGCTACTACACTCATCTCTTATTGGCTTTTTGGTATAAAAATGATATTGTTGATGTATTCTTTTTTGTTTTTTTCGTCACTAATGTTTTTGAGTAAGATTTCTTCAGTCAGTTTTTCAAGGACAAAGGTATTTCTGTTTAAATATTTTGCATCAAATCCCCAGGATTCAACTTCTGAAATCTCCTGCCAGATGGGTGTTTCATGATGTCTCTGTTCCATTTCCACCATGAGTACCGGTGAAAATTTGCAAATGACTTCTTTAGCTCCATAAAGTGTTTTCATTTCATTGCCCTCCACATCTATTTTAATAAAATCCAGCTTTTTGAAATTTTCTATGGCAGCCCATTCGTCAAGCTTTATGACCTTTACTTTTTCGGTATAGCTTTTTTCTTCACCTTTTTCTTTATAGTCCGTATTCAGAGTGCCTCTTGAAGCAACCGTTTTTCCGTTGATCACAGGAACTTTGAACTCTGCTATTGTATTTTCATCCGAAAGTGCCAGAGGAAATACACGCATTTCAGGAAAAAGCCTTTTTAGCCTTCTGTATAATTTTTTATTGGGTTCAAAAGCGTAGATCTGCTCATGATTCAGCTTATTCTCAAGCTGATACAGAAATGTTCCTACATTGGCTCCGATATCAAGAATTACGGCATTTTTGGGTAAGAATTCTTTGATCCATACCAATTCAGGTTCTACATTTCTTGCTGAGAAATTATCTTTACTGAGATTATTTAAACTTTTAAAAAATCTTTTCTTGTAAAATCCCGGACTGATATATTGCAGATTTTCAGCAATTCTTTGGTATAGAGACATTTTTTTGCTTTTGACAAGAACAAAGATACATAAAAATGTTAAATTATTGTTAAATTGTGTAAATTATAAACCTCTGAATGTCAGTAAACAAGATTTAAAACTATAAAAAAGGCGCATTAAGAAAATCGTTAAGAGGCTTCATCGTTTTAAAGATTTTTACAAGATTTTTAGAAGCATTTTTATCTAAAATTTTTTCGTCCGTAAGGTTGTAGACAACAATAAAACTCTTCAGCTTCAGGTATTTTGCCATCGGATCCTCCTTTTCAAATCCCTGGGGAACTTTTTTAAGTTTATCATCCTGATCCAATTCAGGAAAATATTTTTTGAAATCTTTATTGTTGATAATTTTAATAAATTCCTGTCCGTAAAGTGAAATTTCTTTTCTCAATGTTTTTAAAACAGATGATTCCGGCATGTAAATCCCTCCGGCGATAAATGATTTTCCTGGTTCCAGGTGAAGGTAATATCCGCCTTTCTGGCTTCCTTTGCCCATTCCGAGTGAAGCGCCGAAATTGGTTTTGTATGGCGTTTTGTCTTTTGAAAACCGCGTATCCCGGTAAATCCTGAACAAAGATTTTTTTGCATCAATTTTTACCAATTGCTCATCAAATCCGGACATTTCTTTGATAAGCTCTTCAAGAAACAGGATAATATTTTCCTGAGCTTCTGTGTAGAGATTTTTATTCTCAGTAAACCATTCGCGGTTATTGTTTTGAGCCAGATTTTTCAGGAAATCAAAAACTTTTGGTGAAATTGATGCAGACATATTTTTATATTTTTCACTCAAAATTACTTAAAATTAGGCAATGCCGGAAAACATTTTTCTTCGGATATAAAGGTGGTGCGGATCGAATTGTTTATTAAATTAATAATAAAAATAACGTGGTTTTTCTGAGAAAATTACAAAAGCATTGTATGTTTTAAATATTAAATTATTGTTTCTGTAATAATAGTTAAAATGTAATTCAAATAATAATTGTATCTTTGCAAAAATTTTAAAATATTTAATGAATTTATTTACGGAAACCAATTTAAGTCCTGACATTCTTAAGGCAATTGGCGAACTGGGTTACGAGAGCCCGACAGAAATCCAAAAACAGACTATCCCTTTTATTCTTTCAGATATTCGCGACTTGATCGCACTTGCGCAGACAGGGACAGGCAAAACAGCAGCATTTTCGCTTCCGATTTTGGATATGATTGACGATACGAGTCGCAAAATCCAACTTTTGGTGCTTTGTCCGACACGGGAATTATGTCTTCAGATTACGAAAGACATTAAAAACTACTCCAAATACATGAAAGACATCAAAACGACAGCCGTTTATGGTGGAAGCAGTATTATGGATCAAATCAGATCTCTTAAGGATAAACCACAGATCATCGTGGGAACTCCAGGTAGGGTTATCGATCTTATCAACAGAAAAGCATTAGATTTCTCCGCTATCCACTGGTTGGTTTTGGATGAAGCCGATGAAATGCTTTCCATGGGTTTCAAGGACGAACTGGAAACTATTCTTAGTGAAACGCCTGAAACCAAGCAGACTTTTCTTTTCTCTGCCACAATGAGCAAAGAAGTGGAAAGAATCTCTAAAAATTATTTAACAAAACCGCACAGAATTTCAGTGGGTTCTATTAACGAGGTTAAGAAGAACATCAAACATGAATATTATGTAATCGGTTATCGCCAGAAAAAAGAAGCCTTGAAGCGTCTTATTGATTCCAATCCGAATCAATATTCCATTATTTTCTGCAGAACAAGAATGGAAACCCAGGAGGTTGCTGATTTCCTGATGCAAAATGGATACGCAGCAGATGCTCTTCACGGAGATCTTTCTCAGGCACAGAGAGATACGGTAATGAAAAAATTCAGGTTAAAGAATATTGATATCCTGGTAGCGACAGACGTAGCTGCAAGAGGACTTGATGTAAATTCCCTGACACACGTTATTCATTATTCTCTTCCTGATGATCCCGAAGTATTCGTTCACCGAAGCGGAAGAACAGGAAGAGCCGGAAAAGACGGTATTTCCATTGCCCTGATCAAACCTGAAGAAAGCAGAAAGCTGAAACAGATCAAATCGGTGACGAAAATCGAAATGCACGAAGGTAAAATTCCTACCGGAGAAGATATTATTAAAGCTCAGGTTGGAGGTGTTTTCGAAAGTCTTTTTGAGATCCACGAAGATTTCTTTGAATTTGATGACTCTCTGATTCCTGATTTGTCAGCATTTACAAAGGAGGAGCTTGCTCATAAATTACTTCAGTTCCAGCTTAAAGATCTTGCACTTTATTACAAAGACAGACATGATCTGATGGATCAGAAACTGAGCAGCAGAGATGATGACGGTGGTTCCAGAAGAGACAGAAGAGACCGCGACAGAGACAGAGGAAGAGATCGTGACAGAGGCGAAAGAAGCGAACGTGGCGGAAAACCGAGAAGAAAAAATGAAGATATGGTAAGATTCTTCTTTAATCTTGGTAAAAAAGATCAATTGAAGAAGCTTGATGTATTGGATATCATCAATAAAGCGACTTCAGGAAAAAGCAAAAAAAGAGCAGAAATCGGCGATATTGAAATTCTTGAGAAATTCTCATTCTTCGAAGTTGAAAAATCATTCAAAGACAATGTATTGAGCAACATCGGATCGATGAAATTCAAAGGAAAAGAAATGAGAGCGGAAGTAGCAAACTAAACTCTTTAAAATATACTGGAAACCGGCCTTAGAGCCGGTTTTTTTAGTTGATAATCAAATCATCATGCAATGTTAACAAAACTTAATGTTGTATTGTTTCAGGTAAGGTCCTTTTTTAAGAAATTTGCACTCGAATTATAAATACTTAAAAATGGGAATTGGTAATATTTTCCACGCTTTTCAACCAAAAGATAAAATCTTCTTCGTCCTTTTCGAAAAAGTAACTGAAAACCTCGTTGCAATGTCTGAGGAATTCAACACGGGAATTAAAGATTTCGATCTTAACGACGATTCTATGCTGAAAAAAATGAGCGACTTCGAACATAAAAATGATGAGCTTACTCATGAGATTTTTGTAGAACTGGGGAAAAACTTCATTACACCTTTCGACAGAGAAGATATCCACACCCTGGCAACGGGATTAGATGATATTGCTGATTACATTTATGCCTCTACAAAGTATATTTTCCTATATAAATCTCCGGAAATGAAAGCATATTCGGATTTCTCTTTGCTGATTCACAAGGCATGTCTTGAAATCCAGAATGCTATGAAAAACCTAAAAGGGTTCAAAAATATGGAGCAGGTAAAAGAAGCTTGTATTAAAGTGAATTCTATTGAGAATATTGCAGACGATCTTCTTTCCAACTCAATGGTAGAATTGTTCGAAACCAATGATGCCATTAACATTATCAAAGTTTCATCGGTACTTAATTATCTTGAGGTCGTAACGGACAAAGCAGAAGATGTTGCCAACACGATTGAAAACATCATGATTAAATACGCGTAATTAATAATTATAATTAAACAATGGAATTTCCGATTTTACTTATAGTTATTATTGTTTTGGCTTTAATTTTCGATTACATCAATGGTTTTCATGATGCGGCCAATTCAATCGCGACTATTGTTTCTACAAAAGTTTTAACACCTTTCCAGGCTGTACTTTGGGCGGCACTCTGGAATTTTGCGGCATTCTTTATCGCTGCCTATATTATTGGCGAATTTAAAATCGGTAACACGATTGCCAAAACCGTCAATGAAAATTTTATCACCCTAGAAGTAATCTTTTCGGGGCTTGTAGCGGCCATCGCATGGAATCTCCTGACATGGTGGTTCGGGATCCCTTCCTCTTCATCGCATACCTTGATCGGAGGATTTTTAGGAGCTGCACTGATGCATGCTTTCATGATGGATTATCATGATGTGGCTGCAGCACAGCCGGGTCTTGGTTTTTGGGATACCTGTAAAGAGGCTTTCAGTCAGGTAACACAGCAGAGTGTTGTGAAATTTGACAAAGTAATCCCAATTTTCCTGTTTATTTTCATGGCGCCGATCATTGGGATGGTGATCTCAATTATCATTACTTTAATTATTGTTCATCTTTATAAAAGATCAAATCCTCACAAAGCAGATAAATCATTTAAGAGATTACAGCTTGGATCTTCTGCACTTTTCAGTTTAGGCCATGGTCTGAATGATGCTCAGAAGGTAATGGGTATTATCGGTGCAGCATTGATCTACTATCACGTAGAGATGCTTAAGGATCCTGTTTATCTGGGTATTCCTGCTGCCGGACGTTTTGATTATTTTGCAGAACATTATCTTTGGGTACCTTTGGTATCTTTCCTCGCCATTGGTTTGGGAACCATGAGTGGTGGCTGGAAGATCATTAAAACTATGGGTACTAAAATCACAAAAGTAACTTCCCTGGAAGGAGTAAGTGCTGAAACTGCGGGAGCGATTACTTTATTCATCACAGATCACTTCGGAATTCCTGTTTCTACAACACATACGATTACAGGATCAATCATTGGGGTCGGTCTTACGAAAAGAGTATCGGCCGTACGATGGGGTATTACGGTAAGCCTGCTTTGGGCTTGGGTTCTTACCATTCCTATTTCGGCAATTGTGGCGGGAATTACCTATCTTTTAGTGACATTTTTATCTTAAATTATTTTTAAATAAATGATATAAACTTTGCTCATATGGGCAAAGTTTTTTGTTTATTGAATTAAGAAATTTTTTCTAATTTAGATCATTAAATCAAAAGTCATGAGTACCGCAGAATTAAAAATAGATTTAATAAACCAAATTACAGCTATAAAGGACAAAGTTAGACTGAAAGAATTATTACAATTAATAAAATTTCAGGAAGAATCATCTGTCTATATCACAAGTGATGATGAGAAACAAGCTGTTCTTGAAGCTAGAAATGAAATTCAAAATGGTGAAGTTTCTTCTGATGCTGATGTTCAAAAGGAAATTAGAGAATGGCTAAAAAAATAATTTGGACAAATAAAGCTAAGAAAGAACTTGTTGAGATTCTTAAATATTGGATAGAAAGAAATAAATCTAATGTATTTAGTATCAAGCTTAATAACTTAATTTCAGAGCAGTTAAAATTAATTTCAGAATTTCCTGAGTCAGGAAAAAGAACTGATATACCTAATGTTAGCCTGAAGATCATCCATAAATATCTTCTTTATTATGAAATGGATAATGATACGATTTATATTTTAACAATTCGGCATGGAAGTAAAAATCCGGAAACATTAAAACTAAAATAATTAAATATTAGAATTAAGTCCTCACTATAAAACAGTGAGGATTTTTACTTTTACAGAGCCCCGAAAAATTGTATTTTTGTTCAAACTATTAGATTTTATGGAATTTTTAGACAGATACCAGCAGATTGTTGCGGATGCTATTGCCAAGTATACCTTTAAAGATAAACCTGCAGAGTTGTACGAACCGATGAATTACATTATTTCACACGGCGGAAAGCGTCTTCGTCCGATCATGGTACTGATGGCCTGTGACCTGTTCGGAGGTAATTTAAAAGAAGCAATCAAGCCTGCTTTGGCAATCGAATTTTTCCATAATTTCACCCTCATCCATGACGATATTATGGATGAAGCGCCCTTAAGAAGAAATAAACCTACGATTCATACTTTGCACGGAATCAATGTTGGAATTCTTTCCGGAGACGGTCTGATGCTGAAAGCATATAAGTTTTTTGAAGATCTGGAGCCTGAAATTTTTAAAGCCTGTATCAGAATATTTACCCATACAGGTTTGCTTTTATGCGAAGGGCAGCAATATGACATCAATTTTGAAACTCAGGAAAATGTAACTTTTGATGATTATATCAGAATGATTACTTATAAAACAGGTGTGTTGAGCGCTTCATCATTTGAAATAGGTGCACTGATCGCGAAAGCAAATTTCAAAGATGCAAAATCCATTTTTAATTTCGGAAAACATATCGGAATTGCCTTCCAGATTATGGATGATTATCTCGATGTATTCGGTGATCAGGCACAATTCGGTAAAAAACATGCCGGAGATATTTATGAAAATAAAAAAACAGTTCTTTATCTGATGGCAAGAGAACACGCCACCAAGGAAGAAAGAAAAGAATTGGATTACTGGTATTCTAAAAAAACCGACAATATCGATAAGGTGTATGGAGTAGAAAAAATTTTCAGAAGAACAAAAGTGGATGAAAAAGCTTTACGATTAATTGAAAAGCATAATGAAATCGGACAGAGTTACCTTCAGAAAATTGATATTCCTGAAGAGAAGAAAAAGCCATTTGCCGAATTGGCAAATTATTTATTAAGAAGAGAAAGTTAATGTACTGATTTGAAAATGTATCAATTTGAGAATTCTAAATTGTTTCATTTCAAATTATCAAATGAGGTTAATGAAATTCAGAACAGAAGTTGAAATTAAAGAATCGCAAAAGAAGATTGGGCTTGAAGATAAAATATTTTCAATAGGATCATGCTTTGCCTCTGAAATGGCTGACCTTTTTCATCAGGGGCAGCTTCAGGCATTGAATAACCCTTTTGGGACCATTGTCAACCCATTTTCAATCGCTAATTCTGTAAAGAGGCTTCACGATGCGGAATTTTATCATGAAGAGGAATTAATCACCTTTAACGATGAATTTATTTCTCTGGATCACCATACAGGTTTTGATACACGGTATATCCACCAGACCTTAGCAAAAATCAATGCTAAAATTGAGGAGGGAAATTCCTTTCTTCAGGAAACGGATTGGGTGATCGTTACGTATGGAACGTCATTTATATACGAATTTACTCCTAAGCAAAAGCTTGTCGCCAACTGTCACAAGGTTCCGCAGAAATTCTTTGAAAAAAGATTGCTGAGCCATCAGGAAATAACTGATTCAATTTGTAATACGGTAATCAATCTGAACGATATCTGTAAAGACAATGTTCAGATTATTTTCACCGTTTCTCCCGTTCGCCATACAAAAGATGGAATGGTTGAAAATCAGCTGAGTAAGTCAAAACTGATTACTGCAGTTCATGAAACGATCCTGCAATTTGACAACTGCCACTATCTTCCTGTATACGAAATTTTAATGGATGATCTCAGAGATTACCGTTTTTATAAAGAAGATATGATTCATCCTAATAGTCAGGCGGTTAATTATATTTTCGAGAAATTTGGTAATGCTTATTTTTCTGACGAAACCAAAGATTTTATTAAAGAAAACTTTAAAATTAATAAAGCCTTGGAGCACAGGACAGAAGATGAAAAAGACCCTAAATACATTGAGTTTAAAGAAAAATTAAACCAAAAAATTGAAATTCAGCGACAAAAAGTGAAGCATAAAATCTTTCAAAATGATTGATTTTACCAAGATTGATTATCTGAAATCAGGAAATGACAGGCAAAAAAGGGCCTGTCAGGTTCTTTCAAAACATCATCTCATTGAAAAATTGAAAAGATATTCTCCTGTTTTAGCCGGAACCATTCCTATTGAAATTGATATAGAAGGCAGTGACCTGGATATTATTTGCGAGGTTGATCTTAGATTTAAAGAAGACTTTTTGAACGATATAATAGAGAGCAAATTGATTCCTCACGATGCAGAAATTAAAGTAGAATATCCAATTTTAGATGGTGAAAATTGTATTACCATAAATTTCATGTTAGAAGAATTTCCTATTGAAATTTTCGGACAAAATAAGCCTGTAAAAGAACAGAACGCCTATCGGCACATGCTTGCAGAATACAGAATATTACAGGAAAAAGGAGAGAGTTTCAAACAGCAGATCATAGCGCTGAAAAAGCAGGGAATAAAAACAGAACCTGCTTTCGGAATGTTACTTAAACTTGAAAACCCTTACGAAGATTTATTAAAATTGTAAAGAAAATGATTGATACACATACACATTTATACGCAGAAGAATTTGATGAAGACAGGAAAGAAGTGATTCAAAGGGCGATTGATAAAGGGGTTACCGAATTTTATCTTCCCGCTATCGATTCAGAGTCACATGAAAAAATGCTTCAGCTGGAAGCTGAATATCCAAACCAAATTTTCTCTATGATGGGCTTGCATCCTTGTTATGTAAAGCCTGAGACCTGGGAAAAAGAACTTGAAATTGTAAAGAATTATCTTGATAAAAGAGAGTTTCCGGCAATCGGGGAAATCGGGATAGATTTGTATTGGGATAAAACAACACTCGATATCCAGGTGAAAGCTTTCGAGCAGCAGATCGACTGGGCCATTGAAAAAGACCTTCCGATTGTGATTCATACAAGAGAAAGTTTTGACGAGACTTTTGAAGTGCTTGAAAGAAAACAACATCCAAAACTGAGAGGAATATTTCACTGTTTTTCAGGAAATCTGGAGCAGGCAAAGCATGCCATAGATCTGAATTTTATTTTAGGAATCGGTGGAGTAGTAACCTTTAAAAATGGTAAAATCGATCAGTTCCTGAGCGAAATTCCATTGGATAAAATCGTCCTGGAAACCGATTCTCCTTATTTAGCTCCTGTTCCGTACCGGGGAAAACGAAACGAAAGTTCTTATCTTGATTTAGTCGCCGGAAAGCTGGTGGACATTTATAAAACTGATTTTTCGGAGATTGACAGGGTTACGACTGAGAATGCAAAGAAATTATTTAAATATTAATAGGAACGGGCTTCAGCCCGTTTTTTTAATCGGAAATATCAGATGGGCTTTAGCCAAAAACGTAAAAAGCCTTCCAAATCGGAAGGCTTTTTTATTATTTCTTTCTTGTAAAATTCTTGTTCTTAGGCTTTTTGAAGCCGACATTGGCAGATGCACCATCAGGCTTCTTTTTGTTGTTGTTTGGCCTGGGATTGTTAGGTCTTGAAGATTTTGGCCTTTCTCCACCTGGTGCCACGGGCTTGTTGTTGGAATCCCTTTTCTGAACCACAAGATCATCAGTATGAAAAGGATGATCCTTAATGACAGGAATCTTTTTACCGATCAGCTTTTCAGTACTTTTCAGGTTGAGCAAATCCAATCCGTCTACGAATGAAATTGAGGTTCCCTCGGCGCCGGCTCTTCCTGTTCTTCCGATCCTGTGAACGTAGGTTTCCGAAACGTCGGAAAGCTCAAAATTAATGACATATTTAAGCTCATCAATATCAATTCCCCGCGCGGCAATATCTGTGGCCACCAACACTCTGGTTTTGCCGGATTTGAAGTTGTTTAAAGCATTCTGACGTGCATTCTGCGATTTATTCCCATGAATGGCTTCTGTCGTAATGTGGTCTTTCTGAAGTTTTCTGGCAATCTTGTCAGCCCCATGCTTCGTTCTGGAAAAAACAAGCACAGAATCCGAAATATCATTCTTTAAAATATGCGTTAAAAGATTCAGTTTATTCTCTTTTTCCACAAAATAAACCGATTGCTTTATTGTATCCGCCGTTGATGAAACAGGCGTTACCTCCACCTTTACAGGATTATTAAGAATAGAATCTGCAAGTTTCTGGATTTCTGCCGGCATGGTCGCCGAGAAAAATAACGTCTGTCTTTTTTGCGGCAATAATTTAATGATTCTCTTTACATCGTGCACAAAGCCCATATCTAGCATCCTGTCGGCTTCGTCCAGTACAAAGATCTCAAGATTTTTAAGGCTGATGATTCCCTGAGAAATAAAATCCAGTAATCTTCCCGGTGTCGCCACAAGGATGTCAACGCCTTTTTTTAATGCAATTTCCTGGTTTCCCTGCTTTACTCCTCCAAAAATAACGAGATGTTTTAATGGTAAATATTTCCCGTAAGCTTTAATGTTTTCCTCAATCTGAATTGCCAGCTCTCTTGTCGGCGTTAAGATTAAGGCTTTAATATGTTTGTTCGGAAATTTATTCTGAGTGAGATTCTGAAGGATAGGAATGGCAAAGGCTGCCGTTTTTCCTGTTCCTGTCTGTGCGCATCCAAGGAAATCTCTTCCTTTCGTAATTTCCGGAATCGATTTTTCCTGAATTGGGGTAGGGTTGGTATATCCTTGTTCCTGAATTGCTTTGGCAATAGGCTCTATTAAGTTTAAATCTGTAAAATTCAAATGAATTGTTTTTATAATTACAACAAAAATTCCTTCATTTTGAAGGAATTATATTTTGCAAAGGTAGTTTAAATATTTTTAAGTAGATTAATTCACTTTTGTCCACTGCTGATTCTTTCTCAAATCCTCAAAAAACTTATACAGTTCCGAAAGTTTTTCACTTCCACGCTTACCATAATCTTCAACATGTTTTGTGGTTCCGTCTGCAAATTGAATTCTTAAATGCGAAGAAGGCAGGTCAGTTACATTTTTTTCTCCGTAATTATCCTTCAGGTTCTTTACATCCAGTCCGTCGAGTAATGCAATGAGTTTATTATAATCTTCTTCTTTAATGGTTCCTTTAAAAGTTCCCTCACGAGGCTTAGAAAATTCATCTTTTGAAGGCTTGTCACTAAAATTAAAATGTTCTGCCTCAAAAACAGCGGTTCTGTCTGGATTAATGGTCATTTTAAAAACCGGGCAAAATCCGAAACAAGGGGTAGCTTCATATTCAATTTTAGAATATTTTGAATTCATTTTCTGAGAATTACATGAAAATAAAAAGATAAAGGCACACAGTCCAAGTAAATATTTCATTGTTTTAAATTTGGATTGAATTCTTCAATAATTGTTCCAAAAATTATTTAAATCTGTATCCTACGCCGGCCTGTAGAAAACCAACCTTTGTCGTGAAATCACCTTTATTAATTTCAAAAAAGTTGAAATTATATCGGGCATCTACAAAAAACTTATCGTTGATTTTATATTCTGCGCCAAGGAAAGGGAAGAGGTTAACGCTTTTAATGCCTTCATAATTATGAGAGGTGCTTCCATTTACCACTTCTTTTGTTTTTACCTTTTCAGAAACATTAAAAGCTACATTCATCCCGGCAGAAACTGAAAGATCAGGAATAAAATAATATTTTGCAGAAACAGGAACCTGGATTTGGGTCAGTTGATAATCAAATTTAAGTCTTGTTCCGGTCTCTATGACACCGGTATCTGTAAAGTCGACGACCGGTAACTGTTCTGTACCGCCAATCTGTGTGTAAAGTACCTCAGCCTGAATTCCAAATTTTGAAGATATGGGCTGCTCGCCAACCAAACCTGCATAGAAATATGATTTTGAATCTAGCTTTTCATCAAAAAACTTCATATTCGATAAAGAATAACCGGCTTTTACGCCAAATTTAAAATCGGAATCAGAAGATGCAGAATCCTGAGTCTGAGCATTAATAAATCCCATAATAGTGATCGCTACAGCAGATAAAATGTTTTTTGTCATGGTTGTTTTAAAATTATTTAATTTCTCTAACGAAAGAATTATAAATAGATTGTGTTGAATGTTTTTTAGATGTTCCTATCCGTGCAATTGTTTCCAGATGGCATCCTTAAGTTCAGTAAGACCCTCACCGGTAACCCCTGAGAAAAACAACGGCTGTTTATTTTCAGGAAATTCCGCGGCGATCTCTTTTTTCAGTTCGTCATCCAGAAGATCTGATTTTGAAATAGAAACAATGAAATCTTTATCCAGCAATTCAGGATTGTATTCTTTCAGTTCATTTTCCAGAATTTTAAACTCCTGAAAATGATCTTCAGAATCGGCCGGTATTAAAAATAATAAAATTGAATTTCTTTCGATATGTCTTAAAAATCGGTGTCCTAAGCCTTTTCCTTCTGCCGCGCCTTCAATAATCCCCGGGATATCGGCCATTACAAAAGATTTATAATTTCTGTAATCGACAATTCCTAAATTCGGTGTTAAAGTTGTAAAGGCGTAATCTGCAATTTTAGGTTTTGCTGCAGAAACTGAGGCCAGCAGCGTAGATTTTCCGGCGTTCGGAAATCCTACAAGGCCAACATCTGCAAGAATTTTAAGTTCGAAAGTTACGTAACCTTCCTGGCCTTCCATTCCTGGCTGTGCATATCTTGGGGTCTGGTTGGTAGAAGACTTGAAATGCTCATTTCCAAGTCCGCCTTTTCCGCCTTCCATCAGAATGATTTCCTGGCCGTCTTCCAGGATTTCACCAATGATTTCACCATCCTCATTTTTAGCAATTGTTCCAATCGGAACTTCTATATAAACATCTGCACCGTAAGCCCCTGTAAGCTGGTTTTTACCACCATTTTCACCACGTTCCGCTTTTACGTGACGGGTATAACGGAGGGGAAGTAAAGTCCATTCATTGGCATTTCCTTTCATGATAACGTGGCCACCGCGACCACCGTCACCACCATCAGGACCACCTTTAGGAATATATTTTTCACGGCGAAGATGCGCAGAACCTGCACCTCCATGGCCGCTTTTACAATGAATTTTTACGTAATCTACAAAATTTGACATAATTTTAATTCAAGGTTAATGTTTAAGGTTCAAAGTTTTAACCTTGAATTTGGAACTTTGAACCTTGAATCAAAAATTTTTATTTTTGAACCTTTTCTACTTCAGCAAAAAGTTTTTCTGAAATTTCATCGATATCTCCGACACCGTTGATCTCCACATATTTGCCCTGTTGTTTGTACAGTTCGGCAACTTCTGCTGTTTTTGCGTAGTATTCTTTTATTCTGTTTTCAATGATCTCAACATTGCTGTCATCGGATCTTCCGCTGATTTCCCCTCTTTTCAAAAGTCTTTCAACTAAAATCTTATCTTCAACGACTAATGAAAGGCAAATATCGATCTGATCATTCAGCTCTTCCTTTACGATTTTTTCCAACGCTTCAGTCTGAACTGCAGTTCTCGGATAGCCGTCGAAAATAAATCCTGCTGCATCAGTCGGTTTTCTGATCTCATCGATCAGCATATCTGTTGTTACCTGATCCGGTACCAGCTCACCTTTATCAATATAAGATTTAGCCAGTTTTCCAAGCTCCGTATCATTTTTCATATTGAATCTGAAAAGGTCGCCTGTTGAGATCTGCTTTAAATTGAATTTCTTAATCAGGTTCTGAGCCTGAGTTCCTTTTCCACTTCCCGGAGGGCCGAACAGAACAATGTTTATCATAATGTTGTTTTGCTTTTGGCAATCGGCGAATGGCTTCTTGCTTTTAGCTTTGTTTAGTTAATATTTTACTTTTATTTCGATTTAATATTTAAAGCTAAAAGCCAGTAGCTAATAGCTATCGGCAATCTAATGATTGATTTGTCCTTCTTCCAGTTGATATAGATTCGGCAGGTTTCTTCCTAGTTCATCATAATCCAGTCCGTAGCCGAGAACAAATTTGTTTGGAATTTCTTTTCCGATATAATCCAGTTTGAAATCCTTCTTATAGACTTCAGGTTTCAGAAGGAAAGAAGCCAGTTTTACGGATTTCGGACGTTGTGTTTCTTTGAAATATTTAAAAAGGCTTTCCACCGTATTTCCTGTATCTACAATATCTTCCACGAGGATGATATGACGGTCTTTCACGTCTTTCGTCAGTTCCATTTTCTGATAAACGATTCCTGTAGATTCTGTTCCTACATAAGAACTCATCTGGATAAAAGCAATCTCGCACGGACCCGGATAATGTTTCAGCAGATCCGAAAAGAACATGATAACCCCATTCAAAACTCCGATGAAAACAGGAACTTCATCCTTGTAATCTTCATAAATTTTTAAAGCCGTCGCTTTTACAATTTCCTGAATTTCGGCGTCCTTCAGATAAGGAACGAAAGTTTTGTCGTGAACTTTAATACTTTCCATAAAAATTTTAGTAGTGTGCAAAGTTAAGGATTTTTGATGAAAGTATTTTATGAGTTTAAAGAGGATATCTTTTGGGATAAAATGAGAGCTTCCGAAGAACTCCCGAAGGATTGTCGAAGAAATCTGATCATCTCTTCGAAAATTTCTTACATTTTTTTAGATAAGGATTTGGCAAAAGTAGTATAGTGTTAAGAACATGGATATGTTGATGAGGGATGTAGGATAATAAGAATTTCAAACTAATACTACAAATTTTGATGTTTTTTGAGATTATTTTTGTAAAAAAAATTAAAAACTAATTAACAGATGAAAACAATCTTTCCGGACATTTTTAATGTATCTACTATAAAATGTGTCTACTATAATCGGTACCTATCTTCTTACAAAATAATCTACAGAAATAGTATCAAGACTTCGACAGGTTTTTCCTTATAAAAATTATAATCATCCGTATTACCCAGCACAATTATATCTAAATCCAAATATCTGGAAAATTACACTATGTTTTAAAACCAGTGAATACATATTGACACTGATAACAATTCGTCACACCAGTTTATCTACTGAAAAAGTATACTCAAAATAACATAACCCAAACAAAATTACAAATGGCAGAAAATGAAATCACTGCAGATTCGATTGCAGAGAACACCCCGACCCAAACACTTTTTAGATTTGTGAGCTTACGAAGTCCCCAGCTTTCTGATGAAAAAGATCAGGATAAGAGATTTGTTCTTTTCCCTGAAGCGATGAAAGCCGATACTGTTTTTTATAAACCCATAATTGATGGTACTGGATCTAAGCAAAAACTTCTACACGAGAGAGCGGAGGTCTTTAAAACAAATGCAGACCGAATTAAGAATTTAAATGATTTTAAAACCGAATTTAATGAGTTCTATATGTTTGCTTCCTGGCTTGCCGTAAATAAGACGACTTGTACTTATGAAGAATTTCAAGCCAAAAAAACGGAGATACTGCCTCCGATCTATCCGACTCCTGAACTCCATGTTTTATGGAATAACCTAATTTACCAGGTAGCTACACAAGAAAATTTCTATCTCAAGGAAACACTTTTACAAATGCTTTTAGCATTGCATACTCTTGCTGTTACAGGTGAGGACAATGTTTTGTTGGCTCTTGCGGCGAAAGTTGTTCTTCCAAAAGAACTGATATTGGATGATAATAACATACCAGCTATAACTTCCAGTTCTAAAGCGCGGTCTAGTGAGATTATGCAAACCCTTCCTACTGATAATATGAGAAAACAGCAGGAAATTTCTGCTGCAAAAACAAAACTCAGTAGAATTGAACTGTTGAACAGGAATCTTTCTGTCATTAAAAAGCAATACAAAAAGGATTATGAGACAGAATTTAAGATTCAGAATCAAGCACATCAGGAGAGGGTAATTCCGCTTCTTGAAGAATATGAGAGAGCCGTTGCAGCATCTAAACAAGAATATTGCAGCACGCGTCCACCCGGAACAGAATATAATCCTGAAGATCCATGTCAGCAGCTTCCAATAGTTCCTTTTCCAAGACTGCCGGAGTTTGAGTTCAAGTTTAGGGATGAAATAAGCGCAGAATCGTTGGCAACAGAACTAAAACCGGAAAATTTAGAAACTTTACTCGATGTATTAGGATATAAGTTTGACCCCGAAATAGAGCAGTCTTCACGTTCAGTAGAAGAAAGTATTAGTGATCTTGAATCTGTTTTAGAAGGGAGGGATACATTTGGAGAAATCAGCGCTGAAGTTGATAAAAATGTTGAAGAGCTGAATAATCTGATCGTTCAGAATTTTCAGGGAAATGAAGAAGTTTATAAAAGTATAGGAGGTATTCTTATTCCTGCATCAAAGACTGTTTCGGTTCCTTTTACTTTCCAGATTTGTCCGAATTTCATATACAAAGCATATACCTTTACTTTGGCTCTGAATGTACCGGATTCCTCGTGGGATGTAAATTTATTATCTTATGCCCTTACTCCCAATGGAATATCATCCTCAATTGATGGAGTTTATTTTGTGAAAACCAGAACAGGGAATACCATTTTCTTAAATGATTTGTACAAACCTGGTTTGGATTTTTACACTGTTCAGGATTCCACATTAAGGATTAAAGTGGTATTTACCAATGGCAGGGTTGCCGAGTTTACCGTTCCAGGAATTACGGCAAGGGCATGCAGCTCGGGAGACTTTGTCCTTAAGGTGGAAGAAGGAGAACCTCCTGTAATCATTGAAGATGAGAATAACTTTATTCCATCCGGATTTGGCTTTAAAAATATCGGTATTGCAGATTATCTAAAGGTTGAGCAAAGTACCCATGCATATGTTGAAGGAGAAGTAGCCCACATAGAAAATGTAATGGCCAGGGAATACAGGGAAAAATCTACCAGAAGATTAAGAAGAAGCGAAAATACTACAACCACATCTTCTGATACGGAAAGAGAGCAGCTTACGGACACCACTACGGCCAATCGTTTTGAAATGCAGAGTGAGATTTCAAAAATGATGCAGGAAGCTTCCGATAATAGTACACAATTTGGTGTAAATGCTGGTTATAGTAAGGGAGGTTTTTATGCTAATGCAAGTTTAGGTTTAAGTAATGCTCATCATTCCTCAAAAGAAGAAAGTACTAGACAGGCAACAACCTTGGCGCAGGATATTACCTCCAGAGCAATGGACAGAATTGTTTCCAAAGTTCATGAGGAAAGAATTGAAAAAATTATTGATGAATTTGAAGAAAACAATTCTCACGGTTTAGATAACAGGAAAGGAGACAAACATGTCGTAGGTGTCTATAGATGGGTTGATAAATTAATGAAAAACCAGATCTATAATTACGGCAAAAGAATGATGTTTGAATTTATGATTCCTGAGCCTGCAAGGCTTCATTTGCTGGGAATGAAAGAAGTGAAAGATCCTGATCAGATGGATTTAATAAAGCCTGTAGATCCAAGAGCTGAAGGTGGTATGCAGATCAGTGATTACAGTGCTTTGAGCAATGAGATAAAATTAAAATACTGGCTGGGTAAGTACAATGTTGAGATCGAAATTCCAGAAAACAATCTCGTTTTAAGTAAGTCTTATTCCGATACAAATATTGGAGATAATGAGCATTTCAATAAAACTGAATCAATCACTATCCCTGACGGATATATTGCCACACATGGCTATGCAAATGGGTATTTTAAATATGATAACGACCCACAGCAGCAACACTCTTTCGGAGTGAGTATTGGTCAGCATATTCATTGTGTAGCGAGCTTATATGGAGATGGTCAATTTGGCAATGTTTATTTTGCTTTGGATAATGTTGCAAAATCGATAAATGTCACTTACCATGCAGCAAATTATCATGCTATGACAGTTGGATTTAACATCCACTGCAAATTATCTATTGAAGCGAAAAACAGCTGGCTGCAAAAGACGTTCAATGCTATTATTAATGCCTATGAAGATGCACTTACAGCTTACAATAATGCTAAAGCAGAAGCGGATAATAAAGCTGTAGTCATAAAAGATTCAAATCCTGATTTCTACAGACAGATTGAAAATACGATTTTGCGTAAAAACTGTATCTCCTACATGTCAGACAGAACAGCAGATTCTACGCGTGGATATGGCTTGTCAGGATTAACCCAAGGCAATTCATTTAGTGATTATGAAACCGTTCTTTCATCAAAGCTGGATCAATACACCGCTTTTGTCAAGTTTATGGAGCAGGCTTTTGAATGGGATAATCTTTCTTACTACCTGTATCCTTATTACTGGGGAAATAAGCAAAACTGGATAGAATTATATCAATCGGAAAATACAGACCCACTATTCAGAAGCTTCTTGCAAAGCGGTATGGCACGGGTGATTGTGACGGTGCGTCCTGGCTTCGAAGATGCAGTTCAATTCTATCTGGCAACCGGTAAAATCTGGAATGGCGGTGAGGTTCCTGTTATTGGAGACGAACTTTATTTATCGATCGTGGATGAAATGAAACAGCCAAAAGGAGAAAAACAAGGAAAGGCCTGGCTCACGAGACTTCCTACGACTTTAAATATCCTTCAGGCAGAAAGCATTGGGCTAAAAGTAGCGCACGCTTTACCGTTTACCACAGAAAATCCTGATGACTTTGAAATACCGTCGGAAGTAATTACTCCGGAGAAATTCAACTTTGAAAAGAATGATAACCTTTTAGGTATTCAACCCGGAGAAGAAGAAAAAATCATTACGGGAGACTGGCTTTAAGAAAACTATTAATTAAAAAATAAGATTATGCCCAATATAGGAAAAATTATAAGAGTAAATGCCTTGCCACCAATAGGAGAAAGAGAGACCAATGTTATTTACCAGGTAGCGGCTCCCGGCTCTCCATCTTACACGGATTATGCCGTTGACGAAAGTGGTGATTTAAAGACCCATGCCGTTGTGAACGGAACCATTCCCCTGGAATTAGCTGATAATCATGTCAGTATTACAAATGCAGATCTTTTAGCGGAAGGAATAGCAAGTCAGGCTGAATATAATCTCAAAACGAGGGAAAGATTAGCTGAAAAAGTAACGATTCCGCTGACGGACGGAAATACTCAGGATTATCCTAAAATTATAGGGATGAATGATAACGGAGAGGTGGCAAAACTTCCTGCAGGTGATTTGGGAAAAAATATGATGAATGCAAACCTGTCAAACAGTTCAGCAAGAAGCCATACCCTTAATGCTTCGTTTTCGATCAATACTTTAGGAAATCCTTATGTATTATCAGGGTTGCCAAATAAAAATTCTGATACCGCTAATTTTCAAAAAGTTGTGGTTCAAAATACAAGTGGGCTAAATGCTGTGATAGACAGCAAAAATCTACTCCTGGAAATGCCAAACCAATTGACAGAAGCAGAAAGAGCAGTATGGAAAACTAAAATGAATGGCGGCTGGAGTACAGGAACCATGAGTGTAGCTATAATATCACCACCCGTTGTGGATAAAACAGATCAATCTTTCTGGATCAATCTGAAAGGAGCAAATTTAAATCTCCCTTCTACCAGCTTCAAAATTGAGTTATGTACTCAGGATAGTGTTTCTGCCGATACTGCTATTGTCGTTAAAGAAATACCGGGTGCGCAGGTTCAGCTCTATACCAATGGTATTGATCTGACCTTTTATTACAACTTTAAAGATATTCCGGTAGGACAGTATAAAATAAGGTTATGGAACGGCGTTGCATGGTATTTAACAGGTTTCACCATCAATGTAGTAAATCAGATTCAGCGAATAGCGTTAAATAACATTATCTGGCAAAAGAAAATATACAATGATGCCGTATCACCTGCCATTATGCAGTCAGGGTCATCAGTAAGCTATAATTCTGACAGCACTGTAAAAACTCCGGCAGATGACTCTTCTTTTATTGCGGCCAGGATGACTGGTGAGTTGATTGGTGCAGATGAAGATTTTTATATGAATGTTGAAATTACAGGTAAAACAGCGAGTATTAATATAGGCAACACAGGTATGACTCACTTTGTCGGGCTAGTAAATCCGGCGAATACTGTAGCGCTTATAAACCAGACCGTTGTTAACGTAAGGTTGATACAATCGTACTGGTACCCTATGGTTACAATAGTTGCTGATAATTCGGCAGAAGCCTTATCTTCCAATGGTTCGACTTATGCCCTTAATGCAGTGTTTATAAGACGCGGTGGAAACTGGACTATTATAGTAAATTTCAATAATAAAACGGTTATGCATACCAAAACAGGCTATACAGGCCCGGTTGCTTTTGGAATGTATAATATGAATACCCTGGGAAATACCGGCGTAATCGCCAATATCGTTGAAATATATAAACTATAATAGATACCAGACTTTGAGATAAAGTCAATATTTAAAAAGGCAGAGCCTGAAAAACGCTGCCTTTTTATTTTAGATGTAACAGACAGCTAACTAAAAAAAGATTTATGGGAAATATTTTAGATGGCATTGATGATTTTGACGAAGAAAGCAAACGAATGCTTCGTGGAAGTCGTATCATCCAATTTGCAGAACTCGAAAAAGGAATTTCTGGAAATGCTAAAGACCCTTTTGAAGGAATAAGAACCAACAAAACATTTGCTGAAATTTCTAATGAGATTGCATTAAGTACACCTTTTGGGAAAGAAAGCGTGTTCTATAGAGAATTAAGAGAAATAATAACAGGTCAAATACCGAAACTGTAAGCTATGGGTTATTGGAAATATGAAATCGTACATGATTACAATGCTACGAAACTCATCAAAGAATTCGGGGAAGAAGATTTGAAACTCAAAAATTCAATAGGAACCGAAGATGATGAGATAGACTTTATCATGTATGCAGAAAAAGACGATCACACCATTAGTCTGGGAAGAGTATTGCTCATAAAGATGAGCGATGCAATGGTAAAGTATCATCATGAGTATAAAGGCACGGAGGATCTGTCGAAATATTGGGCAAAATATATTTATGAACAATGCAAAAGCAACAAAACATTCTGGTTTACAGAGGATGAAATTGCCGGAGCTTTTTTAGAATCTGTAAAACGGCAAACGAAATTAATTTCTAATGTTTCGGCTTTAGATATCGAAAACTTTATCAAGAAAATAACAGAAAGTATTTCGTATTCTTTCCGCAAGGATGAACGGTTTTCCAGGGAGCAGTGGGATCCTACACTGAAATCTGATGAATATCTATTTGAAGAACCAGAAAAAGCGATTAATTACTTTATACAAAAATGTGATTCTTTAAAGAAAACGCTCAAAAAAGTCAAAGATCAATTAGAAATTTTGAAGTCTTTTACAATCTTGGGTAAGGAAGTTAAAATACAGACTCTGGACGATATCATAAAAGGAATCGATGAGCAAATAAAAAGCGTTGAAGAATTTAAAAAATGGCTAATTGAAAAAAGGGATGATATTAAGCTGACGATCCCGTTCCTTTGTGGAGTATGGAATGGTTTGGTAGAATTTGTTGCCGGATTTTTAGATATTGCTTTACTAGCGATTAATATTACCGTTAGCGATCTGGCGGGAGGAGAAACTAATCTGGAATTTTTAGAAATAAGAGAAGGTGTGGAAGAAGCTTTAGGAGCTGTTCTGAAAGACCCTGCTAAAGTTTTTAAAGATGCAATAGAAGGCATTAAAAATTATAAAAATTCCCGTTACGACGATCCTAAATTAAATGAATACCAAATACAACATAATGAAGGAGAGGATCTTATTTTGGCAATAGATATTATTGTTACTATTGTTACCATTATAAAAGGTATTGCTAAACTTGCTCAACTTTTATCTAATTTTACGAAATGGATAGATGAGGTTTTGGCGAGAGGAGGAAAAGGGGTTCTAAAAGTTGAAGAAGCTTTGCAAGAAGCAAAAAGGACAAAGAAACTAATTGGAATAGTTGAATATGAAATACTTAATCCTAATTTGCTCAAAAAATACATTGATGATGCAATTAAAATTTGTAAAGAAAGAGGTATTAACCTTGAAATAAAAATGATAGATAGTACACATCCTCGCTTTAATGAACCAGATTATTTAGGAGGATTTAGAATCACAAATGAAAAAAATAAGGTAATTTTAAGTTTAAGGCCAGAATGCCCAAAGATAACATGGCATCACGAACGGAAGCATTTAGAAGATTTCTTAGAACTTGGCTGGAAAAAATACAGTAACATTTCTAAAACAACTCCTTGGAAACACGAAGAATCGGTTTGGAATTATATTCTCAAAAACAGAAATAAATGGAGTGAACCAGAATTGGTAGATGCATATGAGTATGTGAAAAATTATCACACCGAAAGATTCCAAAAGTTTCCAAAGATAAATGAAATGGAAGATTTAGGAAAAAAATTAGGTTTAATTAAGAAATAAAATATGAAATTAACTGAAGATCAAGTAAAAGAAATTATAGCGAAGGTTCATCAAGATTTGAACCTAGCCCACAGTAGTAAGTATCCTATTTTCGTTAGGGGATACGAAAAGAGTGATAAAGAAAATGAGTATCCATTTGCTCGATGGGGAGGCGGATACGACTATCGAGATCCGGAAGCGGTTGGAGATGAAATTAACTACGGCGAATATCCTGAATACATCATTTCGATAAATGATGAAAAAGGTGAAGCTTTTGCATACCATTATTACACCGGACATATTCGTATAAAGTTAAATGAACAGGGCAATTATGAAGTTGTGGGGAAATTATACGATTACAAAGAAAAGTAATAAAATTTATAAGCCTCTGAAGCCTTTCACTTCAGAGATTTTGTTTAGCCAATTTGTATCCAATTTTACAAAGTGGGAATTGGAATAATTGAATATGAAATACTTAATCCTAATTTGCTCAAAAAATACATTGATGAAACTATTAAAATTTGTAAAGAAAGAGGTATTAATCTTGAAATAAAAATGATAGATAGTACACATCCTCGCTTTAATGAACCAGACTATTTAGGAGGATTTAGAATCACAAATGAAAAAAATAAGGTAATTTTAAGTTTAAGACCAGAATGTCCAAAGATAACCTGGCATCATGAGAGAAAACATTTGGAAGATTTTTTAGAACTAGGCTGGAAAAGATACAGTAACATTTCTAAAATAACTCCTTGGAAACACGAAGAATCGGTTTGGAATTATATTCTTAAAAACAGAAACAAATGGAGTGAACCTGAATTGGTAGATGCGTATTTGTATTATCAAGAATATGTAAGAAGAAAAACTTTAAGCAAGATAAAAATTGAAATTAAAGAAATGGAAGATTTAGGAAAGAAATTAGGTTTAATAAAATAAATTTAAAAATGAAATTAACAGAAGATCAAGTAAAAGAAATAACAGTAAAAGTTCATAAAGATTTAAATTTAACACACAGCAATAAGTATCCAATTGAATTTATCTACATTTATAAGAATGATGAGCATAACAGATTTGGGATTGACTATTGGTCGACGGGTTATGACTACCGAGACCCGGAAGCAGTTGGAGATGAGATTAACTATGGAGAATTTCCAGAGTATATAATTTCTATAGATGATGAAAAAGGTGAAGCCTTTGCGTATCATTATTACACAGGACATATTCGAATAAAGCTTAACGAAAAAGGAAATTATGAAGTTGTAGGAAAATTGTATGATTACAGTAAACTTGGTAAATAGTTCCAAACTCCGAAGTTAAAAGACTTCGGAGTTTTTGTTTAGAAAACTTTTGCCCAACAATTATCTAAATTTGTTAAATGGATAGATGAGGTTTTAATGAAAGGAGGAAAGGGTGCAAGGAGAGTTGAAATTGCACTACTAAGAAGAGGAAAATATTTGGGGCAGATTCTTAATGAAGCAGATTTTATAAAGATAGAAAGTGATCTGAAACAGTTAAAAGTAGAATTGCAAATTGGAAAAGGAGCCGGAGCTTTTGAAATAGAAGGATTCTTTCTTAAATCAGGAAATCCTTTAATGTTGGAAGCTCATAATGCAGCAATGTTCGTTACAGATGGAATAAAAATGAAATTGATTTTACGTGAAAACGCCACTGTTTACGAAGCCCTCCACGAATTGATGCATATGCGGGATTGCCAGAAGATAGGGATGAAAGCATTTATGCAAAAATCTTTTGTGGAGAGAGAAAAATTTGTGTATGATAAAATGGTGGAATATCAAGAATATCTGAATAGAAAAGAACTTAAGCATGCAGAAGATTACATTAATTGGCATTATGGAAAAGTAGGAAAAACAGATAATCTTGGTAACCCTATTAAAGAAATTTTACCGTTTGATCTGAAAAGTATACCAAGAAAAAGACAGGGCATAAATATTAATACAATAATAAATTTAAAATAACAAAAATGATAACAAAAGAACAAGCATTAGAAAATGCCATTGAATACATTAAAAAACGAAATAGGAATTATGTATATATTGTTACAAAAGAAAAAATTATATATGAAGAAAAAAAATATATAAATTATGGAAAATATGAAGAACAAGAACGGAATATTTATGTAATTAATTATGATATAGAAGGCTATACTGAACCTATTCCACATTTTATTGCAGTAGACGCAGAAACTGGCGAAGTCTTATTTACAGCCACTCCACACGGTTACGTTGAAGATTGGGAGGATTAAAATAAAGTGAATGTAAAAGCTTTGAATATGAATAATCATTTTATTCCACAATATAAGAAACGTGATGAAAATGGAGCTTTTATTTTGAACGATAAATACTTTATGGTATATTCCCATACAGATGGTTTTACAGAAAGACTCGATTACATTGGTTAAGAAATGGGATAAATGCAAATAAAACAAAAGAAATAGCAAGACTATTAACCAATGCATTAGAGAAAATGCCAAAATATAACGGAACCGCTTTCCGGGCATTAGAGTTTAGTGATGATGACATTTTTGAATCTTTCCTAAAAAAACACAGCAAAGGAAAAACGGTTGAATATAATGATTTTGTATCTTGTGGAAGTAATACCAGTGCTGCATTTTTTGATAAACCCAAAAAGAATGTATTTTTGAGAATGGAAGTAAAAAATGCACCTATTATTTCAGATTTTGCAGATGGTATAAAGATTAGAGGTTATGCTAAAGATGAACTGTTGTTAGAAAGGGGGAGGAAGTTTGAAGTAGACAGCTTTGAAGAAATAGATAATAATTTTTTAATAACCTTAAAAGAAAAATAAAATGACAGATAAGGAATTTTTACAGAACATACTCGATAATCGGGAAAAATTTTGGAAAGAGAGATATCCAAAAATGAGCTTAGAAGAAAAAAAGAAGTATTGGTTAGCTAGTACACACAAAGGAATGCGTACTCAAGGTGAAGCCTTTGCAGATCCATATTCTGAATTTTCAAAAGGATGGTATGATTTTGCAAAAGAGCACGAACCTCAGTTTGATGAAATATTTGATTATGTTACCAAAAACTTAGGCTTTGAGTTTGATTGGAAAGAGTTTACAAACGTATTAAGAAATAATTATTATCAATTCTCCGAAGTCTTTCGCTTCGGAGTTTTTATTGTAGTTAAAAATAATAGGATTAATTGGATATACATTATACGGTTAATGAAAAAAAGAATTAATCGAGAGTTCATGGGATTTTACTCTATATGATTGGAATATTTTAAAAACGAATTTAAAAGATTAAATTATGACAAATAAAATAGAAGTATTTGACGTATTTAATTTATCGAACAAAATAATTTTTGTTGTAAAAGTTGAAGGAAATAAATATTTGATTAATGATATATATGAAAACTCTGAAAATAGTTTAGCATTTATTTTAAAAGGAGTAGGAATGAAGAATAATCCTAATAGCGAAAGTAAGTCTATTTTAGTTAATATATTAAATGAAAAGTATTCATTAGAAGATTTTAAATATAAAATATTTATCAAAAAAGATTAATTCCTCATAACTCCGAAGCTTTTTCCTTCGGAGTCTTGTTTTGAAAACTTACAAAACAATTATCTAAATTTGTTAAATGGATAGATGAAGTTTTAGAACTAAAGCAATGAAGAAAATTATTTAGAAACCTTGAAAGAGTAGAAAAAGCTTGGCAAAGCGGATGGACAAAGGAAAAGATTCTTGCAAAATCAAAAGGAGAAAGACAGACCATCACCAACTCAATGTTTTGTGCCAGAACATGTAATTGAACATTACAATCTTTTTCAAAAAGAAGGTACTGCATCTAGGATAGTTACCAAAGAAGCATTTGAAAAATATGGAATTGGTAAGCCTGGTTTAGGCAAAACAGAGTTTTTCAGTAGAAAATCAGATATTGATGATATATTAATGCTTTTGCGAGAAGAACAAGCAAAAAAATTAGGAATACCAATCAAACAACTTGAGAAAGATGGTTTAGTTAGAATAGATTTTGATTTATCAAAAAAAGATGTAAAGATTGAAATGCCATCAGGTAATGAGTGGGGTGCTAATGATCAATGGATTCCGGGCGGGATTTTACCTGACGGAAATCTTGAAGTTATCATTAGAACAGAAGGATTAATCGAAAATACTCACTATACGATTAAATATTTAAAATAATGAAAAAAGAATTAATGAAACATCAATGGGATTTTATTCTCTACGAAGAAAATGGTATAAAAACATTTAATGTAGCCTTTTACAAAAGTTATTTTGATTTTACTAGAGAATTTAAATTACAAGGAGATGAACTTAACTATGATTTTGAAGAATTGAAAACATTAGCAGAAGACATCAGAAATAATTACGAAAAGTACAAAGATAGAGAAATAAAACCAGAGTAAGTTTTACACTCCTGAGCAAAAAAGCTTCGAGTTTTTTATTTCGATATCAGATAATCTAAATTTTGGAGCACAAGCACGAAGTAAAATAATCTCACTTTTTGCAAAGAAATACAGCATACCACTGAAGGGGAAGCCTTAAAATTTATCTATGAGAATATGCCTGCTTTTGTGACAGAAGAACTTTTAAATAGATTATTTCAAGAAATGGGAATTTCTTTTAACAAGAACGAAATTGGAGAAAATGAAATTAATAACACTGTAGAAGATTTACTCTGGAAACATATTGAAATTCTGTCCCATTACGATGATAAAGGAATGTTTAGTTGGACAAAAGATTCAAGTGGAGCTTTACTAAACCTGCTAAAAGTTTTTAAAAACAGTCAATTTCTTTTTGAAAACTTTAGAAAAAACCAAACTTTGGTAAAGCGTATCTTCAACAATATGAATACAACTTCGGTAGTGGATGGCAAGGAATGGAGTAATAAAACTCTATTTGCTAATTTTATCACGGCTCTTTGAAAGCCGGTAAAGCAAGCAAAGCGGCGGAGGAAGTTTCTTTATTGAAAAATCTTTCCAAAACAGAAAAAGAGTTAGCTATAGAAAAGCAAACCCAAAAGTATCTTGACGAATACTATGAAACTTTGAGGAAAGAGTCTGATGATTTTTCTAAGAAAATGGAAGCGAAAACGGCTCAAAAAGTAATAAAAGAGGCTTTTGAGAAGACACAGAAAGAATTAAATAAAGAAATATCTAAAAACTCTTTGATAGATTTGTTTCATGGTACAAGTTCAGGAGCTGCTAATTCAATAAGAAAAGATGGAATTAAGCTAACCGTAAATAAACCTAACTTAGATTTTAATTCCAAAAGTAATGGTTCTTTTTATACTAGCTTTTCATTAAAAGAAACAGATAAATACAACAAATATAAATTCGGGAGAAGTGGAGAGTCTTCTGAAATTTTAAAATTTACAATTGCTGAAAAAGACTTTTTAAGTTTAAAGATAAAAAGGTTTGATGGGCCAACCGACGAATGGGCTGAGTTTGTAACCAAAGCAAGACAAGGAAATTTAATACATGATTATGATGTAGTGATTGGGCCCAAACTAAAAAATCCCTGGGATGTACTTTCGGGTAAAGAAACCCCCAAAGCAATAAATGAAACACAAGTAGCAATAACAAGTGAAAAAGGAGCAAAGCTTCTTTCAAAATATTTAGAAAAAGATTAAATAAGTTAGATTATGAAACATATTAAGAATGATAAATTTTTATTTATAGATGATGATGGTCAGGAAAAAACATTTTTAAGAGGAAAATATTTTGAATTCGTCTGTCTTTTAATTACAGATTTTTTCGAAAAAAAAATTATTGAAAATGAATTTTACTCTTATTTTATATCATTATTAAATAATCTTGAAGATTATGAAGGTGTAGATTATATAAATCATCAAATTCCGTATCATTGGGCTTTGTCAATTATTCAAAATAAGGAAACTACAGACTCTTATACTCCAGAAGAATTAGAAAAGCTACTTGAACTATATTCAAAGTTTGAAGAACAGAACGACCTTACATCTTTTATTATAGTTAATACTTTACCATCATAATTAAAAAGATTATAAGTTCTCCGATTACCTATTCGTAGTTGGAGAACTATCTACTCAATTCCTTTGAATTTCAGGATGCAGGGATCAAGAGTTACTCTATCCGTACTTTGCAGAGAGATATTCGGGGAATTTCGGATCTTTTTAATCTTTCCATTCACAACAAAAGAAGGGAGACAATCGATATTATATCGAAAGCCGCCCCATCATAGAAGTGGATCAATACAATTAAAAATTACTTGAATCTTTTCAGGTAAGCAATGCCTTGAATCTTCATTCGGATTTTTCCAAACTTTATCTTTTTTGAAAGCAGAAATGCTTAATGAGATTTATAATCTCAATGCATTTTTAGTAGGTCTTTGGAATGGATGTATAGAATTTGCTTCCGGAATCGTAGATTTAGCTTCTCTTATAATGATTATTACAAGAGATGGGATTGGCTTTGCACTTACAGATGCTTTGGGAGAAGCTTTTGAAGAGCTTTTAAATGAAATTGTTTATCATTGTGGAAGGCTTTATTAAAAAAAATGAGATAAATTTCACATTGCTATAAAAGAGTTTTCTGAGTTAGCCATAGAAAAGCAAACCCAAAAGTATCTTGACGAATACTATGAAACTTTGAGGAAAGAGTCTGATGATTTTTCTAAGAAACTGGAAGGGAAAACTGCTGAAAGTGAGACTAAAGAAGTTTTTGATGATTTAGAAAATGAATTAGAAGAAAGAATTCCGAAGGAAACGAAGATTGAGGACTTAAAAGCAAAAGGAAACCCAAGAAAAAATGTAACCATATCAAACATTGATGATATTGGAAAACAAGCCGCAAAAGTAGAGTTTCAACTTGTTGATGAGCTGGGATTTTCAATTGGTAAGATCGAAAGAGAGAGTGTGACTTATGGTGGAGTACAAAGAAGGTTAAATTATAAAATAAAGCTGAAGAAGATTTTCTCAAAGGATTCTCAGGCCTTTACAACTTTGATGAACAAAGGGGCTACTCAAACTTATGATTTGCCTATGTTGCCTTTTGAAGATATAATGTATGCAGACTTCAACATCACGACAAGAGTAACTTCAGAATATTCAGGTTTAGGGGAGCTAATGTTGGATGATGCTTATAAATTTTATTCTACTAGTAAAGATATAGAAAGTGTAGATGGGTTATTTGGAGTATGGCTGGAAAATGCTGATTTATATAGTGGTTATGGTGGGAAATCTGTTAATTTAATCAAGTTCTGGGAAGCAGTAGATGCGGGTAAATCCTACGAAGAAGCTGCCTTTGAAACTTTTACAGGACAATGGTCAAGGAAGAACGGTTTTACTAAGATTATTATAAAATATGTGGAAGAAAACATAACTCTTCAAAAGTTGTAATTAAATTTATTAAAGAAGAATAAATGAAAAAGATTATTTTAAGTAACATAAAAACTAAAGGATTAGAGCCTATAGATTATTATAGAAATCCGTCTTATCAAAAATTTGGAGTTAGTGAAGGTACAAGTACTCTTGTTGCATTTTACAAAGAGCTTATTAAGCCTGTAGTTGGTGCTAAGATAGATGAAAAATTTAAGGATTTTGCACTAAGCAAAGTGCAAACAGAGCAGATAAAAACTATCTTTAGTCAGAAGATCGATGAAACAATACCAAAGATTGATAAAGATGACTTTCTTTTACCTAATCAACGTTTGCAATGGAAAGGTGAAGATTATGATTTAAATCTAAGTCTTGTAAGTCCTAATAACCGAAGAATATGGGACTTTTTTAAAATTGTGACCATCGCAGAAGAATGTTTATTAGAAAATAAACCTATGTATCTTTCTATAGAATAATAATAAGGTTGTAGTAAATATGAATACAATAAATTTTGTTAAGATGATATATGGTAGCTTACAGATGATAATGAAAAATATGATAAAAATAAACATAGCTTTCTCTATTTTACCACTCCAAGAACAATGGGTAAATATTAGAAGAATAGAAAAAGTAGAAAATTTTTGAGCCGCTTTTTTCTAAGCGGTTTTCACTTTTGAAAAATTTATATATATTACTTCAACAAATCTACAATTCATAAAACACAATGATAATATTATCAATTTTGATTCATATTTTAGGAAATTATCTCCCGAAATGGACAATGTCAAAAATTAAACAAAATAATCCATTTCTGAAATTATCGGGATTGTTTTTTGACTTTTTTACAGCATTTTTACTACTTTTTTTAATTCATTTATTAGCTCCAAAAAGTTATTATATTGAAAATAAAGATGCAATTTACGGGCTGGAATTTAGCAATACTATGCAGGAATTAGGATTTAAAAATGGAGATAAAATTATTTCAATTAATAATCAGCCTGTCAAAAAAATATCTGAAATTACTAATATGATTTTATTGAATCCCAATACTATCATAAAAATAAAAAGGAACAATAATTATACGGAATTAAAAATAAGTGATAGTGAAGTAATACAGATTCTCCAATCTGAAGGAACTCCAATAAAAGTAAAATTTACACCTAATATAGAAGAAGGTAAAATTCAAAATATAAAACAGACCAAAGAAAAGTTTAGTTTCACAAAGGTTTTAGAAAATTACCAAACCTATATCAAAGGTGCCTATGATTTTATTAATCCAAAGAAGAATTATAAAAAGATATCCGAAATGAATTTAAATTCAAACAGCTTTACAGAAAACATATCATTGTTAGTTTTTTGCTGTATTATTGTAGGGATTTTAAATATATTACCATTACCTGGATTTAGTTTTGGGAATTTTATTATATCATTTATAGAATTAAGAAGAGGTAAAAAATTTAATCTCAAAAAGAAAAACATTGTGGGTTTATGTTTAATTTTCATTGTAATTCTATTTATTTTCTTGCCTCATATTTAAAAACTATTGAAAAAGTATATTTACAACTATTTAGAAGTTCTTAAAGAAATTAAATAAAATAAAGCCAATTTTCTTTCCAACCACATGATTTCCACCCATCCCAAAAATAAAATCCACTACAAATTTGCGCACCCAATTTTTTAAAAGTAATTTTGCATGAATCTAAAATAAAAGTAAAATATGTCAACTTACGTAGTTGTAGGTCTTCAGTATGGAGATGAAGGTAAAGGAAAAATCACAGATGTTTTATCGGCAAAATCGGATTACGTTGTACGTTTCCAGGGTGGAGACAACGCAGGTCATACCGTGTATGTAGGCGATGAAAAATTTGTATTGCACCTTCTTCCATCGGGAGTTCTTCAGTGCAAAGGGAAATGTATCATTGCCAACGGAGTAGTGGTAAACCCCAAATCTTTCATTAAGGAGGTGAATCAGATCGAAAGCAAAGGCCTTAGAACTGATCATATTTTCATCAGCAGAAGAGCGCATGTGATCATGCCTTATCACATTCTTTTGGATACCTACCGTGAAGAAGAGCACGGGGGAACGCAGATCGGAACCACCAAAAAAGGAATCGGACCGTGCTACGAAGATAAGATTGCAAGAGTGGGAATCAGAATGGTAGACCTTCTGAACCCTGAAATTTTAAGAGAAAAAATTGAGAAAAACTTAAAAATTAAAAATTCTCTTTTTGAAAAATATTACGGAAAACCAACTTTGGACGTTGAAGAAATCTACAACGAATATTTAGAGATTGGAAAACAGCTTCAGGACAGAATCGTTGATACGGAGCTGGAGTTAAACGAAGCTATCCACGAAGGTAAAAACGTATTGTTTGAAGGAGCGCAGGCTTTGATGCTTGATATCGACTTCGGAACATATCCTTACGTAACTTCATCTTCTCCTTCAACCGGAGGAGTTTGTACGGGAGCAGGAGTTCCGCCAACTTCCCTTCAGAACCTGATCGGTGTGGCTAAGGCATACTGTACGAGAGTAGGAAATGGCCCTTTCCCATCAGAATTGGATAACGAGTTAGGCGAAAAAATCAGACAGATCGGTCATGAGTTTGGTGCGACGACAGGCAGACCGAGAAGAACAGGCTGGTTGGATTTAGTTTCTTTAAAACATGCCTGTATGATCAATGGAATCAATAATTTGGTTATTACTAAATTAGACGTTCTTACGGGAATTGATACCATTAAAATTGCCACACATTACAAAACGGAAGACGGAAAAATCATCGATTATTTCACTTCTTCTACAACAAAATTATACGATTACGAAGCAATCTACGAAGAGCTTCCGGGTTGGACAGAAGATATCACAAAAGCAAGAACTTATGATGAACTTCCTGCCAATGCACAGAAATACATCGAGTTCATTGAAAACTATTTAGGCATCAATGTTTATCTGGTTTCTGTAGGTCCTGAAAGAAGTCAGAACATCATCAGAAAAGAATTATTCTAAAATAAGTTTCTTCTCAACATATAAAGACTGTCTCCGGACGGTCTTTTTTATTAAATACAATCCGTTGAAAATCAAATGAGTAGTAATATATTCGTTGGACAGTTATTATTTAAAGCATAGTTAAATTTTATTATTGATATATAAATTTCAATAATGGTAATTATTTAACAAATAAATGGCAGAAATTTTGATGCTTAATTAATAACCATGGATTAAAGGTGATAACCTGATAATCTCAATTTAACAATTTAAATATGCTGCAATATCGATTACACCTGTAATTATTAATGCTTTTAAGTCCGAACCAATTACAATACCAAACGGAGTTGAAATTAATCTTAAGGATTCTGTAGTTCCTGATGATGTTATTGTTCCTCCCAAGCCGCAACCTGTTCCTCAAACTACACAACCTGCTGTTAGGACTTATGATAGTACTGTTAAGACGCCATCCAGAAATGCCCCGGACACAAATACTGAAAAGATTCCGGATGATGCAATAGCTGGATTAACAAATAACTTTAAGGCAGATCCTGCTCCTCCACATTATGTTCCGACGGCACCTACAATTAATACAGGTCCTGTTTCAGTACCCGCTCCTTCAAGACCTGAAATTAAACCGGTTGATGGTAACTCTATTCCTACTTCTGTTGATGTAGAAGCCAATTTTGTGGGTGGTCTTGATTCATTCAGAAATAAAGTGATGAACAATTTTGATGGATCAGGATTTGAGTCAGGTGATGTTATGAGAACGACCATTACTTTTATTGTTGAAAAAGACGGTACGATTTCAGGAATCAAAGCAGACGGAAAAGATGCGGATTTTAACAGTGAGGCAATGAGGACAATCAGAAGCATTAAAGGTAAATGGGTTCCTGCCAAAATAAATGGACAGCCCGTAAGAAGTTACTTTAAATTCCCGATTTCCATGAAGTTCGATAATTAAAAATAAAAACATATCTTGAACAGTTATCCACAAATATTTTTTTTTGTGGATAATTTTTTTTAGTGTTAAAAGGCTTATTAACAATATTTTAACTCATTTTTCGTTTTATCGGTTCATCAATAGCAAGGAAAAATGTGTATTTTTGAAACTTAAAGTTCTAATAATGGCAAAAATCATAGGTATCGCTAATCAGAAAGGAGGCGTTGGAAAAACAACAACAGCTGTTAATTTGGCTGCGGCATTAGGGGTATTGGAAAAGAAAATATTAATTATTGATGCTGATCCTCAGGCAAATGCAACTTCCGGTTTAGGAGTGGATGATGTTCAGTATTCTACATACAATCTCTTGGAACACAGTGTTGAAACAAAAAAATGTATCAAGCAGACGGCGACCCCAAATCTTGATATCGTACCTTCTCATATCGACCTTGTAGCAGCAGAAATCGAGCTGGTTGATAAGGAAGACAGAGAATATATGCTAAAAAAAGCATTGCAAAGCGTGAGGGATGAATATGATTATATCATCATCGACTGTGCGCCGAGCTTAGGTTTAATTACCGTTAATGCCCTTACCGCAGCAGATTCTGTCATCATTCCGATCCAATGCGAGTACTTCGCCCTGGAAGGACTTGGAAAGCTTTTAAATACCATTAAAAACGTACAGAAAATTCATAATAAAGATCTTGATATCGAAGGTTTGCTGCTTACGATGTATGACAGCAGGCTCAGACTTTCTAATCAGGTAGTGGAAGAAGTTAATGCGCACTTCCCTGAAATGGTCTTTGAAACGATTATCAGCAGAAATGTAAGATTGAGCGAAGCGCCAAGTTTTGGAGAAAGTATTCTGAACTACGATGCGGAAAGCAAAGGAGCAGTTCAGTACATTCAGCTGGCAGAAGAAGTTTTGCTTAAAAATGAAAAATTAGTAAAGAATTAAAAAGCCAATAGCCATAAGCTAAACGCTAGAAAAATATGAAGGATAAAAAAAGAGCGATGGGACGTGGTTTGGGCGCTATTCTAAGTGCCGAATCCAAAGCAACAATTAATTCTGCTACCGATGAAGGAGCAGACAAGTTTGTAGGGAATATCGTAGAAATTTCGATAGAAGATATTTATCCAAACGCCACCCAGCCACGAACTTATTTTGACGAAAAAGCATTAAATGAACTTGCACAATCCATTAAAAACTTAGGGGTAATACAACCGATTACGCTGAGAAAAGATGGTGAAAAGTTTGAAATCATATCAGGGGAAAGACGTTACAGAGCAAGTAAAATAGCCGGCCTTGAGACAATTCCTGCCTATATCCGTCTGGTAAATGATCAGGAGCTTCTTGAAATGGCTCTTGTTGAAAATATTCAGCGAGAAGATCTTGACGCTATAGAAATTGCCCTCACCTATCAGCGATTGATGGACGAAATCGGCCTTACTCAGGAAAATCTAAGCCAGCGAGTAGGAAAGGACAGAAGTACGATTACCAATTCAATCAGATTGTTGAGATTGAATCCCGATATTCAAAACGCGATCAGAAGCGGAGAAATTTCTGCAGGGCACGGAAGAGCAATCATCAGCCTTGAAAATGAAGAGCATCAGCAGATTCTGTTTGATCTTATTATTAAGGAAAAACTTAATGTTCGCCAGGCAGAGCAGGCGGCAACCGCTTTAAAAAATCCGAAATCTCCTGCAGCAAAAAGAGCAAAGGCAGAGCTTTCCAACAATTATAAGAGAGCCCAGAAAACGATCTCGGATATACTGGACGTAAAAGTAGAAATCAAAACCTCCGGAAACGGTAAAAAAGGTAAAATTGTTCTGGACTTCAAAAATGAAGATGAGCTGGAATATATTTTATCTCATATTAAATAAATGAAAAAATTTCTTTTCACATTTTTTCTGTGTCTTTCCGTAATTGCCTTTTCTCAGGTAAATCCCAATGACACGATCCGGGTCGAATATCATCCGAAGGACAGCGTGTCGGTAGAAAACAACAATACGAAAACGGCAGATAATGTTGTTTCAGATCTTGAAAAAGCAAACGGCCCGACCAATCAGACACTCAAGCTTAATCCTACAAAAGCAGGACTTTATTCTGCTGTTTTTCCGGGATTAGGACAGTTTTACAATAAAAAATACTGGAAAGTTCCCATCGTATGGGGAGCTGTCGGTGCGGGTGTAGGTATCGCCGTCTGGAATGATAATCAATACAGAAAATACAGGGAATATTATATTGCCAAACTTAACGGAACTCCCAACCAGTTTGTCGACGAACATCCATGGCTGGATAAAGTTGCTTTAGGAAACGCGCAGGACAGAGCTAAAAGACAAAGGGATTATGCCATAGCCATTACCGGATTGATCTATATTCTGAATATTGTAGATGCAGTTGTAGATGCACATCTTTACGAAAGCCGGCACGATCCTGATCTCTCATTCAGTCCCGCGGTTATTCAGGACCATTATGGAATCACTCCTCCGAAAACAGGAATCAGTTTAAGTTATAAATTTTAATAAAAATATAAAACTGCATTAATTAAATACGCCTTTGAGTGAAATCGAAGATTCGACGAAGTCAAACGCCTTTGCGAACGAAAATATGAAAGACGATTTTGAACAAAAACTTTGCGGTCTTAGCGTTAAAATATAGCAGACAAACAATAAAATATGAAAATAGCACTTGTTGGATACGGCAAAATGGGCAAAATAATTGATGAAATTGCCACTAAAAGAGGTCATAAAGTAGTTGCCAGACTGAAAGAAACTCCAACTGCTGAAAATCTTAATAATCCAGATGTAGTGATTGAATTTTCTTTGCCGGAAGTGGCTTATGAAAATATCAAAGCTTGTCTTGTAAATAAAATTCCGGTCATCTGCGGAACAACAGGCTGGCTCGAAAAAAAGCCTGAAATTGAACATCTTGCGGTTGCAAATGAGACGGCTTTCTTGTATGGTTCCAACTTCAGTTTAGGCGTTAATTTATTCTTTGCTTTAAATGAAAAGCTCGCTGATTTAATGAAAAACGTCGATGAATACTCTTGTCAGCTGGAAGAAATTCACCACATCCATAAAAAAGATGCGCCAAGCGGTACTGCAATTTCCATTGCAGAAGGCATATTTAAAAACAATCCGAAATTTGATTCGTGGAAACTGGAAGAAACTCAGGGCAATCAATTGGGTATTTTTGCTGTTCGTGAAGATGAGGTTCCGGGCACACACAGTGTCTTCTACAAAAGTGAAGTTGATGAAATTGAGATCAAGCATACGGCTTTCAATAGAAACGGTTTTGCCTTGGGAGCAGTAGTTGCAGCAGAATGGATTAAAAATAAAAAAGGAAATTTCACAATGAAGGATGTTTTGGGACTTTAATTGTAACAAAATTCCTACATTGCGAACTAATTAGTAGTAATGACCAGCAATAAAAATTACTCATTGCCCATTACTCATTACTTGTATTATAGATTAGGCACAAAAATTTATGAATTATTTTTTAACGTATACAGTTTATGTTCTCATTCTGTCTGTACTGATGGGAGTTTCAACCTGGAAACTGTTTAAAAAGCTGGGGTATAATCCTTTATTTGCTTTTATACCTTTTTACAATTATTTTATTGTTTTAAAGGAAACCAAACATCCGAAATGGTGGGCGATTTTGTCTTATTTACCGATCGTAGGGCCAATCATGATGTCTGTTTTTCATTTATATTTAATGAAGAAATTCGGTAAGACTTTATTTAAAGATAAGCTTCTTACAGTAATTCTTCCTTTTATTTATATGGCAACAGTGAATTACAGTAAAGATGTTGAGCTGGAAGATGAAAATGATTTATTTCTCACAGATGAAGAAAAAAATGCAAAAAAGAAAGACTCTTTCGTTGGTTCGGTTACTTTTGCCGTAGTTTTTGCAACCATCATCCACGTGTTTGTAACGCAACCTTTCGGAATCCCGACAGGCTCTATGGAAAGAACTTTACTCGTTGGAGATTTCCTTTTCGTTAACAAGTGGAGCTACGGTTACAGACTTCCGATGCGGCCTCTTGCAATACCTTTCCTTCAGGGAACAATTATGGATACCGGTGAAAAAGGCAATCCTAAAGACGATCCGAAATCTTATGTAGATGGGGTAAAACTTCCTTACGAAAGGATTTTTCAATTCAATAAACCTCAGCGACATGACGTAGTCGTTTTCAATTATCCTCAGGATTCTGTACATACGGCGATCGACAGAAAAGATCCTTATGTAAAAAGATGTGTGGCGGTAGCAGGAGATGTTTTCGAAATGAGAGCCGGAAGACTTTTTGTAAACGGAAAACCGGAAACTATTTTGGGTGATCAGGAGATTCAGCATTCTTATTACGTGGAGACAGGAAGCGAACTTGATATTAAAGACCTCTTTAAAAAATTAGAGTACATTTCAATTGCTCAATTAGATAATTCTGTACCTGGTTTTGAAGAAGCTGCAAAAAAATATGGTATTAATCCTGCCAATACAGTGTATGTGATGCAGCTTACGGACAAGAGGTTAAAAGCTATCAAGGATCTTCCGCAAGTTATATCTGTTCATGAAGATGTGATGGAAAGAGGATATGCAGCTGTGAGATATAGGGATGCAATGAGAACAAAAATAGATACTACACAATCTATTTATCCTATCAACAAGCCGTGGAATCAGGATTGGTACGGTCCTTTAAGAATTCCTAAAAAAGGTGATGTAGTTACCTTAAATCAGGAAACGCTCCCAGAATATCAGTGGATTATCTCTGAATATGAGCATAATAGCTTAGAAAATAAAAATGGTAAAATTTTTATTAACGGTAAAGAAACCAATAAATATACCATCAAGCAGGATTATTATATGATGGTTGGTGATAACCGAGATGCATCATTAGATGCAAGATTCTTTGGCGTTGTTCCTGAGGAAAATATTGTAGGAAAACCGATGTTTACATGGATGAGTATTGAAGGAGCCTTTAATGATTCAGGCGCGTCTTTTCAAGCAGACGGATGGAGAATTCGCTGGGATAGAATGTTTAAAGCGACTAATACTGGAGAAGCCAACAAAACTTCTTACTGGTGGATCGCTGCTATGATTCTTATTTTATTCTTCGGCTGGGAATATTTTGTGAAATTGTTTAAGAAGAAAAAGACAGACGACGATTAATAGCCATTTTGTCAAAGTTGAAATCTTTGACAGAGTTTAAAAGTCAACTAAGAAATTAATAAATAGAATGGAGTATTTGAAAGAATACTTCATTTTTGCAATATAAATATGAAGAACATACTACTGCCGGTATTTTATCTACCGCCGATTTCATGGTTTTCAGTTTTTCTGAATTCTGAGAACGAAATTTTATTTGAACAGTTTGAAAACTTTCCGAAGCAGACGTATAGAAACAGGGCGAATATATATGGGGCAAACGGAAAATTATCTTTAATTATTCCTATTTCGCACAACGGAAAAAGAGAGCTTAAAGATATTGAAATCTCTTATCGTGAAGACTGGAGAAGCCTCCATTGGAAATCAATCAAAACTGCTTATCAGAGCTCTCCATATTTTGAATTTTACGAAGATAAGCTCAGAAAAGTCTTTGAAATAAAAGAACAGAATTTACTGGATTTTAATCTTAAAACACTTGAAATTATTCAGCAGATTCTCAAGACTGAAAAGGCATGGTCTTTGAATACAGAATACATCAAAAATCCACAGGAGATCAGCTTTAGAGAAAAATTTTCAGCAAAAAATCCTTCCGAATTTGAAATGGAAGAATATTATCAGACATTTTCTGATAAGTTGGGTTTTGTAGAAGATCTGTCTATTTTAGATCTTGTTTGTAACAAAGGACCTGAATCTCTGACTTATATTAAAAATATTAAACAATCATACTGACATGAAAAAGGTATTATTAGCCGCTGTTTTTTTAGTGGGATTCGGCTTCTCGCATGCACAGGAAGTTAAAGCGGGCACCGATCCGATGAAAGATAAAGATCTTATGACCTGGTACCATAAAGATTTTGCAGCAACGAAAGTATACGGAGTTAATACTGAAAACGCTTATAAATTTTTAGAGTCTAAAGGTTTAAAGCCTAAAACGGTTGTTGTAGGTGTTTTAGACAGCGGCGTTCAGATCGATCATCCGGGATTGGCTAAAAATATTTGGACAAATCCTAATGAAGTTCCGGGAAATGGTAAAGATGATGACGGAAACGGATATATCGACGACGTTCACGGATGGAACTTCATTGGTGGGAAAAACGGAGATATTGATATCGACAATATGGAAGTAACACGTGTTGTTGCTAAATATAAACCTGTTTTTGAAGGTGATGATTCCACAAAAAACAAAGCCAATCAGGCTAAAATGCCAGAGGAGTTTGCAATGTACATGAAATCTAAAGAGATTTTTAATAAGAAAAGTATAGAAGCAAGACAGGGGTTCCAAACCTATACCATGATTAATGATGCGATTCCGACGATGGTAAGGTTGTTAAATGGGAAATCTCTTACTCCTGAGAATATTGCTTCATTAAAACCTGCAGATCAGAAAGAGGCTATAGCAGCTCAGGTTCTTAGCCAGGTTGCTCAAAGCCCTGAATTTAAAGGGAAATCTGCTGCAGAATTTGAAAAAATAATGCGTGATCAGATAAAAGAAGCATTGGATTATTTTGGTCCACAGGAAAAACAGTATAATCTTGATTACGATCCACGAAAAGAAATCGTAGGAGATAATTATGATGATTATTCTGAAAAGAATTATGGAAACAATCATTACGAAGGTCCTGATGCAGAACACGGAACGCACGTTGCCGGGATCATTGCCGGGCTTCCGAATGCAGCAGAGATACAGTATGGGGTAGCTTCAAAAGTTGCTAAAATTATGTCGGTGCGAACAGTTCCTAATGGTGATGAACGAGATAAAGATGTGGCGAATGCCATCCGCTATGCTGTTGACAACGGAGCCAAAGTTCTTAATATGAGTTTTGGAAAACCGGTTTCACCAGGTAAAAATGTAGTTTGGGATGCATTTAAATATGCCCAGGATAAAGGCGTTCTTTTAGTAAAAGCTGCAGGTAACGAAAATGAAGACGTTGCAGAGCATCTTGCTTATCCTACAAACTTTAAAAATGTGACCGACGAAAAGCCATTTGTAGACAATGTACTTGTTGTTGGCGCTAGTACTAATGATAACAATGCGTTGAGAGCGAGTTTCTCAAATTACAATAAAAAAATGGTGAATGTTTTTGCTCCGGGTGATCAGATTTACTCTACTGTTCCTCACAATGAGTATAAATACCTTCAGGGAACGTCGATGGCATCCCCAGTTGTAGCGGGAGCAGCCGCTATTCTATTAGCATATATGCCAAATCTAACCCCAGCACAGATCATTGAATCTCTGGTTAAGTCAAGCAATCCGAGCACAGCAAACGGATTTACAGACTTTTCTCAGGCTGGCGGAGTTATTGATGTAAAAAAAGCTGCAGAATATGCCTATACGAATTTTTATAACGGAAAATCAGCCCCTTCGAAAAAGGTTCAAAAATCCGTAAAAAAGACTGTTAAAAAATAGTTTATCTGCCTGTATTTAAGGTGTAATCATACAAAGTCCGAAATTTTCGGACTTTTTTTGTTTCTATCTTTCATTTTTGGCACGGTTTTTTTGTAATTTTATTTTAACAAAAAATAATAAACTACAAAATGAAAAAGTTACTATTTGCAGGGATGTTAGGAGCATCACTTTTTGCAGTGTCTTGTTCCGGAGTGAAAAACGCAAAAACAGCCCAAAATCAAAGATCAGAATTCCTTAAAATGAAAGGTGACTGGCAGATCGTAAGTATCAATTATGATAAACAGTTTAAGGTAAAACCATTTGATGATGGTATTGATGCACAGTGTTTCGTAGGAAGCCACTGGAGACTGATTCCTAATAACTGGACAGGCGCATATACAGTAAATGGTGGCGGAACTTGCGGAGCTGGATTTACGCAGCCTATTAAAGTAGACGTAGTAAGTGGAAATACTTTTAATTTCAAAAAAATTGCTGAAGGTACAAAAGCAAAACAAAACACGGCAGGTTATACACTTACCCTCACTAACCAAACAACTGATCAGTTTTCATTAGAGCAAAACATTCCTTTCGATGGAGAAAATGTAAGAGTTGTTTACAACTTTGAAAGAACCGGAATGAAATAATTAACATAAAAAATAAATAAAATGAAGTTTACAAAAACATATATAGGAGGCTTATTCTTATCATCAGCTTTATTACTGACAAGCTGTGAAGCAGTACAGAATTCAAATCACCAGCAGAGAGGTACAGCAGTTGGGGTAGCATCAGGAGCTGTAATCGGGGGAATCCTTGGGAATAATGTTGGAAAAGGAGGAAACGGAGCAATAGGTGCTGTTTTAGGTGGTGTTATCGGTGGTGTTGCTGGTAATGTAATCGGTTCTAAAATGGATAAGCAAGCCAGAGAAATTAAAGAAACCCTACCTGGTGCTGAAGTAGAAAGAGTAGGTGACGGTATTAAAATTACTTTAAATGAAAGTATCGTAAATTTCGATTTTGATTCTTCTGCCCTTACCAGCACTGCTAAAGCCAATCTTGATAAATTATCGCAGGTTCTTGTAAATAACCCAGATACGAATATTAATATTTACGGACACACCGATAGTAAAGGATCAGATTCATACAATATGTCATTGTCTGAAAGAAGAGCAAATTCTGTAAAATCATATCTTGTAGGAAAAGGAATTGCTTCCAGCAGACTGTTTGCAAAAGGTGAAGGAGAAAGCATGCCAGTTGCTACTAATGACACTGACGCAGGCAGAGCAAAAAACAGAAGAGTGGAATTTGCCATCACTGCTAACGAAAAAATGATTAATGACGCTCAGAACGGGCAATAATTATTACATATAAATATTTTCTTAAATAACCGCGTTTGCGGTTATTTTTGTATTTTTATGGTGATATTCTTTAAAATCATTATTTTTGCATTAGAAATAACATAAATGAAGAAATATTTAAAACTGCTCCGTGTCGAGCAATGGGTAAAAAACCTGTTTGTTTTTGTTCCATTATTTTTCTCCGGCAATATCAAAAATGTCGATTTACTTACTAAAAGTATTTTCGCTTTTGTCATTTTCTCTCTGGCAGCCAGCATCGTTTATATTCTAAACGACTATAACGATATCGAGGCAGACAGACAACATCCCGAAAAAAGAAGACGGCCTCTGGCGAGCGGGGCAATCTCAAAATCTCAAGCAATAAGTATTTTTATAGGATTAATTGCCGCAGATATTGCATTGGTCTTTTTTGCACAGGCTTATTTTCATGAGAATCTATGGAAATTTGCGATCATCGTAGGATCTTATTTTTTAATGAATCTTGCCTATACATTCAGATTAAAACACGTTCCTATCATTGATATCTTTATTATCGCCTTGGGATTTGTCCTCAGAGTGTTAGCAGGAGGTTATATCACAGGAATCAGTATTTCGCAATGGGCAATATTACTGACTTTCGTTCTTGCTTTAGTACTTGCTGTCGGAAAAAGGAGAGGAGAGCTTATCAATGCCCAGGTTTCAGGAAAAACAAGAAAAGCTTTGGATGGCTATAATGTTCAGTTTGCCGATATTACGCTCTCTATTTCTGTTACGCTTGCTATTATTTGTTACTTAATGTTTACACTGTCTCCGGAAGTTCAGGCGAAATTCCACCAGCGGGTTTTTTACACGGTTATCTTTGTCGTGTTCGCCTTTTTGCGGTATTTACAACAGACATTGGTGTACAACAGGACAGAATCTCCTACTAAGATTGTATATCGGGACCGATATATTCAGGTTACTTTATTATTGTGGGTGGCTGCATTTTTAATTCAAATTTATTTTAAGAAATGAAGCCAAATTTTATACAGAAAGTAACCAATTGGGGAAATTATCCAGTGGTTGAGAAGGAAATGAAATCTGATGATAGCTTCCAAAAGATAAAGGAATTTGTACTTAATAATAATGAAGTTATAGCAAGAGGCAACGGAAGATGTTACGGTGATGCTTCCTTGGGCGAGCATATATTTTCAACAAAAAAATTAAATAAATTCATCAGTTTTGACCGGCTCAACGGTATTATCGAATGTGAATCCGGTGTTTTGCTTTCCGATGTTCTTGAAATAGCTGTTCCGCAGGGATATTTTCTTTATGTAACACCGGGAACCAAGTTTGTTTCCGTGGGTGGTGCGATAGCTTCAGACGTTCATGGTAAAAATCATCATTCGGAAGGATGTTTTTCCGAATATGTGATTGATTTTAAACTAATGATCGAAAATGGAGATATCATTACCTGTTCAAGAGATGAAAATTCAGATAAATTCTGGGCAACGATAGGTGGGATGGGCCTTACAGGCATTATCCTTAGCGCTAAATTTAAGCTGAAAAATATTCAGTCTGCATATATCCGTCAGGAAAGTATAAAGGCAGAAAATCTTGATGAAATTTTCAGATTATTTGAAGAAAGTGAAAAGTGGACCTATACAGTTGCATGGATCGATTGTCTGCAGAAAGGTAAAAATATAGGAAGAAGTATTTTGATGAGGGGAGAACATGCTTTTCAACATGAACTGCCGCAAAATTTGAAAGATAAACCTCTAAGACTGAAGAAAAAGTTTGAGCCTACAGTACCATTCTATTTTCCGGGATTTGTATTAAATGCTTTCACCGTAAGGATTTTCAATTATTTTTACTTTAAAAAGCAGTCCAAAAAAGAAGTGAAAAACTTTATTGACTATGAAACTTTCTTTTATCCTCTGGATTTTGTAAAAGACTGGAATAAAATCTACGGTAAATCCGGGTTCATCCAGTATCAAATGATGATTCCGAAAGAATCTGGGAGAGAAGGGATGAAAAAGATATTGGAAACCATTGCCAATAGTGGAAACGGTTCTTTTCTTGCTGTTTTAAAGCTTTACGGAAAAGAAAATCCACAGGCATATAATTCCTTTCCTTTTGAAGGATATTCGCTGGCCCTGGATTTTAAAGTTAATTCTAGATTAAAAAAGCTTATTGAACGGTTAGACGATATTGTGGAGGAATATAATGGGAAAATTTATCTTACCAAAGACAGTATGAGCAGGTCATCACTTACCAATTATCTCAAAAATGTTCAAAGTTCAAAATTTGTGTCTTTGCAGCACAAAAGAATCATAAATAATATTTAACAAATGATTGTTTTAGGAAGCACATCGGAAGTAGCACAGGCTTTTGTGGAAGAAACTTTGAAAAAGGGAGAAAGATTTGAAAAAATTTATCTTATCACTTCAAATACAGAGACAACCGAGAGATTTGCAAGGCATATTGACGTGAAATTTCTTCAGCAGGCTGAAGTCATTGAAATGGATCTGTTAAAAGATCCGGATTACAGTAAATTTGAAAATATCAATTCCAATCTTTTATTTTGTGCCGTAGGATATTTAGGAGAAGACACAGAACAAGGTCTTTATGATCATAAGAATACGGAAAAAATAATTGACATCAATTATGCCAAGCTGATTCCGGTAATGACCTATTTTGCACAGAAGTTTGAAAATAGGAGATCGGGAACTATTATTGGCCTTTCGTCCGTAGCGGGAGATCGTGGCAGGCAAAGTAATTTTATTTATGGAAGTGCAAAGGCCGCTTTTACAGCTTATTTAAGCGGCTTGAGGAATTATCTCTCCGATAAAAAAGTTCATGTCATTACGGTTAAACCGGGATTTATGGCCACAAAAATGACAGAAGGCCTGCCTTTGAATCCGAAACTTACGGCAACACCGGCACAGGCGGCTCAATGTATTTTTAAGGCCTATCAAAAAAAGAAAAATATAGTATACGTACTGTCGGTTTGGGAATTAATAATGTTAATTATCAGAAATATTCCGGAGTTTATATTTAAAAATTTAAAGCTGTAAATGTTTATATTGAATGAATATTTATTGATTATAAAAATATCTTTACGACATTTACGTTAAGATAAATTAAACGAAATTCCAATGAAGAAATTGTATTGTTTTGATTTTGACGGAACTTTGACCTATAAAGATACGATGTTTATGTATCTTAAATTTTATGATCCCGTAAAATTCAGATTACAATTTTTAAAGCATATTCCGCTTTTCGTTTTATTAAAATTAAAGCTTGCTGAAACCGAAAAAGTAAAGAAAAGTTTTATTGGATCCATTCTTAAAGGGCAAACGCAGGAAAAAATAGAAAAGAAATCCAGACAATTCTTTGAGCAGCATTATCCTAAAATTGTAAGGGAAAATGCATTGGATTTTATTCAAAATATCGATCGTGAAAATATACAAAGTCTTTTAGTGACTGCCTCTCTTGATATATGGGCAAAACCTTTTGCTGAAGCATTCCAAATGCAGCTCGTAGCAACAAAAGCAGAGTTTCGGAATGGTATTTTTACAGGTAATTTTATAGGAAAAAACTGCAATGGCAAGGAAAAATTAGAAAGAATAAAAGCTGAAATTATCAATCAGAAATACGATAAAATCATTGCTTTTGGTGATACTTCAGGAGATAAGCCAATGCTTAAATGGGCAAATGAAGGACATTATCAATTTTTTCACTAATTTTGGGTACTGAAAATCAAGTAAGCTAATTGATGTTTAATATTAAATCTGCTGTGCTGCTATTTTCGGCTATAAACTGTTTCCGTAGAAATAAATCTTCAAAGTAAAATGAATAAAATATACTTAGATAACGCTGCTACAACCCCTCTGTCAGAAGAAGTTATCGATGCAATGGTAGAAACCATGAAAATGAATTTTGGAAATCCGTCTTCAACACACAGTTTTGGACAGGAAGCAAAAATTCTTATCGAAAACGTAAGAAGACAGGTTGCGGATTATCTGCACGTTACTCCTGCTGAAATCATTTTCACATCTTGCGGTACGGAATCTAATAATATGATCATTAAATCTGCTGTTGAACATCTTGGAGTACAGAGGATTATCAGTTCACCTCTTGAACATAAATGTGTTTCCGAAAGTATTCTCGACATGAAAAACAGAAAGGGTGTAGAAGTAAATTATATACGCCCTAACGAAAAAGGAGATATCGATCTTGCAAAGCTGGAACAACTGTTGAAAGTTTCAGATAAGAAAACATTGGTAAGTTTGATGCATGCCAACAATGAAATTGGTAATATCACCGATATTAAAAAAGTTGCAGAACTTTGTAAGGCGAATGGCGCAATCTTTCATTCAGACACGGTACAAACGATGGCTCATATGGAGCTGGATTTTTCTGATATTCAGGTAGATTTTGCATCTTGTAGTGCCCATAAATTCCACGGTCCTAAAGGGATTGGTTTTGCATTTATCAGAAAATCAAGCGGATTAAAAGGAATTATTACCGGAGGTCCACAGGAAAGAAGCTTACGTGCAGGAACGGAGAATGTAGCTGGAATCGTTGGTTTAGGTAAAGCATTAGAACTTTCTCTGAATAATCTGCAGGCATACACAGATCATATGCAGGAAATCAAAAATTACGCGGTAGAGAAGCTTGCTAGAGCAGTTCCGGGAATTAAATTTAACGGAAGAAGCTCAGAAAAAGAGGGAAGTCTTTATACCGTTCTAAGTGCTTTATTACCTTATAAAAATCCTTTAATTGGTCTTCAGCTGGATATGAAAGGGATTGCAATTTCACAGGGAAGTGCATGTTCTTCGGGAGCATCAAAACCTTCAATGGTTATGATGATGGTTTTATCAGAAGAAGAAATGGAACATTGTACCCCTTTGCGTATTTCGTTCAGCCATTTGACTACTAAGAAAGATATTGATGCATTAGCAGAGGCTTTACAGGAAATTTCTAAAGATTTTGTTATAGAAAATACAAATGTTGAGCATAGATAACTCTATTACTTAAATGGCGTAATTTTGGGTATCTAATTAAGGACAAGTTTAGAATAATATTAATTAAAATAAAAGAAACAAAATGGCTTTAGAAATTACAGACAGCTCATTTCAGGAAACGGTTTTAAAATCAGATAAGCCGGTATTGGTAGACTTTTGGGCAGTATGGTGCGGGCCTTGCAGAACGTTGGGACCAATCATCGAAGAAGTTGCAACAGATTTTGAGGGAAAAGCAGTAGTTGGAAAAGTAGATGTAGATAACAATCAGGATATTTCTATGCAATATGGGATCAGAAATATTCCTACGGTTCTTATTTTTAAGAATGGTGAGGTTGTTGACAAATTAGTAGGAGTAGCTCCAAAGCACGTAATTGCTGAAAAATTAAGCGCACACTTATAAAATAATAAGTTTGATAATGAATGCCTTCCACTTTTGGGAGGCTTTTTTTTGAGAAATAATTTGCAGGGAAGGAAAAAAGTTGTAGTTTTGCAATCACAAAAAAGAAACAAAGTTCTTTAATAAATTTGATCCGGTAGTTCAGTTGGTTAGAATGCCGCCCTGTCACGGCGGAGGTCGCGGGTTCAAGTCCCGTCCGGATCGCAACTACAATATCAAAGTAGTACAAAAAGCTTTAAAACGTATGTTTTAAAGCTTTTTTTGTTTTATGTCTGTTCAAAGAGAACTAAAAAAGCACAATCTGAAAGTGACCTATTCAGTGACCTGTAAAAGAAGGTTTAAAAGGTCACTGAAAATTTGACAAACCCTGTTCAGTAGCTAGTTCAGCAACTGAATATCTTGTGATAAGTTTTTGCTAAGGTTAATTTTAAATCTTAAACGCTAAACGAAATGAACAAGACATTCAATTTACTTTTCTATGTAAAAAAAGCTAAAATCAATTCTATAGGAGAGTGTCCTATTTATTTACGAATTACAATTGATGGCAAAATATCCGAGATCAGCACAAAACGTACTGTAAAGTCTTCAAAATGGAACTCTGCAATGCAGAAGGTTAGTGGCTCTTCAGAAGAATGCAGATCACTTAATTTTTATTTAAAAACATTTGAGCAGAAAGTTTACGACACCTATCACGAATTAATCAGAGATAAAGAAACAGTGACTTGTGAGACTCTTAAAAATAAGTTAGTGGGTAGAGGTGAGTTTAGCAGAACGCTCATTCCTATTTTTCAGGATCATAATGATCGAATGGAGAAACTTATAGACAAAGAATTTGCTCAAGGAACATTAACGCGTTATAAGACCTGTCTGAAGCATACCAAAGATTTCTTGAAATGGAAATACTGCGTTACCGACATTGAAATTAAAAAGATCGACTATGCTTTTCTAAACGATTTTGAATTTTTTTTAAGAACCGAAAAATCCTGTAACAATAATTCAGCAGTAAAATATATCAAGAATTTTGGTAAGATCATTCGTATCTGTCTTGCAAATGGATGGATGGAGCGAGACCCTTTTATGAACTATCATTCTAAGTTTAATGAAGTAACAAGAATGTTCCTTAATGAAAAGGAAATAGAAGTGCTTTTTACCAAAGATTTTAAAAATGAGAGATTGTCTTTGGTACGAGATATTTTTCTGTTCAGTTGTTTCACAGGGTTGGCATATATTGATACTCAGAAATTAACACTTCAAAATATCAACTTAGGACTTGATGGCTCTCAATGGATCTATACCAAACGTCAGAAAACTAAAACTACTTCTAATATTCCCTTGCTTCCTCAAACAGAGAAAATTATTGAAAAATACAAAAATCATCCAGTATGTCTTAATAGTGGAAAACTTCTGCCTATTCTTAGTAATCAAAAAATGAATGCATATCTTAAAGAGATTGCAGATCTGTGCGGAATTAATAAAGAATTGACTTATCATATTGCACGCCATACTTTTGCCACAACTGTCACTTTATCTAATGGGGTATCCATTGAGAGTGTAAGTAAAATGCTAGGTCACAAGAGTATTAAGACTACTCAGCATTACGCAAAAATTCTAGATAAAAAAGTTAGTGAGGATATGTCTTCGTTGAGAAACATTCTTAAGGAAAAGAAGTTTTAAAAAATTAGCTCAATTATAAATGGCAAAATCTATCAAATTACTAGCTGCCTCTTATAAAACTAATCCGACATAATGATTATAAAACAAACTGTAACATAGAATATTTTTTTTAATTACAAGGGTATTTACAAATATATATTGAGTACTACAAGAAATCACCAATAAGTGAATAAATGTTAACAAATTTTCACTGAAAATTTGTTAAAGTTTTTTAGATACTTCTAAAAAGATAGCCTGTCAAAAAGATGCTGACTGAAATGATTAGAATTGTCACAAACAAAACAAGAGAGTTGTTGCCAACAAAAATATTCTCTTTGATCATTCTGTAGGTTTTTCTATAATTGAGATAAGAGAGGAGAAGTGTTACCGTACCAGTTGACACTAGGACAATCCCGGTCACACCTGTATAATCTCTTTGGGAATGAACAATCACTTTATTTGAGTCCAGCATTGTAACTTGTTTGAGGAAAACAGAAAATTTAACTAAAATTAGACCGAATCCCATTAGAGCAACTGAAGATCTAAGCCAAGCCAAATAGGTTCTTTCATTAGCCAGATAATCTCCTGTCTTATTCTTTTCTTCACTCATAACATATTTTTTAATCTATCAGAATATATGCAAATTATAATCCATTGAGCATACAATATAAAAAATCGTCGTCAGAGAGTAATTGAAGAAGAATTCATCACGGAGAAACTGCCATTAATAGACCAAGAATAAAATTCTGTCTCGACTTTTTTTTCATCCTCGACGACAATGTTCATAAAAGAGAGAACGGCAATATGATAATATTTTTTATTTCTTGATTTTCTTAAGTATTACATTCAATACATTCTTTGTCAGAATCCGGAAAATCACTTACGGCTTTTTTTCCATCGTCCCTATCCAGTTGTATTAATGGCCGTTTTTTTCAGAGAAAGCGCAATGTGTAATTTTTCAGAACATTAATCTAAGCTTCATTAAATCTGACCGAAGAATGTATTGCTGCATAACTTGTAACAGGCATTGCGCTTAATAAAATTTTATTAATGGAATAGTAAATGAAATAGTTCTGTTTAGGTTTTCGCCAGGAAGCTATTTTGAGAAGTCCAAAGTTTTCGGTTCTTTTTTGATGTGAGACGCAACTAAGAAATTAGCCGGTGTATCTTATCAGACCATAGGAGAGTAACTTTCGAAGAATAGCAGTCTAAGCATGACGATCTTAAAATTGCATTGTTTGGCTGGGGAACACTGGTGAGATTTGGACTTTTCTTGTCTCTTTCCAGATCTTTGAAAATGTTTTTTTTCTCAGACGAATCATATTTTGAGCCCCAGATTATTAGTTCAGCAATGACCGGGAACAAATCATCACCTAGTTGTATTTGAATTTGTTTTTCTTATTGGGAGATACGGTGGCGCTTATAAATTTGTGAACATCCAGCGTTTCAAACTGTTATTTCTCTCCCAAAACTCGATAAGTTGGATCTTCATAATGATTAACTTCAATAAATCCACTGGCATTATCTAATAGATGAATACAATCGGGGCTAAGATGTTTCAGGACAACCAACTTTTTGTGTGTTTTATATTTTTCGATTACTTTTTTCAAAGATTCGATGGCAGACATATCCACAATTCGAGACTCTTTGAAATCAATTATGATTTTTTCAGGATCATTAATCGCATCAAATTTATCGATGAATGCTGTTGTACTTCCAAAAAATAAAGGTCCATATATTTCATAAATTTTATTGCCCTCAGCATCGATTGACTTTCTGGCTCGGATTCTTTTTGCACTGTCCCAGGCAAAGACAAGTGCAGAAATAATGACACCAATTAAAACAGCTAATGCTAGATTGTGAAGAAGCACCGTAATGATTGCCACAAGAATCCCGACAAAAATATCCGACTTTGGCATTTTCGTAATAATTCGGAATGAGATCCACTCAAATGTTCCAATCGCTACCATCATCATCACTCCCACCAATGCTGCCATTGGGATCTGTTCGATAACCGGTCCGCCCGCCAAAATGATAATCAAAATAGTCACAGCTCCGATCACTGCTGAAATTCTTGTTCTTGCTCCGGCATCAATATTGACCAAGGTTTGTGCTACCATAGCGCAACCTCCCATTCCGCCAAAGAAACCGTTTGTAATATTGGCGACTCCTTGCGCACAAGCTTCTTTGTTGGAGCGTCCTTTTGTATTGGTAATTTCGTCTACCATATTCAAAGTCAATAAAGACTCAATCAATCCAACACCCGCCATAATTGCAGCGTAAGGAAATATTATTTTCAGAGTTTCTATGTTAAATGGAATATTCGGAATGTGAAAAGACGGTAAAGAGCCACTCACGGAGGCTATATCGATCACTTTCTTGGTGTCGATGTTCAGAAAGTAAACCAAGCCGAAAACAACGATTATTGCAACTAATGAAGCCGGAACTGCTTTAGTGATCTTCGGAAAAACGAAAACGATAGCGATTGTCAGAAGAGTCAAGCCTGCCATTATCGCCAGTGCTGAACCCTCCATCCAGGAAGTTATCCCGTTTTGTGTCACTTTAAACTGAGCTACCTGTGCCATAAAAATGATCACAGCCAGACCATTCAGAAATCCGTACATTACAGGTTGTGGTATCAGCCTTACAAATTTTCCGAGTTTTAAAACGCCGACCAATAACTGGATAATTCCGGCCAAGACAACTGCCGCAAAAAGATATTCGACACCGTGAGTGGAAGCCAAAGCAATTAGAACGACTACGGTAGCTCCTGCACCGCCAGAAACCATTCCCGGTCTGCCACCTAAAAAGGCGGTTACTATTCCCATTAGAAAAGCAGCATGTAAGCCTGTCAAAGGAGATAGACCGGCCAAGATGGCAAATGATAGCGATTCGGGGATCATCGTCATAGCAACGGTTAATCCTGCTAAGATCTCATTTTTGATATTGACGTTTTGAAATGATTTAAAATTTAAAAAAGTAGTTTGCATATTGTATAATCTGTATGTTATCCCACAGCAAATTATGGGATCAAATCAATGAAAATTTATTTTGAAAGTATAAGAAAGATTATCCAAAAAGGATTTTGGATATCAAATGAATTATGAGCCTGCTAAATTAAGGCGGTGTAACTTGAGAAGATGTAGTTCTGAATAATTTCATAATAGAGTGCAAATGTAAGAAAAAAGCAGGCTTAAAACAAGCCTGCTTCTCCTGTTCTATTCATTTCATCACTATGGACATCACTTTTTCTTTAAAAATAGATTCGCCCATACCAATAATATTAAAACCGGAACTTCTACAATACAGCCGATCCCTTCTCCTACAAAAGCCTGAGTAGAATTGATTAATTAAAAAAATAAATTAAATATTTTAACATATGTGACTGTGCTTAATCAATCATTTTTTTCAAAAAATAGGCAAGGCAACCTGCATATAGTGCGCCCAAAAATGCCGCTACGATAACATCACCAGGATAATGCACGCCGTTGTAGATTCTACTGTAAGCAACCAAAAAAGCCCAGAAACCTAAAACATATTTGAGCCAATTATATTTTTTTGGTAGTAAAAAGATTAGGAAAGTTGCTAAGCCAAATGCGTTCGCAGAATGAGAGGATATAAAACCATACTGACCACCCGGTCCGGCTTTGCTCAGATGTATCAAATTTTCCAAAGTTGGTTCGTGTGACGGCCTAAGTCTCTTGACTGCGTTTTTGATCAGGTGTGAAGCGGTTTGATCGCAGATGGTAATCAAAAGACCAATTGCCAAGATCACATAAATGCTTTTCTTTTTAAATTCTCTGATAATAATATACAAAAGAAAAGCATAAAACGGTATCCAAAATAATTTGTCACTTGCCCAATACATTATCGGATCAAAAAATAAATTATGTTTCCCGTTGATCAACAGGAATAATTGGGTGTCGAGATCATTGATTTGTTCTAACATTTTACTTGAACGCTTTGATTCCTGCAAATTTTGCTGCACCTCCAAGCTCTTCCTCAATCCTCAGCAATTGATTGAATTTTGAAACCCGCTCACTTCTACAGCCACTTCCTGTTTTTAAATGACCTGCACCAACTGCCATTGTCAAATCAGCGATTGTTGTATCTTCAGTTTCTCCGCTTCGGTGCGAGATGAAGCAGTTGTAATTGTTCTTGTAAGCCAGATCAATCGTTTCCAATGTTTCGGTAACAGTTCCTATCTGATTAAGTTTGATCAAAACAGAGTTTCCAATTTTCTGATCAATGCCTTCCTTCAGGATCTTAGGATTGGTACAGAAAATATCATCTCCCACCAATTCTATCTTGTTTCCTAATCTTTCGGTCAATTGCTGCCAGCCTTTCCAGTCATTTTCTCCGAGACCATCTTCCAAAAGGACAATCGGATATTGTGATGTCCAGCTTTCCCAAAGTCCAATCATTTCTTCACTTGTCTTCTGTTCCTTCGAACTTTTGAAAAATTTATATTTGCCATTGTTCCACATTTCACTTGTTGCAGGATCTAAGCATAACGACACATCTTTTCCGGGTGTAAATCCGGCTTTGGTAATCGCTTCTAAAATGACATCAACGGCTTCTTCATTGGATTTTAAATTGGGTGCGAATCCACCTTCATCACCAACACCTGTATAGTAGCCTTTTCCTTTAAGAATATCTTTTAGGGTATGGAATACTTCTTCACCCATCCGGATACTCTCTTTAAAATTAGGTGCATTGTGAGGGGCGATCATAAATTCCTGAAAATCGATATTGTTGTCAGCGTGCCTTCCGCCGTTGATCACATTCATACAAGGAACCGGCATCGTATAGGTGGATTGATTTCTAAATTGACGGTACAATGGAATGTTATTGAAAGCAGCAGATGCTTTAGCATAAGCAATGGAAACTGCTAAAATGCCATTTGCCCCCAGATTGGATTTGTTTGGCGTCCCATCCAAAGAAATCATCAAAGCATCTATATCGTTCTGAAGAAGTATTTCTTTACCGACCAATGCGTTTGCAATAATGGTATTGACATTACTGACCGCTTTGGAAACGCCTTTGCCCTGATAGCGTGTTTTATCATTATCTCTTAATTCCATAGCTTCTTTTTCTCCTGTGCTGGCTCCCGATGGGGAAATAGCTCTTCCTGTAAATTGGTTATTGAGGGTTATTTCTGCCTCTACCGTTGGATTTCCTCTGGAATCGAGAACCTCTCTAGCGTGTACTTTTGTAATTTTCATAATATTTTGTAATGTATTTAGGTGAATAATATTTCAGAATTGGGATGAACAAGGACTATTTTAGCTTGTTTTAAATTGTCTTGATTAAGTTCTAAAAATTGGTTGATCTTAATTTCACTGTCAACGAGTTCAAGACAGGCGGGATTATTTAAAGGAGGTAACTCGGAAATATTATAAGTAATGTTTTTATAATTCAGATAACCCGACTTGGCAATGAAGATATTCGCTTGCTCTATGTTACTTTCCCTGGCTTTTTTCAATAGAAATTCGCCCAGAGAATTGTTCCATAATTTTTTCCAAAACGATTGTTTTTTTAAAGATGCTCCGTACTCAAAATAAATCCTTGCTATCACTGTTGGTTTGTTTTCCATTGCTTAATTTATTTGGTTTCGTTTATATTTTTTCCGGATTGGTTCTGAAATCTGGAATGTTTTGCTTCCCCGATGACCTGTTTTCCATAAATGCTGTTATGACCAGAAATTAGATAGGAAACCACACAGGCAATCGCCATGTAAATCCCGCTTTCCGCACCGAAGAGTTCTACTCCCATCAGCATACAGGCAAGTGGCGTATTGGTTGCGCCTGCAAATACAGCTACAAATCCCATTCCTGCCAAAAGACCTGTCGGTAAAGGAATAAATAAAGATAATGCACTTCCCAAAGTAGCTCCGATAAAGAATAAAGGCGTTACTTCTCCGCCTTTGAAACCTGCCGCAAGTGTGATAATGGTAAAAGCCATCTTCAACGCAAAATCGTAAGGTGGTAATTGCTGCTCAAAAGACTGAACAATTGTGGGAATTCCCAAGCCAATATATTTTGTAGTTCCCATCGCAAAAACAGCAACGGCAACGATGATGCCTCCCACAAATGGACGGAATGGAGGAAAAGAGATTTTCGCTTTAAAAATCGCAGTGATGTGATGAATGACCTTGCTGAAAGTTGCTGCGCACAAACCAAATAAAATCCCTGCCAATATGCTGTAAATGATAGGCAAAGCTTCCAATTGGGGAATCAGGTCAATATGATAATGGGTATGTTTTACCTGCCAGAGGTTGGTGACCAGATCAGCCAGAATTGCTGAAGCAAAAGCAGGAAATATCGCATCGTATTTTATTCTTCCAATAAGAAAGACTTCTAGACCGAACAGTGCACCCGCTAGAGGTGTTCCGAAGATGGAACCAAAACCAGCTGCTATGGCTGAAATAAGTAAGATTTTACGCTCAGATTCATTGAGTCTGAAGGGTCTTGTGAACTGATCTGCAATCGCACCTGCCATCTGCAATGCTGTTCCTTCCCGACCTGCTGAGCCTCCAAAAAAATGAGTAGCAATAGTTCCTAAATAAACAAATGGAGCCATTCTGAAAGGGATGATTTCTTTTGGATTGTGAATACTGTCGATCAAGAGATTATTCCCGGCTTCAATATCTTTTCCTAAATAATAGTAGAGTAGACCAATCAGCAATCCGCCAATGGGCAAGAAGGCAATGAGCCATAAATGGTTTTCTCTGAAATTTGTAGCCCAATCCAGCGACACTAAAAAACCTGCCGAGGCAGAACCTACACATATCCCAATGATGGAACTGATTAAAAACCATTTAACAATGTAAGGAAGACTCGGATATTTTCGAAAGAAGATCTTTGTACGAAGCTGAGCTGTTCTGCTGTTGGATCTGAAATGCTGATTTTTGGACATAATTTACCTGATTAAATGTATTAACATTATTCTAATCAGGCGTCATCAGCTTTTTTAAGGCGGTTGGATAAGGAAGAGCACCATTTCCTTGGATGCAAATGTATAAATTTTCATTAAATAAAAAGATGAAAATTTTCTTTTTTATATTGGATACTCTAACTAAATAATAGACTCCTTAGAAATCCATTTTTATTGCTTTGTTATTAGCTAATATTAAAATGGATTTGAAATAATAGTTATTTTTCTGAATATATTTAGTTATTATTTTTTAAATATGTGTAAATTCGTCTCCTATTCTACATCTATGATCAGAGAGGTATTGGCATCGGAATTCATTTCTTCACCAGAATTAATGGATAAACTTAATCAAAATGGTATCCTAAAAAAATATAAAGAAGGCGACATTATTTTAGATGAAAACTCTTCAATTCGTGCCATCCCAATCGTGATGAAAGGGATGCTAAAAGTCATCAGAACAGAAGAGGATGGCAGAGAAATCTTGTTGTATTACATCAAAGCAGGCGAAAGTTGCATTATGTCTTTTCTTGGTGGAATGCATAACGAAAAAAGCATCGTAAAAGCCGAAGTAGAGGAAGATACAGAAATTCTTTTTCTTCCTGTGGACAAAGTTTCGCTCTTCATCAAAGAATATCCGGAGTGGCTCGATTATATTTTCAGACTTTACCACAAGCGATTTGAAGAACTTTTGGACATTATTAACGCCATTGCATTCAAAAAAGTAGATGAGAGACTATTAAATCTTCTTCATAAAAAATCTGAAAATCTTGGTTCCAAAATAATCAATGTTACTCACGAGCAATTGGCCAACGAACTCGGAACTGCAAGAGTCGTGGTTTCAAGGCTTCTTAAACAACTGGAAGACTCTGGGAAATTAGAGCTCGGAAGAAATAAAATCATTCTTTCCGAAAACATTTGACCTTATGTAACAAAAGTAGCGGTACAACTTTTCCGATATGCTCAACTTTGCATTATAAAGTTGATAATATGGAAGTTTTTGGATATGTTGCTTCGGTTTTAATAGGGATTTCATTAGGTTTAATCGGTGGTGGAGGAAGTATCCTCACTGTTCCCGTTTTGGTTTATCTTTTCGGATTAGACGCTTTTCTGGCTACAGAATATTCTCTTTTTATTGTCGGGATCAGCAGTATGGTTGGTTCCGTTTCATACTTCAAAAAAGGCTTAGTCAATCTCAAAACAGCTTTTGTTTTCGGTATTCCTTCCATCATTTCGATATTTCTGACTAGAAATTATATTCTGCCGTTAATTCCCGATGAGGTTTTTACCATCAGAGCTTTTGTGGTAACCAAAGATATTTTTCTTCTTTTGATTTTTGCGGGATTAATGATTCTCGCTTCCTATAAAATGATTCAGAAAAGAACGGAGTTAAACATCGAAGCAGTTCATCCTAATAAAAACAGCGCGATTTTGGCAGCCGGAGAAGGCTCGGTTGTAGGAATCTTGACAGGCTTAGTCGGAGCAGGAGGCGGATTTATGATTATTCCCGCTCTCGTTAATCTCCTTAAAACCCCTATGAAAGTTGCTATCGGAACATCGCTAGTTATCATTTCCCTAAATTCCCTCATCGGTTTTTTTACCTCAATGCATAATGTTGCCATTGATTGGAAATTACTTGCAACGGTATCGTCTATCGCCATTGTCGGGATTATCATCGGCTCACACTTATCAAAAAAAATTGATGGGGCAAAACTGAAGCCCGCTTTTGGATGGTTTATTCTGTTGATGGGCATTTACATCATCATAAGAGAAGTTTTTCTCTAATTGTTTTTTGCGATGGAACTTTTTTCGTAAACTCGATCAAAGTATTCGCCTTTTTCTCATTAATGTGCACCGTTCAATGTCTTGAACCCAAAATAAACTTCTGTAACAAAAGTAGCGGAGCAGCAATTTCTAAAAATATAATTTTGCAATAATAATCAATAACAATGGTAGAAATCATAAAACAACCTTGGCCGTGGTACGTTGCCGGTCCTTTAATCGGGCTTACTGTTCCTGTTTTGCTCATATTGGGAAACAAATCTTTCGGAATCAGTTCATCTCTAAGGCATATTTGTGCAGCCTGTATTCCTGCAAATATTGGCTTTTTCAAATATGACTGGAAAAAAGAACTCTGGAATTTGTTTTTCGTTTTTGGGATTTTGCTCGGTGGAGTAATCGCATCTCAATTCCTTATGAATCCTGGAGAAATATCGATTAATCCGAATCTGAAAGCCGAACTTGCAACTTACGGTATTACCGATTACAGCAATCTTGTTCCTGCTCAGATGATGAATTTTGCGAGTCTTTTAACGCCAAAAGGTTTCATTACAATGGTTGTCGGTGGATTTTTAGTAGGCTTCGGAACCCGTTACGCAGGCGGTTGTACCAGCGGACACGCCATTATGGGATTGGCAAATTTGCAGTTACCATCACTTGTTGCAACAATATGCTTTATGGCAGGCGGTTTTTTAATGGCAAATGTCATTTTGCCGGTAATTCTTTCACTTTAATTTAAAAAAATATGGCAACAGAAAAAGATATACGTCATCAGGACAGCGTTTGTACCAACGAAAGTCATCTGACGCAAAAATGGTATTACAATCTGAAATATCTTGCAGTGGGTATTCTATTCGGGATTGTATTTGTAAAAGCAGAAATCATCAGTTGGTTCAGGATTCAGGAAATGTTTCGCCTGCAATCGTTTTTTATGTATGGTGTGATAGGAAGTGCAGTATTGACAGCGATGATTTCGGTTTTCATCATCAAGAGATTAAACATTAAGACAATCTATGGAGAGAAAATTTCCATTGCTCCCAAAAAATTCAACAAAGGACAAATCTATGGCGGGCTGATTTTTGGATTTGGGTGGGCAATGACAGGTGCTTGTCCAGGACCGCTTTTCGCACAGATTGGAACAGGAGCATTGGCAGTTGCAGTTACTTTGCTGAGTGCGATTTTTGGAACCTGGGTTTACGGATATTTGAGGGATAAATTGCCCCACTAATATATTTTCAGTAAAAAGATTATATAGCCTAAAGTAACTAATAAAGAGTAGTTTACAAGAGTGATAAACTCTGCCGCTTTAGTAATGGTGCTTATTGCACTTTCTTTCATTTGATTACCTTGTAAATCAATACTGCAGATATAATAAATAAAGGTCAAAATATAATAGTTCTTTGCCCTTTATTCGTCTTTTCCTGCCTAAATTAGTTTGCCCCAAATGCAAAAGTAAGGCAGGAAAGAAGTTCGATGCCTATATCGATTGAATGAGCAAGCCGATAGTCCCTTTGAATTTGAGAAAAGCAAAAATTACAAGAAGTAGTGGAAAATAAATCTAATATTAGTACAACGGAAATCAGAAATTTGATTATTCCATACGTAGCAAGCAAGTAATGCTGGATAGCGACCTCGCTTTCTTATACCAAGTGGAAACAAAGAACCTCAACAAAGCGGTAAAAAGAAATATTGAAAGTTTTCCGGCTTCTTTTTTGCTTTCAACTGAACGAGGAGGAAGCCAGCAACTTGAGGTTCCAATTTGGAACCTCAAGTTTGAGCTAGGCGGAAGGCGTTATTTGCCTGATGTTTTTACCGAATAAGGGGTTGCAGTGGCTTCTGCCATACTCCGTTCATATATTGCCGTTAAAGTCAGTGTTGAAATTATGGAAGCCTTTGTAGAAATGCGACGAATGCTTCTCAGCAACGCTTCATTGTTTCATCGTTTGAATAAGATTGAATTGAAGCAATTACAAGCCGACCAGAAATCCGAAGATATTTTTAAGGCACTGGAAGGTGATAAGCTCCGTAGCGAAAAAGGGATTTTCTACAACGAGCAGGTTTTTGATGCCTATACCTTGGTGTCGGATATTATCCGAATTGCCAAAAGCTCTATTATTCTGCTTAATAATTATGTAGATGATACAGTATAGTATTGACCTTATTGGATAAACGGTTAGTATATGAAAAGTAGGTAATCTCTAAGCGCAAGACTTTCGGCTAGCTATAAAGTTTGATACGAGCCAAAAGCCTTGATGTTAGTCAAAATTGCTTATTATATATAATGTTACCTGCATTGGTTTTATTTCACATTATTGTTTAGAAATGAAGAATACATCCATACAGATTTCTCTTGTAAACTTATGAATTCACTCATTAAAGCATTTGTTCCTTCGTCTCCAGCATCTCCAGATATATTAAGAATTTCACGTTGAAATATAAGAATAGTCTGAAAAGAGGTTAAAATGTCTTCAACAGCCTTTATTCCATCACTAACTTGAACGCTTTCTTTAATTTTGGAATTTTTACGATAGTCTGCATAGCTATGTTTTGGTGTATGTCCCAATGTTAATATTCTCTCTGCAACTTCGTCTATTTTTAAGAGTAAATCATTGTATAACTCTTCAAATTTTAAATGAAGTTCAAAAAATTTCTCTCCTTTAATGTTCCAATGATAGCCACGAGTATTTTGATAAAAGATTGAATAGTTTGCTAAGAGTTCATTCAGTTTTTCCGCCAAATGTTTTGCTTTATCATTGTCAAGTCCGATTAAGTTTATACTGTCCATTTTAATATTTTTTTTAATTTGTTTATATTGAACAAAGTTACAATTGTTTTCCTTCATATTCTGTAACATTAGTCACATTGCAAATTGTAAAATTACATTGGCAAAATCGTGCTGTTAATATCATTCTACTATTTTTTAGCTTGTAGGTAACTGAATGATAATGTAACCGCAAAAAGTATCATCTACAGCTTGATGTGTAACGGAACAACAGCCCCTGAATGAATTGAAATTTTTTCCGATGCTCACGACCGCTTTTTGATTATTGACGACAGAGAACTTTACTGTTCTTTACACAATCCATAAAATTTATTTTATTTCACTCGCTTCATTGGAAAAGTCTGTTTTCTTTCTTGTCCGTTTTTTATTCCCGAAATATTACCTACTAAACTATCAGCACTGATTTTTGTATAGGAAATGATTTGAGGAAAATCGTGTTGCGGATTTTCAAAATCAATTGTGTTTCTGAAATTTTCTTAGCGGTAAAACGAACGGATAAGCCGTTATTCTGATTTTTAACTATCTGAACGTAAAATAGTGCGTATTGCTCCTGAACCAATTGTATATTTTCAAAGACAGATGTGTCATTTTCTTTGATGATGTAACTCATGCCCGAAAATTCATTATCGTTCGTCTTGTTCCAAGTTTCGTAAATACTTCCTCTTCGGGTTTTGTTTTCCCAAGTTCCGACTAGCCATTCCGCTTTTGTGATGTCGTTTGTTTGATTTGTTGTCCAAGCACAAAGAATAACCAAACCAACAACTTCTATAAGAAATTTTGTTTCTTTTTTCATTGTTTTACTGTGCAGAATGTAATCCCAAATTGTTTCCTTCTATGTCAATGAATAATGCGAAGTAGCCCATTTCAGGACTGATTTGAGTTTTTGGAACGATTACTTGTCCGCCATTTTGTGCAACTTTGTCAAGCATTGATTGCAAGTCGTACCTGCATTGAGATAGAGAACAGCACCGTCTGTTGTTGGTTTGTAATAGTTGCCTTTTACAAAACCACGTTTACCGTACCTTCGTCGTTCGGTAATCCCCCCCCCCCCCCCCCCCCCCCTTTTTTTTTTTTTGATTTCCGTCCATTTCCATCTCTTCAATAGAAATGTCTAAAACTGTTTGATAAAATTTTACCGCTCTTGCAAAGTCGGTTATCGAAATTTCTACGGTTGAAATTAAGTTGTTCATATCATTTACTTTTTGAGTTTGTATATTTTCTACTTTTCTTCTTTGTTTTTTTTCTCGGTGCAGGCTGAAAAAATGATTGCGATTAGCATTACCACACTTGATATTATTCTTTTCATCATATGAATTTTGATGCAAAGTACAATGTCTGAAATTCCTGAAAAAAAAAATGCGACAAGTTTAATCGTTGGTGTAAAAAAGAGAAGATAAAATCATTTGTTCTTTTCCAAGAAACTCTTTTGGTGTTAAACCTGTAAATTCTGTGAAGTCTTTAATGAAATGGTTTGGTCACAATACTCACTTTCGAAAGCTATTTCAGTAAACGTTTCCGTCTTTTTGTTGAGCAGTAGCTTTAAAGCAGTTTGCAATCGGACAACTTTACCTAACTGTTTTGGACTCATTCCGATTTGTTTCAAAAACTTCCTTTCGAGTTGTCTGCGTTTCGATAGGTCTTCTTTTAAAATAACTTTTATTGGCGAATTTCCACTTGTAGCAATAAGTGTGTCAAGGATTGATTTCACAATGTTATCAATTGTGAATTTTTCGTTGAGTTTGTCAAGTAGAAAAGTTTCGATTATCTCAATTCTTTGTTTTTGTGGCGGTTGCGTGAATAATTTTTTGTTCTAATTCATCGGCTGTTGATTTTCCGAAAAGTTCTGCGATTGGTGTTTCTTTTTTTCTAAATCTTTAAGTGGTGTTTTTATAAAATTAGCAACCCCATAAGGATAAAAACGGGTTGCAAAACAGTGAACATAACCGACAGGTTGGATGATAAATGGTTCGGTAATTGTCCTACGACTATTGCTCTTGGCTGGATGATGAATTCATTTTCTGAAGTATATCGTTTTATGTCATTTCCCAAAATAAATATCAATTCCATCAATTGATTGATAGGTTTGATAGTTCATTGTGTTATTGTTTATACCTCATTGCAAAAATACTAAATTAATCTACCTGTATTTTTAATTCCGCCAAATCCCGCCTCTAAAAGCCAAACCCTGCCATTTCTACAAATGGACTTAATGGCTCTACCAAGTGGAGCAAGCTGCTCAGAACATTCCCTGATACCGATTGCCATAGAAATCATCCCAGCAAGCATCGCCAAAGCGGTCATCAGTACAGGGCGAATTCTGGATGCGGCTGCCATTCTCGCAGAATGAAGTGCGTTGGTTTGGTAAAGTTTACGGTAGTAATCTGCCTGATTGTTAAGTAATACTGCATTAGAAACCGAAACACCCAAGGATGTAATCATTCCTATATACGACTGTAGGTTGAGCGTACTGCCAGTAATATAAATCAAAACAAGACTTCCCACGATCACGGAAGGAATCACAGAAAGAACAACAAAAGACACTTCAAAGGATTGAGTGGACGAATTTTTTAAGACCTTATTCTGTAACTTTGAAAAATGAAAGACAGAGAAAAATTTACAGTTTAGAATTCAAGATTAAAGTTGTGTAATTGAGCAAAGAATGCGGTAGTTTGGTAAGTGTAGCAAACTAACTAAATGTTAGTGCGGATAACATTAAACGATGGAAAAAAGAGTTTAATAAAGAGAAATTGACAGGCACAACAATACTGTAAAAAGCAAAGAGAAGAGGAACTACAACAATTGCGAAAAGAATTGGCAGATGCAAATATGGAGCTTGATATATTAAAAAGGCACTTTGGAATTCCTAGATAAAAGTGGCAATTAAATAAAACTAACAAAAAAATTAAAGCGTCTGACTATTGTAATTGAGCCTATATTCTTTTGGAGATAGACCTGTAATTTTCTTAAAAAGCTTCCAGAAATAAGAGCTATCGTCAAAATTCAATTTATATGCTATTTCAGATATACTGCTTGTGGTAAATATCAGCATTCTCTGAGCTTCAAGAATAGTTCTGCCACGTATAACTTCTCCTGCAGTTTTTTTAACTTCTGATTTGGTTACCATATTCAGATAGGCAGGAGAAATATTCAGCATTTTTGCATAATCTTTTACGCTTTTTTTTTCTAAGACATAATTTTCCAATATATGAATGAAATTATTATAAAGAGTTATTGAGTTGCTTTTAAGTTTATTCTCATTTTTTATTCCGTGAGACTCATATACCTTAAGCAAAACAGTATTTAGGTAAGATCTGATTAGTTCGTTTTTTATAAAGGAGCTTTCTTCATAAGTTTTGCTAACCTTGCTGAAAATAATATCCAACTCATTGGCTGTATCGTCGTTCAACGAGATAACAATTGGTTCGTCTCTGTGCGATGCCTGTAAGATATGCGAGAAAAATTGATTAATCTGTGAATAAATAGAAAAAAAGTCCTCGCTAAAATGGATCATATAGCCTTCATATAATTCAGAAAATTTCGTGCCATGCACAACATTTGGTTTTATTAAGAGAAAAATATTTTTGCTAAGCTTATAATGCTCTGTATCAATTTCTACTGTGGCCTCACCCTCTGTAATCCAGCACAATTGATATAGTAATGGATGGCAATGAGCCTCTTGCTGAAAATTAGTTTGTGCGACCAAGTCTTTTATTGACCATATTGTAAAATATTGCCTGATTTCACTTTTTGCTTTCTGACCATATTCATTGTAAGAAGGTATGTTATTAACTGGCATTGTAAACAAATTTTTTTACAAAAATAGGTTTTTTACAGAAATTATGATGTTTTGTACAATTTTTAAAATACTTTTTTAAAATAATTTTGATAAAAATAAACAATCGGCAAATAATTGCTAAAAAAATTATGTAAATATCATTATTAATTTAAAACTATGTAATCTCATTATTATATGAATAATTTTTTCTCATCTAACATGGCTAATTAATTTAAAAATTAAAAAAAATGGAAAATAATCCCAGAAAAATACAGACAGGTATTTTTCAAACCTACTTAAATGAAACTGGTTCCGACAAGAAAGAATCAATTTTATTCCTCCATGGCTCTGGGCCAGGAGCCTCTGCTTGGTCTAACTGGCAATATATTTTACCGGAATTTGGAGATAAATTTCATTGCATTGCACCTGATTTAATTGGGTTTGGTAAAAGCGAACATCCTCAAAATCCTCCTTTAGGTATGCGTAAATGGATGCGAATATGGACTGATCAAATAATAAGTTTATTGGATAGCTTAGAAATCCAAAAAATACATTTGGTTGGTAACTCCGCTGGCGGTGCAGTAGCTCTTCAACTTATGATGGATTTTCCAGATAGATTTGACAGGATAGTACTGATGGGAGCTGCTGGTGCACCAACAAAAATAACCGCTGAATTAGATAGAACTTGGGGCTACTATGATGATCCTTCGCCTGAGTTGATGGCCAATATTATTTCATGGTTTTCTTATAACTCAAGTGGAATTACAGAAGAGTTGAAACAAATAGCAAGAATGCGTTTCGAAGCGGCCATGAATCCTGATGTCCGTCGTTCTTTCGAGGCCATGTTTCCTGCCCCAAGACAGAAACATTTGGATGATGTAATTATACCCGGAGGCACTTTAAGAAATATGAACCATCCTTTCTTGCTCATTCATGGATTAGAAGATTTACTGGTAAATGTGGACACAAGCTATTACTTAATAAATCATTTGCCAAAAGCTCAAATGCATATTTTCAATCATTGCAGCCACTGGACTCAAATAGAGTATAAAGAAGCATTTCACATGCTATTATTACAATTTTTCTTAAAAAAGATTTAACAATTTCTATTAATTATAATTTAAAAACAAAAAAAATGGAACCAAAACTTGCCAAATTAGGGCACATCGCAATTGTAACGCCAGATCTTGAAAAATCCCATTGGTTTTTTCACGATGTTGTTGGATTAAACGTTCAAAAAAAAGAAACCAATAAAATATACTATCGCGGTTGGGCCGATTTTGAACACCACACACTTATTCTTATTGAAGGAAATGAAGCTCAATTAGATCACATTGCTTGGAAAACTGAAAAACCCGAGCATGTTGATATGTTTAAGAAAAAATTAAATGATGCAGGGTTTAACACGTGGGATGTACAGCCAGGTGAAGAAGCTGGTTTAGGATATGCCTTTCGTTTCAAATTACCAACAGGACAAATCTATGAAATATACTACGAAATGGAAAAACCACCAGCTCCTGAGGCATTGAAATCCCGTTTAAAAAATCAGGTATTCAAATCTTTCAATCAGGGAATATCTCCACGTTGTATTGACCATGTTAATTATAATGTTGGCAATCCTGATGAGGCAATGAAGTTTCATGAGGAAATGTTTGGGTTTAAAAGTAGGGAGTGTATCGAATTAGACAATGGAATGAGAGTGGCTCACTGGACATCCGTTACCTCATTAGTACATGATTTGGCTATTATGCACGATCCAGAAAACAGACAAAACCGCTTGCATCATATCGCCTTTTATTTAGACAGCTTTCAAGATGTGGCTCGTGCCGCAGATATTTATAGGGAACATGGTATTGAATTGAATGTTGCCCCAGGTAAACATGGTGTTACACAAGCATCATTTATATATGCTAAAGATCCAGGAAGCGGAATTAGATTAGAATTATTTAGTGGAGGATACCATATTTATGATCCTGACTGGGAAACTGTTGTATGGAAAGAGAATGAATTGGCAGATGGAATTATTTGGTGGGGACCAGAACTTAAATCCGACTTTTTACCAGACTCTGTCGGACCAGCTTCTTAATTACTGTAATTTTAGCCAACGTAAGCTATTTATCTATAGGATGTTTTTTATAAAAAAACATCCTATAGATTGTAACACTAAAAAATACACAATATTAAAAAATTTAAACTAAATATTATGATTAAAAAATATTATGACATAAGCATCACATATTTTCTTTTTGCACTCATATTTATGATGTTTTCTTTTTCTGGAAATGCGCAGGTTTCTTTGCCTGCCTCTGATTTAGGACTAACAAGCATCAATGACGGTGTTGCAGGTCCCGCATATTTGTATGAGGCTTTTTTTGGAAGCCAAAACTCTACTAAGTTCAAAGATGGAAATGGTGATGACGTACCTGGTGATAATAAAATGAATGCCCAGTTTATGGTAAACCATTTTGTTACTGTTTCCAAAAAACCTTTATGGGGTGGATTTCCTGTCTTTGAAATATTAGTTCCTATTGTAAACGCCGATGTGAAAATTGGGGGAGCTGTAGATGACAATAAGTTTGGTTTAGGAGATATAACTGTTGGAACCGGAATTCAATGGCCCAACAAAAAGTTGTTTGGCAAAACTTTTTTTCACCGCTTTTTATTAAATGCTGCTGCTCCTACAGGATCTTATAGCAAAGAAGATGCTGTAAATACTGGCAGCAATGTTTGGAGCATTATGCCTTATTATGCCTTTACAATTTATTGGGATACGGCTACCAAATGGGAAACCTCAATGCGTTTCAGATATCAGTGGAACTCAAAAAACACCGATGTAGCTTTCGCTGATGATGTGCAACCTGGGCAGGCTGCATGGATAAACTATGGAGTGTCATATATGCCTTATAAAGATTTTAGGGTTGGAGTCACTGGATATTGGCTACAACAATTAACAGAACATGAAATAGGGGGCGCAAAAATACCTGATTCTAAAGAAATGGCATTATCGGTAGGTCCTTCTTTCTTTTATCAACATAAAACATCAACATTCAGGCTTACAGGAGCTTTTGATGTGAGTACAAATAACAGGTTTGCACAAGCTCCTTTTATAAATTTTACTTTTTCTAAAGTTTGGCTCAAAAAATAACTTTAAAAAAAAGACGATAACAATTTAATTTAGTATATAGCTATGAGTTTTTTCATAGCTATATATTATAATAATCTTTAATTTAAAAACAATAAATATCCACATATATGAAATCGCCATTAACAACAAGTTTGTTGCAAACAATTGAAAAATCATCGAACACCAATGAAAATAAACTCATTGTGAGATAAACAACAATAAGTAAAAGCGATAACATATATGACAGCTGAAAAATCAAAATTTACAGATATGAAACTGAATTATACAGACACGAAGGATTTGCCTTGTTTAGAACAGGGGGCAATTAAACTTCACCCATTCGCTGGCGAAAAATTAATGCTCCTTAAAGCCTTTTTACCAAAAGGGAGTATAGCTGCAAAACACGCACATCCACAAGAACAGATAACTTATGTTGCAAGTGGAAAAGTAGTGGTAAGAATGTTGGGGGAGGAAGTTATTTTATCTGAAGGATGTGTTATTAATTTCCCTTCTAATGTTGAACATGAGGTAGAAGCATTAGATGATACAATTTTATTAGATATGTTTACACCGTTGAGAGAAGATTTAATAGAAAAAATAGCAAATCAAAAGAAATGAACAAACCCTTAGCCTTATTAACTGGTGCTTCAAAAGGAATTGGCTTTGCTACGGCAGAAATAATGGCAAAAAAAGGTTACGACTTAATCATTAATAGCCGACACACTGAAGAAGCTGTAGAAAAATTAAGAAAGTTTGGCACTACTGTGGAAGGGGTAAACGGAAATTTGGGAGATGATAAAACCGTTGAAGCCCTTGTTTCTTTAGTGCAAAAGAAAGGGTATATCGATGCATTGTTACTTAACCACGGCGGTCCACCAGTAAAGCCTTTTATGGAAGTAACTGACCTGGAATGGGAAACTTATATCTCCATAATGCTTACCAGCCCATTAAAGTTGTTTAGAGCATTGGTGCCTTTAATGCAAAAACAAAAGAAAGGAAGAGTTGTCGCTATTAGTTCTTTTACTGTAAAAAGCCCTTATCAAGGCATTGTGCTTTCTAATAGTTTGCGAGCAGCATTGGTAAATGCCCTAAAAACTGCAGCCATAGAGTTAGGCGGTGATGGGATTTTAATTAATATGGTTGCTCCGGGTTATATCGCTACACAACGAATATTGGATTTTAACGCAAAATACGCCGAACAAGAAGGTCTGCCAATAGAAGACATTGACAAACGAACTTTAGAAAATATTCCCTTGGGTAAATTTGGTATGCCTGAAGATGTTGGCAATTTTATCGTTTATTTATTATCAGAAGAAAACAAATATATAACTGGACAAAACATCCATGTAGATGGAGGATTAATTACAGCAAATTGATTTAGAAATGGATTTAGAACTTAAAAATAAAATAGCCTTTGTGGCTGGAGCTAGCCAGGGAATGGGAGCCGCTGTTGCCCAATGCCTTTCTGAAGAAGGAGCAATCGTATTTGTTTGCGCTCGAAATTTAGAAAAAATTGAAGCAGTTGCTTCACGTATTGAAAACAAAACAGGCAACAAAGTTATCCCCTTGGTTTGTGATGTAAGTGATGAAGATAGTGTGAAAGCAGCCTTTGAAGAAGTGAAAAATCAATACGGAAAATTGGATTTACTTTTTACTAATTCGGGGGCTCCTGCAGCAGGAAGTATGAGTAATCTAACTACGAAAGATTGGAACGATGCTTACTCAAACATTATTATCAGTGTACGACATTTGTGTTACCATTCTTTGCCATTATTGAAAAGCGGTTCCAGCATTGTGGTTAATACTTCTAGTTATATTCGTCAGCCCTCGGTTGATTATACCCTTGCATCAAATTTACGGATGGCAGTTGCAGGTATGGTAAAAACGATGGCTGAAGAACTATCGCCTCGGGGCATTCGTGTAAACGGTATTGCACCTGGCTACACTAACACTGAAGTGATTAGCAATTATGTGAAAATGGTAGCCGAACAAAAACAACAAAGCATTGATGAAACCGAAAAACAAATGGCAACTGCCATTCCATTAGGTCGTTTTGCAAGACCAGAAGAAATCGGGAAAGTAGTAGCCTTTTTACTATCACCTGCAGCTTCGTTTGTACAAGGTTCCATTTGGACTATTGATGGCGGTGAATCAAAATTTCCGATTTAAAAAAAACTCTTACCATGATGACTATAGCAATCAGCAATAAAATTTCCGATGAAGAAAGAACTTTTTATGAAGAAAGTTTTAAGGATATAGCACAATACCATTTTTTAAACGGATTACCCGCAAACGAGCAAGAAGAAAAATTGTCTTTATGCAACTTGCTTATTTCCAGAAATCCAACTGTAGAAATGCCAGGTCTGTCTGCAAAGGCATTCAAGAATATTTCGTTTGTCCAATTGCTTTCTGCCGGATTTGACCATTTGGATTTCAGTAAATTTCCTTCCACTTGTGTAGTTGCCGGTAATATGGGTGCTTATGCTAATTCAATGGCCGAACACGGAACAGGTATGATTTTAGCTCTTGCAAAGGAACTGCTAAATCATCACCATGAAATGCAGGACGGTATTTTCAACCAGTTTAATTCTCAATCGCAAAGTATTTTCAATAAAACAATTGGCATTATCGGATTTGGCGGTATAGGGCAAAAAATTGCAAAGATATTTCAAGAAGGTTTCGACTGTAAAGTGTATGCAGTTAATACTTCAGGTGTTACTGATAAAAAAGTGGATTGGATTGGAACATTACAAAATATCGACCATTTATTGAAAGAATCTGATTTTATTGTTATCACTATTCCACTAACTGCACAAACTGAAAATTTAATTGGCGATAGGGAGCTTAGCCTTGTAAAAGACGATGCCATATTAATAAATCTAGCAAGAGGGCAAATTATAAATGAAAAAGCCTTATTTGAAAAATTAAGTACTACTGAAACCTTTAAAGTTGGCATAGATGCTTGGTGGACAGAACCTTTTTTTGTGAAAGAATTTAGCATGAATTACCCATTTTTAAAAATGAAAAACGTTTTAGGCTCACCACATAATTCTGCTATGGTATCGGGTATGTTGTTAGAAAGCAGTAAACTGGGGGTTAGCAATGTATTAAAATATATAAAAACCGGAAAAGCAGAGAGAATTTTAGACTTATCTGATCACAAGACCTTTTATTAACAATTATCATAATTAAAAGCAAAAAAATATATGGAAGTAAAACATATTTCAGAAAAAATAAGGAATGCCTATACTAGTAGGATACCAATAAGTCCTATAAGTGAAGAAATCGGCATTGAAGATCTTTCGTTGGCTTATGAAATTCAAAATTCCATCACTGAATTTAGGCTTAAACAAGGTGCAAAGATTATCGGAAAAAAAATTGGACTCACATCAAAAGCAATACAGCAAGAACTTGGTGTAGATCAGCCAGATTTTGGAATTTTGTTTCATGATATGGAAGTCCTTAACGGCCTTTCACACAGCATGAAGGAAATGATACAGCCTAGAGTAGAAGCAGAAATCGCCTTTGTGCTGTCAAAAGATTTAGATAAAGATAATTTAACAATTCTTGATATTATTGACGCAATTGACTATGCTTTGCCCGCCATTGAAATAATTGATAGCCGAATTGCGGACTGGAAAATAAAAATTACAGACACAATAGCAGATAATGCTTCCTCAAGCCATTATGTAATTGGACATACTCCTAAAACTATCAATCAATTTGACGTAGTTAATACTAAAATGAAAATGAGCATCAATGGAAAATTAGTTACTACCGGAATTGGATCTGCATGTCTTGGTTCTCCATTGAATGCTACCCTTTGGTTAGCACAAAGGATGGTTCAGCTTGGCAGCCCTTTAAAAGCTGGAGAACTGGTTTTGTCGGGTGCTGTGGGTCCCATGTTTTCAGTAAAAGCTGGAGACACAGTTTTGGCAGAATTTGATGTTTTAGGGAGCGTTTCCATTACCTTTTCTGAATAGGATTTAACTTAATACTCATATAATAGCATGAAAACAAAAGTGGCCATCATCGGTTCAGGCAATATCGGAACCGACTTGATGATAAAAATAGCTCGTTTCTCAAAAGTATTGGAAATGTCGGTAATGGTTGGTGTTGACCCGAAATCCGATGGATTAGCGAGAGCAGCCCGTATGGGATTTGCAACATGCCATACGGGTGTTGACGGACTCTTGGGAATGCCTGAATGGGAAGATATAAAAATTATTTTTGATGCCACTTCCGCAGGGGCTCATTTATATAATTGGGAAAAAATAAAAGCCTTTCCTGATAAACGCATGATAGACCTTACTCCTGCTGCCATAGGTCCATTCTTAGTGCCAGCTGTAAATCTCTTAGAAAATATAAACGTAGCAAATGTAAACATGGTAACCTGTGGTGGGCAGGCCACCATTCCAATGGTTGCGGCTGTTAACCGTGTGGTAAAAGTACATTATGGCGAAATTGTAGCTTCTATAGCAAGTAAATCGGCAGGTCCAGGTACTCGTGCAAATATTGATGAGTTCACTGAAACTACATCGCACGCAATCGAAAAAATTGGTGGGGCTACAAAAGGCAAAGCCATTATTGTGCTAAACCCTGCTGAACCGCCAGTAGTAATGCGAGACACGGTATTTACTTTATCCGATCAAGCAGACAAAGAGGAGATCAGAGCAAGTATTCATACTATGGTAAAGGAAGTGCAAAAATATGTACCAGGGTATCAGTTGCAACAAGAAATTCAATTTGACGATGTTCCAGAGAATGAACCTGTATTTATTGAAGGATTAGGTTGGAAACATGGATTAAAAACCACCATATTTTTGAAAGTAATTGGTGCGGCACATTATCTGCCTGAATACGCTGGTAATTTAGATATTATGACCAGTGCCGCAAGAGCAACCGCTGAAAAGATGATAGAAACAACAAATGCTTAATTGCTTTAAAATGAAAAAATTATATATTCAAGACGTAACCCTTAGAGATGGAATGCACGCCTTACGCCATCAGCTTTCTGTTGAAAAGGTAAGAGAAGTAGCCATTGCATTAGACGAGGCTGGTGTAGATGCCATTGAAATAGCCCACGGAGATGGTTTGTCGGGCGGTAGTTTCAACTTTGGCTTCGGTGCCCATACCGATTGGGAATGGCTAGCCGGCATTAAAGATGTTTTAAAACATGCAAAACTGACTACGCTCATTTTGCCAGGTATCGCCACCATTCACGATTTAAAGAAAGCTCATGATTTAGGGGTTGAATCGGTGCGAATAGCAACACACTGTACCGAGGCAGATACGGCCATTCAGCACATTGAAGCAGCTAAGAAATTAGGGATGGACGTGGGCGGATTTTTAATGATGGCACATCTAAACGAACCCAAAAAACTAGCCGAGCAGGCTAAGATCATGGAAAGTGCTGGTGCCGATTGTGTGTATGTAACCGATTCTGCAGGTGCATTATTAATGGAAGGTGTAGTAGATAGAATTAAAGCTTATAAAGATGTTTTAAAACCGCAAACAGAAGTGGGTATACACTGCCATCACAATTTATCTTTAGGGGTTGCTAATACCATTGTGGCTATGCAACACGGAGCCACCCGTTTAGATGCATCCTTGACTGGACTGGGTGCTGGTGCAGGCAATGCCCCTTTGGAGGTACTGATAGCCGTATTAAATAAAATGGAAGTAAAACACAACTCCGATTTATATAAACTTATGGATGCTGCAGACGATTTAATCCGCCCTTTGCAAATCCGACCAGTGCGAGTTGACCGCGAAACCTTGTCTATTGGTTATGCAGGGGTATATTCAAGTTTTTTACTGCATGCTGAAAGAGCCGCACAGAAATATGGATTAGATACACGGGCTATTTTACTGGAACTTGGTAATCGTAAAATGGTAGGCGGACAGGAGGATATGATTGTGGACGTTGCACTAGATATGTTGAGCAATAAAGGATAAAAACATTTTTGTTACTGTATAATTTATGTGTTTTTTCTAAATAATCTGCATCTTTTATTTAGGAATAATTAAAAAGGCAAATTTGTAAATTAAACCGTTGTATATCAAATAATTAATTCGTGTACTTAGAAGAAAAACACCCGAAAATGCTCAAAAAGAGTCAAAAACGAGGTCTTCTTAAATGGGTATGTCAAAAATAATACGAATAAGAGAATTTCAGCACAATTACCCTTAAATATTATCAATGGATGATTTTAATGGTTTTTATGAGCAATTTTAAAATCTGATAGGTAAAATTTATTTAGCTACACCTTTTTCAGAACTTTCTCAAACTTTAAAATTAAAAGAATCATAATTAGGTCCGGATTATCTTTTGATCCCAAAGGCAAGATTGCCTTGATAATGCTAAAAATTATTAGGCTGTTCACCAAGTATAAAAAGCAGACATACAATGGATAACCGTAAAAGGAATGAGACATCATTGGCCTGGAGGCGAACAAAATTTACCTATATGGTTAGTTGGTAAACCTTCAAATTCAATAAATGCGACTGACACAATTTGGGAATTTTTTAAAACATATCTTAAATGAGTTTATATAAACTAAAAACAACGAACGGCTAACAGCAGTTTGGCAAAATGGCGGGTTCAGTGATAAATTGAACATTCAGTTTTTCAAAGGAAATTTAGTGCTAAATTGAAAGTAAGTAATTATAAATCAGTCACTTCTAAAAGAGGCAAAACGTTAGCAGCAAACAAAACAGACAACTCAATGAACACATTTAAAGACAATTTTTTAAAACAAGCAGAGGTTTATGTAAAATTCAGACCGACATGTCCCAAAGAATTATTCGAGTTTTTAAGTAGTCTAACCTCTGAACACAAATTAGCTTGGGATTGGAACGGGAAACGGGCAGTCAGCGGTAAAATTAGCTGACTGCTATGAAAAAGTTTATGCAACAGACCCGAGCCAAAAACAAATAAAAACGCTATTACTCACGACAGAATAGTTTATAAAATTGAAAATGCTGAAACCCCAAGTTCAATAGAAGAAAATTCGGTTGACTTAATTACAGTTGCCCAAGCAGTTCATTGGTTTGACTGTGATAAATTTAACACACAAGTAAAAAGAGTTTTAAAACCGAATGGAGTAATCGATGTTTGGGCTTACGGTAATCCGACAATCAACAAAGGATTAGACAGTATTATCAAAGACTTTCACGACAATATTGTTGGCGAATTTTGGCTCCCTGAAAACAAATTAATTGACAAGGAATATTCAACAATACCTTTTCCATTTGAAGAGCTTAAAACACCAGAGTTTTTTATTAAAAAACAAGTAACGCTTTCAGAAACCTTGGGGCGTTTAAGAAGTTGGTCAGCAACTCAAAAGTATATTGACAAGTATAACGTAAATCCTGTGGACATTTTATCACAAAAATTTCAAGACTATTGGCAAGACCCTGAGAAGCAGAAAGAAATGACTTGGAAGTTAATTTTGAAAGTTGGGAAAATTGTCAGCTGCTAACAAGGTATTGCCAAAAGCGGGGCTGAATTGCTTCTATGAAACATTTGTGCAAAGTTCAACAGAAGTAATTATTGAACTTTTGTGCTAAAATTCCGCCACTTCGCCAAGCTGCAAAAAGTATAGACCACTTCTGTCAAGTATAGCCTACGCTCCACATTTAGACTTTTTTTGTTAAAATCGATAAGCAATGTTGATAAACGAATTATCCAAGAAAACAGGTGTAACCATACATATCATGCGATATTATGAAAACCTCGGTTTGATAGCAGACGAAAACGTTAAGACCAACAACTATAAAAACTATGATGAGAAGGTCGCGGAATGATTAGAAATTATTGTAGAAGCTAAATTATGCCGGCAGAAATCAAGAAGTTGTTGGACATTTGGTTTGGAAATAACCAGGCAAAATGTGAAACTTTCGAACTGTTTCAATCTAAAATTCAGGAAATCGACAAGAAATTAAACGACTACAGCAGGTTAAAAAAAGTTTGGAAAGGTGGCAGATGATTTAGAAAATAGTTCAAATTGTTAATCTGGATTACTAAAAATTAAGAAAAAATCAGATAGCCTTTCAGCTATCTGATTTTTCAATCCAAATAGTTTAATATCAAACTTTATTTTTATCTTTGCCGAATGAAATTTGAAAAGGAAAAAGATTTGGCCAGAATATCCGAACTGATGGATATCATACGGAACGTCCGCAAAGCAATGCGCAGTCATTTTATGAAGAAAATGAAAGAGCATCAATTTGATGTTACCATCGAAATGTTGGAGGTTCTGTACATTTTGTGGAGCAAAGACAACATCAATCAACAGGAAATCGTGGACAAAACCAACCGCAATAAAGCTAGTATTACCTCTCTAATTGACAATATGACGGCAAGAATGCTTGTGCAAAGAATTCCTGACCCTACGGACAGACGAAATAATCTGATTGCATTGACAAAAGAAGGAAGAAACTATCAGGAGAAATTGATACCTCTGCTTAAAGAAGTTTATCAATCTTTTCAAATGGATATTTCATCTGAAGAGCTTGAAAATACAATCAATGTACTTCAGAAAATCAATATAAAAATGATGGAATAAAAAACCATTTTTTTCTGACCGAATAGTTTGAATTTAAACAGTATAATATTGAATTAATGAAAATAAGAAAGTTATGTACAATGTTGGTTATGGGCTTTTTGTCGATAAGTACAACGTATGCACAGCAATCTCAGGAACGAAAAATTTCTGTGGAAGAGTTATTTGAGCTTGCAAAAGAAAACCACCCTAGTTTATCCGTTTCAAAAGCAGATATTCTCATAGCAAAGCAAGGTGTAGAAGTTGCTAAAAACGCACAGCTTCCAACTTTCAATGCGGCTTTGCAAGGCTATTATCTCGGCAATGCACTTATTCTTGATAAGGATTTTTCGAATTCCACAAGAGTAGATATGCCACATTTCGGCAACACGTTTTCGGTAGATGCCAGCCAGTTGATATGGAAAGGCGGATTGGTAAAAAATGGTATCAAAGCCCAATCGTTGAAAGAAGAATTGACGGAGCTGAACTATCAGTCTAACGAACAAAGTATCAAACTTTTGGTGTTGGGCTATTATCTTGATTTGTATAAGCTCCTGAACCAAAAAGGGGTATTTCAACAGAATATCCAATTAGCAGAACAGCGTTTGCAAAATATCAATAAGTTTTACAATCAGGGAATGGTTACGAGAAATGATGTTATCCGTGGAGAACTGCAATTGTCCAATCTGAAACTTGCTCTACAAGTAGTAGAAAACAACAGCCAAATACTCAACAAACAGCTTACCACAGCTTTGGGTTTATCCGAAAGCACACAGATTGTGCCTGACGAAACCTTAATAAGCAATGTTCCTAAAGCTTTATTGATGGACGATTACAGAGCATTCGCACAAAATCATCCAACGGTATTAATGACCAAAAAGGCGGTGGATATTTACGAAACTTCCGAAAAAATTACGCGTGCAGAAATGATGCCCTCGTTATCTGCATTTGCAGGAAATAGACTGGCACGCCCAATTACTACAACGTCGCCCGCAATGGATATGTACACCAACGGATGGAGTGCTGGGCTTTCGCTGAATTTTAATATTGATGCACTGTACAAAACCCCTAAAAAAATCAAACAGGTGCGTTTTGAAATAGACAAAGCCATCGCACAGTCAACTGAGGTGGAACAAATGATTGATGTCGCTGTAAATGCCGCTTATATTAAATACAATGAAGCCGTTACACAAAATAATACACTCGAAACAAATAAAAATCTTGCAGACGAAAATTATAGGATTATGAACAGTAAATACAACAACCAGCTGGCAATTTTATTGGATTTGATTGACGCAAGCAATCAGAAATTAGATGCTGAGTTGCAGTTTGCCAATTCGGCAATAAACATCGTTTATGCGTACTACAAATTATTGAAAGAAAGCGGGAATTTATAATAAATTGATAAACTTAAAGATAAAACAATGTCAGAAAATATAGAAAACAGCAATCAAGAAAACGTAAAGCAATCCATTAAGCAGCCTGCGGAAAAACAAAAGGAAAAACAAAAGGAAAAACAAAAGGAAAATAAGCAGAAAACCAAACAAAAAAAGACAAAAATCATTAATATTCTGGTGCTTATACTGGTTCTTTTCGGGCTTTATTTTGTGGTAAAATCCTATTTCAATGTCGGGAACGACGGCTATACAAATGCCGCACAGGTAGAGGCGTTCATTAACCCTATTAACACCAGGGTTTCCGCATACATTAAAGAAATCCGTTTTGTGGAACATCAATATGTAAAAAAAGGCGATACATTATTGATATTGGATGACCGTGAAATCCAGACACAACTCGGACAGGCAGAAGCGGCTTATATGGCAGCACTGGCTTCTAAAAATGCAACATCAAGTTCGGTAAAAACGGCAGCTAACAATGTCAATACTGTGGGAGCAAATGTGCAGGCAGCAAAAGCGAATATCGAAGCTACCAAAGCAAGATTGTGGAATGCACAACAGAATTTTAACCGCTACAAAAACCTTTTGGCAGACGAAGCGGTAACCCGTCAGCAATTTGACCAGATAAAGACTGATTTCGAAGCACAAAAAGCCCAGTTGGAAGCCCAAATTTCGCAATATCAATCGGTGATTAATAGCAAGACAACCAGCGAACTGTCCGTGAATGAAGTACAATCAAGATTGGGAATGAACGACGCTGAAATCAAACGTGCCGAAAATGCACTCGAAATGGCAAAACTCAACCTTTCCTATACCGTAATTACCGCTCCGCACGACGGGATTGTTGGAAGAAGAACAGTCAATATCGGACAATTACTAAACCCAAGTCAACAGGTGGCTACCATTGTGGACATCAACAATGTGTGGATAACGGCAAATTACCGTGAAAAGCAAATGAAAAACGTAACCATTGGCGGATTGGCTGTCATTGAAGTAGATGCGTTAGGTGGTAAAGCTTTTGTAGGAAAAATTAAGGCAGTTTCAGGTGCTACAGGAGCGAGATACGCGGCAGTTCCCATGGATAATTCCACAGGAAATTTCGTAAAAGTACAACAACGTATACCCGTTCGCATTGAATTTACTAAAGACAATAAACCCGAAGACTTAAAACAGCTTCGTGCTGGTATGAACGTAGAAGTAACGTTGAAATAGTTGAGATTGAAAATTATAAATTATGTACAATAAAGCACCTTTTGCAAGCTGGGTCCCCAAGCCTTTGATGCTGTTGCTTATCCTGATCATAATGTTCCCGATGATGACCGTTTCGGGGGTATATATAAGTGTTATTACAGATATTTCGGGAGCAATGGCTACTTATACGGAATATATCTCGTTTGCCAATAACGCAGGTACAATTGGTATGGGCTGTTCTATAATGATACTTATGCGTGTCAAGATGCGTTTCCGCACCAAAGAAATCATTGCAACTTCAGCTATTATCCTTGCTATATTATCGTATATGTGCGGTACTACAGACAGCCCTATTGTGTTGATAGGTTGTAGTTTTCTTATAGGTTTTATCAAGATGTTTCCGATGATAGAAATGATGCTTCCTGTAATGTTCATCATTGCTCCGACAGGAGATCGAGGTAAATTCTATGCGATATTCTACCCTTTGTCTATTGGATTTGGGCAGCTTTCGGCATATTATTTTTCCGCTATGGTGTTCAATGGCAGTTGGCAAACACCCTATTTATTTATGTCGGCAATAATGCTTGTAATTGCGGTAATATCGCTTATTTTTCAGCACAATCAACGTTTTGGGTTTAAAATGCCACTATATCAGATAGACTGGCTGTCGCTGGTTTTGGCAGCAACTTCCTTTATGTCGATTAACTACTTCTTGGTGTTTATGAAACAGCAAAACTGGTTTCATTCGCCCAATATTATCACTTCATTAATTATCGGTTTGGGACTTTTTATCATCTTGATATACCGACAAAATTCCCTTAAACGTAAGATGATTGATTTTACGGCATTTAAAAAGAAAAATGTTATCCACGCTACCATATTGTTGTTCGTTCTGGGGTTATATCTGGCTAGTACATCGGTATATACACAATATACAATGGGTGTATTAGGGTATAATAACCTGATTAACGCTCATACCAATCTTTGGATGATACCTGGTATCGTCATTGCCGGCATACTGGCATTTTTCGGTTTTAAAAATAAGTGGTACATCAAGTATTACATTGCTTTGGGGTTTGTGTGTTTTGCTCTGCATACGTTAAGCCTCTATCTGATTATACAACCGCATATGGACATCAGCTATCTCGAGTATTCGATGGTACTGAAAGGATTGGGAATGGGCACCCTGTTCATTGGGCTCTGGTACTATGCCACGCTCAACCTGCAAATGAATGAAATGATGGGAATGATGGTTGTATTAATTATAGTAAGGTCTTTTCTGGCTACTGCATTAGGGGGCGCCATTATTGGGTGGGCAAGTTATCAGTCACAGTGGCAAAGCTTAAATGATATTTCCATATATCTCGATAGTGGAGAAATCCCCAACGGTATGGCTATTTATCAAAACATCAGCCTGAACGCATTGATGGCTTCCGGGAAAATCGTGTTGGGAACATTGACCTGGCTGATTGTCCCTATACTGATATTTATTGCTACACATTCTTACGGAAACTTCAATTTCAGAAGGGTAATCCTATTCCGCAAAGCGATACGTGGAAACTCAATAAAAGGATATAAATTTTAGAATAATGAAAAATTTAAAAAAATACGGACTACTAGTATTGGCATTCATAACAAGCAGTGTATACGTTCATGCACAGGAAACCGCTGAACATCATTCCATCAAAGGAAAAATAGGTATTTCGGCGGTGATGGGTCATGCTTTTATCAAAACCAAAATCGAAAACGAAAACGAAATAAACTCCGCCGCAGCATTCGGGCTTAACGCTAATTATTGGTTATCCGATAGGTGGGCAGTGGGCATACATTCGGATATGGTCTTTGAAAACTTCATCATTGAGGAGAAAAATACAAACGGAGAACGCAGTTTTATAGAGCGAGAGTATCCATTGTCCGTAAATTTAGTGACAACTTACAAACCGATACCTTCATTAGGGGTTATGGCAGGTTTCGGGCAGGAATTCAGCAGAAAAAAAGACTTGACGATGTTTGTTGTCGGAACGGAATATATGTTTGAGCTTCCCCACCATTTAGAACTGGGTGTTTCGGTTATGTACGAGGCTAAAAGACATGCATACGATACTTTCGTTGTCGGGTTGGGTATTACAAAATTAATCAACCTAAAGAAACATCATTCTTAGCTATAAAAACCATTGTAAAAATATCTGGAAATGGAGAAAATATTGTTTTTAACAGATTTCTCGGAAGTAGCAGACAATGCTTTCATTTATGCATTGTCGGTTGCAGAGAAAATAAATGCAGAGATACACATTCTGCACATTGTCCACATTATCGAAGCTAAAGATACAGACGAACAGATGCGTGTACATCCCTTAGCAACATTCTATAATAAGCAATTAGAAACCGATGAATGGTCTGGTTTTAAAACCGAAGCAAAAAAGCTAGAAAAAATTGCCCAAGACAATCACAAAATGAATGTCCCTGTGGAATTTCATTTCGAGAAAGGTTATTTTCAGGAAGTTGTGGATGATTATATTGAAGAACTAGATATCGATGTAGTGGTAATGGGTACTTGGGGAGCTAATACGGTCGATAAAAAACTGTTCGGTTCACATACGGGAAATTTGATTAATCATTTGGAGATACCTTTATTCGCTATTCCAGAACAAACTGTTTTTTCCGAAGTACGGAATTTTACGCTTGCCGTAACCCTGAACGAAAACGAATACAAAATCGTAAACCGTTTAGCCGGAAGGTTACAGAAAGCAGGCGGAGACCACCTGAAATGCGTATATGTAGCAGAAAATCAGAAAGAAGCCTTAAAAGCTGAAGCGAAGAAAGAAATGTGGAAATCAAATATCAACAGTGCTGAAATCTCATTGGAAATCATTATTAATTCCGATGTAATAGACGGATTAAACGATTTTATGAGCTCCAATTCAACCGATGTACTGTGTGTTATCCATCGGCATAAAAGCTTTCTACAAAGACTGTTGATAACTAATTACACCAAGCATTTGCTACAATATTCAAAAACAGCTTTGCTTATTTATAACAATGAATAATTACGCATTGATTTCTGACTATAACTTTTAAAAAAAATGAACAAAATATTAAAGACTTTTTTTGTCTTAATTATAGGGTCAAATCTTGTATTAGGACAGAAAATAAAAGAAGATTCTTTAATTGAAAGTGGGTCTGTTGATTTGCTTCTAATTGATAAATCAACATTCAAAAAAGGAACAATGTTCGCTTTTTGGGGATGGAACAGAGCGGGATTCAGTGATTCTGATATTAGATTCAAAGGCAATGGTTATGATTTTACGCTCCAAAATGTAACAGCACACGACAGACCTTCGGAACTGACTTGGGATTACATCAATCCAGGACAGGTTTCGAAACCGCAGTTCAATTTCAGATTTGGATATTTTTTCAAAGATGATTTGGCACTAGTTGTTGGAACGGATCACATGAAGTTTGTGATGGATCAAGATCAAACGGCAAAGTTCACTGGAAATATATCAGATCCTACTTATGCTTCAATGGTTCAGAATGGACAAGTGGATTTAAGTAGCGGAGAGTTCCTTACCTTTGAGCATACAGACGGCCTGAATTATGTAAATGCGGGAGTTGAGAAATATAAAAATATATTAACAAAGAAGAACTTTGATGTCTTTTGGGCTTACGGAGCGGGTGCAGGTGTTCTTCTTCCAAAAAGCAATGTTAAACTTTTTGGAAATGAGAGAAGTGACAGATTTCACGTAGCTGGATTTGGATTGGACGCAAGAGCCAATATCAATCTTGTTTTTTGGAATCATTGGATGGCAAGAGTAGAGGGGAAATTTGGTTACATCAATATGCCAGATATCAAAACTACACTTAACAATAAACCTGACAAAGCAAGTCAGGACTTCGTATTCTACCAAATTAATTTTGGAATCGGATACGTTTTTAATAGAAAATTAAAGAACTAAAAAATATACATTAAGCTATAAAAATAAAAGATCGAACTCCAAAAATCGAAATACTCTGGATTTTCTTTGGCATACACACTGCAAATGCTTTAGAAATTGTAAGACGAAAGTACGCTTATCAATGAAAGATAGTCCCTTAAAAAAACAATATATTTAATCTTGGGGAACGTGTGCCTTGTTGTATCGAAAATCAACAATTTTAGTAGCAAAAAAAATCAACTTTGATTAGGTTTAACTTACCAAAATAAACAGGGTATTAATTATAAAACATCCAAAGATACAAAACCATTAGCCGACACAAGCATTTCTCGTAAAAAATCTATAAAATCCATCTTTGGTATCTTTTTTTTGTAAATTCACGTCACAAAAATTTTAATATAACCAAATTAAATTTAATTACTATGGCAAAATTTCTCAAAACCATTCGCAACACCGTAAAACATTGGTATATCCCGGCAATTATCGGTGTATTGTTTATTCTGCTTGGCGGTTATTTGTTTAGCGTCCCAGCAAAGACTTATTTTACGCTGACGATATTTTTCAGCCTATCATTCTTGTTTTCGGGAATTTTAGAAATCCTGTTTTCTGTTCGAAATAAAGAAGAACTCGAAGGCTGGGGCTGGTATCTAACAAGTGGAATTTTTACTTTGCTAATTGGTATTGTATTAATCACAAAACCCGAAGTTGCTGTAACCACACTTCCATTTTTCGTTGGTTTTAGTTTGTTGTTCCGTTCTTTTCAAGGATTGGGATTTGCCTTTGAATTGAAACATAACGGTGTCATAAATTGGGGAAATCTGGCAATTTTGAGTGTTTTGGCCATTATATTTTCGTTTTTGCTTATCGCTAACCCAATTTTCACCGGAATGTCACTGGTCGTAATAACAGCTTTATCGTTTATTATTACTGGAATATCGGCTATTGTACTGGCTTTCCAATTGAAAAAATTGAAAACACTTCCAGGTGAGCTGAAAGACAAAATCAAATATTTGAAAGAAGAATATTATAAGGATATTGAGAAATAGATATAACAAGTATAATAAATATTAGGATTATGAGTACTAAAGAGCATATTTTAAAAAGGGCAGAAGAATTATTTTTTAGAAAAGGATACCATTCTACTACAATAAGGGACATTGCCACAGAAGCTTCTGTAAATTGTTCTATGATAAATTATTATTTTCTAAGTAAGGAAAATTTGTATGTGTCAATATTTGGACAGCTTCATGCTTGTTTAGAAGCTATACCTGTAATAGCTGAAAATGGTCATAGTTTTAGTGACGGTGTAAAAACTTTTATAGACCAAACAATTAATGTAGCTTATCTTCATCCGAAATTGGTTTATCTTTTTATGATAGAACAGTTACAGGCATCGACAATGAAGATAGGAGATATTGTAAATTCCATTCAGAAAAAACACTTTGAATATTTTTGTTCTCTTTTCAAATCATACAATAAGAATAATACATCAATTCCTGTCAGCCGATTAGAAACAACTTATTTTGCTATTTTTGGATTGGTCAAAGAGTTTGTTCGGGTTGAAAAAATCAATTCCGAAGCTGGTAAAAATAAAGGACGAAAGTTTGAACTGAAAAAATTGAAAGACTATACAGAAAAAATAATTTCTTTAAATCAGCTTTGAAAGCGTTTTATATACTTTTTAAAGTATTCATTTTTTTTAATCTTCAAAAAGAAAATCGGATAATCTTTGGGTCATCCAATTTTTCTTGATGGCAAACATAAAATGCCAAACACAGCCTCTCAAAGCTAAACTATACAACATATCTCTTCATTTCAAAAAGCCTTTCTAAATTCAACTTCCACAGAAAAATGAAGCAAGCCATGTAAGTTATCGCAACAGAAAATCTTCATTGAAGGGAATGAAAAACTGAAAGCACTTTTAGAACTGACCGAAAATTCTATTCGGAAATACAATTCAATTTTCAAAGAAGAGAAATGGCTTGATAACCAAGAAGTGTGTCTAATGGTGAACAATACAAAACGCACTTTGACCTACAATGACGAGTCTAATTGCCATATTCCAAATTGAACGGCAGTAATTATCTTAAACTTTCGTATATACAGGCTTTGCTCGAAGCCTTACACCCGTACAATTCCAACGACAATTAATTTATTTACAAATGACAATGAAGAAATCATTGCCCATAAGGAAATGATAACGCAGCTAAGAAGCCGTATCGAAAGTATATTGAGAAATTACCGTCCAGTAATGAATGGAGAAATATACATATCTATGAGGACTGCTCCATATTAGCAAAAGGACTTTACAGCAATATGGTGATGATAAATCCTGCCATTTATACAAATTGGGGTGAGATAATTTATAAGGAAACGGATATTCTAACCGTCTTGGAACAGAACTATATTAAGGTAATTTCTACAGGCGCTGATCCCTGAATTTTCTTCGCAAAGAATAATATCTAAGTAATAACGATCATACCAAAGTGCAAAAAGCAACAGTCCAACAGGAACAGAAGTGTTTCTAATTCAAAGTAGAGAAAGGCACCCTCCAATGATACCTCTAGCAAAGAAACAGCAAATGATTTTTAATTTTAAGTGAATACTTTTTTTGAGTTGTCACGTACCAAACCTTTTTTTGATAGCTAGTTCTACAAAACTCAAAACGGACATCGTATAAACCCAAGCCGTGTTATGTGCACACTGCTTATCCTATCGGAGATAAAAATCAAATTCACGGATAAAATCTGTTGTTAGTTCCCGAAATGCCATATTGCTACGGTAGCGTTCCGTTATAAATTCCTTAAGATGATTGTAAACCATGATTTATTTATTATAGGTGCTACTTGAACGTTCTTCTTTATCGAGTAATTTTGAATTCCTCACTCTGATCGTTAAAACACTTTTAATATTGCATCATTCATTACACCGACGCCCAAAAACGAGAGCTTTACTTTCTGTGCCTTTACAAAACCCTCGTGCTTCAGCATATCTTTATATATTTGTCGATATGCCCACGTATGTTATCCAATCATTGGTTATTGCTAACTCTTACCCAAAACTCTTCCGTGTTTTAAATCACAATTGTTGGGGCTAATTTCAAACTTTGTGCCGAAAGTTTTAGGCGTTCCGTCAATAGTAAAACGTACCATAACCAGGACATTACCGTTCTTTTTTGGTTCGTTCTTTTCAAATAGAAAGTAGTTTTGAACGTGGACTTTAACCAAAACATATCAGACAGCGAGTTCCAAACTAAGACTACTATTTTACAATCATTGTATAGCAACGATTTTAATCGTTTTGCTTATTTTTACTTTTTATTAATCTTTTTTTACGAAATTATATAGTTGTTGTCATTATTAATCAATAGGTTGTTTTGCATTTATCATTAACTGATTGATCTTTTCTTATTTATTTTTTGCTTATGTAACAAATGTTACTGACTGGTTTTATCAAATTATATAGCTTTACAAAACATCAAAAAGTATGGCTATGGAAAATCATTTTCAAATCATCATCATCGGAGCAGGAACAGGAGGAATTATGACTGCTGCTTCGCTCATAAATACCAATAAATCCTTCAAAATTCTCATCATAGATCCTTCCGAGAAACATTATTACCAACCAGCGTGGACTCTTGTAGGAGCTGGAACTTACGATTTTAAAGACACAATACGACAGGCAAAAGATTTAATTCCCACCGGTGTAACCTGGCTTAAAAATAAGGTCACCGAAATTCATCCCGACCAAAACAAAATTTCTACAGATAATAACAAGAGTTTTTCTTACGAATATTTAGTTGTTGCGCCGGGCTTGGTAAATAATCTTTCTCTGGTGGAGGGTTTAGAAGAGGCAGTAAAAACGGGTGTAGTATGCAGCAATTACATAGACCCCGAATTTACCTGGGAATCTCTTCAGAACTTCAAAGGAGGAAATGCGCTCTTTACTTTGCCTACAACGCCCATCAAATGCGGTGGTGCACCGCAAAAGATAATGTATCTTGCAGCAGATTATTTTAGAAAAAAAGGAATTTCAGATAAGGTGAAAATTACTTTTGCGCTTCCGGGTGGTGTTATTTTTGGCGTAAAAGAAGTCGCTGAAACGTTAATGAAAGTAATCGACCGTTACGGTATCGATTTAAAAACACTACACGCACTTTATAAGATTGACCCAGTCAATAAAATTGCCTACTTTAAAAACGAAGATCGTATTATTGAGATGCCGTTTAATTTCCTTCATCTTGCGCCGCCACAGGAAGTTCCGGGCTTTATTAAAAATTCAGTTTTAGTCAACGAAGCAGGCTGGCTTGATGTAGATGTTAACAGTCTTCAGCACAATAAATTTCAAAATATTTTCGGAGTAGGAGATGTAGCCGGACTTCCTACAGCTAAAACAGGAGCGGCAATCCGAAAGCAGGTTCCGGTAGTGGTCTCTAACCTCATCAATATGATTTTGGGAAGCAAGGCAGATAACAAATCTTATAATGGCTATTCTTCCTGCCCGCTGGTAACAGGTTACGGAAAAATGGTTTTGGCAGAATTTAATTATAAAAATGAATTCACACCAGACCCGAATCTCAAAAAGATGCTCATTTCAGACAGTTCAAAAGAGCATTGGAGACTTTGGATTCTCAAAAAATATATTCTCCCGTATCTGTACTGGAACAAAATGCTGAAAGGAAAAGAAGTTTGAAATGTTTACCAAAAAAGTTACGTCAATAATTTTGGTGTTTGCTTTTTCATTGTTTAAAACACAATCTGTTAATTTAGATAATCGTGATAAAGTGCTCATCTCAGGAAATCTTCGGAACTTTTTGATGTCAACAGATAATCTTAAAGGTAAAGATTATTGGGCGGATGCATTAGGCGGAAATCTAAAGTTTGAATACAAACCCGTAAAACATATTTCCATTGGAGTTTCTGCTTCGTATCTTTCTAAAGTTTTGTCATCAGATTTGGATGAAAAAGATTTGGGATCCGGAAAATCATCCAAGTGGGAACGGGAACTTTTTGACTTATCTTCTCCTGAGAATGCTTATGCCGTTTCAAGGCTTAATCAATTTTATGTACAATATCAAAATGGGAAATCAAAACTTACAATAGGGAAAATTCCTGTTGAATATTCACCGCTTATCAATCCAAGTGACGGCAGAATGCTACCTATAGAATATGGCGGATTGAGCTGGAATTTCACTTCTGGTAAGTCTCAGGTTGATGTAGCACTGCTTAACTCTGTTTCGATGCGCTCAAATTCAGAGTGGTCAAAAATAAAGGACGCAATCGGAGTATTGGATAATGGATTCCAGCCAGATGGTTCAAAAGTAGACTATCTCAATAAAAGCAATGCCTTAGGTGCTACAATTTTTCATTACGGAAGAAAGTTTAGACTAGCAGACATTAATTTTTACAACATTCATTTAGATAAAATACTCAATACCTCTTGGTTTCAGCTGGGTTTAAATTTTCCTAAATGGGATTTGGGGTTTATTTACAGCTATCAGATTCCGGATTCTTACCAAAATCGATTAAAATATTCAGAAAGATATGTTCAGCCAGATGAAAACGGTCAGGTTGCCAGTTTTTTGCTTCGGTATAAAATCAAAAAATTTGCGTGGGAATTTGCTTATTCTAAAGCTTTTGATACCGGCAGATTTTTATTTCCGAAAGAATTGGGAAGAGACCAGTTTTTCACATCGCTTCCGAGAAGCAGAATGGAAGGTTTTCGAAATGTTGATATTATAAAAGCTACGGTCTTATTTCATCAGGGAAAATGGTCGGCTCATTCAGATTTTAGCATCAGCAGCGGAGCTTCCGAAAATGATTTCAAAAATAATAAATACAATACAGATGATTTTTTCCAATGGAACAGCTTTGTCGCTTTCAGAATCACTAATAAACTGGAAGTTGACTTGCTGTACATCTTTAAAAGAAATCTCCAAACCACAAATCCAATTGCAGTTTATCAAAAGACCAATTATAATCAGTTAAATTTAATAACGAATTATTGGTTTTGAAAAAAAATAACTTATGTAACAAAAGTAGCGGTATAGCATTTTGCAAAACCCGAAATTTGTATTATAAAAATAAAAAAGTATAACCCTAAACAAATTACATTATGTTTTTTCAGCATATTTATGATAAGAGCCTTGCGCAGGCGAGCTATTTAATCGGATGTCAGGCAAAAGGTGAAGCCATTGTTATCGATGCCAAAAGAGATATCGACACTTATCTTCAGATTGCCAAAGAAAATAATCTTACGATTACTCATATTACAGAAACCCACATTCACGCCGATTTTTTATCGGGTTCCAGAGAACTTGCGAAAGTGACGGGAGCTGAAATGTATCTTTCGGATGAAGGTGGTGAAGATTGGCAATATCAGTTCCCGCATACCGGATTAACCAATGGAGACACTATTAAAGTCGGAAATTTAACTTTAAAAGTCATTCACACACCAGGACATACACCGGAAAGCATCAGCTTTTTATTGACCGATCATCCCGCAACGGACGAACCCGTAATGATTTTCACGGGAGATTTTGTTTTCGTGGGAGACATAGGAAGACCTGATCTATTGGAAAAAGCAGCAGGAATTACAGGAACTCAGGAAAAAGGAGCAAAAGAAATGTATCATTCTGTTCAGGATTTCAGCAAATTGCCAGAGTTTATTCAGCTTTGGCCTGGACACGGTGCTGGTTCGGCTTGCGGAAAGGCTTTGGGCGCAGTTCCAAGTTCCACAGTAGGGTATGAAAAGATCAGAAACTGGGCTTTTCAATATGAAGAAGATGAAGAAGGTTTTGTAAAATACCTGTTGGAAGGACAGCCGGAACCTCCGAAATACTTCGCAATGATGAAGAAGCTCAACAAGGTGGATAGACCTTTATTGACAGAAGTTCCAGAACATCCGAAACTTTCCAAAGAAAATTTTTTGAAAGCTTATCAAAGCGGTGTTAAAATTATTGATACAAGAAATAAAGCAGATTTTGCCCAAGGTTTTATACCAAAAAGCATCAATATTCAGGGTAATAATTCATTTTCCACGTGGATGGGATGGATTGTCAATTATGCTGAGCCGTTTATTTTAGTTGCACAGGAAGAACAAATGGAAGATCTTACCCGAAAACTGATGAGAATCGGGATGGATCAGATGATGGGCTATGTTGATGACGTAAAAGATTTAGACTTAGAATTACAGACTGCTGATATTATTGATATTGAAGAATTCAAATCTTATCTGAACAGAGATGACGTTCAGGTGGTTGATGTAAGGAATAAAACCGAGTATGACGCAGGACATATTGAAAATGCTGAGAATGTCTTTGTGGGAACTTTAGCGCATAATCTGGATAAAATTTCCCGTGAAAAGCCAATCGTGATTCATTGCCAAAGTGGTGACAGAGCGACGATTGCCTATTCTCTGCTAAAGAAAAACGGTTTTGAGAATGTGAAAAATTTCTCCGGCGGAATGAAAGAATGGATAGAAAAAGCGAACACTGTAAAAAATTAAGATGGATATATTATCAATGTTATTTGGAAAAAAAGACAATGCAGCACTGGACAAAGCGTTGGAAGAAGGCGCTTTTTTGGTAGATGTAAGAACGCCCGGAGAATTTGCTTCGGGAAGTGCAAAAGGAGCTGTTAATATTCCTTTGGATTTTGTCAAAGATCAGATTTCCAAGTTTAGGAACAAGAAAAACATCATCGTTTTCTGCAGAAGCGGAAACCGTAGCGCAATGGCAAAAGGAACATTGGAACGAAACGGAATCACGAATGTTCTCAACGGTGGCAGTGTACAGAATATGATAAAACTAATGGAACAATAATGAAAGATTTTTGGGACGAAAGATACCGCCAGTCAGATTTTGTGTACGGAGATCAGCCTAATGTCTATTTTGCGGAAAAATTTGCTGAACTCACTCCGGGAAAAGTTCTTTTTCCTGCAGAAGGAGAGGGGCGGAATGCTGTCTACGCGGCAACTCAGGGTTTTGAAGTCGAAGCTTTTGACCAAAGTGAAGAAGGCAAAAAGAAAGCGATGCAGCTTGCAGAAAAAAACTCGGTGAAAATAAATTATACAACGGTTTCGGCAGATAAAATAAGTTATGAAAAAGAAAGTTTTGACCTTTTAGTAATGGTATTTTCCCATTTTCCTGAAACATTGAGACGGGATTTGCACAGAAAGTTTTCATCGCTTGTAAAGAGAGGCGGTAAAATTATTCTGGAAGGTTTCAGTAAAGAGCATTCTAAATTTCAAGACGAAAATCCAAATGCAGGAGGACCAAAACATTGGGAAATGCTTTATGATCTGGAGGATCTGAAAGCTAATTTTTCCGATTTCGATTTTCAGGAAGCATATATTTCCGAAACTGTGCTCAATGAAGGTGCTTATCATCAGGGGAAAGCTTCGGTTGTCCGCTTATTTGGTACAAAAAAATAAAGAAAAGTATGATTAATTTATTTAAAAACTGGAACTTTGTAAGGCTGTTTCGCTTATCAATGGGAATTTTTCTTATCGTGGAAGCCGTGAAATCAGGAATGTGGATTTTAGTAGCTGTCGGAGCAGTTTTTGTTGTAATGCCATTATTGAATATCGGCTGTTGTGCAACAGGAAATTGTTCGGTACCGAGTCGTGATTCAAAAAACAGCAGTGATGAGGTGCGATATGAGGAAATTAAATAAAAATTGAGCAAAATGAATAAATTTCAGGAACTAATAAGTCAACACAAACCGGTGTTGGTAGATTTTTTTGCAGAATGGTGCGGTCCGTGCAAAATGCAGGCTCCCATTCTTAAGGATCTAAAAAAAAATATAGGCGATACAGCAAGTATCGTTAAAATTGACATCGATAAAAATCAGGCTGTAGCGGAGCAGTTTGGAATCAGAAGTGTTCCGACTCTGATGATTTTTAAAAACGGTGAAGTGAAATGGAAGCAATCAGGAGTTTTTCAGGCGGATGAACTGGAAAGATTAATTAAACAAAACATTTAAATGTATAAAAATCTAATCGTTTTATTTTTTCTCATCGTATTGACAGGTTGTGGAAAAGCTCAGAATAGTAGAGAAAGCAATCTGTCTGCTACAGAATTTTCTAAAAAATTAAACCAGACCAAAGATGCTCAGTTGGTCGATGTGAGAACTTCGGGAGAATTCCGTAACGGACATCTTAAAAATGCAATGAACATTGACTGGACTGGCGGAGATTTTGCTGAAAAAGCAAAAGCTTTAGATAAAGATAAACCTGTATTCGTGTACTGTATGAGCGGACCGAGAAGTTCTGCTGCCGCTGAGAAACTCACAGAGATGGGCTTTAAAAATGTCTATAAAATGCAGGGTGGAATGATGAAATGGAGAAATGCCAGTCTTCCGGAAATCAAAGCATCCACTTCCGCAGGAATGAGTCTTGCTCAGTACAACGAAATGCTGAAAAGTGATACAGCTGTTTTAGTAGATTTCTATGCAGAATGGTGCGCTCCGTGCAAAAAAATGGAACCATATTTAAAAAAAATGGCTTCGGAAATGCAGGATAAATTGAAAATTGTCAGAATCAATGCCGACGAAAATACAGAACTTTGCAAAGAGCTGAATGTTTCTGCACTCCCGGTTTTGAAACTATACAAAAATGACAAGGTAGCCTGGGAAAACCTTGGTTTTGTAACGGAAGAGGAAGTTAAAAAACATATTTCCAAATAAAACTATTCTATAAAGTCTGTTAATATTTTTGACCTCATTATTTAAACATTTACATTTGCAAGAATGACTAATCAGAAATTAAATACAAATCATACAATGAGAAGCATCATCGGAATGTTTTTCATTGTATGCATTTTAATTTCTTCGTGTGCCGTAAAATACGGTATCAAAAATCTGTTCAACGTACCGCCTACTTCCACAAGTCATTCTTCAGTTCCAAAAGACAAATTTACGGTCACAACTTCTGCTTCGCAATGTAATTTCTGTAAGGAAAAAGAAATGACGGCGAAAAACGATACTCAGTTTTCCGTATCCGATTTTCAAGAGATTGCTGCATTTACATTTATTCTTTTTGCAGCCGCTTTTCTTTTTGTCAATATTCCGAAACATCCTTTTTACGGCTCTTCCAAAATAGGGAATGCTGTCCCCATCTTTATACAATACCGCAAACTTATCATTTGATTTAAAATTAATTCAATCTGTTAACAATAGCAGATGTAAATGATTTTATTTTTTTAATCCTTACCGGAATTTTTCGGTAGCTATTAATTTGTCAAAAAATGATAAGAAAAAGTCTATCAGTCCTATTCTTTGGACTGATCACACAACAGTCTGTCCTTTTCGCCCAGCAAGAATCACTCTTGGGTAAAATATGGACAGAAACACAAAAAAACTATTCAGGGATCCGTGCAGCCGAGTCTGCAATAGAATCTTCAGAATATAATGAAGAGACGGTGAAATCCAAGGCATTACCACAGGTAAAGCTTCAATATCAAAATACCTACGGCACATTAGAAGGAAGCAGTGGTGGTTTTTTCCCACAGTCCGGTTTTTTTAATGTTTCCGGAAACAGGAATTCAGGCTCCTCTTTATCCTCAAACAATTTCGGTTCGGCTATCGCGGAGTACGAGATCTATAACTTCGGGCGTCAGAAATCCGAGGAAAAATCAGCAAATGAGTTCACACAAAAACTCAGGACAGATAAAGAATCCTATCTGGTGAGGCTCAAAAGACTGCTCTCACAACGTTATCTTGACTATGTCTTTAATGGAGCAAAGCTCAGATGGGCAAAGAAAAACTCAACAAGGCTCGAAGAAATCCACAGTTCAAGCAAAGCACTTTCCCGTGCCGGTCTCAAACCGGAAGCAGATTCTGTTCTTACCTATTCATCATACGTTCAGGCGTTGGCAATAGAAGATAATTGGTTTGGAAAGCAGAAGGCATCCGCAGAAAAACTTAAGGAATTTTATAGTGATAATTTTAAAGTAGAGGATTACCAGGTCAGTCATTTTCTTGATCCTGAAAAAAATTCTTCCCATAATGAGAAAGTTAATCCATCACATCCTTTTTTAAAATCCATTCATCAGGAGTCCGAATACTACCAGACCAAAGCGGAAACAGAGAGAAGATCATCACTTCCGTCGATTAAGATTTTGGGAGGTTATGCTTACAGAGGTTCAGGAGCCGATTCGTATGGCAATGTCTCAGGGAAATGGACCAATGGTTTCTCCAATTCTGCCAACAATGCTCTGGTTGGACTTGGATTGACGTGGAATATCAGCAGTCTTCATACGAACAGGCAAAAAGCGAATATGCTGTCAAAAGAAGCGGAACGTATGGGTTATCTCGAAAACCAGTATCAGCTTTCAATGCAGACTGAGATTAAAGCCCTTGAAAACAGGATTGTAGAACAGCAAAAACAGCTTAAGAAAGAAAGTGCTTCTGTGAAAGGCGCATCAGATGCCTACGAAATGTATGTAGCAAGATACAAGAGTGGGCTTATTACCCTCACTGAACTGTTACAGGTCCGTCAGATTCTTGAGAATGCAGAAAAAAGTCAGATCGATGCCGCAAAAGAATTCTGGGAGCAGGTCATAGCAAAGGATGAACTCACCGGCGATTTTGATTATTTATTTACCCAACTTTAAAATTTTAGAATGAATTTAATACGTTTTGCGCTAAGAAAGCCCATTGCCGTAATGGTCGTTTTCCTGTCGGTCATTGTGCTTTCGCTTACAGCTATAAAAAAAATAAAAGTAGATATTTTTCCCGAGGTAGAGTTGCCTTCAATGTACATTGCGATGCCTTACGGTGGGCTTTCACCTCAATATATGGACGGTTTTATGTCCAATGAATTTCAAAAAGTCCTGCTTTTTGTGAATGGTGTCAAGAATATTGATTTCAAAAGTGTTCAGGGACTTACCTTAATGAAACTGACCTTTTATCCCGGCACTGATATGGCGCAGGCTGCAGGTGAGGTTTCCACGCAGGTTTCTCGGGCAATGGGATTTTTACCACCCGGTGCAGTACCACCAATGGTTGTGCGGTTTGACGGTAATTCACTTCCGGTCGGTCAACTCGTCTTTGAAAGTGACAATCACTCGGTAACAGATCTTCAGACAATGGTTCTTACCAAAATCCGACCGATGTTTGTTGAGATTCCCGGTATTACGGCTCCGGCACCTTTTGGCGGTAACATCCGTTCGATCGTGGTAAATATTGACCCGGCTGCAATGCAGAGTAACGGACTGAGTCCTGAAGAAATTACTTTGGCGATCACAAAAAGCAGCCATCCTTCGCCGGCAGGAAATATCAGAATGGGTGAAACGAATTATATGGCACCGATCAATTCCATAGCCAAAGATCCTGCGGAGTTTCTTAAAATTCCGATAAAGACCCAAGACGGTAGAACTCTTTACGTGGGAGATGTTGCCAATGTTCACGATGGAGCTGATCAGACATCTGGATATGCATTGGTCAATGGGAAACGCTCTGTCTATCTCCCGGTGATCAAAAAATCAGATGCTTCTACACTGACAGCAGTTGAAAATCTTAAAAAAGCAATGCCAAAACTGAGAGATCAGCTTCCAGATGATGTGAAGGTGAGTTATGAATTTGACCAGTCAAAATATATTGAACGCTCCCTTTCAAATCTAATTCATGAAGGAATTTTAGGCGCACTCTTTACGGGACTGGTCATCATTCTTTTCCTTGGTGATCTTCGAGGTGCACTGATCGTGGTCTTTACAATTCCCATAGCAATATTAACAGCCGTATGTGTGCTCTACTTTGCAGGATATACTATTAATATAATGACATTAAGTGGGTTAGCTCTATCCATCGGAATTTTGGTAGATGAAGCTACGGTCACGATTGAGAATATCCACCAGCATATGGAAATGAGGAAAACTAAACCCAAAGCCATTCTTGATGCAGTACTTGAAATTTCCATTCCGAAGGTGCTTATATTATTATGCATTTTGGCCGTTCTTACGCCTGCCTTCATTATGACGGGCATTCCAAAAGATATGTTTCTTCCGCTTTCTTTTGCAGTTGCATTCGCAATGATAGCTTCCTTTCTGGCATCCCAGACCTTTGTTCCGATCCTCGCTAACTGGATGATGAAGAATAACCATATCGAGAAGCATTATGTTAAAAACAGGAGTTTTTTCTATCGTTTCAGAACAGGCTACAGTCACAAAATGAGAAAATGGTCGGGAAGGACTTTGGTATTGTTTTCAGCCTATATTATTTTCTCGGGTCTTTTAATATTTTTAATGATGCGCTCTTTGGGAACCGATATTATGCCTCTTTCCAACAGCGGTGATTTTCAGATGAGAATTGATGCGCCACAGGGAAGCCGTCTGGAGAAAACTGAAAAGCTGGTGAAGGATATTCTCAAAGATATTGAAGCTATTTTGCCAGAAAATGCAATCAACATCAGTTCGGCCTATGTAGGCTTGCATCCAGCAGCAACGCCAATTAATCCCATATTTCTTTTCACCAACGGGACACATCAGTCTGTTTTGCAGGTTTCTGTGAATAAGGAGAATTTTTCAGGGTCTATGGAAGATTTGAAAGAAAAGATTCGCAAGACTATTGCTGAGAAGCATCCTGAAGCACAAATTAATTTTGAACCCATGGAACTTACCGAAAAAATCATCGGACAAGGTTCGATGACCCCGATAGAAATCAAGGTAGGATCTCCTAATCTGAAACTGGCGGTATCTCACGCAAAAAAAATAGAGGAAAAGCTGAAAAATAACGATTTCCTGCGAGACGTCCGCATTGCAGAGCCACTTCAATATCCGACGTTACAGATCAACGTAGACCGAAATCTCGCCGCGCAGTTCGGACTGACGATGCAGGATGTAACACGCAGTCTTGTGACCGCTACCTCTTCAACGCGATACACTGACAAAAACCTTTGGGTGGACCCAAAATCAGGACTTGTCTTTCAGGCACAGGTTCAGATTCCAGAAAGTATAATGAACTCTGAAGAGATCCTGAAATCCCTTCCCTTGAAAAAGGACAGCCCCAGACCCATTCTTGAAGATATTGCTACTGTTAAAAAAACAACCGCACCGGCGCAGGTCAACCGAAAGGGACCTATGAGATATGTAACGATTATTGGAAATTTTTACGGGAAAGATTTAGGCTCTGCTTCCAATGCGGTAAAAAATGCTATCAGTGAGACTGGAAAACCTCCAAAAAGTGTTTCTGTTTGGACAGAAGGCACACTGCAGCTACTGGATGATACACTCGACAGTCTTGCAATGGGACTTTTGGCGGCAGTATTAGCAATATTTCTGATGCTTTCTGCTTACTATCAATCATTTAAAGTTCCTTTTGTAGTTCTTTCTGTGATTCCTTCCGTGATCGTGGGAAGTCTTGTTTTGATTTATATTACCGGCAGTACGCTCAACCTACAGTCGTATATGGGAATGATTATGTCCATTGGTGTTTCTGTTTCGAATGCAGTATTACTTATCAATCAGGCAGAATACTACCGTAAACATTACCATACCAGCGCACTTCATTCTGCGAGAATGGCAGCCGCATCCAGACTTCGCCCTGTACTAATGACCGCTTTGGCGATGCTTGCAGGGATGATTCCTATGGCAATCGGGATCGGGGAAGGTTCTGAGCAGGTTGCTCCACTTGGTAGAGCTGTTATTGGTGGTATCATCGCATCCACTCTTACCATTCTGCTTTTGGTTCCACATTTTTTTGCGGCAGTAATGTCTAATGCAGGGCACTCAAATCCATCATTGGATCCGGAAGATGAGGAAAGTAAATTTTACGTACAATCTTAAATAATTAAAAAATAATGAAAATCATCAGCAAAATAAAATACATCTTTATTCCTTTCATTCTTTTGGGGGTGGCGTCCTGCTCGGGCGAAAAGGAAACTAAAAATGAAACAAAAAAAACTGTTCAGCCTGCTCAGTCTTTCCTGAACACAGAAATCAAGCTCATAAATCCCACTTATCAGATTTCCGTTCCAGGCGAACTGAAGCCGTATGAATCGGTGCAGGTTTTTGCCAAAGTGCCGGGATTTATCAGGAAAATTTATGTTGACAGAGGTTCGGTGGTTTCCAAAGGTCAGCTTCTTGCGGTTTTAGAAGCTCCGGAAATGAATCAGGATTACCTTTCGGATAAATCTTCGCAGCAGAAAATGTATACCGATTACCTCTACGCCAAGCAAGCTTTTGAACGGTTGCAGGATGCTTCCAAGACAAAAGGAGCAGTTGCAGATATTGAGCTGGACAGGGCTAAAAGCATTATGCGGAGCTCCAAAGCTGCGTATGATGCCTCCAAAGCGGGAACAGGCAGATCTTCGCAGATGAATCAATATCTGAGGATTACAGCGCCTTTCAATGGAGTTATAATGGATAGAAATCTTTCTGCCGGAGCTTTAGTTGGTCCTAATTCGGGGACGGCTCTTTTTAGTATGGCTCAGAAAAATAAATTGAGACTTACGGTTTCTCTTCCTGAAAAACACGCGTCAAGCATTACTGAAGGTATGGAAGCTGACTTTACGGTCAATTCGATTCCGGGTAAAACTTTTAATGCGCATCTCTCAAGAAATTCAGGGGTTATCAGTCAGGAAAACCGCTCTATGACGCTCGAATTCGATGTTTCTAATCCAGGTTCTGTTTTAAAAGGTGGTGAGTATGCACAGGTTCAGCTGAATCTGAAAAGAAATGCGCCCAGTTTTTTTGTGCCGACAAAAAGTATTCTGCAAACTCAGTCTGGAACTTTCGTAATGACTTTTAATGATGATACGGTGAAAAGAGTGGCTGTAAAAGAAGGAATTACGTATGAAAAGCTGACCGAAGTTTTTGGTGCATTTTCAGAAAACGATAAAATTTTAATAAAACCTTCCGAAGAATTGGAAGAAGGTAAAATATCAACCAAAAAAAAGAAATAATGCAAAATATTTTAAAATCTAAAATACCTGTTCTTATACTACCACTCTTCCTGTTTTCATCAGAAATCAATGCAATGCAGTCTGTCCCTCAACATAAAATTCAAATCCAAAATCCGAATCTCTTTGATGAAAACGATGATATTGTTTTAGTGGATGAAAACGGAAAGAAAATCTCGCTGAGTGAACTGAAAGGTAAAGTTGTCTTCATTAATTTTTGGGCAACCTGGTGCAGACCTTGTGTAGAAGAAATGCCGACACTCAACAGGCTGAAAAATAAATTCAAGGGAAATGATGATATTATCTTTGTTTTCCTTAATGTGGAAGCCAACCTGACGAAGGCTATGAAATTTATGAAGGATAAAAACTATGACCTTCCGGTATATGTTGCAGGAGATAATATACCTTCCAAATACTTTCAGGGTGCTATTCCTACAACTTTAATTTTTAATAAAAAGGGAGAACTCGAAGCACAGATTCAGGGTGGGAGAGATTTTGATCAGCCTCAGATTTATGAGGCGCTGAAAAAATTAACAGAACAATAATTAATATATTTAGACAATGGAAAAATTTAAAATATGGCTTCGGAAAAATTGGAGTACAACAATTCTGGTTTCAGTATTTATAGTTTTGCTGGTAAGCCCCGATGCAAAAGCCTGGCTGATGAGACAGATTATTTCAACCGGCCTTCTGAATTCTAAGATTGAAGAAAAGAAAGTAGAACCAATTTCTGAGTCGAGTTCTTCGGCCATCACTGAAAATTTCAGTGTAAGGAATGAAAAAGGAGATTTTATCCATACTTCTGAACTCAAAGGAAAAGTGGTTTTCATTAATTTCTGGGCATCGTGGTGTCCGCCTTGCCGGGCAGAATTTCCATCAATTCAGAAGTTTTATAATCAGTATAAATCAAATAAAGATTTGGTTTTTCTGACGGTAAATCTTGATGATGATTCTACTTTAGGTAAAATCTATCTCGAAAAAGAACAGTTTACTGTGCCTTTTTTAGCTCCGGAAGGCTCTATTCCGTCTTCATTTTTTAATGGCTCACTTCCTACGACGGTAGTTTTGGATAAATCGGGGAAAATCAGGATGCATCACGCCGGAATGGCAGATTACAGCAAAGATTCTTTCTATGAAGAAATCAATAAACTTTTAAATGAAAATCAATGAAAAAATTAATAAAAGTACTCACCTTATCAGTATTACTGACCGGCCTTATGAGTTTTGCTCAAGAGAAAACCTCTTACGTACCTGCGAAATCTATCAATCAGGAATATAATGCTCTCTACATAATCAACGAAGCGGATGACCAAAAATTAAAGGCTATTATCAGAAATATCAACAACGCTCTTGAAGATCAAAGATTGAAAGACAAACTGAATGTCGAGTTGCTGGCTTTTGGAGGCGGAGTGGAAATGTTCCTAAAGAAAAATCCATATCAGGAACTGCTTGTTAAACTGAAAAAAAGAGGTGTGGTAATGGTGCAGTGCGAAAATACGCTTCGTGAGAAAAAAATAGATAAGTCCGAATTGTTTGATTTTGTCAATTACACCCCCAGCGGAAATGGTGAAATAATTTTGAGACAGTATGAAGGCTGGGCAATAATTAAACCTTAAAAAATGAAATTATGAAGTTATCAATAGGATTTATCAACGATGTACACGGTTATATGGAGCCACACCCGGAGTTGTATTATGACTGTCAGAAAGAGTATGTAAAAAATGCAGGAGGTTACGCAAGAATTCAGAATATTTTTAAAAAGATCAGGGCAGAAAATCCGAATGCATTGTTCTTTGACGGAGGTGATACGTTTCACGGAACCGTTCCGGTCGTACAATCGAAAGGAGAGGTTTTGATTCCCGTACTCAACCAGCTTGGATTTGATGCAATGGTAGGTCATTGGGATTTTGCCTATACACCAAGGCATCTTTTGACATTGGGAAGTCAATTGGATTACCCTATTTTAGGATGTAATGTGTTTGATGAAAATGGAAATCAGTTTTTAAAACCGTACAAAATATCGGAAATTGGAGGACTCAAAATTGGTATTATCGGGATCTGTTCCAGTATTATCGATAAGACAATGCCAGAGAAGTTTAGTGAAGGCATAACGGTGACCGATGGAATTGAAGAGACAAATCAATGCGTCAGAGAATTAAGAGATAATGCTGTGGACGTTATTATTCTTTTGTCGCACAATGGTTATCCGCAAGATATTGAACTGCTCAAAAAAGTTGAAGGAATCGATATTTGTCTCAGTGCACACACCCATAACCGGATGTACGAACCAAAAAAAGCAGGAAACTGCATTATCATCCAATGTGGCTGCCACGGATCATTTGTAGGGCATCTAATGCTTGACATAGAAAATCGAATGATTAAACATTTTGATTACAAGCTCATTGAAACAGATGGCAGTATAGATGAAGATGAAGATGTAGAAGTTAAAAATCTGGTGGAAAAAAGTCTACAGCCTTTTTCTGAAATGAGAAATAAAGTTTTGGGGACAACAGATCATATCCTTCACCGCTATTCGACATTATCCTCAACTATGGATGATTTTCTTCTTTCTGCCGTCAATTTTGCGACGGACGTTGAGATCTCCTTTTCCAACGGGTGGCGCTACGGTGCGCCTATAGATGTCGGCAATATTACACTATGGGATTTATACAAAATCGTGCCGATGAACCCGTCTATTTCCACCACAGAGCTTACGGGAAAAGAGATCTTTGAAATGTTAGAAGAAAATCTTGAACGAACTTTTTCCGCTGAGCCGATGAAACAAATGGGAGGTTACGTGAAGCGTTGCAACGGACTGAAGATTTTGATGCGAATTGAAAATCCGCCGGGTTACAGAATTCAGGAAATCTATTTTAAGGGGACACATTTAGAAAAAGACAAGGTTTACAAAGTTGCTTTTCTCACGGAGCAAGGCATCCCGAAGAAATTCGGGAAAAACCGTACAGAAAATGGCTTGAAGGCGGTGGAAGCAATGGTAAAATATCTTGAAGAACACTCTCTTATTGAAAAATCTGGAGATTCGTTTCTTTTGGTTTGATAAATAAGGCAGAGAATTGGGAGATTTTCTGCCTTTTGTTTTCATTAGAGTTCAATTTCTATGTCTCTTTGAAAGCGCACTAATACCTGATTTTCTAACTTTTTCAAACGGTTCCTAAATTAGTGGCATAAAGTAAGGTATTCACTTCCCTAAAAGTATTGACTCACTACTTGACCAAACTGTTAATATAGTTTTCCAGATTTGAATAACCTGTTTTACTTATGATAGCTGCGTCCCCAGAATCCTTACCATTTAGATTATTTTTGGTTTCCCATTTGTTGGGGATGCCATCCGCATCTGTGTCTTTTAATTTTGAAATCTGCTTTTTCACTTTCGGTTGTCCGCCAGCATCGGCCTCCGTCTTAAAGATCTGACCTTTGTAACCGAGACTTTTAAAATACCCTATGATACGTTGATCTACCGCGTCGCGTTTCAATGAGGAACCGGCTTCGTTCATAATAACTTTCCACATATCTGTTGCGGCACTGATCTTAACATTACTTCTTGAGATTACTGAAGGTACTTTTACCAAAGTTGCTTTTTGTCTTATAAAATCTTCATCAGTCACCAACCGTCCGTTTACTTTACCATCTTTATCGAGATCGACATAATTATCTCTGTGGTATACATGATCTGTAGCAGTGAACATACTTAAAAAATCACCGGTAGAACTTGGTCCCGCAATAAAGTAATTGCCCACAATATCCTGATAGTGATCTGTTGCCGAGTGTCCTCCAACGAATGCGCTTTTACCCCAGTTGTAAACTACGTTATTAATATATTCGATCTTCGCCTTCGCTTTAGGATTGCGGCTCTGGTTTCCTGTCCATAGACAATGGTGTACCGTTATATCTACAGGATTTTCCAGAAGTGCGCCGAAACGTTGAGGGTCTATCCCTTCTCCGATAAGGCAATATTGAAAAGTTATATTGCTGCTGTTCTTTACGTGCAGGTTGTCCCATCTGCCCCATTCAATGGAAACGTGGTCAAAGATAATATCCTTCAAATCATCTGCTACCACGGTGCATGCGCCTTTGGGCATATCAATGCTTCCCCTGAATCTCATGTACCTGACAATGGTATTTCCACTAAAGGATACACTGTTGCCGTAAACCGTAACGCCAGTTCCAGGTGCGGTTTGTCCTGCAATGGTGATTCCCGGAGCAGCTGAGATCTTTTCATTGATCTTAATTACACCTGCAACATCAAAAACGACAGTTCTACCGCTCTTGCTTACCGCGTCTCTGAATGAACCTGCTCCTGTGTCGTTAAGGTTGGTCACGTAATAAACAGTTCCCCCACGACCGCCGGATGCATAGCGTCCAAAGCCCTCTGCTCCTGGAAATGCCAGCTGTTGTGCGTTGATCATCAAATTGAAAGAACATAAAATGAAGGATAGGGATATTTTCCAAAACATAGCCATTTGATTTATAACGAAGTTAGTGCGAACGTATTGATAGAGTGTCCTGCACTTTCTGTTTCTAAAAAATCTTAATTACGATAATTCTCAAGAATATAGAAATATTTTGTGAATCAAGGAATGACAGGAAATAGAAGCTTCCATAAGTGATGAAATGGTCAGAAGGGAAAACTGTAATTATAAAAAATGCCCTTGGTACAGATCCAAGGGCATCTTTAATGTTACTAAAACTTCCACCTTATTTAAAAAGTACAGAAGAAAGATATTAAAGTTATGATGTAAGTCGATTCAGACAAGCAAGTTCCGGAGTACTGCGAACCTCGTCTAGCCGATAGTAATATTCATCTCCGGCATTTTTCAAAGGTCTTTCAACCCTGAAGGAATAGTGCCGTTCATCCACTTCTGTAATAATTACAGGTATGGCTTTACGTCCGTCATTGGAGATCCAGGCCTCATCTCCAACATTGAACTTTTCTGGTATTCTTTTGCTGTAGTGTAAAGGAATGATATTCTTCACGAAAACGATTTTTCTAATATCATTTTTAGGTGTTAGTATTTTTGCTATTATCTTATCCTTATTTGGCAGTAAACTGCGTTTAAGATTTGCATTGTAGCTTTTCCACGCATTTTTCAAAGCGTACATAGCTTCTCTTGCAGCTCCTTTTGATCTCAGGTATGATTCATACTGCTCAAAGCTATCAAATGACGGCCATGTGCTGTCCGTTTTCACATCTCTGGCCAGATCGCCTAGCGGTGAATTCCTGTTAACCTTTTTGCTCAACCAATCGGTGAATGTTATATGTGCTATAATATTGTCAGATGGCTCTGGCTTAGCATCAAAACTTCTAAGGCAGTGTGTCCAGTTTGAAAATCCATATTTTTTGGCAGTAATATGTAATGCCTCGATATGCCGGATTCCAAGTTCTCTTTTAAGCTTTTTTGATTCTAGTTTATAAAAATTGATCGTATGATTATGCGATTCCATTGAATTTTTATTTTATTTTATTTCACAAGAAATAAATGTCACCCACTAACCACGTCTCTTGTATGAAACAAAAGTTATTCAATTAAAAAGAATTACAGTGCTTATCAGCTTTGCTATTAGTGGGTGGCAGGCTCTGTAGAATAGACCTACACAAATATATAAAAAACCCGTTGTGCATTATGTATAAAAAGAAATAAGTTGTTCATTGTAAATGTTTTTACCACAAAACATTTACAATGAACAACTTAGGTGCAAATTACGGAAGGATTTTGGAAGTTTTACGAAAAATTTCAAGTGAAACACTCTTATCTTATCAGAGATATGTTTCCAGAATGAAAGATTTGGAAGTCGTAAGCCTTGCCTTAACCGCCGAATATATGGGAATTGATAGTGAAAATCACTTATTCCGTTAGCTTCCTCATTTTTTGAGCAATAAAATAGAACGCAGTGTTTACAATCGAAGAAAGCGAAAATTATCTTTAAGATCAATGAAATACGTTTAAAAATGGCTCAGAGTTTCAATGAATTTGAAAATTATTTTATTGTCGACAGTATGCCTTTGGAAATCTGTGAAATTTCCAGAAGTATGCGCTCCAAAATATGTAAGGATCAACAGTATTGCTTTCCTAACAGAGGTTTTTGTGCATCGCAACAAATGTCTTTTTACGGTTACAAATTGCATGCGGTTTGCTCTGTGAGTGGTGTTTTTCAAAGCGTAGAGCTCAGTCCGGCATCCATTCATGATATTCATTTCTTAAAAGATATTAAAGAACATTTGTCTGATTGTATTTTGTTTGGTGATAAGGATATCTCTCGTCATAGGTACAAGTAGATCTTTTCAATTATGCGAATATTACTTTGGAAACTCCAAAAAGAATTAATCAAAAAGACTACAAACCTCAATTTTAACTCTTTAAAAAGCATAGAAAAAGGATTGAAACTTTATTTTCTCAGCTGTGTGACCAATTTATGATTAGACGAAATTATGCGAAGACCTTCGAAGGATTTAAAACAAGAATTTTGGCAAAAATCACAGCACTAACAATTGTTCAATACATCAATAAAAACTACTTAAACAGAAATATTAACAATCTAAAATCAAACATATTTTAAAATGCACAACGGGTTAAAAAATATTATTTTAAAGAGATTTTTTTTGATGTATTCACACCTTATTAGTTGTTAGCTTGAAGCCTTATGTTAAAAACTTATTTTTGTGATTTCACATAACAACAAAACAATCATTCTACTCGGGGTTACTTTACAGAAAAGATTAGAATTTATAAATTACGAAATGTAACAACTGTATTTCTACGAATACACCCAACTTTCAAAGGATGAACAATATGGTTTAGTTTTTACTAAAAGGGAATTTATTGATTCTACGTTAATAATAATGTGAAGTCTACCCTGTATCAACTATTTTTTAGCTTCGGCAAGTTTTGTATATGCCTCAATATCAAAATTAAAGAATTCTTGCAAGGTGACATTCAGTTCTCTGATAATTACCAATAATGTTTCAAATTCTGGATTGGTATTGCCTCGTTCCAATTCACCAATTGTTTTTTTTACAAGACCAGTTCGTAATCCTAATTCTTCTTGAGATATAGGCTTTCCAGTCTCGGGATTTATAATTTTTTGTCTTAACTCAAAAATCCTATAACCAAGAGCTTTTTTTGCATAAGTAAAAGTTAAATCTTTCATTAATTGTAAAATTCTTGGTTTAGAATCAAATTTTAGGATACTTATAAGTGTCTTTTGTGTTTTTTTATTATATTTGTAAAATAAGTTACTGCAATGTAACTTTGCGATACTTCAAAGAATTATAGAAGCTATTGCTTAGAATCTCGCCCGAAAACTGGTAATTTTTAACACACGAGAGGATAAGTAAGAAGCTCACGACCTAGGGCGTGGGCTCTCTTATCTGTGTGAAGGGTATACCAGTACCTCAGGGCGGATATAGTAGAGTTCCACGTCGTTTTATTTCCAATGCTGTCAGCTTTTCTCTACATTCTAAGCCGCTTCCACAAAATACAGTATCAGACTGCACGATACAATAAGGTGTACAACTTATTGCGGCTTTACAGCTTTCACGGGACACAATTTCATTCATATTATTTCAAGATGTGCTGGGGCAGGAGGTTTTGCTATGTCCTTACTGAAGCTTCCTCCCAAGCATCATCAAATAGACACGCTAAAAACATATTAAAGAAAAAGAAAGTGTAACGTAACCATATAAAAATAAAAGCCCTTTCCACAAAAGTTGACCGCTAGCGTAGGAAAGAGCAAAGTTTAACGAATTAAACCTATTCAAAAGTATGAAAAAAAACTTTTGCAGCCTAAGTCATCTTCAATTGGCTTTTGGCTTCACCTTGCTCGTCTCCGGCGTAGCAATAGGGCAGATGCGCACCATTACAGGCACTGTCACTGAAAATAGCCATCCAGTCAAAGGCGTCTCCGTATTTCAGGAGGGTAGTGAGGAAGTGGCTGTGACCAATGCAGCAGGCGTTTACCGTGTCCAGGTGTCAGGAGAAAACCCGGTGATCATTTACCGGCATCCGGACTATCCCGAACGAAAAATCACTTTAGGCAGCAGGATAACCGTCAATATCTCATTAGGGAAAGAAAAAGAAATTGAGGAAGTTGTTCTCAATGCAGGTTATTACAAGGTCAAAGACAAGGAAAGAACAGGAAGTATTGCCAAGATCTCGGCCAAAGACATCGAAAATCAACCTGTAACCAATGTGCTTGCATCTGCACAGGGCAGAATGGCAGGTGTCAGCATTACCCAAAACTCGGGAACCGCAGGCGGAGGATTCGAAGTCCAGATCAGAGGAAAGAACAGTCTTCGTCCAGAAGGAAATTATCCTCTGTATATTGTTGACGGCGTTCCCTTGAATTCGCAGTCCAATGCGCTAACCTCTCTTTCAGCAGGTATTTTGTCAAAAGGAGAGGCTAGCCCGCTTAACTCTATCAATCCAAATGATATTGAGAGTATGGAGGTGTTGAAGGATGCCGATGCGACAGCAATATACGGTTCAAGGGGTGCTAATGGTGTTGTAATTATTACGACAAAAAAGGGAAGTTCCCGCAAGGCGTCACTTGAATTTACGATGAGTACGACCATTTCCAAAGTAAACCGATTTATTGAAATGGCAAATACTTCAGAGTATCTCCAGTTGAGAAAGGATGCTTTTAAGAACGACAATATTTCTACATATCCTGTAACGGCATATGATCTCAACGGCAAATGGGACCAGTCACGGGAAACAGACTGGTACAAGACCTTTATCGGAAATACCTTCCTCAGCCAACAGCAACAGCTTTCATATTCAGGTGGAAATACGCAGAATCAATACCATTTGGGAATTCATCATCAGGAGCAGGGAACAGCTTTCGGAAATGGGATGGGCTATAAAAGATCAGGATTCAATTTAAGCAACACCTATTCATCAGAGGACAGAAAGCTCAAGATAAGCCCTACCATTTATTATACTGTTCAGGACAATAACCTTAATGATGCCGATCTGACAAGGCAGATTCTCCTCGCTCCCAATGCACCGGCCCTGTACAATCCAAATGGTAAGCTTAACTGGGAAGGCAACACATTTGCCAATCCACTCGCAAAGCTTGAAAATAAGTACAGTTCAAAGATCAAAACCCTGACATCTAATATGAATGTTGATTATCGGTTATTTGAAGATTTGTCACTGAAACTCAATGCAGGATATACGCTTACGGAGCAGAATGAATCCCGACTCAATCCGTCGACCGCCTTTAATCCGTCGACCGGCGCCAACAGCAGTACGTCAGTGAGATACGACGGGGTGGTGGTGCGTGACAGCTGGATTATCGAACCACAGCTTCACTGGAATAAAAAATGGACTCATCATAAGTTAAGTGCATTGGCAGGAATGACCGTAGAGGAAAGGAAGGATCAGATCCTGCGTCTTCAGGGAAGCGATTTTTCTTCCAATGACCTTATAGGCAATCTTTCCAATGCCAAAGTACAAAAGGTTTTGGAAGATAATGAAGTGCAATACCGTTATAATGCCTTTTTCGGGAGGTTCAATTATGATTATTCGGGAAAATATATTGTGAACCTTACTGCAAGGAGGGATGGTTCAAGCCGTTTCGGTCCGCAGAAGCGATTTGCGAACTTTGGAGCTGTAGGAGCAGCGTGGATCTTTTCGAAAGAGTCTTTTCTGGAAAACAATCCGTGGCTGAACTTCGGCAAGCTGAGAATGAGCTTAGGAACTGCCGGAAGCGATCTTATCGGGGACTACCAGTTTATGGACACCTATACCACCACCACCCAGATCTATGATGGTGTTTCGGGAATTTACCCGTCGAGACTTTTCAATCCTGATTTCAGTTGGGAAAAGACGACAAAGCTGGAAACAGCTTTGGAATTAGGTCTTTTCAAAGATAAGGTCAACCTGACAGTAGCATATTACCAGAACCGGTCTTCCAATCAGCTGGTAGGTCTTCCATTGGCAGCTACCACAGGCTTTTTAACCGTGCAGAGCAACTTTCCTGCAAAGGTGCAGAACACAGGTGCGGAAGCAGAGCTGAATGTCAATCTTATCCGTAAGAAAGACCTCCGATGGTCAGTCGCGGCCAATCTAACGGTTCCCCGAACGAAGCTCCTCGAATTTGACAACATTGAATCCACCTCCTATGCGACGATGTACGAGGTTGGGAGTTCAATGAATATCAAGAAGGTGTATGAGCTAAAAGGTGTAAATCCCGATACGGGTGTATATGAGTTCAGTGATCTGAACGGTGACGGGAAGATCGATCTGAATGACAGGACCAAAGTGGTTGATATCGGAATGAAATTCTTCGGAGGGCTCAGCAGCCAGATCAACTATAAGAACTGGTCATTCGCCTTTTTGATCCAAGGCGTCAAGCAAAGACAATACAGTCTGGACTACAGCATCTCATTGCTGGGCATCATGTCCAATGTCCCGTCCTATATGCTGGACTACTGGACACCCGAAAACAGGGATTCACGTTATCAGCGTCCCGGCACAGGAACCAATTCCGATGTGACCCGTGCCCATTCCCTATACCAAAGCAGTGATGCGGTCATTGTTGACGCTTCATTTATCAGGCTCAACAATGTTCAGCTAAGCTATAAGATCCCATTGAAAGAAGGTCTCATTCGTGACCTTACACTACAGGCACAGGCGCAGAACCTTTTCACGATCACAGGATACAAGGGACTGGATCCCGAAGTTGCCGGCTTTTATCTGCCTTCCATTAGATCATACTCATTAAGCGCCACCCTTAAATTTTAAGTTATGAAAACAGAAACAAACTATATCAAGAAACATATCGGCAAAAAGCTGTTTGTAGTTGGAGCAGTAGCCGTATTGATCTGCTCGGTCGGCTGTGAAAAATTCCTCGAAGTGGATGAGCCGCAGAACCAGATCTCTCAAAGCATGGTGTTCAAAGACAAGAAACTGGCGTATGCGGCACTTTCCGATGTCTATTCCAACCTGCGAAGCAATACCCTGCTGAATGGAGGGCTGGCGGGTGTAGGAACATTGATGGGGTGCTATACCGATGAGCTGACCTCTGTGAGCAATCAGCCTGTCGACTTCAGAAGCTTTTACGAATTAGGTGTTCAGCCCAATACACCAACGGTCAATACTATCTGGGTCAATTCGTACAAACAGATCTATGCTGTGAACAGCATCATTGAAGGGGTTTTGCGGAGCGTTGCCTACCTTGATGAGAGTACGATGCTTCAGATCTTGGGGGAAGCCTATTTTATCAGGGGATTGCTCCATTTCTATATGGTCGGACTGTATGGCGATATCCCATATGTTTCAACGACAGATTACAATATCAATCAGTCAGTATCAAGAATGCCTGTTAGCGAAGTGTACCTACGAATCGAGGAGGATCTGAAAAAGGCTGAAACGATGTTAAGCGATACCTATCCGAGTGCTAACCGCACCCATATCAATCGTTCGGGGGTAAGGCTTTCCCTCGCAAGACTATACCTCTATCAAAACAAATGGTCAGAAGCGAAGAATTACGCATCACTGGTCATCCAGAATCCTGCGTATTCCGTGGACCAGGACCTCAGCAAAACATTTTTAAAAGATTCAAAAAGTGCCGTTTGGCAGTTTATGCCGATAGATGCAGGGATCAACACTCTGGAAGGTCAGTATTATACATTTTTGACACTCCCGCCAGCCAATGTGGTTCTGTCGCAGAGCCTGCTTAATTCTTTCGAATCAGGAGATCAGAGAAAAGTACAATGGACAAAGACTTTGTCCAATTCCCAAATGACCTATTCCCACGCTTATAAGTACAAGCAGTACAATAAAACGTCGACCACATCATTGGAATATTCAGTGGTGCTAAGAATTGAAGAGGCTTATTTAATTCTTGCGGAATCAGAAAATGAACTGGGGAACACAGGATCTGCACTTATTGCGGTCAATAAATTGCGAACCCGTGCCGGACTGACTGCACTGAGCGGGCTTTCTCAGCAACAACTCAGAACTGCCATCTTGGATGAGAGGCGTCACGAACTGTTTACAGAGTACGGGCACCGCTTTTTTGATCTGAAAAGAAAAGGCTTGCTGGATAATACCATATCTCCATTAAAGCCGGCATGGCAAAACTTCCGAAAACTGCTGCCTTTGCCTGAAAGAGAACTATTTGCCAACCCAAAACTCAATCCGCAAAATGAGGGATACTAATATCAGAAAAGTAAGCAGGAAAATAAATGTTCTTTCAGTGATCGCTTTGATGGTCTTCTCGATCAGTCTCTTCAAAGCCCAGCAGGGATTTGAACCTGAAACTTTTAGGCAGTGGTACCAGCTGGGCAACATATCCGTCAGCGATGACGGGAAATACAGCTATTTTATACGGAAGTATGATGACAGGAAAAGAGATGCTGTACTGTTAAATAATGTTACGGGGAATAAAATAGTAGGCGGTCTGGCGGTGAAAAGCGACTTCGGTAGCGATCTTTTTATAGCGTTGGATCAAAACGGAGTATTGGACGTCATCAACCTGAAAAATGAAAAGCGTTTAAAAATAGATCAGGTAAAAGATTTTTACATTTCTGAAAAAAATAACAGTTGTTACCTGTTGATGAATGATGGACAACTCAATATGATGAAATCTGACCAGTTGAAATCTTTTCAGATTGCAAAAAATATCGGCAGACTTGAGATCTCTTCGGATAATAAATGGATGCTGGCGATGTCTGATCAGAGTTCTCTTCTTGTACAACTGGAAACTGAGATCAGAAGGAATCTGGGTTTGGTCGATAGATCTAATTTCGTTCGGTGGAATCCAATTTCGTCGTCTTCAAAATTTGATATTCTGGTTGCAGCGGGAAATAATTATAAAATGGTCACGTATGATAAGAAAGGAATTTTGATCAAAGAAATTGATGTTGAAAACCCAGGAAAGGACTTCAGGCTTACAGGATTCACAGATAGTGGTCAATTGATCGCTATACGAGGGAGGTCTGCAAAAAAGTTGCAGGATAGCATAGAGGTTTGGAGAACGGATGATCTGGCACTCGGGACCAATCTTAACAAACGTGAGGGGCTGTCTTTCGATGCGTTAATTATTGACCCTGTGAAGAAAACATCAGTTTCTTTCCCATATACGGAAGGTATAACAGATGTAATGCTGGTCTTTGATGATCAATACTTGCTCGAAGTGATGGCCTATGCGAATGAAAATTTTACGGATGAACATTTGATACCGGGCATCAGGCTTAAAAATCTCAGCAGTGGCACGGTGGAATTCTCAGTACAACGAAGTCCCTCTTTTATTCCGACCAAAACAGGAAAGTTTTTCTATTTTGAAGGGAAAGACTGGTGGATGTATGATCCGGTACTGAAAGTCAAACGAAATCTTACCGCAGAAGTTGATGACCAGTTTTTCTCCTACAACAGGCAGAATGTCAAATCAACCTTACCTATTGGCGATCTTCATTTTTCCGAAGATCAGCAGACGGCATATGTAACAGGTAAAAATAATATCTGGAAAATGGATACGGGAACGGGCAGATTTACCAATCTTACACGATCAAAAGACAAAAATATTGCTTTTGAGATCTTAAACAGGTCTTCCGAACCGATAGATAAAATGAAATGGACAGAGTTTAATACAATCAAGGAAGACTGGCTGTTAATAAAAACATTGCATCAAAATCAATTGCAGGAAGGTCTTATCGTTGTGAGGGACAAAAAAACAACAGTCATAGAAGAACCTCGAATTATACAGATCGACAATGTGTTGATCGAAAATAATTGTATTTCCTATACCGTAGAAAACTCAAGACATCCGCAGGAATTGAAGCTGTACGATCTCAAAAAGAAAAAGTTACAATCGGTCTATTCTTCAAACGAGGGGAATCTGGCAAGTATGGCACTGCCTGCCTCAGAGCTGATTTATTATACGGACAAGCACGGAAACGAAACCTATACTGCGGTGATTCTACCTCCGGATTATGACCCTGCTAAAAAATACGCTGCTATTGTACGTGTTTATGAAAATACAGCTTCGTCGGTAAAGAAATTTGTCTCGCCATCATTTTATAATCAGCCCGGATTCAACAGATCATTGACAGCAATGGACGGCTATATCGTTATTATGCCCAGAATATTCTATCAGATCAACAGACCCGGAGAGTCTGCATTGGAAGCTGTGGAAGAGTCTGTGAATAAGACAGCAGAAAAATTCAGCATTGACAGAGATAGACTAGGTATTATCGGTGAGTCTTTCGGCGGGTTTGAAGTGAATTATATCATAGCCAATACAAAGATGTTTAAGGCAGCTGTTAGCGGTGTGTCACTTTCGGACATTACAGCATCATACTTTTCGATGAGTAAAAAATACCTCCGTCCCGATATTTGGCGGTATACGGATCAAAGCTTCAGGTTTTCCGGAAATTTCTATGAACTGAAAGATGTTTACATCAAGCAAAATCCGGTTTTTCACGCTGACCGTATTGATACCCCTTTGCTGATATGGACAGGAAAAGAAGACAACCACGTCGACTGGGAACAGAGTGTTGCGATGTTTATCGCTTTGAAAAGCCTGGCAAAGCCTGCGGAGCTTATACTCTTTCCGAAAGATGGTCATGCGTTGCAGAGACCTTCAAATCAGATACAGGCAACAATTAAAATAGGAGAGTGGTTTAATAAGTACCTGAAACAGTAAGTGCTACCATAATTTTCAACAAAAACGAACTCCTAAAAAGAGTTCGTTTTTGTTTTCTAAGAATAAAGATCAATTACTAAATCTTAAACAGAAGAAAGGCTGCCTTTTGTGAGACAGCCAGATTGATCTAAGGTTTGAATAATTGCTCAGGGCAGCTCGTTCCCTGAAGTTCGTAGAGCTGGTTTCCTACTGTGTCCTCACATATGAAGGGAGTAGCGACATCTGAACATGCGACATGCATGTTTTCGCATGTTGGATTTTGAGGATCAGACTCATCGATTCTGTATCCGTCAACAATTGCTTTGTCAGCTGTTTTAAAACTTTGTGTGACAAAAGCTGCACCTGAACCCATAAGGATCACAAATGCGGGTAAAATGAACTTTTTCATAATAAAAAGTATTTGATGATTATGCTTACTCTTTTTTCAGGTTTTCAGCTTTCCCTGTCTGAAAATGTTTCGATACAGACTGCGCATATCTGTATCTCACAATTTCATTTTCTGTAATGGTATAGAAGAATTTTTGTGTTGCAAGCATCTGGCTCATTCCTGAATTGTTTTTGTTGGTGATATAAAAACTACCAAAATATTCCTGTTTAATGATATTATACATATCAACGACACTGGATTTCTTCCAGAGTTTCTGCGACTCAAATTTACCTTTGATATTAGATTGGTTAAAAAGGACATCGCCGTAAGTAGATGCATTGACATTGACGATCATTGGTGGCGCTGCCATCTTCCGATGACCATCCTGCTTGGTTACAATCTTAAGTTTCGTGCTGTTTACGGTATCAATCGTTTTCAGATGTTGAAGTCCTGAGAAATCCAGGTTGCTTACACTAAAAGTATTTTTGTAATAATGGACAAATATTAATTTGTCTGCATCTGAACTGTACAGTAATTTTCCGTCTGTGGAAAAGACTCCGTCTCCATCCGATAAGATCATATCATTATTGATGACCACACTTTTGGAATCTTCTATTTTCAAAAGCCCTAAAACATGCTTGTCGCTTGTCGAGCTTTTTGCTCTGAAAACAATCGATGTGCTATCGGGAACCACATAGTCATTAAAATAGACATCTTTAAAACTGTAAACATTCAAGGCTGAACTTCCTAACTTTGCCCGGTAGATAATTGGTGCGCTTCCGTCAGCCACATAGACGAAAGGAAATCTTACAACTGTTTTCAAATTTTTCAGAATGAGTTTGCTCTTTGGAGGGACAAGCTGATATTGCTGAATTGTCTTAAAACTATTATCAACGATACTGAGCGTAAAAGGCGAAGTATAATTTCCAAGATAGATATTTCCGTTATGCTCGCCTGCAAAATAGTATGAGTTGACTTTAAGATCCAGTTTGTTTTCTTCAATAACAGGATGGATGAGAAATCTTCTCGTAAAATTATTTTCTTTCTTAATGATGTGCTCAGACGAAAAAAATAATGCGACAACGATCAGACAGCTTAGGAAATTGGATAACAGTAAAAAATAAATACTTCGTCGCAATCCATTGGTCTTAACCCTTTGTTGTAGGATAACAGATGCCACTCCAATTGCCACACAGAAAATATTAAAAATGAGATGCTCGGTCCATCCCAGATCTTCAAGTATGCCACCGCAGGAACATGGAACAAAATCACTGTAATTAAGAATAAGATAGATGTAGATCGTAAATGCAGACATCAAAGCTGTCGCTGCATAGAGTGCAGGAATCCTTGTCCTTTCAAATATCAGGAGTATAGAAATTAAAATCTCAATAATTATAACGGAGTAAGAAACCATTCCAGCATAAGCGCTCAGCAAAGGTGACTGTCCGATCTGGATCTGAAAATTCTCAAAATCCATCATTTTACTGATACTTGCGTAGCAGAAGAGCAGTATGAAAAAATAGCTGACAAATTCTATAAATCTTGTTCTGAAAGTTTTCATAATTCTTTTATTTTATCCTTTTCTAACTAAAATCCATTTGACGTTCTTTCCGCAATATGCCGGCATCATTTCACCTTTTGATACATAAATTGAAGTACTGATCCGTCCTTCGATTTCCCATTCTCCACTTGCGGTACATCTCTTTCCGGTGCTTAAGATCACTTTCTGATTTTCCATTTTAAACTGTATCAGTTAGCAGAGGTCATCTTCACCAGATCGTATCCCGCACTGTCCTCCAGTGCTGCTTATCCTTTTTGGGTTCATCATCATCACCCGTCTCAAAATTATTAGAGCCCTTTGCTTCTGAGTATACATCAGCATTCTTTGATGATTCTTTGTTTTTGAGGGTTTCAATTTTGATCTTCTCGTGTTCTGTGGGATTTAAATCAGACTCAGATCTTTCACAGGACTGCATAAACAATGCAGCTATTAAACTTAAAATTGAGATATACTTTTTCATTTTTTACTAATGGTTTTAAAAGTTATTCCGGCCGGTTGTTGATATTGATTAGAATTCTGATGTCGAAATTAGGTGGGTTGTGGAATTAAAAAAAACTATTGTTGCATCAATTGATACATTCGATGTAACTATTGATCAATTCTACCAACAAATAATGATTATAATGTATTGAAAATCAGTTTATTGTTATCGTTTTAAATATTGAACGGGCGTTTAGTTGCGAGTTTTTCATTAAATTTGAACATATCTTATCATAATGTATTATTGTAATAGAATTTTACCATTATTGTTCACTTTGTTTGTGCTTATGACACAAGGTCAAGAGATAAAGCAACAATCTTACAAGGAGATTTCCCGACTGATCGATTCCTACCCCGAGAATGACGAAAGAGCAATGGTTTTTGTCAAAATGTACATTGACAAAGCAAAAAATCACCATGACCTTAAAAAACTGATCCGAGGTTACGAGGAAGCCATCTATTACAGCAAAGAAACCGGCAGGAAATTATCCTACGCTGACAGTGCCATTATCACTGCAATAAAATCAAACGACCAGGACCAGATCGCGAGAGCCTACGCAGGAAAAGGAATTATTTATTACTATAATCTGAGACAATATAAAAAAGCTTTGGAAGAATATTTAATAGCATTCAAATATTCAAAAAAATCAAAAGATGGTTACCTTAAGAATAAGATCATCTATCATTTGGGAATGATCAAAAGCTATTTGGGATACTATAAATATGCGGTCGTACATTTTGAAGAGGCAGCTGATTTTTTTGAAAAAAATGCCAAAGAGAGTTTAGATCGGAACATCAGGTACAATAATGAATCAGGTTATTTTAACAGTATTTATCGCTTAAGCACGTGTTATAAAAATCTAAGATTATATCATAAGGAAGACTCTCTCATTAATATTGGGCTGGAAAGACTTCATAACAATAACGAGCTTGTAGTTGAGTTTGGGTACTTCCAGAAAGGAAAGGGAGTGCAGTTACTTAGAAAGGGAAAAGCAGATGAAGCTTTGAAGCATTTTAAAGTGTCTCAAGATATTTTGAGCAGCAATCAGGATTACGCTTCATTGACGGGCGTCTATTTTTATATGGGGAAACTATATAGATCAAAGGGAAATAGAGCTGAATCGTTAAAGTATTTTAATAAAGTTGATTCGCTGGTCAATAAATTTTGGTTTATTACCCCTGAGATTAGAGCAAGTTACTTGTATCTGATCGATCATGCTAAAAAAAATGGGGATTCTGAACGGAAGATGTATTACGGGGATCAGTTGTTAAAGGCTGACTCCATTATTAATGCTGACTTTGTGATGCTCACGGACAAAATTTATAGCGAGTATGATAAGGAGAATTTATTAGAAGAGAAGAAGCAGATGATCAGAGGTCATCAAGTTATTTTATATTCTTTCATTGGTGCGGGACTGGTAATCTTGTTTTTTTTAATTTGGAGGTTCAGGAAAAGAGAAAAGGAATTGAATGCCAGGTATCAGGAAGTGCTTGAAAAATTAAATACCTCAAAAGAAACCATTACTTTCGACTTTATACCACCCGCTTCATCTGATGAAAACAGTTTAGACTTATACAGTTCAGAAATTATCGAAGACATCAAAACAAATCTAAAGATTTTTGAAGACGAAAAACAATTTCTTCAGCAGAATTTAACACTTGACATTGTTGCCAAAATGATAGGGAGTAACCGCACCCATGTATCGTATGTACTCAATGTACATTTTGATGTAACATTTCCAACATACCTTAAAGCTTTAAGGATAAGATATATCACCAATTTGCTTGTAGAGGATACTAAATATCTTAGTTATAAAATTGAAACACTCGCCAAAATATGCGGGATGGCGAACAGGCAGATCTTCTCAGCACACTTTCAGGAGATCAACAGTATCAGGCCTAGAGATTTTATCAGAATGAGACAGGAAGAATTGAAGAAGACCTGACTTTTTTATTTTTTAGCCCGATTTTTACGTTAACAATAAATTGAAAAATGTATGAACGGACAAAATTTTAAAAAAAAAGTTGATCAACTTTGGAAAGATCTTACAACAGCAGTGGATCAGATCAACAGAAGTGAGAATGATATTGTGATTCGGGCAGAAGAAATTCTGATGGAAACAGATGCTGCTATAAAACAATTGAAGGATCTATTGCGCCAATATCAGTTTCCGGACTGGAGTAACGAAATATATTTCTTTAAAAATACCAAACCGCAGTTCGTAGCAGTATATATCTACTATTCCAAAGTGTTAGCGATAGAAGCCTCAAAACCTTACGCTGATTCGCAGGCGTTAAGATTGTACTATGAAAACGAGAGATCCAATCTTTTATATTTCTATAATGAACAAAGGGACTTCATCAGTTATTATCGTCGTAAATCGACATACCTGGACAAAAAATATTTCGTTCGGTTCAAATTTGATTTTAAGTTGAAGCTCAGTCCGGAACTGTACAGTTATGATGAGGGATTTTCAACATCCCACGACCATATTGTTTCTCAAATTATGGCAAATGACCTTTTAGATCAGTACTTAACAGATAAAATAGATTTGAAGGAAAACAAAGAAAACTCAATTACGCATATTAAGAATCTGGAATGGACAGCCCCGAAAGTTGCGCTTATTGAATTATTGTACGCGCTTCATCAAACAAAGTGCTTTAACGGTGGTCAGTCCGATCTGGCAGAAATTTTCCGGTGGGCCGAGAACTCACTTAACATCAACTTGGGCAATTATCATAAGACCTTAAGTGAAATGCGCCTAAGGAAAACCGACAGGACCAAATTTTTGTCACTGCTTCAGAAAAACCTAGATCAATATCTGGATGAATTGGACCTATAACGCCGGGGGTAGGCCAGAACATCAAAATTTTAATAGATATTGAGTCATAATCTAAGCAGATTGTTTCTTGAAGGTGATTTTTAGCAACTATTTTCTCGATTTCCAAAGAATTGAGTGTATTTTCCTTGAGCTATTACTTGAAAACCCTCTATTCATGGGGTGTACAAGAGAATCTTTCGGTAGTACCGAGAAACTACCGAAAGATATTCTGTGTGATTTCGAAAATTTGTCAAACAAAACAATATCGAAATTATGGCAATATCCATTATCACCAAAGAAGACCTTCAGCAATTCAAAATTGAACTATTGGAAGGTATTGAATTTTTACTCAAGGGTAAGACTACAGAGCAAAAATTATGGCTTCGAAGTTCCGAGGTCAAGAAGCTGCTTAACATATCTTCAGGAACCTTACAAAATCTGAGGATCAACGGAACATTATCGTACAGCAAGATAGGGGGCTCCCTGTATTACAATTATAAAGACATCCAAAAATTACTCACGGATGTTAAACATTAATTTTTAATACGGAATTATGAAGAATAATAAAAATATCATCGTTTTTTTTGAGCGTGTTATTGAAGATGATCGATTGTATCCCTCTCATATCAGTATGTATGTTTCACTTTTCCAGTTCTGGAGTTGGAACCGGTTTCAGAATTCTTTTCGGATCAGCAGGGAAGACGTGATGAAGTTAAGTAAGATCAGGTCAATCGCAACTTACCATAAGTGCATCAGAGAACTTTGTCGCGCAGGATTTATACGGTACTCGCCAAGTTATAATTCATACAAAGGAAGCTTGATCGAGATCGTTGATTTTGACATTGAAAAAGTAAGTGAAAAAATAATATCTCAAAATCAAAAATTCTTACTGCAAGATGAGATTCGGTTTTTAGTTCCGGTGTTTAATGAAGTTGAGTTATATTTTTCTGAACGGGATCTCCCATCTGCAGAAGCAGATCGTTTTTTCTCTTATTATCGATCTAAAAACTGGAAATTGAGCAATGAGAAACCAATGAAATGCTGGCAGGCTGCTGCGAGGAATTGGATATCTGAATTGAAAAAATATATAAATTAAGAACAGATGACGAATATAGATCCCAAAACTCCGATATGGCGACTAACTGTTGAAGAATTTTTGGAGGTTTCCAAAAAAATTAATTCGGAAAAAAAATATGAATTTGGATTGAAAGGTCTGGCAAAAATGCTGGGATGTTCTATTTCGAAAGCCTCGGAAATAAAATCTTCAGGAGTTTTGGATGACGCCATCATTCAAAACGGAAACATTATCATCATTGATAAGGAAAAGGCATTAGTGCTTTTCGCAAAAAAATAAGATGCATTACCTTGAATTAATGCAGCGGTTTTGGGATTTTAACCCAAAACAATCAATTGGAACAACGGGAATTTCAATGTATTTATACCTGCTGAAAATTGGTTCTGATAATGACTCTTGTGATTTTCAAATTTCTGATGTTGTCATAAGCAAAGAATTAGGAGTGACCAGAAAAACGGTAAAATCCACTAAGGAAAAACTCCGGAATTTAGGATTAATTCAATACCAAACAACAAGCGGACTTGCGTGTAAGTACACATTGATAGGAGATTATCCTTCACATATTTCTGCCCCTGAAATAGTGAAGAAAGAAGAAATTGGAAAGGAAGATTTGATTCAAGAAACAGAAGAATCCGGAGTTTCATTACTAAAAAATTTTCTCGTCCAAATTTTTTCTGAAAACTCTAAAGATCAGGAAATTGAAAGCGATTTATTGCAAACAATACAATCCTCACAACCACAACCAACAACTCAAAAAGGGAATGATGAAAATATTCCGTCTTTGGAAGAATTTATGACGTATGCGAAAACATTAAAAATTTACAAGCCTGAGTTAGATTCTGAAATACAATCGAAATATGAGAATTGGAAAAAGAATGGCTGGAAAAATAGTTCTGATAGACCCATTACCAATTGGAAATCTTCATTGAAAAGTACGTTACCTTTTATTAAAAGTCAAACGGAAAGCCATCAACTTTCACTTCAATCCATTCCGGATATAAAACGTCCAAAATGCGAAAACGGCAACCTTTGAAACCTGGGCAAATGTCTAGGATAAGAACACACTAAAAAATTAAATTAGACACTATCAGGTTTAAAACTAGGTCAAAAAGTAACCATCAACGGAATGCTTGCCGAATATAAAGGAATTCAAAAAGTGAAGATCCCAAATTTCGGTAAAGTCGAGAAAAGGGTCTTTCAAGGTGAAGGAATTAATATTTACAAATATTACAGTATTGCGGACGGTACTAAAACACTCGAAAGCGAGAAAATCAAATTGATATAAAATTACAAATCGATTTTAATCAATTTAGAATGTAATGAAGGAAAATAAAGATTGAAATTTTAAAACAAATTGAAGTATTATTATGGCTGTACCGGAAAAAGATTTACGGTTGATCCGCAAGAATTTTAAAAATAATAATGAAGTAAATCCTGAAAGAATTCGGTTGGGAAACCATTTCGTGGACGATTTTATTTTCGAAGGTCACGAGGCTGCGGATATTCCCATCAATGCTCTTAGGGTGATATTTAATATTGTTTCTGCCATCAGTAATGAGCAATTTCGTCCGGAAGACCGACCTAAACAACTCTCCTTGTTTGATGAGGAGTTTGAAACCGAGAACAATATTTTCGCTCTCATAAAAATCAGGAACAGTAAAATATCACCAAGCGGTTCTACGAAGCAAGTGGTAGAAGCTTATGAATTTCTTACGAAGTTCAAAATGTGCTGGTACAAATCCACTAATTCCAAAGGCAAGGAAATCAAAACTTTTGGTGGACTAATTTCTATACCTAGTTATGACCAGAGAGGTTACACCACGTTTTTAATCAGTAGTTATTGGCTTAAAAAACTGATGGTTATTCCGGAATACAATTACGTTTTGTACAACTTGGTGTACAATGTCAGGAACAATAAGCATATTATTTTCGCTATCTGGCTTGCAAAACTGCCTGAGAACGGAGCTGTTTTAAAACTCTCAACATTGAACAAGAAATTTGGATTGAAGTATAAAACTTCTAAGGATTTTTGCTTCAAATTTTTAAAACCTGCAAGAGTCAGTTTGAATACATTTAATACGCTTTCCTTCAATTACAAGTACAGAGGAGATTCAATTTTTATTATTCCTCATTTAACTAAAAACATTTTGAAAAACACTTTATCTCAAAATACAAGCGAACAACTAGAATCAAGCGAAGCATATCTTGACCATAGGGAAAAAATAGCCCAAAGATTAAGTTACATCAGAAAAAGATATGGTCTGCACGAAAATGAAATGCTCCAGTTTTCCCATCAATACAGAAACGTTCCACAAACCAGAGTTTTGATAGAAAAGGCATTCAAAGAATTTATCCGAACGGCTCGATTGAAAGAAATTAAATCTACGGAATTTCAAGGAAAATTATTTCTGAATGAAATTCAGGAACATCTCATACAAATTTATCGGCGTACAAAAATGGGAGAATTATTGCCAAATGGTTATCCGATAATTATTTGAATTCGGAATTGCGCTCACCCGGAATTCGGAATTGCGGTCACTGAAGTTAAGAAAATGTTAAAATTCCGAAACTTTTGATTAAGATTTCGGAATTGCGCTCACTCCGAAATTCAAAACCCACTAGAAATATGGATAACCATGAAAAAATGTGGATAACTACGAGTGCAGTATTAAAAATGAATGAAAATAGAAGGTTCAATTCGGAATTGCACTCACCCGAAAACTTTTGTTTTTTCGGAATTACGGTCACTCTACTTTCGGAATTGCGCTCACCAGAATTCGGAATTGCGCTCACTGAAAAAACGGCTCAAAACCTTTGCCATAAGAGGATGCAATGCCTCATTAAAAGTATATTAAAAGTAATTAAAAAGTCTTTTTTTATTAAAAAGGAAAATGTGGATAAAAAATTTGCTTCAAAAAGAAAAAAATGAATTGCGAAGAAATAAAACAAAAGATAAATATAAGAACGGTTTTCGAATCGTTTAATTTATTTCCTGTGAAAGAAAACGTGAAAACTGCATTTTACTTTGCGCTTGACAGGGAGGAAAAAATCCCGAGTTTGTCTGTTGATTTTGTAAAAAATAAAGCATTTGATTTTGGAACCGGGAAAAGTTATGATGTGATTTCAATCGTTCAGCAAATGAATCGGTGTTCAGTTTCTGATGCTTTGAAGTATCTTGAAAAATTTGACTTCTCAGTTCAAAATAATACTCAGATTGAAGAAGCTGTCCAAATCAAAAATTATCAAATCATAAAAGTAAACGAAATTCAGCACCCTGCTTTAATCCAGTATTTACGATCCAGAAAAGTTTTTGAGCAAAGAAATTTGGTAAAAGAGATTTACTACGAACTGAACAGCAAAAAATATTTCGGAATTGGCTTTTTTAATAATTCAGGAGGAGTTGAAATCCGAAGTAAATATTCAAAAATCTGTTTGGGCAAAAAAGATGTCACTTTGATAAAAAATGATTTGAATACTTCCAATGAAATTGTAGTTTTTGAAGGTTTTTTTGATTATCTGACTTTTAAAAATTTAGAAAGTGCTGAAAGTTCAATTTCAGATTATTTGATTCTCAATTCTACGGCTATGCTTTTCAAAGTTGATGAAGAACTTAGAGAATATGACAAAATCTCACTTTTCCTGGATAATGATGATAATGGAATTATAATCAAACAGATTATCAGGAAAAACTATAAAAATGTTGAAGATTGTTCTTTGTTGTACAAAGATTTTAAGGATTTAAATGAGTGGTTTTATGCAACAAAGTAAAATGTAGAAATTCTGAAAATGATTTTAAAGAGAAATTAAATTTTAAGAATGATAAAACTGGTTAAACCTTAAAAAAAACAGACTGGAGATAGGTCACATTGAAAGGTTTGGATTGCTACAAATACACAAATAATGTCGCTTTGAAATTGTGAAGAGAAAATACCAGGAATGCACGGATAATAAAAAAACAATTGTGAATTGATGGCTGGAAATTTCTACATTGCGGTATTTGTAGCCCCGCTTGAACGGAGCTCTTTTTGTAAATTTCAGAGTTGGGAAAAGCCTTAGTAATTGTTAATTCATTTGCCAAAAGTAATGAAGGGGTAAGTCCATAAAATAGATAAATTATTAAATGTTTCTACTCGCTATAATTTATGAATATTTCTTGGTCTAAGCCTTGTTTGTAGCAATGAATGGTCTGAATTAATTGTGCTAATTTTTCGTCTTCAATTGATTCTGTTTTGAAATTAATTTTTTGCTGGTCATACCGTTTTTTGTTTCCTTTCTCAGCAATCAAAATTTCAATGTTTTCAGGGATGAAAAAGGATGCTTTTTCTGGAAGATGCCTTTTAAACTCATTTAAATAAATTCCAATTCCGGCAAAATCAAAATCGCCAAAATGAAGGTAATTATTGGGAATTGACTGCAACCATTTTACCAAATCTTTACTTTGATTTTGAGGGTATCGGCTTACAAAAAGCGGTTTAATATCTGCGAATAATTTTTTTTGTTTTGCTATCCAACGAAAATTTTCAGCGTTTTCGATTCCTACAATTGTAATGTTATTCTCTGGAATAAAATTTTCAAAATCATAAATAAATTGAAATGTTCCTTCTGTAAAATTCAATGTTGTTTCTTCACCATTCAAAGTCGCTTGTATAGGAAGATAACTATTTACCAAAAACCCTTTGAATGTTCTTACGTTTTTAAGTTTTGAGTTGGAAGAAATTTCAACTAAATCGCTTCGTTGCACATTTTCTTTCTGGCTAACTTCAATGTACTTTTCCAGATCGCTGATTCCGTATTTGTTTTGAAGGTACAAGAATAGTGTGTTGCGGTTTATGAGTTGAAGTTTTTTCTGGATTCTGCCTGTTCTTTCAATGATTCTTTCAGAAATCAATTCTTCTATAATGAAATGTTTAGCCACGCTTGATGGTAGCGTTTCTCCTTGCGAAAGTTGTACAATTTTTTGAGCGATGTGAATGGGTATTTTCATTGATTTATTATGCTTCCGTCTTTACAATTTTCTTCACTAGTCGTTTGATGCTTGTTACATTTTTGCTGTCTTTTGCTAATAAGTAAGTGTAGCGATAATCCATTGCATTGAGTGATGTTGGCGAACTATTAATCAGTAAAATATTTCTGTCGTTGGCAAATTTCAAAATGCCTTTTACATTGTTTGGATGCAATTTTCCAATTTCGTCCATCATACAATGCAAACGGAAATCGTCTTTCTGTTTTTTTGTTGCTTTCTCTTTGAAAACGTTCAAAAGCATTATGTTTATCATCGCTTTTACCAAAATATCTGTACCTTCTGAACCCACATTGGTCAACTTTTCTACCCAACCCGTATCGTTGTCGTTTTCTACGATTTTGAATAATAGTTCAAACGAATCTGAAAGTGTAATTTCTTTATCTTTGGAAATGGTCATTTCTTTCACGAGTTGTATCAAAAGGGAAACTGCTTTCTCGTTTTTGTTGTTCAATCCATCGGTGGAAAATAAATCAGGTTTGCCCAAATTAAAAGCATTTTCATCATTAAAGTGCTTGATTTCGACCAATAAAGTGAAGATTTTATTTTTACTTTCGATGGTTTTTAATTCCATACTTTTTATGGCTCCCACAAAATTTCGTGTAACAAAATCGTCGTTGATATCGGATATTATTTTACTGATTTCGCCTTCTTTCTCTATCAAAGAATTGGTCTCTCTACCTATTTGACGGATGATATGAGCAAATCGTTCTTCCACACGCTGCTTGTATTCGGAGATTTTATTCTCATCTACAAACTCTTTCAGCATTTCGGCAAAATCAAAATAGTTGCTTTTCTCCATAAATTTCACTTTGAAACTAAACAGATTATTTTCTTGAAAATTCCCTGTGAATTTGTTAATGGCTTCCTGCAAGTCTATGTAGCGCTTGGTAATGGTATTGTCCGTCATTTGTAGTTCAGTGGTCAACGAAACGCAATTTTGCTCGGTTTTATGTACTTCGGAATAAGAAGAAATGAAATGCTCAACTACCGAATAAATTTCTGTTTTGGTGAAATTTTCAAAAGCAGTTAAATCTGCTTTTAAAGTATCCGAAATTTTATTCAATGCTTCGATTTCTGTTTTGTGAATGCCTATTTGCTGAACAAATTTATCTTTTTGTTGATGGTGTTTTTCCGCTTCGTTTTCTAGCTTTTTATCTAATAAAGTTTTGTTGTTTTTGAACTCACTTTCTTTGTCGAATAATTGCTCTTTATCATATTTGTAGCGTTCAGTAACCGATAAATTACTCTCTATAAACGATAATTCTTTTCTTGTTTCGGAAAGACGTAAATCTATGGTATCAATCCTTTTTATGTCTGCACCTTTTGCTTTCAGTTCTTGTTTTTGGGCAGATTTTATCGTCTCAGATTTTGTATTAATGTTTTTACTTTCTTGTTGAATTTGCGCTTCTAATTTTTGTAAAATATCTGATAGTTTTAGCTGTTCTTCTTTTTGTTTAGCTGTTTTTTCTTTCTTTTTTGTTTCGATTGTTTTTGCGATACTTGATGCTATTTTTTGAACTTGTTCTTCGGCCTTTATTTTCTCTTCACTCAATGTAGCAATGTTGGTTTCTATGTTTTCTATTGCGGATTTTTGTTCCGCCTTTGCTTTATTTTCCAATTCCGATAGGTGTACAGAAAATTCATCCAGTTTTGCTTTTCCGTTTTCTCTGGTATATTCGTTATCTTGGATTATTTCTTTTTGTTCTTTTATTTTCGGATGAAATTTTCGCTTTAATTTATCTAATCCATCATTCAAATCTGACTGTAGTTTTTGAATAGATTGTTTTATGAATTGAATTTTATTTTTAAAATCAGCTTGCTCGTTTTGTAAGTCAGCTACCGTTTTTACATTCTTATTGATTTCCGATGTATCAATTTTTATCCCATAAAAACTTGTATTTGCATCAGCCATTTTTTTTGGATTTAATCCTTGCTGAAACAATACATTTTCTTCGTCAATTACTTTTCCAATCGTTTTCTCCCAATCAGGAACATTGTCATTCAGCCAACCGTAAAATGAATTTTTACTGTTCTCAATTTTGGCATCAATTGTAGTGATTTCTACATTGATTTTTTCGTCTTCTTCTAATTTCCGTTCAATTTTTCTTTCCGTATCTGTTTCGCAATTTTTTTTCTCAAATTCCCATTCATTTTGAAAAGATTTAATCTTATCATTAGCTTGCTGAATTTGTGTTTCGGCGTTTGAAATATTGGATTTTACAGTTTCGATTTCATTTTTGTAATTGGTAATTTCAGCTTCAAAAAAGCGTTTATGCTTGGCTTCCGACAGTTTTATTCTTTGATTAGTAATCGCTTTTTCCTGAGCTTTTACATTGTCATTTGCCGTTTCTAATGCTTCTTTATTTTGTTGTCGAATGTCATCATAAATCAAATCGTATTGTTGATTTAATTCTTTTTCATATACATTAAAATTTCTTTCTGCATTGTTTTTTTCTGTCTGTTTGTTGTTTTCAAACTCTTTCAATTGATTTGCCAATTGTCTTATTTGCGCTTCGAAGCGTTGCTGAGTTTCGAGAAACTTGGAAGTCAAGATGTTTTTTTCTTCGAGTAAATTTTTCTCTTCCAAATCCAAACTCGGTTTATGTGCTACACGCTCAAGAATGGTTTCTATTTTCAAAGCCGAATATTCTTCACGTTTTGTTTTTATGTCTTTAAGTTTACTCCCAACTTCGCCAATTTGTTTTAAAATATCCTCTTTCTTTTTCCCAAAATCTTTATCCAGTTCGTTGAGTTTAATATGGAGTTTATCTCGTTTTAATTCTTCTGAGTGGAGTTGGTCCTGAACTTTGGGTTGTTGTTCTTTTACATTGTTTAATGCAAAACCTAATTGATAAGAAAGCTCTTTTTTCTTTTGTTCCAAATATTTTATGGCTGAATAGGTAGTCGCCACTTTTTCAGCTTGTTTGTCTATTTTGCCCTCTGTCCATTTTTTGATGTCATTGAGATTAGATTCAAAATCACGAAGATGGGTTTGCGAATAAGTGGTTAAATCTATTTTTATTTCATCCTCATTCAATGATTTAATGATGGTTTCTTTTACAAATTCGGCATCTAACTTAGCATTCAGCAATACATTGGCAATCGTTCTCGGAATGTTTTGATATTGCTTGCTTTCAATCAAAGCGTATTTTCTAAACTCAATTGGCAGACCTTTGTTGTTACCGTATAAAATATTCCTGTATTCTTCATAATTGTTGATTATTCTTGTGGAATCAATTTTCCCCAGTGCTTCTCTGATTTTGTCAAATGTTTCATACGCCTTTCCTTCATTATCAAGAAAAAAATTTTTGTCGTAACTCGAATTGATAAACCGAAATGCAGCCCTGCCCTGAGATTTGAAACTTAAAACACAATACTTTCCAGTTTCCGTTTGTACTTCGTAAACGATGTATGAATTTTGATATGGAAAATAGTATTCGTTGTAGTTTTTCTTTTCTCTCGAAATGCCTAACTTTTGTGTATCTGCATTGTAAAAAAAGAGTATGGCTCTAAGCAATGTGCTTTTACCAACACCTTGTGTGCCGATGAAATGCACGTTTCCATCCAAATCAACTTCGGAATATTTTAATGATTTGTCGGCACTGTTGATGAAAACTATTTTACTCAGGTATCTCATTTCTTACGTCGTCGGGAATATTGATGGTTAATATCAGTTGTTCAAGGTAGTTGAATGAAGCCAAAACTTTATATTGATTGGTGATTTCATTTTCCAATTCAATATAGGTATCGTCTATCAATTTCTTTAGCATTTTATCTAAAATATCCTGATGCTTGGTTTTATCTGTATGTTTTTTAAGACCATCTAACTTTGTTTCCAATTCTGCATCTGTCTTTATTCTTACCAAAAGTTCGGAAGGCGAAAAACGATATCCTGCACTAAAAGCATTATCGTAAGTTTTGAAAAAGTCAATGATATCAATCCATTCAAAAGCTTTTTCAATCTTCTTTTCAAGGTCTATTTTGTTTTCTGGTCTGCTAAAATAAAAATACTCATCACCTTTTTCTAAAACAAAATTGATGTTTATAAAGTAATCGTATAGATTATCAAAATTCTCATCATCTTCTATAATGTTGTACAGACTGCTGATGTTTTTATCAGAACTATTGGAACTGATAAATTGCCCTTTGCTTAGTATTTTGAATATGTTGGCTGTTTGTACGGGTACGTTCATAAATTATTATTTAGGATAAATCATTGCAAATTCAACCTCATTTTTTTCTTCAACCTGATCCGTTATTTCAAAAACAGAGTCGTACAAAGAGACCATTTGGCAATAAATCGTAACACGTTCATCAAAAGAAACAGTTTTTGAGAAGTTATAACTCAGTATAAAATCAAATAAATTGTTGCTTCCTGCCACAAAACCGTTCTTCACTTCTTCTAAGTTGATTTGCACTTCTTCCAGAATTTGAGTTTCCAAATATTCATCAGAAATCTTTTCGGCAACAGGTTGTTTGAGTTTGTTTCCGAGTTTTTTTCTTCCGGCTATTTTCTGAATAGTTGTAAAAATTTCCTCATCAGTTTGTAGATATTCCAATGAAAGTTTGAGAGGATAGCTTGGGTTTGGTTCAAAGAAAACGGCATTGTTTGAAGCTAAAATTTGTTTAATATCGGTAGATGTTTCCAAAATGAATTGGTCTTTCAAATACTTTATTTGTCGCAGTTTTTCTATTACACCGCTTTGCTGTTGAATTTGGTTTAAAAAGTCAATTACTTGCCGTTCTATCTCAATCAGATTGTGCGTGCATTTATGCAACTGCATTTTCAAATGAACAATTATCCGGTTCAATTCCTCATCAGTTGCTGTTTTGAAAAACGTGATATTATCGTTTGTGATTAGTTGCTCGGTTTGTTCGGCAAGCTTGGTAATGTCTTTTCGTTTATTATCAAGATTGATGAGCTTTGCTTTTTTGTTTTTGTAGTTGGGCTCACTCTTAAAAGTGTTGTCAATATTGCGCTTCAGATCAACAACATTTCGCAAGGTAATAATGCCAATTTTCCTAAGCGTATTTTTGACTATTCGTAAATACTCGTATTTTCTTTGTTCATTTTGTTCATTGAAGTAATACTCAATATTCTGTTTTACTTTTTCAAGATTTTCGTTAATGTACGAAGTGTTTATTTCTTCATTTGCTTCTAAAACCTGTTCAAAAAAATTACATACAAATCATCAATTTCTAATGTACTTTCATTTTGTCGAATAACCGAACGTTCGATAAGATATTGAAGTCTGCCGTCATTATCATCAGCCAGTTCAAGGGCATATTCGTATTTATACTTAGCCGTTTTTCGTCTCTTGAACATTTCCGCAAGAAGCTTTTCCTCTCGGGAGAGAGCAAATAATACTTCTTTTAAGCTGGAAAATGTGTTCATATAATGGCTGTCTGTCAAAGATAATAATTTAAGTTTTTGTAATGTCGAATTATTGATTTAATAATTTGAGTTTTAAAAATATCGTATTGTAAGCCTATTTGTTGAAAAGTATTTTTAGTTTTTATTTTTGTTACCATTTCGTGTATTTATGACGAAAACCGGCTAAATGTTTCTTTTGAAACACCAAGATAAGAAGCGATTATGGTTTTTGGAATCCGTTGAAAAGTGATGGATAACGGAAATCTAATGAATGTAATTGGAAACCACTAAAGAAAAATCCAAAAGAAATATATGTCGAAGATTCTTCTTTGTTATATCAGGATTTTAGATTTGAATGAGTGGTTTTGTGCAACAAAGTAAAATGTAAAAATTCTGAAAATGATTTTAAAGAGAAATTAAATTTTTAAGAATGATAAAACTGGTTAAACCTTAAAAAAAACAGATTACCCAATGCTTTATTTTAATTTTCCCACTGTCAATACCGTCTATTTAATCACTTCCAACTGATGTTTGGCTTTTTACAATTGCAAATGTAGGACAGCATCATTCACCTAAAAAAATATTTTTGGGTTTCTATAAAAATTCTTTCCACAAGTTCCAATAATTTTTTCAGACACTCCTGAATCCTTCGGACAAAAATATTTCGAGCCACAATCCTCCAAAGCTTTGGAGGATTGTGGTTTTATATGCCTGATACTTTCCTATGATCATCGGCAAAGAAAAAGACGGAACCTCAGTTATACGAATCAATTAAATCGCAGAAGGTCTTTGACATCAACGGAAAAAACAACAAAATAAAACAACAAATAATTCTGCTTTTCCAATTGGATATAAGCAGAAAAAAAAACGAGTGTCCTCGAAACCCAATCAATCAAATCGAAAATTTTAACAAACTCGAAAATAATTATTAACAATCAAAATTTAACATTATGAACATCGTAGGCAGAATTACAAAAAACGCAGAAATCAACACTTTAAAAAATGACAAACAGGTCGTGAATTTTTCAGTAGCCATTAATGACAGATTTAAAACCAAACAAGGCGAACTAAGAGAACAGACCACTTATTATAACTGCTCCTATTGGCTAAGTGCCAACGTAGCTAAGATTTTAACGAAGGGAACATTAGTAGAGCTGATAGGCAGAGCAAGTGCGAGTGCGTGGATTGGAAAAGATGGAGAAATAAAATCGGGGTTGAATTTCCATACTTCTAACATCAAAGTCCACGGAGGTGGAAAAAAGTCTGACACAGAAGAACAGCCAACTTCACATCCACAGAAGTCCAATGCATTTGCGGAAGATACGGACGATGATTTACCATTCTAAAAGCATTCAAATATGGAAGCACAATATAACTTTCAAATGAAGCCGAAAAGTGATAAGAATGATTGGGAAAAGGTGGAGGTCTTTTCCCAATTCTATTGCGAGAGAACGACAGCAATACGGTATGCAAAAAGTCTTTCAAGAAAGTTCAAATCAGAAATCCGTCTTACAGAGGGAAAAGAACCTTTCAAAACAAGCGGAACATACATTTACGAAAACAACAATTAATACAACAAATATTATGGCAAATTGGTGCAACAATAAAGTAACATTCACAGGAAATCAAGAGGTTTTGGAAAAAGTCTCGAATGTATTTCAAGAAATGATAGAAAAGGAAACTAAGGGAAATATCGGGCAACTGCCCGATTTTATCGAGAGCAAAAGTGGCTACTTCTTTGAAATCTATCAGAACGAAACGGATGAATATTCTTTCCATTATGAAACAAGATGGAGTCCAAATATTGAGTCGTTATGGATTATTGCAAATCATTACAATGTTGGGTTTGTATTGGATTACGAAGAATCTGGCTGTATGGTTTTTGGCAAGACCATATGCGAAAACCAAATCTTACAGGATTATTTTCTCAATCAATGTGACTTTCAAGACTGCATTTACAATGTAGATTCAGATTGTTATGAATTTGAGGGTGAAAATTACGATTACAAGGAGGAGATTATGAGAATCCTTTTAGACAGGAAAATAAATAGTAACAGTCAAAAAATTGCATAAATGAAAACATCACTTCAACAAACAGAATATTTACTGATAAAATCAATGACCAACAGCGAATGGGATAATGGCGATTTTGCCATTATCCACGGTACGGCAGAATGGAAAGAAACCCAAAAGAAAAGGCTCAAAGCCGTAAAGACATTGGAAAATGACTATGATTTAAAATGGCTGAACTATTCCGATACCAATGTAGAGTTTTTCAAATTTTCGAAAGAAAATTATCCCCAAGTTGAAGAATGGCTTTCGGAGAGAAGCAGGATTTTTATCGAATTGGAAAAAGAGGATTTGAAAAAATTTTTGCAACCCGAAAATAATCTGAACTGCTACCAAATGCAAGTCTATAAAAACGGAAATGCTATTTACAATGCTTTTGGAAAACACACAGGGGAAGAATTTTGGACAGAAGAATTTTCATTATATCAATTAACTCAACAACAATGAGACTTACAGACTTAAACGGTTGCAAGATTGAAGTAACCAATCTTGATGAAGCTATCCAAATTACAGCAGAGTATAAGGAATATGAACATACAAACAAAGGATTTTCAGAATTAGATAAAAGACTGAAGAGGTATTGGACAGATATGTACGGAAAACTACTAAAATTAAAACAATATGAGCAACCTCGCAGACAAAACGGAGTATAAAGCATTGAACATTATTGCCCAAATGGTAAAACAATATGAAAAATTACACTACTTGGATATGACCAAAGAAGATGATTGGAATGCCACAAACGCAAGAAACCTATTACAGAGCATTATTCAAAATAATGAATATAAAATTAATTATAACAGAAATAGTAAAAAATCAATTTTAAAAACAAAATTATGCAAACCAATTTTTTCAGACAGATAGGCAAACTCAATCTTACAGGCGATTTACAAATCACACTCCGACAAGGGGCAGATAACAGTTTCGTTCTTTCCGTATTGCTCAACAATGAGCAATGCGGAGACGAGGCAAGGAAAACGATTCCGCCACTTAATTTGAGGGGGACAGCGGAAGATTTGGACAATGGATTTTTTGAGAATATTTCCACTCCATTACAAACCGCATCGGGTTTAATGGTAGATATGGAAAGTTTTATGAAACAGGTCGAACAAGCCAAGAAGAAATCGGCAATGGAAAAGGAAAAATCTGATAGGGAGAAAAAAGAAAAGGAAGCCAAAGACAAAAAGTACAGCGAAGCCTTACAGAAAGCCGAAGAACTTGAAAAAGAGGGCAAGTATAAGGATGCGTGGTCTGCACTTCCGAAAGGTTCGGAATTTCCCGAATATGCTGAGAAAATCCGCAAAAAGCAGGATGAATACGAAAGACATTTTGCACCAAGTCTTTTCTCTGAAAATCAACCTCAATCAACCGAAATTTAACCTAAAAATCTAAGATTATGCTACTTGCAACACTATTAGACAGAGTTTTTATATTAAAAGATAACGGACAGGAAATCCGCTTGACCGACCCCGAACCAAAATGGAGTGTAGAAGCCGTAATGAATTTTTACGCCAACACATACCCGATTCTGATCACTTCGAAAATTTCAGCACCGAAAATCAAGGATGATTCCGTTGAATACCAATTTGAGAGTGTGATGGGAACAAAAGGATAATAAATAGTTGATGGTTTTTGGTTGACAGTTGATAGAATTACAATCTAAAAGCTAACAACCATCAACCATAAACTGACAAACAAAAAAAAATGAATGCAACGAAAAACAATATCGGGAACAATTCAACCACCCGAAGAAAAAAAACAAAAACAACTGCACCGACAACTAAGGGAATACGCAGAGTGGATGCATCAAATGAAAGACAGCTCAGAAGTTCAAAAAGACCAACGGAAATCAGTTCCAATCTCTCAACTTCCGATGCTTTTCTGAAAACCTGTTTTATGCCGAAATTAAAGGAGAATGACATAACCGTAAAACAGACCAAACGTAAGTCTGCTAAAATAGAAAGGGATTTTTATAAGTCCCTTTCTCAATTAGCAAAGCATTATGATATAACTACGATGCCGACACAGCATTTTAATTATCCTTATAATATCAGCCTTGCTTTGAGAGATATTGAAGCGCAGTTGAAAACCAAGAGTGAAAATTGGCAGAGTATCCAGCTGATAGAAAAGGGTAGTAAGACCTACTTCGCAATAGAAGAGAGATGCAACACAGGGGCAACCTTGTTTTATGTTCCTGTCGTACCGCTTTATCAATTGCTCCACAATAAGGTACACAGAAAAGCAGCCTGTTTACTGTTATCAGTATGCGCTTATCTGTATAGAAATGCAGATGTCCCATATTACAGGCAGGAAGATTCTTATCTCTATTATAATTACGAAATGCTCAACGATTGGCTTGAACAGGACGAAGAAATAGAGGATAGTCACAACAGCAAAAAAGAACTTCAACGGGCTGAAATCATTGGAGATGTAATGGGGCAAAAAATTTCCAATCCTAAGAATCTTCTTTTTTTTGAGCAACGCTTAAAACGTTTTAGACCGAAAGACAGGTTTGATAAAGAATGTCTTCAATTGTCAGAAAAAGCCTTTAAAATTTATTGTGATTACCCTAATGAAAGCATTTTCAGAAATGCCCACTTCAACAATGCGGTCAAATCCGAAGATATGAACGAAGATGACTATTACAACGAGGAAACCGTTGTCGCAATGGATAAATACATTTCCTTTTTTGCCGAGAGTGACGGATTAATTTATGATAATCTTACAAGTATGGTCAATAACGAGTTCAATGAATATGCTGAAACACAAGAACCAATGATTTTTAAAACCTTTGACGGAAGCGATTTATCGGATAAAAACCTTGATTTCGAAAATCAGCTATTTAAGGTCTTAAACGAATTGTGCAGATTGCTCAACTAATCTGTGGATAAAACGGCACAAATAATTCAATTATAAAAACAAGCTATGAGAAATACAGCCAATACAATTAAAAACGAAGAAACCGACATAACCAATAATTTTGGGACACTTTACCATCCTAAATCAGCATTGGTCTTTTATGAGACAGAAGATTATAATCCCGATGGTTATGTTGAGCATTTTGATATTGACCGCAACGGTAATCCCATCAACGCCCATCCATTGACCGTAAGGGAAGCACAGCGGTTATCGAAAACGCTTAATATCCAAAATAAGAAAGACAAAGATTTTCTAAGACCGAGTGGTGTTATTTCTGAAAATGTACTTTTTATAGATACATCGGAAAATGGAAAAGTGGTCTGGTACACAAAAGCACAGAAACGACATTTATTATTTACGGATAAACTTTCAATTCCAAACGGAATGGCGAATGTGCCACCTTTGGTATGGTGTGCCAATAAGCAGGGAATGAAAATATTCGCATTGGAGACAGACCAACGCCCAAGAGAGGAAACATCACTTTTCTACGCACCTTTCTTTAATGTTTACGAAAGCGGTAGTGTCTGTATGGGTACAGTCGATGTGAAAATTAAAAGTTCTGCATCATTGGAAGAGTTTACTAAGAAATGGGAAGAATATTTTTTCAATTCTTATTTCAGCCATTTGGTCAACAGCCATAATCCTATCAATGGAAATTGTGTTAATCTTTGGAAAGATTTAATTCAAAGTAAAGAAGCTTTTCCGACAGATGTTCTAATCAATTCAAATCTAACTTTAAAAAATCTACTGTGATGATACATTCAGAAAAACCAAAAGTCCATTTGACCGATGATAGCCTTTTAAATCCTACCAATCCCATTACATTAAACCTCATAGGTGCAGGAGGTACAGGTTCAAAAGTATTGACCGCTTTAATGGAAATGAATCATTCATTGATTGAATTGAGACACGCAGGATTACAGGTACGGTTGTGGGATGATGATATTGTCACAGAAGCAAATCAAGGCAGACAGCGTTTTGCAGAATGTGAAGTAGGATTACCAAAGGCAATTGCACTGATAAATCGGGCAAACCGATGGTCTGGAACGAATTGGAAAGCCGAAGTCAGAAAGTTTGAAAGAGATTCTTTAGGAAGAATTCAAGAGAATATGCAATCAGCAATTTATATGTCGTGTGTTGATAATGTCAAATCACGATTTGAAATTGCTGATATTCTGAATGAATTGAAAGAGGGTAGGAGACTATACAGAAACCAGGCTAAATATTGGATGGATTTAGGAAACAATCGATATTCTGGACAGGTTTTGCTTTCTACAGTTGAGAATATAAATCAACCTAATTCTGAAAAATATCAAACAGTGTCGCATCTTCCTTATGTGACGGAAGAATTTGGAGAACTACTTTTGCAGTCTGAAACGGAAGACGATACACCAAGTTGCAGTTTAGCGGAAGCATTGGAAAAACAAGATTTGTTTATTAATTCAACATTGGCACAGATGGGATGTTCTCTATTGTGGAACTTATTTCGCAACGGATTGACTGAAAACAGAGGTTTTTTTCTTAATCTGAAAACTTTCCATTCTCAACCCATAAAACTATAAAAAGTCGCCTGATGCAAATCGGGCGGCAAAAATGCAATTCCTCCCTGCGGTCGGAAACGCATTTTTGCCGAAAGCGGAACAACCCCATTTCTAAAACAATTCCTGACTTTGGCTTTAGTTTGTTTTTGAAAAAAGGTTGTAGGTTTTTAATTGAGGATGTATAAATATTTTTTTTTTCGCCTTAATATTATCCTAGGTAATCGAAATTTTTATTTTTTATGTAGTATTGCAACTATTAATGTTTCTATTAACTTATATTCGTATTTAAGGTAAAACGCAGCGAGTATAAATAAGTTAAAACCAATACACGAGAAACGCATAAATTAATATAGAACTTATGAATATTGATAGAAAAAATCACTGGGAAACTGTTTATGAAACAAAGAATCCAGAACAAGTAAGCTGGACTCAAGAGGTTCCGAAAACTTCATTAGAATTTATTCAATCATTTGGAGTTGAGAAGTCAGCTAAAATTATTGATATAGGTGGTGGAGACAGTAAACTTGTAGACTTTTTGATTGACCAAGGTTTTGAAAATATTACAGTTTTGGACATTTCAGCAAAAGCTCTTGAGAAAGCTAAAACGCGCTTGGGAGAAAAAGCTAAAAAAGTAAATTGGATTGTAAGTGATATTACAGAATTTAACCCAGAAACAACTTTTGACATTTGGCACGACAGAGCAGCATTTCACTTTTTGACAGAAGATTTCCAAATAAAAAAATATATGGAAATTGCGAGAAAAGCGGTTTCTGGATATTTAACAATTGGGACTTTCTCAGACAATGGTCCAGAAAAATGTAGCGGATTAGATATTAAACAGTATAATGAAGAAACTTTAACAACGGAGCTTGAAAAAGGCTTTGAAAAGTTACGTTGTATAACGGAAAATCACATAACGCCTTTTGAAACAACGCAGAACTTTTTATTCTGTAGCTTTAAAAGGAATATGAACTAAAGACACTCACTATAAAAGCGGTTTCGCGCAATGGGTGGTTTTATTTTTCTTTGCCGGAAATTACTCAATGAGATATTTATATATCTATAAAAAAATAATGTAAATTGTCGCCACTGCGCAAAACTGCGTAACGTTATTAGCTATTTTAAACAGATGATATTTTATGGAGACTTGGGGAACATCTATACGCGAAAGTGATTCATTTGCTGGTATTTACAGAGAATTTTTCGATTTATATATTAAAGATGAACAATCTGAAATTATATCAAAAAAAATTATTGACGAAATTGGAAAATCCTTGAAATAGAAGAAAAAAACATTTTGTGGTTTGCTATTGCTTTAGCTAAATGGAAAACGAAATCACCAAACCTGCGTAAAATACTTACAGCTATACTTCATACGGCCGTAAATCAAATACAGGTCATCTTTATAAAATAGGACAATATCAATTATCGAACCTGCGTAATTAGAATACAGGTGGAATCAGACACCTTCGTAAATCAGATACAGGTTACTTACATAAAAAAGGATTATTCCAATCATCAAACCTGTGTAAAATAGATACAGCTGGAGTTCATACGTGAGTAAATCAGATACAGGTAACTTGCATAAAAAAGCATTATCCCACTCATCAAACCTGCGTACTACGAATACAGGTGCAATCTCATACCTGCGTAAATTAGATGCAGGTAACCTGCGTAAAATAAGTACAGGTCAACGTCATTACAATTTGATTTACAATACGATAAGTAAATTCTCACTTTACAAGCAATTAACATTTTTTTCTTTCTTAATCAAAGGCTTCACTTCTATACTTTCTCATAAAAATAATAGAAGAGTCAAACTTATTGATTATCAATAATATAAATCGCTTTTCAGGACTCCGAAAAATGAGAGGCTTTTTTGAGCAAGATGTGTCTTTGTATATACAAACTTTTCAAGTTTTATATCCAAAGACGATCTTGCCTTTTTTTCAAAAAGGGGAAAAAAACTGCGGAACTTGTTTTTTTGTTTTTAATTAAATTTTGGTACAAGAATCCAAATTAATCCAAATCATTCTTTTTTAATCCTGGGAAGTTTCCAAACTAATCCAGATTATTCTTATTTAGCCCAAACCCATTGAATACTATTGTTTTAGAAGGTTTTAACGCCCAATTTTGTCACAGAATTTTTAATCAAAATACTAATGAAAAAATTGAGTCATCTTCTACTGGCATTAATAGTAGTATCAATCCAAGGTCAGGTCGGCATCAATACCGAAACTCCAGAGGCGACTTTAGAAGTGGTAGGAAAACCAAATGATGTCAATCATTATGACGGAATTATTCCTCCACGAATTACAGGAAATCAACTCGCTGCAAAGACATATTCATCTACAAAAAAAGGAACTGTCGTCTTTGTAACATCTCCGGCTAACAATTTATCAGGACAAGTCATTCAAATAACTGAACCCGGATTATATTATTTTGATGGCAATTTGTGGCAAACATTTTCAAAAGAAAAGCAACCCACTGAATATAGAATTCTATTGACGTTTGACCATACCAGTACTGCGGCTCTTAGTGCAACTTCTACATGGTCCGCTCCGGTTAATTATAATGGAAATACAAATAATTATTTAACCGCTTCTAAATACTATACCATTGGGACCAAAAATTATGGAGGCTTAAAAGGATCCGTATCATTCAGAAAAGTTAATGGTATCGTCAATGTAAAATTTCAAATATTCAGGTCGACTGATTCAGAACCAATTACTTCCGACGCACTTATAAATATTCCGGATATCTTTAGTGACATAGGGTATATTCCTAACCAGATTGTTTTTTTACATCCTGAGAATTCAACAATGCTTATTCCTGCCTTGCTTGAAAATTTCACCATAAAAATTCCTCAAGCTTCTTTAGGCGCAATATCAACATCATATTATACTTATGGAGAAGTTCAGGGCTACTCAAATTGGATCAGACCCTATCTACACTAGGACGCTAAAATTATAGCAATTAATACAAATTATACACAGTTAATACGATTCTTAAGACCAAATGAATTTTAATAAAAAATAAAATGAAAACATTAATTTATTTTTTTCTGCCTTTCATAGCAACAACAATACAGGGACAGATTGGCATCAACACCCAGACGCCCGAGGCTACTTTAGAAGTTGTAGGGAAACCAAATGACACCAATCATTATGACGGGATTATTCCTCCAAGGATTACAGGTAACCAACTCGCAGCAAAAACATATTCATCTGCAAAAAAAGGAGCTGTCGTGTTTGTAACATCTCCAGCTACTAATTTATCCGGTCAGGTTATTCATATCACAAAGTCCGGGTTGTATTATTTTGACGGTGATCTATGGAAGTCATTTATAAAAGAAGACCCACTAAATACAGTTGCACTCAAGGGCAACACTTCTACGGTTGAACTTATTGTCAAGAACAGTCTGCATCTTAATTTTGATGAGAAAGAAAATTACATACTGGGAAATTCCAGAAGTCCAATCACCGGTGACTACAATTCTATTTTTGCAACCGACTCTAATATAACCTCTGGAAAAGGAAATTCCGCTAGTGCTTATGCAATGTCTCAAGGAGAAGTTACAGGCAAACTTAATTATGCTGCAGGAGTTTCTGCTTTGAATGGCATCGCAAACGGCGTAATCTCCGGTAGTAGAAATATTGGAATTGGTCCGGGAGCTATGTCCTACATTACTTCAGGAAATGATAACATCTCTATTGGCTATCTGTCAGGAACAGGAAACCGAACAGGGTCTAACAATATTTTCATCGGCATTGGCGCTGGTAGCCCGGCCACAGGAAACAGAAGCGTAAGTAATAAACTAGCTATACATTCAACCCGCGTTACAACAAGTTCAACCAGCTTTTGGGATAGTATCACGAACAATTATACGGATTACAAATTTGCTTTGATTTCGGGGGATTTTTCTGAAAGATGGTTAAATATCAATGGCAAGCTCAGCGTTACACCTTCCCAAATGCCCAATGCAGACGGAGATTCATCCTATACGAAAAAAGTAGTTGCCAAAACAGATGGTTCATTTGGTTTTGCAACAGAGATAGTTCCAACTCCGCCTGCTACCGGAACATATATTCTAAAAAGCGTAAACGGTTTGACAAGTTGGGTAACACCTTAATCATAAACTATGAAAAACTTTTTCAAATTTTTATGCCTGATGATCACTCTTTCACTAACATCTTGTAGGTCTATTGTTTCGAATCCTGGCAAACCATTAAAAGATAATTCTTTAGCATTAAATCACAAATATGACGTTCAGGATTTCACTGCAAAAATCCACAAAATAAAAATCACATCAGTTGATGGCAACAATATTTATGGTATTTCCAAAAAAGGAGAGACGATTTCAATAGATAAAAAACAAATCAGGGAAGTGAAAAAAGTAAAAGTCGTTAGTTCTATCGTTGTAGGCATTATGGCAATTGCGGCGGTCATCTTTGTTCCAATATAGAAAACAACATTTTTAAAATCAAATTTGAATTTGAAAGATGAATATTGATGAGCAAAAAGATGAAGTTATTTTTTTCAGAATTAAGAGTGAAAAGAAGAAAGATTGGAAAAAAATCTGTTCCAATAAACAAATTTCCCTGACTAGTCTAATCATCAATTCCGTAGAGAATAGAATGATGGATGACGAGAGACGAAAAGTATTGGCGTTCATTGAAAAACAGGATAACATCTTCGGAAAAATTGAAAATAATATCAATCAGGTAGCAAAAATAGCAAATGGTCAAAAATTTATCAGCGAAAATAAACTCAGAAATTTTTCGGATAAGTTATCAGAGATCATAATTCTGAAAAAAGAACAGAACGAAATCTTTACAAAAATCTATGCAAAGCTATCAAGATGATTGTTAAGATCATGGATCCGGCAGGTCCGAGTTTTCCAGGAGTTCATTATAACGATAAGAAAATTGATAAAGGCATTGGAGAATTAATGCTGATGAAAAATTTTCCTTCATTCATTAACGAATCAAGCAGCAAGCAAGAAGTAAGAAACTATTTAAGAGCTATTTCAATCGGGAATAAAAAAGTGTTGAAGCCTCAATTTCACGCGATGATCTCTACAAAATTTCAAGGGCATTCGAAAGAAGAGCTTACTAAGATAACGGAGAATTTTATGGATGAAATGAAATATGGCGAACAGCCTTTCATTGTGGTTTTTCATAAGGATACAGATAATAATCACGTACACATTGTTTCAACCCGGGTTGATAAACAGACAGGGAAAAAGATCAATGACAGTTATGAAAGGCTTAAAGCCCAAAAAGCATTAAGCGTTACAATGGAAAAATTATATGGTCAGAAACCGGAAGAAGAACTGGAAAAGCTGCTGAACTACAAAATAAGTTCGCTTGATCAGTTGGAAACTCTACTCAGCAGAAATGGTTACAAGATAGGCAAAAACACAAGTGATGAAAATTCTTTTAACATTTTAAAAAACGGAGTAAACCAAAAATCTATTAGAGGGGATCAGATTGTTTTTGATAACAGCAAAAATGAAAAAAGGGCTAAGCAGATGAAAGCCATATTAAGCAAATACAAAGAATTGTATTCCAATAAGGTTTTTAAAGTGGTGGATAATAGAAAAAATGAAGCAGTGCTTCCAAAAGAGAAGACTACTGACGGAGGAAATGATTCAAAAATGAAGATTGCCTTTGAAAGCGAGCTCCAAAAAAAGCTGAAAGATGTTTTCGGGATCGATATGGTTTTTCATCATAAAGAAGATAAAAATCCTTTCGGCTACACCGTGATCGACCATAAAACAGGAGAAGTATACAAAGGAAGTGATATTATGAAAATGAATGAAGTATTTGAATTTACTTCTGACAAGGTGGATAAGAAGACTTTTGAAATACTGAAGGATTATAATATTCGCAGCCAGGAAACAAAAAAGATCCTGCTTGAATTTTTTAAGAAGAATAATCCGGAAGCAGAAATCAAGGACTTTATGCTTTTTGAAAACCGAGGGAAGAAAGATTTGGAAACCTACCGAAAAGTCCAGTTTGAAGTAAAGGACTTTATTAGAAATAACAAAAACACAAATGATGAAAAAAAAGATATTTCTATAACAAAAGGCGAAGATGGAAAGCTGTATGCTGTTCATACCAGATTTCATTACGTGGGTGAACTTCAACCATTAATCGGAGAAAAGGAATATCAAAAATTTCTGAATCCCATAAGCGTCAATGAAGTGCAGACAGAAAACCGGACTGAAAATAATGAAAAAACAGAATTAAACAAAGCCGTCAACGAAATGCTTTTTGAGTTGATGAAAAGTTCGGGAACTGCAAAAGACCCTGCCGAAAATGAACTCAAAAAAAGACGAAAAAAGAGACGATAAAGTTGATGGAAAAATCATCTTCAGTCCAATAAAAATCAACTAAAACCTATGATCATCACATTTGCTACCCAAAAAGGAGGAACCGGAAAAACGACATTAGCCATCGCTTTTGCCAATTACATTACCGCACTTTCAGAAAGAAAACTCAATGTTTTCGATTTTGATTATCAGAAATCATTCTATCACAAATGGAAAGAAGATGAGCTATTGGACATTCCAAAATTGTACGATGTAGAAATTATTGGCGAGGAAGAAGAGCAGCCTTTTTCAGACTTTGAAACTCTCATTAATTTAAAAGAAAGCGATGAGATCAATCTCTTTGATTTGGCCGGAACGCTCGATGCAAAATACAGTGATTTGCTCATATACAGTGATTTTATCGTAACACCTTTTGAGTATTCCGATGTTTCTGTAAAATCGACTTTGGTCTTCATCAATATGCTGGGACTACTGGAAAGTGAGGCCGAAAGAATATTTATCCGTTCCAAATATGATAAAGGCTACAAGTATCTGAATCAGGAAGCAATGGACATTGAGCTCGCAAAATATGGAATGCTGCTGCCAAGCCCGGTATTTAAAAGAAACTGCCTACAAACTATTAATACCAGAAGCCTTATAGGCAAGCAAAAATATGCAGTAGAACATACATTCGATGAACTTATAAAATATATCAATGAAACCTCAAAAATCAAAATACAAGTGATTAAAAAGAGGTAAAAAATCAAAGATTCAATACCAACAAACGACAACGATTGACTGACAACTAAATCAATAAAAAATGATAAAAATTTCACTTACTATTCTGGCTGTTTACGTGTTGTATTATGCAGGTAACATTGTATACGATCTGTTTCTGAAGAAAGAAAAAGAAACCTATAAAGAAGAGACGGAGGAATTTTCTTTGTCCGAAATTTCCGAACAGTACGAAGATCTTACTGCAACTATAGGGATTGAAGATGTAGAAAATCTCAACACTCCCAAGTCCTTTAATAAAAATGTAATCCATTCTGATATCACTGAAGGAAATGAAGAACGACAAGATCTGGAGTATTTAAGAAAACAATTTGAATCTGAACAAGATCTGGATGAATTCGATAATCCATCAAAAAAGGATTTTACCGAAATTGAAAACCAATCACATCCTGAAAATGCTGAATCAAGCGAAGAGTATTTTGAACAAAAGGAAAAAATATCAACCGAAAAGGAAAATCAGAAACCTAATGAAGTGATTAGCGAAAACCCGATCACGGTTAGTGCAGACCAGAAAACTTCCAGAATTAAAGATTGGAAGGCGATGCTGAATCTTTCTGAAACCCTGGTTCAATTGGTTGCAAATCACGATGGATATAAGGTTTATCAATCCATTATGTAGTTAGTCAACTTAAACAAAATCTAACGTACTGATTATTAGACTTAACAGCGGATTTCCATCCGTTGTCCGGGACTTCTATGCCCAAAATTTAACACTCAATTGATTATTAACCCTTTATAAATTTTTTGAATTATGATGAAAAATTTTTTCACAAAAAACGTGACAACAAAGAAAGTTCTAACCCTAGCCTTGGCAATTATGGCGATAACTCCAGCATTTGCACAAGGTGGTGCAACCGCTATTTCAAATGCCGCAAGTGATATCACTGATTATTGGGATCCGGTCAAGCTGATTTTGAAAGCAGTAGGAGGATTGGTCGGTTTTATCGGAGGTCTCCGAGTGTATAATAAATGGACGAATGGTGACCAGGACGTCAACAAAGAGATCCTTGGTTATGGGGGAGCAATGATCTTCTTGATTGTAGTTCCGGAATTCGTAACAGCATTCTTTGCCTAATATGGGATTCTACCTTTATAAGGGGCTGAAAAAGCCCCTTATATTCTTCGGACTCAAAGGGAAATATATCTTTTACGCAGTTGGTGTCATCGGAGGCGGGGTCATTTCAGCATTGGTACTCTCGAAGTTCGGTCTCTTAGGCTCTTTACTTGGTCTTGCAGTCACCGCAGGCGGAGTTTATCTTATCTTCAGAAGACAGGACAAATATGGTTTGTATGACAAAACCAAAAACTTCGATCACATCTTAATTTTTCCCAAAAGGTTAGACAGTAATAAACTTTTAAAGAATGGCAACAACAAAAAAACAGGCATTTAGCATTCCTTTTATCGGATATGATCTTGGAAAGGATTTCAATTGGGATTTTGATGTACTTTTCGGACAATACGGAAACCCTATTATCGGGATCAAGATAAAAAACATTGTCGAGCAATATTCGGCAGATCCTGACAGCTATCTCACTTTCCACACGGTTTTAAATCAGGTGGTATCAATCATTGGAGAAGGAAGAATTGTTCAGAAGCTCGATATTTTTTCAAAAAAGAAATATTCAGCCGAACAATCCAACCAATTTCTACAACAAAAATATTCGGAACATTTTGACGGCAGACTTTTCAAAACCATTGAAACGGTTCTGTTCTTTACCGATATTATTGATGACAAGCTGAAAAAGAAAAATAAGCATTACAATTTCTCTGAAAAAAGCTATAAAGAACTACGGGACAAATGTCAGAAAGTATTGATGCTTTTGAAGCAGAATGACTGTGAACCGCAGTTTTTGTTTGAGAAAGATTTTGAATATTATATATCAGGTGTTTTGTCGATGCAATTTTCCGATTCTCCCATATTTGATAATATCAAAAGCACCAACGAATTTTTGCAGATCGGAAACAGGTTTGTAAAAAATATTTCCTACGTGGATGTAGAAAATATTGATCTTCCTTCAGAAATTGAGCCTTACTCTGTTCTCGGCGGTAACGGTGCAGCAGCAGAAACAGCAGTTGATAATTTTAGTTTTATCAATGAACTAGAAGATTATGAGACCATTGTCTACAATCAGATCATTACGATTCCGCTTCAGGCACAACAGCAGAGGGAACTCGACAAAAAAAAGAAAAAGCACGAAGGAGCAGCCAACAATTCTCCGTCCAACGCCATTATAGCAGATGAAATCCAGACCCTGCTTCATAACATAGCCATTGACGGACAGCTCGTTGTCAATGCTCATTTTTCAATCCTTTTTTCAGCACAGACACTGGAGAAAATGGAAAATATTCAGTCAATGATTGAAAACAAGCTTTTTACGAAAGGAATCATTGTTTCTAAAAACGCTTATAACCAATTGGAACTCTTTCGGTCAGCTATTCCGGGCAATGGAACAGAACTTAGGGAGTATGATTTATTTATGACGACAAGCGAAGCGGCCTTGTGTTTTTTTTTTAAGGAAAGTTACCCCGTCAATGAAGAGTCCAATTTCTACCTGAGATTCACCGACAGACAAGGTGTTCCGCTAAAAGTTGACCCATCGGATCTACCGATGAAAACAGGAAGAATAAACAACAGGAACAAGTTTGTATTAGGACCGTCAGGTTCGGGGAAATCATTCCTGATGAACAATATTATTGAGCAGTATTTGACCTACAATTATGACGTGGTCATTGTTGATACAGGAGATTCGTATTCGGGAACGTGCAAATATAAGGGAGGCAGATACATCCAATACACTGAAGAAAAACCAATCACGATGAATCCTTTTCTTATGGATCAAAAAGAATTTAATATCGAAAAAATAGAATTTTTAACCAACCTGATCTTCTTGATTTGGCAAGGTCCGGATTCTTCAATGTCTTCCGCACAAAAATCCATTTTAGACAATGTGTTGATGTCGTTTTACCACGGGTATTTCAATGCTGGAACTCGATGGTATGAAAATAAAACTTCTGAAGAACTGATTCTATATCTCGGAAAATACAACATTCACGAAGATGATCTATTCACGGAATATGAGAATGAAGCAAAAGGACAGCATACTTACTATGACATTTTGGGAATTACTTTCGATGCCAGTTCCGATGAAATAAAGGAAGCGGGAAGAAAATTATTGAAATTCTATCATCCTGATAAGAACATCAATAACCCGGAATATGAAAGCGAAAATTTCTATAAAGTGTATGAAGCGTATGACACGCTGAACGATGAAGAAAGAAGGAAAATATACAATGAAACGCAGTTGATTTTAATCAAGTCGAATGACATCATCAGGCAACCCCGATCAGCAGAAGAATGGAATGAATCCTTTAGAAAAGCCATCATCAGGAAAATAAAAGAACTGGAAGAAAAGCTGGTTGTAACAGAACTTTCGTTCAATGGGTTTTATGATTATTGCGATCAATTTCTTCCTATTTACCTGAATAATAAAAAACATAATATTATAGAGAAAGAGTTTAATCTGCGCACCTTTTTATTTGTACTGAAAGATTTTTACAAAGGCGGAAGGTACGGAACAACGCTCAATGAAAGTGCAGATAATACGCTGTTCGATGAATCTTTCATCGTTTTTGAAATTGATAATGTAAAAGATAATCCCAAGCTCTTTCCGATAGTAACGCTCATTATTATGGACACTTTCATTCAGAAAATGAGACTCAGAAAAGACCGCAGAAAAGCCTTAATAATCGAAGAAGCATGGAAGGCCATTGCTAGTAAATTGATGGGTGGATACATTCTTTATTTATATAAAACGGTGAGGAAATTTTGGGGAGAAGCGGTGGTGGTAACGCAGGAACTGGATGACATTATTGGAAATGCAGTGGTTAAAGATTCCATCATCAACAATTCGGATACATTTATTTTGCTTGACCAGACGAAGTTCAAAGACAACTTTGATAAAATCGCTTCATTGCTATCGCTCAATAAAGTAGAGCAAAACAAGATTTTTACCATCAACAATCTCAACAACAAATTCGGGAGAAGCCGATTCAAAGAATTTTACTTAAAAAGAGGTTCAAAAGGAGAGGTCTATGGAAATGAAGTTTCGCTTGAACAATATCTCACCTACACTACAGAAAAACCGGAAAAATCGGCAGTTGAATATTATGTGCACCAATACGGAGACTATGATGAAGCATTGCGCAGAATAGTTGGTGATTTAAAAACCTTCGGAGACAGTCTGGAAAACTTAGTGTCACTCGTGAATTTATACCAAAATCCTTTAGATCAAAAAATCAATTCCTTTTATAGAATGATGAAAAAAGAGAACAAAGGAAAGAATGTTTTTAAAATCATTTCACAGCAACTGGAAGACCGTAATATCAGTTTTTCAGAATTAATCAGTAAACAAAATTACGCTTATGAAAACGTTTAAACCTATAAATTTCCCAAGAGGATTTCGTCACGTTTCATCTCTGGCGAACCATATTATATTGAAGGTTTTTCTACTAATTTTCTCCCTCTGGGGGACAATGGGATTCGCCCAAAACACCTACATCGACCCTACGGTAACAGCGGCAATGATTCTTTATTCTGAAAATCTAAAAGCCAAGCAGAACGAAGTCATTGAGGAAACTTCAAAATTAAAGGACGCACAGACCTGGGTGGGAACACAGATGGTAGCGGCTAATGACATTCAGAATAAAATTCTGAAGGGTTTAAAAGAGGTTTCCGGCACTTTACAAAATGGAATCCAAGCACAGGAAATCTACTCTGAGCTCAATAAATGTTATGCTTATTCATCACAAGTGGTACAACTAGCATCAGAACATCCTGAGTATGCCATTTTTGGGGTGAAAGCTTCACAAAAAACGTATGAGCAAAGTCTAAAGATTGTTACCGACGTTTCTGATATTCTCGCTTCCGGAGAGCTGAATCTTGCAACAGCAGGAGACCGCTACAAAATTCTTCATAATATTTCCGGTAATGTGAAAAATCTGAAGCTTTGGCTTTTAGCAATCAAACTGCGATTAGAAAAAGCAAACCGATTGGGATTCTGGAATTCTATTAATCCATTTGCCGGATATATCAATACAGACAAAGCTATTGTTGAAAATATAATGAACCGGTATAAACGGAATTTTTAAATTTTTCTATGATGAAATCGAAAAATGAGATTCGCCGACCTTACGGTGGCAAAAATAAAATTGTTGTCAGTTTGCTTATTCCTCTAGTTTATTTGGTATTGAGATCCTCCGGTGGTGGGTCTACCCCTGCATGGCAACAGGAAAATGTTTCATTTCCGATGATGGATATAGAAATCAATGCCACGATGAAAGAACACGACAGGCAAAAAGAAATGCGACAAAAACAAATTGCGAATGCCACCGTAGAAACGGCCAACAGAAACCAATGGAACAATTTTAAAGAAAAAATCACCAAAGTTCAGGACAGATTGCGAATTGTTTCATTTGCCATTCAAGCGATACCCACCGGAATAGCAATGAGCAGGGAAATAACCAAAATAACAAACAATCAGACTGCTATTATCAATGAAATAAACGATGCTCCCTATTCCATTATCGCTGTTTTGCCTTCTCAGGTTCAGTTTGTTGATGATCTGCAAATGGTAACACGGCTGGTAACCGGGATCATTTTGTCTTACGGAGCCATCAACCAAATGGAAAAATCAGAACGTAAAGTATTATTAGACTATGCTTTGGGTGAAGTAAAGGCGATAAGCAGAAATTCTACCCATATGCTTTTAAAGATAAGGGATATTAAAGCCAAGGTAAAACGTAACAAAAGAGCCTTTCAATATTATGTCAACAGGGATAAGCAAGTAGTTGAAAGCATCATGGATAACATTAAATCTTTCTAAAATGAAAAAAATATTTTTTTCCGGAGTTTTTTTCTTCTCTGTTGCATCTGTAAAAAGCCAGCAAATAGTGATTAACGACAAACTTCTGTCACAGATCACCGTAAACCACGGTGTTCGATTAGGAAGCGAACAGGCTTTTCTGGATTCCTATGAAAAGCAAAAAGAATTGTATGATGATATCAACAATAAAATCACGCAGATCATTGCGATTCAGGAATACATCTATCAACAACTGAAAAATGTGAATTCAGCCTTGACCCAGAGCAAAAAACTCATTTATCTCTATCAATATTTGGGTAAAATAGTAACGAACTCCAATAAAATGCTGGATCTATCAGCACAGCATCCTGAATATTCGGTACTCATTTCAAAATATTATGTTGAAATCGGGAAGCAGACGACGAAACTTCAGCAGGAAGTTACGCAGGACATTCTAAATGAGGAAAAAGATTTTCTAATGGACGCAATGGATAGGGAAATGCTGATTGAAAAGATTTTTACAAGGGTCAGAAATATCAACGGAAATATTCTGTACATCAATTTACGATTAGAGAATGCCAAGAAAATCCCTTATCTGTATCAGGTTCCGGTGCTTCGTAATTACATCAATATAGACAAAGCCATTGTTGGCGACATCATCACCAAATACCATTACCTCTTTAATTAAAAAATTATGGAAAATCTACTAAAAAAAATCAGCCTATTTCAGTTCATCTTGATTACAGGCAGTGTGTTTGGACAAGTCAGCGTCAAGAGATTAAATGATCCTTCCATTGTTGCCCAGCATAAAAGAATGGTCTTTCAAGATTGGGGAGATTGGAGACCATATCCAAAATACTTTTTAGGAATCCAAACCAATTTTGCCTACGCAACGGTGTGGGGAATTTGGGCTCCAAAAATCAACAGGGATTATAAGGATGGGGAAGACATTCGTCCATTAAAACCGACAGGAGTTCAAAATCAAAGGTTTGCCCAGCTAAAGTTTCAAGAGGAAGAAGCAAAAAAGATAAAAGCAGCTTCAGATACCATTCATAAAAGGAGCGTTCAGGATTTTGCCCATTGGACGTCCGCTACTGTCGATGCCGATCCTCTTTGGCTATTGTATTACAAACGAATGCTAAAACCTATTACTGAATTTCCCGATACACCTCAAAATTTTATCGAGTGGCGACTGAAAGACCTGCAAACGTTTGAAACACTCAGCTCAACAGGAGCATTAAAAAGACTTCAGGAAGAACTGGATCTCATCAAAGAAAAATATTCAATGTCCAGAAGTATGGATATGCCAAGGGGAAAAAGGTTCATTATGTACCACGAAACCCTTATCAAATGGCGAAAATTTGTTCAGGAATTAAGGAAGCACAACAACAAGACAACACTTCTTACAGATTACAAGAATATTCTGAAAAACCATTCAAATTTTGCTTTGCCACCTGCGTGGACACCTTCATCAGACGGGCAGATTGTTCAAAATATAATGAACCACTACAAACACCGATATTAAAAATGAATAAAACGATAACATTAACTTTTTGCCTATTAGCAATTCTTTTACCTGTAATGGGTTTCGCCCAGACAGACGGCGATTACAGTAATCTACTCCAATTTTTAAAAGGAGATGGCGCTTTTGAAAAATGGTTTATGGAGGTTTTTACCAAATTAGACAATAGTGTACAAGATAGCGCCGCCGGATCTGCTTTGGTAGGAAAAGCAATAGGCGGCTTAGGCGCTCTCATGTACCTTGGATATATGGGTTGGCAAATGGCGGCCGGAGATAGAGAATGGGAAATCACTCCAATGCTGAAACCAATTCTTATCGGATTTACGCTTGTTTATTGGAGTGGATTTGTCAGTATGATTCAAGCGCCATTTGAGGCCATTGCCGAACCCGGAATCTCAATTTTCAGCGAAATCGAATCGGAAGTCAATGATCTACGGGTTGAAAGATTTAAAAAACAGCAACAATTATTGGATGCTGTTATAAAACTGAAAGCGGAAGAAGATGCGAAGCAGGAAGTCATTGAGAATACCACTGAAGATGCTGATGATTCGTGGTTTGATATCAGTGAGGGATTGGATAAATTGATTCAGCCTATCAAAGAATGGTCAATACGAATGGAATTCCAAATGCAAAAATTAGTCGCAGAACTCATTGAGTTTTGTTGCCTTTCCATTCTTAGGATTTGTGTATATCTCATTTTCTTCATTCAAAAAATATGGTCTTACATTTTAATCATTTTAGGACCGATAGCTGTTGGAATGGCTCTTATTCCCGGATTTGAAAATTCATTATACAGTTGGGTATCAAAATTCATCAACATTAATCTTTACACTTTTGTTGCCTATACGATCATCAACATCGGTCAGCAATTGATCGCTTCCGGTTATACAATGGAGATCGAAAGGTATGATACCTTATTATCCAATGGAACCATTACCAACTTAGACGCTTTGATGGTCTATGTGAGCAACTCCGGAATGATCTACAATCAGCTTTTCACCTGTGTTGCCTATGTTGTTACGGGAATCGGAGTACTAATGACCCCAACCATTGCAGACAGTATTGTTTCTGCAGGAGGGGCGGGAGCAATGACGAAAATGAAAAGTGCAGCAGGAAAAATGGCAAGCAGTGCTAAAACAGCAATATTGGCTGCCAAAACAGGAGGAGCTTCTGTAGCAGCAAGTGCAGCAGCAGGTTCAGCATCAGGCAGAGTTCAAAGAGCGATGAAAAAAGGAAAATAAATGTTGTACGAATGACCAACAACCAAACATTATCAACCAACAACTAAAATAAAGATGCTTATCAAAAATATAGAACAAAGAATCAAGATCAACAAGGTCATTTCTTTATCCACCATTGCTTTTGCTGTTTTCATTGTCATTGCCGGATTTTTCTTTGCATACAGAATGATCGAGGATTCCAGAAAATCAATTTACATTTTAGACAATGGCGTTCCGGTTCTTGCCAAGCAGACTGATGTCCTGCTGAACCGACCTGTTGAATATAAAGCTCAAATTGAATTATTCCACAGATTGTTTTTCACACTCGCTCCCGATGATACCTATATCAAGGATAATATTCAAAAGTCATTGTATCTTATTGATGACAGCGGAAAAAAGGAATATACGAACCTAAGGGAAAAAGGATTTTACAATCAAATAATAGCTTCCAGTTCGATGGTCAGTATCCATACCGATTCGATTACGCTTAGTATGGAACAAAAGAAATTTAGCTTTTTCGGTAAGCAGATGATCACAAGAAAATCTTCTGTCATTACGAGGAAGCTCATCACCGAAGGTTTCTTTGAAGACATCATCAGAAGTCCCAATAATCCTCACGGTGTGATTCTTAAAAACTGGCGAATCATCAATAACGAGGAACTGTCCAATCAAAATAAAAATTCTTACTAAAATGGAAACTACATTAAAACAAAAGGGTCAGAAATGGCTGCAGTGGGCAGTTCAAAATCCAAAGAAATTCTTCACGTATTCAATGATTCTACTGTCGGTTTCATTTATAGGGTCTCTAATTCAAGGTATCTTTTTCCCTTCCGAAACAGCATTTAAAATAAGACCTCCGGTTCTCTATTCTAAAAATAAGTCGAGTCAAAATCTATCTGTCAACAATGATAAAGAGATGGAAAAAATAGTACAAGAACTGAAAACTTTAAAAGTGAAAAGAGACAAAAACGCACTGAAAAAAGAAGACAGTTTACGAATTGACTACTTGTTCAACCAATACCAAAAATTAAAAAATGGACATTAAAAAAATAAATTTTAAAGAAAAAAAATATGTTCTGCCTCTTTTGGCTCTGCCATTTCTTTTTCTTTTCGGCTACGTAGGAGCACAGTTTCTCAAAGAAGATACTTCTGAAAAAAATAAACCAAAAGAATTGTTACTATCACTCGGCGATACGCAAGATTCCATTATGACCAAAAATGATGCGTATGATGCTTTTTTCAAAAAAGAGGATAACAGAACGATGCTTGGTGGTTTGGATAAAGAAGAAGATAGTTTATTGAACTATGATGACCAATTGTCACTGGACCAAAAAAGAAAAATTGACTCCTTAAAAGCAGAAAACGGAAGACAAAACAGATACCAGGCAAAAGAAAATCAATCCTCGTATTACAAACCAAATCAATCACAGAGGGATGACAAAGATTACAACAGGTCTTCAGAAATCATTAAAATGCTGAATGACAAATCTTACGGGAACCAAGAAGATAAATACGCAGATAGACCAAAAGAAAAGACACAAAGTGTCCAACCAGACCCTGTAAAATATCTGAAAGAACAAATGCTCGTGATGGATTCTTTAGAAAAATCCCGTGATCCTGAGTACCAAAGTAAACTCGCAGCAGAACAAAAACTGAAGTCCAATAAAGAGAAAATGGAAGATTTTCTTAATTCAACTTTCAATGTGAGCAAATCCGGAATCAACAGTGGTTTCAATGCTTTCTATAAGGAGAAAGAAAACAGCTTTATCAAAGCGGTCATTGACGAAAATAACAAAGGCTTTCTTGGAAGCAGGATTAGGTTCCGATTGTTGGAAGACATCTTTGTCGGGAACAAAAAAATAATCAAAGGTTCGATATTATACGGACAAATCTCAGGATTTTCAATGCAGAGAGTCAATCTCAACATTGTATCTGTATTCACAAAAGGAGAAATCTATCCTGTCAATCTTTCGATTTATGATGTTGACGGGATGAAGGGATTGTACGTTCCGCAAAGCGTTTTCAGAGATATGATGCGGGAAATGGGAAGTAACTCAGTACAAGGAACTCAGATGGATATGGGCGGAAAAGGATTTTTCTCAAGCATTGGATCCAGCCTGTTTACATCAACATCTAAATCTATTGCCAACCTGATCAAAGAAAATAAAGCAAAACTGAAATACAACTCATATGTCTTTTTGATCGACGAAAATCAATTGAAAGATTCACAAAACCAACAAAAAAAATAAAACAATGAGAACTTTATTATACACCCTTTTAATATTCACAGCTCAATTTTTCACGGCTCAAACTGCAACCAAAGAACAGATTGTTTCCGATTTACCTGAGATTGAAATTACCGAAGGCATCAACCTGCATATTATCTCGCCTGAGCCCATTCAGTACGTGGATTTGTCAACAGAAAAACTGACTGGAGATTTGCCTTCTACAAACATTGCCAGAATAAAGATCACAGACCATCCTGATTCTGACGAGAAAGGAAAAATCAATATACCTTCCGTTTTTGTTAATGGAAATACTATTGGGATCATTACCGTTGTCGCACAATCTTTCATTGCACAGTATAAAGTGGTGCATAGAAATCAGGATAACCTCAATACGATTACCAATATTCATATACAGCCCGAAGCGATGCAGCCTGTAGAATTTGATAAAATGGTGTTCTCTAATCTTGAACTGAGAAAATTTTCGATGGATATTATTCGAAAAAAATCTGAAAAAAATCCGATTAGAGAAGAAAAAAATCTAAAACTCAGCTTCCAGCTCAATAATGTCTATGTGATGAGTGCTTATATTTTTTTAGATATGACCATCAAGAATAATTCTAATCTGAACTATGATATTGAGGATTTGAAATTCTCCTTGGAAGACAAAAAAATACACAAAGCCACCAATAACCAAAGTGTAGATCTAACACCCATTTTACAGCTCAATCCGCAGAAACACTTCAGAAAAAATTTCAGGAATATTTATGTTTTCAAAAAATTCACTTACCCAAACAGTAAAGTGATGATGATTCGCTTGATTGAAGAACAGCTCTCGGGGCGCACCATAGAAATGAAAGTCAACTATTCAGATATTCTGAAAGCAGATACCTTTTAATATTAAGACTATGGAAAATTTTACAGTTATGCTGTGTTTTGCACTGGTGATATTACTATTTACCTACCATTCTGTTGCTATAATTATTATTTATAAAAAACGAAAAGAATTTATCATTGCCTATAAAAGGGTGTTAAACCTTAAAGATTGGTGTGATAAAATATCTGAAGAGCCAGGTCACTCATACATTATCGAGAGTGTCGAAAAAAGAGGAAATGAATTAATAAATAAATTGAATCTGTTGAATGCCAAACTTGTTAAAATACAGGAACATCATAAAAATTTGCAGGAACGGCAACAGAAGCTACACGATAGTTTACTGGAAGAACACAAATTACTGAATCAATATTTCGAAAATTATTCTTAATGCAAGAGCAACAACACCAAATAAAGATCTATGGCTTTCTACAAAAAGCGGTGTACGCAGTCGTAGCACTCGATTGTGCTTCGCTTTTCTACCTTAATGCCAATGTTCCGGTAGTATCAAACTTGTTGAAAAATTTTTCAAAGTTGAGTTTTATCTACCCTCCTATCAATGCCAAATTTGCAACATTGATTCTGATTGGATTAGTGGCTGTCGGAACAAAAGCCAAGAAAAAGAAAGACCTTAATATTAGTAAAGAGATTATTGCTCCTATGATTTTGGGATTGCTGATGATTTTTTCTTCACTGGTTTGGCAGAATGAGGCAGGAAATGAAAAACTTCCAAGAGTGTTTCCCGGATTTAATCTCTATCAGGGAATCTATGCAGTTCTTTCTTTTTTAGGGGCAGTTATTCTTCAAATGGGTGCAGATAGTATTTCAAAACTGATGCAGCAGAAAATGGGAAAAGACCGATGGAATGTTGAAGAAGAATCTTTCGACCAAAATCAGGAATTGGTAACATCGGATGTCACAATCAATATTCCATACTTGTTCCGTTACAAAAACAAAAGCAATAAAGGTTGGATGAACATCAATCCTTTTAGAGGAACGATGGTCATTGGAACACCAGGTTCTGGTAAATCTTTTGGTGTGATCAATCCTGCCATAAGACAAATGATTGCAAAAGGTTTCTGTCTCTGCATCTACGATTTTAAATTTCCTGATCTAGCACAGATTGCATACTACCATTATTTGTTGAAAAAAAGTAAGGAAGCAGACTACGATTACAATTTCCACGTCATTAATCTGAAAGAGGTTGAAAAATCAAAACGAGTCAATCCATTTCACAAAAAGTACATCCAAACTTTAGCAGAAGCCCAGGAAATGGCAGAATCAATGGTTTCATCTCTACAGAAGGGAGGTTCGAGTTCCGGAGGTGGTTCTGAAGCTTTCTTTACCCAATCCGCCATCAATTTTCTGTCTTCCTGTATTTATTTTTTTGCAACATTTGAAAATGGAAAATATTCTGATCTGCCTCATATTCTTTCCTTTATGAACCGCAGTTATAAAGAAATTTTTGACACACTTTTTACCAACGAAGAAATTTTCTCTTTGCTTTCGCCTTTCAAAACGGCGTATGACAACAAAGCGTTTGATCAGCTGGAAGGACAAATTGGAACTTTGAAAATATTCCTTTCCCGATTGGCAACTAAAGAAAGCTTTTGGGTGTTTTCGGGAGATGAAGTGGAATTGAAGATTACTGATCGTGAAAATCCATCCATTATCATATTAGCATCAGATCCGGGAACACAGGATATTAACTCAGCCCTTTATTCCTCGGTGTTAAACAGGACTTTAAGATTGATCAATTCCAAGCACAATTTACCGGGAGGAATTATCGCAGACGAATTTCCGACGATTTATATTCATAAAATTGATAACATCGTGGCCACTGCAAGAAGCAATAAAGTTGCTGTAATGCTTGGATTACAAGAAATTCCGCAGCTCAGACAGTTCTACAAAAAAGAAGTTGCAGATACTATTTCTGCGATTGTTGGAAATATTATTTCCGGTTCTGCCAGAGACAAAAATACATTGGATTGGTTGGAAAAACTATTTGGGAAAATTAAACAGAAATCATACTCACAATCAATTTCACAGCAAGGGACGACCACCAGTATTAATGAAAAGATGGACAATATGATTCCTGCCGGAAAAATTGCGGCTCTGAAAACCGGAGAAATGGTTGGAATGATCGCACAGGGAGAAGAAAATGATGCTGAGGAATATAAAACGTCTGCAATTAGTGGTAAAATTAACCTGGATATGAAAGCGATTCAAGAAGAAGAAAAAAACTATGTTAAAATGCCATCTTATTACTCTTTTGTAGATAAAAAAGGGGTTAACCGCAAAGAAGAAGTGCTGATGACCAACTTTAGAAAGATCAACAAAGAAGTGGAACTCATTGTGAATGAAAATATTAAAGCTGCGTAAAATGAAAAAACTAAAATACACATTTACATTGATGGCGCTGTTTTACAGCTGCTTATGCTTTGCCCAATTCAATACGATTACACCAACAATACCGAAAAAATCTGAAAATCCAAAGGTATCCGAAAAATCTAATATTGAAGATCCGGTAAAACAAAAGAAGGCTAAGAAATCTTGGAAGCAAGTTTTAAATATCACCACAAAATCAGATTTAAAAAATGAAACCAAAGGTTCGACGAAGTGGTTAACGAGTCAAATAGATTCACTGAAAACACTGATTAAAGAGTATAGCAGTGTAAAAGAAATACGAAAAAATGAGTTTGAAAAACTGAAAGATTCTTTGATGCTGCAAGCACAAAATAGAGTAGAAGAAACAAAGAAAGCATCAAAAAAACAAAACTTTTTTACAACGTATGATTTTGTAGACGAACCTGCAGCATCTTTTTCAAAAATTGTAATGCCTCTTAAAAACAAGATCACCATTACATCTTCTTATGGGACAAGAACTCATCCTATTTTCGGAACAAAAAAAACGCACAACGGCATCGACCTTAAAGCCAGTTATGAGAATGTCTATTCTGTAATGGATGGAATTGTTACAGCAACCGGTTGGGATTCTAAAGGCGGAGGGAATTTCATAAAGGTAAAACATTTTAACCGTTTCGAAACTTCCTATCTACATCTTTCAGAAATGTATTATCGAGCTGGAGAAATAGTAAAAGCTGGATTTGTCATCGGAAAAAGCGGGAATACCGGAAACTCCACAGGACCACATCTGCATTTTTCGGTGAAAGAATTCGGACAAAACATCAATCCTTCTCATTTTTTAAATGACCTCATAAAAGTAAACAATTTAATAGCAACATACAATGAATAACATAACCTTACCTACCGATGAACTGAAAAAATACGGAATTATTAATGAGGATAATTCTTTCTCTAAAAAGCTAAATATAGAGGATGTTCAGAAATTTCTGCAAGGATATACCATCGTTGCAGACCACGACAAAAACAGGGCGACTTTTCAGCTGACTGATAATAATACTAAACTGAAGGTCATCTTTTTGGAAAGAGATAAAAGTATTTCTGACATCCTCGAAAACAGTAAAAATAATATTCAATATACTGATGTCAAGAATGTTTCTAAATCTGAAAATGAACTGAGTTTCGAAAAAAAAGCTTTCATTTTTGACAAAGAGACCGAAAAAGTAGTTGAATTTGATTTCATTAAAAATGCAAGAGAATTGACCGCAATTATTGCAGATAAAAAAAATACAGAAGAACTTAACCGTTACATAGCAGAACTTCTAAAACTTAAATCTTTTCTGCAAGATAAAATTGTTCAGTTCCCAGAAATGGCAAAAGAAATTACGAATGATTTGAATATTGTATCCAAAGAATTTAATACAGTTGCTGGAATCTCTGAAAAGCAAAATCACTCTCAAAAGCAGGAAAAATCAGATTTACAACTAAATGTGAACGACCCTGATGTCTATCAGGATGCCAATCGAATGAGAGATGAGGAAAGCCAAGAGCAGGACGAGGAAATACCAAAGTCAAGAGGTTTTAGAAGATAGCTTAATAGGTGGAAAAAATGGAAGACAATCTAACCTGGTTTGATAAGAATATAGTTCCCAGAACGAAGGCTTATAAAAATTTTGTGAAGGAAATTGAAAACACTTCACCTGAACAGTTTTTTCGGGACGGAGAGAGGCTGTTTACCGATAGAGAGAAAAAGTTTATGGCAATTCATCAATCTAAGGGAAAAGAATTTATTCAAGGTTCAAATTTTACATTGAAAACATTTTTCAATTCAAATCAGGGTTTCCCTATTGAGGATAAATTTAATACTACCGCTGAATTAGTCAGATTTATTGAAAAGCAGCAACTAGCCAATAAACATTTGATTTTGCAAAATAACAGGGAGTCTACTGAAATTGCTATAAGTAATGAGTCCATAAAACAGAAATTTCTCTCTGATCTCTGGGCTCAGGAATTGGAGAAAAAAACTGATTTAAGTTCCGGATTGACCTATACGCAAATTGATGAAAAGCAAGCTCATCATTATCGAAATTATGAAGTTGAAGCTGTAAAGTTATCATTAGAAGGGGTTCATCAAATTGAAATGACTGATCTGGAAGAAAATGCAGACTTTTTTTCAGATGAAGGCTTTGAAGAAAATTTAACCCCTGCATCTGACCTTCCGGACGGCTGGACCTGGAACGATTACGATGATGGGAGTGGCTCGCTGAAGAGTCCAAGCGGTCATAGGTATTACAGCTATGATCTGCAAACTCAGGAATATACATTACCGTACGGTCGGCGAGAATGGACAGGTATGAGAGATTTTTATGATGCTCCAAAAAGTTTGAACGAATTCAAAAGCTATGTCGAAAACGACTTAAAAGCAAAAGCGGTGCAAAATAATCTTTATCCGAAACTTTCCGAAGAGGAAAAAAATGATATTCTCAAATACAGGATCTTTATGAAAGAAAACGAATTCATACTGGAGAACTTGCAGATCACAGCGAGCCAAAGAAAAGCTTATTCAGAGAAAATGGAATTCGGAACAACAGATGGAGATTATTCTCTTACAAAGGCACAAATGGACACAATCCCAAATGTTATTGATGGTCATACGTTGTCAAAAAATGACAAATACGAATTGGCTTTCGGCCTATTGGAAAAACAGCTATATGGGGAATCCTACGAATTATTGGATAGCGGTGAAATTCTAAAAAATTATCTGGATGAAAATGTTTTTTCAAGAAACAGAATATTAACAATGAATGATATAAAATTTAACAATCAAACCCCAAACATTATGGAAACACAGAACGAATATGAACCATCTCAGTATCCGAAATTTCAATTAAAATATCTTGGTTTCGGAGAAGGAGAACAACTGCACAAAGATTTAGAAAACGGAATTAATGCTCCCGAAAAAGAGTTCGAAATTAAAACCACTTCCGACAAAACGATGCCCGGAAATGAAATGGAATTCACGTTAAAATTCAATAAGATAGAAAATGGAAGTGTCTTTATGAATTTTTATAATGCTAAACTCACTAAAGCAAATGGCGACGTTATCTCCCACAATTTTCCTGTTAACAGGGTGAATACATTTACTGCTAAAGAAGCAGTCAACCTTTTGGAAGGGCGTACGGTAAAAATACAATTTCACAATCCGAAAACAGAAAAAATAGAACCTGCATTTGCCAAACTGAATTTTAACGAACCCAAAACCGAAAAAGGAAATTACAATTTCCAGAATTTTTACAAAAATTATGGAGTTGATACGGCTCAGATCGTAGAAAAATCCAAACTGATCTTCGATAAGCCGGAATGGAAGGAAAGTACCATAAAATCTTTGGAAAAAGGAAATATCGTGAAGGTAAAATTTGAATTGGATGATAAAGTAATAGAAGGCAAAGCGGTGCTGAATCCGCAATACAAAAATCTGAATCTGTATGATTCTGATATGAACAGAATCAATACCAACAAGCCTTTAGAAGGTTTGGAACAAGACAACAAGCACGAAAAAAATAACGTGAAAGAACAAAGTATTAAACGATAGATAACACTTACAACCAATCATTTATTTCCCAGCGGTAAGTCAAATTAATTAGGCTGCCGCTTTTTTAAACCCTATATCTATGAAAAAACTTTTAATACTACCCAGCTTGTTTTTTCTTTTTGTAAGCACTTCCTGCCACAAAGAAATCAAATCCGAAAAAGGAGGAATCGATGTTGTCTCCAATGTATATTTTGATGTTTCCAAAAATCTGAACAATATCCAAAGTTTTCATTTGTCAAGCCTTAATTATTCAGGAGATTCCATAATAGAAAGGATTCCGGATGTTGATGCTCCCGAAATAACCCAACAGATTTATTTCATTAAAGATTCATTGTGCTATACTATTGAAAATGAAAATCCCGGCAAAATTATTCTGTCAGACATCATAAAGAAACAAAAGCCGCTTTCGGTTGAAAAGAAAAAAGGAGGAACATTGTTTTCTCAGGAAAAAATCCCCAATTACAGAAACAGAAAAAATCTGAATGATACGGTTTTGTTTAAGAAAAAATACAAACGATTTGAAATCAACTCACCTTGGATGTACACCCGGTTTTACATTTATCCAACGGATACTATTTTACCGTACTCTATTTACAAACACGCGGAAAAGGACTACCACGGAAGGCTCGAAAGGATTGATTCTTACAATAAAAAGACGGACATATTCGTGACGCTTCAATTAATATCAAGAAAAAACTGGGACAGTGAAGCCAAAGAAATTTTTGAATTTAACCACTTCATAAAAAACAGAAAAAAGTGAAAGATGAAGATTTTTTTAATGAGATAAATGATGACATTTCTGTAGTTGAAGGAAATAAAAAGGAACTTATTGTTTTCACAAACAGTAAGGATATGCTTTCATTCTTGGAGCTTCTTCAATTGAACAAGCAAGTCAATAATAGAACAATTATTACCTTAAATTCCGGTTCCAATAGCAAAAAGTTCCTCAATAGATACCAGAATTATGATGGCAAAATGTTTTTATGTCTGAGCGGGGACAGAACAGGAAATGCAATAACCAGAAAAATTCTTACAGAATTTAATGGCAAAAATATCAAAGACGTTCGTCCGTTGTATGAAATTTCTGAAAATGGGAATCAAGACCTGACCGAATATTTAGAGAATAAACTCAATTTTCAAGATAAAAATACTAATTTAGTTGAACCAAAAATTTCTGAAAATGAAAGCAATGCAATTGAATCCGGAACAACATCCGATCCTCAGCAAGTGGGAAACGGAACACCTGAACAAAACACTGGAGAACTTGGCTCAAAAATCCAATCCGAGCAAAACGGAAGTTACGAAAGCGGACAAGCAGTGGGCAGCAACAATGCTGGAAATGGACTTGCAGGCACAGAACGGAGCGATTTGGGAAACCGAAACCGAGGAAGAGGATCCAATGGAGGAACACAACCGCAAAATGATGAAAAAAATGAGGGAAGAGAATATTCCTTGGGCGGAATCGTATCCGGGAGAGCTATATCCGATAGAAGAAGATCCGATAGAAGACCTTCCGAGGTAAGTGAAAATTCAACAAATAAGGTAGAGCTAGATGTTCTCATTTCAAAATATAAAGGGCGAAAACTTAATAATGAACAAGTTGCGGAAGTAGTTTCTGCAGCTTGTTTTGTTTCTAATGACAACAGAATTCTTCTCAAAGAAAATCTGAAAGTCACGGATGATTTAAAAGAAATCTGCAATCAATTCCAAAGTGGCGGAACCGCAAAAGAAGGCAGAGGGATTTTAGATGAATATTACACACAAGATAAAATTGTCGATGCAGTCCGCAATTTAATCAAAGACCATTTCAAAACTCAAAAAGAAATTTCTGTTTTAGAACCCAGCGTTGGTACAGGAAATTTTATCTATGCCACTCGCGAATTATCTGTAAATTCTAAAATTACAGGCTTTGAAATCAACGAAACCACGGCGAAAATTGCAAAAATTCTACATCCCGAAGTCGAGATCAACCTTCGTTCGTTTGAAACTGAATTTATTGATGACAGAGGTAATAAAAAAGACTCAAAAGATTTTTCAGAAAGATATGATTTGGTCATCGGAAATCCGCCTTATGGCGAACATCGTGGGCTTTACAAAGGATTAGGCGAAGAACCTAAAATTTCAAAATACGAAGATTATTTTGTTAAACGGTCATTAGATTCTTTGAAACCCAACGGCGTTTTGGCGATGGTTCTTCCATCAGGTTGGCTCAACCGACAAAAGAATTTACAGAATGCTAGTGTTTTGGAAGGTTTCCGTTTACCCAATGGCGCTTTTGCAGGAACACAAATCGGAACGGATATTATCATTCTCAAAAAAAACAATCACCAGATTTCTGCGGATATTTCCAAATATTTTGAAAATAATCACACAAGAGTTCTCGGGGAAAACCGTGAGAAAACCAATCGTTTTGGGCGTTTGGAAAATTATATCCACGGAAATTTGGATGAAGCTCTCTTTAAGATTGAACAATTTAAAAATAAAAAAGAAACCGAGAGAATCGGAAATCTTTTTGAAGATTTGTTTTTAGAAAATACTGAGTCCAATTCTGTTACAAAAGTTCCTGTAAAAAAAGAAATTATTGCGGAGAAAATAGATGAGTTGAATTTAACAGAAACTCAAGAAAAAATTGAATTGGTACTTTCTAAACTCAATAACATCAAGTTTAAATCTCCCACCATTACGACTGAAATAAGAAAGTATGAAAAACTGCGCGAAGATTTAATCACAAAACCAGCATCGTTTTCAGAAGAAAAATTAAAAGAATTGATAGAAAAAAGTGATAGAATAATTTCTATTCACAATACGAGAACTGAGAAGGAATATAAAGTCCAAACGGAGCCTTCCATAAAGAAAGGAATTTTAAAATATCAATTCTCCAAACAGGATGAAATTGTAAATACTTCCTTGCAAAATAGTTCAAACATTACGAAAGAACAAATTGAAGCATTCAGAGATACATCTTACGATGGAACGCTCAACAATCACGAAAAACATTCCAAATTTTCAAATTATTCTGATGGAGTTTGGATTCACGATTTTTATTATGCAGAAGGAAATATTTATGCGAAGTTAGAGCAGCTCGAAAAAGATTTTGCAGATAAAAATGCTGTTGGTGGAACGGAAAATCAGTACGAAAAACAAAAAGCATTATTAGAAAATGTTCTACCAAAAGCGAAATCTTTAGATGAAATTTATATCAGTCCGAACCACGAGTTCGTGCACAAATTTGAGTTAGGCCAAATAGAAAAAGACCAATATAATCATATTACAAAACGTACCGAATCAGTCATTGTAGATTACAATCTTGCGGAAAGATTCAAAGACTTTGTAGGCACTTTGTCAAGTGAAGCCTTTGCGGGTTCTTCAGCTTGGGAAGTGCGAAGCTTTGTAGATAATGAAACGGTTACAGGAAGCGATAAAGAGCGAAATGCGTTAGTCAGAGAAAGACGAAAAGCTGCTGCGAATGATTTGTTTTACAAATTTGTACGTGAAGAATTATCAGATGACATTAGAACTCGTTTTGTAAAAGATTTTAACCGCAATTACAATAACATCCACGTTCCGGATTATTCTAAATTCCCATTGTTTTCAAAGATTCATAAGAATTTCAAAGGAAAGGAATTTAGATTAGCAGAGGTTCAGAAGGCGGGAATCGGAAGACAGACCACAAAAGGCGTAGGACTTTTAGCGCACGAAGTGGGTTATGGAAAAACATTGTCCGGAATCCTTTCAATGCACGAAGCAATGGAAAGAGGAAATGCGAAAAGACCAATCATCGTAGTTCCGAATGACAGCATTATGAAACAATGGGTGGAAACGATTTTTGAAACGATTCCCAACGCGAAAGTTAATGTTTTAGGGAATTTGGGGAAAGATTATGACCTTTCAAAATTTGATAATAAAGACGGAGAAATAACCATCGTTACTTATGAAGGTTTTAACAATATTGGATTTTCATCAGAAATAACCGAAGAACTTTCGTCAAAATTCAGTTACATCTCTGCAAGTGAAATGAAGGGCGTTACCAATACCGAAAGAGACCTCCAAATTGAGTTTCAGAAAGAAAAGGAGATTGAGGGAAAAATGAAGCGTGGTAAAATCTATGACTGGGAAGATTTTGGATTCGACCATTTGACTTACGACGAAGTTCACAATGCCAATCATATTGTAGGAAAAGTAAAAATTGAGGACCGAAGATTTGCGTCCGATTTTAGAAGTCAAAACCAACAGACTTCCAAACTGGGAATCAATACCTGGATGGCAGCTCAGTACATTCAAGACAAAAACGACGGAAGAAATGTGACCTTGCTTTCCGCAACGCCTTTTACCAACAAGCCTTTGGAATATTATTCCATTCTTTCTTTAATAGCAAATAAAAGATTAGAAGAATCGGGATATTTCAACGTCAATACTTTCTTCGAGACCTTTATGGAAGCGGATAATGATATGGAAATTGATGCAAAGGGTGATGTGAAATTTAAAGCCAACGTTCGGAGATTTAAAAATAATTCGCTGTTTCAACAATTACTTTCGGAATTCATTGATATAAAAGGAGAAGAAGACAATCCTGAATTAATTCGTCCCAACAAAATTAACAAAGAATATAAAATTGAACAGAATGATCTCACAAGAGAACAGTATGAGCTGCTCAATGAAAATTTCAGTGAGACTGAAAAAGGAGCAATTTTAACACATATTCTCAATGCCAGATTGATTGCTATTTCACCGTATTTATCGCCATTTTATGATGGCGAAGAACCTTCAATAAAAAAATTCATAGAAAATTCTCCGAAGTTAAAAGACACGATGGATTTGATAAGGCAGAACAAAAAAGATCTTCCTGACTCAGGACAAATTGTGTATTCTGAATTAGCAGTTGCTCAGTTTCCAAAAATAAAAGAATATCTCATAACAGAAATTGGTTACAAACCCGAAGAAATCGGAATCATTACCGGGGCGACCAATAAAAACCAAAGAATTTCTATTCAAAATGATTTTAATGAAGGAAAAATAAAAGTAGTTATTGGAAGTGAAGCCATTCAGGAAGGAATGAACCTTCAGGAAAACACAACCGATGTTTATATGCTTACGTTGCCATATAATTTTACGTCACTCCGACAAGTGGAAGGACGAGCCTGGAGGCAAGGAAACAAGAACGAAAATGTGCGGGTTAATTTTATGCTGACCAATGACAGTATTGATGTGTTTATGCTTCAAAAACTGCAATCCAAACAGGCAAGATATTTAGAAGCAATGAAAAAAGGAGCCGATGTTTTGGATATTTCAGACATCAGGACTCAAGAATTAAAAACCTCCATCATTACCAATCCCGAAACCAGAGCCAATATCGAAATCGAACTCATTAAAAAGAAGATTGAAAGTGAAAAAAATAAACATTTGGCCGATAGTGCATTTGTTCTGAGAAAATATGAAGATGTTTTGAAAGTAAAAGAATTGGTAACCCAAGCCGAGCATTCATATAATAGAATTGAAGGCTATTCGAAAAATGGCGATGCAAATGCTGAATATTGGGCAACCCAATTACCATCATATCAAAAAACAATTGAACTTCATAAAGTTCAAGTACAAGAAGTAATTGAAAATTTAGCTCAGAAAGGAATAGATGTTACTCAAATTGAATATCAAACCAAAATGACTGAAGATAAAATTGCGGAACTGGATAAAAAGCTGGAAGAGCTTCCAGCAGTTAGAGAAAATTTAGTAGTTCAATACAGAATAGAAAAAGAGGAACAGCTTAAAGCGAATGAAAATAGAAATTATGTGAGAGAAAGAGCGAGGGAAAATACAGTTTTATATAACAATTTAACAACAGTAGATTTTATAGATAAAGTATTAAACCAAAAAGAGAATATTTACTTAGATAATTTTCAGAATGTTGTCCGAAGAAGGTAGTTATTTATTTGTATATAGCTTAGTAAGATATATTTATATTGATTGTTTAGTACGGATTATTAAAAGAGATTTGTGCTTTGTAAGATACTGTAGTATAAATAATTTTTTTTAAAAGTCTTGTTAGTAATAAATTTTAAAAAAATAGATAAAATTTAATATATATTTATAAATGTAAAATAATTAACTTTGTCGCATGAATTTTCTAAGATTGCTTTTTACAGTCTACTTCATGGCATTATCATTAATGCCATGCATGGATGTTGCAAAAGCGCAATCAAAAAATGAAAATGTATCATATTCCTATATAAAATCTGAGCAAAACGATGCTCATTCAAAAACAGATTCTTGTTCTCCTTTTTGTTATTGTAATTGCTGCAGAATCAGCGTTACTTCGCTCAAAATAAATCCTGTTTTAGAATATCGTAAACAGATAAAAGAGTACTATTCTAAAAAAATTCTTTTCATAAAGAATGACTTTGCATATTTGGTGTACGATCAGATATGGCAACCTCCTAAAATATAATTTTTGTTAATCAGACGGAAGAATTGTCTTTCGTCAAAACAGTTATGGAAACATTGCAATAGCATTGCGTTGTATTCTTACTCATTTTTGTCGCTCGATTTTTAGAACAAATAGTTGTTCCAAAAGGTAGTTGTGACATTCAATAAAAATTATATTCTCATGTTAGATAAAATCATAAGATTTAGCATCAAGAACAAGATTGTCATTGGTATAATGACCTTGTTGTTGATTATTTGGGGAGTTTGGAGCGCAACCAAACTTCCGATCGATGCCACACCCGACATCACCAACAATCAGGTTCAAATAATCACGGTATGTCCTACTTTGGCCGGTCAGGAAGTTGAACAGTTGGTGACATTCCCTATAGAACAGAGTATTGCTAATGTTCCTGATATTGAGGAGACCAGAAGTATTTCACGATTCGGTTTGTCTGTAATCACTGTTGTATTTAAAGAAGAGGTTGACGTTTATTTTGCCCGCCAATTGATCAGTGAAAAGCTGAAGCAGGCTGCTGAAGAAATTCCAAAAGGAATTGGCACACCAGAGTTGGCTCCGGTAAGTACAGGACTTGGGGAAGTATATCAATACATCCTTCATCCAAAGAAAGGAAGTGAGAAAAAATACGATTCCAAAGAACTTCGTACAATGCAGGACTGGATCGTTCGAAGACAGCTTAATGGTACTCCCGGAGTTGCAGAGATTAACAGCTTCGGAGGACAGCTAAAACAATATGAGGTCGCTGTTAACCCTGATCGTCTACGAGCGATGGGAGTTAGTATTTCTGATATTTTTGCAGCTCTTGAAAAAAATAATCAGAACACAGGCGGAGCCTACATTGACAAAAAGCCTAATGCTTATTTTATCCGTGGAATTGGACTTGTGACCTCTCTTGAAGATGTTGGGAATGTTGTAGTTAAAAATGAAACAGGGAGTGTGCCTATATTCATTAAAGATGTTGCTGAGGTTCGTTTGGGAAGTGCGGTTCGATATGGTGCCATGACATTTAATGGTGAGGTGGATGCTGTAGGTGGAGTGGTGATGATGCTTAAAGGTGCTAATAGTAATGAGGTAGTGCAATTAATCAAAGAAAAAATACCAACTATTCAAAAATCTTTACCTACTGATGTGATTATTGAGCCTTATTTAGACAGAACTAATCTAGTTGGCAGAGCTATTGATACTGTCGAGAAAAATCTTATCGAAGGAGCGTTGATAGTGATTTTTGTGCTGGTAGTATTTCTCGGTAATTTACGAGCCGGTCTTATTGTGGCATCTGCCATTCCGTTGTCCTTACTCTTTGCTTTGGGAATGATGAACGTTTTCGGAGTAAGTGCCAACTTAATGAGTTTAGGGGCGATTGATTTTGGATTAATTGTCGACGGAGCTGTTATTATTGTTGAAGCGACTCTTCATCACTTAGGATTGCGGAAAACAACACGTCTTCTTACCCAGTCTGAGATGGATGAAGAGGTATTTCTTTCAGCTTCTAAAATCAGAAGCAGCGCAGCATTTGGGGAGATTATTATTTTGATTGTCTACATTCCTATTTTAACGTTAGTAGGTGTTGAGGGTAAGATGTTTACTCCGATGGCTAAAACTGTAGGTTTTGCAATCTTTGGTGCATTGATATTATCATTGACCTATATTCCAATGATGAGTGCACTTTTTTTATCGAAGAAAATCTCGCATAAAGAAAATTTCTCAGATAAAATGATGAACCGACTCCAAAAAATCTATCAACCTCTACTAGAGAAAGCTTTAAAAGTAAAATATTGGTTAGTAAGTGTTACTGTTGCATTATTTGCAGTTTCATTATTTATATTTGGAAGAATGGGGGGCGAGTTTATCCCTCAACTCCAAGAAGGTGATTTTGCTTTTCACTGTATTCTTCCACAGGGAAGTTCATTAAGTCAGAGTATTGAAACCTCTATGCAGGCCTCCAGGCTGATCAAGCAGTTTGACGAAGTTAAAATGGTTGTAGGGAAGACCGGTGCTGCTGAAGTGCCTACTGATCCAATGCCTCCTGAAGCTACTGATATGATGGTGATCTTAAAACCGCAAAGTGAATGGAAAACAAAAAAATCATATGATGAATTAGCAGATGAGATCTCTGAAAAGCTTGAAGCTATTCCCGGGGTATTTTTCGAAAAAAATCAACCGATCCAGATGCGTTTCAATGAGTTGATGACAGGAATCAGACAAGATGTAGCGGTTAAAATTTTCGGTGAAAATTTAGATTCTTTAGCGATATATGCGGATAAAACAGCAAAAATTATTCAGTCTGTTAATGGTGCGAGTGCTCCACAGATCGAACGTGTTAGTGGTCTTCCGCAAATTAATGTTGAATATGACCGCACAAGAATGGCTAATTACGGGCTGAATATTGAAGACGTAAATACTGCTGTAAGTACTGCTTTTGCAGGTCAGGCTGCAGGTCAGGTATTTGAGAATGAAAGAAGGTTTGATCTGGTGGTTCGTTTGGATAGTTTACATAGAACCAGTATTGATGATGTCAACAATCTGATGGTGTCTACGAAGACAGGAATACAGATCCCGCTTTCACAGGTGTCCAATATCAATTATAAACTTGGCCCCGCACAGATTAGTCGTGAGGCAGGTAAAAGGAGAATCGTCATTGGTTTTAACGTAAAAGGCCGAGATGTAGAAAGTGTAGTAGAAGAAATCCAGCAGAAGCTTAATAAAGAAAAATTACCATCAGGATATTATTATACATATGGCGGACAATTTGAGAATCTTAAAGCTGCCAGTAAACGACTGACCATTGCTGTACCTGTATCATTATTTTTGATCTTTATGCTGTTATATTTTACTTTTGGTTCGCTAAAGCAGGCTGCCTTGATCTTTACGGCAATTCCAATGAGTGCTATCGGCGGTATATTCGCGTTAATGCTTCGCGGTATGCCTTTTAGTATCAGCGCGGGAATTGGGTTTATTGCATTATTTGGTGTAGCGGTACTTAATGGTATTGTGTTGATCGGAACATTTAACGAGTTAGAGAAGGAAGGTGAAACCAATATTTTAAAACGTGTGATGGAAGGAACTAAAACTCGTCTGAGACCTGTTTTAATGACAGCCACAGTCGCATCATTAGGATTTTTACCTATGGCAATTTCAACCGGAGCCGGGGCAGAAGTTCAGAAACCTTTGGCGACCGTTGTAATCGGGGGACTGGTTACAGCAACTTTCTTGACTCTTTTTGTTTTACCGATGTTATACATTATCTTCAGTACTAAACTAAAAATCAAAAAGCCTTCAGGTAATAAGCCACTGACAGCGGTTTTAGTTTTAGGTTTTTTATTCATTGGACAGACCTTTAACGCACAACAAGGTACCCCTGTTACAGTTGAGGAAGCTACGAGCATCGCATTGACCAACAATAATTTAATGCGGTCGAAAGATTTGGATATTAAAGTAACAGAGGTACTGAAACCTACTGCTAAAGAACTTCCAAAAATGAGTTTAGATGCTCAGTTAGGCCAATACAACAGTAAAAAATTCGATCAATCTTTTTCTATATCTCAAAGTATTCCGTTTCCAACATTGTTTAAAGCAAGAAGAGAACTTATCGCTGAACAGATCAAAGGAAAGCAGATCAATAAGGAGATTTCGGTCAACGAACTTGCAAGACAGGTTAGGACCTATTACTATCAGATCGAATATCTGCAATTTAACCAGTCAAAATTAAAAAATCTGGATAGTTTATATCAGGATTTTATAAGAATTGCTACGGTCAGATTTAAATCAGGAGATATTAAAAAGATAGAGATCAATACTGCAGAAACTCAGAAAGGGGAGATCAATTTGTTGTTGAAGCAAAATGAAGTTTATTTGAATAATGCATACAAAAACTTAAAAACCTTATTGAATACTTCGGGAGACATCTCGGTTCCTTATAACACAAATTATGAGCCCCTGAAAGCTAATTATGTATTTGACAGCGCGTCAATAGCGAATCATCCAACAGTAAGGTCTTACTATCAGGAGATGACCATAGCAGAAAAAAATAAAAACGTTGAAAGGTCTCTGGGCCTACCTGATTTCAGTATAGGTTACACCAATCAGTCTTTAATCGGTACCCAGACGATCAATGGTATGGATCGGAATTTTAATGCGGGAAATAGATTTCACGCAGCAACTATTGGCGTTACGATTCCCCTGACTTTCGGTGCTACAAAAGCGAGAATGCAATCTTGGGAGTTCCAAAAGCAAGTAGCGGAATCTAATGCAAAATTACAGCAAAAACAGCTGGAAGCGCAACTGGAAAACGCTTTGAATCAATATCAGCAGGATGTAGAGCAATATAATTATTATATTAATCAGGCTATACCCAATGCTGAGAAAATAGCTAAAGCCGGACAATTGGGATATAAAACAGGAGAAATTTCCTACGTTGAATATCTTTTTGCGCTTCAGACTTCTACCAATATTCAATTAAAGTATCTCGAATCGATTCAACAGGTTAATCAATCTGTTATTACCATTAATTCTATCATAAACAAATAAAATGAAAATTAAATATAATATAGTATCTACGCTGTTAATTTCTTTTTTAGTCTTAAGCTGTGGAAAAAAAGAAGCCTCTGAGGAAACGGAAGTAAAAGCAAAAACCGAACAGGTAGAGGAGGCTCATGAAGAGGCACCGCAAACGATCGCGGCATTAACAGAAGAACAAATGAAAGCAGTCGGAATCTCCTTAGGTAAAATTGAGATGAAAGATCTGACCTCACTTGTTAAAGCCAATGGTGTATTGAGTGTTCCCAACAATAGAAAAGCTACCGTTACCTCTCTGTATGGTGGGGTGATTAAGACATTAAATGTACAGATAGGAGATCATGTGAGGAAAGGGCAGGTAATTGCATCAATCAATAATCCCGAGTATATTCAGCTTCAGGAGCAATATCTTACAGTGAACAGCAGGATCGCGTTTGCTGAACAGGAATATAGAAGGCAACGTGAACTATTTGATAATGATGCCGGAGCAAAAAAGAATCTGCAAAGCTCTGATGCTGAATTAAAAAGTTTAAGAACCCAAAGATCATCACTACAGAGACAGCTCCAGCTTATGGGGATCAGCCCGGGTAAAGTAAGCAATGGTAATCTACGATCTGGGTTGGTTATAACTTCACCGATCAGTGGAACCGTAAGCAGTATCAATGCGCAGATTGGAAGTTATGTTGATGTGGCATCACCAGTTCTTGATATTATTGATAATAGTTCTATCCATTTAGATCTTCAGGTTTTTGAAAAGGATCTACCTAAAATGAAAGTTGGACAAACTGTACAGTTTAAGCTGACCAATAATCCGGAAACTTTGTATAACGCTACCGTATTTAGTATCGGGTCGTCATTCGAAAATGAGAGTAAAACGATCTCTGTACATGCGAGTGTTACAGGAAATAAAGTGGGGTTGATCGATGGGATGAATGTTACCGGAATGGTAAGCCTTGGAAACTCAAGCACCGCTGCCGTTCCTGATGAAGCAATCGTGGAAGCTGACGGTAAATTCTATGTTTTCATACAGACTTCTAAAAAGCCTGAAGAACATGCTGAAGAGGAAGAAGGGGGTGAGAAAGAGGAAGGTACAAAAGAGGCAGCGCATACCAAGAATCAAGGAAAAACATTGAATTTTGAGAAAATAGAAATTGTTAAAGGTTCTTCAGATCTAGGTTATACTGCAATCACTCCAGTGACCAAAATTGCACCTGATACAAACATTGTGGTAAAAGGTGCATTCTTCGTCAATGCTAAATTATCTAATTCAGGAGGGCATGAAGATTAGATTTATTATTACGAAAGCCTTTATATAAAAGTTTCAGCTGTAATAAAAAATAACATTATGCTACGAATCGAATTAAATCGTGAACTACGTATCATAATGTTATATCAAATCTATAAACAAAAGTTATGTTACTAAACAAGAAAATTTCAATCTGGTATTTTATTGATCAAATTAAAAGCCAAATATTACTGATTGTTATACTTGCTGTAGGTATAGGTTTGTTGGATCTGCATCCTATTTTCAAAAAAATATCAATTCCATTAAGCATTCCCGCAATTTTAGGAACTGCTGTATCACTGCTACTTGCATTTAGGACGGCGCAGTCATACGAGAGATGGTGGGAAGCAAGAACCGTTTGGGGTGCTATTGTTAATGATTCCAGGTCTCTTATCCGATTAATTATTCAGTTCATTCCTCAGGATAGTGCGGACGTTAAAATATTTGCAGAAAGACAAATCGTATGGGTCTATGCGTTAGGCGAAGCATTAAGAAAACAGCCTTTTTCCGGTAAAGTAGGGGAGTATTTGAATATGCATCAGATTAACGCTGTTAATATACCCAATGCAATTTTGGATGAACATTCTTATCACTTAAGACAAATAGCCGAAAAAGGATTGGTATCAGATTTCAAGGAGGTTCAGCTTAACGAAGTTCTCATGAGGCTGTGTGACAATATGGGAAAATGTGAAAGATTGAAAAATACGGTATTTCCACGTGCCTATAGTATTTTACTGCATACTCTTATATATGTTTTTGCTTTTATACTCCCTTTCGGATTGGAAGATTCCCAGCTCACCTTGGAAATTATTACAACGATCACTATTCCTCTGCTATTTATAGCCATTGAGAAAACAGCAATCATCATGCAGGATCCTTTCGAGAATACTCCTGTGGATACGCCAATGACATCTATTGCACAAACTATAGAAATCAATATTTTACAGATGATCAAAGAAAATGATATTCCTGTTAAAAAAGAAAATAATACTTACTTCGAAATGTAGAGTCAATCTAGTAAATACATAAAATTATGAGCGACACAAATAAACAGACTGGATCTGCATCAAGCAGACATAAGAAAAATTTACTCATCGTCCTAGCACTAAGTGGTACTTATCTTATTGCTGAAGTCATTGGAGGAATTGCAACAAAAAGTCTTGCATTGCTTGCGGATGCTGCTCACATGCTAACAGATGTTGTCGGTTTACTCCTAGCATTTATTGCAATCAAAATTGGTGAGAGAAAGGCTAGTCCTGAAAAAACATTTGGGTACTATCGCACAGAGATTTTGGCTGCTGTGATTAATGCTGTTGTGCTATTGGGTATCTCATTATTTGTTTTATATGAGGCATTTCAAAGATTTAAAAATCCTCCTGAAGTGCAAAGTGGCTCCATGATGATCGTTGCAGGAATTGGTTTTGTGGTCAATATCATCGGTATCCTTATCATAAGAAAGGACTCCAATGAAAGTCTTAATATGAAAGGTGCTTATTTTGAGGTCTTGTCGGATATGCTGACATCCGTAGGAGTAATGATCGCAGGTGTGATAATGCTGACAACACAATGGTATTACGCAGATCCGATCATTTCTGCGGCAATAGGTCTATTAATCATTCCCAGAACCTTAAAGTTGCTTATGGAAGCGGTTAATGTCTTATTGGAAGGTACACCGAAAGATGTAGATATCAGCAAGCTTAGAGCATCACTGGAAGAACTCCCGGAAATCAAGGGACTCCACGATCTTCATGTTTGGTCTCTTACGTCAGGCGTTAATGCCATGAGTGCTCATGTGATTGCAGATGAAAATAAAAATCGCAACGAAATCCTGAAAATATTAACAGACAAAGTGACAACAGATTTTAAAATAACCCACACCACTTTTCAAATCGAATATGAAGGCTATGATGAAAGTGTAATACACTTATAGATGAACGGTAAAAATAGATTGATAATAAATAAAATCTAATGGTTAGTTCTCTATCACATAAAATTGATTTCAAAGGATAATAATGTTTTAATCACTTATAAAACTTGTTTATGAGACTAATTAAAATTAAGAGAAGCACTTATAGCCTGCTCACTAATTTTTTCTTATTATACATGATCTTGTCCTTTTTTCTTAGGATAGGGCTTTCTGTGGCCAGCATTCAAAAAGCTGATCTTAGTTTTATTTCATTGTTGAAAGTATTTGCTATGGGATTTTTGTTTGATATTGGTGTAGGGGTATTTTTTGTGCTACCATACAGCCTATATCTGCTTTTGTTTCCCCAGAAATATAATAATTCGCTTTTCAATAGAGCTATGACTTTTTTTTGTTTTACTGTAGCTGTGCTTATATTGTTGTTTTCATTTTTTGCTGAAGTAACATTCTGGCAGGAATTTGAAAGTCGGTTTAATTTTATTGCAGTTGATTATTTGGTTTATACCTATGAAGTAATCAATAATATTAATGAATCATATCCTTTGCCATTGCTCATTACAGCCATGTTACTAATGACCTCTTTGGTATTTTTACTTTTCTATAAGAGGCATTATTTCACAGATAATTTTGAAGGCAGTACACCTTTTATACAGCGATTCACTATTTTTTTAGGATTGCTTTTTATTTCAGTCTTCTACACATTTTTTATTGACAACAGTTTAGCAGAGAGCAGTGAGAACAGGTATAGGAATGAGTTGTCAAAATCAGGAATCTATTCTTTTTTTTCAGCTTATAAAAATAACGAGATCAATTATGAGCACTTCTACACACTCATCGATAATAGAGAGGCGTTTAATATTGTGAGAACTGATCTGCAGGAAACTGACTCACATTATGTATCAAAAGATTTCTCAATTGTACGTAACATTAAGGGAGATGACTCCTCTGAGAAGCCCAATGTTATTATGATCACATTGGAAAGTTTCAGTGCAGACTTTATGAAAACATTTGGCAACAATCAGAATCTGACACCTACGTTGGACTCATTGGCGAATCGAAGCATTTTATTTACCAATATGTATGCTACCGGAACAAGAACCGTGCGAGGAATGGAGGCACTTTCACTTGCCGTTCCGCCTACACCGGGGAATAGTATTGTTCGTAGGAAAGACAACGATAATCTGACCACTGTAGGATCTATCTTCGGTCAAAAGGGATATGATACTTCATTCTTATATGGTGGTGATGGATATTTTGATAATATGAATAATTATTTCGGTAATAATGGATACACAATTGTTGACAGGAAAAGAAATTCTTTTGTAGGGGAAGATTATCAGTCTCCAAGAATACCAATAGAAGACAATGAGGTCACTTTTGAAAATGCCTGGGGTATTAGTGATGAAAATCTTTATGATCAGGTGATAAAGCAAGCAGATCAAAAATTTGCAGCGGGGAAACCTTTTTACGATTTTGTAATGAACACTTCCAATCATCGTCCTTATACATATCCTGAAGGAAAGATTGATATTCCCTCGGGATCGGGAAGGGAAGGCGCCGTGAAATACACAGATTATGCGATCGGTCAGTTTTTTAAAAAGATAAAGAATAAATCCTGGTACAAAAATACCATTGTTATAATTGTTGCAGATCATTGTGCCAGCAGTGCGGGCAAGAACGATATCGATGTCGCAAAATACCATATCCCTGCAATGATTGTCAACCTGAACGACAACGAACCATTCAGAATTGAAAAAATGTGCTCTCAGATCGATTTGTATCCAACACTTTTCGCACTTTTAGGTTGGACATATCAGAGTAATCTTTATGGTAAAAATGTTTTAGGCGAAAGCTATATTCCAAGAATATTTGTAAGTACCTATCAGAAACTTGGATATATGGAAAACAACAAATTGGTTATTCTAGGTCCACAGCAAAAAACAGAGACGTATTTGTATGACAAGGAGAAAAATAAACAAAATCCAGAGATGCTGTCTGAACAGTATGTAAAAAAAGCGATAGCAAATTATCAGTCGGCCTACTATCTTTTCAAGAATGAAGGATTAAAACAGAAGCGGATTAAAAAGGGAAATATAACCACAACTAGATAAAGTGATATAAAATGGATCTAAAATTTGAACTTTTACTTGCCGGAAAATTATTATTAGCACTGTTTTTTGGCGCGATAATAGGTTTCGAAAGAGAAACTGCCCATAAAGATGCAGGGGTTCGCACTTTTGGCGTTCTCTGTATGGCTTCTTGCTTATTTGTGGCAGTTGCCTCGCATCTTACAGATGATAAATCTGCAATAGCGAGAATGTTGGCGGCGATACCTGCCGGTTTAGGATTTATCGGAGCTGGACTGGCATTTAAAGATAGTTCCAAAAGCATGCAGGGGCTTACAACATCCACTGCTTTATGGGCTGCATCGGCAATAGGATCTGCCCTTGCACTGAACATGTTTTTGTTATCTTTTTTAGCAACTGTTCTTACCTTGTTCATCTTAAGTATTAACAAATTTGGCTGGTATAAAAAAATTCTAAAAACCGGAAGACAATCAGACCAGGATATATATATAAAGTAACCTAAAAATCATAAAAATAATATTATTATGGAACATAAACACATCTACGACGAAAATGGAAAGCAGCTCTGCTGTACTCCACAGGAAGGCAAAATCTATAAAGATGCTGGAGCCAAAAAATTAGTTGAAGAAGACGGATGCTGCGCTCCAAAGAAGAAAACGGAAGATCATCAACATACAGATGATGATGGACATGATCATGCAGAAACTGATAAAACAGCGTTTCAGATGTTCTTGCCTGCGATTATTTCTTTGGTATTGTTATTAGCAGGCATTGCATTGGACAATTACATTAAGCCTGAATGGTTTAAAGACTGGGTACGTATTGTCTGGTACGGTGTTGCTTATCTACCGGTAGGCCTACCGGTTTTAAAAGAGGCATTTGAAAGTATCAAACAAGGTGATGTGTTTTCAGAATTTTTCCTTATGAGCATTGCAACGATAGGGGCTTTCATTATCGGAGAATTTCCTGAAGGAGTAGCGGTTATGTTGTTCTATGCAGTAGGAGAGGTTTTTCAGACTCTGGCTGTGTCGAGAGCTAAAACCAATATTAAGGCTCTTTTAGATCAACGTCCTGATGAGGTAACGATTATTGAAAATAATCAGCCTAAAAAAATCAAAGCTGCCGAAGCCAAAATCGGGGATACGATTCAGTTAAAATCAGGAGAAAAACTGGCATTGGACGGAGAACTGATCTCCGATTCTGCGTCTTTCAATACCGCAGCGTTAACAGGAGAGAGCAAACCTGATTCTAAAAATAAAGGTGAAACAGTTTTAGCCGGAATGATCAATATGAACAGCGTAGCTTTGATTAAGGTTAATACAGCTTATGAGGATAGCAAACTCAGTAAGATCCTTGAACTGGTACAAAATGCAACAGCTCAAAAAGCTCCGACTGAACTTTTTATCAGAAAATTTGCAAGAATTTACACCCCAATTGTGGTTGCATTAGCTGTTTTGATCTGCTTAGTACCTTATTTCTTTGTTGATGATTATGTTTTCAGAGATTGGTTGTACAGAGCATTGATTTTCTTAGTTATATCTTGTCCGTGTGCATTGGTGATCTCTATCCCGCTTGGCTATTTTGGAGGTATCGGAGCAGCGAGCCGCAATGGTATATTATTTAAAGGAAGCAACTTTTTGGATAAGATCGCTGAGATTCAGAATGTGGTAATGGATAAGACCGGAACTATGACAGAAGGTGTTTTCAAAGTTCAGGACGTTACCATTAAAGAAGGATTTGACAAAGATGAGATTCTCCAATTGGTCAATGTTGTTGAAAGTAAAAGTACCCATCCTGTGGCTACTGCTGTTCACGAGTTTGTAGGAGAGATCAACAATTCGATCAATTTAGAGGATACTGAAGAAATTGCAGGGCATGGGCTTAAAGCGAGAGCTAATGGGAAGGAAATCCTGGTGGGTAATTTTAAACTATTGGATAAATTTAAGATCGGTTATGATGTAGACCCATCCAAAATCGTATATACGGTGATAGCTATCGCATATGATGGAAAATTTGCAGGATTCATTACGATTGCCGACCGAATCAAGGACGATGCAAAGCAAGCAGTTGAAAAACTTCATAGCTTGAATGTAAAAGCGACTATGCTAAGTGGTGACAAGACAACTGTAGTAAAATATGTGGCTGAGCAGATCGGTATTGACAATGCTTTTGGAGACCTGCTTCCGGAAGATAAGGTCAACAAGGTCAAAGAAATCAAAGCAAGAAATGAAAGTGTGGCTTTTGTTGGTGATGGTGTAAATGATGCGCCTGTAGTAGCATTAAGTGATGTTGGAATAGCAATGGGTGGACTTGGCAGCGATGCGACCATCGAAACTGCCGATGTTGTGATCCAGGATGATAAACCATCAAAAATACCTATGGCGATCAATATTGGAAAGAAGACCAAAAGGATCGTCTGGCAGAATATCATTCTTGCCTTTGTTGTAAAAGCCATCGTGCTCGTACTTGGAGCTGGTGGACTGGCTACGATGTGGGAAGCTGTATTTGCTGATGTGGGAGTTGCTTTGATTGCAATACTCAATGCAGTCAGGATTCAAAGAATGAAATTTTAAAAGAGATTATCACAGATAAAAATAGAGCAAATTCTAGTATCCTGTTTCCTTAGGATATTACAATTCTAAGGAAAATTTGCCTCCACTCATATTATTAAGATTGAGTTCCCATAAAAGATGGGAACAGGGAAGTTACATCCAATTTTACGATATAAAATTGAATACTATTAATGTTAGATCCGAACAATAAAAATCAGAAATATAATTTTTATGTGGACTTATGTAAAAAAAAACTCAATACTAATCCTTTTACTGAAATTCTCTCTAAGTATTTATGCTCAGGATAGTTTGTCATTGCAAAAAACTGCTCAACAAGATTCTTTAATAATAAGAGATGATACTTTGGATTATAAAAAACTTATTGTTCCGGTTAGCTTGATATCGGCAGGTGCAATTGGTTTTACAATTCCTGAAATCAAAAAGTTTGATTATGATGTGAGAAGGGAGGTAAACGATCATACATTAAACAATTCAAAATTAGACAACTATACCTTATTTGTACCAGCTGCGCTCGTTTATGGTTTAAACATAGCGGGTGTTCGAGGGAAACATAACTTAAAAGATCGAACGATCATTTTAGCAACATCACAAGCTATCTTATTGGCAATAGTTATTCCTTCAAAATCATTGATCGGCAGGGAGCGGCCTGATCAATCAAATTATATGTCATTTCCCTCAGGTCATGCAGCGATCGCATTTTCAACTGCACAGTTTATGTTCAGAGAATATAGGGACAGCAATTATTGGATCAGTCTGTCAGGATATCCGTTTGCCATTTTTACTAGTGTGTACAGAATCATCAATAATAAGCATTGGGTTACAGATGTCCTGTCTGGTGCTGGTATCGGAATTTTTTCTACTGAGATAGCATATTGGTTATATCCAAAGATCAAAACTTTATTTAAAAGTAAGAATGAAAAAACATTATCTATGATTTCTCCTTATTTCCAGAAGAGTTATCAGCAGAAAAGTTTGGGTTTGAAGTACCAGCTATTTTTTTAAATGAGAAATTATGGGATTTAAAAGACGATTTAGGAGACGAATAATCAGGAGGGGAAAGCATCGGCTTGCGTCAGAAGATATATTCTATTTGATAGTTTTTAGTATCCTGATACTATCTCTTATAACATATGGATTTAAGAAATATTTTCATCCTGTCAAAGACCATCATTTTAAATATCATCAAAGTAAAAACTAATCAATCTACTTCCTAAAACGATCAATAGTTAACTATGGACAGATAGAAATAATATTTTTTTAGAGTAATGTTTTAACATATCACGTTTTTAAAGGACATTTAAAATTATTTAGATGTTTGAAGCAATATTGTTTAAAACAATGGAAAGTATTTAAAATCAGTAGATTATAGCTTTGTTTTGGCATCTTATTTGCCTTTCACAAATAACAACATATATAAATTAATATTCACCTTTAAATTAAAATGTTATGAACAGCGAAGATCAAAAAAAAGAGACACACGACCATCCAGAACATCACGAACACAAAGAACATCATCCGCACAAGGAACATCACGAGGGTCCTGAACATGCAGATGAGCCGGAGCATCACGATGAGGCCGAGCATCATCAAGAAAAAGAACATCACGATGAGAAAGAACATCATGATGAGAATAAGAAGTAAATAGCATAGTTCTTATAAATACTGAATTTCAATACTGGAATTCAGTATATTTTTAATAATATAATGTACCGTATTTTAATCTTTCTTCATAAGTGAGCATTTTCAAATATTAATATTTAATTGAGTCGTTATGTATAAAATCTAGATTGAATTCGCTAATTCCAGTAATCCTACGAAACAGTCTTTCTTGCTTTTTGTCCCTTAACAAAAACATAAAGAATATCCACGGAGTATTAACTCAAGAATGACTTTTTGCTCAATCCTAAGATCTGCGGAGGCAAATTATTAGAAATACGTTGAAATACCAAAGCTGAAGCCTACAGTTTTTGCCGCAGGGTTCGCAAAAATGTCTTTCTGTTTCTGAAATCTATAATTAAGTCTAAAAACAGTTTGTGCATTGGGTCTAAAACTGATTGCAGGCATAATACTCCATAAATCTTCTCCAATTTTGCTGTTGTCTTCTCTGAAATGACCTACGTTCCAATCTACATACTCTAAACGGCATGCAAGATTAACGGTTGCTCTTTCCCAATCCAAAATTTTTCTTTTAATTATTGGCTGAACAATGTCTATAAATCCTCCATGCTGCCTGTCTCCATATTGTTGTGTATAAGTTTCCGGGACATCTACTTTAACCCAAGCCCATTCTGCAGTAATTAAAGTTCCAAGGTTTGGAAGTGTATTATTATAATCCAATGCAAATACCCGAACCCTTCTTTTATCGTCAACCTGAAGACCTTCATCCTGAAATTTATTATAGATTCCTCCCATATAAGAGACTCCAAATTCTCCTGCTTTTTCATGTCTTGTGGCAATTTTTGCTGTTAAAAGAGGAACACCGCTGTTAATTTCTTCAAAACGTTCAGGATTACTTTTGGCAGCAGGTAAGTACGTTTTGTTTTGATTATTGTCAATAATTGAATTATCAAAATTTCCTGATAGATATACCTCGTATCCGAACATCCACTCGGCTTTATACATTTTTCCATAAAATCCGAAACCAGCATTACTGAATGTAGCAGGCAACATTTCTGTAGCAGATATAGGACGATCGGTAAACTCCCATTTCGGACCGTCATGATTTTGGTTGAAAGCACCAATTGGATTCATAATAATTCCTCCTCTCAAATTAAGCAAGGGATTAAACTCTACATCAATGGCAGCAAATTCAATATTAATCTCTTTACCTCCTTCTTCTAATTCTATTTCACTCAGAAATTTAATTTTTGAGGAAATTGTAGAAGATACAAAAAGTGTCATCCTACGTAATTGAAATTGATGTCCATCAGATATACCATCAGTGCTGATATGCTGCCAATTGGCTTCCGCATAGCCACCAATAGAGACAGGCACTTTCCCTAATCCTAAGAAGGGACGCTTGTAAACGGCATCCATGTTCAAAGAGCGAGAACTGTCTACAGGTATTCTTTTTAGTAATTCAGAATCTATCTGTGCTGTGGCTTCCTGAAAAATTAAAATTATAATTAGATAGATAATTTTTTTCATACCGGTTTTTTTAAAGAAATTTTCAAAAAATCCGATTCTATGTATACTGGAAATTTTCTTAAGGTCTGATCAGCAGGACCGTTTTGTACTAAACCTTGGTTGGAAAATTCACTACCATGTGCAGGACACTGTAGCTTATCTCCAAATACTTGTAACTGGCTACCCTGATGGGTACATTGCATCCATAATGCTTCATACTCAGTTTCCGAAAAACGAAATACACAAATGGGATATTTGAGAGATTCATTTTGAATAATTACATAGGATAATTTTTTGTCAGGATATTTTGTATCCATAAAATCCTCCAAAGGCAATATGATATAATCGTCTTTAATCGCTCCTGAAATCATTTTATTGCTTATACACCCTGAAAGAATGGGAGGAATTGCAGTAAAGCCTAAACAGACCAAACTGCATTTTTTGAGAAATTCAAGTCTGTCCATAATTATAAGGATTTCAAAAATTTAATAATAGCTTCTTTTTCTTGGACTGGTAATTGAGTGTAATTGGTTCTGCTGGTTGCAGCCTCTCCCCCGTGAAGCTGTATTGCTTCTTCTATACTTTTTGCCCTGCCATCATGCATTAAGAAGTATTGACCGCCTTGTGATTTTGGAGATAAACCTAACCCCCACAGTGCAGGCGTACGCCATTCATAAGTTTTCGCAGTGCCTTCCGTATAGTTGTCATCCAAAGAAGCACCCATATCATGAAGTAATAAGTCTGTGTACGGATAAAACTTTTTATTGGATAATGGTGAAATTGAGGAGGATGAAGTTTTCAGTTCCGGGACATGACATTTATTACAACTTATCTGAGAAAATATAGTCTGACCTTGTTTAATGATACTATTTTCTGCGTCTCGCTGAATAGGTGTTTTCAATGTACGAAGATAAAATACAACATCTGCGATGGTCTTATCAGAAACTTCGGGATCAACATTCATTCCTGAATAAACATCGTGAGGATTAAAAGTTGAAGTAATGCCCATATCTTGATTGTAAGCATTAACGGTTTGTTGTAGTAAACTGTATGTGGATGCCTTTTTACCAAATCTTCCGATATACTTCCCTCCTTTTGTTACAGCAAAGAAGAATGGTGCTTGATATGCCGGAAGATCAATATAATTGGGGACTCCTGAGATGCCATCATTATTTGTATCAAAAGGGTCAGCCATTGCCAAAATATCCATATCAGAAACCAATTCAATAAAACCTAATCCGGTATTGGCAGGCGGAGTAAATTTAGAAAATGTTGCTCCGGGAGGAATTGCTTCCGGAGTATAACCTGGTATCGCCCTATTTTGCAATTGAGGACCACCTAAAAGCAAAAATAAATTTCCTGTTTCGTCAGTCTGTCCAAAACGTATAAGAGTAGTAAAGGGAGTCCCTTTTCCATCACCAGCATGACAGCTTCCACAACTTGTTGCCACGAAGGTTGGACCAAGACCTTTCCCGACCGTGAAGGTTTCATCGTTAAAGGCGATATCCCCTCGCAAAAATTGTTGGTTTTCAGCATATGATAACCCCACAATGGAGCCATCAAGTAATTCACTCTCATCTATCGCTTCAGGCTGAAGTTTATCACAAGCTTGTACGATCAGAAAAAGAAGATAGAAAATTATAATAATAGGTATATATCTCTTGCTCACGTTTTTTTTTCAAATATAATAAAAAGTTAGATTAATCTAACTTTTTATTTCGCTATGTCTAATTATTTTTATGACTGCTGTGCATTTATAGCAAACACTATAAATAAAGATTAGATAATTTGAAACGGAATTTAATCTCAGGATATGTGCTGTTAGGATATTTTTCTTGAAAAACAATAACCTTTATCGCATAGTAAATTAATGTGGATATTGAACAGTCCTAGTGTACAAATTTTAATAGCCAGACGAAACAGTTGGTTGCCAAGTGCTAAGGTTGACCGTCTTAATAGTAGTAGGTAATTATTTTTTGTAAATTATACAATTTTACCATCTAAACTTACCAAAGATAAAAAGGATGATAGTTCATTAATGATTTTTGGTTTGGGGATTTATATCAAAAGCGAAAAATGATTAGGGCAGGGTATATTTGTTATTTGAAAATCTGTGGATTATGGAAGAGATAGAAAAAAGATCTACATTTATTTGTGAAAAATAAAAAAAAACATATCTTTGCACCAGTAAAAACGACGCACTCTATTTTTGTTTATTAAAGTGACCTATTCGGTGACCTAAAAATAAGAGAACGACATAAAGCTTATGGATAGGGAGTTTTTCAAATAAGAACAAGTCCCGTCCGGATCGCAACTACTAATCAAAGTAGTCAAAATACTGTAAAATACTTATTTTGCAGTATTTTTTTTGGAATATGCATATTAATTTTAGGTTAAAATATTTTGTGGCAATAGTAATTTATATTTTGAATAAAAATTAACTTATGCTATTAAAAATATTAATAATAATTATTATCTTCGCCTGATAATAAAACCACCAATTGTTGAAATAATGAAAAAGATACTTTAGATTTATTTGTGTATGGGGAATGTTTTTAAAATCAGGGAGTTAAGATATATACCCAGGTGGTCGGTTTTTCTTATTGATGTTTCATTCATTTTTTTTTCAATTTTAGTTTCATATTTTCTTCTGAATAGTCTGGAGGTAAAACTCAACTTTACTAAGTATCAAAAGGAAAATATATTTTCAGTGGTGCTTATTAATAGTCTATGTATAATTCTGTTCAAAACTTATGCAGGAATTATCAGACACTCTACTTTTTTTGACTTTTTTAAAATTGTATGGTCTTCAGGCAGTGCCCTTATTGTCTTGCTTGGACTAAATTTTATGTCAGAACTGATATTGGGCAAACCCGTATTTTTATATCCTGTTCTTTTTTTATTTTTCTTTGTCTCCATTTTTCTGATGTTTTTTTTCAGAATGGCAATCAAAAAGCTTTTCGGTGTCTTAATAGATTCTAAGGATACTCTATCCAAAGCTAGAATTGCTATTGTAGGAGTAGAGGATACTTCCGTGTCATTAGCAAAGGCTATTATTCACAATCCCGATCATCCCTATCAGCTGGCAGGATTTCTCACTGCAAGATCAGATTCTAAAAAAGCAAGGTTGCTTGGCCATAAAATTTATAATAAAAAGCAATTTCTTAAGAGTGATTCTCTGAAAGAACAATTTGATGCGGTTTTAATCAAAGATGTGATGACAAAGCAAGAGATAGAAGAATGGACTAGCTTTGCATTGGATAAAGGATTGAAAGTATTAAAAGTACCCATAACCAATATCATAAAAGAGGATGATAAGGTGAGAAGTATCCGTCCTCTTCAGATTGAAGATGTACTGAATCGTCCGACAATTAAAATTTTGGATTTAGCGGAAAGAATGATCAAATTATCAGGATATACTCCAGGTATCGATATTAAAATTGATTTTATTGGGTTAAGACCTGATGAGAAACTATATGAAGAACTTTTACCGGATAATTCTACAACTATTCCTACCCATCATGAGAAAATTATTATATCCAGAGATCCATTGATGAAGTTTGAAGATATAGATATTTTTGTGCTCGCAAATTATTCTTTCAGCAATGAATAAAGATAGTTTACAGATTGTGAGAATATTAAAAATAATTGTGCCGGAATTTAAAAGCAATAACTCTGAATTGAAATTCTTGACAAGATATCTAAACATGAAGCATATGAATGAAAATTAAAGAATAAAATACATAAAAAACTGATATAAAATAATAATTTTGCTATTAATTCCAAACGGAATGAAAATTGCTAGAGAAAGAATTGATTTTAAATATAAAGATTAAATACCACTCACATTCGTAAACTTTTTATAAATATAGAATACTTATGTGGTTAGCTTTCTTCCTATTAGGTATCTTAAATTAAATTTAGTTCAGATAGATTTTAAATAATAACACAAGTAGAGTTAGAATAAACAACATATGAATAAAAAGATTATTACATATATAACATTGTTATCGGTTATTTTGTTATCATGCAGACCGAAGCAGGATATGATATATATGTCGAAACATAATATGGAAGAGGAAGTTGCGAAAGCAAAATTTCAGAAATTACATATTCAGGAAGGAGATGTTCTTCTTATTCTGGTATCCGCACTTGATGAAATTGCCGTAAAACCTTTTAATCTTAATACTGCAAACAAAGTAGGGAGCGACAGTGGAAGAGGAATCAACCAATACGTAGAACCAAGTCAATACCTTGTCAATGAAGATGTTAAAGGAATTTTAGAGAAATACGATAATCGTATATAAAAAGAAATTAGAAAATGAAAATAGCAGTAGTAGGAACAGGGTATGTAGGTTTGTCTAATGCCGTCTTATTGGCGCAACATAATGAAGTTGTAGCTTTAGATATTGTTCAGGAAAGAGTAGAATTGCTTAATTCTAAAAAATCCCCTATAGAGGATGAAGAGATCAGTACATTTTTAAGTACGAAACATCTTAATTTTAAAGCTACTTTAGATAGAAAGGAAGCTTATGATAAAGCTGAATATATTATTGTTGCTACACCAACAGATTATGACCCCACTACCAATTATTTCGACACAAGCAGTGTTGAGAATGTAATTAAGGAAATTGCAGAATATAATTCTGAAGCTGTAATTATTATTAAATCTACGGTTCCGGTGGGATATACTGTAGATTTAAAAAGCAGACTAAATATAAATAATGTGGTGTTTTCTCCTGAATTTTTAAGAGAAGGCAAAGCCCTGTATGATAATTTATATCCCTCCAGAATTATTGTCGGGGAACAGAGTGAGCGCGCAAAAATTTTTGCAGAGTTACTGAAAGAAGGTGCCATAAAAAAAGATATTCCGGTTTTATTTACAAATCCTACAGAAGCAGAGGCAATTAAATTGTTTTCAAATACCTACTTAGCATTGCGTGTGGCTTATTTCAACGAATTAGACAGCTACGCACAGATTCATGAACTGGATACCCGCCAGATTATAGAAGGTGTTGGACTGGACCCAAGAATTGGTTCACATTATAATAATCCGTCTTTTGGATACGGAGGATACTGCCTGCCTAAAGATACCAAACAGCTTTTGGCAAATTATAACGCTGTTCCCAATAATATTATCCAGGCAATTGTAGATGCCAACAGGACCCGTAAGGACTTTATAGCAGATTCTGTACTTGCCAGAAAACCAAAAAAGGTAGGTGTTTACCGTCTGATCATGAAAGCAGGCTCCGACAATTTCAGAGCGTCTGCTATACAAGGTGTCATGAAAAGGATTAAAGCTAAAGGCGTGGAAGTTGAAGTGTTTGAACCGGCCCTTAATGAAGAGTCTTTTTTCGGTTCCAGAGTAGTAAAAGATTTAGAACTTTTCAAGAAAGAATGTGATGTAATTATTTCTAATCGTAATGCATCGGAACTTGTTGATGTACAGGATAAGGTGTATACGAGGGATTTATTTGGGAATGATTAATTTACCCTTATATGTCTACGAATAATATAGCTAAAAATACAGCATTTCTATATTTTAGAATGTTTTTAATACTATTTATAACCCTTTATACATCAAGAATAGTATTAAAAAATTTGGGAGCATCTGATTATGGTATATATAGTTTAGTAGGAGGAATAGTTGTATTATTTGGTTTTTTAAATTCAGCAATGTCATCAGCTACACAAAGATATTTAAGCTATGATATTGGAAAAGGAGATCTTATTAATTTAAATAAAACATTTAGTATTACAATGACTATTCATATTGGAATAGGAATATTGATATTAATACTCGCCGAAACAATTGGTTTATGGTATTTGAATAATATACTAAGTTTTCCTGTTGAAAGAACTAAAGCAGTTAATTATGTTTATCAGTTTTCAATATTAAGTTTCCTTTTAAATATATTGCAAGTGCCTTATAATGCACTGATAATAGCAAGAGAAAGAATGAAAGTGTACGCTTATGTAAGTGTAATTGAAGTACTTTTAAAGCTATTTATTGTATATATATTAATATATATTAAAGATGATAAACTTATAATTTATTCAATATTAACATTTACGGTTTCATTAATAATTAGATTAATATATCAAATTTATTGTAGGAGGAATTTTATTGAGAGTAAGTATAAATTTATTTATGATAAAGAATATTTCATAGAATTGATAAGTTATTCTGGTTGGAATCTTTTTGGAAATATAGCTTCTGTTAGTAGAAATCAAGGAAATAATTTGATATTAAATTTATTTTTTGGAACTTTAATAAATGCTGCTTATGGCATTACTATGCAAGTACAAAGTGCTGTTAATATTTTTATTAGTAATTTTCAACTAGCAGTTAATCCGCAGATAATTAAAAATCACTCTGTAGGTAATATAAAAGAATCCATTAAGTTAATAGTAATAAGTTCAAAATTATCATTCGTATTAACATTAATATTAATATCACCTGTAATTTTGAATATTGATTTTATTTTGGAGGTGTGGTTAATTGATTCTCCAAAATATACAAATTATTTAGTGAAATGGTGTTTAATATGTCTATTAATAGATAGTATATCAGGACCATTAATGACTGGAATACAAGCCACAGGAAAAATTAAGACATATCAAGCAGTAGTTGGTAGTATTGTATTTTTAAATTTACCAATATCATATTTTTTACTAAAATATAAAATTATCAATACACCGAATTTAGTATTTTATACTTGGTTTATAATTTCAATAATATCATTATTCATAAGATTGTATTTTATGAAAACAGTATTAAATTTTAATATTAAGGAGTTTCTTGTTAAACATTTATCTAAATTACTAGTAATATCTATATTATCTTTTACTCTTATTAAGTTAATTAATACCTATTTAATTTTAGACGACCTATTTAAAGTTACATTTATAACAACTCTATATTTAATGATTATGATAATCATTATTTATTTTTTCGGGACAGGTAAAGATGAAAAAGTTATTATTAAAAAACTATTAAAAAAGATTATCAAAAAATGAAAGCGACAATAAAAGAAATAGTTGAGAATGACTTATGTATTGGATGTGGAGTTTGTATTTCTGAATCAAAATCTTCTAAAATGATCTTGAATAATAAAGGCTTTTGGGTTCCAAAAATAGATAATTCTTTTAATGAAATGGCTGTAAAAGTTTGTCCTTTCAATCCAAATCCTGAAAAGGAAGTTCAGGATGAAGATAAATTATCCGATATTTTTATTAATAACTATAAATTTAAGCATAATAGGATAGGTAAATATAATAATGTATTTGTAGGATATTCAAATGAATATAGAGAGACTTCTTCTTCTGGAGGAGTTGCTACATATATTTTAGAATTTTTATTAAAAGAAAAAATCGTAGATCATTTATTTGTTGTTGGACAAAAAGATGATAGGTATGGTTATCAATGGATTAGTGATGTTAGGGATTTAGAAAAGATTTCTAAAACACGTTATTATCCGGTTAATTTAGAAGGACTATTTGAACATATAAATAATAAGGTTGGTAAAATTGCAATTGTTGGTATACCTCCATTTTTAAAGGCCATTAGATTAAAGCAATATTATTATCCTGAATATCAAGAAAAGATAAAGTTTTTAATAGCTATAATATCAGGTGGTGTAAAAGGTACTTTTTTTACGGAGTATTTGGCACAAAAAAGTGGAATTAATGGTAAATTTTACAATCCTGAATATAGACTGAAGAATCTGGATTCAACAGCAATTGATTATTCATTTGGAGCGTTTGATTCAAATAATATATTTAGAAAAGTCAGAATGCAAGAAGTTGGAAATATGTGGGGAACAGGTATGTTTAATTGTACTGCTTCTGATTTTAGTGATGATGTTACTGGTGAATTAAGTGATATAACATTAGGAGATGCTTGGATAAATCCGTATAGAAAGGATGGAAAAGGACATAATGTTATTTTAACAAGATCAGAATTAGCAGATTTTATTATTAATGAAGGGATAAAAAGAAACGAATTAATAATAGAAAATATACATATTGATTCCTTTATTGAATCTCAAGCTGGAGCATTTAGACATAGACAAATGGCTATGAAATCTAGATTAAATTATTTTAAATCTAAAAATAATTTAATACCCTTTAAGAGAAAAAGACTGTTAGAAAATATACCTATTGAATATAAATTAGTTCAGAAACAAAGATTAAAAGTTAGAAATAGAAGTATAGCTTTGTGGTTAAAATATAAAGATGCTGCATTATTTGATAATAATATCAAAAATGATATAAAAACACTTAAAGTTTATACTAAAATTTATCATAAAGTCCAAATAATAAAAAAGAAGTTAGGTATCAAATCAATGTAATATGAAAATAGCAATAATCACACATCCCTTAAAAAATAATTACGGTGGTATATTACAAAACTGGGCTTTACAACAGGTGTTGAAAAGAGGAGGCAATGAGGTTTATAGCATAGATAAACTTCAAAAGTTACCATTAAAAACCAAAATACTTTCATTCTTAAAAAATTTTCTTTTAAAGATTTCAGGTAAGAATGTTAAATTAAAGAATTGGTTATCAGATAAAGATACCAATATTATAGATTGTAATACACGAGAATTTGTAAAAAATGAAATTGTATTAACAGAAACGATATTTAATAACAGTCAAGTTGATAGATTACACAATAAATATATGTTTAATTGTTATATTGTAGGTAGTGATCAAGTATGGAGAAGAAATCAGGTAAGAACAAATGATTTAGAATTTTTAGAATTTTTAAAAGAAAATAATAAAGTAAAAAAAATAGCATATGCAGCTTCCTTTGGGGTTGATTTTTGGGAATTCAATGAAAAAGAAACATTAAAATATAAAAAATTAGCAAAACTTTTTGATGCTATATCAGTTAGAGAAGATTCCGGAGTGAATCTTTGTAATGATTACTTGAAAGTAGAAGCAGAGCAGGTCATCGATCCTACATTATTATTATCTAAAGATGATTATATAAAACTTGTAAATAAAGCTGCAATAGAAAAAAGTGAAGGTAATTTATTTTGTTATATCCTTGATAAAAATAATCATAAAAATAATATTGTAGAAATTGTTGCTAGAGAAAAGAAATTAAAAGCTTTTGAAGTTATGCCAAAATATAAGTATAATTCTGTGGAAAATGATAATATTGAAAATTGTGTTTTTCCGAAAGTAGAAACTTGGATAAGAGCTTTTATGGATGCGGAATTTGTTGTAACTGATTCTTTTCATGGAACAGCATTTTCAATAATTTTTAATAAACCATTTATTGCAATATTGAACAAACAAAGAGGAGCTTCAAGATTTTATTCTTTGTTAAAGCTTTTTTCACTAGAAGATCGCATAATAATAGCTGAGAATGAATTTAATAAGGAAATTCTAAATCGTGATCTAGATTATGATAAGGTTAACTCGAAATTACAAGTTCTTAAATCTAATGCATTGAATTTTATAAATCTTTCGATAACTAAATAATGAAGCTATCTATAATAATTCCAATTTATAACATTGAAAAGTATGTATCAAAATGCCTAGATAGTATTTTAAATCAAGATTTTATTGATTATGAAATAATTCTTATAGATGATGGAAGTACAGATAATTCATTATCACTCTGTAAGGAATATGAAATAAAACACCCAAATATCCAACTTTTTTCTCAAGAAAACCAAGGGGTAAGCGTAGCTAGAAATAATGGAATAAGTAAATCTAATGGACAATGGTTGTGTTTTATAGATGGAGATGACTTTATTGAAAAAGAATCTTTATCAAATATTTTTAATCAAGTTAATGATTTTGAATTAGACTGTATTATAGCTAAATCTTACATTAATAATGGTAATAAAAGATTAAATGAAAAATATAAATTTAATAGTTCTTTTCTAAAAAAAACATTTACTGGTAATGAATTAGCTTTCCAAAAACAATATTTAAGAGGAAGTGTTTGTGGCGCTTTTTTTAAAAGAAGTTTTATAATTCAAAACAATATACAATTTCCAATAGGGTTGATAAATGGAGAGGATACAATTTTTTTTACAAAATGTATGTTGTATTTCAAGAAGGTAATATTTTTTGATGAAATATTTTATTTTATTTACGAAAGACATGGTAGTGCATCCAGAAAGTGGGATCAAGATAAAATATTATTGATGATTAATAATATTAAATACATAAATAATTATAAAAAGTTAAAGCAATTAAATAAATCAGAGATTAGCTTATTAGATTATGCGATTTATAGAATAATATCTTCAATTTTTAATAATTTAAGTAAATGTTTTACAATAGGTGGATTTTGTAATATATATAAATCCATAAAACAGGTTTTGAATTATAAATTAGATGTGGGAGAAATTAAACTATCTCATAAAAAAGTTAAATTATTACAAACATCTTTACTTCTATTTGGTATATCTGTTATAGTAAAAAATTATAGAAAGAAACTTAAATGTTCATAGAGAGTATAATTACATATTTTTTCTTAATTACATCAATGTTGATATTTGGTGTTAATTATTACTACAATTCTAATAAATTTATAATTAATAATATAGATAAAAGATCTTTTTGGCGTTTAGATATAATATTACCAATTTTAATCTTTTCTACGATATTTGGTATGAGATATGATGTAGGAGTTGATTATTTTTCTTATTTGAATAGTTATTTAACGAAAACTCATGTCGGAAAAAATGAATATTTATTCTACTTTTTATCTGATTTATCTTGGTATTTTAAATTACATTTTTCTATCTATTTTGGAATAATTGCATTTTTGCAGATATTATTTTTTTATTTGTCTTTTAAAAATAATAGATATCTATATCCTTTTTTAATATTCTTCTTATTTACTAATGGTAGTTTTTTGTTTTGGATGAATGGGATAAGGCAAGCACTAGCACTATGCATCTGGTTATATTCCTTAAAATACATAGTCAGTAGGAACTTCTACATGTACTTATTATTTATTTGTATAATATTTATGGTACATAGAAGTTCCATAATATTATTGATATTTTATCCATTATTAGTTGGAAATAGAGATTATTTTAAAAATATTAAAATACAATTAATATTATTATTATTAGCATTCTTACTCCGAAGTATATTCTTTACTTTGATCTTAAAGTTAGAATCTGTTTTTACATTATATGTTTCTATACTGGGAGATGGGCTATACGATAGTTATAGTATGGAAAATTTAATTGATGGTTTTGTAGAATCTAATGGCTCAGGTCTTGCTGTTTACTTTAAGTTACTGGTTAACATTATTATTATTTTAGAAAGCAAAAAATTAAAAAAATTTTATAATAATAAATATTTTATAATATGTTATTTTTTCTTTTTTATTGGAATTTTAGCTAAATATATTATACCAGATGGCGCAGTTGCTTTATCAAGACCATTTAGGTACTTTTATATATTTGATACAATTATTTATTCTTTTTTTACTTATTATTTATGTAGAAATTTTAACAAAATAAATAATAAGTTAAAATATTTTGCAATGATTATTGCATTTGCGTTAATTTTTTGTCTTTCTCAGTTTTCTGCTACAAAAAATTCGCATTCGTTATTCCAATTTTATTTTAATAATCATTAAATATTAATATCTATGAAGTATTTATTAAATGTAATATTTATATTGATTTGTACGAGCGTTTATGCTCAATATAATTATTTAAAAAAAAATGAGTATGATTTAATTTTAAATAATAATCTTAATAAGATTAGATCTTTTTCTAAAAGTAGCAATGTGTATAATTTTATGGCATTGGGTTATTTTTTGAATGCGAATAATAACATGTATTTGAAAACTAAGGATAAGCAATATTTAGCTAATAACTTAGAAATTATTCAACCTATATTAATTAATGATAATGATTTTAATTATAAAAATAATAATTGGAGGATGAATGTGAATAGCTCAAATCAAAATGCTATTGTAAATGGGCAGGAACATTTGATTTCAGAAGGATATTTTTTCAGATACATCGGCGAATTTTTGGATATTTTAGCCAAGAATAAACTGTATACAAATTATCAGCCGGCGATAGAAAGTGGTTTAAAATACTCTTTCAATAAATGGAAAGCCAGAAGTTTTAGCCAGTATGGAGATTATTCTTTATTGTTTCATCAGAGGCTTCATACAGGAGCAAACTGGGCAGTTGTTGCACTATATCTGATGAAATATGACGAATCTAATAAAAACTCATATTCCGTGTTTGTAAATCAGTTTGATCAGCAGCTGAAAAAAGCACTGATCTTAAACAAAAGCACAAGTGGCGTTTTTTATTATACATGGAACAGTACGTATCCGGATGCTTTTTGTAAGGCTTTACAGAAAATTAAGAATTATAAGCCCGTTATACAGGATGTATCACATGGAAATCATGTCGTATTATATTTAATAAAGGCAAAAGAATTGGGAAATGCCAATTGGACCGACTTTAATTTCAGTTACCTCTGCAATACCCTGAAACTTAAGATTCTTAAAGGAGACAGTATTGCTGATAATGTAGACGGTACTACAAATCCAAGTGTACAAAATACAGGATGGAAAATATCGGATGGCTGGATGAAACTTATCTATTTTGATACAAGTTTATATCCTTTGATCGAGAAAAACCTTACAAATTATAGTAATAAAATTAAAAATTCCTCTTTAGAGCTGCAGTTTAATTCAATTTATCCATAATGATACTTCACATTACAAACGATTACTCAGGATCTACAGTGTATAAAAATTTAGTGAGGGAGCTGGATAATAACGGGGTGGAGCAGATTGTGTATAATCCATTTCGGGAGGCTTCCAGAATAGGAAAAAATAAAATAAATTTTAAAAATAACCGCTCTCAGATTATCTACAGCCATATTTTATCAAAATATGCAGATCGGGTTTTGTATAAGAGAAAAATTAAAAAAATTGTACAGGACATTGAAGCAAAAATAGATCTCAAGACTGTCAAATTTATTCATGCTCACACATGGTACAGCGATGGCGGAGCGGCCTATGAACTTCATAAAAAATATAATATTCCCTACATAGTAGCAGTGCGTAATACTGATCTTAATGTGTTTTTGAAATATTTTCTGCACGAAAGAGCCTACGGAAAAAAAATTCTTCAGAATGCGAATAAGATCATAACCATTTCGGCAGTCTATAAAAACAGAATGCTTGAAGATTCCAGACTGTCTCATATCCTGGATGATGTACAGCAAAAACTTACAGTGGTTCCAAATGGTGTAGATCCTTACTGGATTGAATCAAAGGTGATGAAAAGGAATGTTGTTAAGAATGAAAAAAGCATTCAATTGCTTTATATAGGGAAATTTAATAAGGGAAAAAATGTCTTTAACCTTATTAATGCTGTTAAGAATTATAATCACAAGGTTCAGAATAAGATAAAATTAACACTGATAGGAGGAGGAGGAAATGACGAGAAAAGAATCCTGGATTCTATTAAAAACGACCCTTCCTTCGAGTTTGTAGGAAAAGTAGACAGTCTGCCTGTTTTAAAATCCTATTACGAACGAAGCGATTTCTTTACAATGCCTTCCAAAGCAGAAACCTTTGGCTTGGTCTATATAGAAGCACTTTTGCAAGGTTTACCGGTGATGTACACGCAAAATGAAGGGATTGACGGTTTTTATGATGATTCTATTGGAGAAAAAGTGGAAGACACTTCTGTTTCTGCAATCGAACGAGGGCTTGAACGGTTAATCCAAAAACGAGATCATTATAGTTTTGATATGGAACAATTCTTAAAAAATCATGACTGGAAGCGAATAGCTGAAGTATATCAACAATTATATACAGAAAAAAAATAATGAATATATTATACATCCACCAATATTTCGTAACTCCTCAGGAACCCGGAGGAACAAGATCGTATTGGCTGGCACAAGAACTTATTAAAAACGGGCATAAAGTTACTATGCTCACCTCATCATCAAAATTTTCAGAGGATATTAAAATTGTAGAAATTGATGGTATTGAAGTCGTTTATATAAAAGAAGACTACGACCAGAATATGAGTGTTTCCAGAAGGTTAAAGGCCTTCTTGAAATTTATGTACAAATCATCTGTAGTAGGAATGAAACAGAAAGATATCGATTTGGTAATTGCTACATCTACTCCCCTTACAATAGGTATTCCGGCACTTATATTAAAGTGGTTTAAAAAGAAGCCTTTTGTTTTTGAAGTAAGAGACCTCTGGCCGGAGGTGCCAATACAGATGGGAGCCATAAAAAATAGTTGGACAATAAAAACGACTCGTCTGCTGGAAAAAGTGATTTATAAAAATGCTTCCCATGTTATTGCTCTTTCTCCTGGTATGCAGGCTGGAGTTGTAAAGTATATTCCTAAAGAAAAAACATCCATGATTCCTAATATGGCTAAAATGGACGAATTCTGGCCTAGGGGAAAAAATGATCAACTGATGGAAAAGCTCGGCTTAAAAAAAGATTCCTTCAAAATAGTTCACTTTGGTTCTTTGGGGTTGGCAAATGGGGCTCAGACAATTGTTGAATCCGCCAAATTATTAAACAATAGAGAAGATATAGAATTTTTGTTTGTAGGAGGAGGTTCTACCGAAAAAGATTTGATAGAAGAAGTAGAAAAAAGCAATCTTAAGAATGTGAAATTTCTCGGAAAGTTCCCTATGACTGACGTATCTGAAATTGTCAATTTTTCGGATGTTTCGATGATTTCCTTTTTGGATATTCCTATTTTGTATACCAACTCTCCAAACAAGCTTTTCGATTCGTTGTCTGCAGGAAAACCAATTATTGTAAACTCTGCCGGCTGGACGAAAGATATAGCCGAAAAATATCATTGCGGATTTTATGTAAACCCAAACCGTCCGGAAGAACTTGCACAAAAAGTACTCTATCTGAAAGACAATCCTGAATTGGTAAAGGAAATGGGACAGAATGCAAGGAAATTGGCTGAAACAGTTTATGATAAATCCATTTTGTGTAAAAAATTTGTTGAAGTCATCGAACAAACAGAATAAATGATCAAGAGAAAGAATCTATTGTATGTACAAATTATAGATAAAGGGTGATCTTAGAATTTAAAGTAACAAGAATTTTGATTTTGTGTGTGTTTTTTATAATCGACTTTCTTAAATTTTCTAAGTAAAATAGGGCAGAAGAGTATTAAGTACAGCTCTATATTAATTTTTTTATCTTTGACAATCTGTATCTTAACAATAACTTTGAAAGAAAAGAAATACGTTTCTTTGGAAAAACTAAAAAAAGCTATATATTTGCACCAGTTAAAAAACAAGCGATCTTTAAAATGTTTAATAAAATTCATCTTTGGTGTTTTATTAAACAGAAGTTAGTATAAAGCAGATGGATAGGACTTTTTATAAATGAAGTCATATTTAATTGCTGAAGTTTTTCTCAATTTCTTTTAAAAAATTGATCCGGTAGTTCAGCTGGTTAGAATGCCGCCCTGTCACGGCGGAGGTCGCGGGTTCGAGTCCCGTCCGGATCGCTGAAGTTTTCTCAATTTCTTTAAAAAATTGATCCGGTAGTTCAGCTGGTTAGAATGCCGCCCTGTCACGGCGGAGGTCGCGGGTTCGAGTCCCGTCCGGATCGCTGAAAATATAAACCTGTATTGTAATAATGCAGGTTTTTTTATTTATAATCCTCCGGTTAAGTATAATTCTAATCAAACTAGATTTAATAAACCTTTCTCAAAACATTTACTGTTATTATTACAACTTTAATTTTACCAAAAAAACTTTATCCCCTATTGCTTATCTCAGAAATTTTATAGAAGTTGTGGATCATATTTAAACATTAAATAATGAAAAAAATAAAAATTCTATTATTCTCCTTAACTGCTGTTTTAATCGCAGCTCAGAGCAATTCAAAACGAGATCTTTTCATTAAAAATCTTATGAGCCAAATGACCTTAGAAGAGAAAATAGGTCAACTCAATCTCATTTCTCCGCCGGGAGACGTGAAAACCGGTGCGGCAGTAAGTGCTGATGCAGAACAATATATTAAAGAAGGTAAGTTGGGTGCTGTTCTCAACATGACTACATTAAGCCGTATAAAGAAAACACAGGAAATTGCAGTAAATGAATCAAGGCTTAAAATTCCGCTCATTTTTGGGCTGGATGTGATTCACGGATATAAAACCGGATTTCCTATTCCTTTAGCGTTATCAGCATCCTGGAGACCTGAACTGGTTCAGAAAGCAGCTTATATTGCAGCAAAAGAGGCTTCTGCAGATGGTATTAACTGGACGTATTCTCCCATGGCAGATATCAGCCGGGATCCGCGGTGGGGAAGAGTGGCGGAAGGTGCAGGTGAAGATCCTTTTCTTGCTTCCAGAATCACCGAAGCTTTTGTGAAGGGCTATCAGGGAGATGATTTGTCGAAAAACTATACCATTATGGCGTGCCTTAAACATTTTGCCCTGTATGGCGCGGCAGAAGCAGGAAGAGACTATAATTCCGTAGATATGAGCCCAAACCGTATGTATAATGAATATTTCCCTCCCTACAAAGCGGCAATAGACGCGGGGGCCGCCACGGTGATGACTTCATTCAATGATATCAATGGAGTGCCGGCGACAGCTAACAAATGGCTGCTTACTGATGTGCTTAGAAAAGAATGGGGTTTCAAAGGCTTTGTCGTGACTGATTTTACTGCGATTAAAGAACTTAAGGCACATGGCCTGGGAGATGAGCAAAAAGTTGCAGCCAGAGCTTTAAAAGCCGGAACCGATATGGATATGGTCGGTGAAGATTATCTTAAAACATTAAAAAAGTCGGTCCGGGAAAATTTAGTTTCAGAGGAAGATATAGACAGAGCCTGCCAGAGGGTTTTGGAAATGAAATATAATTTAGGATTATTTGATGATCCTTACCGTTATTTAAATGAAAAAAGATTAAAAACCGATATTCTTACTCCCGAAAACAGAAAAGCAGCCAGAGAAATTGCAGCCCAGACCTTTGTACTGATGAAAAATAAGAATCAGGCTTTACCTTTGAAGAAAACAGAAAAAATTGCTTTCATCGGACCGTTGCTTGATGATAAAGTCAATATGCCGGGAACATGGTCTGTTGTGGTAGATTCTAAAGAATCGGTTACGTTGAAAAATGCTTTGGAAGAACTTTCGGAGAAAAAGAATTTTTCGTACGCAAGAGGATGTAATATTACTGAAGATCGGAATCTTGAAAAGAATTCATTTATAGAATTCACAAAAGGGCAGCCCAGAATATCAGCGGAAATTCTTTTAAAGGAAGCTTTGGAAAAAGCAAAAATGGCTGATAAAATTGTTCTGGTATTGGGGGAAGCTTCAGAAATGACAGGCGAATCTTCCAGCAAAACAGACATCCGTTTCCCTGAAAATCAGTTGTTATTGCTCAGGGAAATGAAAAAATTAAATAAACCGATCGTTGTTATATTGTTTACGGGAAGGCCTTTGGATCTGTCACAGATGATCGATATTCCGGATTCCGTAATTAATGTTTGGTTTCCGGGGATTGAGGCTGGGCATGCTATTGCCGATGTGCTGTTCGGAAGTGTAAATCCTTCGGGAAAACTTCCAATGACTTTCCCACGTTCTGCAGGACAGATTCCCATTTATTATAATCATAAGAATACCGGGCGACCATTGGAATTTAATGACGGTCGGTTTGAGAAATACAAGTCAAATTATCTTGATGAAAACAATGATCCCTTATTTCCCTTTGGATTCGGATTGAGCTATACCAGCTTTGCATATGGAGATATACAGCTTTCTAAAAATCAGCTTAAAGGAAATGAAATTTTGAAAGTGAGCATTAATGTTACCAATACCGGAAGTTACGACGGAGAAGAGGTGGTGCAGCTTTATATCCGGGATAAGGTGGCGAGTATTACCCGGCCTGTAAAAGAATTGAAAGGTTTTGAAAAGGTATTTTTGAAAAAAGGGGAAACAAAAAATGTAGTTTTTAATATTACCCCTGAACTGTTGAAGTTTTATAATGAAGAACTTATTTTTGATTGGGAAGAAGGCGAATTTGAAATAATGATTGGAACGGATTCTCAGCATCTAAAATCCAAAACAATCATGTGGCGTAAATAGATTCTAAACTTCTGGTCGATACATAAATACCTAATTATTCACAGCTTTGTAAGCATCCCCGGTTTTTTACGGTATTTTATGTGTTGATTTTTATTATTCGGATTTAGGTCTGATATTTGTACTGAATAGCAAAACTATTCCGGTAATTTTATTTATGAAAAACATATCTGTAAAAAAATCATTTCTCTACACATTATTTATCACATTAACGCTTGTTTCCTGTAAAAAGGAACTGGAAAAAATCAATGACAAAATCAGCGACACGGCTTCATCTGTCACGGAAGAATCTGAGAAAAAAGATTCTCTGATGGCAAAGAAAGATTCTGTTGTACAAAAAGAGTCATTACCACCTGCCGTTCAGGAATATGGATTCTATAATGCATATATTTTCCCTAAAGATAAAAAAGTCAGAGATTCTCTGTTCGCATCATTTAACAAAAAATTTACGGAGAAAGAGCGCTACGCAATTCTGGCACTTAACAGGCTTGATTCGAAAAATAAATGGAATGCAGATACATTAGTAGTGCCTGCTAAAATTGATACTACATTAATGGAATATTCACCATTTCCTATGCAGCTGGATGTGTTGAGTCCTGTTAAAAAGTTTGTTGTATTCTCGTATCCTATTCAGGCATACGGGGTTTATTCAAATGGAACTTTGGTTAAATGGGGGCCTACAAGCATGGGTAAAAAATCCGCCAAAACAAAGACCGGACTTACGTTTGCAAACTGGAAGAAAAAGCTCGCCATTTCTACGGTGAGCAGCGAATGGAAGCTACCTTATAATTTTAATATATTTAATCTTGATGGTATCGGATGGCATCAGTATGATCTTCCGGGATATCCGGCATCGCATTCATGTTTACGACTGCTGATGAATGATGCGAAATGGCTGTATGGCTATGCTGATACATGGGTCTTAAACCCGGGAGGAGCTACTACCAAGGCAAAAGGAACGCCCGTGCTGGTATACGGAGATTATCCATGGGGAAAACGCAAGCCTTGGAGAAAGTTACTTAATGACCCGAATTCCAATAATGTTTCTGTGGATGAAATGACCAAAATGATTGAACCGAATATCCAGAAAATCCTGAAAGAACAGGACAACAGAGAAAGGGTAGTGGATTCCATCAGGGCGGCGAAAGCTGAAATCGAGCAGATGCCACAAACCACAAAAACAGTTGAACCTTAATAAATTCTGATCAAAACCTAAGCACCTTTCACCTAAAACCTGCGCAGCTTTTTTACAGATGCTGCAACATTGTTTTTTATAAGTCTTTTAAATTGCTTCTGATTTTCAGATTTACTATTAATTTATCTTTTCAAATTGTAAAGTAGACTCTTCTGCAAATCTTCGAAGTTTTAGCATTTCATCCTTAGCTTTATGCTGCCCGAACCTCGCTGCAGCATACGTAATCGCGATACACGACAGCATGGCGAAAGAAGCATTCAGCGCCCACGGAAATTCCTGGCTGTTAATCTTCTTTTCTACATAATACATAGAAAAAAATACCATCCAGAGGATAGAAAAGGAAAAATAAAGAAACATAAAGAATGTCCATACCGCTGAACTCGGACCAAAAATTCCTCTTATGGAGGTTTCATCATCTTCAATCTCTACGCGTAAGGATAGTCTGGGTTTCCAGTAGCCTTCATCGTTGGTCTTTACACAGATCGTTGCCACTTCTTTATTGATATTTCCGGAAAATTCATCGGCATGCTCTGCCAGATATTTCTTAAGGTTTTCCGCATACTCTTCTTTACTAAGGTGAGTAAACATCGTGAACCGGGGCCTGGTTCTTATTTTATCGAGTGTTGTTTCTTCCGTATTCATATTATTCTTGATAAGGTATAGGATCTTCCAAAGTAAAGCGTAGAGACATCTGCTTATTTTTTCTTTCAATCAGCATTTCTATGGTCTTTCCTTCTTCGGATTTCATGAGTTCCATTATTTTCTGTAAGGTCATATCAGCAGTTTTCTTGCCATTAATGCTTATAAGGCGGTCATCTTTCTGTAATCCGGCTTTTGCGCCTGGAGAATCTTTACGTACACCGGCAATGGAAAAAACAGGTTTTAAAATAAAATTATATTGCATGCTGCTGGTAAATACTTCAGTACCACCCGACGAATTACCACGATTTTTTGTTGGGAGATTTACAATGTCTTTTGTCCATTCCATTCCGTCCTGTCGGAAATCAAGGCCGCTCATGTTAAAATGAAACGGATCGTCGAAATTTCGGTTTTTCTTTAAATATAACTTTTGCCCGGCATAATCAAAAGCAACCGTAAAACGTCTCATAATATCCCCGCCTACAGGGCCTTTTCTGTTTTCAACCAAATTTACATTCTGAATAGAATATTCATCGGGCATTGCCGTAAGAGGTTTTTCAAATTTGAATTCTCCTAAATAAAAATTATGGATTCTGCTTCTCTTTCCGTAAATATCACCATTAAAGCCTCTTCCGAGAAAGTCATCGATATTGGGACGGTTGTATACGAAATCTTTTATCAATTTTGGGAAAAGCCAGATCGGATCGCTGTTTCCGAGATCAATAAGAAGCTTTGAACTTTTCCTTTCATTCGTCATTTCTACATCAGCGATGACATAAGGTTTATTCTTTTCGATACTGATATCGATCTCACTAAAATTCTTAACCTTTTTTCTGAATAAATTTTCATCGTTATAAATGGTTATCTTTTTTGAGGAATAATCGATCACGACAGGATGGTCTTTAAAGAAATGATAGCCGATTATTCCGTTGACGGGAATCCCGACGTGTGATGAAATATTAAAATCCTGATCTGTGATAATAAAGATCGTCATCGAGTCATTGACATAGTTTTTTCCTATTTTTCCGATGTTATTATCAGACCGGAATCCGTCAATACTTCTGTCTCCTCCTAACCCTGAAAATTTTATCTTCTCGACATTGATAAGTTTTATTTCCTGGTTTTCCAGGCTGAATATAGAGGTTTCCGCAACGCCTGTATCCAGTAAAAAGGTAAGATCGGCACCGTTAATGTTAACAGGAATAAAGAGTAAGTTATTGATTAATTTAAAGGGAATCACTGTTTTTTTCGCGTCCTGAACTTCAAATGAATTTTGGGCATTAATGAAAATACCAAAGAAAAAAATCCATAAAAAGCAATTCAGTTTCATGTACTGAATTTACTCATTTTATCTCAATGCGAATAAAAAAGCATCCTTAATTTTAAGAATGCTTGTATTGTTTTTGAATAATCAATGCGAAATTTTAAATTCCGTATTGTTCTTATTTGGAAAAGAAATCCATAAGATCCATATAGTTTTTCTGGTTTACACCGTGCCCGCTCATATACTCCCTGAAAGTGAAATAACAGCCAAGATCATATAACAGATCAGCCGCTTTTCTTCCCCAATCTAAAGGAATTACTGCATCATCAGTACCATGGGAAACGAAGAAACGTAATTTTTCAAGTTTTTTCTTGTCCTTAACAATGTCTTGCAATAATTTTTCCTCAGGATAACTGCTCAGACAGGCGACTAAATTAAACATTTCGGGGTATTTCAATGCCAGGGCATAGCACAGAATTCCACCTTGACTAAAGCCGCAAAGATGGGTTTTACCTTCTGTAATTCCATAATGATTGATGATGCTGAGAATGCTTTGCAAAACACTGTTTAGTGATTCTGTTGCCTGTTCGACATCCACAAAACGATCAGGATTGCTAAAGTCTATATCGTACCAGGAAAATCCCTCAAACTGTGTCTCTCTAGGGGCTCTGAAGCTTACGATAATCCAGTCATCAGGAAGTGTATCCCTGAAGCTGAAAAGATCCTGCTCATTGCTTCCATAGCCGTGAAGCATAAAAAGAATTGTCGTTTGTGGAGTAATATTTTCCGGCTCTCTTACAATGTAGTCTAAATTCATGAAGCAAAGATAATTATAAATGATGATGATTTAATACTATAAAAATGAAGCCATGCTCAATACGATGACAAACTGTCTGCTTTAGAAATATATAGTTTCCCATATCAGATAGAAAAAGGAAATATTATTTATTAAATTGATATTTTTTGGAAATCTTTGTTGGAAAATTTTCATAAAACATATTTTTATATTGATAAAAAACCTATATTTGAAACATTAAAAATCTATTTGGAAAAATGAAGCAATTTTACAAATCAAAAAGTTTACTTAAGCTTTCTTTTTTATTCGCCGTGTTGTTTTCGGTAATTTCTGTTCTTAACTCTTGTAAAGACGATGATGAAGATGAGTTCACGGATCACATTATTCAGTTGGAAGCAAAAATAAATGTAAAAGGTCCAAATCCTCCGCCAGCAACGCCTCCTACAGTAAATTTTAAAGCTGTTGTTACCCAGATAGGAACAAGTCCTGAGACAACTTTCAACCCAACAGGATTAACCTGGTCATCAGGAGACCTGTTTGTAAGTTCTAGTCAGTCTCAGTTAAGTATCGCTGCAAATGCAGTTCTTCCATATTCAGATTCAGAATTGATCGTAAATATCTACGTCGACGGAGAACTTGCCAAAACAAGTAAAGTAATTGGATCAGGAGAAAAAAGTACTTCTACTTATTACAGCTTCTTAGAATTATAAGATTAATTTTACAATACATGAAGAGATCGCTTTTGCGGTCTTTTTTTATTTGTTGAGGTAGTAAAAATGAAAAATTTTCGGCGCGGAATTGAAAATTCCGCGCCGAAAATTTATTATAATGTAAGAAAGAAATTAAATTGCTTTTACAATAAAGTAATTCTTCTTTCCTTTTTGCAGTAATAAGAATTTACCGTCAATAAGATCAGTTTCATTGGCTGTAAAAGTTTCATTAACCTTTTGCTTGTTAACCGAAATTGCATTGCCTTTGATTTCTCTTGATGCCTCACTCTTTGATTTTAAAAAACCTGATTTTTCAGAAAGGAGATCGATGATATTTATTCCTAAGGCATCAGATTTTGCGATTTCCTTTTGAGGAACACCATCAAACAGTTCCAGAAAAGTGGCTTCATCCAAACTTACCATATCTTCAGCCGTTGAACGTCCAAAAAGAATTTCTGAAGCTTTCAGAGCCTTTTCATATTCTTCTCTTCCATGAACCCACACCGTTACTTCTTCAGCCAGCTTTTTTTGAAGCTTTCTCTCATTTGGAGCTGTTTTGTGATTTTCAATCAGGGATTCAATTTCTTCTTTTCCAAGGAAAGTGTAAAATTTAATAAACCTTTCAGCATCATCATCCGTAGCATTTAGCCAGAACTGGTAAAATTTATAAGGTGATGTTTTCTTTTTATCGAGCCAGTAATTTTCTCCGCTCTCAGACTTTCCGAATTTTGAACCGTCAGCTTTTGTAATCAGAGGAACGGTTAATGCGAATGCTTCTCCCTGAGCTTTTCTGCGGATCAATTCTGTACCTGTCGTAATATTTCCCCACTGGTCAGAACCTCCCATCTGAAGTTTTACATTGTTGTTCTGGTACAGATGCAGGAAGTCATATCCCTGGATCAGCTGGTAGGTAAATTCAGTAAAGCTCATTCCTTCCGCTCCGGATTCTCCTGAAAACCTCTTTTTCACGGAATCTTTTGCCATCATATAGTTTACCGTAATATTCTTTCCTACATTTTTTGCGAAATCAAGGAAAGAGATATTTTTCATCCAGTCATAATTATTTACCAGTTCAGCCTTATTAGGCTCATTCCCTGAAAAGTCCAGGAATCTCGACAGCTGGTTTTTTAAACAGTCAACATAATGAAGAAGTGTTTCTTCGTCCAGAAGATTTCTCTCAGCAGATTTTCCGGAAGGATCACCAATCATTCCCGTAGCGCCACCTACCAGAGCAATCGGCTTATGACCGTGCTGCTGAAAATGAGCGAGAATTTTTATCTGAATAAGACTTCCAATATGTAAAGAATCTGCGGTAGGATCAAAACCGATATAGGCCGTTGTCATTTCCTTATTCAGTTGTTCATCCGTTCCGGGCATCATGTCTGCAAAAAGACCGCGCCATTTCAATTCTTCAATAAAAGAGTTCATTATTTTTAACTTTAAAATTTAATGTGCAAAGATAATCATTTCAGGGAAATAAGGGGAAGGGAAGAGTCTGTCATTTATAATTATCTAAACGTTTAATTTCTTTTTTAGAAGCATTTTCCTGCTCTCCGCACTCGCTATTTTTTTTGATTTCGGCGCGGCAGCGAAGCTGCCGCGCCGAAATCAAAAAAATGAGCTCAGACAAATGCTGCGATCAGGGCTAAACTTTAGTCGGCAATATCAACTTTACAGAAAAAATTCATTTGATATCCTGCTTTGTATTTTCAGCTGAAAACAATTATATTTGTTAATAATGAACGACGAACAATTATTCCAGCTGATCGGTAAAGCAAAGGAAAAAGACCAGAAAGCTCAGACAAAGCTCATCAACATCTTTTGGGTTGATGTTTTTTCTTTTGTGATGAAAAAAGTTCATGATGAAAATGATGCCGACGAAATCACAGTGAATGTTTTCTCAAAGGTCTTATCAAAGCTGGATATGTATGATCCTCATTTTCAGTTTAAGACCTGGGTGCTTACCATTGCCCAGAATACCATTATTGATTTCTGGAGAAGAAAAAGCCGCGAAAATCAGGATCCTACAGAAAATCTGGAAGAAGTAAAAAATCAATATGCCAAATCTCCGGAAGAACTCATGATTTCTGAGGAAGAGCAGAAAAAGATCATTAAAACCATAGAATCTTTGGATGTCAATTATCAGGATATTATCAGATTGCGGTTTTTTGAGGAAAAAAGTATTAAAGAAATTGCAGAAGAACTCGGAATTTCCGTAGCCAATACAAAAGTGCGCGTCATGAGGGCTAAAAAGGTATTGGCCGAACTTCTTAAAAATAATGAATTTGAAGATAATTAGCGGTATTCATTTTTATAAGTAAACTTTCTCCTTCGTTTTCGGAAGAAGAATTTCAATTCTTTCTTTTTGATTTCTGTTTTGAAGATTAAGCTTTATGCCTTTCTTTATTAGGTTTTCTTTTTTCGAGGGTCCGTATTCTTTCGTATTTTCAACTTCTTTTTCAAAAGTTAATTGTCCTGTAGACAAATTAAAATCCACATCAGTCCAATATTCTTCTGGTTTTCCGCTGCTGGATGAGTAGCCGATAAGTTCAAAACGACCGTTCTGAAATCTGTATTTATCCGTATAGCCCCATTTCCAGCTGCTTCCCCCCGCCTGTGTAATCATCAGAATTCCGTTTTTTATCTCGGTTGACTGATAAGGATCGCCCATCATTCCACCATCATTGCTTTTCAGGATCGCATTTCTTGACTTCTCCAGGATCGTCCATTTATTATTCACTTTCTTTAAAATTTGTATTTCACGGATGTTTCCATACTCAGTAGTATCTTTTGTATTGTAAATGATTACTTTCTCAGGAACAACATCTCCGTCAAGATCTCCGTCAACAGTTTCAATAACAGTTGCACCTGCCGGTTTAAATTCTTCCTGTGCAAAACAAAATAGATTTATAAATCCGAATAAAAAACAGAATGTAATTTTCATGAATTGGTATTTGAATTTAAAATTACAAAATTATATGTTTCATCAATCTCTGTCTTTGATTGTTTCGATAAAAAATTCACTAACTTTGACCCTCAATTTGAGATTTACATGGAGGATTTAATTCAAAATACAACTGTTCAGAAACCAAAATGGATTCGTGTAAAACTTCCTACCGGCAAGAATTACAGGGAACTGCGAACTTTGGTTGATAAATATAAATTAAATACAATTTGCCAGAGCGGAAGCTGCCCGAATATGGGTGAATGCTGGGGAGAAGGAACGGCAACCTTCATGATTCTAGGAAATATCTGTACGCGAAGCTGCGGATTTTGTGGAGTTAAAACCGGAAAGCCGCTTGATGTAAACTGGGACGAACCGGAAAAAGTAGCACGCTCGATAAAATTAATGAAAATAAAGCATGCCGTTTTAACTTCCGTAGACCGTGATGATTTGAAAGACATGGGATCAATTCTCTGGGCAGAAACAGTAAATGCGGTAAGAAGAATATCTCCGGGTACAACGATGGAAACACTTATTCCGGATTTTCAGGGAATAACAAAGCATATCGACAGATTAGTTGATGTAGCACCCGAAGTGATTTCCCACAATATGGAAACTGTAAAACGTTTGACAAGAGAAGTTAGAATCCAGGCAAAATACGAGCGCAGTCTTGAAGTACTGAGATATTTAAAAGAAGCAGGACAAAGAAGGACCAAAACCGGAGTGATGCTGGGATTGGGTGAAACAAAAGATGAAGTTTTCCAGACTATTGAAGATATCAGGAATGCAAATGTAGATGTCATCACATTGGGGCAATATCTGCAGCCGACAAAAAAACATCTTCCCGTGAAAAGATTTATCACTCCCGAAGAGTTTGATGAACTTGGAGATTTTGCGAGAAGTTTAGGTTTCAGGCATGTTGAGAGTTCGCCGTTGGTACGGAGCTCTTATCACGCAGAAAAACATATTCACTAAAATACAAATCGCTTCACTCACGGAGCGATTTTTTTAACACATAAAAAGTAATTGGAATTGTATAGGTATCCTCTTCCAAAATTTAATTTTATGTTCTTTTTTGATTAATATTTAGTTTAAATTTAACTTATCAGGTTAATATAGTGGAAATTTATATCATTTTGGTTAAAGTTAAAATGATTATTTCTGCCGAATTTTGCACTTTTAAAGAAGATAATGAAAATAGATAAAAAAATTATTCCTCTGGCAATTGGTGGCCTAGGAATAGGAACTACGGAATTTACCATTATGGGATTACTCCCCGATATGGCAAAAACTTTACAGATCAGTATTCCTGAGGCCGGTCACCTGATCTCTGCCTATGCTTTTGGTGTTGTAGTGGGCGCACCGGTTCTTATCGGATATTCCGTAAAATTTCCTCCAAAAAAAGTATTGATGGCTCTGATGATCATTTTTACTTTATTTAATGCTTTGTCAGCATTGGCCCCAAATTATACAACCATGATGATCATCCGTTTTCTCTCTGGTCTTCCTCACGGAGCATTTTTCGGGGTCGGAACTGTAGTTGCGGCCAGAATGGCAACAAAAGGTAGAGAAGCTTTTAATATTTCACTCATGTTCACGGGGCTTACTATTGCCAATCTTGCCATGGTTCCTCTGGTGACTTATATTGGTCATACTTTTCACTGGAGATGGTATTTTGCCATTGTTTCGGTGATCGGACTGCTTGCTCTTCTGTTTATTAAATTATGGCTTCCTGACCTGAGATCAAATCAGGAGACTCATTTTAAAGAAGAAATCAAATTTTTACAGAAAAGACAGGCCTGGCTGGTCCTAATGATAACAGCTATAGGCTTCGGTGGATTATTTACATGGTTCAGCTATATTACACCGCTTATGACCATTGTTTCTGGAATAGAAGAAAGCTATATGGCTTATGTGATGATTTTGGCAGGAGCCGGAATGGTAGTAGGAAATCTTGTCGGAGGATATTTATCCGATCGTCTGAGCCCTGAGAAGACATGTTCATTATTGCTATTTTTAATGATGCTTTCTTTGGCCGGGGTCTTTTTTCTGTCAGAATATCGTAATGTTTCGCTTACCCTTACCTTTATTTGCGGCGCATTGTCAATGTCTGTATCGGCACCGATCAATATTATGATGATGAAAGCTGCTCCCAAAAGCGAAATGATGGCAGCCGCCTTTATGCAGGCCGCCTTTAATATTGCCAATGCAATGGGCGCTTTTCTTGGAGGGATTCCTTTGGAGAAAGGATATAGTTACAATTACCCTTCTCTTGTTGGCGTAGTCATGACCGTCATAGGTCTAATTATCAGTATACGATACAGATATTTGTATGCCTCAAAAACAAACAATGAAACATTGACTGAATGTGTTTCCTGCGAAAAATAAAATAAAAATGGACCATCTTTAAAAGACGGTCCGTTTTGTTTTTATAATAAGCATAAATTACGCTTCGACTTCATTGCCGTTTTTGCACCAATAGAGTGCATTGTAAAGGTTTCCTTTAGGGAAAGACTTAAATTCCCCCGGCATGAGTACACTGAAAATATCAGTAAAATTCTGTACACCCTCTTTGTCTGTAACAATAGCGGTTCTGTTCCACTTTGTTAAGTTTTTTAATCCTAAAAGCGCATCCTGCAACCAGGCCCCCATGGTAAAATTATCCAGATCAGTGTCCAGGTACAAAAGATAATTCAGCTCATTAAACTGATCTACCTTCTGTTTTACCCTCGGAATTACCAGGTTTTCAAAATCTTCTTTGGTTACTTCTCCCGTTGCATTGAAAGCCGCAACATTTTCCGGAGCTTCTGGAATAATCGTTATCATATTGTAATATTTTATTGTGGTTTAGATTTTAGGTTGATAACAAAAAGTAAACCATAATTAATATTCAGTTAACAAAAGATTTAAATGTTTGTAACTTGTGGTACATTTATTAATTTGAATTCTTTTTAAGGTTAATATTTCTAACTCTAAGGCACTATTTTTGAAGTTTAACGTACCACACAAAAGATTATATTATGAAAACTTTGCAAAAGATTGTAATCCCGGTTTCTTTGGGAGTTTTAGGGCTCATTATTTTAAATTCATGCTCGGTAGGAATTCCGAAAGGAGCTACTGCTGTTCAAAATTTCAATGCTGACAGATATCTTGGAAAATGGTATGAAATAGCCCGTTTCGACTATAAATTTGAAAAAAACATGGATAACGTAACAGCTACATATTATAAAAACCCAAACGGAAGCATAAAAGTCGATAATAAAGGTTATGATTATGTCAAAAAAGAATGGAAAGAGTCGATTGGAGAGGCCAGATTTGTAAATAAAGAAACAGAAGCACGTTTAAAAGTCTCTTTTTTTAAACCTATTTGGGCAGGATACAACGTGGTTGACATTGATGAAAACTATCAGTACGCCCTGATTATGGGAAGCAACCTGAAATACCTCTGGATTCTTTCCCGTACCAAAGAAATCCCGGAAAGTATAAGACAAAGGTTTCTTGAAAAAGCCAAAAAAGTAGGCTATAATACAGATGAACTAATTTGGGTTAGACATAATTAATTATTTACAAAAGTTTGTCATTCTGAGCTAAAGAATCTTTAATTGTGGAGATTTTTCTTTCGGCAGAATGACAAATCAAGTGGTGTTTAATTTAAATTCTTGTACTCCTTCCATTCGTCAAAACGGTAGTCTATGATCTGCTTCATCAGATCATAATTCTCATATGTATCTTCAATATGATAGAACGTTTCATATTCATAATCATTTTCCTCTGCTTTTGTATCGAAAAGATTTACATAATCATCAGCAAATGAACTGAATCTGTTTCCAAAATCTGTTTCGTCCTTATAATAATCCTGCGCAAAGGCATTTCCCATTACATTCAGATCATATTCAGAAAATTTTCCATCCATCGAATCCATAATAAATTCAGCACCAGTCAGTTCACGTCGCTTCAGTTTTTGTATTTCTTCTGTTGCGTCATTTTTCAATTCATCGGAGACAAGATTATTTTCAATACACCACACGAGAAACATTCCCGTATGGGTTGCCCCGTTTTTCTCAGGAAGTTCTTCGGGAAAATCACCTCCATAATGCCATGATGCATCATCATATGTAGACATAATTCTTAATTATAGTTATAAACAATTTCTGCCAAAAATAGAAAAAATCAATTTATATTGCCGGTCATAGAGAATTTTCCGTCATTTGTGCTGAATTTTTTTCAACCTACATATGAAAAATGCTGTTCTGATTACGATTGGTGACGAAATCCTTTCCGGAAATACGGTGGACACCAACTCTAATTTCATTGCTACTGAACTTAAAAATATAGGAATACACGTTTCACAGATCATTACCGTTTCAGATGAAATTGAAACCATCAAGGCTGCCATTGAATCTGCATTTAAGATTGGCGATTTAATCATCACTACAGGAGGCTTGGGACCTACAAGAGATGATAAAACCAAGAAAGCAATTGCTGAATTTTTCAATGATGAAATTGCTCTGGACGAGACAACTTTCAATCATTTAAAAGCTTATATGGAAAGACGCGGCCGACTGGAAATCCTGGAAAGAAACCGCGAGCAGGCTTTCGTTCCTACAAAATCAAAAGTTTTTCAGAATCATTACGGAACGGCGCCCTGCATGATGATGGAGCAGGACGGAAAACTGTTATTCAGCCTTCCCGGAGTTCCTTACGAAGTAAAACCTTTGATCAAAGATCAGATTGTTCCGTATCTGCAGGAAAAATTTAACCTTAATTATATTTCCACAAGAATCGTTTCCGTTGTGGGGATTCCCGAAAGTATTTTGGCAGACACCATCGAAAATTGGGAACTGGCATTGCCTCAAAATATAGCGCTGTCTTATCTTCCGGTCGGGACACGTGTAAAATTGCGACTGACCGCAACAGGAGAAAATGAATCGCTGCTCCAACAGCAATTGGAAGAAGAAATCCAAAAATTGTTGCCTTTAATAAAAGATCATGTTATCGCAACTTCAGAAGATAAAATTGAAAAAATCCTGGCTGAAATTCTTACAGAACGGAAGATGACGATTTCCACGGCAGAAAGCTGTACGGGAGGAGAGCTTGCGAAAATGATCACCTCAATTTCCGGCAGCTCAAAGTATTTTCTTGGAGGAATCATTGCCTATGCGACAGAAAAAAAGACCGAAATTTTAAAAGTTAAAAAAGAGACAGTAGAACAATTTACAGTAGTCAGCGAACAGGTGGCGGCCGAAATGGCAGAAGGCTGTCAGAATTTATTTGATACAGATATTTCATTATCCACTACAGGAGTTGCAGGTCCGGGAAAAGGAGAAGACGGAAAAGAAGTAGGCACCGTTTTTTACACGATCAGAATCTATGACCGGGAAGTTACTTCCAAATTGTATATGCCGCATCTGGAAAGGCTGGATTTCATGTATTTTGTGTCACAAAAAGTGATCCAGGATCTTATAGGGATTTTGGTAAGTAATTAATTCATAATCAGTTGATTTTTTAATTTTTTTTTAATTAATTCTGAAGTGGTTTTTCACAGTTTTTGACGTCGATGAGGAAATATCAAAATTGTGGAAAACTCAAAACAGATTTTTCAGACCGACAGCAAAAAACGCTGGCGAAATGTACAGTGGGGAAGTCGTATTTTCATTTTTATAGGCATCTTACTTGTTCTGGCCTTAGGCTTAATGATGAAATTGGATAAGAATCCGAAAATTCCTTTTAAAGAAGATTATAAAGCGGTCATTACTGCAAGTAAACCTTATCTTCAGGAGAATAGAATTTCTAAAGAATATAAAGGCTTCCGAAGTTTTATTTCTGAAAAAACCATGCATACCAATCTTGCTAAAATTGAAAAAGCAAGAGCCGACAGACTTAAAAATCAAAACCGCAACTGGGAACAGTTTCCCGGAGGAATCCGTTCTGCATTTTATGTGGCATGGGATCCTCAATCTTTGATGTCCCTGAAAAGAAATATCAAACATATCAACCTGGTTTTCCCGGAGTGGTTTTTCCTTGATCCTAAAACAGGAGAACTAAAAACAAATGTCGATCCTGAAGGTTATAAACTCATTAAAAGAACAGGAGTTGCTGCTATGCCGATTCTGAGTAATAATTTTGAGCAGGAATTTCATTCTGAAGGGCTAGGGAAAGTGTTGAAAGATCCGCAGAAAAGGGTTCAGCTCATTCAGAAATTAAAGCAGCAATGTCAGAAACTAAATTTCAGAGGAATTAATATTGACTTTGAAAATATAAATCTCGATTCTGATGAATATCTGATCACTTTTATGAAAGAACTTTCGGGAACTTTCAGACAGAATAATTTGTTGGTATCGATGGATATTACCACCGATAATGACGACTATAATATCAAACAATTAGATCCTTACGTAGATTATTTTATACTGATGGCCTATGACGAATACTCTGATGACAGCGATGCCGGGCCGGTTTCTTCTCAGAAATGGATTGAAGCGCAGACAGGAAAAATGTTGACGAAAACATCTCCAAATAAAATTATTTTAGGACTGGGTGCATACGGCTACGACTGGAGTACGGATCAAAATGACAATGGTTCTGTGACGTATATGCAGGCCATTACAAAAGCGAGTGCCAGCAAGGCAAATATTAATTTTGATGACAATACTTTTAATTTAAATTATTCTTATAAAGACTCCAAAAATAATACGCATACTGTGTTCTTTAATGATGCGGCATCCATTTTCAATACGATGCGTTTTTCCTCAGAATATCCTCTGGCAGGAACAGCGCTCTGGAGACTGGGAAGCGAAGACAGCCGGATCTGGAATTTCTATGATAAAGATCTGACATTTGCAGGATTATCAAAATTAAATTTAAAATCACTGGAAAATGTAAAAGGGCAGACCATGGTCGATTATATCGGTGATGGAGAAGTTTTAGATGTTTTGAATACGCCTCATGATGGAAAAATTGACATAGAAATCGATCCTAAAGAAAAAATCATCACTGATGAAAATTATATCACCTATCCAAGCTCCTATGAAGTAAAAAAATATGGGGAAGCTCCACAGAAAGAGCTTGTCCTCACTTTTGATGACGGGCCTGACGAAACCTACACCCCGCAGATATTGGATGTTCTTTCAAAATATCATGTTCCTGCAGCTTTCTTTCTGGTAGGGCTTAATGCGGAGAAAAATCTTCCTTTGGTTAAACGAATTTACCGGGAAGGTCATGAAATCGGAAACCATACTTTTACCCACGAAAATGTAGCAAAAGTTAGTCCCGAACGGGCTTTGCTTGAGATGAAGCTTACAAGATTGCTGATCGAATGCATTACGGGACACAGCACTATTCTTTTCAGGGCTCCTTATAATGCTGATTCTGAACCTACAACTTCTGAGGAAATCGTTCCCGTAGCATTGGCAAGACAGCAGAATTATCTGGATATTGGTGAAAATATCGACCCGGAAGACTGGCAACCCGGAATAAAAGCTGATGAAATTGTAAAACGTGTTCTGACAGGTTTGCAACAGAGAAAAGGTAATATTATCCTTCTTCATGATGCAGGCGGTGACACTCGTGAAGAAACCGTAAAAGCTTTAAAAATTTTAATTCCTACATTACAGAAAGAAGGCTATCATTTTACCAATCTTTCGACGATTTTACATAAAAATAAAGCGGAATTGATGCCCGCCGTTCCTAAAACAAGATCATATTATGTGATGCAGCTTAATTTAATTTTGGCAACCATCATTTATGGCATAAGTCATTTCCTTGTGGCACTTTTTACCATTTTTATCGGATTAGGTTTGATACGATTGATTATTATGCTCTACTGGGCATTTAAGGAAAGAAAAAAAGAGAAAAAGTTAGGAGATTTTCCTGTGCTGGAATCGTATCCTAAAGTCTCGATTATTGTTCCGGCATACAACGAGGAAGTGAATATTGTTTCTTCACTGCACAATTTATTAAAGCAGACCTATCCGGATTTTGATATCATTCTGGTTGATGATGGCAGTAAAGATTCAACGTACGAAAAGGCAAAAGGGGAATTTGCCGGTCATCCGAAACTTAAAATTTTCACTAAAACAAACGGTGGAAAAGCAACCGCTCTGAACTTCGGTATTTCTCAGTCTGATGCAGAATATGTAGTCTGTATCGATGCAGACACCAAACTGGAAAAAGATGCTGTAAAATATTTAATTGCCCGATTTTTAAATTCATATCCCGATGAGAAAATTGCAGCCGTGGCCGGAAATGTAAAAGTAGGAAATAAAGTCAACTGGCTGACGAAATGGCAATCCATAGAATATACAACCAGTCAGAATTTTGATCGACTTGCTTATGCTAATATCAATGCCATTACGGTGATCCCGGGAGCTATTGGTGCGTTTAAGAAATCTGCGGTTGTTGAGGTTGGAGGCTATTCTTCCGATACATTGGCAGAAGATTGCGATATTACGGTTAAGATTCTGAAAAAAGGATATACCGTTGCCAATGAAAACCGTGCCGTTGCCATTACAGAGGCTCCTGAAAGTGTAAAGCAGTTTTTAAAACAGCGGTTCAGATGGACGTACGGGATTATGCAGATGTTCTGGAAACAGAAACATACTTTCCTCAATCCGAAATACAAAGGCCTCGGATTGTGGGCAATGCCGAATATTTTACTGTTTCAGTATATCATTCCGTTTTTCTCACCGTTAGCTGATCTTATCATGTTTTTCGGAATATTATCAGGAAACGGAGGCAAAATAGTAAGTTATTATTTAATCTTTCTTTTGGTGGATGGTTCACTGGCTTTAATTGCTTTTGTCATGCAGAGAGAAAAAATGGTTAATCTTCTGTATATTATTCCGCAGCGGTTCGGCTACAGATGGCTGATGTATATTGTTTTGTTCAGAAGTCTGAGACGGGCTTTAAAAGGCGAAATGCAATCGTGGGGATTCCTGAAACGTACAGGAAATGTGAAAGAATTTGCAGCGTCTTAGAATTTTGATACAATTATTCAGAGATTTAAAAGAAAGGTAACATCGGTTCGAGTGAAATTCTGAAAGAATTTTGTATCGAGAACTGATGTTTTATAAAAAAATTCTCGATATGTTATTAAAGTGAATTTATTAATAAAGGTGTTTTAAACTTTTATTTAACCACAAAAGTTCCAAAAGATAATAATAAAGCAATAATTAGAATATTCAAAGTTCTCAAAAGAAAAATCGAAGATTTTTTAAAGCTGTTGTGATGTTTTTCATTTATAGCCATCATCTTTAAATAAAATTTGAACTCATCTTTTGTGACTTTTGACTACGTCGAACCTTTGGTTTGCGGTTAATTCTGAATTAGTTTAAACAAGTTTAATGTTAAAAATGTTCATAAACAAGCATGAATCATGTTGAAAAAATAAATATAGACACATCTTAATATTTAATTAAATTTGTCTTCACTAAAAAGTAACGAATTAAAAAAAAGTTACACTTATTGTATAAATTGTAATTATAATGAAAAAACTTACACTTTCTTTGCTTTTACTAGCAGGGATCTGTTCACAGAATGTGAACGCACAGACTTCTGACAAAGGTCTGGATCTTAGCCTGATGGATAAATCAGTACGTCCGCAGGATGACTTTTACAACTATGTGAGCGGAACGTGGATGAAAACCGCTAAAATTCCTTCTGATAAACCAACCTGGGGAAGCTTCAACAAATTGGCTGAAGATACAGATAACAATTCAATGACTATCCTGAACTCTCTGCTGAAAGATAAATTCGCAGATGGAACAGAAGGTAAAAAAATTCAGGATCTGTATGCAACTTACATGAATATTCAGAAGAGAAATGCAGACGGAATTAAACCTATCCAGACAAATCTGAATAAAATCGATGCCATCAAAAACGTTAACGATCTTCAAAATTACCTGATTTCCGTAACAAAAGAAGGTGAAAATACCTTCTATGGATGGGGTGTAGATGCAGACCTGAAAGATTCTAAAATGAACGCGGTGTATTTAGGAAATGCATCATTAGGTTTAGGAAGAGATTACTACCAGAAAGTAAACGAAAAAAATACGGAAGCTCTTAACGAATACACAAAATATGTGGCTTCCATGCTGAAAGAATTAGGATACAAAAATGCCGACGCAGCAGCAAAAGGTATTGTTGATTACGAAAAAAGTATCGCTAAAACGTATCTTACGAACGAGCAGAGTCGCGACAATACGCTTCAGTACAACCCTGAAACAATGGCTGAGCTTAAGACGCTTGTAAAAAATGTAGACCTTCCTTCTTACCTTAATAAAGTAGGGGTAAATACAGATAAAGTGATCATCGGTGAATTGGGATATTATAAAAATTTAGACAAATTCATCAATGCACAGAATCTTCCTGTGATCAAAGATTATCTTAAATTCCACATGATCAACGGAAGTGCCTCTTACTTAAGCGAAAAACTGGGTGACATGAGATTTGCTTTCTATGGTAAATATCTAAGAGGTCAGCAGGAACAGAGAGCATTAAACAAAAGAGGATATGAGCTGATCAACGGAACATTGGGTGAAGCTTTCGGAAAACTGTATGTAGAGAAATATTTCCCTGCAGAAGCAAAAGCGCAGATGGTTGAACTCATCGACTATTTAAAGAAAAGTTTTGCCGTACACATCAATAACCTGGCGTGGATGTCTTCTACAACAAAGGAAAAAGCAATGCAGAAGCTGAACAAATTCACTGTAAAAGTTGCTTATCCTGACAAATGGAAAGATTATTCTAAATTAACCATCGTTCCTGAATCTAAAGGTGGGAATCTTTACTCAAACCTTCAGAACATCACTGAGTGGCAGTACAATAAGGATTTAGCAAAAATCGGAAAACCGGTTGATAAATCTGAATGGGGAATGACTCCACAAACGGTAAATGCTTATTACAACCCGGTAAATAACGAGATCGTTTTCCCTGCCGCAATTCTTCAGCCGCCTTTCTTCAATCCTCAGGCAGATGCAGCCGTAAACTTCGGAGGAATTGGCGCGGTTATCGGTCACGAAATGAGCCACGGATTTGATGATTCCGGCGCACAGTTCGATGCAGACGGAAACCTGGTAGACTGGTGGACTCCGGAAGACAAAGCAAACTTTGAAAAAGCGACTAAAGCGCTTGCTGCTCAATATGATAAATACGAGCCTGTAAAAGGAACTTTCGTAAACGGAACTTTTACAAACGGTGAAAATATCGCCGACTTAGGTGGGGTGAATATCGCTTACGATGCACTTCAAATGTATCTTAAAGACAAAGGAAACCCTGGATTGATCAGCGGATATACACAGGATCAGAGATTCTTCCTAAGCTGGGCAACTGTTTGGAGAACATTATCCAGTGAAAAATACATGGTAAACCAGGTAAAAACAGATCCGCACTCTCCTGGATATTTCAGAAGTTTCGGGCCTATCATCAATGTTGATGCCTTCTACAAAGCATTCGACGTGAAGCAGGGAGATAAATTGTACAAAGCGCCTGCAGAAAGAATTAAAATTTGGTAATCATTACCGAAAAAATACCAAAACCGTTCAGCAATGAGCGGTTTTTTTATTTGATAAATGATAAAAATAATCAACCTGATTTTAACGATTACTTATACAAGCCACATCGTTAATCTCACTACCTCAAACTCAACCTCAACCTCAACCTCAATCTTAACCTCAATCTTAACCTCAACCTTAGCCTCATCCTCTATATTCTAAACCATAAACATTTATCACTAAAATTTGTATATTTGGTAAGTTTGTGTAAAATCAAAAAATATTTTTAATGAAAAAGCTAAATATCGGAATACTTGCCTTGTCAGGGCTTGTATTTTTAAATTCATGTGGGACGGCAAAAACCGCAGACACACAAAAACCTGAAGCGGTAAAAGAAGTTGCTGCAGAATCTGCGAAAGAAGAGATAAAAGAAGAAGGGATCAATTTATCTTATATGGATAAATCGGTACGCCCGCAAGATGATTTTTTTAGCTATGTGAATGGAAATTGGGTGAAAACCACACAGATTCCTTCAGATAAAGCGAGCTGGGGATCCTTTAATGCATTGAGGGAAAATGTGGATGATGCTTCTCTGGATATTTTAAACAAAATTTTATCCGAATCTTATTCCGAGGGTTCCGAGGGGCAGAAAATACAGAATCTGTATGCTTCATTTATGGATACTGATAAAAGAAATGCAGAAGGGTTGGCACCGATAAAAGGAGATCTGGCTAAGATCGACGCCATCAAAAACCTGAATGATCTTCAGAAATATTTACTGGAAGCTACAAAGTTAGGGGACAACTCGTTTTATGGCTGGAGAGTAGGGGCAGATATGAAGAATTCCAAAATGAATGCGGTTTATCTTGGCGGTCCGGATCTTGGGTTGGGAAGAGATTATTATCAAAAAGTAAACGAAGCCAATACCAAAACCCTGACAGAATATCAGTCTTACGTAGGGAAATTATTCGGTGTTCTGGGATACAAAAACTCTGATGCAGCAGCAAAAAATGTAGTTGATTTTGAAAAGCAGCTTGCTAATTATTTATTAACGCTAGAGCAAAACAGGGATGCTAATTTAAGATACAACCCGAAAAATGTTTCTGAATTATCAGGATTGGTTAAAAATATAAATCTTCAGAAATATCTTAAGGAAGCGGGAGTTAATACGGACAGAGTGATTATCGGTGAACTGAAATATTATCAGAATATGGATTCTTTCCTTACCCAGAAAAATCTTCCGTTGGTAAAAGATTATCTTAAATATCACTTAATTAATGGTAACGCCAGCAATCTGGATGAAAAGCTGGAACAGATCAGATTTGATTTCTATTCTAAATATCTTCAGGGTCAGAAAGAGCAGCGTCCGATGAACAAAAGAGGTCTTTCTTTGGTCAACGGTGTTCTTGGTGAAGCTTTCGGTAAACTGTATGTAGAAAAATATTTCACTCCCGAAGCCAAAGCGCAGATGGAAACGTATATTGATTATATCTTAAAATCATTTAAGCAACACATTAACGATATGGACTGGATGTCGCCTGCAACGAAAGTAAAGGCCCAGGAAAAGCTATCCAAATTCACCGTAAAGATCGCCTATCCGGATAAATGGAAAGATTATACTCAGTTAAAGGTAGAATCTCCTAAAGCAGGCGCGACATTATATTCTAATCTTCAGAATGTTTCTGCATGGCAGTATCAGAGAAACCTTGATAAAATAGGAAAACCGGTCGACAAAACAGAATGGGGCATGACTCCACAAACGGTAAATGCCTATTACAGTGGTTCCAACAATGAGATCGTTTTCCCTGCAGCCATTCTTCAGCCGCCATTCTACAATCCAAAAGCAGATGCCGCTGTTAATTTTGGTGGAATCGGAGCGGTGATCGGGCATGAAATCTCTCACGGATTCGACGACAGTGGCTCCAGATTCGATGGTGACGGAAACCTGAATAACTGGTGGACCGATGAAGATCGTAAGAATTTCGATACAAAAGTTGCCCAACTGGCGGCCCAGTACAGCGCTTATGAGCCGGTAAAAGGTAGTTTTGTCAACGGTAAATTTACCAGTGGTGAAAACATCGGTGACCTTGGTGGGGTAGCGGTTGCTTATGATGCGCTTCAGATGTATCTTAAAGATCACGGAAACCCGGGATTGATCAGTGGCTTTACACAGGATCAGAGATTCTTCATGAGCTGGGCAACCGTATGGAGAACAAAATCTACGGATCAGTATATGACCAATCAGGTGAAGACCGATCCGCATTCTCCGGGAATATTCAGGGCTTATGGCCCGCTGGTGAATCAGGATGCATTTATTAAAGCATTTGATATCAAGCCTGGCGACAAAATGTACAAGGCACCTGAAGACAGGATAAAAATTTGGTAAACAAGCCAAAAATTGTTAGAAAACGAAAAACGCATCAGAAATGGTGCGTTTTTTATTTAATTTTTCCTAGCTTAGTATTATCGTAAAATGTTGATTTTTGATTAATATTTAGTATTTAAATTAAATATTTCAAGAAAAATCTTAACAAAATTTTGTATGTTACAGTTTTTTTTTAAATTTAAACATTGGATTGGTCAGTTATTTGATGCTGATAAATACGATTCACACCAAAATAGAAAATCTCAAAATAACAATAATATGGCAATGTTTAATTATGGCGTTGGCGGAAACGAAGTGAAAGTGGATGCTAATGAAGCTATTCAGAACATACAGGAAAACAAGTCACTCATCGTGAGCCAGCTTACTACAGATGAATCTTATGTTCCTGAAATTGTAACAGGTCTAAAGACTGTGGATGACGTCTTCAAACATTTCCAGCCTTCTGTACACGTGCAGCACGAAACGGAAGACGGCAATGTAGTAGAAGAAGAATTCCGTTTTCAAAATCTTGCGGACTTCACCCCGAAAAATCTTACCCAGAAATCAGCGTACCTTCAGCAGCTCAGCATGGAGCATGAACAGTACAATAAAATCGTACGTCAGCTGAAAACCAACAAAATTTTGCGGAATATGCTCGAAAATGATCAGACCAGAGCTGCATTTATCGAAGTATTGAAGGACGTGGCACAAGAACTTGAAAAATAATCTAAAGACTTTACATTAATCATGGATAGTAAATTACAGGCAGCTGAAAACCAACAACAGGGACAACAGCAGCAACACGCAGGTCAGCCGAAGGCTAATCCGCTTGCCGAACTCAATAAAATCGGAGGTTTTGGTTTTGTAGAATCCGTTGTGGATGGTATTGCCAATATGAACCCTACCAGAAAAGCAAGGAAAGAAATCTTCCTTAATGACAGCAATAAAGAAGAGGAACGAAAAGAGCTTCTTCAAAAAATAAACCTTTGGGTAAATCTTCTGGAAGGCAATGATTCTGCCGATAAAATGGCCGAAACATGCAAATCAAAGGCACAGGCAGCAGAGCAGAGCCTGAAATCAAACCTTAAAAATACACTTGACGCCGTTCGCATGCTTGAAACCAACTACAGAACGGTGGCTCAGTTTTATAAAAATACCGAGCTTGATAAAGTTGACAATGTAAGCATTGTCAATGCAAGCCTGGATCAAGTTTCCGATCTTGATAATCCTTTGTTTATCGATGCTATTGCAGAAGAATTTAAAAATTATTACGATCGCCTTGATCTTAGGGATAACTATTCTATTTTAGCAATTCCGGGATATTTGGGATCGAATAAAGTCATTGAGAAATGGGCAAAAATCTGTAACGAAAACAAAGTGATGATGGTTACCGATTTTGCGAATCTTGATAAGCCGGATGATGTGGTAGATCTTTTCCACTCTGCGAATCTTACGGGTGGAGAACTGCACAGAAGTAATGTGATCATGACATGCAACTGGCTGGTAGGCCGTGGAAAGGCTGAAGAAGTAGGAGAGGAAGAAAACGTAGAGCTTCCGCCATCGACTTCACTGGCAGGAAAAATCCATAAAACGCTGATGTCTCAGGTAGCTGCCGGTAAAAAACATGGAAACATCAATGAAGTAGACGCCGTAAAATTCGAGTTAAAGAAAAGCGAGATTTCACAGCTTGAAAAAATGGGACTTGTTCCTATGGTAAATGAGTACGGAAAGATCATGGCATTTTCTGCAAAAACACTGTTCACCGGCGATAATATCGGTCTGCAGACGTATTCTGTTGTCCGTGTATTCGACTATGTCACTAAAGTTTTATTAGACTTCCTGAACAGAAGAGCTTTCGAAAACTGGAATGCTAAAAATGAAGATGATTTGAGAAGACAGATTGTTCAGTTCCTGGATAATATTAAAGGTCCGGACAAACTGATCGAGAAATTTAAAATCGTTCGTTTCGAACAGGATAGAGTAAATAAAGACAGAGTGTGGCTTGACATCCGCCTGACACCATATTTCCCAACAAAAAGTTTTGTGATAAAGCTTGACGGGCACAAAGGTGATGACGGAAACGAATGGGATGCTGAATACGCTCAGGAATAAAAAAATATCTTACAATAAAAACCGATGAAAATACATCGGTTTTTTTCTATCAAATCATTAAAATATTTCTTTATGAAAGGCAGATTACTTTATTTTTTGCCATTAATTCTTTTTGTGGTTAGCTGTGAAGAAAAAAAGATTCAACAGGAACATACAATAGATCTTTTTGCGGACGAAAGACAAGAAGGTAAAGCTTATATTATGAGTGAACAGGAATGCTTTGATGCCAGTAATCTCGTAATTTCAACATCAGATATTAAACTGACAGACAGTTCTACAGGTCGTGGACGGGCAGTTTTCATCTATAAAATTCAATCAGGAGAAGTGCTTAAAACAACGATAGACTCAATCGTTACCTTTCCAATGCAGATTTTGTCAAATCAAAGATTGAAACTGAAATCTCCGATGTATGCTTACCTTAAAAGACTTGAAGGCTACCGCTTTATTGCAAAAGACAAACACCTGAAATATCAATGGCTTAAAGCCGCCCCCGTTTACCCGGTAAAAAGGGAAAATTAAATTATCTTTGCAGCATTAATGAAGAAGAACTTTTGGAAAATATAAAAAATTCAGATTTAAAACCTATTGGCAGTAAACTTCTAAGTTGGTACAGGATAAATGCCAGAGATCTTCCTTTCCGCCAGACAAAAGATCCTTATAAAATATGGATATGTGAGATTGTTTTTCAGCAGACAAGGATCAATCAGGGATTGAATCACTACAATAATTTTATTGCAAGGTTTCCGGACGTTAAAACACTGGCTGAAGCTGATGAAAATGAAGTTTTACTGTATTGGAAAGGATTGGGATATTATTCAAGGGCTATAAATGTTCATAAAGCGTCACAGCAGATCATGAACGACTATCACGGAATTTTCCCCCATGAATATGAAGAAATTTTAAAATTAAAAGGAGTAGGCAAATATACTGCTGCTGCGGTTTCCAGTATTTGTTTCAATGGCAAAATTCCTGCGGTGGACGGAAATTTTTACCGTGTTCTCAGCCGTATTTTTGCAGATGATTTTGATATTTCAAACTCAAGAGCTTTCAATTATTTTTCTGAGCTTGCACATTTAATTTTACCGGATAATGTCGGTGATTTTAATCAGGCCATGATGGATCTGGGATCTGAAATTTGTAAACCAAAGAATCCTTTGTGTGGAGAATGTCCGCTAAATAATGATTGTCTGGCTTTTTCATTGAACAAAGTATCTGAATTTCCCGTTAAAGCCAAAAAAACAAAAGCAAAAGATCTTGAATTAAAATATTATTTTGTCCACAGAAACGGACAATTCCTGATTCAGCAGAGAAAAGATGACTTCATATGGAAAAAGCTGTTCGAATTTGTACCTGAAATTTCCGATAAACTGGTAGCATTCATCGTAGGAGTGAAAACGGTAAGCCATAAACTGACACACAAAAATTTAAGCATAGAAATTTACAATGTTGAAGTAGATTCTGAAGAAATCTGGCAAAGTTTTATCGCTGAGAATAATTTCATCATAACCAATGTAATGGATTCTCACGAAAGATCATTTCCAAAACCTTTGGAAAATTATATCCAAAATTATGATGCGGCATACAGAATTCTGTGATGTCATTGCGAGGAGCGAAGCGACGAAGCAATCTCAAAAATTAAATATAAATTGTCTGGATTTCTACAGAATGACAAAATGTGCTATTCACCCAAAATTATAAATTTTAATGTCTTTTGCTGAGTGAAACGCCTTTGCGAACTTAAAAGCGGGTAATGATCAAAAAAATCTTGCGATCTTTGTGTTAAAATAAAGCCATCCCTACAAAATTCAATTTCAAATCCAAAACCTATTGAAATCCTGAAATTTGTATTCTCAAATCTAAATGGAATTTGTATTTTTGCAAAATGTTTAAAAACGCCATTTTTATTTTTGCAGTTTTGCTTTTGGTGTCTTGTGGCAAAGATCCTATTCCAAAGCCTTATGGAGAACTTCGCCTGGAATATCCTGCCCCAAAATACCAGAAGTTTGAAAATAACTGTGCCTATACATTTGAATATTCAGATTTTGCCAAAATAGCAGATGCCAAAAGACCTTGCTGGTATTACCTGAACTATCCGAAAATGAAAGCGAAAGTATTCGTTACTTATTATCCGATAAAAAACGATTTCGCGGCACACATCCGGGAAGCGGAAAAAATGGTTTACGAACATACGATAAAGGCAAGTGCTATTGACACCAAATCATTCGAATACCCGGAAAAGAAGGTGTATGGTAATTTCTACGAGCTTAAAGGTCAAAGTGCTTCCAATCTTCAGTTTTACATTACAGACAGTACAAAACATTTTGTAACTGCTTACTTATACTTTAACACAAGGCCAAAACCTGACTCTTTGGCTCCTGCAGTGGATTATATCAAAAATGATATGAAACATCTGCTTGACACATTTGAATGGAAAAATTAATTACGTTTAACATACTTTGAAAATAATATGAAACTTTTAGTTGTAGGAAGTGTTGCATTCGATGCAATTGAAACTCCATTTGGTAAAACAGATAAAATTTTGGGAGGTGCAGCAACATATATCGGGATTACTTCATCTATTTTGGGTGTAAAATCAGGAATCGTTTCCGTTGTGGGAGGCGATTTCCCTCAGGAATATCTGGATATGTTTACCGATAGAGGTGTAAACATCGAAGGGATTGAAATTGTAAAAGAAGGTAAAACTTTTTTCTGGGCCGGGAAATACCATAACGATCTGAATACAAGAGATACATTGGCAACAGAAGTAAATGTTCTGGAAAACTTTGATCCAAAAATTCCTGATTCTATGCAGGATGCAGAGATTTTATTATTAGGAAATCTTCATCCGGGAGTACAGCTGTCAGTTCTTGAAAAAATGCATAATCGTCCGAAATTAGTTATTCTCGATACAATGAATTTCTGGATGAATACCGCCTGGGATATTTTAATGGACATGATCGCGAAAACAGATGTTATCACCATCAATGATGAAGAAGCAAGACAGCTTTCCGGAGAATATTCTTTGGTAAAAGCAGCTAAAAAAATTCATGCGATGGGCCCGAAATATGTCATTATCAAAAAAGGTGAACACGGAGCGTTACTTTTCCACGACGATAAGGTATTTGCGATCCCTGCACTGCCGCTGGAAGAGGTTTTCGATCCAACCGGAGCCGGAGATACTTTTGCGGGAGGTTTTGCAGCTTATCTTGCTAAAAAAGGAAAAACTGATTTTGAAACCATGAAATCTGCTTTAATTGTAGCTTCTGCAATGGCTTCTTTCACAGTTGAAAAATTCGGGACCGAAAGAATTGAGGAGGTAAATGAATCGGATATGTTCGCAAGATTAAGACAATTTAAAGAATTAACAACATTTGACGTGGAACTACAGTAAATACTTCTTTTTTAAGAAATATTTATAATAAAAAATTTAGTGTAATTCATTAAGAATTCTAAATTTGCAACTTGTTTAAAATAGTAAAATGATAAATAAACTTAAGATCACTTTTCTTTTTGGAATTTTCATCATGTTGTTTGGTGCAAATATGATGAATGCTCAGCTGAAACAAGGAGATTTAGTGGATGGTATTGCTGCTGTAATCGGTGATGAAATTGTTTTGGAATCTGATGTGAATGAGCAGATGAACTATGCAAAACAGCAGGGAGCTTCTAATATAGATAAGTGTGAGTTTTTGGAAAATCTTCTCAACAATAAACTTCTGGTATACGAAGCAAGAAAAGATACTTTAATAGATAATCGTTCTGCTGCGATCAAGGAGCAGGCTAATGCAAAATATCAGCAATTATTGTCCCAGTTTCCGGATGAAAAAACGATGCTGGCTGCCTATAAGTTCAGAAACGGATATGAAATGAAAAATGCGATCGAGAAAATCGATACGGATCAATATTACGGACAGGCAAAATACCAGAGAATTACGGAAAAAGCTGACGTTACGCCTAATGAGGTAACTGATTTCTACAATATGTATAAAACTCAGCTTCCGGAAATTAAAGATGAGGTTTCATTATCACAGATTATGATGTATCCCAAGCTTACGGAAGCTCACAAAGATGAACTGATTAACAGACTAAAGAAAATAAAGCAGGATATTCAGGGAGGAGAAACTTTTGAAAGCCAGGCAAGGATCTATTCAGAAGATCCGGGTTCAGCGGCAAACGGTGGTTTAATGAAAAATATCTCTAAAGGTCAGATGGTAAAACCTTTCGAAGCTGCTGCCCTTAACCTTCAGGAAGGAGAAATTTCAGACCCGATAGAATCCGAATTCGGTTATCATATCATACAGCTGGTGAAAAAATCAGGAAAGATATATGATGCAAGACATATTCTTCTAATGGCAACGCCTACGGATGAAGAAATTAAAACCGCAAAAGCAAAATTAGACAGCATCAGAGGTTTGATTATGGACGGTAAAATGACTTTTAAAGATGCAGCGTTCAGATTTTCTGATGATAAAAGAACAAAATTCAATGCCGGTGTGATTCCCGGTGCTGATGGTTCTAATAAAATAGAAAGAGAAAGTGTTCCTGGAACAATCAGTTATGAGTTAGCAGGTCTTAATAAAGGAGATATCACGAATGCTTTTGATGATAAAGATGAAAGAGACAGAAAAGTAGTAAAGATCATTAAAATGGAAGATGTGATTCCTGCACACCAGATTACGCTGGAAACTGACTATGACAGAATCAAGCAAATGGCACTTAACAAAAGAAGAAATGAAATGGTGGAAAAATTTGTTAATTCAAAATTACCGACGACATTCATTTCAATAGACGGCCGATATGACAGCTGTGCTTTTAAAGGAAGCTGGAAAAAAGATTCAATCAAAAAATAAATACTAAACCTTCAGAATTTCTGAAGGTTTTTTTATGCTTAAAACTGCCGTTAACATTAGTTTTTATTATTTTTACAGCATGAGCAATTTTATAGATTTTAGTTCGGCTAAAAAACTTCACGATATGCAGCAAAGTCAGAATAGAATTACACAACTTTTTAATATTGAATATCCCATCATCCAGGCGGGCATGATCTGGCATTCCGGATGGAGACTGGCTTCGGCAGTTTCAAACTGCGGAGGATTGGGATTGATTGGTTCAGCAAGTATGTATCCTGACATTTTGCGTGAAAATATTCAGAAGTGTAAGAAAGCTACTGATAAGCCTTTTGGCGTAAATGTAGCGCTCCTTTATCCCAATTTAGAAGAAATTATCAATATTATTTTGGAAGAAGGTGTGAAGATTGTTTTCACATCTGCCGGAAGTCCTAAAGCTTATACCGAAACTCTTCAAAAAGAAGGAATAAAAGTGGCTCACGTTGTTTCATCTACAAAATTTGCTATGAAATGCGAAGATGCAGGAGTTGACGGTATCGTTGCAGAAGGTTTTGAGGCCGGCGGTCACAATGGAAGAGATGAAACGACAACATTCTGTCTGATTCCGAATGTTAAAAAACATATTACAAAACCGCTGATTGCAGCAGGAGGAATTGCTTTGGGATCACAAATAAAAGCAGCCATGATTCTTGGGGCAGACGGTGTACAGATTGGCTCCCGGTTTGCCGCAACGACAGAAGCAAGTGCTCATGAAAACTGGAAGAAAAAAATAACTGAACTTGAGGAAGGTGATACTCATCTTACCCTGAAAGAACTTGCGCCGGTAAGGATGGTTAAAAATAAGTTTTTTAATGAACTCGAAGAAATCTATAATACAGGGAGAAATAAAGAATCCCTGATTGCTTCTTTAGGCCGCGCAAGAGCAAAAAAAGGAATGTTTGAGGGTGATTTGGATGAAGGAGAGCTTGAAATAGGCCAGGTTTCAGCTTTAATTGATGAGGTACTTCCTGCAGAAACCGTTTTTAAAAATTTGCTGGAAGAATTCAGAAATGCGGATACCCCGGTTTTATAAGCAATTTAAAGATAATGGAAATAGGGATTATCGATGTAAAAGGGAAAAAGCTTTATGTTGAGTATAAAAATTTATTTGAAAACAGGCCGACTATTGTTTTTTTACATGATTCTTTAGGCAGTTCTCAGCTTTGGAGAGACTTCCCGGATAAACTGTCAAAGGAAACCCAATGTAATACGTTGATATATGATCGTTTAGGCTATGGAAAATCTTTTCCTATGTTTACTCATGAACGTAAAAACGATTATATGGAAACGGAAGCAGATGTTCTGAACACCTTGCTGGATCAATTAGATATACAGGAGATTATTCTTTTTGGTCACAGTGATGGAGGGACAATTGCTTTAATTACTGCCGCAAAATATCCCGAAAAAATAAAGGCAGTTATCTGTGAAGCCGGTCACATTTTCGTGGAAGATATTACCATAAAAGGTGTTGCAGACGCATTGCATGCTTATCAGACGACAAATCTTCCTGAACGGTTGGCGAAATATCACGGTGACAAGGTGGAAATGATCATTAAGGCATGGACAGAGATTTGGTTAAGTGATCGATTTCGAAACTGGAATATAGAATATCTTTTGAAAGATATAAATTCACCGCTTTTATTTATTCAGGGTGAAAATGATGAATATGGAACATTGATGCAGGTCGAGAAAACGATTTCTCAAGTAGGCGGAGCTGCTGAAAAGTTTATTATTAAAGGTGCCGGACATACTCCTCATAAAGAGGTTCCAGAACTGGTTTTAGCAAAATCAATTGAATTCATAGGTCAAATAGTGAATAGCCGTAAAATTTAAATCACTATTTTAATAAAAAAATTAAATCAGCAATATCAATAGGAGCGGACTTTAGCCCGCTTTAATTTTAATATACAAGTTGGCTTTAGCCAAAATTTAAAGATTCAATTTCTAACAGTATATTTTTTCTGGCCTGATCTTCATATTTTTCTCTAAAATAATTCGTTTTAAAGATACTTTCAGATTCCAGAAAATGATGTAATACTTTTTTTCTTCCGGGTTTATATAGTAAATCGGGATATATTGAATATTCTTTTCTGATTTTTTGAGTGTATTCTATGTATTTTTCAGATTTCTGTCCCAAGACCGAAAGATCTGCATCCAAAAGATAATTGGTGTCACTGTCCTCAGATACGTGAAGCTTTGTAGCAATGATCTGTTGTGAAACTTTTTCAGCAAGATCGGTGTCTGTACACAATTTTCGAAGGTGTTTTCTGGCAAACTCAGCGCTTTTTTCTTCATTAGTTTTTGAAGAAACATTATAAATTACATCATGATAAAATACAGAAAATGTAATGGCTGTAAGATCTGTTATTGTAGGCGTTACCTCACTCAGTTCAATAAACATATTTTGTAGATGTTCAAAGTTGTGATAGTGTCTTCCTTTTTCAGAATATTTCTTCTCTATCTCAAGCCATAGATCATTAATAAGCTTAATATTCTCTGAGATTTGAATACAATTTCTTGAAAATCTTTCTTGAAGATCCATTTTACGATTTTTTAAATAAAAAAAGGAACTTTAAAAAGTTCCCTGATTTGCTTCTATAGCTTGTTTAAGTTCAGCCCAGCCACCGCCGTTATAGCCTTCTTTCAAGCCTTGAGTGTTTAGGTATTCCAAAGCTTTTCCACTTCTGTTTCCACTTCTGCAGAAAATAATTACCGGTTTTTCAATAGACAAAATCTCATCTTGTCTGTCTTCTACTTCGCCCAGAGGAATATTTTTGGCTCCTTCTATATTTCCGTCCATCTCAAGCTCCATAGGCTCGCGAACGTCGATTAATTCATAATTTCCTGATTTTAAAACTTCTGATAAAGACATAATGATATTAATATTTTAGATTAATTTCTGAAATTTTAATTACTGAAAACATTTATACAGCAATTCAATCTCAAAGCGTAAACAAATTTATAAAATAATCTTAGTTTTGCAAGGTAAAATAATGAATTCGAACGCAGAAAAATATTCGCAGTTAATCAAGGCCAGGGCAAAAAGTTTCGGCTTTCAGAGCTGTGGTATTTCCAAAGCTGATTTTCTGGAAGAAGACGCACGACCACTGGAAGAATGGCTGAAGAATAATTTTCATGGCGAAATGAAATACATGGAAAATCATTTCGATAAAAGACTTGATCCGAGATTATTGGTAGAAGGTTCAAAATCAGTAATTTCCCTTTCTTACAATTATTTTCCCGAGGAGAAAATTTCTACATTGGATAATTTTAAAATCTCAAAATATGCCTATGCCGAAGATTACCATGAAGTAATCAAAGATATTCTCAGAGAAATGGTTGCAGGGCTTCAGGAAGATATCGGAGCGTTTGGTTTTCGCGTTTTTGTAGACTCTGCACCGGTCTTGGAAAGAAGTTGGGCCCGTAAATCCGGAATTGGTTGGGTGGGCAAAAATGCAAATCTTATTACTAAACAGAATGGCTCATTCTATTTTCTGGCCGAGATCATCTGCGATCTTGAACTGATTCCCGATCACGAAACAACCGATCATTGCGGGACATGCCGGAAATGTATAGATGCCTGTCCGACAAATGCTATTGTTTCTGAAAAGCTGATTGACGGAAGCAAGTGTATTTCTTATGCTACTATTGAGCTGAAAAATGATATTCCCGATTATTTTAAAGATAAAATGGATGACTGGATGTTCGGATGTGATGTCTGCCAGGATGTTTGTCCTTGGAATAGGTTTTCAGCACCGACACATCAAAAAAAGTTTTCACCAAACCAGGCATTGAAAAACTTTAAAAAAGGAGAATGGAAAGAACTTACCCAGGAACTGTTTTCGGAAATATTTAGGAAATCTCCCGTTAAAAGGACAAAATTTGCGGGTCTTAAACGAAATATTGAATTCCTCGAAAGGTCATCAGATAAGTTGAATTTTTAGGGGATAATTTCCTGTCTGGAATTTTTAGGTTCCAAAATCAAAAGGGTGAACGACCATTCCTTAAATTTATTTAAAGAGGTAAGATTTTACAGGTATCGGGTTACTTCAAAAAAAAGATTTCCAGGAGAATATTTCTCACCGAAAATCAACGTTTTTTCTGTATTCTTTTTGGAGCAACTTTTACTCTGATTTTAAATCTTTTGTTTGATTTAGAGTTTTTCTGCATATTTGTGAACAATTTGTATTTAAATTTAAAGAAAAATTCGTTTAAAACAAATACTTTTAAGAAAATTATTATTAAATTTTATTCATTATATTAAAAGATGGCTGTCAAAAAAATGTTATTTATTATTCTTAAAGCTTTAGGCATTATTGTTGGAATTATCGCACTTTATATTGCTTTAGGATATCTTCTGCCGTTTATTGAAGTTTCGGCGAAAGATGATGGTCAAAAGAAAGAAATTCCCATTTATATTTATACCAATGGAGTTCATACAGATATTGTGATGCCTGTCAAAAACGATCTTTACGACTGGAGTTCTAAAGTTCCGTTTGCCAATACAAAATCAAAAAAAACAGATTATAAATATATAGGAATCGGGTGGGGTGATAAAGGCTTTTATCTTGATACTCCTACCTGGGCCGATCTCAAATTTTCCACCGCCTTTAAAGCTGCATTCTGGCTAAGTGAATCTGCGATGCACTGTACCTATTATGAGACAATGAAGGAAGGCGATGACTGTAAAATGATCATGATCAGCAAAAATCAGTATAAAAAGCTGGTAGAATTTGTAGAAAATAAATTTGACAGAGATCTAAACGGGAACTTTATTCTCATTCCAACCAATGCGGTCTATGGAAATAATGACGCGTTCTACGATGCCAAAGGAAAATACAGTTTTCTTGATACCTGTAATACCTGGGCTAACAATGCCTTGAAAGTTGCCGGACAAAAAGCGGCACTGTGGACGCCTACAGATTACGGAATATTTCTACATTATAAATAATGTATTAAATTGTTTTTATATTTAACAGAAATGTTTTTATAAAATAATTTTTACATTAGTGCATTAAAAAAAATACAAATGTGGTATCTTTATTGTATTTCAATGTGAAAAAATAATGAAACACAGACTCTTTCGCGAGCAACAACTGAATTGTGATATAGACACTGCATGGAAATTTTTTTCTTCTGCTAAAAATCTCTCCAAGATTACTCCGGAAGATATGAAATTCATTGTCTTGACAAAGTTTGAGAATGATGAAATCTATGAAGGCATGATCATCGACTATTTTGTTTCTCCACTTTTTGGAATTAAATTAAAATGGAAAACCGAGATCATTCAGGTCAGTTTCAGAAAGAGCTTTACTGATTTTCAAAAAAAGGGACCTTACAAACTCTGGAATCATCACCATGAATTTATAGAAAATGAAAACGGTGTACTGATGAAAGATACTGTTGATTATAAACTTCCTTTTGGCTTTTTAGGAGAAATCGCACATAAAATTTTTGTTAAAAACAAACTCCAACATATTTTCGATTATCGATTTAATGTATTAGAACAACGTTTTAATCAAAACAACTGATTTTATGTCTTGTATTAAAAATAAAATAAATATCTTCTGGTTCCGCAGAGATATACGATTGGAGGATAACTGTGGTCTTTATCAGGCCTTAAATGGAGATTTTAAAGTGCTGCCTGTTTTTATTTTCGATAAAGAGATTTTAGGAAAACTTGAAAACAAATCGGATAAAAGAGTAGATTATTTCCACCAGGCGTTGAAAGAAATTCATCAGAAACTAAAAAACCATACATCAGGAATTAAAGTTTTTCATGAAAAACCTTTGGATGCATTCAAAAAATTAATCAAAGAATTCGAAATTGATACCGTGTTCTGTAATTCGGATTACGAGCTGGACGCTATAAAAAGAGATCAGGAAGTGGAAGCCTATCTTAAAAAAAATAATATTGGTTTTAAAAGTTTTAAAGATCAGTTAATCTTTGAAAAGGATGAAGTTCTAAAAAAAGATGGAACACCCTATACCGTTTATACGCCTTATTCAAAGCAATGGAAAGAGCTTCTGAAAAAAAGCAGCATTGAAAATTATAAAGCAGATTTTTCGAATTTCTTACCATATCAGGCGTCAGAATTTCCCGAACTTGAAGATATTGGCTTTAAAAAGACAGAAATAGAATTTAAACATCCCACGCTTAACAGATCAATCATTGATAACTACGGGCAATACAGAGATTTTCCGGGAATGGATCACACAACCCATTTGGGTGTTGCTCTACGCTTCGGAACAATCTCGGTTCGTAAATGTGTCCAGTATGCCGTTGAACATAATGAAACCTGGCTGAATGAGCTGATATGGCGCGAGTTCTTTATGCAGATCCTTTATCATTTTCCAAAAGTAGTGCATCATTCATTCAAAGAAAAATACGAAAATATAGAATGGAGAAATAATGAAAAAGAGTTTGATCTCTGGTGCAAAGGAAAAACAGGCTATCCCATTGTTGATGCCGGAATGAGACAACTGAACGAAACGGGATTTATGCACAACAGAGTGAGAATGGTCGTCGCAAGCTTTCTTACCAAACACCTGCTCATCGATTGGAGATGGGGTGAAGCTTACTTTGCAGAAAAGCTTCTGGACTATGAACTTTCATCCAACAACGGTAACTGGCAATGGGCAGCAGGCTGCGGATGTGATGCAGCACCTTATTTCAGGGTTTTTAATCCTTCCGAACAAGCTAAAAAGTTTGATGCTGATCAGAAATACATCAAAAAATGGCTTACCGAAGAAGAAATAAATGCTGATCAGATTGTAGAGCACGTTTTTGCCAGAAAAAGAGCGCTCGAAGTGTATGGAAAAGCAGTTAAAAACGGATAATTTTAGTAAAATTAAAATTTATTTTCTTAGTCCTAATTTTTTCAAAGCATTAGCATTTAGGTAGATGTCTGGAAAATGCGTCAGGGATTCTACATCTCTGAAATTTTGAAAAGCTTTTTCATTTTTATTAAACGAGAGTTCAATAGAATCATTATAGATTGCTGTTATTCTTACCACTGAATAACCATTATAAGCGATTTTAAATCCTTCGAAAAGACATTTTTTTTCTGCTTTTTGATATATTTTATATTCTTCGAATGCGCTACTGTCGACTTTGGTATCACTGCCTTTTTTGTTGTGTTCAAGAGATTTCCAGGACGTATAGTTTTTGGGTTCCTTAAGAATATTTCCTTTCGTGTCAACCGGAACAAACATCCCCAGTGTCAGAGGTTTTTTCAGGAAATTTGCATAATTATTCATCAGCTTTAAGGTCTGAAGATCTGCATATCCTTCATGTGAATAATATTCTATGACGAAATCGGTCATAGGAATTAATTTGTGAGAGGAGCTGGCTGGCATATATACTGTTTCTGCAGGCAAAATCAAATTATTTAATTGGAAAACGAAGATAAATAAATTGTTAAAAACAATGAAACAAATTTAGTGCTAATCATGCTCATGATTATTAAAAAAACAAACCTCCCACATTTTCTGCGAGAGGTTGATGACATATATAAATAAGATAAATATCAATTCAATAATGTCTTTTCAGGTAAATAGTTAAAATATTAATATTCTTACTTTTGATACCTGAAGACTTGGCTTTATGCCAATTTTACATTCACAGCATTTAAGCCTTTTTGGCCCTGCTGTACTTCAAAAACTACTTTGTCATTTTCCTGGATAGATCTTGAAATTAATCCTGAAGAATGTACAAAAATATCTCTGCTTCCGTCTGTTGGAGAGATAAACCCGAAGCCTTTTGCTTCATTAAAAAATTTTACGGTGCCTTCTTGCATTGTAATATTGTTAAAAAAATTATTGTTAAGTCTAATGCCTTGTGCAAAGACTTGTTGTTCAACTAAAATGGCATCTGGAAAGGTAAACTGAAAGAAAATAAGATGTAAAATCTACAGAATAACAAGGCAGTGGCCTGTTTTGTATTGCAAAGATAGAACAAAATAAACAGATTAAATATATTTTAAGTAGTTGATTATCAAAAATATATTTGTATCTTTTAAACCGATCTCTTTATAGCTTACTCTAAAATTTATAAACGAGTGCATTGATATTCATGCCTGCTCCTACCGACGCAAAGAGAATGATATCATCTTTTTTTATCGTGTGAGATTCCAGCTCATCTTTCAGGATCATGGTGAGCAAAGAAGGTATGGTTGCTACACTGCTGTTTCCCAATTTGCTGATAACCATAGGCATTATATCGGAAGGAACATCTTTTTCGTAGAGTTGATAGAAACGTTCTACAATGGCTTCATCCATTTTCTCATTGGCCTGGTGAATGATTATTTTACTCAGATCATTTATGGAATATCCACTGTTATCGAAGCATTTTTTCATGGCGTCAGGAACATTGGAAAGCGCAAATTCATAGATTTTTCTGCCGTCCATTTTAATATATTTGGTATCGGGGCAGCTTTCATTGTTGTATGATTTTCCGAAATACAAAAAATCTTTTTCGTTAAGTGTATAAGAAGCTGATAAATGGGCTTTTATTCCTGAATCATCAGTTTCATTGGCCTCAATAATTACAGCTCCGGCTCCGTCGGCATAAATCATGCTGTCTCTGTCATGGATATCGACTACCCGAGAAAGTGTTTCAGCACCGATTACCAGACATCTTTTTGCTATCCCGGATCTGATAAAGGCATGAGCCTGAACTACTCCCTCAATCCATCCCGGACATCCGAAAAGCACATCATATGCAACGCAGAAATTATTTTTTATTTTTAATGAATGTTTTACCCTTGAAGCCAGACTTGGAACTGTATCAGACTGGATAGTCCCAAATCGTACATCACCGAAATTGTGGGCAAATATAATATAGTCCAGCGTTTCAGGGTCTATTCCCGAATCTTCAATTGCAGACTGTGCTGCTATGAAACCCAGATCAGAAGCTACCTGTGAGCTGTTGGCATATCTTCTCTCTTCGATACCTGTAATTTTTTGTAGTTTTTTTGTAATGGATGCATTACTGTCTTGTAAAAGATTTCCCTCTTCATTGAGGAATACATGGTTATCGAAAAATAAATTGTTAATGGTTTCTGAAGGTATATAGTTTCCTACACCTATGATTTTGCTTGTCATACTAAAATAATTCTAATCCTTAAATAAAATGAAATTAGCCGAACAAATGTTCAGCCTTCGTCAATAAACCTCATGGCCACGGCCGTAAAGTTTATAAAACACGTTTTGCGATATTATATCGCTCAATCGTATTGAATCCCATCAAAATCTTATGATATATTCGATGGGATCATTAAGACAATAGAATACAAATAGTAATAGATCAATTAAAAAAAATTATATTTTTAATTCTATATCACGATAAAGATAGTTGATTAAAAATAAAAACAGCTATTACTAGATCTAATTTGCTAAAATTTAACATTAACAGATCTCTTTTTTCATATTATTCAGCGTTTACAGCTCATCTTCAAGAATCTTGACAATACTGTCGATAACATGCTGTTTTCTGTACTTTTTATGATATTCAGCTCTTGGCTCGGCAACAATATTATCATGATCTTTGCTGAAAAGCGCATAAAGATCTATGTCCGGATGATGTTCTACGTACCATACCAAAAAAGTCAGGGGCATTGCATTTTTCCCCGAAAAATAAAGTTGGATTGACTGTGGCGTGACACCGTACTTTGTTGCGATTTCTCTCATCGTTTCGCCTTTTTCCCTGCTGTACTCACGGATCTTCTCGTAAATTTTCATATTGAGTAGCTTCTTTGTGTTAAATAATTAGCAATAATAAATTGATAAATTTTAAATATAATGTTGTTTATAAATTTAAAATTGTATATTTGTTTTTAAAATTGTCTTCTTGAGACAACACAAAATTACGAAAAAAGGTTTAACAAAAATTTATTCATTTGTATGGGCAAATCAAAGTATCCCAATCAACAGAAAAAATCTGATGAAAAATTTGATTTTATTGAGCAATGGTTACCGCCGCGTTACACAACTTCAGTAAATATACTTCTGCGAGAAGAGCCAAAAGACGCAGTATATATACGAAAGGTAAAAAACAGAAAATTGAAAGACGATAACGTTCTGGATGCACTTTACAAATTATCAATATTTAATAAGCTGCAGACCGAAAAACAATTTTGCTAATATTATTTCAAAAATTGATACCTTTATGTAAGGTAAAGAAATTAACACAATAACTATGGAAAAAAATGAAACGGTAATCACCGAGTGCTTCAAATGTGGAACACGCTACAAAAATCACTTCAAGGCATCTCCATGCTGCAAATCTATCATTGTAAAAGTAGATGAAAATGGTAACAGAACAACCATTACATATCTCAGCACACTCTCAATCCCACAATTGCAGCCGGTAAAAAAATCAATCTTAGAAAAATCGGAATAAGAACAATTAATGAATCCCGTAAATATTGCGGGATTCTGGCTATTTGACAACTTATTTCCAGGAAATTAGTGATCAGTTTATTTAAGAATCAACGATGCATAAATGACTAAAAATTAAAAAATAATTAAAGGCATAATTTAAAGTCATTCTTAATAAAACATTTCATAATTTTGAGTAGTGAAAAAGTTGATTTCCATATTGTTTCTGACATTGTATTTGGTTTCCACAACCGAATTGTATCAGCTTTTAAAAATACCGACTTTGGTAGAACATTACTGGGAACACAAGAGACTTAATCCTGATATGCCTTTCTCAGCGTTCATCAAAACGCATTATGACCATCCTGTGAAAGATGGAGATTATGGTAAAGATCAGAAGCTTCCGTTCATTATTCATTCTGCGCCGTTAGCTCTAGTCTTTACGGTCAGCCCGGGCTTCAGCCTTGAGGCGTCAAAAATTAATTTTACGCAGTTAAAAACAAATAAAATTCCATCAAAAGACGAGGACTTTTGTTTTAAAGGCTTTGTCAATTCTGTCTGGGAACCACCGAAATCTTTGTTTTCATCATTCATTTAAATTACTTGGCTTAAAGAAAAGTCAAGGTCTCAATTATTTACTCATTATAAAATTTAAAATAATGAAAACACTTTTTTCAACCATAGTAATGGTTGTGCTCACTGTTGGTATCCATGCACAAAGCAGACTGGAAAACGCAAAAAAAACAGCATCAGAAAACAAAGAGCTTATTCTCCTTAACTTTTCAGGGTCCGATTGGTGTATTCCGTGCATCAAGCTTCATAAGAATATTATTGAAACTGATGAGTTTAAACAATTGGAATCTGATCATGTGATCGTATACATCAACGCAGATTTTCCCAGAAATAAAAAAAATCAACTTTCTGCAGAACTTAAAAAAGAAAATGCTTCTTTAGCCGATGAATACAATAAAAAAGGATTGTTTCCCTATACTTTATTGCTGAATGAAGAAGGCAAAGTTCTGAAAAGCTGGGAAGGATTGCCATCTGAAAATGCGTTGGCTTTTAGTAAAGAAATCAGGGAGATTAGGGAAAAATCAAAATAATTAAATTATGGTAAAAGAATTCAAAAGACCTCAAAAACTGATGGGGAATGCTTTTGAAATTACCGTCGTGAGTGATGATGAAAATATTGCCCATCGCCATATTGAAGCTGCTATTGAGGAAATCCGCAGAATAGAAAAGCTTCTTACCACATTCAGTGAAGAAAGTCAGACCAATCTCATTAACAAAAATGCAGGAATACGACCTGTGAAAGTAGACTGGGAGATTTTTGATCTGATTGAAAGAAGTTTGAGAATCAGCAGAATCACAGACGGCTATTTTGATATTTCCTATGGCGGGATCGATAAAAGTTTCTGGAATTTTGATCGGGAAATGAAAGAACTTCCAAATCCTGAACTCATTAGAGATCATCTAAAACTGGTTAATTATCAGAATATTATTCTTGACAGAGAACACCAGACGGTTTTCCTGAAAGAAAAAGGTATGCGGATCGGTTTTGGAGGAATTGGGAAAGGTTATGCCGCAGAAATGGCGAAACGTCTTCTTCAGAAAAGGGGAGTTATTTCCGGAATTGTAAATGCTTCCGGCGATTTGACAACCTGGGGAAATCAGGCAGACGGAAAACCCTGGACGGTAGGAATTGCCGATCCTGACAATGCCAAGCAGCCTTTTTCCTATATGAATATCACGGATATGGCCGTTGCAACTTCTGGAAACTATGAAAAATTCGTCATGATCAACGGTGAAAAATATTCTCATACCATCAATCCGAAAACGGGAATGCCGGTTTCTGGTGTAAAAAGCGTAACGATTTTCTGTCCTAATGCAGAGATTGCGGATGCAATGGCAACACCCGTCAGTATTATGGGAATCGATGCTGCACTCAATATGGTAAACCAGATCAACCATCTGGAATGTATTATCATTGATGATTCGGGCAGAATTTACACATCCCAAAACATTAATTTAAAATGAAAAGCTTGTCATTCTTGGCTTAAGTGAAATCTTCATTTGAAGTTCAGGTAAGATCTAAAGACAAATAAGCTTCTTAAAAACAAAATCAAAAATGAAAAATTTCATAAAAATAATAACAGCAATTTGCTTGGTGATCACAATGGTTTCAATGCATTCATGCACTACCGTAAAAGAATATGAAAAGAATAAGCTCAACGATGCGGAAATGGTTCTCGGAAACCGTACGATCGAAAAAACAGAGCTGAGTTTTCAATCCTATAGAGAAGGTTCTTCCGGAGCCAATGCCGGGAAAGTCGGTGGCGGTTGTGGGTGTAATTAAAACAGTAACTGTAAATTTAATTGTGATCTAAAATGAAAAAAATAATAATAAGTGTAATTGCACTCTTCGGAATTTTCAATGCAAAAGCCCAGGAAAACACAAACAGCGAGCAGCCTAAAAAGCTAACCTTTGATGAAGCAAACCTCGTTTCGAGCTACTATCGTCAGGACGGAAACAATTCTGCAGTCACCGGCGGAATCGGAACGGAAAAACTAACGGACATCTCCAATACCATTGATGTGACAATGGTAAAGTATGATAAAAAAGACCGTAAAAACAAATTCAATTTTAGTGTGGAAATAGACCACTATACTTCTGCTTCTTCAGATATGATTGATCTGAAAGCGAATTCCTCAGCTTCTCACGCAGACAACAGAATCTATCCTGCACTGAGTTGGAGCCGTGAAAATGAGTCTAAAGGAACAACGTTGATGGCTGGTGTTTCTACATCTTTCGAATTCGATTATCAGTCTTACGGTGCAAACATCGGTTTTGCGCAGAAAACGGCAAACAGGATGGGAGAGTTTACGGCTAAGTTCCAGGCTTATCTGGATCAGGTAAAACTGATTGCTCCGATCGAACTGCGAACAAACGGAAGCACGGGTGGCGAACATGAAAGTTATGGAACCAGCGGAAGAAATACTTTTGCCCTTTCTCTGGCATATTCTCAAATCATTAATCAGAATTTCCAGGTAGAAATTTTGGGAGATGCCGTTCAGCAGACAGGATATCTGAGCCTGCCGTTTCACAGGGTTTATTTTAATGATAATTCCGTTCATCAGGAAGCGTTGCCGGACAAAAGATTTAAAATCCCCGTAGGTTTACGGGCCAATTATTTCCTTGGAGATAAAGTAATCCTGAGGGCATATTATCGTTACTATACCGATGATTGGGGCTTAAAATCAAATACTTTGAGTATTGAAACACCAGTGAAAATTTCGCCATTTGTTTCGGTTAGTCCGTTTTACAGGTATTATTCACAGACTGCAGCGAAGTACTTTGCGCCATATCAGCAACACACAGCTTTTGATGATTTTTATACCAGTAATTATGATTTATCTAAATTCGACAGTCATTTTTACGGTGCCGGAATCCGGATCAGTCCGAAGAATGGATTATTTGGAATAGAGCGACTTAATATGCTGGAAATCAGATATGGTCATTATACAAAATCTGTGGGTATGAAATCTGATATTATTTCCTTAAATTTAAGGTTCAAGTAATAATCCATGAAAGTATTAATCAAATTTATGACTGCTTTGATCTTTTCTTATTCTTTGAATGGGCAGAAGATCAGGGCAGATTCTTCCATGTCTTTTGAAAAGCTTGAATACCAGGATCGTAGTTACAGACCCAGTTATAAAAAGCTCATCGTTCCAACGGTTTTGATTGGATATGGGGTGATAAGTCTTACTTCTGACGCTCTGAAAGATCTGAACAAATCTACAAAATATGAAATTGGTGAGCATCAGCCGAAACATATTAAACTTGATAATTATACGCAGTATCTTCCTGCCGCTATGGTGTATGGCTATAATCTTGTAGGGATAAAAGGTAAACATGATTTCAAGGATAGGACCATTATCTATGGAACTTCGCAACTGATTTCAGCGGCATTTGTGCTTCCGTTGAAACATTTGGTGAAAGAAGAACGTCCTGACGGTTCTAATAATCTTTCGTTTCCTTCGGGGCATACAGCGGCGGCTTTTTCATCCGCTCATTTTCTTTTCAGAGAATATAAAGATGAAAATTTCTGGCTTTCACTTTCAGGATATCCTATTGCTTTATTCACAGGAGTTTACCGTACCTTGAATGATAAACATTGGGTCGGGGATGTGGTTGCAGGTGCCGGATTCGGAATTTTAAGTACAGAATTGGCTTATTGGCTTTTTCCCTGGATTAATACATTTTTTAATAAAACAGATTCCAAAAGTTTTACAATGATCTATCCTGTTTTAGATTCTAAAAATTTTGGAGCCGGAATGGTTTTAAACTTTTAATTATGCATCATCAATTAGAAAAACATTATGTAAATAGAGTGGGCTGGCTTCGGGCAGCGGTTTTAGGAGCTAATGACGGATTGCTCTCCACCACAAGTATCGTTATAGGGGTTGCCGCCGCTTCACCGGACAGGAATACGATCGTTCTTGCCGCCCTTGCCGGAATGATTGCCGGTGCAATGTCTATGGCTGCCGGAGAATATGTTTCCGTGAGCTCTCAGGAAGATACTGAAAAAGCTGATCTTCTCAGGGAAAAGCGTGAGCTGGAAGAAATGCCCGAAATAGAACTTCAGGAACTTGCCAAAATTTATGAAAAACGCGGCGTCAGTAAAGAAACGGCTTTGCGCGTAGCAACTGAACTTACCGAACATGATGCTTTGGCGGCTCATGCGCATGATGAACTGGGAATCAATGAAATTACTCAGGCAAAACCGTTGCAGGCTGCAATTGCTTCATTCGGTTCATTTGCGCTGGGGGCTTTATTGCCGTTTATTGTTTCACTTTTGGCACCAATCAACCAGATGGTCTATTTTCAGTATGGTTTCTCAATTGTTTTTCTGATGATTCTGGGAGCCATTTCGGCCAGAACCGGAGGCTCAAAAACCGGAATTGCAGTCATGAGAATATGTTTCTGGGGAACTGTCGCGATGGGCGTAACTGCATTGATAGGCCATATTTTTGGAGTCAGTGTTTCTTAAATAATAAAAAATAAAGGAGTTGTCGGCGGATAACTCCTTTATTTTTTATTCTGGTTTTATTTTTAAAATTGCATTCTTCCGTTCTAAATGCCGGTGGTTATCATATTATTTTCATAGTAAAACTTACCTTTCGTCAATTTTATTTAGCTTTCTTATGATTAGTTTTATTTTTTAAAAAGCCTTTTGACATAAAAAATCAGAAGGCTTTTTATTGAATATACATTAAAGCTGAGCTTTTTTACAAAGTGAAATTGAGCTTTTTTACAAAGTGTCCATGTGACTGTCATCCTACCTTTGTACTAATAAAAATCAGTACAATGAAAAACGTAAATAAAATTTATATCAATGGCGAATTTGTAATGCCTCACGGAACAGAAATATTCGATTTAATCAATCCAGCCAATAATATAAAGATCGGAGAAGTAATTCTCGCTGATGAAACGGATGCTAAAAAAGCAATTGAAGCAGCAAAAACAGCTTTTATATCTTTTTCAAAATCTACGGCTAATGAACGCATTGATTATTTAACAAGGCTCAAAACTGCAGTCGAAAAAAGAAAACAGGATTTTATCGAAACGATGATAGAAGAATACGGTGGGACTTACCAATTTGTGACGATGAGTAACGGGCATACCGGCGCTTGGTTTGACAGTATGATAGAAGTTCTCAAAAAATTTGAATTTGAAAGAACCATCAATTCTTCGACGGTTAGATTGCAGCCAGTCGGTGTTGTTGCGATCATCACACCCTGGAATGCCAGCAACAGTTCAATTGCAAGTAAAGTAGCCACTGCCATTGCCGCAGGGTGTACGGTGGTTATCAAGCCAAGCGAGATGAGCAGCCTTCAGACACAGGTCCTGATGGAAGCTTTTCATGATGCCGGATTACCAAAAGGAGTCATTAATTTTGTTACAGGCCTGGGAAATGTTGTTGGCGCAGAGCTCACTACTCATCCTGATATTGCTAAAATTTCTTTTACAGGTTCTACGGCAGTTGGAAAATCAATTGCAAAAAATGCATCGGAAACAATGAAACGCCTTACTTTGGAGCTCGGTGGGAAATCTCCGAATATTATCCTCGATGATGCAGATTTAGATCAGGTAATTCCAGTGGCAGTTTATGGGGCCTATATGAACAGTGGGCAGGCTTGTATTGCGCCTACAAGATTGCTGGTGCCGCAAGAAAAACTTGATGAAGTCAACGCAATTGCAAAATCTGTTGCAGAAAAAATAATTGTAGGATTACCGCAAAACGAAAGCACCAATGTTGGTCCAATGGTCAGTATAAAGCAGTTTGAAAAAGTTCAGCACTACATAAAAACCGGGATAGAAGAGGGAGCCACTTTATTGGCTGGCGGACTCGGAAAACCTGAAAGGCTGGAAGCCGGAAACTTTGTGAAAGCAACTGTTTTTACCAATGTGAGGAACGATATGAAAATTGCTCAGGAAGAGATTTTCGGACCGGTATTATCCATTATTCCTTATAAAATTGAGGAAGATGCGATCAGGATTGCAAATGATACACCTTACGGTTTGGCAGCTTACATCAGTTCCGCGGATAATGAACGAGCAGCAAGAGTTGCTGAAAAAATTGATGCGGGAAGAGTATGTATCAATGGCTTTCGTCATGATCCTATGGTCCCTTTCGGAGGATTTAAGCAATCAGGGATGGGAAGGGAATATGGTGAATACGGGCTTGAGCCTTATCTTGAAATCAAAGCTATACTGAAGTAATAATTTCTTTAAATTTGATAAGCGTTGTTGCAGAGACGGCGCTTTGTCTTTATCAACAACATTATGACTGAGAATTCTGATATTGTTTATTCCTGCTATCACGAGCTAAGCAGAAAAGGGGAAAATTTTGTTCCTCGGCACACGCTGTCTTTACAGCTGTCAGGGAATTTTTCGCTTTCTGATGGAAATCGTACTTATCTCGCTAAAGAAGGTGATTTTAATCTTATTCGAAAAAATCAATTGGTGAAATTTGTAAAATATCCTCCTGAAAACGGTGTTTTTGAAAGTTTAAATATTTATCTGAGCGAAGAAATTTTAAGAAAATTCGCTAAAGAATATGATTTTGAATCTTATGATTCTCATGAAATAAAGCCAATGGTTTCTATAAAAATAAATGACCTGATAAAGAGCTTTTTTAGTTCTTTGCAAACAATAATGGATAGTGGCAGTCTTGATAACAAGCTGTTGGTTGATTTAAAGATAAAGGAGCTGCTTCTTATTATAACACAATCAAAACCTCAGCTTAAAAATATTCTCTTTGATTTTTCAGAACCTCATAAAATAGATCTGCAGTCATTTATGATTCAAAATTATCAGTATAATGTCAGCCTTGAGCGTTTTGCTTATCTCACAGGACGGAGCCTGGCTACTTTCAAAAGGGACTTTGAAAAAATATTTCACCTATCACCTCACAAATGGATTTTACAGAAACGTCTGGATGAAGCTCATTTTCTGATTAAAGAGAAAGAAATGTCAGCTTCTGATATTTATCTTGATCTTGGTTTTGAAGATTTATCCCATTTTTCAAATACATTTAAAAAACATTTTGGATATAGTCCGACAAAGATACCACAGCGCTGAGTTCTGTAAAATTAAACAGATTTTAATTGTAAAAATCGTGAGAATTATTTTTTTTCTTTAATCAGTTTGTAGGTAAACAAGGTATTTTTATCCTGAAGATTCCATGTTGATACTTCTTTATCTATTAAATCAGGATTTTTTTTTCTGATATCACGAAGAGAATTGCCTACTGACTTTCTTACATATTCACTGTCTTCTGATCTGTATTTAGCAATAAGATCAACAGCCACTTCAGGATGATCTTTAAAATAAGGCCTTCCTGTCCAAATTCGGAGTCCTTCAATAACGGCTCTTTTAACATTCGGATTAGGGCTAGACAACCAATTTTTTATTTTAGGTAAACTTTGCTCATAGCCTATGACACTGCAATAATGATCAAACGCCTTTGCCAGCATTTCCTGTACACGCCAGTTTGGATCCATCGATACTTCATTTTCTAAAATTTCTAGAGCCTCAGGATGGTCTGTTGAAAGCTGTCCCAGAATATAAGTTCCCAGCATCCTTACCTGGTAATCGTTTTGCTTCAGAAAATCCAAAGCCTGTAGAAAATGATCTCTATCTTTATCCTTCAGGATTTGATCTCCGGCTTCTATAATGTGTTTAAAGCCATGTTCTATCTGAATGATATGGTCAATTATTAGTTTTATATTCGTCATAAGTTTACATTGTGTTAAAATAGATTATCAAATTCTGAACTTTTGTAATTCATTATTTGGAATATAAATTTAATGAATTGACAGTGATTTTTAATCTTTCTTTAAATGGATTAAAGTTGATTTATAAATATCAAATAATATAGTCACTTTTTTATTATTTGAATATTAATAATAAAATTTTATGAAAAAGTTGAAAATTGATCAGGCTCATAAATACATATTTATTGATATACTTATTTTTGATTTAATTGACCACCAAATCTGATAAATAAAAAATATAAAATGATCTGAAATCTCTACTAGTGCAAAAAATATCTTGTTTGTGTGATATATACGTAGTTATCTGCTAATCATATATTTAAAGTAGTGTTTTTTTTCAGTTTGGTACTAAATTTGTATTTTTATGTTAAATCAACAAATATTGAATTATGAAAAAAGTATTTACTTTTATCGGGCTTGTCTCGATGGCTGCATTATCCCATGCACAAATTGTGATTAATGAAATTTACACCGGAGGTGGCTTACTTGGCGCAGCGATTACGAATGATTTCGTTGAGCTAAGAAACATCGGTACGACGAATCAGTCTCTTAACGGTGCAACGATTCAGTTTGGATCCGCGACTGGAGGTTTTGACCAGTATTATCCGATTCCTTCTATCACGTTGGCACCCGGCCAAACTTATTTAATTCAGCAGGGTTCCAGTGGGTTAGGAGGACTTATTAATTTACTTAATCCTAATCTTATTGTCAGTGTGGTACTGAATTTTGACGGTTCACCAGCTGTAGGAGTCGGTGTAGGACTTTCCCTAACTTCCGGAAAAGTTGCGCTGGCAAGTAACTCAACGCAAGTTACCAGCCCAACTTCAGCAAATGTACTGGACTTTGTAGGATACGGATCTGCTAATCAATATGAAGGTGCCGGCCCCGCTCCGTCGCCAACCATTTTGAATTCTATTACCAGAACGAATACGATTGCAGATACGAATAACAACAATGTAGATTTCACTGTAACTTTACCGACTCCGCAATCTTCTTCAGGAGTGTTGGCCGTAAGTGATATTTCAGCAGCTTCCAAAAGAGCAGGTTTCATTAAAAATAGTTTTGTAAAAGACGATGAAATTATTTTTGATGCTGACGTAAAAGACGTCAAGGTTTACAGTTTATCAGGACAATTGATTAAAACTTTTAAAGGAGGAAACAATGAAACATTAAATGTTGCCGATCTGCAAAAAGGAAATTATATTGTTACCGGAACAGTAAATAATCAGCCGGTCTCTCAGAAAATATTGAAAGATTAATAGTTAATAACTCATTATTTAATAGAGCTGTCTCAAATTGAGGCAGCTTTTTTTTATTGAAAATTGTAAGAGAATTTCACATACTTTTCTCCTGCGATTCGGATGTATAATGTAAAATATTGTAGACTAACACTTTGTATATTTTTTTTAAGTGTTAATTAACTTTAACAAACTGAGAAAGGGATGTTTCTTTTTTTTAAATACTTTTGCTGCGTAATTATTAAACTAAGGATCAAAATTATTTTGTAAATTCGACGAGGTAAATTTAATACCTAAAATAAAAAAACACTAAAAGTTTTATAATATACTGTTAATTAGTTATTTGTAAAATAAAATGAGAAAAGCAACTAAGAATGATATCCCTAGGTTAATAGAGATATTGACAGAATCTTTCCAGGAAGATAAATCTGCAAACTATGTTTTAAAGAGTAAAAAGTCTCTTCCCAAGTTATTTCATTACTCAATCGCTAAAGGGTTTCTTTTTGGTGATGTCTGGATTAAAAAAGATCTGACCGCATGTGCAGTTTTAATTGATCCAAAAAAGAAAAGTTTTAATTTAAAATCAATTTGGCTTGATCTACAATATCAAGTGTTTGGGTTGATAAAAATTAAAAAACTTCTCAATAAAGAAAATATTATCGCAGAAGTTCATCCTAAAGATCTGGATTATATTCATTTATGGTTTTTAGGGGTAATGCCGGAAGTGCAACATCAGGGAAAGGGATCTGTGTTTTTAACAGATCTGACAGAATATTACAAGACATTTAAAGAAGCGATGTGCGTGGAAACTTCAACATTAGTAAATATTCCTTTTTTTGAAAAAAGAGGTTTCTCTTGGTATGCTACGAAATATTTTGGATTTGAAGTGTTATTTTATAAAAAATTGCTCTGATGTAAATTGAATCATTGTGAAGTAATGCGTACAGGAATTGCATAATTTTAAAGAAATAGCACAAACGACTTTTGTTCGTGCCATTGAAATGTCAGACTATTGATGAATATTAAAGTATAGCTTAAAAGACTTAATATCAAAAGCATTTTTAATGCATTACTTTTAAAACTTATATTTCTTCTTCAACCACAAGCTAGCCCTGACTAATAATACGAGTACCGGTACTTCCACTAATGGTCCGATAACACCAACAAAAGCCTGCTGGGAATTAATACCGAACACTGCTATTGCAACGGCTATCGCCAATTCAAAGTTATTTCCTGTTGCTGTAAATGCGATCGATGCGTTTTTGTCATAAGGAACTTTTAAAACTGTATTGATGAAAAAACTAACGAAAAACATAAACACAAAGTAGATAATTAACGGTATTGCAACTTTTAGCACATCCATTGGTAACTCTAATATTTTATCTCCTTTCAAGCTAAACATTACTATGATGGTAAATAGTAAAGCATATAAAGTAATGGGCGATATCTTAGGCACAAATTTTTTATTATACCAATCAACACCTTTTAATCTGACAAAAATATAGCGACTCAGAAAGCCAGCTGCAAAAGGAATACCCAGATATGTCAGTACACTTTCCGTGACATCTTTCATTGATACGGATATGTTGAAATTTGCAAGTCCCAGTTTACTTGGTAATACATTAATAAATAACCAAACTAAGAAGCTGTAAGAAATTACCTGAAATATGCTGTTTAATGCAACTAGCATAGCTGTATATTCTCTATTTGCTTTAGCGAGGTCACTCCAGACGATTACCATTGCGATACATCTTGCCAGACCTATCAGAATTAAACCTGTCATATAACCTGGCTCATGTCTTAAAAATAAGACTGCCAATCCAAACATTAATGCTGTACCCACAAACCAATTCAGGAATAATGATATCGCGATTACTTTTTTATCTCTGAAAGCTTGTGGTAATAATGAATAATCAACTTTTGCCAGTGGAGGATACATCATCAAAATTAAACCTATTGCCAATGGAACATTTGTCGTTCCTACAGACAATGCATTTGTGATTTGCGAAATTGAAGGGAAGAAATATCCTAGCCCAATACCCGCTGCCATTGCAAGAAATATCCATATAGTAAGGTAACGATCTAGAAATTTTAATTTTGGCTGCATCAAACTATTTTTTAATCTTAGAAAAAATGTAAAACATTTCAGAAGCTATCTGCAAACTTCTTTCTGCATATACCTTTTTTTGATCTGGCGTGTTATCGGATATTTTAGGGTCTTCAAACGTTATCGGAATTCTCTTTTCGGCTCCCGCAATAAAAGGGCAGCTTCCGTCCGCTTGTGAGCAGGTCATAATAGCTGCAAAACCGGATGTTGGGTTGAATGGACTATCATATTTTTTTGAAAATCCAATAACAGGTAAAAAATTATCATCGTACTTGATGGCATAGACAGGATTTTTGCTGTCTGCAATTTTGAAAATATTAAAACCCTGAGTGATCAGTGTATCAGTAACTTGTGGAAATAATGCAGTTTCTTCTGTGCCACCCGAATAGCAATATACATTTGGAATGTTAAAATAGGATGCTCCTGTTTGTGCCCAAATTTGTGACAAATGGCTCCTGCGTGAGTTGTGTGTACAAATAAAATTAATATTAATGTTTTCTCCTTTATCTGTTTTTTCCTGTATAAAATCAATCAAAGGTTGTAATGTTGTTTTTCTTTCTTCACTGATGTTTTGAAATTGTAATTGCTCAATAGTATTTATTAATGCTGAATACATAGTTGTTGCTTAAGTTTATGTTTATTAATCTATTCCGATATTTTTGCTTCTGCGTTCCATAAGAACATTATCTTTCCAGACACCATTTTTCTTACCTATTTTTTCTCTGAAACCAACCAGCCTGAATCCACATTTTTTGTGAAGATTGATACTGGCTTCATTTTCAGCAAAAATGCCTGACTGCAATGTCCAAATCCCATTTTCTTCACTCTGAGTAATTAATTCATTCAACAATATTTTGCCAATTCCCTTTCCACGTGCATCCTGTGCGACATAAACGCTAACTTCTGCTACACCTGCATAGACACATCTACTTGAAACGGGTGTTAAAGATGTCCAACCAAGCATTGTATCATTATCGTAAATACTGATTCTGCAAAAGTCCAGATGCGCTTTATCCCAATCTTCCCATTCTGGTGGATCGTTCTGAAAAGTGGCTATATTGGTCGCTAATCCTTGCTTATAGATTTCGACGGCTTCCGGAAAATTGTCTTTTGTTATAGATCTGATTTCCATAATGCATTGTTTTTTTTAGCAACACCCTGAATCAGGAGAACAGCAAGCATTATTCAGATCGGATAATTTCAGGTTTTGTTTTCCTTCAGGAATTCCACAAGCTTCGTTAGCCAGGCAGGCTGTTTGCTTATTTTTCAGGACAAAATTATTCCCATTGAAATCCAGGTCGTATTTACCAATAGTCTCACTTTGATATTCGACTTCTATCTCAGAATCTTCGATGTCTAATTTATTCTCACACAGAGAGATAATGTTTAAGAGTTTTGCCGGCTTCAACCTGTGTTCATAGTCGTTAGCGTCCCATAATTGAAAATTGATAACTTTCTCATTTCTGATATTTCCGCCACAATCTATAAAACGCTTGGTGATAATACCTATTTCCGTAACGTGAAAATGTTCTGGTACAAATTTTCCGTTCTCTAACTGAAATTCAACGTTGTTCAGTGTAGATAAGATTTCTTTGACTTTTGATAGTTTCATTGTAGTTAAAATTTTTATTATTTATAATTATATATTGCAATATGACGATATTAAAATGATGAAAAAAGCTGTTAACAGCATTGTCCAACTTTTACATCTTGTTCAAAAAATTGATTTAATAATCCCTGAACTTCTTTCCATTTTTTTTCTTCGATACAATAGCAGACAGATTTTCCTTCGATAGTTCCTTGAATAATTCCGATATTCTTTAATTCCTTAAGATGCTGTGAAATGGTTGCTTGTGCCAGCCCCAATTCATCAACAAGATCGTTACAAATGCAAGCTTTCTGGTTAATAATATGTTGGAGAATTGCAATTCTAGCCGGATGTGCCAAAACTTTGAACAGGGAAGCTAAATTATTTTGCTCGGCCGAAAATATTTCTGTTTTAGTTAAACCCATGATTGTATTTTTATATTGCAATATTACGATTTAAAATTGAATTTAAAGCGTTCCAGTTGTAATTTATATTCAGAGATCCATGTGGATAATCGGATAATTTTTACCCGAACCGTCTTTTTCAGATCTCCCTGTTCTTCTAAAACCTAATTTCTCATAAAACCCGATAGCCTGATGATTCTGCTCATTGACATCGACCTTCGTGACACCATGTTTTTCCTTCATAAAATGAAATAGCTTCTTGCCATAGCCCTTTCCGCGGTAATCATTATGAATGAAAAGCATTTCAAGATTTCCTTCCATTGCTGATGAAAATCCGACAGGTTCCCCATTTTCGATAAGCAGGAATACTTCAAGATTGGGCAAATAATCCTTTGGGATGACTTGTTTAAAATGGATAAAATCTTCCTCAGTAAGAAAGTCGTGTGTTGCTTTGACTGCGGATTCCCAAATTTCCATGATTCTCGGATAATCCTTTAGAGTTGCGAGCCTGATTTGTTGTAACATAATGCTAAAAAATAACAAATATATTTAAATATTTAATGAAGGTCTTCCTGATGCTATGGTATAAGCTTCCTTCAATACCTCCGAGTAGGTCGGATGGGCATAACTGATTGCTGCCATATCATTCGCTGTTACTTCGTATTCCAGACCAACAACAGCCTGTGCGATTAAATCAGCCGCCCGGGCACCGATAATGTGTACTCCCAAAAGTTCTCCATATTTCGGGTCGGAAAGCACTTTCACAAAACCTTCCGTTTCCATTCCCGCCCTGGCCCTGGCATTCACGGCAAATGGAAATTTACCGATATTATATTCCAGTCCCTGTTTTTTTAATTCCTCTTCGGTTGCCCCTACAGAAGCAACCTCCGGCCATGTGTACACTACCGAAGGAATACGGTCGTAATTGATATGAGGTTTCTGACCATTGATTCTTTCCACCACAAATACTGCTTCTTCCTCTGCTTTATGGGCCAGCATAGCGCCACCGATGACATCTCCAATAGCATAAATGTTTGGAGCTGTTGTCTGAAGCGGTTCATTGACCTTGACCGTACCGTTGTTATTCAATTCCACGTTGGTGTTTTCCAGCCCCAGCCCTTTAACATAAGGCTTTCTGCCGACAGCAACGAGAATATAATCGGCGGTTAGCTCTTCTTCTTCACCTTGTTTATTTTTGGAATAAACTTTAGCGGTATTGCCAAGATTTTCAGCTTTGTACACTGCCTGCTGAAGTCTGATTTCTACCCCTTCTTTTACTAAAATCTTCGTTAAAGCTCTTCCTAATTCACTGTCCATAGTGGCAATCAGATTATCAGCATATTCTAAAATGGTCACCTTTGTTCCAATTCTGTTGAATATGGAAGCCATTTCTACACCGATCACGCCCCCGCCAATGATCACGATGCTCTCGGGTTTTTGCTGCATTGATAAGGCTTCGGTAGAAGTAATGATTCTCTTTTTGTCGATGGTAACGCCTGGAATAGTTGCGGGTTTTGAGCCTGTGGCAATAATGAATTTACTTGAATTGATAATGGTTTCAGTATGATTGTTATTTACGATTTTTAATGTTTCATTATTGATAAAAGAACCTGAGCCCTGAAAAACCTTAATCTTATTCTTTCTCATCAGAAAATCTAGCCCTTGTGTATTTTTTGCCACAACTTCGCTTTTTCGTTTAAAAAGTTGTTCAAAATTGAGACGGAGATCCGAATACTCAATCCCATGTGCTCCGAAGCTACTGAGCGCATCTGCATAATGATGCGTACTGTCCAGCAACGCTTTGGTGGGAATGCAACCGACATTGGTGCATGTACCGCCTAAGGTACTGTATTTTTCAATGATGGCTGTTTTATATCCCAGTTGAGCGCTTCTGATAGCTGCCACATATCCGCCTGGACCTGATCCTATGACGGTAATATCAAATGTTTCCATTTTATTATTTAAATATTTTAATTAAAAAAATAAACCGATCGGTCTTTTTATGGTTAAAAAAATTAAGCTTTCAAATTCCTGATCAGCTTCTCTAAAAATGACATGGCTATATTAAGCTCTGTCATACGGTTGTTGACCTTTGCCTGCATGAATGCACCTTCGATAATTGAGATCATAACCACAGCGATCTCTGCTGGATCGGTATCTGCCTTTATTTCATTCCTTTCTATACCACGTTTGATTTGATTTTCGATGGATGTTTTCCAAAGATCAAGAGCTTTTTGTGCACGTGCCCTAAGTAACGGATGTGTATCGTCAGCTTCCGTAGCTGTATTTAAAATAGGGCAGCCTGCCTGTAAATAAGGATATCTGAAATAGTTTTTATACGTTTGAGGATAAACCAGCAGGCGTTCGATAGCATCTTCAGTTGCTAGAATACGTTCTTTCATGTGCTCCGTGACCCTAGCGAAATTGTAGTCAAAAACATTAAGTGCGATCTCATCTTTGTTTTCAAAATTACCATAAATGCAACCTTTTGAAAGACCGGTAGCGCTCATTACATCATTTATAGAAGTTCCCGCATATCCTTTCACGTTAAAAACCGTTGCCGTTTTTTCAATGATCAGCTGTTTTGTATTTTCGGATTTTTGAGTTTTCATAAGCAGCAATTCTTATCGGGGACAAAATTAAATAAAAAATAGAACAATCGGTCTTTTTTTTAAGAAATATTTTCTCTTGCAATATGTTATATATTAGCTTTGATCTAATGATGTAGAGCTGAGAACATGTCAGTCTATAAATTGATGGCCTCTAAAAGCGCTGGATAAAATTATACTTCATTTAATTTAATTAATTTAGGCAGTTCAACTTATGAAGGGCTAAGTTTTTAGAGACTCCTAGTGACAAAGATGCTTACAACCGATTTATTACAAAAATTTACTAGATAATATCGGAATTATGGGTAATGTCCCGAATTCCGTTACAAAATACCGCAATACAGTTACACCAATCATTTCCTATATCCCGACTTTCGTAATTCAATTTTAACAAATATAAAATGAAAAAAGTATTGATTACGGGAGCCAATAAAGGAATCGGCTTTGAAATGGCAAGACAGCTGGCCGAAAAAGGACATTATATTTTTATTGGAAGTCGAAATTTGCAAAACGGATTAGAAGCCGTAAAGAAACTGAAAGAAGAGGGTTTTGAAAATGTTGAAGCCATACAAATTGATGTAACCGATCAGGAATCTGTGAATGCTGCGCGTATTGAAATCGGTCGTTTAACAACTTCTTTGGATATTTTAATAAATAATGCAGGAATAAACGGAATAGAATTTACCGGTAATACACCTATCATGCATTCTTCGCTTAGGACGGGTATCGATAAATTTAAAGAAGTATACGAAGTAAATGTTTTTGGAGTCATCAGAACCACACAGGCATTTTTTGACTTATTAGAGAAATCTACGGAACCTCGCATTACAAATGTGAGTTCGAGTCAGGGTTCGCTTACGTTGCATAGTGATCCGGGTTATAAATATTATCATGCAAAAGGGGCGGTGTATCAGTCCTCAAAATCTGCCCTGAACATGTATACCATCGCCCTGGCATTTGAACTTCGTGACACAAACTTTAAAGTAAACGCCATCAGCCCGCCATCTACAGCTACCGATTTTAATCATCATTTGGGTACAAGCAGTGTAGAAGTAGGTGCGGAACATATTCTCCGTTACACACTTATCGATAATGATGGACCTACAGGCAAATTTTTCTGTGTAGACAATAATCCTGAAACGGGTGAAATTCCGTGGTAACAAACAAGAGAATTTACTAAATTTATCCAATGAAACAGGATTCTAAAATTCCTTACCATTATAACTCTCTGATAGATTTGCATCGGATGCTCGGGTTGCCTAAGCCTTTGCATCCGTTGATAAGCCTGATTACTAATAGCGATAATCAATTGCAGGTAAATCATTTGCCTGATCATCATACTTCTGTTTTTTATAAAATATCCTTGAAGCAGAATCTAAAAGGAAAAATAAAATACGGTCAGCAATATTATGATTTTGACGATGGAGGACTGTTTTTTGTTTCACCTAATCAGGTGACATCCAGAAGTGATAATAATGAAGATCATTCGGGATATACCTTGATCATTCATCCTGATTTTTTATTAACCTATCCTCTTGCAGCAACAATCAAACGTTATGGTTTTTTTTCTTATTCGGCAAACGAAGCGCTTCATTTATCCGCTAAGGAAAAAGAAACCATTGTTGCTATTTTTAAAAATATAGATGATGAGCTGAAAGACCGGTTAGATGATTTTAGCCAGGATGTCATCATTTCACAAATCGAATCATTGCTGAATTACAGTAACCGTTTCTATAAGCGACAGTTTCTAACACGAAAAACCGTTAATGCCCAATTATTGCAAAAAATGGAAACTATTCTTGATGATTATTTTAATAAAGAAAAATCCTTAATTAATGGTCTTCCAACCGTTCAATATCTTGCCGATGAGCTATATCTTTCACCCAGTTATTTAAGTGATATGCTTCGCAACCTGACCGGGCAAAACGCCCAGCAGCATATACAAACCAGACTTATAGAAAAGGCGAAAGAAAAACTTTCTACAACAGATTTATCTGTCGGTCAAATCGCATATGAACTGGGTTTTGAACATTTACAATCCTTCAGTCGGTTATTCAAGAATAAAACCAACCAGACACCCCTGGAATTCAGACAGTCATTCAGTTAGAACAATAATAATGAAACAGTTTATTCTGGTTTTCAGGCACTAAATATTACCTTTTAAATCTGCCTTGTCACTTGACAATCAACAATATATTTTGAGAAGACGTTTGCGAATGTTGAAGATGAACGTTATTGATTGGTAATTGAGCGCTTTGTATAATGTATTATCTTTGCATAATGGAAGCAATGATAAATTTTATCCTGCAATTTGGTGACCTGAACAAACAGCAGATCGAATTTTTGCTAAGCAAGGTGCAAACCCTTGAATTCAAAAAATACGAATACCTCTCGGAAGCCGGAAAGGTGCCCCGTTATGTAGCTTTCATATTGGAAGGCGTGTTCCGCTTTTGCTATTATAACAATAAGAGTGAAGAGATTACCAATTATTTTGTGGACGAAGGCAATTTTGTAGTTGATAATGAAAAATTTGAATCGCAGATTGTTGCCTCGGAATATCTACAGGCGGTTACTGACTGCAAAGTACTTGTTTTTAATAAAAAAGATTGGGATGAGATATCTAATACCATTGTTGGCTGGGAAATGATGAAGGCGAAGATGGTAAAAAAATGTCTTACGCTGGCTATGGAGCGGCGCAGTCCGTTGGTTTCAGAAGATGCTACCACACGTTATCTTTCGTTTATTGAAGCATTCCCTAACCTCATCAACCGTATCCCACTTTCATATGTGGCTTCTTATCTAGGCGTCACCCAGCAATCGCTAAGCCGTATACGCCGCAATATCCGTTAACTTCACTTTTTACCATTTGGTAAATGTTTTTTTACTGTCATTTTCAATATTTGCATAGTCATTAAATAATAAAAAGATGAGCAAAAAGATTGTATTAATAACCGGAACAAATAGTGGTTTTGGCTGGCTTACCGCCCATAGTGTAGCCGCTTTAGGACACAAAGTGTACGCTACCATGCGTGATACTCAGGGCCGTAATGCTGATAAAGCAGCTGCTCTTGAGACCTTAGGCAATGTAACCGTTTTGGATGTTACCCTGACAGATGACGACAGCGTGAAACAAGCTGTTAACACCATTTTGGACAAAGAAGGCACAATTGATGTGCTGGTAAATAACGCAGGTTACGGTATGACAGGGGTCGCTGAGAGCTTTACCACGGCCGATGTACACACCACCTTTGATATCAACGTTTATGCCCCTTGGCGACTGATGAAACAAGTGCTGCCCGCCATGCGCAAACAATCCGAAGGATTGATTATTAATGTAACCAGCGGCTTTGGGCGGGTGTCATTTCCGTTCGCTACTATTTATGCAGCTTCAAAGTTTGCATTGGAGGGAATAAGTGAGGGCTTACATTACGAGGTAAAACGTTTAGGTATTGATGTAGCTATTGTCGAACCGGGTGCTTTCCCTACGGAAATGCAGCAAAAGAACAACCCTGCATCTGATCAGGGAGTATTTGAGGGATACGCAGCCATTGCCGATATCCCTGACAAAATGGTAGCCGCATTGGGTGGTGAAATGCAGGATAAAAAGCCTGATCCACAGGACGTTGCTGATGCTATTGTAAAACTTATTGACACTCCAAAAGGAAGCAGACCCTTACGCACCGTGGTTGATCCCATCACTGGTCAATATATTGAGGCCGCTAACCAAGCGGTAGCCGAACAATTTGCCAAAGGATTGACGGTGTTCGGAATGGGAGAGTTATTGTAAGATAAATAAATTTATTTGAAACGGCAGAATGTAAACCCCTGCCGTTTTTTATTTGTAGCTGTTGGAATATTGTATAATGATTGTGCTGACTTTAAAGCTAATTGTTGTCAACTCAAGGCTGTTCTTAATGAAATCTACAAAAGAGTGACTGTTGGGCTTAAAGTTATTTTACTTCTCATATTTGTGCATTTCCAATAGTTCTTTAAGTCGTCAATTAAAAGACTGCCGGAATTCTAGCGGACTTTGATTGGTTTTGAGCTTAAAAAGTTTGTTAAATGATTGTGAATGTTCAAAACCCAGTTGATAAGCAATCTCACTAACGGACAATTCGGTTGTCGACAATTTTTCTTTTGCTTTATCAATCAGCTTTTCGTGAATCATCTGTTGTGCAGTCTGCCCGGTAAGTTGCTTGAGTAAACTGCTTAAGTATTTCGATGACATATTTAGTTTGTCAGCCATATGCCGTACGGTTGGTAATCCTTTAGAAAGCAGATCATCGTCATTAAAATAGTTTACCAATTCTTCCTCAAGCCGGTTAAGTATTGAATGGTTGGTTATTTTCCTGGTGATGAATTGACGTTCGTAGAAGCGTTCAGCGTAATTCAGCATCGTCTCAAGATTAGAAATGATAATGTCCTGACTGAATTTGTCAATATTGGAATGATATTCTTCTTTGATATTTTTTACCAGATCATTGATTACCTGTTCTTCCCTGTCAGAAAGAAATAAGGCTTCATGGGTTGCATAACCAAAATATTCATATTTCTTTATTTTTTTGGTGAGCGAGGTATTCCATAAAAAATCAGGATGTATAAATAGCATCCAGCCCTCCAGAGCAGGTGGCACGCCATTTTCTTCACCCTTTAAAATTTGACCGGGTGATAAAAAAGCCATTAAACCTTCGTCAAAATCATATTTTTGCTGACCGTAATGTAAGCCGTCACAACCCCTTTTCATTGAAATGACGTACAGGTCAAATATAACGGCTTCAATCCCTCTATCATTTCTCAGTCCTTTCAGATCAATGATACTGATCAGCGGATGATGGGGCTTGGGAAGTCCCATTAAACGATGGATCTCCGATATAGACCGGATCCTAAAAGGTGTTGTATTTCCCATACTGCAATTTAGTTAATTTTGAACGGATATTTTAGCCAGATCATGATCAGTGGCATAAGCAGGAAAGGTATTTCCATCAAAGCCATTTTATAATTTTCTGACCGTACTGCTAATGTCATGATTAGAGTAATTAATACAGCATTAAGTGCATTACCATAGAAGAATGTTCTCGGAAACAACAGAAATATACCGGTGATTATCGCCAGCGAACCGAGAAAAGGAACGGTTACTTCCGTAATGCCCAGATCGGCCATTGCTTTTACTGATTCGGGATTACTTTTGTAATTAAATGTATCCCAGCCGTGCTTAAAGTTTAACAATACCGAAACAATGAGCAACAGCAATGAAATGATGTTCTTTATCATTTAGCTGAGAATATAAGTGTTCATGATATATCCCGTCAGGATAGCGATAGGTATGCCTGTCAGTGCACTTATAAGTGCCTTTTTAGCCTTGTTAGGGTATTGTCCTTTGTGTCTGAAATACAGGAAGATTCCTATAGGTGGGACTGCGTTGGATAAGATCAGCCCAAATCTTGACAGATCGTCGTTACTATTTTTCATTTTATTGTTTTTAGGTTTTTTTTTAAAATTAATTTGGGATAAATGCATTGTAGTGCTGTAATATGGATTCCAATTAACTGTCGATGTGCCGTAATTGAGTATATTACACAAAGCAAAGTATTATAAAAGATGTTACCGAGATCAACAGAAAAACAACTGCTAACATTGCTTTTTTCATATATTACGGTTATTTATTATTGTTTAACTGTTTAAATTTTCCAAATTCCTTGTGCCCGAGATTCATCAATGCATTAGGTACGATGCGACTCAAAAATTTTAAAACTTTTACTAAAGGTGGTTTTATCTCGGAAATATCTTTCTTAAGACCATTGATTGCAACGTTTACTAATTTGTCTACGTCCATCATCTGCTTAGGATTAACTTTCATCACCCAATCATTTTGCAGGTTGGTATTAACCCCAGGAGGTATAAGCTCCATTACTTTTACGCTGATGTCTTTTAATTGCAGGCGCAGTGCCATTGTAAAAGCATGGATGCCCGACTTTGAGGCGCTGTATATCGGTGCAATAGAGTAGGGCATAAAGGCGATTGCGGAAGAAACATTCACAAGAGCAGCAGATTGCTTGGTAAGAAGATGTGGTAAAAACTGAGATGCCATATGAATAGCACCTGATAGATTGATGTCGATCTCCCGTGTGATATCTTCAAGGTTGTTAGAGGTATCCTGCATGTCAATCAGCCGCATTTCTCCGGCGTTATTGATAAGCACATTCAATTCTGGGAACTGATGTATAACTTTTTGATAAAGCTGCCTTATATCTTCAGGGTTGCTTACGTCACTTTGAAAAGTATAAATATTGGGGAAGCGTTCCTTCACCTCTTTAAGCGCTTCGATTTTCCTTCCTGTGACAATCACCCGTGAACCTTGTTCGATCAGCTGTTTTACAAGTTCAAGACCAATGCCGCTGGTCCCACCCGTGATCAGAACCGTACTGTTTTTTAAATCCATACTGATAAATTTTGATACAGCAAAGTTCAGTTATGTGGCCCTGGCAAATGTATCCAAAAGTCTCAGTGTTGTAGTAGAAAGGCCAAAAAGTAAGTACGATCAATTGCTAGGCTGGCATAGTTAAGTATATAATCACCCAAATCTATTTATCTTTGAGCTAAACAAAAGTTTGTATTTTAATACAAGCATTCTATTGTAAAAATTTTCAGAAATGGTAACAGATTCTCAAATAGCATTAATAAGTTCTAAATGGGATAAGATTTTAGTCACAAGTCCTTTGAAAATGGAGAATAAGATTATAAGCGGAAAGGGTTGGCTACTAGAGCTTAATGACGATATTCTGTAATAAAAGACGAAGTAATGGGCAACTATGAATTAACAAAAAATAGAAACTAAGAATATCAATTACCAAAAATTAAAATGAAGTGCTTGCTGATTGGCTACACAGAATTCTTCAAAATACAAAATGATTTTTTTGATATATAAAGATTAATGGAATTTTTAACAAAAAAAATATGAATACTAAATTTTCGAAAGAACTGATTCGCTTGGCAAAGAAAGATTTGCAGGTAAGGGAAAGGTTGTTGAGAGAGAACAAACTTTCTGATGGCTACCATCCCGAAATGGAAAAAATACATAAAGAAAACGTCCGACATCTAAGACAGATCATTGAGCAGATCGGGTTCCCAACGATTTCGAAAGTTGGTCAGGAAGCCAGTGAGGCAGCCTGGTTAATTGTACAGCATTCTATATCAGATCCTGAATTTATGAAAAGTTCTTACCAAATGATGTTTGAAGATCAGTCTGACATCAATCTAAAACATCTTGCCTTTTTGTTTGACCGGATTCAGTTTTTTCAGGGAAAGCCACAGAAATTCGGGACTCAACTGAACTCAGATGGCAGCATCTATCCGGTCATGAATAAAGATGAAATCAATGCGATGAGAAAAGACCATCTTTTACCGGAATTTTCGCAGGAAGAAATCGATAAAATCCCACCAATAGAACATATTGAATCCATCGAGAGCCAAAACCCGGATTATATCGCATGGAGGCAGAAAGTAGGTTGGAAATGAAACAACGTATTTTTTGCAAATTGAAAAGTAAACAGATTTAATATTTTTATTATTTTAGTATTTTGTATTGCATAGTAATTGTTAAAAGATATATCTTTGCATTAAATTAATATTATGAAAAATATATTCTTGGCATTTTCCTTTGTATTTGTATCCAATTTCTTTTTTCTCAACATTTTTCAGAAAAAGTAGACAGTATTATTCAAACAAAGTTTACTGAAAAGGAAGGCCCTGGAGGAGTTTTTCTGATTTCCCAAAAAGGAAAACCTGTCTATGAAAAGGCATTCGGACTAGCCAATTTGGAACTTAATGTACCGTTGAATCCGGATAATGTTTTTGAAATCGGCTCGATGACCAAACAATTTACTTCCGTCTCTATACTGATGCTGGAGCAGCAAGGAAAGCTGAAGGTCACAGATGTTATCTCCAATTATATCCCAGATTACCCAAACGGAAGCAACATCACGATTCATCATCTTTTAACACATACCTCAGGAATCAAGGACTTTACAAAAATCAAAGGACTTTCTGAAATCTCCCAAAAAGAAATGACACCACAAATGATGGTTGACTTCTTTAAGAATGAGCCTGTCGATTTTAAGCCGGGAGAGAAATTTGAATACAATAATTCCGGATATATTGTTCTGGGGTATATTATAGAAAAGGTTTCGGGAGAAAAATATGAAGACTTTATCCGGAAAAATATCTTTGAGAAAATCGGTATGATACATTCTTATTATGCCACCGATAGAAAGGTGATAAAAGACAGAGCTTACGGCTATCATAAAAAAAGCGATGGTTTTGTGAATAAATCGGTCATTAGCTTCAGTGTTCCCTACGCCTCCGGCTCCTTGATGTCAACTTTGGACGATATGCTGAAATGGCAAATCGCACTGAACCAAAATCTTTTATTAAATCAAAAAGAATCTACAAAAGCTTTTACAAAATACAAATTGAATAATGGTGAAGAAATTGAATACGGATACGGCTGGCATTTGAAAAATATCAATGGCATCCCAACCCGTGAGCATGGCGGAAGCATCTTCGGATTCAAATCTATGGGAGTTTATATCCCTGGTAAAGATATTTACGTTCTGGGATTTAGTAATTGTGATTGCAACTCGCCGACACAGGTGGTAAAAGATATTGCCGAATTAGCTTTGAAAAATTTACCATAATAAAGAAAGATTGATCGGAGAAAGTATTGCTCCTGACTCGCGAAGAAACGCCTTTCCATCGTTTCATTTTCCGTAGTTGATATCTTTTTACTGATGTGATCGATAAGCGGCTGAAATGAATCCATATCTACTTTTGATTATCTTGCTAATTTATGGCATTAAATTTTGCTTTCAAATAAATGTAGTGTGTTATGACATTCTATTTGGAAAAAATAATATTTAGGAATTTTATCCTGATCTATTTGTGTTTCCGGAAACGGCTCAAAGTTTCCTTTGTAATTCCCAGATAGGATGCAATGAGATGCTGTGGAAATCGCTGTAAAAAAGCAGGATGAGTCTTAAAAAGATTATTGTAACGTTCAGCTGCAGGAAGACTTATTGCATTATTGATGCGGTTTTGCATCGCTATACCGTGATTCATGTCTAATCGTTTTGTCAATTCATTTAGAGCCGGAACTTTTGTTATTTCTTTGATGCCTTCTTGTGAAATCATCAATATTTCGGTATCCTCACAAGCTTCAATATTATAAATAGTTGGTTTTGAACCCAACAGACTTTCGCGGTCTGCTACCCACCAGTTTTCCAGATAAAGATTGATGACATTTTCTTTGCCTAAGTCATCAACAGCATATTGTTTCATCGATCCATTAATGATAAAGCCACAGTATTTACAAATTTCTCCCTGCTTTAGAAAAAATTGTTTTCTGCCAATTTTTTTGTAAACAAACAACTCTCGTATGAATTCTTTGTCTTCAGAAGTTAATAGCGAAGAGCTATGTGCTTCGATATAATTGAAAAGAATTAAAAAACTGTCTTGATTGATATTCATGTGAAATGCTAAGCTAATTTCTTGGTTTACGAATTTAATGAAAATTATTTGGCCTTTAAAAATGCTTTTCAAAATTCAATAGTAAACAAATAATTGAATTAGTCCTTTATTATCAAATGTCAACAATTCCGATAGGTGTTCCCTATAAATTTGCAGTATCAATAACATTTAAAAATATAATTACAATGGCAACAAAATGGAACCTGGACCCGACACACAATGAATTATCCTTCAAAGTAAGACATATGATGATTTCAAATGTCAAAGTTCGGACTTACCTGGCACACTGCACTAGAAGATGGAGGAGTAATGGTAAGCGATCAGGTAAAATTGCAGGTGAATTACAGTTTGTAAGAGAAGCTTAAAAACACCACATTATAAACAATAGAAAAGCCTTTGGAAATATGTGGATCCTACTGAGACTTACAAAAAAGCAATTAGCAGCAAATAAATGCTTTTGAAAACTTTGTAAAATCTAAAGAAGGGCAGTCATTAATAGCTAAGTTCGCTCAAAAAGGACAAGTAATTGCCGAGTTAAGTATAATAAAATGGAAAGTTTCATAATAAAAAAAATGGATTTGACATTTGATAATAATGTTTCCAAGCAGTCTTTGACTCAAAATGCATCAGTAAACAACTGTTGAAAGTAAAAATGGAAGAACTAACTTCACTGTAAGCATAACAAACAATATACTCTTAACAGACTTGCAACTCAAATAGAAACATTTGATCATGAAGATTTTGTACATGTTTTGCCTGAAGCAAAAGATTTCTTATGATAGCAAGCTTAATCAAAGTAGTAGCTACGACTTATAAATTATCTAAACGTCACAAAATGTCAAATTTCAAACAGTTAGAATTTACAATCATTATCAGGAAAAAAATAATCATACAACAAGAAACCAATACATAGACAAATTTTGCAGCAATATTATCAATCCATAAATAAAAATATTGCTAATGAGCAGCTCAATAAAAGTATTGATGATTTTAGTTATTAGTCTTCTCTTAATTTCTGTACTTGTTACATGCAAAAAGGATGAAGAAAAATTCACAATATGTTATTTGAAAATAATTCATATTATTCATTTGTGATGGAAAATCCTTCAAAGAATAGTACACCGAATAGTTTTGAGATGAAGCTTAATACATCCAAAAGAGAAAAGGATATAATATTTAAAGAAGAATTTAAAAAAAATTCAACCTTATCCATTAGGTTACAGAGAGAAGAAATTTGAAAATATTTGTGTTTCTAATGTTCTTGGCAAACTAGTTTTGCAAGAGACTGCAGGAATTTTAAGGAAGTTACTTTATCAAATATCAGTATTTCAAAGCAATGTAACTAAACCGGATTGTAATCTTCAAAATGCTATTGCATTTAAAACGAAAGATAAAGTTCAGGGATTTGCTGGAAAAGAATATATATATAATAGTCCAGCATATTCGTTGCTTTTTTCTATAATTAATAGATTATTGCTTGAAAAAGTAATGCTAGAGATTTATAAATAAACATTTAAAATATATTCAGAAGATTTTGTAGCACGAAAAGGAACGAATATAATTTAGTTCATTATTTCTGAAACTAAAAAATAAATACGTAAACTTTTGGTATGTTTTATTTTAGTATTGTCTCTTAATGATGCAATATTATAAAATTCATATAAAATTGACGGTGTAATTCTTTTAAAGGAGAAATAAAAATAATACTTTTGTAGCGATTTAAATTAATAATCAATAACTCAAAATATATATATCATGAATAAAATCTACTCAGGAGCATTGTTCTTATGCTCATTCTTGGGTATTTCAGCTCAAGAAGTAGTTTGGCAGAAAGATATTAAATCCTCAACGCAGGATTTTTTAAGCCAGATTATCACAACCATCGATGGACAGTACCTGATTTCAGGAAGTTCTATTCAGTCGAATAAATTAACTGCTGAAAGCAAACAAAACAATGGTTATGATTTCCATTTAATCAAACTCAACCAGCAGGGAGAGAAAGTCTGGGAAAAATATTTTTCTGGTCAGAATCATGATTTTCTATCCGCTACAGTAAGTACGCAGGAGGGGGGATTCTTAATTTCCGGTACTACCTATTCGGGAAAAGGTGTTGATAAGAAAGAAGATTCCAAAGGAGGTTCAGATATATGGCTGATCAGGATCAATGAATTTGGGGATGAATTGTGGCAGAAAACCATTGGAGGTACATCTGATGAAGAGGTTAGATCGGTTATCCAAACCACCGACTTAGGATTCTTTGTGGCAGGCAATATTCAAAATTCTGAAAAAGGTTATGGTTCGAAAGATGTTCTTCTTATTAAGCTTGACAAAAATGGAAAAGAAACTTTTCAACTAATTCTTGGTGGAAAAGGCCTGGATGAAGTTGAGAAAATGATCCCTACGAAAGACGGCGGAGCATTACTAGGAGTCTATTCCAGAAGCAGTGCTGTGGCTGGAAGCGGAATGCCGGAAGTCGGAAGTAAAGCCATCAGCCATCAGCCAAAATCCAGCGGCAACTATGGTGAAGGTGATTACTGGATCATCAAGCTTTCCAAAGACGGAAAAGTGGAGTGGGAGAAGAATTTCGGCGGAAAAGGTGATGATCATTTAAGAACATTAGCGTTGACTTCTACAGGATACTTAATCGGGGGTGAATCGAGATCAGAAAGGTCGGGTAATAAAACGGTTGGCATTGAAGAAGGAACCGATTTATGGCTGATTTCTCTTAATGAAAGAGGAGAGGAAATCTGGCAGAAATCTTACAATTTTAAAAATAGAGATGTGTTAATGGGAATGAGTGTTTTACATTCCTGGGATGAAAAATCTTCAAAAGGAATCTTATTAGGAGGTTATACTCAGGCAGAGGGAAAAATCGAGAATGATGACGAAACGTTCTGGATGCTTTATTTGGATTACAATGGAAATGAACAGTGGAGAAAATATGTGAAAGGAGAGTCAAAGAAAAAAGAAGAGAGACTTTCAGATATTAAATTAAACAGGGATGGATCAATTGTACTGGCAGGAACAAGTGCCGAAGAGCTGGGAAAGGAGAACTGGAAAATTGTAAAACTGGGAGATAAGCAGATTGATCAGCTGATCGAGAAACAGGATATTAAAATCTATCCGAATCCAGTATCAGATTATGCTTATGTTGAAATTGGTTTTGATTTTAAGGAGGCTGATATTGTGTTGTACGATATGGGAGGAAGGCAACTGCAAATATTGAAAACCAAGAATAAAGTGACCAAGATTAATACGCAGGCCTTAGTACAGGGAGCGTATCTTATAACGATAAAAACTAATGATTATAAAACAGCCAACGCAAAAATTATAAAGAAATAATGAGAACAACCTATTTGATACTTATTGTATTATTTTCGAATTTTTATTTTGCACAAACACTAGCAGAGAATAAAATTAATACTCCCACGTCGCCTGAAGTTGCTATGTTTAAGCGATTTGGAGATATTCCTGTAAGTCTTTATACAGGTGTAGCAGGTACCACAGTGCCATTATATTCATTAAATGTAAATGGTTTTTCTATACCTATTTCTTTAGACTATCAAGCATCTGGAATCAAGCTGGATGATCAGGCAACTTGGGTAGGCTTGGGCTGGAATTTAATGCCCGAAGGCGTGATTTATCAAAATGTTAGAGGTAAAGCAGACCAATTGGATGTAAGTTATGTAAGTCCGAATGAGTATGCCGCTTTTTATGATAGATTGGCCACATATCCTGGGGGTACAGGTCGTTTTAAAGTAGTTAAGCAAAGAGGTTATGCAGATTACGACTGGTGTATGCCTACTTCTGGAATACCACTATGCTTTCCACCATCCCCACCCATTAATTCGGATGCTGATGTGGTTGTAAATGATCTTGTTTATAGAAAATATGGTGAGGTAGATACTTTTAGGTTTAATTTTTTTGGACATACCGGCAGCTTTTTCATAAACCTTCAGACCCGACAGGTTGTTCTTATCGACAAAAGCGAAGATATTCAGTTTGATGTTTCCGAGGGAAGTATCGTAGCAACGGATGATAAAGGAATTAAATATACCTTTGGAGAGCGTGAAATATTTACAAGTTATTATGGCAATCCTCTAACATCAGATTTTTCCAGCCGAAGCTATAAAATTACGCAGATAGAACTGCCTACTAAACAAAAGATCTTTTTTGACTATGAGAATGCCAATTATTCATTTTATACATTTAGCCAAAGTAAAAATGTTGATAAGTATGGCTACAATTTAGGTTATACATTCTGCGACGGAAAGATTAATAAACAATATCAAAATCCTTTTGCCATAATGAATGCTAGCGATGTGAAAATGTTGAAGAAGATCAGGACAGATGATGTAATAGCTCAGTTCAACCTTGAAGGAAGAGATGATATCAATATTTTATCTACTAATAATGTAAAAAGATTGCAGTCTATTGATATAATGAATGCAAGAACGAATAAAAAGTTAAAAACAGTTGATTTTAATTATTCCTATTTTCCATACATTGACGATTTTCCAAGTGTTGTTTTTCCATCTAATCTTTTGAATCCAACTTTAAAAGATGCTTTGGGAAAAAGATTAAAGCTTGACAAAGTGTCAATATCAACTTACGATAGTTCTGAAAATAAAATAAATATTGGTGAGAATTATGATTTTGAATATAATCTTACGAATACTCTTCCTCCCAAAGTGTCTTTTGCAAAAGATTTCTGGGGGTTCTACAATGGGCATAGTAGTAATATACTATTGCCGGATTTAAGATTTTATATCCAATCCAGTACCGGATTACCTATTGATTATGAATTTAATAATAGGTATTCTAATAAAACTTTTGTTGACGCCTATATGCTGAAAAAAATAAAGTATCCGACAAAAGGGTATACTGAATTTGATTACGAAATTAATTCTTTTAAAAATCAGTTTATTCCAAGTCATGATCAGGTGATAGATCTTACAAAAACATATCTTTTGAACAATACGGGAATAGGAGGATATAGCTCACCACACAAAGATACTTTAACAATTAAAGTAACCGCTGGACCAAAGACTATACGTTTTTTAAATAGGTTTTCAGGTGGGTTTGACGGAGGTCCGTATGGTCCTCAATCAAAACGATATGATTTTTACCAGTTAGTTAATGCAGGAGCTTCTATTCAATTTATGAAACTAAAAACGAATGCTAACGGAACAACGAATACACAGGTTCTAAAACAGTGGGATCTTGCCAGTCTTACTAACGCATCTACATTCAATCAGACATATTCATACGAATGGGAAGAGATTTATACAATTGATTCTGTTGATCCTGATCCAACTACCAGGTATATGGTAAAACTTAATCTTAATCCCAATATGTACGTCCCGGCAGATATGTATCATTCCGCAGGTGTATTTTCGACTGTGACTTATATTGATTCTCCTGCTGTTGGAAGTGGTTTTACATGTTTTGGCCACGGTCCCCGTATAAAATCAGTTAAAAATTATTCATTACAAGGCACTCTTGCTGAATGGAAAAATTATGAATATGATGAAGGAATATTGCATAACAAAATAAGTCCTCTAATGGAGAAAGATTATTATTGTTTTGACTGTACTCCGTCAACTTATTGTTCAGGTAATGCGAGTTATAATAATTTCTGGTATATAAGTGACCAAGTCACTTCAAATGAATTTGATGCTGTGGGGTATGGAAAAGTAATTGAGAAGAAATTTAGTGTTGATAATCCTCTTCAGTCGAAAGGAAGCACGGAATACTACTATAACAATCATGAAAATGCAACTGCTAATTTCTTTCCCGTTATCAAAAATCAAACGAATGGTCTTATCAGAGAAAAATTAACTAAAGATTCCAATAATAATCTTCTTCAAGCAGATACCTATATCTATAAAAATTTAATTCCATTTAATCAGTTTTACAGTGTAAGACCGGAAAAGAAATTTCTTCTGGGAGGTACCGGGAAAGATCCGGTATTAGCCTCATCAGGGGAGTATGATGGAATTTCTAAGTATCATTATTATATTACGCCTATGATGTCTGAATCTCATAAGATCGATACAATCATTCACAAACAATATTTTAATAACAATATATTGCAAAGTGTAGAGACATTTACATATAATTCAAAAGGCTCAATATGGCTGCACACTAATCAGGCTTCTAATGAAAAAATAAAAACAGAATATGAATATGCAGATATTGTGGGGAACGCTTATCTGGAATCTAAGAAAATGTTCGGAATTCCGTTGGTGACAAGAGTAGAAAGAACAGCTGATAATATAACAAAGACTCTTTCTCTTAGTGAGATTAAATATCCTGAGTCTAATGCTGAAGCCGCTCAAAAAACTGCTGGTCTTCCTCTTCCTTATTCGTTGTTAGACTATAATGTTAATGATATCAATAACAATATTTATCCACCCTCATTTATGGTAAACTTTAGTTATGATCAGTATGATATCAAGGGAAACTTACAGCAATATAGTTCTAAGGATGGGGTTCCGACCGCTATTATCTGGGGATATAATAACACACAGCCCATAGCTAAAATTGTTGGTGCTACATACGCTCAGGTAAGCAGTTTTGTAGCTGCAATTGTCTCTGCATCAGATACGGACGCTTCTGCAGTTCCGAATAATGATGAGTCAGCTCTTCTTACCGCACTAGATAACTTTAGAAAAGACAGCAATATGGCAGGCTATCAGATTACGACGTATACTTATGATCCTTTAATAGGGGTGAGAAGCATTACCCCTCCATCAGGAGTAAGAGAAATCTATCTTTATGACGCTGCCAACAGGCTAAAAGAAATAAGAGAAGGCAGCCAGAGTGGTAAACTGTTAAAAGAATTCAACTACAATTACAAAAACTAATACCGATGAGAAAAATATTAATTCCTATAGGCGCTTTACTGTTGTCAGGTTTGTCTTATGGACAAATAAGTTCTACAGAAAACTATATCCAGAGCAGAACGTATTTGGAACCTGTTACAACATCTAGTACTACTGCCAAACAAATTCAGACTGTCCAGTACTTTGATGGATTAGGCAGACCCAAACAGATTGTAAATGTAAAAGCTTCTCCGCAGGGTAAAGACGTGGTAAAGCCGATCTTATATGACGGTTTCGGAAGACAGGTAAGCGATTACCTTCCTGTTCCTCAACAATCGACCAATAACGGTGGAATATATACACAAACTTCAGGTAACTTCCCGATAGGAGATCCAACAGGAGTATATATGAATGAGAAACCTTTTTCGGAAAAAATCATGGAAAACTCTCCGCTGGACAGGATTCTGCAGCAGAAACAGGTAGGCCAGGCCTGGAACGATAAACCAGTACAATTCGGGTATAATGCCAATACTACAATGGATGCTGTAAAAAAATATGTCACGGTAACCTCTTGGGAAAACGGAGCCACGAAAAGCACCATCACCCAAAGTACCGTTTATGGTGATGCTCAATTGTATAAAAACACCGTAACGGATGAAGACGGCAACCAGACGATTGAGTTTAAAAATGCTCAGGGAAAGGTACTCTTGGTAAGAAAGATGCTCAGTGCGACGGAAAAAGCCGACACGTATTATGTGTACAATGAATATAATCAGCTTGCTTTTGTCATTCCTCCAAAAGCATCGCTGGCGGATGATCCCAATACGATTCTTTCGGATCTTTGCTATCAGTATAAATATGACGGCAGAAACCGTTTGGTAGAAAAGAAGCTTCCTGGTAAAGGCTGGGAGTATATGGTTTATGATAAGCAAGACCGGTTGGTTCTTACCCGTGATGCGGTACTGGAAGCTCAGGGTAAATGGCTCTTCACGAAATACGATCAGTTTTCAAGGCCTATATATACCGGTATTCTAGACAGCCCGCCGGGTAGAGCCCAGCAGGTAGTTGCTGTGGAGGGATTAGGCTCCAATAATGAAGTCAGAACTACAGCAAGTTTTAACAATACCGGGATGGACGTATACTATACAACGAATTCAGCGTATCCTCAGTATAATTATGTTTTGTTGTCTGTCAATTATTACGACAGTTATCCAAGTTATAGTTTCAACCCTGCTTTTCCTCCAACGATTCTGGGAGAAACAACACTAACCGATACTCCCACCACAGAAGGATTAAGTACAAAAAGTCTTCCGGTGATGAACCTGATAAAAAATATTGAGGATAACAACTGGACAAAGAACTACACGTACTATGACAAAAAGGGAAGAGCTATCGGAAGTTATTCTATCAATCACTTAGGTGGTCGGACCAAGGTAGATTCTAAATTGGACTTTTCAGGAGTTATCCAACAGACTATAACCACTCATAAAAGACTGGATACGGATACCGATCGGATGATTACCGAAAACTTTACCTATGATCCTCAAAACAGGTTAATGATCCATACCCATCAGGTGGACAGTAATCCTGTAGAATATTTAACCCAGAATAGCTATAATGAACTTTCACTGATTTCCGGGAAGAAAGTAGGGGGGATATCACCTTCTGTTCCGCTGCAGGACATCAGCTATAGTTACAATATCAGAGGATGGATGACTAAAATCAACGATCCGGCAAATCTTAATGGCAAATTATTTGGTTATGAAATAAAATATAATAATCCGGAAAATGCTGCTCCTAAATTTAATGGTAATATCGCTGAAGTAGATTGGATAACGGGAGCGGTAGTAAATGATCCTAAACGAAGATATTCCTATGAGTATGATAAACTGAACAGACTTACGAACGCATTTTATAAGGAGCCAAGCACGGGAATCAGCGGTAATTTTGATGAGTATTTAACATATGACCTGAATGGAAATATCTCAAATCTTAAGCGTACTGCAATTCCGGTATCAGGACTTACAGGTACATTGGTAGACAATCTGGATTATCAATACACTGGAAACCGTCTTGACAAGATTATTGAAAATTCAACGAATGATACAGGATATGAAGGTGGAAATAATCTGATCGATTACGATGCTAATGGGAATATGATTAATATGAAGGACAAAGGTATTCAAACTATATCATATAACTATTTGAATTTACCTTCTACTTACGGAATCAGTGAAAATAACTTGGGAGCTATATCTAATGTCACTTTAAATCACTTGTATCGTGCTGATGGGATTAAATTACGCAAAACCTATATCAATGTTGGGCCTAGGGGATATTCTACAACAACAAATATGACAGATTACTTGGATGGCTTTCAGTATAGTTCTTCAGAAACTACACAATGTACATGGTGTCGTACCAGCGTAGCTTTTGAAGAGCAGGCTTATCAGCAGAAAGATATAGTGCTACCAGGTGATGGTAAAAAGCCCCCACTAATACCTTCTTCTACTTGGATTTTAAGTTTTGTGCCAACAGCAGAAGGCTTTTACAGTTTCACAGAAAACCGTTATATTTACCAGTATAGAGATCAATTGGGAAATGCAAGAATTAGTTATGCTAAAAATACGGATGGCATATTAGAAATTACAGACAGGAACGACTACTATCCATTTGGTCTAAATCATATTGGAGGTCCTAAAGGACTTTTAGGTGGGTACCAAAACTACAAATATAACGGTAAGGAACTTCAGGAGACGGGTATGTACGCAATGGACTTCCGTCATTATATGCCGGATATTGCAAGATTTATTGCCCATGACGGGCTTTCTGAAATAATGCCTAGTTGGACGCCTTATCGTTTCGCGTTTAATAATCCTACATATTTTTCTGACCCAACTGGATTATTTGAAGAGGAAAATAATATGTTGGCATATCCTGACAGACCAGGAACAGAAAAGGGGCAGGTTTGGACAGATTTAGACGGGACCTTTACTTGGGATGGAGATATGTGGAGAGATAGTAACGGTGCTGGTATTTCATATAAAGAAACGCAGATCGAAGGAGTTACTGTTAGTGGTAGTTCCAAATCTAGTTCTAACAATGTTTCTTGGCTTTGGTATACTGGCTATAATTTAGCAAAAGATTCCCATATTAGACTCAACTATTACTATCCCAATAATCGACTTATTTATAATAATTATACGAGTTCTGCAGAATATGCTTTCTATAGGTATCATTTACAACAATCAACTAGAGCTCAATTGTCCACACAAGGGCGAGCAATGTCTCAAATCCTTAAAACAAAAGAAGCTCAACTAGCTACAGCAAAATACTATGCTTCTGAGGGAATTAAGCCTAGCGGAAGAATTAGGGGTGGTGCTGGTACTGCGAAAATATTGAGGGGAGCAGGAACTGCGGTCGTTGTAGTTTCCGCAGGTATGTCCATATATAATGTGGCAACTGCGGATAATAAAGCACAAGCATTATCTGGTGAGATTGGAGGTTGGACAGGAGCTTGGGCTGGAGCGGAATATGGTGCGATGATTGGTTCTTTTGCCGGACCTTGGGGAACTGTAATTGGTGGTATTGTTGGGGGAGCTGTAGGATACTATTATGGTTCAGAAACAGGAACGGAACTTTACAATACTTTATCCGAATGATTATGAGAGGAGAATTTGACTATATATCCAATCGTTTTATAAAAGAGAATATAAGCAAAGTGTTTAAACAGGAAGATATAAAAGAGATTAGACTAATAAGAGTATTAAGAGGTTACAAGCTTAAATATCTTGAAAACAAATCGCCTTTCAGATTATTGTTATTCAGCAATGATGATTTATACTTCATCAATGAAACAACGGCGGAAGATTGCATAAGTTTTTATACTTTCAAAATCCATAAGGATATCTACATAATGGGATTACGCACGATATATTATGATAATGGAACAAGGAAAGAAGATGTTGTTTACAATAAGCAAATACCTTCCTTTCTTTATCATTTACTTATATCGAAATATAATACAGTTTTGTAAAAAAAACCTCGCAAAAGCGAGGTTTTTTTGCTTTATACCTTGTAAACGTTTGCAAGATTGTCTTTTAATCGTTTTTACTGATGGCGATATCGATAATATTGAAGATGGATTTTTTTCTATTTCGTCAAGCTCTTCTAAAAGCCGTACTTTATCAATTACATTTTTATCATAAGAATTAATATCCAAAGTTTGTTCTTCGTCCAGAAGTTCAGCGAGTTTAATTCCTAAAGCTTCAGCGATTTTATCAAGAGAAGATAAAGTAGGCTCTACTTTACCGCTTTCTATTCTGCTGTATTGTACCTGGTCTATACCCAAACTTAGAGCTATCTCTTTTTGAGAAAGCAAAAACCTGAGTAGGAAGATTTGGAAAAAGTGAGCGGATTGTAGAATTACAAGTACAATGGCAAGTAACTCCAGGAGACAGGTTTTTTTGGAATTTATATAAATACAATAAATTTTATAGCTCAGAAGTTAATGGTATCATTGAAGAGATAAAATCAAATAGAAAATTTGAAAACTCTAAAGTTATCAAATTTGTTGGAGAAAATGATTTTAATTATACCTTTTGGATTTATGCACCTGATAAGAATGTTCTTAAAATTGGTGACTCTATTCATAAAGCAAAAAACTCTGAGGATTATCACATTTATCGACAAAATAGCTCAGGAAATTATAGCTTATACAAAACATTAAAAAACAAGCCATAATAAAAACCGCTACTCGAAAGGGTAGCGGTTTTTATTATGAAGTTTCCTTTTGAAAATTTGGTTTTACCAGATTTCTAGTTAAGATCAGATTTAATTTTCTTAAAATCAATAAGATATATGTGGTTCGATTCCGGTATGGTCACCTTGGCAGAATCTCAATACGTTTCTCCTTTAAATAAAGAGTATTTTGATATTAAGTTATTGATATACAGTCGTTTTGCGTGATTCGACCATTTTATAAATCGCCTATAAAGTAAAAAAAGAAGTATTAAATAGGTATAACTTTATAATATTGATATATTACTGATTATCAAGTATATAAAAAATAAATGGCACCAATTGTCTTCAATTGGTGCCATTTGGCTTGTGTACCCAGGACCGGGATCGAACCGGTACTCCTAAGAACTGGTGTTTGAGACCAGCGCGTCTACCAATTCCGCCACCTGGGCAAGTGTTACCTTTGTTTGAATCGGTGTGCAAATATAGAAACTTTTTATGAATCTCAAAAAATATTTTAATGAAAAAACTAAAAATTTATTTCCAATCCATCGTAGGCAAGGTGCATTCCGGCCGGAAGTAATTTATCTTCAACATCATGCAGCCCCAGATGATGACTGATGTGCGTTAAAAATAGTTTCTTTGGTTTTAGCTCTTCGAATAATTTAATAACATCAGGAAGAATAAAATGAGCAGGATGCGGATCAAACTTTCTGATACAATTCAAAATTAATACATCCAGATTCTTAAGCTTTTCCTTTTCCGTATCTGAAATAAAGCCGGCATCGGTAATATAAGCAAGATTTTTAAACTTATATCCAAACACAGAAATTTTAAAATGGATTACTTCAATAGGCGTAATTTCTGTATCTAAAACCGTAAAAGGCTTATTTTCAATTTCATGCAGCTCAAAAGCAGGCGCTCCGGGATATCTCTCATCTGTAAAGGCATATGGAAAACGTTTTTTTACCTCATTTCCAACTCTTGAATAACAATACAAAGGCATATCTTTTCCTGTTTTGAAAATCAGAGGACGCATATCGTCAAGACCGATCACATGGTCATTGTGTTCGTGGGTAAGCAATGCGATGTCAATCGTATTTTCTTTATTGTCAAGCATTTGCTGTCTGAAGTCGGGACCGCAATCGATTAGTATTTTTTTACTTTCATCGGTGGTCACCATTACAGAAGATCTGAGACGACTGTCTTTGGGATTTTCTGAAGTACATACCTCGCAGGTGCATCCAATAACGGGTACACCCTGGGAAGTTCCCGTTCCTAAAAATTTCAACTTCATTTCTTTTGAGGTTGTTTTAATTTTGGTAAATTTACGAAAAATTTAATGTCCTAATGTATCAGAAACTAACTCCTAAACAAAAAGCATTAACAATTAATCTAGATCCTACTATTTATGGTACTTTCGCGGAAATTGGAGCAGGGCAGGAGACTGTTCGACACTTTTTTAGAGCAGGGGGAGCTTCCGGTACAATCGCTAAGGCAATGTCGGCTTACGACAAAGATTTTAGTGATGCGATCTATGGAAAAGAGGTAAAAAACAGATACGTTACCCAAAACAGACTTCGAAAAATGCTTCGCTATGAAGTAGCTTTAATCGAAGAGCGAATTTCCAGAGAAAACAACCCGAACAGAAAGTTTTTTTCTTATGCAAATACCGTTACAACCATTAATTTTGATAAAACAGTTAAAGGTCACGGTTGGGTAGGAATCCGTTTTCAGGTGAAGGAGAATGAAGATTACAATGAAATTGTTATTCATGTAAAATTTAAAGAAAATGATGCCACGTTACAGCAGGAAACTTTAGGGAATCTTGGTGTAAATCTTATTTTCGGGGCCTTTCATTATTATGATAACCCGAGAAATCTAGTAGAATCTCTTTACGACGAAGTAGCGAAGGATAATCTGGAGATCGACATGATCGATTTCAGCGGTCCTGCCTTTGAATATGTTGACAACAGACTGATGTCCTTACAGCTGGTAAAACATGGAATGACGGATGCCGTCATCTTCAATTCGGAAGGGAACAATATGCTGCCTGCTGATATTTTATACAAGAAAAATATTTTTGCTGTTAGGGGAAGTTTCAGGCCTGTAACGAAGGTAAATATTGATATGTTGAAAAATGGTCTCGACATGTTTCTTAAAGACGCCCTATGTACACCTGACGAAACCGAAGTTCTGATCGAGATCACCATTTCAAACCTTCGTGCAGACGGTGATATTGATGAAAGGGATTTCCTGGATAGAGTCGATGTATTGGGCAAACTAGGATATACGGTTATCATTTCCAATTATTCGGAATATTACCGTTTGATTGATTACTTTGCTTCGTACACCAGTGGAAATATCGGGGTGGCGATGGGTGTAAATAACCTGTTGATGGTATTCGACGAGAAATATTATAAGAATCTATCAGGGGGAATCCTGGAGGCTTTCGGTAAGTTTTTCAGAAACGGACTGAGAGTGTATCTTTATCCTTACAAGGATCCTGAAACGCATGAATTGCTGAATTCCGATACATTAAAAGTAGAAGAAAACCTGAAAGAATTGTATAAATATTTCAAGCACAACGAACGTATCGTAGACATTACCAACTACAATCCGGAGTTCCTGGAAATTTATTCAAGAGATATTTTGAAAAAGATCGGATGCAACATCAAAGGCTGGGAAACCCAGCTTCCTGAAGGCGTCGCGGAAATGATTAAAGAACGCGGAATGTTCGGCTATAAAGAAGAACTTTCGTTAAAACAATTCTCTTAAAAACAATATAAAATGTCAGAATTAAAAAAAAGACTTTCATCAATATTAGAAAGTCCAAAACATAATACGGAAGAGAAACTTGAAAAGGTTTGCCATCTTTTAGATCAGGAAATATCATATTTCAATTGGACTGGTTTTTACTTCAAAAATGGAGATAAAGAAGAACTGAAATTGGGGCCTTATGTTGGAGCTCCTACAGATCATACGATTATTCCTTATGGAAAAGGAATTTGCGGGCAGGTTGCCGTTTCTAACGAAACATTTGTAGTTCCCGATGTACATGAAGAAAGCAACTATCTGAGCTGCTCCATTGATACAAAAGCAGAAATTGTTGTTCCTATCTTTAAAGACGGAAAGAATATAGGACAAATTGATATCGATTCTCACACGATCAATCCTTTTACGGATGAAGACCGTGAATTGCTGGAATGGCTTTGCAACGAAGTCTCCAAAATTTTATAGTGGAATATATCTGTTAAAATAGTGACTCCGGCCCGAAGGGCCGGAGTCTTTTGTTTCAAAGAATTTAATTTTAAAAAGCCTATTTGTTTCAATACAATTCTGTTCGAATCTGTGAGAAAAACATAAATTAAATTAACTCTACTTCAGAAACCAGATTTTTAAAATAATTCCCGCATTTCGCAATGTGTGTTCCATACCATGAAAAAGCTTCTCCGTCTACAATGATGATTTTTTTATCGGGATAATAAGCTTTTAGCTCTTCAATATGCTTTTCTTTAAAAGGAAAAGGCTCAGAAGAAAGCATGATAACTTCTGCATGAGCAAGATCTGCAATTTCAATTACCGGATAACGTTTTTTATCTTTGAAAATATTTTCAAAATCTATTTCTTCCAGTATTCTATGGATGAAAGTATCAGATCCTATGGTCATATAAGGATTTTTCCAGATGAGGTAAGCTGCTTTTATCTTCTTATTAATTTTGGTTTGTTGTAAAACATCATAAATTTTAAGATTGAACATTTGCGCTTTATCTTGTTTATTGAAAATTTGACCTAGATTTTTAAGCAGATAATAATTATCTTCAATAGTCTCAACATTGGTAACAATTACTTTAAAATCAGTCATTAAAGCTTTAACCTGTTCTTTGACATTTTCTTCTTTGTTTGCCAAAATAAGATCGGGTTGTAAAGCTTTTATTTTATCAATATTAATATTTTTCGTTCCGCCAATAACCGTTACGTTTTTCACCTTTTCTGCAGGATGGATACAGAATTTTGTTCTTCCCACCACATGATTTTCCGTTAAACCTAAATCAAATAAAGCCTCAGTAATTGAGGGGACAAGAGAAACAACTTTCATTCTGATATTTTAGAAGTTGCCTAAAATTACAAAAGTTTACCGGTTAAGAAAAGCCCAGCCACAGAAAAATAAATGATAAGTCCTGTGACATCGACCAATGTTGCTACGAAAGGAGCAGAAGAAGTTGCAGGGTCAAGTTTTAATTTCTTTAAAATAAACGGAACCATAGAACCAGAAAGAGTTCCCCAAAGAACAATCATCACTAAAGAAACACCAACACTTAGGCCGACGAACGGCCAGTATATTCCGTAATTAAAGAAACCTGCCTGATGCCAGATCATAATTCTTAAGAAACCAATAATTCCCAAAATTCCGCCAAGAAATAATCCGGTGAATATCTCTTTTCGCATAACGTACCACCAGTCTTTCAGTCCGATCTCCTGGAGTGCCATCGCCCTGATAATCAATGTAGCAGCCTGCGAACCTGAATTTCCGCCACTGGATATGATTAAAGGAACAAACAGCGCTAAAACCACCGCTTTTTGAATTTCATCTTCAAAATATCCCATCGCAGAAGCAGTTAGCATTTCAGAGAAAAAAAGGATGATCAGCCACATACCTCTCTTTTTCACCATTTCAATTAGCGAAGTTTGGGTATACGGAACGTCCAATGCTTCAAGACCCCCGAATTTTTGGATGTCTTCAGTGTTTTGTTGCTCAATTTGATCCAGAATGTCATCAATCGTTACAATTCCTACCAACACACCTGATTCTGTAACAATTGGAAGTGCGGCCCTGTCATATTTTTCGAAATATTGAACAGCGTCTTCCTTTGAAGTGGTGGTTGTAATAGCAACGAAATGATTATCAGTAATTTCTGAAACCAACGTATCTTCTTCCGCAAGCAGAAGGCTTCCAAGAGCAATGTCGTCGATTAATCGGTTTCTTTCATCAACAACATACAGGTAATTCATGGTTTCTACCTTGCTGCCGACTTTTTTGATTTGCTGAAGACATCTTTTGATCGTCCATTCTTTCCGGATCTGGATGTAATAAGGCGTCATCAGACGTGCAATAGAATCAGAATCGTAGCCTAATAACTTCAATGCAATCCTCCTTTCCTGAGGATTCAGATGGTTAATAGAATATTTAATCAGTTCATCCGGAAAATCTTCAAACAGAGCCGTTCTGTCGTCGGGCGTCATCGCGTTAAGGATTTCAGATACTTCGTCGCTTCCGATGCTTCGGATGGTTTCTTCCTGGAAATCAGGGTCAAGATGTGAGAAAACTTCTGCTTTGTATTCTTTCGGAACTTTCAGGAATGCCAAAAGCCTCTCATCGGCGTGAAGTTCGCTCAGAGTTTCGGCAATATCGGCAGGATTAAAGATAAGTTCGTCTTTAGAATTCAAAACGTTAAATTTTGGTTATGCAAAAATAGTTCAAATTTTTAGAAAAAGGTAATGGTGATTTAAATTTAAGGATTACTTAAAATGTATTTAAACACAAAACACTCACAAGAATGCGAGTGTCAGAAGAATTTGAATTGAGATAAGTTTGAATGAATTGTTATCTCTAAAATAATCATTTTTTTTAAATTATTCACTTTAGAATGAATATAAATTTATGAAAATCAATGGTGTGCATAATATTCTTGATGAAGAAATATTACTGTACGGAAGCTTACATATTTACTTGAAGAATAAATTTAAAACCCGTTTTCTTCAGAAGGCTTTATTTTTCGCAATTGTTTGAGAATTCCTTTGATCGCACCGTTTGTACCGATCTTCACTGAATTTACTGTAGATCCCAAAAGCCGCATATTTTTCCTATACGTATCATAATCGGTTTCTGTAATGAGATTTCCTGAAGCATCAAAAAGTTTCATGCTTACTATTACCTGGTTGGAAAAAACATATTTTCCGATTCCTACTTTGAAATATTTTACTTTAGGCACAATGGCAAAATCTGCATCATTATTAATACAATAATCCGCAATTGTCTTTTTGTCAATACTGTCAAAAGAAATCTGGGTTTCCGTTTTCAGCATTTTGTTTTTTCTTTCACTTAAATTATCTGAAACGGCACTGAAAAAAGCAGTATTGGTAGGCTCTTTTATCTCTTCAATATCAGGCTCAACCTGTGGATTGAAGTACAACACTTTTTTTATTTTAGCGTCATAACTCTTCTGCGCTTTAAGTAAAGAAAAGCCCGATAAAACAAGAATAGCGAATATTGCGAAAGTAGTAGATTTTCTCATCATTAATTCCTATGCAAAATTACTGCCTTTTAATGGGATAGCATAATTTTTTTAAGAAATATTTAACATTTTTTTCTATCAATTTCAATTTACGAAATCAATAATGTTTGCAGAATCCAAAATAAATCGTAATTTTGCAGCCGTTACATAATAATCATTTAAATAATATTGGAATGTACTTAAATACAGAAAAAAAGCAGGAAATTTTCGCAAAACATGGAAAATCTGCACAAGACACAGGAAGTGCTGAAGGACAAGTAGCTCTTTTCACTTTCAGAATCAACCATTTATCTGCTCACTTAAAGAGCAATCACAAAGATTACAACACTGAAAGATCTTTGGTAAAACTGGTAGGTAAAAGAAAAAGATTACTAGATTATCTTAAAAACAAAGATATCGAAAGATATAGAGCAATTATTGCTGAACTAGGTTTAAGAAAATAATCTACAAGATTTTTAAAAGCAACTTCGAAAGAAGTTGCTTTTTTATTTATCTGATTTATTTTTTTTAAAATTACCACATTAAAATACACGAGAAGCTACGTTACTAAAAACATAAATTTGCCTTGATTTTAGTACGGATTTAGGCCGACAAAGTGTTATATCCAAATAATTACATTAAATTTGCATCGAAAATTTAAAGAGTTTAAATATTAATCGTACTCAATACGGAGTACAAGAAGACAATTTTTATGAGTATACCTCAAGCGTTTACAGAAACGATTACTCTTGCAGACGGCAGAGAAATTATTATTGAAACGGGTAAGCTGGCAAAACAGGCCGATGGATCCGTAGTTGTAAAATGTGGCGGAACAATGCTTTTGGCAACGGTTGTAGCCAATAAGGAAGCAAATCCAGGAGTGGATTTTTTACCATTAACGGTAGATTACAGAGAAAAATTTTATGCAGGAGGAAGAATTCCCGGAAACTTTTTCCGTAGAGAAGCTAGGCCTTCCGATCAGGAAATTTTAACAATGAGATTGGTGGACAGAGTATTGCGTCCGCTTTTCCCTGAAGATTTCCACGCAGAAGTTCAGGTGATGATTTCATTAATCTCTTATGACGGGAAGACAATTCCTGATGATTTGGCAGGTTTGGCCGCTTCTGCAGCAATTGCCATTACCGATATTCCTTTCAACGGACCAATGTCTGAAGTAAGAGTGGTAAGATTTAATGGTCAGCTGGCTATTAATCCAAGTTATGAGCAGCTAAAAGATTCTGAGCTTGATATCATGGTGGGTGCTACCAAAGATTCTATCGTAATGGTAGAAGGAGAGATGAAAGAGATTTCTGAGCAGGAAATGCTGGAGGCCATCATCTTCGCACATGCTGAAATCAAAAAACAAATCGAAGGTCAGGAAAGATTAGCTGAAAAAGTAGGTAAAGCTTTCCCGAAAAGAGAATATTTGCATGAAGTTCACGACGAAGCGATCCGTGAAAAAGTGTGGAAAGAAACTTATGATAAAGTTTATGAAGTTGCAAAAACGCCATCTGCAAAAGAAGAAAGAGGAGAAAAATTCAAGGCTGTTCTTGATGAGTTCCTTGCTCAGTATGTAGATAACGCTGAGGAGCTTGAAAGAGTAACTCCTTTTGCAAAAGTATATTATCATGACGTAGAAAAAGAAGCAATGCGTCAGATGATCTTAGAAGATAACATCCGTCTTGACGGCCGTGATCCGAAAACAATCCGTCCGATCTGGTCTGAGATCGATTATCTTCCGGGAGCCCACGGTTCTGCGATCTTTACAAGAGGTGAAACGCAGTCATTAACGGCTGTAACGTTGGGTTCTGTAAAAGATGCCAACATGGTCGACAGCGTTATCACGCAACATGACGAAAAATTCTTTTTACATTATAACTTCCCTCCGTTCTCTACGGGTGAAGCAAGACCTTTGAGAGGAACTTCAAGAAGAGAAGTAGGACACGGAAACTTAGCTCAGAGAGCTTTACAGGCCGTAATTCCTGAAGAAAATCCATATACGATCAGAATCGTTTCCGATATCCTTGAATCAAATGGTTCGTCTTCTATGGCAACGGTTTGTGCGGGAACTTTAGCATTAATGGATGCTGGGGTACAGATTACAAAACCTGTTTCCGGTATCGCTATGGGATTGATTACTGATACAAAATCAGGTAAATTTACCGTACTTTCTGATATCTTGGGAGATGAAGATCACCTTGGAGATATGGACTTTAAAGTAACGGGAACTGCCGATGGTATCACTGCTTGTCAGATGGATATCAAAATCCAAGGGCTTTCTATGGATATCATGGAAAAAGCTTTAATGCAGGCTAAAGAAGGAAGATTACATATCTTAAATAAAATCACGGAAACAATTGCTGAGCCAAGAGCTGATGTAAAACCACACGCTCCGAAAATGGTGGTAATGGAAATCCCGAAAGACTTCATCGGTGCGGTAATCGGGCCTGGTGGAAAAATCATTCAGCAGATGCAGAAAGATACGGATACAGTTATTGCCATTGAAGAAATCGGCGAAATCGGACGTATCGAAATTGCAGGTACCGACAGAGAGAAGATCAATGCAGCAGTGGCAAAAATCAACGAAATCACTTTTGTACCGGTTGTAGGACAGGTGTACAACGGAAAAGTGGTGAAGATCATGGATTTCGGAGCATTCGTAGCGATTGCAAAAGGTACGGAAGGACTTCTTCACATCTCGGAAATCGAGTGGAAGCGTCTGGATAAAGTTCCATATAAAGAAGGGGATGAAGTGGAAGTGAAATTTATGGGTTATGATGACCGTAAGAAAATGAAGCTTTCAAGAAAGGTTCTTTTGCCAAGACCTCCGAAACCGGAAGGTAAACCAAGACCGGAAGGAGAGGGAAGACCAAACAGACCTGAAGGACAAAGACCACAGGGCGAAAAACCTGCTGAAAACAACAATCCTTCAACTGAAGCATAAGATTAGTACTTATCAATGATATGAAACCACCGGATGTCCGGTGGTTTTTTTGTTTAAGCTTTTAATGGAAACGAGGATTGCAAATTTGAGCTGGCTGGTGTGTCATTCTGAATGAAATGCAATGGAATGAAAAATCTCCGGAAGAATTGCTTTTTAGCACGCAGGAATGTTCTACCGTGTTGCTAAAATGTAACTTTATATCGTGCCAATGTAAAACAATAAGGCAAAAAAGTAAAACAATGAAGCAAGAAAGTGAAACCAGATGGCAAAAAAGTGAAACCGGATCGCAAGAATGTGAAACCACATTACAAGAAAGTAAAACCAGATCATAAAAAAGTAAAGTTACATTGCAGGAATGTAACTTTATGTCGGAGGAATATAAGATGTTATCGATCCTGCGTTCTGTAAAGACCAAGATGTTTCGGATTGCAATTCTGGGTTGACGTATTAATTACTACCCTTTTGGGAATTAAAAGATTTTTTCTAATTCAAACCTAATCAAACGTCTTTTTATCTCTGCTTAAATGTATGCGTAAGCAAATATTTAGTTATGTTTTTATTTACATTCAAAAAAACATTGATACCCTTGAATTTACCGGATTTTATGTCTGCGGCAAAAATTTAAATTAATTTTTATATTTTTGAGCAAATATAAACACAAACGCATGAAAAATATACTTTCACAAAACTTCCCTTTTCAGGATACTTTTATTCTTTCAGCCTTAATTTCAAGGCTGACTTCCAAAACAATTTTTACAGTATGAGACTTTATCTGAAATCCCATATTGCAAAAAAAGGAGAAACTTTGGAACAGATTGCTGAACAGTATCAGATTCCGGATATAGAGCTATTGAAATATTTCCACTATCAGCATGTACCTAAAGACAGCAACCATCTGGGCAATACTCTTTTTGCCGGACAGGAAATTTTTATCCCTGATGAAAATGATATCCGCACTATTTTAGAAAAAAGAAATTTAAATAGTGAAGAAAATAATATAAAAAATCACAATCAGATTGAAAACGGAAATTTATTGCCTGATTTTCAATCTATTGATCATACTTATATCGTTGAAATAAGAGATATTTTTGAAAATAGAACAGATCATGTACAGTTTGAAATTTTATTACAATATCTGGATAAGCATGACTCTAATTATATTTTTAAATTCAAAAAAGAAAATCTTTTATTAAATGGTGAAAACCCCGAATTGAAAGTATATAATCTGGCCTTGAAATGTGCTTCTGTGTTTTCTTATGTAGAGGTAGGGATTAATAAAAATGGTTTGTTGTCGTATGTTCATAACTACAAAGAGATTTATAATAAATGGAAAACCTTAAAAGAGGACCTTTACAATCTTTATGAAGATGCTCTGTCTCTAAGATATATTGACGAAATAAATACTGTTATAGAAGATAGAGATACTCTGACCTCTTATCTTAGAAAGGAAATTTTTCTTCAGTTTTATTTTTCGGTTTATTTTAAAAGGTATGCTGAAGGGAAATCTGAAAATGCAGCTCATTTCTTATTTGATGAAATACTGCACGAAAATGTGTATGAAATTGACATCAATGATAAACTGATTGCCATAAAGCAGGAATCTCAATCTATTGATAAACGCAGTCTGCATGAAATCTTCGGGAATATAAAAAGAAGCGAGGAGCAGTATGGTGAAAGCGAATTGCCTGAATCTACCATTACGGCTAAATACCATCTGGATAAAAGCCAAAAAATACTACAAAATGCCGAAATAAAAGTAGAATCATTAGATTATCACACAAAGGAATTTAAAGAAATACAGATACGTTTAAAACATTAATTCGACACAAATACACACAAATGAAAGAATATAAAGTAAAAAAAGGCGAGACTTTATCGTCTATCGCCCGGGATATAGGATTACCTGATGCCTATACGCTGAAAACATTTCACAATTTTAATGGCCCTATAGAGAAAGGTATAGGAAATGACATCCGTGAAGGAATGATCCTTACCATCCCGGATGCACATGAAGTAGCGAAAATTAACGGTGAAATGGAAAGTAAGAGAGCGAAGAATGCTGATAAATTAAATGCAAAGGAAATTTCCGGAAATAACAAAACAGAATCTAATGAAGATCAGCATGAAAAAGAAAATAAGAACGAACCTAAAGAGAAAGCGCCGAGTGAACACGACGGAAAACTTTTTGTAATCCAGAAAGGGAAAGCCATCTGCGACAAAGGGGCTAAGTTTCCTCAATTTAAGGTCACTAGCCACAAGAAGCATTATATCAATGACGATGGTTCATCCGACGATTATCTTGCCGTGACCCAAAATGATGTGCAGTTCAATCCTCCTGCAGTACCTTTTGGGAATTGTTCGCTTCAAAACGGCCAGTCATGCACTTTTTCTCCTGCAGGCAAATGGCAGAAGTTCTACCAGAATGTAAAAGTTATGGATAACGCTCTTATTACCGAAATCTCAGAGCTCCAATGCACCATCGGTGGAAAAATAAAAGTAATGGATCACGGCCAGCGGGAAGAGCTGACCAAACAGAACTTCAAGAATGCGGACAGGAATTTCCACAGCTATATCAATCCGTTGGTGGATTTGAGGAGTTTTATTGATGAGATGGAAAATGATAGTACAATTGATTTTGAATAAAATAGATCATGGCAAAAAAAGGAATCTCAAAAATCAAAGGCCCGGAAGAAATACATCTGGGAGAAACTGTTTATTATGAAGTAAGTAGATTTTATGATATTAATGATACAGAAAAGATAGGTATTACCAATTGGAAAATATATGTACACGATAAAGGGAGCTTCCGTGAGCTACGTCAGAAACCGGGAACGCCACCTAAGAAAGGTTATAAAATACCTTTAACCATTAACAATCAAAAGCTTGTAGGTAAGGAAATCTTAATAGAAGCTTACCTGTACGAACCTGAAAAGTCCGCTCCTCCCGGATTGAAAGTAAAAGTACTCCCGGGAAGAAACAAGAAAATTGATCGTGTAGAATTGTTTATGCGTGATGACACTCCTATCAAAGAAAATACTGTCCTCAAATACGGGCAAAGCATTAAGATAAAGGTTTACACCCAAAATATGCCGGGAGAAAAAATAAAGCTTACCTTGTATGAAGATGATGTTAACGGGCCCGGACATAGTACCAAGAATGAGAAAAATAAGGTAGCCAGCATTACACGACATCTAAATAATGATGGATTCTTATGGCATGAGTTTAAACTGCCTGTTGAATTTTCCAAAATAGCCAATGCAGTCATGGATGGAAGCCAAGACAAGATACATGAATATTACGTAGTAGCAGAAACCGCCCAACATAAATCTGTAAGCAAAAATGCTGAGGTAAAAAATCCTGATTATATTTTTACCCAAACTGTAAGCAGCAGTATAGATCCCAATAAGATTTATGGTAAAGAAATACTGATTGAAGAAGTTGTTATCAAAGGGAAATATAAAAAGCAGGTTGGGGTTGATCCTATGGAGAAGTCTGGGAGGAGTACTGTGGAGGTGAAGGCTCCACCGGCGGTGAAACAGGATGATAAAAATGAGGTTTGTGAGTGTGAGGCTAGAGTGAGGGCATTTATGAGGATGATTAGAAAAGGAGAAGGAACAATTGACGAAGGAGGATATTCTCGTATTGTTGGAGGATCTAAATTTTCTAATTTTAAATCACATCCAAAAATATACATAAAAGAACATAATTCAACAGCAGCAGGAGCTTATCAAATAACACTAACTAATTGGGACAGTGAAAATTTTTCACAATGGAGAAGTGATAATAAAGTTGAAGATTTTTCACCAGAAAGCCAAGACATTTATTGTGCTTATCTACTAATTAAAAAGAAAAGAGCTTTTAATGATATTAAAAACAATGACCTTGAAGGAGCAATTAATAAATGTGCTAAAGAATGGGCCAGTTTACCCGGTGCAGGATATGGACAAAGAGAAGAAAGTATAGAGACTGTAAAAAAATTATATAATAAGTTTTTAAACGAAGAATTAACTGGCCAGGAAGGAAGTATTGCTAAATTACACATTAAACCAGGTTTTTTAAAAAAATACTTTGGATATAACTGCTGTGAAGAAAATAATGATAGTAAACAAATAACAAAGAAGAAATATGATATTGATAAAGCAGTAGCAAAAATTAATTCTAATGTAGAGCCTAAATCAATTTCCGCATGTGCTAAATATGTAAGAATTGCAATTGAGGCAGGAGGATTATCAACAAATGGAAGGCCAATTTCAGCAAAAAATTATGATGTATTTTTACCAAAATTAGGCTTTACACAAATTAGTACTGAGAATTATACACCAAAAAAAGGTGATATTAGTGTAATACAAAGTATAGCAAATCATCCACATGGTCATATTTGTATGTATAATGGAAGCCAATGGGTTTCTGATTTTAAACAAATAGATATGTGGCCTGGACCAAGATATAGAAAAAATCCCCCTAGATATAATATTTTTAGATGGAAATAAAAAAATTAAAAATGATAAATAAAAAAATAATTCTGCTTTTAGTAGCTTTTTTTTCATTTCAAGCATGTAGTCAAACGACTAGTTCCTCTGAGAAAAAAATAGAAAGAATAAAAATTGATGATAATGCATTACAGGAATTAAAAAAATTTTATACATCTTATTTTTCAGAAATGGAAAAAAGTGATAAAGATGTTGAAACAAAACTTGATCAATTAAGGAAAAAATACATGACAATTGATTTATACAATAAAATCAAGCATTTAAATCTAGATTATGACCCTGTAATAAATGCACAAGATGTAGAATCAGATTGGAGAAAAAATTTAAGCATTTCAAAATCTGTTGAAGATAATAATAAGTTTGAAATTTCTAATAGTTTTGATAATTCTAAAAATTACATTTATATAACATTAAAAAAAATAAATAATACTATTAAAATAAAAGATATAAAAGTTAATGACATACCTAGTATTTTAAATTATAACGAAACTTATAATAATTTTAATGTAGATAGTCTATCTATAAATTATGATACTATTGAGACTGTTATAAATGGCTATTACCGTTACAATTCATGTGATGATGCTAACCCCTCATATTATATAGCAGATGATGAAGGTCAATTAAGCTTTTATACTCAAAAAAAACACTGGGTATCAATATCTACTTCATCTGAAAAACTAAATAATGTTTATGAAATAAAATATGATTTCATTACAGGTGTTTCCGGAAAAAATGCCGATCTTAATTGGGAAGATTACTCTTCAAGAGAAAAAATAGCAGAAATTAAAGTAATAAATAATAAACAAATTGAATTTAAATGGTATGGATTTTATAATGTAAAAACCAATCAGAGAGAGCTTTTGGAAAATCCATTTTTAAATAACAAAAATCCAAAACAAGAAATAATTTTAAATAAATGCAATAATTAGCTTAGGGGATTAAATTTTGATCACCTTAATATCAAAAGGAATTAGCAGAAGAGAAAAAAATACGCGAAGCAGAGGTGAAAAGACAACTTGCAAACAGTGGTAAGCATGGTGTTTCAATGGTCTCGGGAAGCCCAACTCCTGTTGTCGGAGAGAAAAATACCTATCACGTTGCAGGCTGGTATGAGGACACTCCATATGCAGATAGAGATCCTGAAAAGGTAACCTGGGAACTTTTCAAAAAGAGAAGTAACGGTAAGTTTACTTCAACAAATATTAAAAAAATCGGAGATGGAACTTTTACATTTGGCGAAATTTCAATCCAAAATACCTACCGTCTTGAGGCATATCTTCATAAGCCGGAAGGTGGGGGCCTGATCATCAATCCTAAATCTTCAACTATTCCCAAAATAGGAAAAGTGGAGCTGCATTATGTGGATGATAAAAAGGGTGATACTTCAGTTTCTATGACCGGCTTCGGGCAAAAGCGCATACAACGGGGATGCGCGGAAAGTATCTGGTTTTTACGCTTTGGGAGGATGATGCAAAAGGTGACGGACACAGCGCCGGCAACCAAGCTATAGAAACAACAACAGCAAAAGTGGGCCATAACGGGCTGGCCGTCGTAGAATTTACTCTTACGAAAGGCTTGATGCAAAAAGCCATGAAAGGTGAAGCTGATGCCAAAGAATTTGAGTTTTATGTAACGGTAGAATATTACAAAGGCAAGACTCATAATTCTGAGAATGTGAATGTCCATAATCCGTTATACAAAGCTCTTGAAAAGAAGAAATTCCATCCAAAAGCACAAGGCTCACCAGCAGAACAAAAGCCTCTTTCCAAGAGAGAGGAAAAGAATATTTTGATCCATCAGGCCAATGGTTATCTGCATGATTGGGCGGAGGTAAAGGGAAAAGCGCAGAAGGATAAGGAGATTACGGTGAATAGAAATCATGGGAGGTCTACTGTTGGGGTGAAGAGTCAACCAATGAGGAAACAGGATGGTAAGTGTTTGTGCCAGCAGTATGATTTGGTTTGGGGAGATAAAGTGAGTTGCGAGTTTAGGAAAAAGGTAATTCAAATATCTAAGAATATAGGATTACCACAACAAAATAATGAAGGCGCAAATTGGTTAATGACTATTATGGCACTAGAATCAGCATATACTTTTAGTCCTAAATGTGGAACTTTTGGTAAAAATCCAGACGAAAGCAGTAAATATAAATACATTGGTTTAATTCAATTCAGTAAGGCAGCAGCTACAGAAGTAAGAACAACAAGAACTCATTTAATGTCTCTTACAGCAGAACAACAATTGGATTATGTAGAAAAACATTTTCAATTGAAACAATTCAAAGGTTTGCTTAATAATAGAACTGCACTTTATTTGTCTGTGAACTATCCAAATGCGACAAAATATGCTTATGACAAGAATTATGTAGTATACGATCATAACAAAGATGCATATGATGACAATCCTATGTTTAAAAGGGAAGGACATGAGTTTTGGATAGACAAAAAAGGAAAGAAACAATATTATACAGGTAAAGAAGGGAAGTCTTATGTTTGGGAGTTTGAGGAAGCTCTTAAAGAAGTAGAGAATTTAGGACAATCAAATAAAGCCAAAATTTTCACTTGCGAAAATATTAATAAAACAGATGATAAAGTTAATGCAAAAGATATTGTTACTTATCATATTTATCATAATAATAAAATTGAAAAACATATCCCCAAAAAAATAAAAGAAGTATTTAAAAATAGATATAAGTATGTATATCATGATTCAAAGGGGAATGAACATGATGTCTGTATAATTGATTGGCATGTAACTAAAGAAAAGGGAATTGGCCAAGTTTATAAAACTAAACCAACCCATTCAAACGTTATTTCTGACCAAATTGTTTCAGAAGGAAACACTTCTAGGCGGGTAAAGTATGAAAATGGAGATATTGCAGAATATGGAAGCCACCCTAAAAAAGGAAATATTTGGCTTTTGTATAAAGCCGGAAAAAATAATGTTGAGCTGGTTAAGATGCCAGATAGTCTAAACTATAATAAGGATGGGGTTTTAATTGCATATAATTTTTCAAAAACTCAAAGAAGATATACAGGTGCAAATTCTTTTGCAGGATTTATTGGGTATTTAGCTAAATCAGGATATAAATTAACAACTACGGGCAGTTGTTTCTATGAAGGTTCAAGTTTTCCAAGCCAAGAGCATTGTAATGGTAGAAGTGTTGATATACTCTATTTAGGTGTAACTGAACAAGACCAAAAAGTAATTGATAATGCTAAATTTTTTCACTTTACTGAAGTATTAAAAGGAATAAATAGTTATTGTGAGAAACTGAAAAGGGCAGGTAACGGTGGAACGCTTCATAATAGTCATCTACATTCAGGAAATTTTGATAGTTCAATAATAAAAATTATAAAAGAACAATGAAAAAAATAATAATTATTTTATGCTATTTAAGCATCTTTTCTTGCAAAAAAACACAAGAAAAGATTAGTATAAATGCAATTTCAAAGACGTTTGAATTAAATAAAGCATGGCAAGGTGATCCATTAATCTCAGATTTGAATTTTGTAAATTCAATTGGGCCAACATGTAAATTAAATGATTCTTTCTTTGGACGTGCAGATAATCAAGTAAAAGATGACAACTTAAAATGTGCTTTGTCAAGAATAAAATTTAATTATGAAAAATTAAGTTCTTTAAAATCTAAAATTTCCATTGGAAATATAGGTTCCAGCGCTAAAATTTTCATTAAAACTACTAAACCTTACAATACTCAGAATGCAGATGTATATAATCAAGCAACATTATATATAGAAATTAATAAGAATATTACAGATTCTATTATAATTTATCGCTCGATAAATTTTTCTGAAGCCTTAACAGTAAAAGAAAGAAATTATTTTATTAGTAATGATAACATTTATTTACTTGATATAGCTGAAGATGAATCTGGAACAAATGTGGAAAAATGGTCGCATAATAAAATAAATTCAGAAGGAAAAATTGTTAGAATAAAACAAAAAAAATTTTCTTTAGAAGATTCTGAAAAGACTATACAGACAGAGAATAATCAATGGAAAGGAACATATCATTTTGAAGCATCAAATAGAGATAATGTAAAAACAATTTTTGACATCACCATAAATTCGTTAAATGACATTTTGATAAATCTTACTGAAGAGGGTATAAAAACTAAATATTCAAATGTAAAGGCTGAAAAAATTGATTTTAACAAAATTAAAATAATTTACGATCCTTCATCAGATGATATGGGAACAATTTATGTTGAAAAATCTTATAATGAGTATTATATTTCGGGAAATCCTATATACTTTATCAATCCAGGAAACAACGAAATGCCCTTAATTAAAATTAAATAATATTAATGGATAGTAACAATAAAATAAACTAAATCTAATGAATAATTATGCTACGGGAATGTTAGATTTTAGAATATATGGTGTAAATCTTAATGTTGGTGCTCATTATGATCATGGTAAAAAAAGACGGTAATATTAAATAAACTCAATCATCAAAGCTGCCGTGAAAACAAAAATGAAAAATATTATAAGAATATACTTTTTGACGTTATCATGTCTTTTTTTGTGTAAAAAAAATGGTGATAGCACTATTATTAGTGTAGCTAAAACCAAAGTTGATACTATAATTACGAATAGTACTACAATTTTGGTAGCCCCTAATGAAAATGAGATAGAAGAGATAAAGAAAAAACAAGGAGAAGATAATTTCTACACAATTGCCGATGATGCTAATTATTATATTTCCGAAATAATTAATGAAAGTAAGGGCGGAATACATAAAACTCAACAACAAAAAATTAGCTTTTCCAAAGAACACTTCATTTATAATAAAAATGAAGCTGATGGCCAATGGCAAATTTTAGAATATAAAATAGGAAACAAACCAAAAATATATTCTCTAGTATCTTACTATTCACGAATAAGTACTATTGACAAAAAAATTAATGATACCGACAATATTGACACATTATATGAACCAAACGAAAGTTTATTTTTTGATAATGATAATATAAATGATGACGTAAAAATTCTCGCAAAACCAGACAATGAAATGCTAAATTTTGAGTTATCTTTTCATTTATCAACCTTAAATGAAACAATCGAAGCACCTGTTTTAAACAATAGTATTTTATATAATAATGATTATTCAGTTTATTACGTAAGTGACCCAATTATAAAAGGTAAAATTGTAGAATTACGTGTGGAGTATGCAGATTAAACAACAAAACCTAATATTTCTGTGTACAAAAAAAATATAATTGAAAAGATTAAGTTTAGATTTAATGATAAGAGTAAGAAGGTACAAATTATAGGTTATGATCTAAGTTATAAAAAAGAGAACAAAAGCAGTTACTCCAAATCATTCAATTTTATTACGGGTAAATTTTATTGCTCTATTAATTTAAATGGTGAAAAAAAAGAGACATCGGGACAAGCATCAGAACTTCAAAATATATATATAGAAAAATGGGAACCTGATTTTCTAAATAAACTTTTATTGTATGGAAATGAAATTGAATGATGCAAAAATTTTAAATATTTACTCCAATAGATAAAATAAACATGGTAAAAAACAATCTCAAAAATCAAAGGCCCGGAAGAAATACATCTGGGAGAAACTGTTTATTATGAAGTCAGTAGATTTTATGATATTAATGATACAGAAAAGATAGGTATTACCAATTGGAAAATATATGTACACGATAAAGGGAGCTTCCGTGAGCTATGTCAGAAACCGGGAACGCCACCTAAGAAAGGTTATAAAATACCTTTAACCATTAACAATCAAAAGCTTGTAGGTAAGGAAATCTTAATAGAAGCTTACCTGTACGAACCTGAAAAGTCCGCTCCTCCCGGATTGAAAGTAAAAGTACTCCCGGGAAAAAATAAGAAAATTGATCGTGTAGAATTGTTTATGCGTGATGATACTCCTATCAAAGAAAATACTGTCCTCAAATACGGACAAAGCATTAAGGTAAAGGTTTACACCCAAAATATGCCGGGAGAAAAAATAAAGCTTAGCTTGTATGAAGATGATGTTAACGGCTCCGGACATAGTACCAAGAATGAGAAAAATAAGGTAGCCAGCATTACACGAAATCTAAATAAGGATGGATTTTTATGGCATGAGTTTAAACTGCCTGTTGAATTTTCCAAAATAGCCAATGCCGTGATGGATGGAAGCCACGACAAGATCCATGAATATTACGTAGTAGCAGAAACCGCCCAACATAAATCTGTAAGTAAGAATGCTGAGGTAAAAAATCCTGATTATATTTTTACACAAACTGTAAGCAGCAGTATACATCCCAATAAGATTTATGGTAAAGAAATACTGATTGAGGAAGTTGTTATAAAAGGGAAATATAAAAAGCAGGTAGGGGTTGATGCTATGGAGAAGTCTGGGAGGAGTACTGTGGAGGTGAAGGCTCATCCTCAAAACAAAGAAAGCATTTGTTTATGCCAGCAGTATGATTTAATTTGGGGTAATAAAGTGAGTTGTGAATTTAGGAAAAAGGTTGTGGAGATTTGTGCTGATCTGTGGGGGGGAAGAAAATAAAATTAAAATGGCAAATAATCTTATGGCTGTATTTAGATGGGAAAGTGGTGGAACTTTTAAGTCCGACGCACCCAATCAAGCTAATTCTGGTGGTACAGGATTAATAGAATTTATGCCAAGCACGGCAAAGTCTTTTAAATGTAACTTTATATCGTGCCAATGTAAAACAATAAGGCAAAAAAGTAAAACAATGAAGCGAAAAAGTAAAACCAGATGGCAAAAAAGTGAAACAGGATCGCAAGAAAGTGAAACCATATTGCAAGAAAGTAAAACCAGATCATAAAAAAGTAAAGTTACATTGCAGGAATGTAACTTTATCTAGGAGGAATATAAGATGTTATCAATCATACATTCTTCAATCATTATACTATTTTATTTAGTGCGGGTAAATATGATGCCTGAAACCGTTATATATTCCGGGGAAGTGGCTCCGTAGAGGCTCTTCACATATTTTTTGACGTTCTGGGCAATGGAGTAGAGGCCGCTTCCTTCCGTATATAGTATTTTATTTCTTTCCATCATTTTGAGGTTGAGCTCGGCTTCGGCCTGGTCTACGGCCTGGGTAGCGCTTACCAGGGAATCTTTGTAGGTGTTGAGGTTGGCTAATTTCAATTCATCTTCCTGGGGATCATAGGCTGAAATGGTGGTCAGCAGCTGTAACAGGATCCCGAAATTTTCGGCCTGCTGGGTGAAAGACTGTCGGGAGGTAGAAATGGTTTTGGGTGCTTCTGCAGCTGCTTCGGATGCTGGGGCAGATTTCTTTTTAGCTCCCTGTATTGATCGTTTCAGGGATTTCGCCTGGTCTACGGTGCCTTGTGGTAATCCGAGGATCTCCAGGCGGTTGACAATGCGGGTGCAGGTTGTTTTCAAGTTTTCAAATGCTGTCTGGCGCAGGGTGATTGCGTTTTTGTTGGCATTGCGTTTTTCTTCGACCTCGCTCAATTTGGTAGTGGCCGTGTTGTAAAGGGTCTGAAGACTGTCGACGCTCAGTTCGGGAACCGGCGGATTGTACAATAGATACACGGAAACCTGCTGAATGAGCTTATGCAGGTTGGCGACATTTCTGGCGTGTCCTACTTCGCTTGCTGTTTTTTTGTTGTTTTTGCCGGATTCGGAATTGCTTTCCGATGGAAATGTTGTAGACATAGGCATTTGCGTTTTTAATTAGTCGAACAAATATAAAATTTATTTTGATTGATGGGTCTTTTTATAGTGAATAATTGATAATCATTATTTTATGTTAAATGAGGGAATGGGAAAACCCTAGCGGAAGGCTAGGGTTTTTGGGTCTAAGCGATGTAAAATAAGCTAATTTTTATTTTTTTAAAAGTTCATCAATAATATCTTTTTTAAATTTTGAAAAAGGTCTTTTATGATAATCTTCTTCTTTAGTTTCAATACCGAAGACCATTCTATATACCTCTTCTTTTGTTATTGGAAGGTTTTTAAAAGTATTATTTAGTAAGATTTCTAAGTAATTTTGAGAATATTTATAACGTAAATCTAGTAAATCTCGTAATTCTTTATCAGAATTCGAATTGTATATTTCATTCAAACATAAATCTTTGAATGTTTTTTTTATTTTTTTCTCTACAGCAGAATCTGTAGTTGAAATACATAATTTTACATTGTTATCTATAAAACTTTTTTTTCTGTAACTAAAATTAAATTTTTTATCTTCATCACTCATTAGATAAGGGTGTAAATAATTATCTAGATCAAAATCAGTATCACCCTTTTTTTTGTTACAAGTACTACAAATTGGTATTAAATTATAAAAACTAAGTGCTAAAAGAGGATATTTATTTTTATTGAAAAAATGATCATACTCTGCGCGTAAAATTTTGTTATCAGAATTCCCAACTGTTTTTACATAATTTCTATTACAATAAATACATGTATGCTGGTCTAATATTTCTGCCAAATAATATTTATTTCCAATTATAGTTTTATAATTAAAAACATTTTTAAGTCCTAATATTTTTAAATGATATTTTGTATCTGTTGGTTTGTTTGCTTCTTTCAATTTTGTATAAGATATAAGTTCATCAAAATTATATCCTTGAATATAATTTGTCATAAAATCATTATTTATTTTAATTAGTTGGGCAGGTTTGGAGATAATTAATTTTTTAATATCTTCTTCAGCTAAACCCAATGCATCAAAATTCTTAATTTTATGTTTAATTTCATCATAGTATTGAAGAGATTTTATGGTTGAAAATTTTAAACTAAGCATTGTCGTGTTGATTTTGAAGTTCTTCCAATTGTTTTTGTATTTGAACAATTTGTTTTTTTAATATCTCCTTTCTTGGAAACTCAAAAGTTGCTTCCGTATACATGTCCTCTAATTTATGTTTCAGAACGGGCTCATCAATAATTTCAATTAATCTAAAATATTTCTTATAATCATTACTTTTTAATTGAATTTCTTTTTTTAAATAATTGTTAATTTTCTTTTTCGTATTTTTTATCTTAGTATTATTTGTTTGATTTTTATTCTCTAATTCCCATTTTTTTATATTCTCTTTAAGTTCAAGAATTGAATTGAGCCAATTAATTATTTCTTCAATTTTCCCCTTTGCAAAATCACCAATTAGGCCATCGTTTATGAAAAAACTATCAGCTAATAAATCTGTTATGTTTGCTCCGAAAGTATTCATTCTTTTAAAATTTTGAGGTTTGAATTTTTTAGTTTCTTCATCAACTCCCAAAAACAATACATTTTGTTTTGGAATATCAGATAAGATAAATGGGGAGTGAGTAATGAAAAGTATATTAAGATTATCATACCTCTGATAAACAGAATTAATTGCGGTTAATAGGTCATTTAAAAATTTTTTTTGATAGTTTGGATGTGCATAAAGTTCAATTTCATCAAAGATTATATTTACGTTTTTATAATATATTAGACTATGTTGATTTTCAAGATCATAATTTTCCGTTACTGATTTTAAATTTCTTAAATGATAAATTACAGAATGAACGCTGTATATTTTTTGTTTTTCGCCAGAACTGAAATTATTAAAATTATTTTCTGAGTATTTACTATCAAAAAAATAATTAACCTTAAAAATTGATGGCAGTGATTCTTCGACCCTGAAATTTGAATATAAAAATTGTTCGACAATAAGTTTATTTTTAATATAATCATGAAAATTATAATTTATATTCTCATATAAGTCATCAATTTTTATAAGTTTTTCGTTTTTATCTTTTTCAAATATATCATTATCATTTAAGTACATATATTTAAGGAAGAATAATGCTTGCCTAAGTTTGTCAGTAATATGACTAGAATCAATTTCTAAATCATGAAAATAATCTCTTAAATTATCATTATCAATAAAAGAAAATGATGATGGTGATTCATAAACTCTCATGAATGTGGATTTATCTCCACGGAAATCTTTATACTTTTTATACTGAGTGATCTTATACAATTTTAAAAAAATATAATCCCTGATGAAAGGATAAATAGAATTTTCGGTTTTGGTTATTTTAAAACTTTTTTCATCAAAGAAAATATTTATCAGTGATTCTAAAATTTCTTTTTTTTCCTCTTCCTTATTGTAAATTCTTGTATCTCTTTTTTCTAAATCATCCCATTCAGAGAATTTACTTTTATCAATTTCAATACTTATATGTGAAACCGTTTTATTTTCTGAGATTGTTCTCAATTTCTTTTCTTGAAGAATATTAACTAAGAATCTTGAAGATGCTAAATTCTTTTCAGAATTGATATCAATATTTCCTTCTTCTCTAAAAGGATTAATTACAACAGGTAATTGATAACCATCATTTTTATGAAATACTCCTTTTAACCATTCTCCACTTTCTCTAGTATTGTAGCCATAGTGTGAATAATTGATTACTATTGTATAAAAGAAATCTTTGAAAAATTCTAATTCCTTTGTTGATAAAGTTATTTCTTGATTATTTGTTTTAGCAGTTTTTTTAGTCCGGTTTAAATAAGTAGGAATATTGTTTTTTATTAAAAATACCGTATCAGTTTTGAATTTTTTTTCAAAATCGAAAATAGATATAACACCATTTTCTAATCTTAATTTTCTAATCTTTATAATTGGATTATGATTTTCAATTAAATGAGGTGCTTTGTGATAAAAGTAAATTTCCGAATTTATGGAATTTAAATCCTCATTTTTACTTTTCTCATATTTTGCTATGAATTCTTTTAATATATCTTCATCTCGATGATAGTATAAATTCTTCGGATCAATAAAGTTATCATCAATCATCAAAGACATTTTTACAATAGATGCTACAAGTAATTCTACTAAAGCACTTTTTCCGCTACCATTTTTCCCGACAATAGCAGAAACATTTATTTTAGTTTTATATTCGTCATCACCTTGATAATATAAATCTTCTGGAATATTAGCTGTGTATTCAATCCTTATAATATCGCTATTAGTAGATTTATTTTCAGCTAATTCTTTGTTATTGTAAAATTTATAATCATTATAAAACTTATAAATAAAGTTTGGAGTTAAATTCTTTAAGAATTTAGGATTACAACCATCAAGTGGGCGTATAGCAATTAATTTGAAACTCATAGTTATTTGTTTTTATAAATATACAATTTCCTTATAAAAAAAAATTACGGAACCCCTTATAAATAATTTAATTCTAATAAGAGATTCCTTCGTTCCTCGGAATGACGGGGTGTGTAAAATTCATTAGATTTTTGGAGTTGGTGAGATGTGACAATTTTTAAGCTTAGGTGTAGTGTAAACAAAGCTTTACAACAAAAACAAATTGAGATCCAATTAATTACTAGGAAGTGTAGGCATTTTTTCGTATCTTTGTACCTAATAAGAGGTAATTACCTTTCTCTGTAACAAGTTAGAATTTCTATTTCCAAGCAGTTTTTTGCTTTTACAGCTGACAGATTTTAATACTATTTCATTTTAAGCTCTTTATTGAGGCATAATCAGAGATCTTATTCAAAACTTTTTATTTCTTTTCGTATAGCGGAAAGTTTTTATTTCAGTAACAACTAAATTTTATAATAATATATGGCGGATTCTTTTTCTAAAAAAGAAAATTTCAAAAAGAAAATTCAAAAACAAAAGGAAAAAGCTCTTAAGCGTGAAGAGCGTAAAACGAGCAACAACAAAGGTAAAAGTCTTGACGAGATGTTGATGTATGTAGATGCCAACGGTCAATTGACTTCAACTCCACCGGATCATGCGGAAAAAGCAGAGATCAACGTGGATGATATCCGTTTGGGAGCGGCTCCCATCGAAGCGGAAGAAATCAGAAAAACAGGAATCATTACTTTTTTCAGTGAAAAAGGGTACGGATTTATTACGGAAGACAAATCGAAGGAAAATATTTTCTTCCACAGTAATAACTGCGCAGAGCCTGTAAAAAAAGGAAACAAAGTATCTTATGAAAAAGAGAAATCTCCAAAAGGTTTTTCAGCAGTAGATATTCAGCTCGTTAAATAAAAGTATCGGAGACAACAGTTTCCGATGTACCGAATAAATTTTTAAATTTGTCGAAATTCAACCTATGAATTTCGACTTTTTTGATTTATTAGATATCGGTAGCAATCTGCTTAATTCAGGGACAACGAGATTTACAAGAAATAAGAAAAAGAAAACAAAATATGTCAGGGAAAAGATAAGTCTAATATTGTATTTTTTTTCAGCAGTTTTTTTCTTTCTGGTATTTAGAAATCCACTTATTTCAGAGAATTACATGCAGTCGGTTGTTATTGGATCAGTTTTGGGGCTGGCGGTCTCCCTTGTGGTTTTTTTCGTTCTGCACGTTCTTGAGATGTATTATTTTAAAAATGCTTTTCAGTGGCTTTTTTTCAGTTTGTCGGTAGTATCATTTTTTATATCAGTGATTTTGTGGATTTATTTTAAATCGGGGATATTCTTGTAAAAATAATTACATAGCTGTCGTACTATCAACAAAATCAATTTTCAATTTATAAATTATCATAAATGCTTTGCGCATTCTTCCGTGAATAAGTATTTTTGAAAAATTTTCAGATTTGAAGCCTACCATTTCCATTGTCGTTGCTATTTTTAACCGTAAAGATGAGCTTTTTGAGCTCCTGAATTCTCTTACTTCACAGTCGGATAAAGACTTTGAAATCATTATTGTGGATGACGGTTCGCTTGTGGATCTGCGTCCGACAATCGAGAATTTTGAAAGTTTTCTGAACATAAAATATTTTAGGAAAGAAAATTCCGGACCGGGATTATCCCGAAATTTTGGTTCCAGAAGAGCGGGAAATGAATGGCTGGTTTTTGTGGACAGTGATGTCATCGTAGAAAAAGATTATATCGAAAATATCAAAAAAGATATTCTTGAAATTCCCTGTGATGCTTTCGGTGGGGCGGATAAGGCTCATAAAGGTTTCAACCTGATGCAGAAAGCAATTTCGTATTCTATGACTTCTGTTTTTACCACTGGCGGAATCCGCGGCAGTAAAAAAGCGGTATCAAAATTTCAGCCGAGAAGTTTTAATATGGGCGTAAAGAAAGAAGTATTTGAAAAGGTTGGAGGTTTTTCGGAAATGAGAATCGGGGAGGATCCGGATCTTTCGATGACACTTTGGGAAAATGGTTTTACAACAGCTTTTTTTGACAATATTGCTGTTTATCATAAAAGAAGGGTAGATTTCGGAAAGTTTTCCAAACAGGTGTATCAGTTTGGCTGTGCACGGCCGATTCTGAACCAAAGGCATCCTAATTATGTAAAGATTTCATTCGCTTTTCCGACTTTATTTTTATTAGGTTATATCATGGGTTTCCTTGAATATTTCATTATGGGAAAAGGAATCATTCTTGCTTTTTACGGATTGTATACTTTTATGGTGCTGTTCCATGCGTTATGGGTGACTAAGAATATCAGCATTGCCGGAATGGCTGTGATTTCAACTTATATCCAGATGTTTTCTTACGGATATGGCTTTTTAAAATCCTGGGTGTTGCTGAATGTTTTTAAAATGAAGCCTGAAGAGGCATTTCCAAAACATTTTCATAAAATGTAATAATAAAAAAAGCTGTCGGATGAACAACAGCTTTTAAGATAATAATTAAGATATGGAGATGGTTTCATGGTTGAGAACGCCTGTTTTTAGCATGCATTCTCTCATCTTTTCGTATGTTCTTTCAATGTCATGATCGAGGCCGATGGAAAATCGTATCAATCCGTCGGAGATTCCCATTTCAGCGCGTTCTTCTTCAGGGATTTCAGAAGAGGTAGAGCTTCCTGAACATGAGAATAAGGTTTTATAAAATCCAAGGCTTACCGCAAGATAGCCGAGGTTTTCTTTCTGCATTAACTCCATTAATTCATTGGCTTTTTCGGTAGTTCCTGCATCCAGTGTCAGTAATCCTCCAAAACCGTATTCTGTATGCATCATGCTTTTCATCAGTTCGTGGTTTCTATGGGATTTCAGTCCGGGATAAGAAACTTTTAGCCCGTCATTTTCAAATCTTTCTGCCAGATACATCGCGTTGTGGCTATGCTGTTTCATTCTGATATGAAGCGTTCTGAGGTTTTTTAGGATGCTTGCCGAGCGAAGGCTGTCCATCGTCGGGCCTAAAAGCATACATGCGCCGGTATTCACGTTCTTGGTATCGTTGATAAATTCTTGCGTTCCACAATAAACGCCGCCTACCGTATCGCTGCTTCCATTGATGAATTTTGTAAGGGAATGGATCACAATATCTGCTCCCAGCAGTGCAGGTGAGATGGAAAGTGGTGAGAAAGTATTATCAACAATCAGTTTTAAGTTATACTTTTTACAGATTTCCGACAACTTTCTCAGGTCGGCAACTTCCAGAAGAGGGTTGCTCACACTTTCGCAATATATAATCTTTGTGTTGGGCTGTATAGAATTTTCGACAGACTCAAAATTATTGATGTCGACGAAGGTTGTTTCAATATTAAAGGGAAGCAGAAAATTTTTCATAAAGGCATATGTTCCGCCGTAAATTGTTCTGCTGGAAATGATATGATCACCGCTTTTACAAGTCTGAAGAAGCACTGAAGTGATTGCTCCCATCCCTGAAGCCGTCACATTGGCAGCTTCCGTATTTTCCATTTTGGCAAGAGCTTGCGAAAGATACAGGTTCATCGGTGATGAATGTCTTGAATACAGATAGCATCCGTCTGCATTTCCTTCAAATGTATCAAACATTGTTTTGGCAGAAAGGAAAGTATAGGTAGAACTGTCTGAGATGGATGGATTTACTCCTCCGAACTCACCAAAGTACTGTAAATCCTGAATTTCGTTTGCGGCGTTAAAATCTTTCATATCCTTTTAGTTTTTGCTAAAATGAACTTATTTCATGTTTTTTACAACATAAAATTGAATTAACGGAATATAAATCTATGATTATTTGATTTAATAGAAATAAAGTTTATTATATTTGGTGAATGTAAATTTTTAACAAAAATTTATCTATGGCTTTCGATGATATTGATAAAAAACTGTTGCTTTTTTTGCAGGAAGATTCTAAGCAGACCACGAAAGAACTGTCTTACAAACTTGGATTATCCGTAACGGCTGTTTATGAGCGTATTAGGAAATTGGAAAATACAGGCGTAATCTCAAAATATGTTGCGATCCTTGACCGGCATAAAATCGACCGGAATTTTATTGTGCTGTGTCATGTAAAATTAACACAGCATAAAAAGGAATATGTGTTACAGTTTGAAAAGGAAATCATGAATTTGCATGAGGTGACAGAGTGTTTTCATGTGAGCGGGGATTATGATTATATTTTAAAAATTGCAGTCAGGGACATGGAAGATTACCGAAATTTTATGCTGACAAAACTTACCACTTTAAAGCACATTTCAAGCACTCATAGTTCTTTTATGATCTCTGAAGTAAAAAATACAACGGCTATTGTTTTGTAAATTTAATAATAGCCGTCATTATTTTTTAAACAAGAACACCGTTTTTAGAGGCGATCGGATCCGGTAATTCGGTTTCTCCGGTCATTTGCAGGAGATCAATTTCTATTGTTCTGCATATAGACAGCATCGGGATATCAAACATTAATCCTTCAAAAGGATTTTCGGAATAGTCACCCACCAGCTCCATGATAATATACATCCAGCCAATCATGATACAAAACGGGATAGAGGCCCAGATTCCCCAGTCACCCAACTGTGCAAATTCACTTACCAGACCTAATGGAAGCAGCATGATGAAAATAACATTAAATACAAAAGCCGTACTGGCAAACTGTCTTGGCAAAGGGAATTTTTTGATCCTTTCGGCTTGTCCCTGCAGGGTATAAAACTCGTTCAGGCATTCCTGAAGCTGCATTTGGTTGAATTCTGAAATAGCACCTATATTCTTCAATTCATTAACATCTTTTGACTGCTGAGCAATAAGATACGTCGCGAAATTTTTATAATGAGACTTTTGTTCTGCTTCTTCTTCTGATAAATATTTGTTTAAAAACAGGGGAGTTCTGGTATAATCAGGAAATCCCGCTTTGATCAACCGGTTGCGTTTATGATCCGTTTTTTTGGATAGCTCTTCTTCTACTTTTATGTGTTCCCATTCTGTAGGGATCAGAAGCTGATCACGAAATGCATACAGCCAGGCAATATGCCTGCATACAATTTTTCTTCTACGGTCTTCAAGTTCAAACTTTCCAATTTTTTCATCCTCAGCATCAAAAGAATATACCATTGATCCCAGCATACGGCTGGAATTAACGATTCCTCCCCAGATTTTTCTTGCTTCCCATAATCTGTCGTAGGCCTGATTGTTTTTAAAACCAACCAAAAAAGCTTCTGCCGTACCAATAAGTGCCACGGGAACCCATGGAATAATCATCCACTGCCAATTGAAGAAGTGAAAGAGAACAGCAATCAACGTACACCAAATGGAAATCAGAATAACATGAAATCCGGATAAGTTGAGTATCTGTTTGTAATTGACGTATTTCGTAGTGATCATAGGTTTGTATGCTTTTTATGAAATTTTTATTCAAAGTAACAAAAAGCGTACAAAAAAACCTCTAAAAAGAATTTAGAGGTCTAATTTATTTTAGGATTAATATTTCAGCATTCCGTCAATCTTTTCACGTAGCTTTTCAGCATTGGGCAGCATGGCCTTTTCTAATGCGAGGTTGATCGGTACAGCGGGAGTATCTAAGGAACCTATGGTTTCCACCGGTGCATCAAGATATTTAAAGCAGTTTCTGGAAATTCTGTGTGCAAAAGCTTCTGCAAATGAATTGGTTAATTGTTCTTCCGTGAGAACGATACATTTTCCGTGTGCTCTTACTCTTTCGAAAACAAGTTCTTCATCAAGAGGAATTAAAGTTCTTAAATCGATAACTTCCACTCTTCCATTAAAGTTTTTCACAGCTTCTTTTGCCCAGTAAACGCCCATTCCGTACGTTACCACTAGTAAAGTTCTGCCATTTTCTGTTTCATCTTTATCGGCTTCAATAATTACTTTCCCTTTTCCAAAAGGTAAAATATAATCTTCTGCAGGCTCGACTGTTTTTGCATCTTCAGTTCCGGGAACTTTGCTCCAGTACAATCCTTTATGCTCCAGCATGATAACAGGGTTAGGGTCGTAGTAAGCTGCTTTTAGCAATCCTTTAAAATCTGCGGCATTGCTGGGGTATGCGATTTTTATTCCTTTAATATTTGCTAAAATACTTTCAACGCTGCCGCTGTGGTAAGGTCCACCTCCGCCGTAAGCACCTATCGGTACACGGATAATATTGCTTACCGGGAATTTTCCCTGGCTTAAATAACTTGATTTTGAAATTTCTGTTATCAATTGATTGATTCCCGGATAAATATAATCGGCAAACTGCACTTCTACGATCGGTTTTAAGCCTACCGCACTCATACCTGTTGTAGAACCGATAATATATGCTTCCTGAATAGCAGTATTGAAAACTCTTTTGCTTCCAAACTTCTTTCCTAATGTTACTGTTTCACGGAAAACACCACCGATTCTTTCGCCGACATCCTGTCCGTAAAGCAAGGCTTCCGGATGTTTCCACATCAGTTCCTGAATCGCATGAATGGCCGCATCAACCATAACGATTTTTTCACCACCCTGAGGTTCGCGTGTTCCCACTTCTTCATTAATCGGAGTAGGTGCGAAAATGTGGTCCATTACAGTTTCAGGTTTTGGATCTTCTGCGTTTTTAGCTTTCTCGAATGCTTCTTCTGCCTCAAGACGGGCTTTTTTGGTAATCTGTTTTAATAATTCTTCGTCAACGCCTGAATCAAGAAGTTGGTTTCTAAGAATTTCTCCCGGATCTTTTGATCTGTGTTTAGCTAAATCTTCGTCATCTCTGTAAAATTCTCTTCGTACTCCGGAAGTATGATGGCCGATAAGAACTGTTTTTGCACAAACAACTAAAGGTTTTCTTTCGTTACGTACAAAATCAACCGCTTTTTTCATGACTTCAAAGCTTTCTATGAAATCTGTTCCGTCAACTCTCATTCTGCTTAAGCCTGTAAATCCGGCTACGAAATCATAGGCATCGGAGGTTCTTGCTTCATCTTTCGTTACGGAAATTCCCCACTCATTATCCTGAACCAGGAATATGATCGGCAGCTGATGTAATGCTGAAAACTGAAGCGCTTCACTCACTTCACCTTCCGTTACGGAATTGTCTCCGAGGCTACAGACAACCACCGGGTTGTTTTCAAACTGCTGCAAATTGAAATCCTCAATATATTTTATTCCTTGTGCGACTCCGGCTGTCGGAATGGTTTGCATTCCTGTTGCAGAGCTTTGATGAATGATTTTTGGTTTGTTTTCATCCCTGCTTGAAGGATGGGAATAATATGATCTTCCTCCCGAAAAAGGATCATCAGCTTTTGCCAATAGCTGAAGCATCAGTTGATAAGGTTCAAAGCCTATTCCCAAAAGAACACTTTCGTCTCTGTAGTAAGGAGATACCCAGTCTTCTTTTTTCAACTGATAAGCGGTCGCCAACTGAATAGCTTCATGACCTCTGGATGTACTATGAACATATTTGGTAACATTTCTGTTTTCCTCATAAATGTCAGCCATTGCTTTGGCAAGCATCATATGATTATAAGCTTTAAGCAGAATATCCTGAGAAACTTTTTCGTGAAGTGTATTTTCCATAGAAAGCAAAGATAAACAAAAAAACAAAACACTAACAATCGTTAGTGTTTTACAGGTTTTAATGTTTAAATAATGATCTGATTATTCTTTAATTACTTTTTTAGATATGGTATCATTGTCGGTTTTCACCTCAATGATGTAAATTCCTTTAATGTACGAAGACAGATCAATTTTTTCTTCAGGATTATTAAGACTGCCACTTTGCAGCTTTTTACCAGAAAGATCATATACGCTAAAAGTAGATTTTTTCGGTGCTTTTAGTACTTTAACAAAATCTTTGGTAAGTGTTGGGGCGATAATTATTCCGTTGTCTTTTACGACATCATTTGTTCCTAATGTAGTCTGGGTCTGACCAGTAACTATGATAGAATAGTTTTGTGGCGCAGCAGCCCCGGAATCATTAACCAACGTTCCTTTGTTTGTTATTTCAATTCGGTAGTTTCTTCCTGCAACAGGATTATCTATAACAACCTGCTCCACGTTATCTACTGTGTTATCTGCTTTTGTTGCTGGCGTCATTGGACTATTGGCATCAAGCTTCCATGGATAATATATGGTATTTGTGGTAAGATCTATAATTCTGAGATCAAGATCATTGATTAATTTTGATGTTCTGTTATTGTAAACATCTGATACGAACTGGTAATTGGGTTCATATTGCGGATCTATCCAGCTGATGGTCGCTTTTAATGGTTCACTTCCGCTTGCTACAATTGTTTTACTGTTTTTAACTCCACTGTTTAATATTTCATCGTTAAAAATTACGGTGTTGTTGGCTTTTCCGACCAGTAATTCCGCTCCTTTTTTAGCATCAATAAATCCCCATCCAAACCATGGATCTGGACCCACATTTCCAGCTTCAGCAGCCGAGTGAACGGTAAGCACTTTTGCTGAAGCAGCATTAAGTAGTGCATTATTGAAAAGCTGCTTGTAGATTTGTGTCCAAAGTCCAATAATTCCAGTCACAACTGGTGCAGAAAAAGAAGTTCCGCTTCCTCCTGCCCATACGCTGCTGCCCGTGGCTGATGTAGCAGCATATAAAACATCTGTTCCTACTGTGGAGATGTCCGGCTTTATTCCGCCATCGTCTCGTGGTCCTGCACTACTATATTCAGAATGTACAACATCACTTGCACTGGTATAGCGGAAATTATTGGTTGTGATAATGTCTGTAGCTCCTACTATAATAATATTTTTTGCCAATGAGCCGGGACCGATACAGTCGTAGCCCTGCGCACAGTTGTTTGGGGGTGGAGTGTCACTGGTACTAAATGCGATCTGACCGCTCGAAGTCTTATAATATTTAGGAATTGTTACTGATGTTCCATTCGGTCCCATGCCAAATGAGTTTCCAGCAGATTTTACAATAATAAAAGAAGGATTGCTGTATACCAGGGCATCATAATTGTAGTCGTTGTTATCATAAGTTCCTTGAAAATCATAAAATGTATTTCCGCTTTTGGATCCATTATAAACATAGGATGAAAGGTTTCCGCTGCTGTCGTATTTTTCGTCCCAACCTGCATTAATCCCATAAGAATGGTTGGAAATATTAGGCAGTGCAATAAGGATTTTATCAAAAACCGTACTTGTAGAAGTGTCACCAGGCAAAGTAGTTGTTGCAAACATGTAACTGTCCATCGTGGAATTAATAGCGACACCTTTTGCGTTTCCTACAGAAACACCTCCACTGGATAAGTTAACACTTTTACCTCCGATAAAACTTCCAACTCCGGTAGAGTGATCCGAATAACTCTGAGAGCTTGCTTCTTTATTGGTTATTCTTCCAGTAGCATTATCAAAAGCGGTATGCGCTGCGTATATTCTTCCGCCATCAAAAATTGTATACTTGATATTTTCTCCGTTAAAAGCTCCCGTAAGTCCGGTTATATTGCCGGCAGTATTCAGCTGATCAGAATTGGAGTTGGATAATTGTCTTGTATCGTGCTCCTCTAAGAAATAGGGAATATCAAAATGAAAACCTCCAAGCCTTGATTTTAAAGAATCTATTTTTTTCTTTGTTGCCGAATCCGGATTTTTTCCATATACCCTTTCAACATAAGCATCAAACTTTTTCTCGTTTTCAAACTTTTGCTGATTAAATTCTCTTCTTAAACTTTCATTATTCTTCTGTGCATATGCTGAAATACATAATAATGTACTCAATACAATTAGATTTTTCCTCATGCCGTTAGTGATTATAAATATCCAGAACAAATGTATTGAAGATTCATGATTCATTGTTAAATGTTGATTATCCATCAATTAATCTTAATTAAATTTTAATTACTCTTAATTTTTTTAATACTTTTTTATCAATATTGTTTGCTAACTAAATACAATTTATAATGAAGCATAAGTTTTTGAGCCCATTTAATGAATTTAAATGTATACATAACATCAAAAAATGAAGTAACTTTACATTATCTTTTAAATAAAAGCTAGAAAATACATGTATTTAGTTTTTGACACAGAAACCACAGGTTTACCAAAGAATTTCAACGCTCCGCTTTCAGATTCAGACAACTGGCCAAGAATGGTTCAGATTGCGTGGCAGTTGCACGATGATGATGGGACTTTAATTGAAAATCAGGATTATATCATTAAACCGGAAGGCTATGATATTCCATTTAATGCGGCAAGAATTCATGGTATCACCACAAAGATTGCCAATGAAGAAGGTCGTGATCTCACAGAAATTTTAAATGAATTTTCTAAAGTTTTAGAAAAAGTAAGAGTTGTATCCGGTCATAATGTCGAGTTTGACTATAATATCGTTGGAGCCGAATTTTACCGTAAAAATATAAAAGACAACCTTCAAGAAAAACCGAGAGCCGATACGATGGTTCTGGGAACAGATTTTTGTCAGCTTGGAGGAGGACGTGGCGGTCGATTTAAGCCACCAAAATTGGAAGAGCTGTACGAAAAGCTTTATGGACATAAGTTTGATGAAGCTCACAATGCTGCTGCCGACGTAAATGCTACTGCTCAGGTTTTCTTCGAAATGATGAGAATCGGAGTAATTCCTGCTGAGGTATTAAAGATTTCTGAAGATCAGCTTACATACTTCAAAACATTGTATCCCGATCCGATCAGGCCTTTCAGCATTGTTATCAGAAGGCAGGTTGCAGATTTTCATAACAAGAAAAAACAACAGGATTTTGGAAGTATTGATGAAATTGATCTCGGGAAATACTTCAATTTTGATAACCACAGTGTTTTTTCAACATTATCGGCGACTTCGAGCATTAATGATTTGATTAAAAAAGCGACTGATGATAATTTCCCGGCTGTCGGTATGGTGGATCTGGGCAATATGATGGGAGCTTTCAAATTTGTTTCAGCTGTAGAAAGTGCAAATGGTGACCGTGCGAAAAAACATAAAGAATATTTAGCCAAAAAACAGGAAGCTGAAGAGAAAGGTGAAGTTTTTAATGAGGCAGAACCGGTTTCGCAGCCACTTATTCCTGTGGTGGGTTGTGAATTTTATATATCGGACCGATATGAACAGAAGCAATTTACCAAGGATGATCCTGACCGGAGAACTCAGGTTGTCCTGTTGGCGAAAGATTTTAACGGGTATAAAAACCTGGCAAAACTCTCCAGTATTGGTTTTCTTAAAGGATTCTATTTTGGTGTTCCCAGGGTGAGCCGGGAATTGATCGCACAATACAAAGAAGGGGTTATTGCTTTGACTTCCGGGATTCATGGTGATATTCCTGATGCTATTTTAAATACCGGAGAACAAAAAGGGGAGGAACTTTTCAAATGGTGGAAAGATACTTTTGAAGATGATTTTTATGTTCAGATTCAGAATCATAAACTGCCTGAAGAAGAGCATTTAAATGATGTTCTCCTTCATTTTGCAGATAAATATAATGTTAAAATTTTAGCGCAGAACGAAACGTTCTACACCAATAAAGACGATTCCAATATTCAGGATATTGTGAGTTGTATTAAAGATGGTGAAAAACTCTCAACACCTGTAGGGAAGGGATTTGGTAAAAGGAGAGGGCTTGCTACCGGAGAGTATTACATTAAAAATTCAGATGAAATTAAAGAAGCTTTTCTAGCATATCCTGATGCTTTTGATGCTTACGAAGAATTTACCGCTAAATTTAAGCCTTACACCCTCAAAAGGGATGTTCTTCTTCCTAAATTCGATATTCCTCAGGAATTCGTTCACGCAGAAGATGAAATTGATGGAGGGAAACGTGGTGAGATGGCTTATCTCACACATTTGACCTATGAAGGGGCAAAAAGAAGATATGGAGCTGATGGTATTACAGATGATATAAAGGAACGTCTGGATTTCGAACTTGAAGTAATTGCTAATACAGGTTATCCGGGGTATTTCCTTATTGTACAGGATTTTTGTAATGAAGCTCGTAAAATGGGAGTTTGGGTTGGTCCCGGTCGGGGATCTGCAGCGGGTTCTGCTGTTGCTTACTGTATCGGAATCACAAACGTTGACCCGATTAAGTATGATCTCCTTTTCGAGAGATTCCTGAATCCTGAAAGGGTTTCCATGCCGGATATTGATATTGACTTTGATGATGAAGGCCGTGACCGGATTATTAAATGGGTAATCGACAAATATGGTCAAAGTCAGGTTGCGCAGATCATTACATACTCTGTACTGGGAGGTAAATCTGCCATTAAAGATGCAGGGAGAGTATTGGATGTCCCGATTCCTGATACGAATAATATTGCGAAGTTAATTCCTTCCACGCCCGGGATGAATATTGCAAAAGCCCTGGCAAAATATGATAAACTAAAACCGGAAGAACAGATGCTCGTTGATGAAATGAGACTGGTTTTGGATAGTCCTTCTGATCCTCGTCATGACGTGCTCGCAAGTGCAAGAAAAATGGAAGGATGTATCCGGAATACAGGAATTCATGCCTGTGGAGTGATTATTACTCCGGAAGATGTCAGCAATCTTGTTCCGGTGACCATTGCTGCGAAGGATGCGGATATTTTGGTTTCTCAGTTTGATAACTCAGTAGCGGAAAGTGCCGGTCTGCTTAAAATGGACTTCCTGGGTTTGAGAACGCTGACGATCATTAAAGATGCTCTTAAACTCGTTAAAGAAAGACACGGAGTCGATATAGATCCTGACGAAATTCCGTTGGATGATGCTAAAACGTACCAGTTATTTAAGGAAGGTAGAACCATTGGGATTTTCCAATACGAAAGTCCCGGAATGCAAAAGTACATGAGGGAACTTAAGCCGACTGTTTTTGCCGACCTTATTGCGATGAACGCATTATATCGTCCGGGTCCTATCAAATATATTCCGAACTTCATCAACAGAAAACACGGAATAGAAGAAATTGTATATGATTTACCTGAAACCGAAGAATATTTAAAAGAAACTTACGGAATTACCGTATATCAGGAGCAGGTAATGCTTTTATCTCAGAAATTGGCCAACTTTACAAAAGGTGAAGCGGATACGCTGAGAAAAGCAATGGGTAAAAAGCAGATTGACGTTCTTAATAAAATGTATCCTAAGTTCATCGAAGGCGGAAGAAAAAATAATCTTGATGAAGAGCGATTAGAAAAAATCTGGAACGACTGGAAAGCCTTTGCAGAATATGCTTTTAATAAATCTCACTCTACCTGCTATGCATTTATTGCTTATCAGACGGCCTTTTTAAAAGCTAATTATCCTGCGGAATATATGGCGAGCGTGATGAGTAATAACATCAACAATACCGACTCTATTACCATGTTCATGGAAGATTGTAAAAGTATGGGAGTAGATGTTTTAGGGCCGGATGTTAATGAATCTCAATACAAATTCTCGGTAAATGAAAAAGGACAGATCCGTTTTGGATTAGGAGCGATCAAAGGTATTGGGGAAGGACCGAGTGAAGCCATTACGAGAGAAAGAGCAAACGGAAGATTTAAAAATATCTATGACTTTTTTGAAAGAATTCTCCCTTCTCAGATGAACAAAAGAGTAGCGGAAAGTTTGGTGTTGGCTGGTGCCTTTGATGAATTAGATTCTTTCCACAGAGGTCAGTATTTTGATATTGATATGGCGGGAAGAACCAATCTTGAAAGATTGATCAGGTACGGACAGAGCTTTCAGGAAAGTAAAAACGAAATGGAAAATTCCTTATTTGCAGATTTTGCTGAAGAAGTACAGATCGAGCAGCCGAAGCTCGCTCCTTGTCCGGAATGGCCGAATATGCATAAGCTTAATAAAGAAAAGGAAATTATCGGATTCTATCTTTCTGCGCATCCTCTTGATGAATTTAAATATCAATATCAGTTTATGCAGGGGCAACTTTCTAAAAAAGCGGTTTTAGAGAAAGAAGAGGAGGTAAAACTGGTTGTAGATGAAGCTCCGATTCTTGAGCAGGATACTCCGGAAGATGTTTCTGATCTTGTTGAAATCGTTTCTGATGAATTGCTGACCGGTGAAGAAGAGATTGTTGAGGAAGTGACAAAAAAAGCTGAACCTAAAGGGGTTTTTCACTTTCTGAACCTTGATGAGGTGGATGCTTATAAAGAACAGGCTTTTGCCAACAAGCAGGAAGAATTATTTGAAGAAAAGAAAAAGGACTGGAAAACAATTCAGAAAGAAAGGGAGAACGGAGGCGGAGGAAAAGAATATACTGTTGCCGGTCTTATCACGGAATATCGCGTTCAAGACGGCTTTAGAAGTGGTGAAAAAGTAGCTTTTGTAACATTGGAGGATTATTCAGGGTCGTATTCTTTCAGGCTAGGTGATCGTGATTATATGCGTTTAAAAGAAAAGCTGGAAGTACAGCGTTTTGTAATTTTCAAAATTAAATTTGCCCAGGTGAAGGACGGAAGGGTCTTTGTGAATGTAAATGATGTAATCGAACTTCAGGAAGCGTTTGAAAGATTTGCCAAAAGCATCTCTCTTGTTATGGATGTGATGGATTTCAGACCTGAAGATCTTACTTTTTTCAGAACCGTTCTTGAAAGAAATCAGGGCAATCAGAAATTGAAATTTTATATAAAAAATACAGATGACGATTCTAGGGTAGAACATCTTGAGGTTCAGTCGATGAAACATTCGGTCAATCTGAGCGGAGAACTCATCAAAGAAATTCAGTTATTGAATAAATATGAATTCTATCTTAACTAATTCAATTATTTACATTAATATAAAATAAAAAGTGGCTATTTTGTCACTTTTTTTGTTTGTAAGCTATGTTATTCTGAGGCATTAATTAATACGGATTCTGGCAAATCGTTAAAAATTTCACGAATTATAATTATGTGGTATTTGTTAAAATATTATAAAAATTTAATTATTCTTTAAGTTATAGATTGGTAAATTATTGAAAATCAATTTTGTGAATATTTAATTCATTGAAAATAATTCTTTTTATTGTGATAAATGTTTGTTATAAATCATTTATTTGATGGATTTATTGTTTTTTTATTAAAAAAAATAAAATAATCTTTTATATTTTGTAATTTATTAATACTTTTATCATCTAATTTTAATTTACTAAGCATGAAGAAATTTTTACTTGCGTACCTTACGCTTTTAGGTACATTATTGTCAGCTCAGATAACCTTGGGCTCTGGAACAACAACAGGCGGTACTTCTACATCCGTTGCCACGGTTCCGTGGAGTACTTATTATGGATACAGCTATGCGCAGCAGATCTTGCTGAAGAGCGAAATCAATGCTGCTGCTCCTGGAAATATTACGGGATTAAAATTCTATCTGGGATCTTCCGACAGTATCAGTAATTCGAATAATATCGTTGTATATGTTGGACTTACTTCAAAATCTTCTTTCTCATCAACAACAGATTGGGTTCCTACGAGTGCAATGACACAGGTTTACAGTGGGACAGCAACGAATAATGCAGGAGTTGTAGAGATAACATTCGCATCACCTTTTGCTTATGATAATACAAGTAACCTTGTCATTGCTGTTGATGAAAATAAAGCCGGAGACGATGGAGGTGAGCTTTTTTACACTTATACCAGTGGAACAAATAAAACTTTGTACTATCGAAGCGATTACACGAATCCGGATCCGACAGCTATTACTCAATCTGGAACAAGATCTGCAACTCAGTCTGTTGTGACATTGGTAGGTCTTTCACCTAGTTTACTGCCTGCATGTCCTACAGTTACAGCGCCAGCAGCGGCTGCAACAAGTGTATCTATATCGGCTACTCTTACATGGAATGCAGTAGGTAATGCAACTGGCTATAGATTAAGTGTTGGTACAACATCGGGAGGAACCGATATTATTAATAATCAGGATTTAGGTAATGTTACTTCGTATGCACTACCAACTCCTCTGCAGTTTAATACTCAATATTATTATACGATAAGTTCTTATAATGGTTCTGGTTCTTCCGCAGGTTGTTCGGAGAGAACTTTTACTACAGCTAATATTTCTTGCCCTGCTGTTACGGCTCCAGCGGCTGGAGCTGGAGGAGTTTCTATAACGCCTACTATTACGTGGACTGCTTCTCAAGGGGCTACCGGTTATAAAATCTCAGTGGGAACAACAGCAGGAGGAACAGATGTTTTGAATAATGTTGACCTTGGGAATGTTACCTCTTATACATTTAGCTCCGCATTGCTGAATGGTACGAAATATTATTATACTATTAATTCTTATTCACCAGCAGCTGTTTCGTCAAGTTGTACAGAAAGAAATTTTACTACTGTATGTCTTTCTGTTAGTGCATTTTCTGAAAACTTTGACTCTGTAACTGCTGGCGACTGGCCGTCTTGCTGGATTAAAGTAGGTTCAAACGGTTCTGCTTATACTCAGTCAAGTACAGCGATCAGTGGTCCGAACAATATGTATATCTATACTAGTTCAGCGGCTGCCCCTGCAGTAGTTTCTATGCCGCCGGTAAGTACGCTTCAATTGGGTACCTATCGTTTGAAATTTAAAATGAGAGCCAATTATACAGCTGGAGATAAAATAGATGTTGGTTATCTTACTGATCCTACAGATGCATCAACGTTTGTATCTTTTGGTACTATTTATACGGCAAACAGTGCAAGTGTAGTGGATAATTACACAATAAATAATATTACTGCCCCTGCTGGTGTTACTACAATGGCATTTAAGCATATTGGCCCGACAGGGTATAGTATTTTAATTGATGATGTAGTGTATGAATTAATGCCAAGTTGTGTAGAACCATCATTATTAACTGCTTCAAACATTACATCTACTTCTGCTGATGTCTCTTGGACGGCCCCTGTTTCGGCTCCTGCTGGTGGGTATGATGTTTATTACAGCACAACGAATACAGCACCTACAGCAAGTGATACTCCTCAATATACTGGAGTGACAGGCACGGTGCAAAATATTCCTGGAACTTCTGGAACTGTATATTATGTATGGGTAAGATCAAATTGTTCAATATCAAGCCAGAGTACTTGGGCAGGACCATTGACATATACAATACCTTTCCCTCCACCGGCAAATGACAACTGTTCAAATGCAATTGATTTGACAGCAGGGGGTACATTTGCACAAAATGCGGTTTCTGGTACTATTGTCGGGGCTACAAATACTCCTGCATTAACTGCTAGCTGCTTATTTACACCTACAAACGTAGGAGGTAATGTTTGGTACAAAGTTACTGTTCCTGCTTCAGGTAGCTTAACAATTGAGACAGATGCTGCTTCAGGTTCTCCGTTAACAGATACTGTTTTGTCAGTGTTTACTGATTGTGGTACTACTACTTCTGTTGCTTGTGATGATGATACAGGTAATGGCAATTTCTCTAAAATTGCATTAACAGGGCAGACTCCGGGTACAATATTATTTGTAAGTGTTTGGAAGTATTCTACAGCAACAGATGGAGCATTCCAGATTTCTGCATATGACTCATCACTTGTTTTAGCAACTAATGAAGTAAAAGATGCCAAAAACAACATCAAGGTATATCCAAATCCATTTAATGATGTATTGAATATTTCAGATGCTTCTAATGTTAGAAATGTTTTGGTAACAGATCTTTCAGGTAGATTGGTAAAAACTATTGCAAATCCGGGATCTCAGCTTCAACTTGGAGAACTGAAACAAGGAATGTATTTAGTCACTCTTGAAATGAAAGATGGCTCTAAGCAGACCCTTAAAACAATCAAAAAATAGATTGTAATAAATAACTAAAATTGAATAGCGGCTAATTTAGTCGCTATTTTTTTGTCTGAAAGTAAAATATTTTTTTATGTTAAATGATGGCTGTACCTAGGAGAGATAAATATTTAATTGTTGTTAAATAATTGAAAATGAGCTTTAAAAATAATTCATAAATTTGAGAATTTCATTATAAAATCAAACAATTATTTAATATTAATCAATTATTTAATATTTTGATTATTATTTTTGTAATAAAATTAGTACAAATTTTCATATAATTTAATTTATATATAATTTTATCGCCTAATTTTAATTTACAAACGAATGAAAAAACTTTTACTCGCGTATCTAGCACTTATAGGTACATTAATTTCGGCTCAAGTTTCATATACACAAGACTGGACGGCCACTGGGCTGAACGGCTGGACAACCAGTGGTTCAGTTTTTTCTCGAAATTCCACGGCAAGTCAGATTTGCGGTTCTACGGGAGGAACAATTCGGGGGGAAAGATATTATGGTAATACAGGACAATTTACTTCACCCGTATTAACGGGAAATAATCAAGGGACAGTATCTATGTCTTTCGATTATAAAGTAACTAATTATTCTTCAAGTACTACTGCTACACCAGCAGCAAACATAGGTAGTATAAAAGTTGAATATGCTTCAAGTACTTCAGGACCTTGGACGACGGTTTATACAATTGATCCTACTAATCACGTATCTGCAAATACTTGTGCTACTAAAACAATCACATTTAATCCTGTTGCAGGAGACTTTTATGTAAGGTTTAATGTGACATCGGATGCTAATGCGGATGTTTATTATTACTTTGATAATGTAAATATTTCACAAGGTGCTACGCCTACTTGTTTTGTGCCGACAGGTGTTACCACATCAAACGCTACTCTTAACTCTGTTGATGTTTCATGGACGGCTCCTGCTTCAGTACCCGGTTCAGGCTATGAATATTATTATTCTACTTCAAATACAGATCCGACAGCTGCAACAACTGCTTCAGGAACTGCAACCACTACAACTACTCATTTATCCGGCTTAACACCAAATACAACCTACTATGTTTGGGTTCGTTCTGTTTGTTCTGCTTCTGATAAGAGTGCTTGGTCGAATTCCGGAACCTTCAGAACAGGTTATTGTTTACCAACAGCAGGATCAAGCTCTACTTCTTATTATTTAAAAACAATCTCTACTACAGGAGCTTTAACAAACCTGAATTATTCTGCCAGTGCTTATGCAGCTTATACGGATAACACTGCTACTTCATTCTCAAGCTATCCGGGAGGAACGTTTAATTACTCATTAGCTAACAGTAATACTTCTACGTGCTATTTCTACATCTGGGTAGATTTTAATAATGATTTAGACTTTAATGATGCAGGAGAAACCATGCTTGCTACAACAACTTATGCGGCAAGTACTTCAGGAACTCTTACGGTTCCTGTGGGACAGGCTTTAGGTTCTTACAGGGCAAGAATTGCTTTATCTGAATCGGGTGCCATTACAGCTTGCGGGCCAGCTCCGTACGGAAATTATGTAGACTTTACATTTAACGTTAATGCTGCTCCTTCATGTATTGCACCAACAGGTATTACTACATCAAACGTTACTCTTAACTCTGTTGATGTTTCATGGACGGCTCCTGCTTCAGTACCCGGTTCAGGCTATGAATATTATTATTCTACTTCAAATACAGATCCGACAGCTGCAACAACTGCTTCAGGAACTGCAACCACTACAACTACTCATTTATCCGGCTTAACACCAAATACAACCTACTATGTTTGGGTTCGTTCTGTTTGTTCTGCTTCTGATAAGAGTGCTTGGTCGAATTCCGGAACCTTCAGAACAGGTTATTGTTTACCAACAGCAGGATCAAGCTCTACTTCTTATTATTTAAAAACAATCTCTACTACAGGAGCTTTAACAAACCTGAATTATTCTGCCAGTGCTTATGCGGCTTATACGGATAACACTGCTACTTCATTCTCAAGCTATCCGGGAGGAACGTTTAATTACTCATTAGCTAACAGTAATACTTCTACGTGCTATTTCTACATCTGGGTAGATTTTAATAATGATTTAGACTTTAATGATGCAGGAGAAACCATGCTTGCTACAACAACTTATGCGGCAAGTACTTCAGGAACTCTTACGGTTCCTGTGGGACAGGCTTTAGGTTCTTACAGGGCAAGAATTGCTTTATCTGAATCGGGTGCCATTACAGCTTGTGGGCCAGCTCCATACGGAAATTATGTAGACTTTACATTTAATGTTACGGCTGCTCCTTCATGTGTTGCACCAACATCTTTAACTGTAGCAAATGTTGCTTTGAGCTCTGCTGATGTTTCATGGACGGCTCCTGCTTCGGTACCAAGTTCAGGATATGAATATTATTATTCTACTTCAAATACAGATCCGGTAGGTTCTGGTACTTCGACAAATAATCTAACTGAAACTTTATCTTCATTAACACAAAATACTACTTACTATGTTTGGGTAAGATCAAATTGTGGCAGTAGTACAAGTGTATGGGTTGGGCCTATCAGCTTTACGACATTAGTAACTCCACCAGCAAATGATAACTGTTCCGGAGCGATTCCTTTAACTGTAGGAGGTGTATTTGCTGATAATGCTTTAACAACGTCAAATGTAGGAGCAACAACAGATGGTACAACATCATGCCAAAGCAATAGAGGAGATAATGTTTGGTTCTCAGTAATTGTTCCTGCAAGTGGAAATGTTACAGTAGAAACGAAAGGAGTATCAGGATCTGGACTGTTAGATACGGTTCTTTCTGCACACAGTGGTACATGTGGATCATTAACATCAATTGCTTGTAATGATGATAACTCTTCAGGAGTTTATTCATTGGTTTCATTAACAGGACAAACTCCTGGGTCTACTTTATACTTTAGTGTATGGAGGTATACAGGAACTGCAGGGGGAGTAAGTACAAACGGTCAATTCCAGATCTCTGCATATGACTCATCACTTGTTTTAGCAACAAACGAAGTAAAAGATGCTAAAAACAGCATCAAAGTATATCCAAATCCATTTAATGATGTATTGAATATTTCTGATGCTTCTAATGTTAAGAATGTTTTGGTTTCAGATCTTTCAGGTAGATTATTGAAAACTATTGCAAATCCTGGATCTCAGCTTCAACTTGGAGAACTGAAACAAGGAATGTATTTGGTTACTCTTGAAATGAAAGACGGTTCTAAACAGACAATTAAAGCTATTAAAAAGTAGTTTTTTAATTAAATGAAAGAATTAGCGGCTGGCCTCAGCCGCTTTTTTTATCTACGTTTATAGATTTGATTGGATAATTTTTTTGGCGTGATAGTTTTGGTAATAATTCGTTTTAAAATCAAGAATAACTTTGAAGAATATTTATTTCCCCAACAGATGATAAATAGTGAAATAAGCAATGTTTTGGGCGATATGTTGAAGTGTTTAGTAGTGATAGTAAATTATTTTTGAATTTTTTTAAAAAAAGTAATACTATAATCGGTGAATTAATAAATTATTATTAATTTCGTTCTATTAATCAGCAAAAATAAATTTATGACAAAATTTCTACTCTCATGCTTATTGTTTTTAAGTATGATGCTTAATGCGCAGATAACGTTGGGCGCAGGAAGCACGAATGTCGGAATAGCTCCGATAAGTACCTATTACGGCTATTCGTATGTACAGCAAATTTTCACTAAAGAGGAAATCAATGCGAATGCAGCGGGAAACATAACAGGATTAAAATTCTATCTTGATCCTTCTATGTCGATTGCTAATTCATCGGAATGGGCTGTGTATTTAGGGCAAACTACCAAAACCTCATTTACATCAGTGTCAGATTGGGTTCCTTTAGCGCAACTTACACAGGTATTTTCCGGAACAGTAACAAATGCGAATGGTGTAATTGAAATTACCTTTGCAACACCTTTTCCTTACAACAATATGGATAACCTGGTAGTTGCTGCAGAAGAAAATTCGGCAGGTTACGACAATAACAATTTCAATGAAGTTATGTATGTTTATCCAGGAGCTGCAAATTCTTCAATCACTTATAGAAATGATGATGAGAACCCGGATCCGGCTTCTCCTCCCAATAATGGTGTTCTTAAGGATTATAAATCTGTTACTACCTTTGAAGGTTTGATACCAAATCCTATTCCTGCTTGTCCTTCAGTTACCTATCCTGCAAATAACAGTACTTTTGTTCCTTTATCTCCAACCATTACATGGAATGGTTCTCCGGGAGCGGTAAGTTATAAGGTTTCTATAGGCACAACTTCAGGTGGTACTGATGTCGCTAATCAGGTTTCTGTAACCACAAACAGCTTTACGCCGGCCACTCCGTTTCCATCTAATACCAATCTTTATATAAAAGTTGTAGCAGTAGGTACGGGAGGTGAATCTTCAGGATGTTCAGAAATAATGTTTACTACTGCACCGCCGGCACCTGCCAATGACGAATGTGCAACGGCAATTGCCTTAACGGTAAATCCAGATCTGAACTGTGGAACAGTGACTTCGGGTTATACTATTGGAGCTACCGACTCGGGAACATCTCCGGATCCATGCTATGGAACTCCTGATGATGATGTTTGGTTCAGTTTTGTGGCAACTAGTACAAATCACAAAATATCTCTTTTAAACATACAGTCTGTAGGAAGTGAGCCAGACGATACAGATACTTACTTCCAGGTATTTAGTGGAGGGTGTGGAGCATTGTCAAGCGTTTATTGTTCAGATCCGTCATCTGGTACTTTGACAGGCCTTACACCGGGAGAAACTTATCTTGTAAGGGTTTATAGCTATTATGGTACTGGCAGTAATCAAAGTTTTGATATATGTGTGGGTACACTTCCACCGCCTCCAACAAATGATGAATGTGCAACGGCAATTGCCTTAACTGTAAATCCGGATCTTAACTGTGGTACTGTAACGGCAGGTCATACCTTTGAAGCTACAGACTCAGGTACAGCACCAGATCCTTGCTATGGAGAAGCAGATGACGATGTTTGGTTTAGTTTTGTTGCAACTGAAACAAAACATAAAATATCACTTTCAAATGTGCAGTCAATAGGAACAGAGCCGGATGATACTTATGTCTATTTCCAAGTATTTAACGGAGGATGCGGAGCATTGTCACCTGTTTATTGTTCATATGGTGACTTATCAGGTACTGTTTCGGATCTCACACCAGGAGAGACTTATCTTGTGAGAGTTTACAGTTATAATGGTGCTGGCAGTAATCAAAGTTTTGACATCTGCGTAGGTACATTCCCACCACCGCCAGCTAACGATGATTGCGCGGGAGCTCTTATAGCAAATACTTTCCCATACACCTATGTTCAAAATGATGCCGCGGGAGCTACAAATAATGCAGGAATCATAGATGTTTGTGACAATTGGATGAATGATGGTACTTGGTTTACATTCGTTGGAGATGGTAATACATTCAATATTACGGTTACAATGCCGGCAGGAAGCGATTTTGATCCACAGATTGGTGTATACAGCGGAACCTGCTCAGCTTTATCATGTGAGAATACTGTTGATGTTGCAGGATCAGGTGGTACTGAAACACTTTCTATCCCTACCCTTGCCGGAAATACCTACTATGTAAATGTTGGTCATTACAGTAGTTCTGATGAGGAGGAAGGTGCCTTTACTGTTAATATCACAAATGGTACACTAGGAACTTCTGATGTGAAAGCTGAAAAGAAAAGCCTTAAAGTATATCCTAATCCTTTCAGTGATGTAATAAATATCGCTGATGCTGCAAATGTAAAATCAGTTTCAGTTTCTGATGTTTCAGGAAGACTGTTAAAAGTAATTGACAATCCTGGATCTTCACTTAATTTAGGAGAATTGAAACAAGGTATGTATTTCTTAATTCTTACCATGAAAGATGGTTCAAAACAAACAGTTAAAGCAATTAAAAAATAACTGTGTATAATACCAAAACTGAAGGCGATCTCGAAAGAGATCGCCTTTTTTGATTAAATTGAAAATTCAATTATATTATCTGTTTTGAGGGACAGGTTGTAAGTCTCCGGTATTAAGGCTTTGAAAAACAGCCGGGAAGAAGGTCACAAGAATAAAATAAATAACAACCATTAATACAATTAAAGAAAATAATATAACGACTAAATTGTTTGGTTTGTTTTTCTTTTTTGGTTCCATGATGTTGTGGTATTTGGTTAATAGATGATATATTATTTTACACTAAGCCAATTTCTTGCCACATTGTTTGCAATATCTTGCGTCATCATCAATATCTTCATTTCCGCAACGGTCGCATACTTTTTCCAGGTTCTGTCTTTTATTACGCATTTCGGCGGTGACTATACCCGTAGGAACAGCAATAATAGAATAACCGGCCAGCATCAGAATCACAGCAAAAAATTTACCCATCGGGGTAATTGGTGATACATCTCCATAACCAACCGTGGTAACTGTTACTACTGCCCAGTAGATGGATTGGGGAATGGTTTCAAAGCCCGGTCTGCCACCCTCCACCATAAACATCAACGAACCTACGATTACTGAAAAAATAATTAAGAATAAAAGGAAAATATAAATTTTTCGTGAACTGTTCTTTAGTGCCCGTACAATTACAGAGCCGTCATTCATAAAATCCATAAGGTTAAAAACCCTGAAAACCCTGAGCATTCTCAGCATTCTGAAAATAAGAAAATATTTTGTAACAGGAAAGAAAAAACTCAGATAAAAAGGAACAAGCGCCAAAAAATCAATGATTCCGAAGAAACTGAAAATATAATGGCGCTTATTTTTTACAACGGCAATTCTTGAAACATATTCTGCTGAAAAAAAAATGGAGATAATCCACTCCAAAATAATAAAAGTATAATGAAACCTTTTATCAAGCCTTGGAATGCTTTCCATCATAATGATGGCCGTACTTATCAGAATAAGCGATAGCAAAATGATATCGAACAGTTTCCCGAGTTTTGTGTCAGAACGGTAAATAATTCTGTAGAGATATCGCTTCCACCAGGCATCTTCAGGAATAAGATTATGCTCTCTTTCCATTTTAATGTTTTTTTAAATATAACAAATTATCCTTATTTTCGTAACAAACATACAGAATAAAATGAAAATTAGAGATGTCATTTCTAAAATTGAAAAACGTATTCCGTTGCAGCAGGCGGAAGATTTTGACAATGTCGGATTGCTGTGCGGATCATATGACCGCAATGTGAGTGGAATACTGGTCTGTCATGATGCCCTGGAAAATGTTGTTGATGAAGCTATTCTAAAGAACTGTAATTTAATTGTATGTTTTCATCCGATTATTTTTTCCGGGTTAAAATCTTTAACAGGGAAGAACTATGTGGAAAAAGCTGTGATAAAGGCTATTGAGAATAAGGTTGCCATTTATGCCATTCATACTGCTTTTGATAATGACTTTTTTGGCGTAAACGCCGGAATCTGCCAGCAACTGGGACTTAAAAACCTTAAAGTTCTTCAGCCTAAGAAAAATAATTTAAAACAGCTTACCGTCTTCGTGCCAAAAGAGTATTCAGGGCAATTAAAAGAATCGCTTTTTGCTGCAGGTGCAGGAAACATAGGATTTTATGACGAATGCAGTTTTACCATCAACGGAAGCGGAACTTTTCGACCTAAAGAAGGCTCTGATCCTTTTTCGGGGCAGCAGGATATCAGGGAAAATGCTGATGAAGATATGGTTTCCGTTATTTTTGAAGGATATAAGCAGGGACAGATTGTTGCCGCTATGAAATCAGCGCATCCTTACGAAGAAGTTGCCCATCAGATTTACAGTCTGGATAATACCAATCAATATACCGGACTTGGAATGTACGGAGATTTTGAAGTGCCTATGGATGAAAAAGATTTTCTGAAATTTGTAAAAGAAAAATTTAATCTTGAAGTGATCAGGCATTCAGATTTTAATGGTAAAAAAATAAAAAGGGTAGGCGTTCTAGGCGGTTCCGGAGCAAGCGGAATAAAATCTGCAATTTCCAAAAAATGTGATGCTTATCTTACAGGAGATGTGAAATACCATGATTTTTTCCTGGCAGAATCAAAAATGATGATCTGTGATATAGGACATTTTGAATCAGAACAATTTGTGACTCAACAATTATTTGAAATTTTGTCACAAAAATTTAGTACATTTGCAATCTCAAAATCTATTGAGAAAACGAACCCGGTAAATTATTTCATTTAAAATATGGCAAAAACCAACGATATTTCAGTTGAAGAGAAGTTAAGAGCTTTATACGATTTGCAGATCATTGATTCTAGATTGGACGAAATCCGAAATACAAGAGGAGAATTGCCAATCGAAGTAGAGGATCTTGAAATTGAAATCGAAGGTCTTGAAAAAAGAGCTGAAAAATTTCATGCAGATATAAAAGATCAGGAAGATCAGATCAAAACCAAGCATGAAGTAATCAACCATGCAAAATCTTTAATTGAAAAATACAAGTCTCAACAAGATAATGTAAGAAACAATAAAGAGTTTGAAGCATTAAGTAAAGAAATTGAATATCAGGAGCTTGAAATTCAACTTGCTGAAAAAAGAATCAAAGAATTCGGCGCTAAGATCGGTCACAAAAACGAAACTTTGGATGAGCTTAATGGAAAAATTGATGATCTTAAAAACCACCTGAAATTCAAAAAAGAAGAATTGGAAGGTCTGGTTTCTGAAACGCAGAAGGAAGAAGAATATTTAATTGAGCAGTCTAAAGAATTTGCTGCAAAAATCGACGAAAGGTTACTCGCTTCTTACAACAGAATCAGAACCAATTCACCAAACGGTCTTGCGGTTGTAGGATTGGAAAGAGGAGCTCCAAAAGGATCATTCTTTACAATCCCACCTCAAAAGCAGATGGAAATTGCTCAGAGAAAGAAAATCATTATCGATGAGCATTCAGGGAAAATCCTTGTTGACGATGAGTTGGTAATGGAAGAAAATGAAAAAATGAAATCTGTAATTAAGTTTTAATACTGATTACAATTTTTAAAAATAGGAAAGCTGTCTCCAATGAGACAGCTTTTTTCATGTCATAGCGAAGAGCGAAGCGATAAAGCATCGTAATAATTATTACAAAGTTTGTTATTTCCTTTTTCGCCCCAAACGATAATTATATCTATAAAAAGACCGCCTCAAAAGAAGCGGTTCCTATTTTCATTCATGATGTTCGTACATCTTATTATACAGATCAATAAACTTCTCTTTAATAGCCTTTCTTTTCAACTTTAGAGTAGGTGTCAAAAGCCCGGTTTCAATGCTCCATATTTCCGGAGTCAGCTCAATTTTCTTGATCTTTTCCCAATTTCCCAGATGCTCATTGGTATTGTCAATTTCTTTTTCAATCCTTTCTTTAAGTTCTTTGCTCTTTGCAATTTCCTGAGGAGTTGAGCCGATGCTGAGATTATTTCTCATGGCCCAGCTTTTCGCAAATTCAAAATCCGGTTGTATAAGAGCGGTCGGCATTTTTTCACCATCACCAACAACCATGATCTGCTCGATAAATTTAGATGCTTTTGCAAGGTTCTCAATGGTTTGAGGAGCAATGTATTTTCCGCCTGAAGTTTTAAACATCTCTTTTTTACGGTCTGTGATCTGAAGAAAACCATCACTATCAATATGCCCGATGTCCCCGGTTTTGAAGTAACCATCTTCTGTGAATACTTCTTTGGTCATTTCGTCATTTTTAAAATAACCTTTGAAGATAGAAGGTCCTTTTACAGTAATTTCCCCATCTTCCTGAATTTTCACCTGAACATTATCTAATGGAAGACCCACCGTTCCTATTTTCATTTTCCCAAAAGCATTTACAGAAATAACAGGTGATGTTTCCGTAAGTCCATATCCTTCCAAAATAGGAATTCCTGCATTTTGAAACATTAAATTCAGTCTTGTCGATAAAGCTGCTGATCCGGAAACCAGCGTAATGATCTCGCCACCCAGTCCTTCACGCCACTTTTTGAAAACAAGTTTATCAGCAATAATTTCCTGTAACCCGGATGGCTTGGAAACCGTTTTCTTTTTAGAAATAAGATTAAGGGCCCAGAAGAATATCTTCTGCTTCAGGCCGCCGGCAGATGATCCTGTTGCATAAATTTTATCATAAACCTTTTCTACAAGTCTTGGTACAACACTCATGTAGTGAGGTTTTACTTCCTTCACATTTTCACCCATTTTTTCAATGCTTTCTGCAAAATAAATGGAGAAGCCATTGTACTGAAAAAGGTAAAAAAGCATTCTCTCGAAAATATGGCAGATCGGCAAAAAGCTGAGCACTCTTGTATCTTTGTAATCAAGACCTTTCTTTTTTGGAATTCTCGGAATTGAGCCTAATACATTAGACACAATATTATGGTGAGTAAGCATAACCCCTTTAGGCCTTCCCGTAGTTCCGGAAGTGTAAATAATAGTTGCCAGATCCTCCGAATTAATGGTATTGGAAAGATCCTCAACCTCTATCTGGGTAGAATCATCTTCACCAAGATCCAGCACTTCTTTCCAGTTGGCAGCGCCACTTACATTGTCAAATGTAAAAATTCCCTGAAGGGAAGGGATGTTGTGTTTTACTTTTGTTACTTTGTTTAAAAGATCCTTATCAGATAAAAAGCAATATTTGATTTCGGCATTCGTGAAGATAAACTCGTAATCTTCAGGAGAAATACTCGGATATACGGGTACGGATACTACACCGATCTGGGAAAGCCCAAGATCCATAATGGCCCATTCAGTTCGGGAATTTGTTGTGATGAGTGCAATTTTATCCCCAGGTTTTATGCCAAGCTTTAAAAGCCCGCGTGATATTTTATTCGCTTCATTGATAAATTCCTGGGTAGAAGTCTTTTTCCATTCTCCCTGATACTTAGTTACAAACATATCCGTTTTCGGGTATGTTTCTAAAGCATAATGGGGTATATCGAATAATCTTTTGATGGTCATGATTTAAAAGTAAATAGTTAATTTTAAATATAAGCATTTTTTTTAATTGACAAAATTTAGAATTTTAAATTAACAATTAATGAAACGGATTACAATATATATTCATCTGTATTTAAATTTAATGGATATTTTTAATAATATTTTTAAGTGATTTCTCGATTTGTTAAAATATGTTTAATTGTTGATTTTCAGAATAGAATGGCAAAGATTTAATTCTATTTTCAGGTTTGTACAAAAAGTGTAAATTAGCGACCATCTAATTATTCAATTTTTATGGACTTTAATTTATCGGAAGAACAGCTGATGATTCAGCAGGCAGCAAGGGATTTTGCACAAAACGAATTATTACCTGAAGTAATTGAGAGAGACCGTGACCAGAAATTTCCTGCCGAACAGGTAAAGAAAATGGGTGAAATGGGCCTTTTGGGTATGATGGTAGATCCTAAATACGGAGGTGCAGGAATGGACAGCGTTTCTTACGTTCTGGCAATGGAAGAAATCGCAAAAATAGATGCTTCGGCAGCTGTGGTAATGTCTGTAAATAACTCTCTGGTATGTGCAGGCCTTGAAAAATTCGCTTCCGAAGAGCAAAAAGTGAAATATCTTACACCTCTTGCCAGCGGTCAGGTGATCGGGGCATTTGCTTTGTCTGAGCCGGAAGCAGGTTCTGACGCTACTTCACAAAAAACCACTGCAGAAGATAAAGGAGATTATTATTTGTTGAACGGTATTAAAAACTGGATCACCAATGGTGGTACAGCTACTTATTATATTGTCATTGCACAAACTGATCCTGAGAAAAAACATAAAGGAATCAACGCTTTTATCGTTGAAAGAGGCTGGGAAGGATTTGAAATTGGTCCTAAAGAAGATAAATTGGGAATCAGAGGAAGTGATACTCATTCTTTGATCTTTAATAATGTAAAAGTACCTAAAGAAAACAGAATCGGAGAAGATGGTTTCGGATTCAATTTTGCGATGGCCGTTCTGAACGGTGGAAGAATAGGGATTGCTTCTCAGGCATTGGGAATTGCTTCTGGAGCTTATGAACTGGCGTTAAAATATGCTAAAACCAGAAAGGCTTTCAAAACTGAAATCATCAATCATCAGGCGATTGCTTTTAAACTGGCTGATATGGCAACGCAGATTACGGCGGCAAGAATGCTTTGCTTTAAAGCGGCAGTAGAAAAAGATGCAGGAAAAGATATCTCTGAAAGTGGTGCTATGGCAAAGCTTTATGCATCACAAGTGGCAATGGATACAACGATAGAAGCTGTTCAGATTCATGGAGGATACGGATATGTGAAAGAATATCACGTAGAAAGAATGATGCGTGATGCAAAAATTACCCAAATCTATGAAGGTACTTCTGAAATCCAGAAGATCGTTATCTCAAGAAGCATTGCAAAGTAATTGCTTACGATAAATGAAATAGTAAAAGGCTCTCAAAAATGGGAGCCTTTTTACTTTCACACGAACCACAAAATATTAATAATATGTTGTTTTAACACTTGTTTGATTAAATTATTTAACTGAAGTTAAATTCTTAATTTAAATTAACAGAACAAAATTAGGAATAACCCTTGTTGAAAAAACGGAATTTCGATTAAAATATTATTAAAATAAATAATGCCTTATGAATGCTTATCAGTCGGATTTCTTTTTTTATAAAGATAATATCCGATACCTGCAATCACAAACAGTGGCCAAAGCGGAAGAATAAAAAGGAAAGCAGAAGTAATTACATTCCATCCTGAAGAAATGGCGGCAAAAGATTTATCACCAAAAGTTTCGTACTCTTTATCAACCTCAGCTTCACTTTCTTGTCCATACAAAGTAATATCAATCTCACAAAGTGTATTTTCAACGGCATTCATTCCTGAAACTTCAATGCTTTTATTTTCAACTTTCCCGAGATTATAGCTTAGATCAGACATGAGATAATCAAATTTCTGAATCGGGATTTTCACTTTCAGGTAGGCCGTTTTCTTATCGTCATTCTGTAGCGAAATATTTTCGCTTCTTACAAATCCGTCGTATTTGGCGACTTCTTCTTTTACAATTTCCTTTGCGGTTTCAGCATCATTTACGGTCAGATCAAGCACTCCTTTCTTAACGAGTCGGTTTCTCTGGACATTTAATTCGTAATTCTCTTTTTTTGGCTCTTTCTTATAAATAATTTTTGTTTCCCGGATTACTTTCGGGGCAGGAACCTGTACAATAATCTTTCCTTCTTTACTGACAGTATCTTTCTTTTCCTTTTTTGATTCCAGTTTTAAGGATGAAATTTTTTCAGATAAGGAATCCACAATTTTTGCAGTATTTTCAATATTGTCTTTGATATCATTTCCGGTGTCCTGAAAATCTTTAATTTTAACATTTGCCGAATCAAGCGCATCATTTACCTTGTTATTAACATCACTGATTTTTCCAGACGCTTGAGAAGCTATACTGTCAGCCGAACTGACAGTATCCTCAAGTTGTGATGCAGATTCCCCTTTTTTACACATAATGAATGTTCCTGATACAGCAACGAGTAAGATGAATTTTTTCATAACATTAATTTTTTCGTTGAGGTAAAATTAGGAGCGAAATTTTCGTAAAGATTGTAAATGAAATGTATTACAGATGTAAAATTTCAACAAGCTTATTATAAGTGGGTTATAATTATTTTACAAGAGTTTTACAGAAGAAATTGCTGAAACAGAACTGCTTTTTACAACAAGACAAATAAATGTCTTAGATGTTATATAATTTTTAAACTTAATAATATTCATTTTAAAGAGTCAAAAAGAATTTGTTTTTCTTTAATATAAATGTAATGGTGTATAAAATATAGTATTATTTTAATTTTATGTAATTAGTTGGCATTCAGTTTTTTGAATGTGTATTTTTTATATATTTGTTTTTTATACCGAATGTCTAGTTTATAGTATCTTTAAATTTTTTAAGAAGTAATAAAATAAGGTAAAATTGAAAAGCTTAGCAAAAACTAAGTTGTAAATGATAATAAATTAAATTATATATTATGATTAAAAAACTACTTTTTTTAGGAATATTTATTCTGTGCTTTTTAGGAAAAGCGCAGGATTTTTTCTCCTCTATCAGCGAAAGATCCATTAAGGCAGATTCGCACAGCAGAACGGTGCAGCCAGAGAAATTTCTTATCTACAAACTTGATGTGAGTGGGATTAAAAACTATTTCAGTTCAGTTCCTGACTTGAATGATGCAGATTTTAAAGGTAATGCTCCTATCATTATTCTACCAATGGCCGATGGAACGAAAGCAAGGTTCAGAATCTGGAAATCTTCTGTGATGGCTCCGGAATTGGCTCAAAAATTTCCGCAACTTATTACCTTTACCGGACAGGGAGTTGATGACCAATACGCAACGATAAAATTAGATTTTACAGAACTGGGCTTCCATGCTCAGATAAAGTCTGTTATGACAGGCGATTTTTATATTGATCCTTATGCAAAGAACGATATCAATAATTATATTGTTTATAAAAAAGCAGATTTAATTAATAAAAATCCCAGAATATGCGAAGTAAAGGAGGATGCTTCGGAATTAATTAAAAAAAATGCACAAAAAACAGTAACTCCCAGTGTTGGCAGTCAAATTAGAATTTTTCGATTTGTAGTGGCTTGTACAGGAGAATACGCGATAGCAGCAACAGGCCTACCTTCGCCAACCGTTGCTCAGACGCTTTCAGCTATTGTAACATCTGTAAACAGAGTAAACGGGGTATATGAACAGGAAGTTGCAGCAAGACTTGTATTAGTTGCTAATGAAACTTCCGTTATCTTTACAGATCCCACTACAGATCCTTTCGACGGAAATGATGATGCAGGCTTGTTAATTGATGAAAGTCAGACCCAGATTGATGCAATAATAGGAACGGCCAATTATGATATAGGCCATACATTCAGTACCGGTGGCGGCGGATTGGCTGGCCTTGGGGTTATTTGTGACGACTCAAGTAAGGGAAGTGGTATTACCGGTTCACCGAATCCTGTTGGTGATCCTTATGATATTGATTATGTTGCGCATGAAGTAGGGCATCAGTTTGGAGGGCCTCATACTTTTAATGCAACAACAAGCAATTGTGGAGGAGGCAATCGTGATGGTTCGCATGCAGTGGAGCCTGGAAGTGGAATTACAATTATGGCTTATGCCGGGATTTGTGGAAGTACAAATAATTTGGCGAATAACAGTATCCCTATTTTCCATACCAATTCATTTCAGTCAATAACCCAGACGATTCAGTCGACAACATGTCAGGTAACAAATACTGTTTCTAATACTGCGCCTGTTGTAAATGCAGGAAATGATTACACAATACCCAAAAGTACCCCTTTTAAGTTAACAGGTTCTGCTACAGATGCTCAGGGAAATGCATTAACATATTGCTGGGAACAAAATGATACAGGACCTGCTGGAAACTGGAATGCTCCCACCGGAAATGCTCCGTTATTCAGATCATTCTTACCGGTAACAGTACCGTACAGATATTTTCCTAAAATTAATGATGTTATTAATAACACAACAACAAAAGGCGAAATTTTACCATCATACGGAAGATCAATGGAATTCAGATTGACGGTCAGAGATAATAATGCTGGTTGCGCCGGAGTTGCCAACGATGATGCAAAAATTACGGTTGACGGAAATTCAGGGCCGTTTACGGTAACTGCACCGACCACAGCCGTAAACTGGATGGGGAATTCTACACAAACAATAACATGGAACGTGGCTAATACAACTGCTGCACCGGTGAGCTGTGCGAACGTAAGTATTTTACTTTCAACGGATGGGGGACTTACGTATCCAACGACAATTGTTGCTTCTACTGCAAATGACGGTTCAGAAGTTATTACCATTCCAAATGTGAGTACAAGCCAGGCAAGAATTATGGTTGCAGGAGTAGGAAATGTATTTTTTAATATTAATCCAGTTAATTTTACAATTACTCAGGTACTTGCAGTAAATGAAGTTGACACAACTAAAGATGTATTTGTTATATATCCTAATCCCGGTAAAGATATTGTAAATATCAGATTTATTAATCAGAATGATAAATATGATATCAGTATTTATGATGTAAGCGGAAAATTAGTGTTTAATAAAATCAACAATACAACAGGTTACGATAAAATCGGAACTTTCAATGTCAGTCAATTAATAAAAGGAGATTATTTGATCACTATTAAATCTAAAAACATCAATAAAACTGTAAAATGGATCAAAGAATAAGCAAGATTTAATCTAAACATATATAAAAAGACCGTTCAGCTTTCTGAACGGTCTTTTTATAATTTTAATATTATTTAAGCATTTTTAAATTCACTGATAAAATGCAGTTTCACATTTGGGAATTTCTCCTGTGTCATATGAATGGTAAAAGAAGAATCAGCCAGGAATACCAATTGATTGTATTTGTCCCTCGCCAGGAATCTTTGCTTCAGTCTTGCAAACTCCTTGAACTCTTCAGATTTTTCATCCGCTTCTACCCAGCATGCCTTGTGCATGGAAAGAGGCTCATAAGAACATTTTGCACCGTATTCATGCTCCAGACGATACTGGATCACTTCATATTGAAGGGCGCCCACCGTACCGATGATTTTTCTTCCGTTCATTTCAAGCGTAAACAGCTGTGCCACACCTTCGTCCATCAGCTGATCAATTCCTTTTGCCAATTGCTTGGCCTTCAAAGGATCCGTATTATTGATATATCTGAAATGCTCAGGAGAGAAGCTCGGAATTCCTTTGAAATTCAGCTTTTCACCACCCGTTAACGTATCACCGATTCGGAAGCTTCCTGTATCATGAAGTCCCACGATATCACCAGGGAAACTTTCATCTACCACTTCTTTTTTATCCGCAAAAAATGCATTAGGTGAAGAAAATTTCATTTTTTTGCCTTCCCTTACCAGCAAATAATTTTCATTTCTTTTAAATGTTCCTGAAACAATTTTCACGAAAGCAAGACGGTCTCTGTGCTTAGGATCCATATTTGCGTGAATTTTGAAAACAAATCCTGTGAACGTATTTTCTTCAGGCTTTACAATACGGGTATCGCTTTCCTTTGGTTGAGGCATCGGTGCAATATCAATGAAAGCATCAAGCAATTCACGTACTCCGAAATTATTTAAAGCCGAACCAAAGAAAACGGGCTGAAGATCACCCTTCATATAATCTTCACGGTTGAATTCAGGATAAACCGACTGTACCAGATCTAATTCTTCTCTTAATGTATTGGCAGCTTTTTCACCAATAACTTCATCAATAGAAGTGTCATTAATGTCATCAAACTTAATAGAATCTCCAACCTTCTGTTTCTTTTCCTCCAAAAACAATTGGATGTTGTTTTCCCAGATGTTATAAATGCCCTGAAAATCACTACCCATACCGATCGGCAATGAAAGCGGACAAACTGTAAGACCTAATTTTTGTTCCACCTCATCCAGCAGGTCGAAAGCATCTTTCCCTTCACGGTCAAGTTTATTGATGAAAACCAGCATCGGAATGTTTCTCATTCTACATACCTGTACCAGCTTTTCCGTCTGTTCCTCGACCCCTTTCGCAACGTCAATCACAACGATCACCGAGTCAACGGCAGTTAAGGTTCTGTAAGTATCTTCCGCAAAATCCTTGTGTCCGGGAGTATCCAGGATGTTGATCTTGTGATCTCTGTATTCAAAGGCAAGTACTGAAGTGGCCACCGAGATTCCTCTCTGTCTTTCAATTTCCATGAAGTCGGAGGTAGCCCCTTTTTTTATTTTGTTGGATTTCACCGCACCCGCTTCCTGAATTGCCCCTCCGAAAAGCAAAAGCTTCTCCGTAAGAGTCGTCTTTCCCGCATCGGGGTGGGAAATAATCCCGAAAGTTTTTCTTTTCTCTATTTCTTTGATTAAGTCTGACATATCGTATTTTGAAGTTGCAAAAATCGTAATTTTTAATGGAATGTGAAAATCAATTTCATACACGTTCCTGCTTGTGAGTTTTTAAGCAATATTCTCAACATTATTTTTGCAGATAGTGTGACAAATGTGAAGAAATACATATTGCATCCTTCAAACTGTATAAGCCATCCTCTAAAATGTAAAAGACATCGTCCAGAATATATAATGCCTGTTCTAAAATGTATAAGGCATTGGCTAAAGTATATAAAGGATCTTCCAACATATATAAGACGCGTTCCAGAATGCATAAGACATTGTCCAAAATATATATAGGGCTGTCCGGAATGCATAAATCATTGTCCGAACTTATTACCCAACTTAGTATTTCATCAATAAGTTTACGCCTTTCTTTATCTTAAAAATGTGTGGCATAGTAAATTAAAAGTCTGGTCTTAATTTGCGATAAAAATAATCAGATCAAATTTATCCATTTAAAGTAAAAATAAAATATCTCAGTATTATTCTGATTAAGATAAAATTACGAGACCATATCGGCATAATAGACGGCCCCTTTTCGATGCCACATTATCGGAAACATAAAATAAACTTATCAAAAACGTTTATCTTTGTTAAAATAATCTTAATATAAAGCATGGAAAACAGCAGATATCCAAAGTTTACATTTACATGGATAGGAGGGCTCGTCCTGTTGGCAGGACTCGTAGTTGGAACAACGGTTGTTTCTTTTTTTAATGTTTTCTGGATGTTTACCTTCAAAGAAAATCTTCAGTACAAAGACTGGTTCTTCATGCTTACCAACGCAGCAGGATTTCTTACCGCTATCGCTTTTTTCGATTTTTTTATCGTGAGAAGAACCACCGGCAAAAAACTCAATTTCAATTTCTCACCCACTAATTTTTATACCTACCTGCTTATATTTCCCATGATGATCGGAATGATGTTTATCTCAGAATTCATCACATCGCAGATTCCTACTACAGGACCTTTTTTCGGAAAATATTATGAATTTTTCAATCGATTGATGGATCAGCTTACTTTTAATCCAGTTGTAATGATCATTACCGCTGTCATCTGCGCACCGATATTTGAGGAAATTATTTTCAGAGGAATTATCCAGAAAGGATTAATGAATAAAGGAGTAGAACCGTGGAAAGCCATTATTTTTGCTTCAATTATTTTCGGCTTAGTACATGGAAATCCGTGGCAGTTTGTAGGTGCCGTCCTGTTAGGCTGTGTACTCGGTCTTGTTTATTACAAAACAAAATCTTTATTATTGCCAATGCTTCTTCACGGGTTTAATAATTTATGTTCTACCATACTTATTATATATACCAAAAATGAAAGCTTTTCAGATGCTTTTAAAATTTCCGAATGGATCATACTCGCGATAGGAATCGTACTTTTTTCACTATTTTATTATCTTTTTACAAGGAAATATAAAGTGCATTATGCTGAAATTTAAATACAAATATTCTGGTACAATAATCGCATAATTGTGTACTCACATTTAAAAATAAAATTTAAAAATAAAAAAAATGGAATTACTGGTTGCCACCCACAACGTACATAAAAAAGAAGAAATTCAGCAAATCCTAGGTGAAAAATTTATTGTTAAAAGTCTTACCGATTACGATATTCACGAAGAAATTGTGGAAGATGGCGATTCTTTCAATGCCAATGCTTTGATTAAAGCTAAATATTGTTTTGAGAAAACCGGAATTCCAAGTTTGGGCGACGACAGCGGACTGGTAGTGGAATCTTTAGACGGTAGGCCTGGGATATTTTCCGCACGCTATGCCGGAGATCACGATTTCGCAAAGAATATTGAAAAAGTATTGAGCGAAATGAAGGGTATTGAAAATAGAAAAGCTTACTTCATCACCGTTTTGTGTTACTATGATGAAAACGGCGCAAAATATTTTGAAGGAAGAGTGCACGGAAATCTTCTCGATGAAAACAAAGGATTCAAAGGCTTCGGTTACGATCCGATTTTCGTCCCGGAGGGATATGATATGACTTTTGCACAAATGGAACCTCAGGATAAAAATAAAATAAGTCACCGAAAACAGGCATTGGATCTATTTCTGGATTTTTTGAGAGAAGGTTAAGGCTGAGATTGAGGGTAAGGCTGAGGCTGAGGTTTTTGAAAATTCAATTTTGATTACAAAAAAAATTAAACAAGATGACTTAAGGAGCAGATCTCTTTAAGTCATTTTTTAATCTTACTGTTTTTATTCTCAACCTCAACCTCAACCTCAATCTCAACCTTTATCTCAATCTCAGCCTTATTCTTAACCTAAATTCCTTACATTTGTTTAATAATAAACGATCGATTTGAGTACTTATTTAACGATATTAGGTTTTAATTCAGCGATTCCGACGATTAATTCTTCTCCCACTGCACAGCTCCTGGAAATGGAAGAAAGATCTTTCCTGATCGATTGCGGAGAAGGTACCCAGGTACAGCTGAGAAAAGCAAAAGCAAAATTTTCAAGGATAAATCATATTTTTATTTCCCATCTTCATGGGGATCACTGTTTTGGGTTGCCGGGACTTATCGCATCTTTCAGACTGTTAGGCAGAGAAACAACACTGCATGTTTACGGGCCGAAAGGAATTAAAAAAATGCTGGAAACCATCTTTACGATTACTGAAACCCATCGTGGTTTTGAGGTGGTTTATCATGAGCTGGATAAAGATTATTCGGAAAAGATTTATGAAGACAACAGGGTAGAAGTATATACCATTCCTTTGGATCACAGGATTTATTGTAATGGCTATCTTTTTAAGGAAAAACCCAAAGAAAGACATCTCAATATGCAGGAAATATCAAAGTATAAAGAAATTGAAACCTGCGATTATCATAATATTAAAGCCGGGAAAGACTTTGTGCTTAGTGACGGATATGTTCTCAAAAATGAAATTCTTACGACAGATCCTATTCCACCTGTTTCTTATGCATTCTGTAGTGATACAAGATATTTGGAAAGTGTAATTCCTATTATAAAAAATGTGACGGTCCTTTACCATGAATCTACGTTTTTACATGATTTAAAAGAAATGGCAGATTATACAGGGCATACCACTGCACTCGAAGCGGCAACCATTGCCAGAAAAGCAGATGTCGGGAAGTTGATTTTGGGACACTTTTCCAACAGATATGCAGATCTTACGGTTTTTACTGATGAAGCGCGAACTATTTTTCCCAATACTTTTTTACCCAAGGCATTGGAGGCTGTGAAAATTTAAAAAATGATGTTGAAGTTTGAAGAATTAAAAATATTCTTGGATGAAAAGGCTGATCAATATAACCATCCTGAGTTTATAGAAAATGATCCGATACAGATTCCGCATCGTTTCAGCCTGAAGCAGGACGTTGAGATTGCAGGTTTTCTGGCGGCAACCATTTCCTGGGGAAACCGGAAAGCAATCATAAAATCAGCCGAAAAAATGCTGGAAATTATGGGAAATTCTCCTTATGATTTTGTAATGAACTATTCGGAAAAAGATCTTGGTGACATTAAAGGTAAAAGTATACACCGAACGTTCAACGGCGAAGACTTTGTTTATTTTATAGAGCAGTTTAACAAAATTTACAAAGAAAATAAAAGTCTTGAAAATCTTTTTACAATACATGAATCGGAAACGAATTTCCTTCATGCTATTGAAAGATTCAGAAGCAGTTTTCTCGGAAGCGAAAAGCACAGAAGCCACAAACACGTAAGTTCGCCCTACAAGAATTCGTCTACAAAAAGAATCATTATGTTCCTCCGTTGGATGGTGCGTAAAGATAAACATGGTGTAGATTTTGGTATCTGGGAAAATATTGATCAGAAATACCTGTCGATTCCGCTGGATGTGCATACGGGTAATATTTCCCGGAAGTTGGGATTGATCACAAGAACGCAGAATGACTGGAAAACGGTAGAAGAACTCGATCTTGTCATCAGGAAATTTGATGAGAATGATCCTGCAAAATATGATTTCGCACTGTTTGGATTAGGAGTTACTAAAGAATTATTATAAAAGTTGAGCACAATGAAAAAGTACGAAGAAAAAACTGAGGTTTTAGAAAAAATTGCCAACGGTATCACCTGGTGGATAGGCTCAATCCCATCCCTTATTGCACATACGCTATTTTTTATCATTTCATTTCTGTTGCCGCTAGTTGGACTTGTAGAATTTGATAAAATGCTGTTGATTCTTACGACAGTAGTATCTTTAGAAGCGATTTATCTTGCTATTTTTATCCAGATGTCAGTAAATAAAAGTCATGAAAAAATTGAAGACATTCAGGAAGATATTGAAGACATTCAGGAAGATATTGAAGAGATTAGCGAGGATATAGAAGAAATCAGTGAAGACATCGAAGAAATAAACGAGGATATTGAAGATATTCAGGAAGATATTGAAGAGATCAATGAGGATGAAGATGAAGAAGATCATAGCGAACGTGCCAAAAATGTGATGCTGAAAAGCAATGTGAGCTCCAATAAAAATGAGATCAAGGTGCTAAAAGATAAAATTCAGGAACTTCAGGATAAAATTGATGAACTGAAAAATGAATAATCACATGAAATTGTAGTTTTGACGAAATAACTCTAAAAAAAGACTAATAAAATTTAGTCTTTTTTTTATTATTACAGATATATTATCTGATATGTTATGGATTATCGAATAGATTAAATTTTTAACATAAATCTTTCTATTTTTTAATAAAATTTAATCATAAAATTATTATTTTTGAACAAACAACAAACATAATGTTAAATTATAGACTAAAAAACTACTTTTTATTTTTAGTGTTGCTTTTTGTTTCGGGGTCTGCTATTGCTCAAAAGGCGTCCAGAAAAAACGGTAAAGTGAAGCTGACTTCTGAAAGTATGAAAGCAGGTGCTTTTATTGATGTAAATGTGGCATCTTATACACAATCATCTTATACACCACAACAGCTGGTTCAACAGGTTCTTATCAATGGACAGTCAAGCTGCGCAACACCAAGTGTAAGTAACGTGACAGTATCTCCTAATCAGCCGGTAACAAATAATGACAGATTTTGGGGATACTTTCATAAAGGTACCACCAATTTCCCATTTGAAGACGGAATTGTTTTAACGACTGGATATGCCAGAGAAGCGGGTAATGCTGCGATTTCCGAAAACCTCCACGGGTCAATTTCCATGAATGGAGATGCCGATCTTGCTGCCGCTACCAATACCAATATTAACAATCAGCGTGATGCCGTAGCGTTGGAGTTTGATTTTGTACCGAACTCCAATCAGGTAAAATTCAATTATATCTTTGCATCCGAAGAATATTCTTTGGGATATCCCTGCAATTATTCAGATGCTTTTGCTTTACTTATAAAACCGGTTGCGGGAGGTCCTTATACCAATGTTGCCATTCTTCCGGGAACAGCTGGGCCTGTAAGTGTTACCAATATCCGTCCAGATACAGAATTCGACGGATCACCACTATCTTGTGGTGCGATGAATCCTACCTACTTTGCTGGTTATAACACTTCAAGCATTGAAACCAACTATAACGGAAGAGTAGTGCCTTTAACTGCAATTGCCGATGTAACGCCAGGTGTTGCTTATCATTTTAAAATGGTTTTATCCGATTATAATGACCAGACATTAGATTCTGCTGTTTTTCTTGAAGGAGGATCTTTTGATATCGGAATTAAAATTGTAGACCAAAACGGAGTTATTTTACCGGATACTGTAAATATGTGTGATAATACACCGCAAGTATTGACTGCATTGCTTACTGCCGCGCCGGGAATGACATTCCAGTGGTACAAAGACGGAGCTGCCATCAATGGTGCTACTAATATTTCTTATACGGCAACTTCTCCAGGTGCTTATGAGGTAAAAGTTGCGGTTCCAGGGAATCAGTGTCCTGCTTCTGCGGTTATTACCATCGTAGGAGGAACGACACCGCCAGCTCAGAATGCTACTTTGAAGCTTTGTACAACCCCTTCTGTTTCTGCATTTAATTTAAATGATGCAAGACCTTTGATCACAACTTCTACAAGCGCTATTTTACATTATTATGTTAATCAGGCAGATGCTGTTGAAGAAAACGACAGCTATCTGAGCGATGCTGCTGTCAGCAGTTATAGCGGTACCGACGGGCAGGTTTTGTATGTTGTCGTTTCCAATGGTGCTTTTTGTAGCAAATTAGTAACATTGACGCTAAGGAAAGAAGCAACACCTGTTGCTCAGCTTACGGCTACCAAAATGAAAATTTGTTTAGGAGAATCTACTACTTTAACTGCTGCCAACGGAGTAACTTACGAATGGACAGGTGTATCCGGAACGGGTGCTACCTATACTGTTTCTCCAACTCAGACAACAACATATTCTGTCTATGCAATCGGTGCACAGGGATGTAAATCTCTACAGCCAGCATCTGTTACAATAGAAGTTGTTCCAGCAATTACGTCAAATCTTTCAGGCGGAATGATCTGTCAGGGTGATGTCATTACATTAGACGCGGGAGCAGGACCAAATTATACTTATCTGTGGAATACAGGAGATACTTCGCAGACTATTTCAGTAGGAACTCCGGGAACATATTCCGTAACAGTAAACAATGGTGTTTGTTCTAAAGTATATACAACACAGATAATTCAGGCTATTATCCCTGAAATCATTAATGTAAATTATAATGAAAACGGTACCATGATCTTTACCGCGAGCAATCCAAGTAACGGACCTTTGGAATACTCTATAGATAATGGGCTTACATGGCAGAATTCAAACACATTCAGCAATGTACCGAGAAATACGGTTGTATCGATCAGAGTAAGAGTAAAGAAAACAAGCTGTGTAGGATTCCTTGAATATTTCACTTTTGTTATGCAGAATGTAATCACGCCAAATGGTGATAATATTAATGACATTATCGATTTCAGAGGTGTAAATCAGAATAAAGATTTCAAAGCATCTATTTTCGACCGTTATGGAAAAGAAGTATATAAAGCAAGTGGCCTTCAGCCTTATTGGGATGGTTACTTCCAGGGAAAACGTCTGCCGACTTCATCATACTGGTATCAGGTAAGTTTTGAAGATCCGGCAAGTAAAAAACCTGCCTTGAAAACGGGATGGATTTTACTTAAAAACATAGAATAAGACAATATCAATATTCAAAAAAAGACCGACAATTTGTTGGTCTTTTTTTCGTTATTAAATTAATTGAATTGATATTTTAAAATCAGCAGTGTTATATTAGTGATAATGTAATTTATGCTGAATTGATATTCAATCAAAAAAAATAGTATTTTTGTTTAAAATAATATAAAAATGTTAAATAGGAGGACAAGAAATTTACTTTTGGCTTTGCTTTTAATTTTTACACAATGCTTTTTTGCTCAGGACAGGCAAGGCAAAGGTATTGTTAAAAAACCTACCGCTCAGAGTATGAAAGCAGGAGCTTTTATTGATGTAAATGCCGCCGGATATCCCGAATCAAATTACAGTATTACACAATTGGTAAAAGAAGTTCTCATCAGTGGTGGTTCCACTTGTTCTGCGGCCAACGTGAGCAATGTGGTTGTTTCTCCGAATTTAGCAGTTACCGATCAAAACAGAAGTTGGGGATATTTTAATAAAGCAACAACCAATTTCCCTTTTGCCAAAGGTATTGTTCTTACAACAGGATATGCCAGAAAGACAGGAAATAATTTTCAGGGAACTTTAAGTGATGCGCTTCCTTCAGGAGGTGATCCCGATCTCGCAACAGCCCTGAATGTAAATAATGCCAATTTAAGAGATGCAACCTATATAGAATTTGACTTTGTACCGGCATCCACAAAAGTAACCTTCAGGTATCTGTTTGCGTCCAAAGAATATCAGAGTAATTTTACGTGTAATATTTCAGACGGTTTTGCATTATTACTTAAAAAAGTAGGAGATCCTTCTTATACCAATTTAGCATTGCTTCCGAGTGGTGAGCCAGTAAGTGTTACCAATATCATTCCTGCCAACTTGCCTTGTGGTCCTAAAAATGTTCAATATTTTGCCGGAATGAACAACCCTCAGATTGAAACCAATTTTGACGGACGTACGGTTCCTTTAACGGCAACCGCAACGGTAATTCCGGGACAGACCTATCATTTTAAAATGGTCTTGGCAGATTATCAGGATTCAAATTTCGATTCTGCAGTTTTTCTTGAAGCAGGATCTTTTGATATCGGTGTTCAGATTTTAAACCCTGCCGGAGTAGAACTGCCTTCGTCCATTAATGTATGTGACAATGCGCCGCAGGTTCTTACAGCTTCAGTTCAGGGTGGTGGGGCTACGTATCAATGGTTATTGGGAAATAATCCTATCCCTGGAGCGACTGGTTCATCTTATACCGCAACACAGCCGGGAGTGTATACCGTTCAGGTATTTTTACCGGGAAATACATGTCCGGGAACAGCTTCTGTAACAATTGTAGGAGGAACTTCGCCGACCGTACAGAATGCAACGCTCACCGCATGCTACACGCAGGGAAATGCCACGTTTAATCTTACCACGGCTCAAACCTCGATAAGTACAACACCAGGTGCTACTTTTGCTTATTATCTTAACCAGTCAGACGCGTTAGCGGGTAATGGCAATACGATTACAAACACTACGGCTTTCCCAAGTGCTGGGCAGACCGTATACGTGCTTGTTAAAACAGGATTCTGTTCAAAAGTTGCACAGTTACAATTAATTAAAGCTCCACAAATAATCGCAAGTATTGCCACGCCTACGACCTTGACCTGTACAAATTCGCAGATCACACTGAATGCTTCAGGTTCAACATATCCTGCAGGTTCTACTTTTGCATGGACAACAACAAACGGAAATATTGTTTCCGGCGCAAATACCTTGAATCCGGTTGTAAATACAGCAGGAGTTTATACATTAACGATTTCAAATACTTATCAGCCTGGAAATTTAACGTGTACAGGAACGGCAAATGTCACTGTAACCGGTGATAGTGCTCCGCCGACTACAGGCCTAACAGCTTCTAAAGTTTTAATCTGTTCAGGTGAATCGGTTACGTTAACGGCATCCGGCGGAACTACCTATAACTGGGTTGGACTTGCCGGTAACGGAAATACCCAAACTGTTTCACCAACGACAACAACGACGTATACCGTTACAGCTGTTGGTGCAAACGGATGTGTGTCTCAAACACCTGCAACGATTACAATACAGGTTTCTCAGCCGATTACCGTTCAGAATGCTACTTTATTTAAATGTTATCAGGCAGGGGGAATTAATTATAATCTAACGGAGGCACAATCTCAGATTACATCAGCTCCAGGTGTTACATTCTCTTATTATTTAAATATTGCAGATGCTAATGCCGGGAATACAAACACTATAAATAATACTACATCATTCAACAGTGCAGGAAACCAGACGATCTATGTTCTCGTTGTCAGCGGTGGATGTCGATATGTTGTGAACTTACAGCTTTTGGCAACACCTGAAACTACTTTAACGATTGCTCAACCTCAGCAAATCACCTGTACAACATCACAAATAACATTAAATGCATCTGCTTCTGTGATTCCTACGGGTTCTACTATTGCATGGACAACAACCGGAGGAGGAAACATTGTTTCAGGTGCTAATACATTAACGCCGGTAGTGAATGCAGGCGGTGTCTATACATTAACAGTAACGAATGTTAACCAACCGGGAAATTTAAACTGTTCATATACGGCAAATGTAACCGTAACACAGAATACAACACCTCCTGTAGTAAGTGTTACAGCGCCGGTATTGCAAATCTGTCCGGGAGAATCTGTTACCTTGACAGCTTCCGGAGGAGCGACTTATAACTGGGGAACTCTTCCAGGGAATGGAAGTACTCAGACGGTATCTCCTTCCAGTACTACTGTTTATACGGTTACCGCGGTAGGAGCTAATGGATGTGTATCATCAAATACAGCAACGATCACGATCGTGGTTGGTCCGCCTGTCGCGATACTCGCAGCATCGAAATCCAAGATTTGTGCAGGTGAATCCGTTACATTAACAGCTTCAGGCGGGGTTACCTATGAATGGGTCGGCTTACCGGGTAATGGAAATACGCAGGTGGTATCTCCAACGGCTACTACGATATATTCTGTGTATGCTTTAGGTGGAAATGGCTGTAAGGTAGATGACCCTACATCAATTACCATTCAGGTGGTTCCTGCTATTGAGTCAACATTGAAAGATGTATATGCCTGTGTGGGTGATTCAGGAACTCTGGATGCCGGTTCAGGGCCAAACTATACATATCTTTGGAATACAGGCGCTACTACACAGACGATATCCGTTACTACACCTGGTACATACTCTGTAACAATCAGTAATGGAACATGTTCTAAAGTTTTCAGTGCTCAGCTAATCAACCCTACGCTTCCTCAATTCAGCAATGTTGCTTATGATAATCATGTTTTAACATTATCAGCAACAAACCCTACAGGTGGAAGTCTGGAATATTCCGTAGATGCAGGGGTTACATGGCAGGCTTCAAATATATTCTACAATATTCTTGATAATGCCAATTACACCCTTATGGTAAGGGTAAAAGATGCCAAGTGCGGAACTACGCTGTCATTCTTTACATTTGTCGTGATAAACGCAATCACTCCGAATTCTGATGGGAAGAACGATAAAGTAGATTTTTCAGGAATCAGTCAGTATAACAACTTTGCGGCTTCTATATTCGACAGATACGGACAGGAAGTTTTCAAGGCCAGCAAAAACGAAACAAGCTGGAATGGTTTGCTTAAAGGAACTCTTATACTTCCAACAGCTACTTACTGGTACCGTGTACAATGGGAAAACCCTGCCAGTAAAAAACTCGAACAGCGCAGTGGATGGATTTTGTTGAAAAATAGAAATTAACGATTATAAATTATATTAACCTCTCAATTTGGGAGGTTAATTTGCTTTTTTAATATAAAAATGTTAAATGTATATGTAGTTTTTATAAAAATAAATTAAATTTGTTGAAACAATTTATTTATGAAGAGATACCTACTATTGTTTTCTTTATTCATGGTCTCGTCGTCGAGTCTCTTTTATTCACAAAAAACTACAGTCAGAAAGCCTCAGAAAGAAAAGTCTTCTGCTTTAACGATGAAAGCAGGCGCTTTTATTGATGTGAATACTGCAGCTTATGCACCATCAGCTTATGATCCTTTACAGTTGGTGAAAGATGTTTTAATTTCGTCAGGGACAAATTCATGTGTTACACCCAATGTTTCAAATGTTGTAGTAAGTCCGAATTTACCGGCAAGTAACGTACAAAGATCATGGGGTTATTTTCATAAAGGGACGACCAATTTTCCGTTTACAGATGGTATTGTGCTTTCTACAGGCTATGCAAACAAAGCAGGTAATAGCTTTATAAGTGGTACCTTAGGAGATGATTTACCTACAGGAAGCGATCCGGATCTTGTAGCAGCTACTAACCCTACAAAACCCTTGTATGATGCCGTAGTGTTGGAGTTTGACTTTGTGCCCACATCTTCCCAGGTAAAATTTAACTACTTATTTGCTTCTGAAGAATATACTTCTGACTTCCCATGTCTGGGCTATTCTGATGCGTTTGCTCTTTTATTGAGACCAGTAGCCGGAGGACCTTATGTAAATATGGCCGTTTTGCCGCCTCCTGGAACAGGACCCGTAAGTGCTACTAATATTGTACCTGATGGAAATGGCTTTTCATGTGGCCCCATTAACGCTCAGTTTTTTGGTGGCTTAAATACGGCTAATATCGAAACCAATTTTATTGGAAGAACTACGCCTCTTACTGCTACAGCAACAGTTACGCCTGGTGTGGCTTATCACTTCAAAATGGTTTTAGCAGATGCAGGTGATTCAGGATATGACTCTGCGGTATTCCTGGAAGGGGGATCTTTCAATATCGGTGTTGAATTATTAGATCCTTCAGGTGCAACGTTACCGGAAGAAATCAATGTTTGTGATAACGTTCCTCAGGTAATTACAGCTTCTGTGAGCGATCCGAATATGACATACCAATGGTTCTACAACGGAACTGCTATACAGGGAGCAACTACGCCTACAATTACAGCTACTCAACCTGGTAATTATGAAATTCAGGTATCATTCCCAGGTAATCCTTGTCCGGGAAAAGCCAATATTAAAATTAACGGAGGAACAACACCTGCCGCGATCGATGCTTCATTGCTGCTTTGTACAACACCAGATGTTACTTGGTTTGATCTAACGGATGCAATGCCGTCAATCAGTACAACTACTGGAGCTGTGTTCCATTTTTATGAAGATCAGGACGATGCTATCGCTCAAAATGACGACTATATCCAGGATGTTTTACATTATAATGGTAATGATGGTCAGATTCTTTACGTTGTTGTTTCGAATGGAGGTTTCTGTAGTAAAATGGTTGAATTAACCTTGTTGAAAGAGGCAACTCCGACAGTAAGTTTGGTTGCATCAAAAATTAAGGTTTGTCCGGGAACTCAAGTCGAGCTTACGGCAACTGGTGGTGTTACTTACGAATGGGCTAACTTCCAGGGAACCGGAAACACGCAGACTGCAACAGTTTATAATACAACAACTTTCTCTGTATATTCTTTAGGGACTAAAGGATGTAAATCTTTAAATCCTGCCACTATTACTGTAGAAGTAGTGCCGGAACTTACCTCTCCACTGAGAGATGTTGAAATGTGCCAAGGTGACAGAGTAACCCTTGACGCTGGAGCAGGGCCTAACTATACTTATCTTTGGAGCACAGGTGAAATTACACAGAGCATCAATGTAGATCAATGGGGTGTTTACAGTGTAACGATTGATAATGGATATTGTGAAAAAACGTTTACCGTTAATGTAATGGGTGCTGCTTCTCCTTTTGTTACAAATCTTGATTACAGCAATAATACCCTTACGATTACGGCAGAAATTCCGATGATCAATAATATTCCTCAGACTGCAGAATATTCTATTGATGGGGGGATTTCTTGGCAGCCTTCTAATGTATTTACAGGTCTTCAGGACAATGCAACATATCAGATTCAGGTAAGATCAGTAGGTACACATTGTGTAGGAGCATTAGAATTCTTTACCTTCCATGTGAGAAATGTTATTACGCCGAACCAGGATGGAGTGAATGATACTCTTGATCTTACTGCCCTTGGAGGATTTAATAACTTTACGGGATCTGTTTACGATCGATATGGTAGTGAAATGTTCAGATTCTCAAAGCAAACGCCTGTATGGGATGGTACAGTAGGAGGTAAAAAATTACCGACAGCAACATATTGGTATAAATTCAACTTTGATTATCCGAAGTCTAAAGCAAACATGAGCCAATCTGGTTGGATCATGCTTAAAAACAGAGAATAATCTCAAATATAGAGTAATAATTTAATTAAAATAAATCCTCAAAAGCAACGCTTTTGAGGATTTTTAATATTTAATAATGGTAATGAAAATTGTAGATAAGTATTGATTAAATGTCTTTACGCTAGGATAAAAGCTTACTTCACCAGGATCAAGCTTATTTTTCAAGGATAATGACGGTTTACTCTAGAATAAAAGTGTTTTACGCTATGATAAAAGCTTACTTCACCAGGATCAAGCTTATTTTTCAAGGATAATGACGGTTTACTCTAGAATAAAAGTGTTTTACGCTATGATAAAAGCTTACTTCACCAGGATCAAGCTTATTTTTCAAGGATAATGACGGTTTACTCTAGAATAAAAGTGTTTTACACTAGGGTAAAAACTTACTTCACCAGGATAAAGCTTATTTTTGAAGGATAATGACGGTTTGCACTAGGATAAAAATGTTTTGTACCAGGAAAGCTTACTTCACTAGGCTAAAACCTATTTTTCAAGAATAAAATCAATTTCACTATAATAAAATTGTTTTACACGACAATAAAAAGTGAAACCAGATTTAATATTATAATTCTCCTTAATAGTGCTGAATACTACGCTTTTCTAAACTTCTTCTTTTTCTTCCAAGGCGCATTTTTCTGAACATCACCCGCCATAATACAACCGTATGGCATCACTTCATCCATCACTTCACATAAACCGTATTCTTCAATCTGTGCACGAACATTTTTTGCACTTTTATAAGCGGTTGGAAGCTCGGAAATATCAATTTCATTGGTGAAGAAACGTACATCCAGACCTTTGGTTTCCTCTGCAAAAACTTCCTCAATGGTTTTATGAGCCAATGATTTTTTATGTTGTGTTCTGCTGAAATTTCTTCCCGCTCCGTGAGGGGCAAAACCAAGGTTTCTTTCATTGGTAGTTCCTTTTACGATCAAAACAGGTTCTGCCATATTCAGTGGAATTAGTCTTGGACCTGTAATATCCGGTAAGAATTTATCATCCAGCGGTGTTGCTCCCTTTGCATGGTAGAACAAGTCACCATCTCTGAAAACAAAGTTATGTTCGTTCCAATATCGGTCTTCTTTTTCAATTTCCAGTTTATTTAAAACAGCATCGTGAATGGATATATGGTTTTCTTTTGTCCATTTTCTGATTAGCTGTAAAGCTTCCCAGTAAGATTTTCCTTCTTCAGTTTCATACGGAATCCAGGCATTTTCTTTTAATGTTTCCGGTGAGATTTCCATTCTGAACCTGTTGGCCACTTTCATTCCTTTATCGTAAAGGGCAGCTCCCGGAGCTCTGGATCCGTGGTGAGTTACCAGCATCGTATTTCCGGTTTTTTTGGAAATTCCGACAAACAGGAAATGATTCCCATCGCCCTGCGTACCCATATGTGAACGGGCAATGCTGATCAGTTTTTCATCATTCAGAAAATCATTTTCCCTGAAAGCATCCATCAGTTCCTGCGACATCGGCATTTGTTCACCTCTCGGCCTTCCTCCATATCCGAAATGGGTCACCGAATGCGCTGCATCCAAGACTTCTTTGGGATCGGCTTTTCCAAAATCCGTCAGCATTACCGAACAGCAGATATCTGCAGAATGAAATCCGGGATGAATGGCATTTTTTGCCACAACGACTCCGCCAACAGGAATATGTCCTGCAGGGCCTGTAGGACAGGCGTCCGGCATGATGGCTCCGTCAGTTAGCGTTGGCGTTTTCATCAAAACCTTCATGGTGTTGATTACTTTTTCTACGTTATCATTTTCGCTTTCATGCTCTGCCCTGATATTGATGATAAAATCTTTTGCCGTTTCATGAAGGGGAATAAGTTCCGGTTGCTTAAATTGTTCCAGGTATATTTTGATTTGATTTTCGTCTAAATTATTTTCGTTAATGAACTCGATGGCTTCCTTAAACCATTTTGCAGGACGGTATCCTAATTCGATTAAATTGTTTCCGTTAAATTCCATGTTTTATTCTCTTTGTTGATGCAAAGTAATAACGTAAGTATGCAATGTTTTTGCGCAGATGAAATTATTTTAATTATTTTTGAAGAAATTAAATAATATGCTATTTGAACAATTAGAGAAATCATCAGAGCAAATTATGTTTAAAGATGTTATTGCTTTTATTGATGAACATTATGATTTTACGCCGACAAAATTTACCAATGGCAATACCGTAAACGAAGCAGGGCAGAACAATGGTTCGTGTAAAGTTTTCAGTTTTGCTCAGTTGAATGATCTTTCTGCGCAGGAAACGCTGAATCTTTTCGGAGAGTTTTACCGGGAAGATGTGCTGAAAAACCCTGAAGGTACCGATCACCAGAATATCAGAAACTTCATGGAATTTGGCTGGGAAGGAATTTCTTTTGAAGAAAAGGCTTTGAGTAGAAAGTAATGCGTGAGGGATGCGGAGGGTCTGACTGAAAGGAGGAGTTTCGGCTCGGGGCTTTGCCCCGAGCCGAAACCGAAACGAAGTGAAGCCCGAAGCAGCCCGGCCCGATGATAAGACTTTGCGAAGGGAGAGGGACACGCCCAAAATAAAAATATAAAATATGTCATCCAACAAAAACGCTCTGATCCGCTATAAAACCCTGGACAAATGCCTGAAAAACAAATACCGGAAATATACCCTGGAAGATCTCATTGACGAATGTTCGGAAGCTCTGTTTGAATTTGAAGGCAAGGAATCTTTCGTAAGCAAACGTACGGTACAGCTTGATCTACAAAACATGCGTAGTGAAAAATTCGGATATGAAGCTCCGATTGAAGTGTATGAGCGGAAATATTACCGTTACAGTGATCCGGATTACAGTATCCACAATATTTCCGTGAATGAAAGTGACCTGAAAGCCATGAACAATGCTGTTCAGATTTTAAAGCAGTTCAAAGATTTTTCGATGTTTAAAGAGATGAATGGTGTGATTCAGAAGCTGGAAGATTCTATTCATGCTACGCATCAAAAGTCGATTATTCATCTGGATAAAAATGAGCAATTGAAAGGTCTTGAGCATATTGATATTCTTTATGAAAGTATTATCAACAAAAAAGTACTCCGTATTCAGTACAAAAGCTTCACGGCAAGAGAAGCAAATATTTTTACTGTTCATCCACAGCTGTTAAAAGAGTATAATAACCGCTGGTTTCTGATCTGTCTGTACAAAGGAAAAATGTATAACCTTGCCCTTGACCGGATGGAGCATATAGAGGCGGAAGAAAATGCAGAATACATTGACCCGAATCTGGACGGAGATGAATATTTTAAAGATATTGTAGGCGTTACGGTTTCTGAAACGATGAAGCCCCGCAATGTGATTTTCTTTGTAGATTCATCCAACACGCCTTACGTAAAAACAAAACCTCTTCATAAAAGCCAGGAAGTTATAAGCGAAACAGAAAAAGGTGCTGTATTTAAGATCTGTGTGCAGATCAACTATGAGCTGGAGCGTTTGTTATTGGGATTTGGAGATTGCTTGATAGTGCATCAGCCAAGGAAACTAAGATTGAGAATGGAAGAAAAATTCAAATCCGGATTTAAGAATTATCAGGGTCTTAATATTGAAGAAGATTAAACCAAAAAAATCGTTGTGGCTTGGAAATTGTATTACCCAAAACACAAAAATAATAATATGAAATCTAGAATATTAAAAGCTGTGGTAGCAGTGGTAGCACCTTTGGTGATTGAATTTATAATCAAAAAAATCGCTGAAAAGTTTGATGAAAAACCGGCGGAAGATAAAAAACGAGTTCCCGTACAAAACTGGGAGTAGTTAATTTAAATATTATGAAAAAAGAGGCGTTGATACATAACAGCCTCTTTTTATTTACACAAAATCATAAATGCCGTTTTTCCAGCCCAGAACTTTTGAAGAGTTGGCTTTCAGCCAGTTTTTCAAGATTGTAGCATATACTTTTCTGAAATCCTCGGTGTAAATAAGATCTCCTTCGTTCAATTTTGTAAGATCAGGTAGAGGATTTAATATTCCTTTTTTCTTTAATCCACCACTTATAAAAAACATTTGATTGGCCGTTCCATGGTCGGTTCCGTTGCTGGCATTTTGAGCCACACGACGTCCAAATTCAGAAAATGTCATCAGAAGGATATTGTCGAAAAGCCCATTACTTTTCATATCCGCTACAAACGATTTTACCGCTTCATTGATATCGTTGAAGAGTTTTTGCTGTCTTTCATTCTGATTGACATGGGTATCAAAACTTCCGATGGAAAGGTAATAAACTCTTGTATTGATATCGGATTTAATGAGTGAAGCAACGGTTTTAAAATCTTTTCCCAATTGTGAATTCGGGTAAGTTTGATCGGTTTTTTTTGCTTTACTTTTATCAAAGATATATCCCGCGTTATTAATGGTTGATCCTAAAGTTTGGTATAAATAGGAAACTGTCTCGTCATCATGATGATGGTCATAAAGCGATTTAAAATATTTTTCCTGGCTGGTCTGGTACAATCGTTTCGGATCTTTGAAAGCAAAAGCTTTGTTATTTTTACCTTTTAATGCTAAACTGAGCATATCGTCAACTTCCAGCGCCTGTGTCGGATGTTCGCAGCGGTAGCATTCTTCATCCAGAAACCTTCCGAGCCATCCTGTTTCAAGATATTCGTCACTTCTGCTCGCGGAATGCCAGATATCCATGCTTCTGAAATGAGATTTGTCGGGATTGGGATATCCTACATTGTTCATTACCGAAAGCTCACCATTGTCATAAAGCTCCTTAAAATAGGATAGGGCAGGATTGATCCCCGTTTCATCATTCAGTTGCAAAGAATCTTTAATTGCAATATTGTTTCTTTCTTTAAAATAAATATCGTTCCGTACAGGAATTATTGTATTTAGTCCGTCATTTCCACCGGTAAACTGCAGAACGATCAGAATCTTCTGATCAGATTCCAAAGCATCATCAAATGTCATTGCCTTAAGAAAGTTAGGCATCAATAATGAAGCGGTTGCGAGTGAACTTATTTTGAGGAATTCTCTTCTTTTGATTAGCATATGGTTAAGGTTAAGGTTAAGGTTAAGGTTAAGGTTAAGGTTAAGGTTGCAGTTCTATGCAGTGATTAGCTAAAATATGACCTGAAACTACATTAACTGATATTCAGGAGTAGACATTAAATTAATGACGTTCATTTTTACACTGTTATCGGAAAAGCTTTTCACGGAATTCATATCCAGCGATTTTGTATTCTGAATCAGATATTCTTCAGGTTTTTTTCCAGCAAATATTTTTTCTACACGTTCCCAGTCAATGGTGATATTGGGGTTTTTGAAATTTTTCGTCAAAGTGTTGGTGTTGTTTTTCAATCCCATATCAACATCATCATCTGCTTTTGGACGATAGTCAAGCGGTCGCAATCCCGACCAGATTTGCGGAATCTGAAGCCTCAACATCAATGTGGAACTGTCAATCCAGGATTTTCCGGTAGGCCATCCGGCTACATTCGGAGGATAAAGAAGCATCTGCCCGAGTAATTTCTGATAAACAATAAGATTTTCAGGATTTTGAATATTCATCGGAAGCATTCGCATCATTCCTGCCATCAGTTCGATCGGTGATTTTATCCTGTTTCCAATATTTTTTTTATCATAAAACCATGAACTTGAGAAGATGTCGGTCATCAGTTTTTTGATATCGTAACCAGACTGATAAAAGTTTTCGCTGAGAGTATTGATAATCGTTTCATCTGCATTTTCGTTTACAAAAAATTTATAAATTTTTGCCGTGATAAACCTGGAGGTTGCTTTCTGCTCAAGGATAATATTTAAAACATCATTTCCCGTGAAGTTCCCGGTTTTACCAAGAAAATTTTTGCTGCCTTCGTCATGAAGTTTTTTTCTTTCTACAAAATTTCCTCCTTTATCATAACCCCAGCCTGTAAAAGCTCTGGCTCCCTCTCTGATGTCTTTCTCGGTATAATTTCCCCTGCCCATTGTAAAAAGTTCCATGACTTCCCTCGCAAAATTTTCATTAGGATGGTCTTTTTTATTTTGTTGATTATTAAGAAAACTCAACATTGCCGGCGCTTTACTGACTTCAAACAACAATTCCCTAAAGTTTCCCAACGCATTTTTCCGGATCACATTCAGGATTTGTCTGTTAAATTTCGGATTTTGTACCCTGGAAGCGAAATGACCGTGCCAGAAAAACGTCATTTTTTCTCTCAGCTGCTCATTGCTAGTGACCATCTTATACAGGAAATTAAGATTAAGTTCTTCGTTTTGCTGTCGGTTGATCTTCTGTATTTCCTTTTTCTTCTCTGCAGGAGATTTGTCATTCATATAATCCGACGATTCTGTCTCAGCAGTCTGATAATCGATTTCAGCAAAATTTTCCTCTTTAAACAAATCATTCAATAAAGCGTTATGGTCTTTATTTTCCAGATCTTCAAGCTGATTAATTCCTGGACCAAATCCTGCACGCCAGAGAAGATGTTTGTTATTAATAAATGACGGAACTGTCATAATGTTTTATATTTTGGATATGGATGTTATGATAAGGTTAAAATAAGTAACGGTTAAGAATTGTTAATATTGAGCTGTAATTTTCCTTTTTGTTGAAATTTAATTAAACGCTTATTTAATTTTAATGAATTGACAATCATGTTTTTGTAGATTTAATCAATGGTAATCTGAATAAAAAGATTTTGCTTGGCACGATTTTTACAGTTTTCAGCTTAGTAAAATTAAAAATCAGAGTTATGAAAATGTTAAAACATGCAATTTTATTTGCCGGAATTTTTACTGCTGGAGCTTTGAGTGCCCAAAGTGCACAAATGAATAACATGATCAAAGTTGGAGCAAATGTTGGTTTAGCAGTTCCTTCTGATAATACTTCTATGGCAGTGGGTGTGGATGTAGCTTATCAGAATTTGATCACTCCGGGGTTCGGATTGGGTATTGCAACAGGATATACACATTATTTTGGAAAAGACAACAACGGATATAATAATAATGACGTAGGCGTTGTACCAGTAGGTGCATTGATCAGAATTTATCCGAAGCAGACAGGGTTTTATTTCGGAACAGACTTAGGATATGGTTTCCTGGTAGGTGATAACAAAGTAGCATCTAATGCTTCTCTTGACAGACCAGATGGTGGATTTTATATCAAGCCGGAAATCGGGTATCACAATCAGGACTGGAATTTCTTTGTTCAATACCAGAAAGTATTTGTAGGAAGCAAAGGAGATTTGCCAAATCAGGACTACAATGTGGGTAATCTTGGGGTAGGATTCTCTTACAATATTCCTTTAGGAAAGTAGTTAGATTTAAATATAAGCAATTATTAGCCAAACCTTTTCGAATTTTTGAGAAGGTTTTTTATTTCTAACGAAAATTTACGAAAACTATTATTATATTTGATAAAATTTGAGGTTATGATTTTGAATCCGAAATTTCCGCTTTATTTACCAGGAGTAAAAAATGCTGGCAATGATAACATTTCTATCATTGGTGCCAACCTTCGTGAAGATATTACAACTTTAGGCTATTTTGTATCTGCTGATGGTGGCCTTGAAGTTAAAATTCAGCATACATATCCAACTAAAGAATATGCTTCTTTCACAGATATTCTGAAAAAATTTATTCAGGATAATCAGTTGGATAATGTAAAAAGACTCGGGATAGCTGTTCCGGGACCTGTCATCAACGGGAAAAGTAATCCTGCAAGACTGGGATGGAATCTCGATGTTGAAGATTTTAAAAGAGATTTTGATTTCGAAAGAGTAGATATGCTCAATGACCAGGAAGCTTCAGCTTATGGAATGGGTCTCTTGGAAGACAGTGATCTTGATCCGATATATACCAGCGGAAACCTTGAGAAAGGAAATGTGGCGATTCTGGCGCCCGGAAATGGTCTGGGAGAAGCCGGATATTTTTTCGATGGAAAATACATAAGACCTTTTGCAACGGAAGGAGGGCATTCAGAATTTTCCCCAAGAACAAATGTGGAAGTAGAATTCTACCAGTTCCTGAATAACATTTATGGTATTGTAAGCTGGGAGAATGTATTGTCTAAAACAGGTCTTTTTAACATCTACCGTTTTTTAAGAGATGTAAAAAGACATCCGGAACCGGAATGGCTTGCTGAAAGGCTGACAGAAGGAAATTTTGTACAGGAATTATATAAAGCGGCAGTTGAAGACGATGTGATGATCTGCAAAATTGCATTAGACACTTTCATTGAATTCCTTGCAAGAGAAGCCAATAATCTTACTTTAAAGATAAAAGCTACCGGCGGTTTACTGATTTCAGGGGATATTCCTCAGGCGATCAGAGAATATATTGATAAAGATAAGTTCTACGAAAAATTCAAGATCAGTGATAAGATGGAGGAAATGCTCAGAAATATACCTATCTATCTGAATAAAAATGAAAATACAGCTTTGAATGGCGCAGCGCTATACACCGCTTATTATCAAGACTAACTGAAGCTCCGGAATTCCGGAGTTTTTTTATTTATAAAAATTATTGCATTAATTGATATACATCAATGAAATCTATCATTTCTGTTGACTACATTTGCACCAGTAAATAATAAACAAGCAAATAATTTTTATTCAAATGAAAAAAATATTCTTATTAGCAGTTTTGGCTAGTGGTTTAGCATTCGGACAGGCAAAAAAAGTAGTAAGCTCTGATGTTCAGTGGTGGGGTTATAAGATCGCAAAATCTGAAGCAAGTTCTCACAACGGAACTGTAAAGGTAAAATCAGGTGATATGATTATGAAAGGAAACCAATTGGTTGGTGGTACTTTCGTTTTAGATATGACTTCGATCAACGCGACAGATCTTTCGGGTGAATATCAGCAAAAACTGAACGGGCACCTTAAAAACGGAGATTTCTTCGAGGTTGAAAAATACCCTACAGCAACTTTCAAAATCACAGGTGTTAAGAAAAACAATGACAAAGTGTACAATTCTTTAGTAACAGGTAACTTAACGGTAAAAGGAAAAACCAACGCAATTTCTTTCCCTGCAAAAATTACTTATGCTAACGGAACAGTAAGCTTAATGTCAAATAAATTTTCTATCGACAGACAAAAATTCGATGTTGCTTACAAATCTACCATGCAGGACGTTCTTGTGAAAGATGATATGGATTTGCAGGTAAAAGTAACAGCAAAATAATTTAATCAAAAAAAGATTGTTAAAAGTGTAGAAGTTCTACACTTTTTTTTATTTTTGTTGAATTGTAAATAAAAAAGAATGAAAAGATTACTATTGTTTGCTATGATGTGTGTAAGCATGTCATTTGTTTTCGGGCAGAAGAAAGGAGATAAGGTGGTAAAAGTAACATCGTCGGAGATCAGATGGTGGGGATATAAAGTAGTGAAAACAGTTCCTACAACACATTCCGGAACGGTAAAGCTGAAAAGTGGAAAATTCACTTTTGACAAAACGGTTTTGGTAGACGGAGAATTCGTGATTGATATGAAGTCGATCATGGCAGGTGACGTATCAAGCCAGGATGAAGATATGGTAAAACTTACCAACGACCTGAAAAGTACCAATTTCTTTGAAGTTAAAAAGTTTCCGTTGGCAAAATTCCATTTAACGAAAATTATTCCTTTGGCAAACAGCGATTATAACTCTACAGTGTACGGAGATGTGACAATCAAAGGAGTAAGAAAAACGATTACTTTCCCTGCAAACGTGTATATCACGCAGTTTACGGTAGTAATAGAATCTGCTAAATTCTCACTGAACAGAAGAGATTTCAAAGTATTCTATCAGTCTTCTCTGAAAGATTATTTCATTAAAAATGAAATGGATATTCAGTTTAAGCTTTCTACTGAGAAATTGGATAACGAAAACAGAACTCCTGTTAAGAAGAAAAAATAAGACCCTCGGTCTTTCGATAAACAAATGAGCGATTTCTTTTGAAGCCGCTCATTTTTTTGTCTTATTTTTTTATTTTAGTAGTATGAAAATATATGTTGTAAGCGGGCTTGGAGCAGATTTTAAAGTGCTTGAAAAAATTAAATTTCCGGAGCATCATGAAGTTGTTTTTATAGATTGGCTCATTCCTGAGCAAAATGAAGACTTTTTACATTATGTAGTCAGAATGGCTGAAAAAATTGATGATTCAGAGCCTTTTTATCTGCTGGGGTATTCCTTTGGAGGAATCATGGTTCAGGAAATTAATAAGCTAAAGCCTGCAAGAAAAGTTGTAATCATGGGAAGTATAAAGTCAGACCGAGAGAAATCAAGGTTAATAAAAACAGGACAGATCACCAGAATTCCTAAGTTGCTGCCGGTAAAATTTTTCAATGAAAAGACAACCAATATATATTCTATGTTCAGGAAATTTTTCGATCCGAAAAATCCACGAATTCTTCAGTACTTCCAGGTAAGAGATCCTTATTATCTGAAATGGTCTATCGAAAAAATTTCAGATTGGAAATTTGATGAAAATCCGGACGTCATCCAGATTATGGGAGATAAAGATATTGTATTCCCGATCAAAAACTGCCGGCCGGATTTTACTATAAAAGGAGGCACTCATTTATTTCCCGCAACAAAATCTAAAGAAGTATCCGGTATTTTGAAAGGGGTATTTGAATAAAATTAGCAATAAATATTATTTTAGTGTTAAATTTTTAGGGGTTAAAATTAATTTTATATACTAATTATAAAATTTATGCTTACTTTTGCAGGGGTAATATATAAATTTTATGACAGTCGGTTTAAAATGGATCGTTTCCTTTAGTATCATTACACTTGTTGCCATTGGCGGATTATTTTGGAGTCCTATGGCAGACTTTCCCAACACAGGAGAATTTCTTAGCGAAGATAAAATTGTAGGCGCGGATGTAGCCTGGATTTTAGCTGCTGCAGGTTTGGTGTTATTGATGACTCCCGGCCTGTCATTTTTCTATGGAGGAATGGTTGGAAAGAAAAACGTAATTTCCACCATGCTGCAGAGCTTTATTGCACTAGGAGTTATTTCCATGTTGTGGGTGGTAATTGGCTTTTCTTTATCCTTTGGTGATTCTATCGGCTTTACTATAAACGGCGTACATTATGGCATTATCGGAAATCCCCTAAGCTACCCGTTCTTTAATCGGGTAGGCGTATTGCCACATAAATACATGGCATCTACCATTCCATTTGTGCTTTTTGCTTTATTTCAGATGAAATTTGCCGTGATTACCCCTGCTTTGATCACCGGATCATTTGCGGAACGAGTACGTTTCATCTCGTACCTCTTATTTATGGTTCTTTTCAGCATCTTTATTTATACACCGCTTTGTCATATGGTGTGGCATCCGGATGGACTGTTAAATAAATATTTCGGAGTAAAAGACTTTGCAGGAGGAACAGTTGTCCATATGAGTGCCGGTTTTGCTGCATTAGCAGGCGCTATGGTAGTGGGAAACAGGAAAAAGCCTCATCATGAGCCATCCAATATCTCTTATGTATTGTTGGGAACCGGGATGCTTTGGTTCGGATGGTTCGGATTCAATGCGGGCTCGGCTCTCAGTGCTAATGCCACCGCTGCTACAGCTTTTGGAACGACGACAATCGCCTCTGCTTCAGCGATGATGACCTGGATATTCTTTGACAGAATCAACAGAAGAAAAGTATCTGCTATGGGAGCCTGTATAGGCGCTGTTGTAGGATTGGTGGCTATTACTCCCGGGTGTGGATTCGTTTCCATTTCGGAAAGTCTGTTTATCGGATTTATTTCTGCGATTGTATCAAACCTGATGGTCAACTGGAAAGCATTGAAAAAGATTGATGATACCCTGGATGTTTTTGCCTGTCATGGAGTTGGTGGAATTATGGGAATGATTCTCACGGCTATTTTTGCTCATGGTGAAAATGCAAGTCTCCTTCATGGTGGTTTTGAAGTCTTTGCCCATCATATGGCAGCTCTGCTTCTTGTATCAGTATTTACCTTTTTCGGATCATTGATTTTATATAAAATAACAAACAGTATTATTACTTTAAGAGTTTCAGAAGAATCTGAAGAGATGGGATTGGATCTTTCTCAACACGAAGAAAAGCTGTGCTGAGAAGATAATGGTGAATTGTGAATTGTTAATAGTGAATTTTTTTTACCAAATTTAAAAAATGACTACACCGTAAATTGACCGTGAAACGAATTGACCATTCACCATTGACGATTGACATAAAAAATATCTACTAGTGTTCATATAGTTTTAATTAGAAAGCCGGGGCTGATTTTTCAACTCCGGCTTTTGCGTGTGGATTTATCGTGTATCTTTGTACTCAGGAAAAAAGGAAGAATTTCTGTATGGAATCAATATCGGTTTTTGAAATTATTAAAGTAGGAATTGGCCCGTCCAGTTCGCATACAATGGGACCCTGGAATGCGGCTTCAGCATTTATCAGGATTATAAAAAGAGAAAGATCAATTGCTGAGGTGAAAGAAGTCTTCCTCGAATTTTTTGGCTCTCTTGCCAAAACAGGAATCGGGCACGGAACCGATATCGCAGGAATGCTTGGATTAAATGGCGAAGACTTTAAAACCATTGATACAACAAAAATTGATGAAAAAATAGAAAGAATAAAAAGTACTCAAACAATAAACCTGGGGGGCGAAAAAGAAATTCCTTTTGTCTACGGATATCACCTGGTTTTAAATATGCAGAAATCTCTTGATTATCATCCGAACGGAATGATTTTCAAAGCCATTTTTGAAGACGGAACCGAGCTTGTACAGGATTTTTATTCTGTGGGTGGTGGTTTCATCATGAGTCAGGAGAAAAAATCTATTGAAAAACATTGCATCCGTACATTATATCCTTGTCATAAATCTTCTGACATTGTAAAGTACTGCGAAAAGCTGGGACTTGACAAAATTTCGGATCTTATTTTAATGAATGAGGAAAGCTGGAGACCCCAGGAAGAAACAAAACAGGAGGCACTGTATATCTGGCAGCAGATCAAAGAATGCATCTATAAAGGTGTGAATAAAGAAGGTGTGCTCCCGGGTGGATTGAATGTTTCGCGACGTGCCGCAGGAATCAACAGAAAATTACTAGGAGATAAGATCTATAAAAATAAAGACGAGTGGTTTCAGCAGGTTGTTGATGCAGAGGAAAATTTCACCAATATCAATAAATGGATTTCCTGTTTTGCATTAGCTGTAAATGAAGAGAATGCAAGCTTCGGAAGAATCATTACAGCGCCGACCAATGGAGCCAGTGGTGTGATTCCGGCAGTGCTGATGTATGCTCAGGCATTTACTCCTTTTACCAGCGATGATGATATCATCCGTTTCTTATTGGTGGCAGGTGAAATCGGAACTTTATTTAAAAAAAATGCTACCATTTCTGCAGCGATGGGAGGTTGCCAGGCAGAAGTTGGCGTTTCCTCGGCAATGGCGGCTGCAGGCCTTACGGAAATTCTCGGCGGAAGTGTAGGACAAGTGCTTATGGCGGCAGAAATTGCCATGGAACATCATTTGGGAATGACCTGCGATCCGATTAAAGGACTGGTTCAGATTCCATGTATTGAAAGAAATACGATGGGCGCCATCAAAGCAATTACCGCCGCAAATATTGCCCTTGAAAGTGATCCTGCCAAAGCAAAAGTAAGCCTGGATCAGGTAATTCAGACGATGTGGGAAACCGCGCTTTCCATGAATGACCGATTCAAGGAAACTTCCGAAGGAGGGCTCGCGATTGCTGTGAACGTTGCAGAATGTTAAGATTAAATTTACATTATAATAAAAAATCCTTAGAGCATAGTTCTAAGGATTTATTGTATTATTTTTTTTATCAATAAAAATGTGCTGCCTCCCATTTCAGTTTCATCTGATTTCGAGTAAAGATTAGTTACCTAAGATGTTGGTATACTGATCTTTAGTATTAGTCTACTGACCTCGGGTAAAGGCTTACTGCTGTCGGGTATTGCTTTACTTCCGTTGAGTATTGCTCTACTTCTCTCCGGTAACAGCTTAATTCCCTTTGGTAATGGTCTACTTTACTCTGGTAACGCTCTACTTCACTACGGTAACGGTCTACTTCTCTACGGTAACAGTCTACTTCACTACGGTAACGGTCTACTTCACTACGGTAACGGTCTACTTCACTACGGTAACGGTCTACTTCACTATGGTAACGGTCTGCTTCACTACGGTAACACTCTACTTCACTACGGTAACGGTCTGCTTCACTATGGTAACGGTCTGCTTCACTACGGTAACACTCTACTTCACTACGGTAACGGTCTGCTTCACTATGGTAACGGTCTACTTCACTACGGTAACAGTCCACTTCACTACGGTAACGGTATACTTACCAATGGTAACAGTCTACTTCACTACGGTAACAGTTTACTTAGGAAAATGTAAACTTTGCTCAGTAAAACTCTACTCAATAACTATTTTAGGCAAAAAAAAAATCTTAATTTCTTAATGTTAAAAATAGAATTATAGAATTTAACAGCCTCTCAGGCCAGTCAAGTTTTCTCTATTTATCCAGAATTCCCCGGATCTTATTGGCATTGGAGATCAGTTCTTCCAGATAATCATAATTTTCTTTTTCTAAAGCCGATTTGAATTTTCTTAATTGCGAAATATGTTCATTCAAAACATCAAGAACATTCTCTTTGTTTTGCCTGAAAATAGGAACCCACATTTCCGGATGTGATTTCGCCAGTCGTACTGTACTTGAAAACCCCGAACTCGCGAGCTGGAATATGGTTTCCTCTTCACGTTCTTTTTCTAAAACGGTATTCGCCAGTGCATACGAAGTAATGTGTGAAATATGAGAAATATAGGCAGTGTGAACATCATGATCTTGTGCATTCATATAAATTAAATGCATATCCAGGTTTTCAGCAACGCGCTCTACCAATTGTAAAGCTTCTGGTGCAGATTCTTCTTTATTGCAAATAACCCCGGCTTTTCCTGAAAAGCTTTCTGCAACAGCAGACTGTGGACCGCTGTTTTCTGTTCCCCACATCGGGTGAAATGCCACAAATCGCTCCCTCTTAGGATGATCTTTTACAGCGTGTACAATGCCTGCTTTGGTAGAGCCGGTGTCCATTACGGTCTGATTTTCCGAGATGAGATCCAGCACCTGAGGCAATATTTTTCTTGCCGCATCCACCGGAATTGCAATAATAATTAAGTCAGAATTTCTGATCCCGTATTCAAGATCAACCTTAGCATCAATGATCTTAAGCTTTAAAGCCTCATTCAGATGTTCTGTGCTGTTGTCTATTCCGTAAATAAAATCGGCCATTCCTTTCTGCTTCAGTTTTAAAGCAATTGATCCGCCGATTAAGCCTACGCCTATAATACTTATTTTCATCTTTTAAATTTTAAAATAAAAAACCCCGCCCAAGGACGAGGTGATGTGTATCTGTACAACGAAATCCTTATCCCATATCTGAGTTAAAAATTCCGTAATAATATGTTCCCATGTTTGTAATCACAGGGCGAAGATAGAAAATTTTTTTTAAAAAGTGAATAGTGAATTTTGTTTCGCAAGTCAATGGTCAATTCTTAAATTCACATGAATTATTCACTGCAAAGTTAATTGACAACGAAGTTAATTGACTTTTAAAATTCACCATTCACATTTTATGGATTGCTGATGATCAGTGTTGAAGGAATATCCGATAGCCACAGACTTTTGGTGTCAATCAGATTTTTCCAGCTTTTACTGCTGATCAGCATAAGGTCCTGAGAAGTAAGAAAATCTTTTTCAATCTTCTTCTCATTATATAAAGTGATGTGATTGGGTGCCACCTGCTCGATGCTTCTGATGAGTTCTTTTACCTCAATGTTACTCCTGATCTGTCCGGCCACATCAAGAATAATGATTTGAGAATTGTTATTATTGATCAGCCTTTTGGCATATTCAAGAAGGTAAAAATCACTCAGATTAAAAATGGGAACAAATACTTTATCGGCAGAAGTAAAGTTTTTCTCCACCAGAACACCGACCGGAATATTGGTTTTATCTAAAATCTGCAGGGTAAAATCATCAAAAGGAGAGTTGTTGAATATGTTTCCTTTTCCTTTTACGGTATTCAGAAGTTTCTCGGGATTGATTATTTTGGTGGTAAAACCTAAAAGCCTTCCGAGCAAACTTCCTTCGTACATTGATTTTCCGAGCATGATGAGCAGGAGATCATAATTTCCTTTGTTTGAAATATTCGTAAGGTCACTTTCTATATCTGTTGAGGCTTTGAAAAGAGTTGTGATTTTCAACTGCAGCTCTTGAGAAGTGTCTATTACATTTCTGAACTGTTCGTTTTCATAGTCATTGATGTCGTAGGCGTGCATTTCGTTTACTGGCGCAATATTCATTGCGGTAATGCTTTTATTGGCATTCATCTTTTTGGTAAAGTCGTGGGCCAGCTTCAGTAAGGTGCTTCCTGACTCGGGATTATCAAAAGAAAGCAAAACTCTGTACTGAGCATTATTATGGTTTTTATTTTCTTCCTCTGGTTTTTTAGATTTAAAAATAAAGTTGATGAAATCGAGTGCCGGACCCGTCATGAAAGTAGTGAATAAGGCCATAATTACCATCATGGCAAAGATTTCCGGGCTTAAAACTCCCAGGTCATAGCCAATATTCAAAACGATTAATTCCATTAATCCTCTTGTGTTCATCAATGCCCCGATAGTCAGACTTTCTTTCCAGTTGATGCCTAAAAATTTAGCGGTCAATGCGCTTCCTGCAAACTTTCCTACCACAGCAGTAAGGATAATAAACCCTGCCGTGATCCAGAGATGTTCATCATTTAGCAGACCTATCTGTGTACGAAGACCGGTAAATACGAAGAATAACGGAAGCAGAAGTACCAGCGCAACATCTTCTACCTTATCAATAAACAGGGTCCGGAATTTTGCATTTTCGGGCATAATCGCTCCAGCCATAAACGCTCCGAAAAGTGCATGAATACCGATCACTTCTGTAGTATAAGCTGAGAGTATTAACGTTAAAAAAAAGATAGCCACCATAGGTTTATTGATGGTGTTTTTTCCCGCCTGAAGATCTCCGATTCTTTTTAAAAATGGCCTTACAATCTTTATCATGAAAAATACATAGCCTATTGCCATTAGGATCACATAAATCGAACTGGCAAAAGATCCTGCTTTTACGATGGCAATTACGGCTGCCAGGATACACCACGCTGTAATATCATCGGCTGCAGCACAGGTAATAACAACGGTACCAAGTTTCGTTTTCTGAAGATTTCTTTCCTGAACGATTCTTGCCAGTACAGGAAATGCCGTAATGCTCATCGCAATTGCAATGAATAAAGCGAAAGAGGTAAACTGGATACCGTCGGGAGCAAATTCCTTATAAATGAAGTAGGATAAACCTATTCCCAACGCAAAAGGAATGATGATACTGGCGTGACTGATCACTACGGCGTCATGCGCTTTTTTTCTCAATACGCTTAAATCCAGCTCCATTCCTACAATATACATGAAAAGGATAAGTCCGATCTGGCTCAAAAACTGTAAATTTCCTAATGATTCTTTCGGAAAAAGAAATGCTGAAAATTCCGGAAAATACATTCCTAATAATGATGGACCCAATACAATTCCGGCAATCATTTCACCGATTACGGAAGGTTGCTTGATCTTTATACAGATCCATCCAAAGAGTCTTGCAACAAGAATAATCGTCACAATCTGAGCAAGTAATAATGCCAGCGGATGATGTAAATTCGTTTTAAAAGATTCCAAAAAATTATCCCAGGTAGAGCTGTTGTTCGTTTTGATGATAATATTCTCCCCGGCTTCCAGCGTTTGCCCTTCAATGATGAAAATGTATATCAAAAACGAAAAAGCAGCAATGGTAGCGATATAGAAAATAATATTTCTGTATTTGCCAAAGTTCATAATTCCGATATTTTATGCAAAGTTGATAAGAATATCATTATGACAAATAGTATTCTTCTTTAAATGTAATGAAAGCAATAAATAATGCAGCGAAATCTATTTTCCGAACAGGTCAGAAAGTCTCTTTCTATAAGTTTCCCCGATCTGAAGCTTCAGAAAACCGTCAGATTCGGCAGGAATTGTTGTAATAATTTCGTTGGTCGAAAAAACTTTAATGGAAGAAAGAGCAATGATTTCCTTTTTATTGACCTGCGCAAAGTCCTTGTCAGGAAGCATTTCAAGGAGATTCTTGAAATTAAGATTCTTTAAAACGATATTTGTGCCGTCGTTGAGAATAATATCCTTATCTCGGCTGTCTATTTCTGAAGTTTTAATGTAAGCGATCTGATCTGTAAAAATGACGGTTTTTCCGATATTCGTATTCCATTCGATCAATGACTTTTTCTGTGAGTGTTGTACGAGTTCTTTTGCTTTTTCAAACGCCTGGATAAGTCTTTCTTTTTTAATCGGTTTTCTGACATAATCCACTACATTGAGGTCGAATGCTTCAGCAGCATATTCTTTGTAGGCTGTTGTAAAGATGATTTTCTTGGAATCTGAAATCAGTTCGGCTACCTGAAGACCGTTCATTCCCGGCATTTCAATATCAAGAATACAAACATTGCAGTCGATTTTTCCGATTTCTTTTAAAAAGACTTTAGGATCATTGAATGCCTTTATCACTTCTACACCTTCAATTTGTTCGCAAAGAAGTTTCAGATAGCTGATGGCCAGTAATTCATCGTCAAGAATAACGCATTTTATCATAAAAATTTCCGAGATTAATGGTTAATTCTGCTGTAAAAATACCATTTTTTGAACTTTTTTGAAGAGAATAATAATTGTTATAAATCATTTTCAGGCGTTGATCCAGAGACTGGCTTCCGAAACCACTTTTTTCTTTTTCAAGGACATTTTTAAGAGATGCCTTATTGCTTACTTTCATTGAAAAAATACCCTGCTGCAGTTCAAGCTGAATAGAAATAAATGAATCTTCAGCAAGGAAATCGGTATGTTTAAAAGCATTTTCAATCAGATCAACAGAAATGAGAGGAGCAAAAACTTTCTCCTCAAAAACGGGATCGGATTTATCAATTTTAGATTTAATCCTGAAATCAAAAAGAGGATTGACCTTTATTTTATTGATCTCGATAAGACTTAAGGCAAAATTTAATTCTTCTTTAGGACTTACGAATTTGTTATTGCTTTCGTATAAAATATAGTCTAAAACGTTCGCCAGTTTATCCAGTGACATATAAGTCTGGTAAGCATGCGACTGTACCGAATTTAAAATATTTTTGAATAAATGCGGATTAAGTTTCGTACCAATATGCTCCAGCTGAACTTCATTGAGTCGTTGCTCAATCATCTTATTTGCCTCCGAAAGTCTGGTATTTCTGATTTTAACATTCCGGTTCTGGCTGAACAGATAGATACTTACCGTCAGAAAAAAAAATATGGCAAAAACCCCGATGAATATCAGATAATCATGAATCATGTAGTAATTGCCTTCCATTTTGCCAGAATGTATTATTTCAGCTTTTTCAGAGAGAGCATTGTTGCTTTTTCCTCACATTTTTCAAATGTAATTTCGTAAGCAGGATTTTCTTCAGGATAGGTTAAAAGATAATCCGGACAAGGTTTTTTCTGAGCGTGACTTTTGTCAAAATCAATTTTTCCTTTGGTGATAATACTGTCTTTTAGAAATTTTTCATTGACATTCAATGCAGACATTTCTGCTTTGAACTGGTCGGAATACGTGAAATCTTTCGATAATGTTTCTGCGATGACACGGCTGTTGGGAAGATATCCGCTGCAGCTAGCGCCTTTTTTGTTTAAGATAAAAAATACGATAATAAGTCCGGGAATAAGACCTATCATATAGAATTTGAGTTTTTTCATTAGAAGATTAAAAGATTGATATCATGGTAAGTAAGCCCGAAACGGTCGCAGATGATTTTCTTAGTGTGTCGTCCTTTGTACATATAAAGACTCTGTTTCATTTCGTTTTTGCGAACCAGCATATTTTCAAAGCCGCCTTCCTCATCGTAATGTAAAATATAAGAAAGAAAGAAGTTTGAGATGGCTTTGGTTGTCGTTCTTGGCATTCTTGAAGTTAAATTCGGAAGTCCACAATGGATCACGCCGTGCTTGATGATGTAAGGATCTTCCATCGTGGTAAGCTCAGACGTTTCAATTACCTTTCCGTTGTCAATGGTAATATCGATGATAACACTGCCTTTCTTCATTTTCATGACCATATCTTCGGTCACGATCGGGGTCATATTGAGTCTTGGTAATGCTCCGATTACGACATCGGCTCTTCGTAATGCTTTCCTAAGCTCTTTAGGATCAATAATGGAAGTTGGAACCCTGCTGTCTACCAGCGTATGAAGTCTCCTCAGTTTGGAGAGTGAATTATCGAAAACCCTTACACTCGCTCCAAGGCCAATAGCTGCTTTAGTGGCGAATTCTCCTACGATTCCGGCTCCGAGAATTACAACTTCTGCGGGTCTTACTCCTGTGATTCCTCCCAGCATAAGGCCGTTGGATAAAGCTAATAATTCCGAGGCATAAAGAATGGAAACTGTTCCGGCAATTTCGCCCACAAGCCTTACTAAAGCTAATTGTTTATATTCATCAACAATAAATTCAAAAGCGATGGCATTTACTTTTTTTTCTGCCAGTTTGAGGAAATAATTTTTATCCCGGAGATTGATCTGTAGAGCAGATACAAGATATGTATTGGGACGCATATATTCGATTTCCTCTTCTGTTGGCGGATTAACCTTCAGAATGAGGTCCTGCGAAAATGCTTCTTTCGGATCGTTGGTAATCTTTGCTCCCGACTCAGAGTACTGAAGGTCTGTAAAAAAAGAACCAAGACCTGCCCCGGCCTCTATAATGATTTCATGACCACTTTCTACCAGAACCTGTACAGCATCCGGCGTGATACAAGCTCTTCTTTCGTTCAGAGAGGTTTCTTTCGGAATTCCTATGCTGAACTGTTTTCCTTTTTTGATAACCTCAAGCTTTTCTTCTTTTGGCATCAGTTCCTCTTCGGTAAAAGGAGTAAAAATATTTGTAGTACTCATCCTTTAAATAATTAAATTCTTACAGACTGTTATTTACATTCAAATTTCAGAAACAAAGATACATAATATTTAGTCGAATGAGATTTCTCTATGCTCACCGGTATTGATAATGCTCATTTCGTGAAATTTAAGCCCATGAAGCTCTTCTTCATACACCTCAGGCCACTCAATAATACATAAAAAAGCGTTATCAAGATATTCTTCGATACCGATGTCATATACTTCATCGATATTTTTTAAACGATACAGATCAAAATGAAAAACCTTTCCCTGTGGTGTGCTGTATTCATTTACAATAGAATACGTGGGAGAATTCACCTCATCCGTGCTATTAAGCTTTTTCATAAGAAACTGGGTAAAAGTTGTTTTACCTGCTCCCAGATTTCCTTTTAAAAGGAGGATGTTATGTTTCAATTCGGGAACTATTCTGTCAACAATACCCTGCCAGTCGTCGATACTTTTTATGGTAAACTGCATGCCTTGATTTTAATGCAAAAATAGATAATGTAAGTGATTTAGTAATCACAATTTTAGCAATATTCTTGATAATACTTGTCATTCCAGATGCAGGATTTATTCTTAAAATACCTATTTTTACATCATGATTTCCAAGCAGACCATCGATAAAATATTCTCAACGATCCGTGTAGAAGAGATTGTGGGAGAATATGTGCAGCTGAAAAGGGCAGGGTCTAACTACAAAGGGCTCAGTCCGTTTCATGATGAGAAAACACCGAGCTTTGTGGTTTCTGCCAGTAAGCAGATCTGGAAAGATTTCTCGACAGGAAAGGGAGGAACTGCGATTTCCTTTTTGATGGAAATTGAAAACTTCACTTATCCCGAAGCGCTTCGCCATGCCGCAAAAAAATACGGAATTGAGATTGAGGAAGATCAGCGGGAGTTTTCTGAAGAGGCCAAACAGGCACACACCGAAAGGGATTTGTTGTACAAGATCCATGAAGTGGCCAACAATTATTTCCAGGAAATTCTCTGGGATTCGGATGAAGGCAGATCCATCGGCCTTTCCTATTTCAAAGAAAGAGAGCTGAAGGATGATATCATCAAAAAATTCCAGCTGGGATATTCTCCTGAACAGAAAAATGCGTTTACGGCTTATGCGCTGGAGAAAGGCTACAATAAAGAAATTCTTGAAAGATCCGGCCTTTCCATCTTTCCGGAAAATACACCTTCCGGGGTCGACCGTTTTCGGGAAAGGGTAATTTTCCCGATTCACAGTTTTTCAGGAAGAGTATTAGGTTTCGGAGCAAGGATTCTAAAGAATAATGTCAAAACGGCAAAATATCTCAATTCTCCGGAAACAGAGATTTATCACAAATCCAACGTTCTGTATGGATTGAACCAAAGTAAGCAGGCAATTTCAAGAAAAAATGTCTGTCTTTTGGTGGAAGGATATATGGATGTGATCTCCCTCCATATGTCGGGCATCGAAAATGTTGTCGCAAGTTCTGGAACATCGCTTACTACGGAGCAGATCAAGCTGATCAAAAGGCTTACGGAAAATGTCACCATTCTTTTTGACGGTGATAATGCAGGGATAAAAGCGAGCTTCAGAAGTATTGATATGTTGCTGACGGAAGGAATGAATATCCGGGTTTTACTATTCCCCGATGGTGATGATCCCGATTCATTTGCCAGAAAACATCCGCAGGAGTATGTCGAAAAGTTCATTGAAAACCAGGCTATGGATTTCATCGACTTTAAGGCAGAAATTCTCCTGAAAGAGGTCGAAAATGATCCTATCAAAAAGGCTGAGGCGATCCGGGATATCGTTAAATCGGTATCTTTCGTTCAGAATGCTTTAAAAAGGGAAGTCTACCTTAAAGAAGTTTCGAATAAGTTCGGATTATCAGAACAGAGTCTTTTCAATGAGCTGGACGTTCAGAAGCAAATTACCCAGAATCAGACCCAAAAGACCCAGCCCAAAGCGGAAGCACAACAACCTACAAAACTTCAGATCGTTGATGAGCCGAAAGATTATGTTGATCCTATCATCTTTAACGTCACAAAACTGGAGAATGATCTCATCAATCATATGCTGAATTATGGCGATGTGGTCTTGCAGCGAACAACACCTGACGAACAAAAATATGAAATTACCGTCATTGAGGAAATTCTTCATCATTTTGAAGAAGATGGTTACGAATTTCAGGTCGAGCTCAACAAAAGAATTGTAGACTACATCAAAGAAGGTGTCGAAAAAGAAGAGCTGAGAAAAGGAAATTTCTTTTTCGGATTGATGGATGAAGAGCTCAGCAAAGCGGCCGTTAATTCTATGAATATTTACAGCGAACTGAATGACTGGTCCACCCGGAATATCTTTTCCCCAAATTACGGTGACAAAATCCCTGAGCAGGTGGCAGGAGATATCCTGATCCATAAATTCCGATACGTCAATTACCTGATCCTCCAAACTAAAAAAGAGCTTGCAGACTATGCAGATTCTGATGAAGCCAAATATTTTGAATTAATCAAAAAGATCCAGATGCTTACCCTGGTATCGGTAGAATTATCCAAAATTCTGAACTATTCAGCAATTACGGGGATTTATTCTGACAGATAATGTTTGATTATTTTCTGTTTTAAAGAAAGTCTGTGACAAAAAGTCCTATAATATTTTAGGAATAAAAGTTGTAATTTAAACTTCGTAAAATTTAATAATACATAATAGAAATATGGACATTAAAAAAGAATTCAGAGATTTCTCTGTAAAGCATTTAGGAAACAGCGGTCTGGCTACCGATCAGTATATGGGAATGTATGGTCCTACGAATCTTACACCATACATCATGGAAGAAAGAAGATTGAACGTTGCACAGATGGACGTATTCTCCCGTCTGATGATGGACAGAATCATTTTTTTAGGAACAGGCATCGATGATCAGGTGGCCAATATTGTAACGGCTCAGCTTCTGTTCTTAGAAAGCGCAGACCCTTCAAAAGATATTCAGATCTATATCAATTCACCTGGTGGAAGCGTGTACGCAGGATTAGGGATTTATGATACAATGCAAATCATTAAGCCGGATGTAGCGACTATCTGTACAGGTATTGCCGCATCAATGGGTGCTGTTTTGCTTGTTGCCGGTGAAAAAGGAAAACGTTCTGCGTTGAAACATTCAAGAGTGATGATTCACCAGCCGTCAGGAGGGGCGCAAGGGGTAGCTTCCGATATGGAGATCAACCTGAGAGAGATGTTAAAGCTTAAAAAAGAATTGTACGAAATCATCTCCGAACATTCAGGACAAACGTACGAGTGGGTAGAAAAAGCATCAGACAGAGATTACTGGATGACCTCCGAAGAAGCCAAAGGTTTCGGAATGGTAGACGAAGTTTTACAGAGATCAAAAGACAAGAAATAAATTATTTTCTTAGAGAATTAAACCGCATCAGTTTTGGTGCGGTTTTATTTTATCAGGAATAATTTGATTACATCAAAAAGCAATATTTATTTGTATTTGAAGCTTTTTGACTTCGTCGAATTGTATTTTATATATTTTTTAAGGAGCAATTTGATTACATCGAAAAGCAGTATTTATTTGTATTTGAAGCTTTTTGACTTCGTCGAATTGTATTTTATATATTTTTTTAAGGAGCAATTTCCGGCTTTCCGCACTCGCTATTTTATTTATTTCGGCGCGGCAGCGAAGCTGCCGCGCCGAAATAAATAAAATGAGCTCAAACGATCGCTGCAATCCGGGCTAGGGTGGTCGTCCTTATTACAAATCTAAGTCCAGGTAGACAAAGTTTTGTAATATTAATAAGAAATGAGCTTTAGCTCGTTTAGTGAATCAATAACCCCAGGCTTAAATTAAAATCTCCTGTAAGTTTCGGCTAAAGACTATATGCCGATTCTTATTTGAAGTGTAGGGCTAAAGTCCGATGCTATTTATATTCTAATGCCTATTACCCTATTATAATTTTACTATTTTTTAACATGCTACCTAAGGTGATGCCACTTAGCCTCCTAAGCGTTACCCACTTAGCTGCCTAAGTGGCATCACCTTAGCTTCGTTAGCGCCTTCAGCTTAGAGCGGTATATTTTAACAATTTTTATCACTTGAAGCATCTATAACGGCATCATTTTTACACTTAATAGGACATAACACTTAAATCATAAAAATTATGTCAAAGAAAATTGCAATTTTAGCAACACACGGTTTTGAAGAAAGCGAATTGAAATCTCCAAAAGAACATTTGGAGCAGCAGGGCTGGACGGCACACATCATCAGCCCGGAATCAGGATCCATAAAAGCTTGGGCAGAAAAAGATTGGGGACAGGAATATCCGGTTGATAAAACATTAGACGAAGCCAATGCTTCTGATTATGATGCACTGGTTTTGCCAGGAGGTGTGATCAACCCGGATCAGTTGAGAACAAATGAAAGTGCTTTGTCTTTCGTAAGAGATTTCTTTGAGCAGCAGAAACCAGTAGCAGCCATTTGTCATGGTCCGCAGATCCTGATCAATGCTGAGGTCGTAGAAGGTAGAAATATGACTTCGGTTAATTCCATCAGTAAAGATCTTAAAAATGCTGGAGCCCAGTGGGAAGACAGCGAAGTAGTCGTGGATAACGGACTTGTTACAAGCCGCACGCCGAAAGATCTTCCTGCATTCAACGCTAAAATGGTGGAGGAAATCAAAGAAGGTAAACATGAAGAACAGACTATATAAGTCAAATCTCATTAAGCTTATTAAGGCCCGGATCATTGTCCGGGCCTATTATATTTAAAATACAATTATCATTTCATTTAAGATCAGTTTACAATGAACAGCTAATTTCGCATCCAATAAAAAGTACGCATGAAAAAATTCTTGTTACCCCTGTTTGCCATCGCTGTTCTTACAGCCTGCAACGACAGTGAGGATGTAAATAGTAATGATCAGGATATTAATTATTCAAAGCTGCCTCAGGAATTTCCTTTCACCACATTGGCATCGATGAATGGAGTGAATGTGATCAACGGAGGTTTTGGTTCGGGTGCAACGGCACATCCTACGCGAAAAGGTGAATTCTATGTGATCACCGACCGTGGCCCGAATGTAGCTTATTCTAATGGGATCAAAATTTTGGTTCCCAACTTTACTCCAACGATTATGCATTTCAAAATCAATGCAGACGGAAATATTGAAGTGATTAAATATATCAAGCTTAAAAATCCTTCCGGCCAACCTATCACCGGCCTTCCGAATCCTGCAGGAATGGGTAGTACAGGAGAAACAGCTTATGCTGCGGACGGAAGTATACTGGGAACGGATAACTATGGACTCGATAGTGAAAGTATTGTAGCTGCTGCGGATGGAACTTTTTGGGTTTCCGATGAATATGGTCCTCATATCGTTCACTACAGTGCAGAAGGGGTAGAGTTGGAGAGAATCAGCCCGATCGGGGTAAATACAGGGACAAGAAAGCTGCCAGCCGTTTTTGCGAAAAGACGTCCCAATCGTGGAATGGAGGGAATGTGCATGACACCCGACGGAAAAATGCTGGTAGGCACGATGCAGTCTACGATGTATGTTCCGACTAAAGCTCTGGCTACCAACAAAACGCTCACGAGAATCGTAACCTTTGACCTTGCCACAGGTAAAACTAAACAATTTTTATACAGACAGGATGGCGGCGCTTCAGACTCTGTATGTGAGATCACTCCGATCAGCAATACCGAATTTCTGGTTATTGAAAGAGACGGAAACTTCGGCTCTGCAGGAGGATCGAAGAAGGTTTACAGGATCAATATCGCCAACGCTTCCGATGTATCAGGAACTGACGCGGCTGCTGTGGACGGAATGAAAATCAACGGAAAGGCCCTTGAAGAATGTACCTGGGATGAAATTACAACGGCAGGTTATCAGCCTGTCACCAAAACATTAGCCGTAGATCTTGTCGCCAAAATAGGATATGAACACGATAAATTTGAAGGGATTGTTTACCTTGGAAATAACAAGCTTGCCGTTTTCAATGATGATGATTTCGGGGTTGCCGATGATGGAAATGGGAATCCGAAAACAAAAATTCTTCCTAAAACAGGAAAACAGGATAAAGGAACCATGTATATAGTCGATATTCAGTAATTAGATTTTGTAAAAACGGGGCGGCATCGAAGATGCCGCCCCGTTTGTTTTTTTATATTCTCTAATCCTTTCTTTTCCTTCTAAAGAAAATAGTATAGATCAAAAGTGTTTGTAGTAAAACATTTCCTGTAAATATCAGCAACGACAGATACATTGGAATCGGAGCATAAAACGGCAAAAGTCTGTTATAGAATATCGCCGGAGCACTCACAAAGTACTTTATAAAGACAAAAGGGTATTGTAGGAATTCCGGTTGTATGCTGATTAAAAGCTGGTCATACACAAAAATATATACAATATCAAATAGAAGAATTCCGAAAAATAAAAGAACGAACTTTTTCACTTACTTTTAATTAAAAGCCTCAATAATTTTAGAGAAATCCTCCAGTTTTAAAGCAGCTCCGCCGATTAATCCTCCGTCGATATCGGGCTGTGAGAAAATTTCTTTAGCATTATCAGGCTTTACAGAACCTCCGTAAAGAATAGAAACCTCATCTGCAACTTCTCGTCCGTACTTTGCAGCAATAATGCTTCTGATGTGGGCATGGATTTCCTGTGCCTGCTCAGGAGTTGCCGTTTCACCTGTTCCGATAGCCCAAACCGGCTCGTAAGCGATTACTACTTTTTTGATTTCTTCTGCAGAAAGCGTGAAAAGGGCAACCTCCGTCTGGTTTTTTACCACTTCAAAATGCTGTCCTGCCTTTCTCTGCTCCAATGTTTCACCATTACAGTAAACAGGAATTAAACCTTTATCTAAAGCCAGTTTTACTTTTTTATTGCAGTGAGAATCTGTTTCACCATGGTATTGTCTTCTTTCAGAATGTCCGATCAGGGAACCTGCAGCATCGATAGACTCCAGCATATCGGCAGAAATTTCGCCTGTATAAGCTCCGCTTTCATGCTCGCTCATATCCTGCGCAAAGACCCCGATTTCGTCTTTTTCAAAGATGTCTTTAGCCATCATTAAATACAAAGATGGCGGTGCGATCCACACTTCACAGTTGGTTGTATTGTTATTTTTATAGCTTAGTAACTGAACCATCAACTGTTGCGCGTCAATTACGTTTTTGTTCATTTTCCAGTTTCCTGCAACTATTTTTCTTCTCATAGTTTCTTATTTATTTTTAGAAGTTGAGGTTAGAATTAGAGAAAGCTAATTCTGTTCTCAATTAATTAATATTCCAGATTTTTTTTAAAAGAGTATAGTAAGAATGCTCTTCGTCGGTTACCTTATTGTCAGCTTTGATTAAAGTTTTAGCGAATTGGATAAAGCTCTGACGCTCCTCTTCCGTAGAGTCATCATAAAAGCAGTTAGCATGAAACTCAAAGTGTCCTTTCCATTCTTCGGGCTTCAGCAAAGCGATGGTTTCAAGCTCATTATCAAGATCCATTTTGAAAGGAAATTCATCTGCCAGATATTGCTGAACCAGCATTCCTTCTTCCGGGGCAAATTCTCCGTCTATCGACGATAATATCATTAATAAATGGTATCCGGCGATCGGTTTATTTGATTTCTGCATGAGTAAATATATAATTAAAGTTTAGTGTTTAGATTTAGACAAAGAATTATTTAATGTATTCTTTTGCCGGCTGTTTATCTATGATTTTGCCGTTTTGCAAAACAAGAACAAATGGATTGCTTCTTGCAATGGTTTTAATGGCAGTGCCATCCATCATCATGTTTTTAATAGTTTTAAAAGTATTCGGATCCGTGGAAACGCCATACACAACATTGGCTTTTTGTGATTTTACTTTGGCTTCCACCTGTTTCAGCAATTCCGGGGAAACTTCTTTCGGATGATAAGAGAATACAAGGATGGCTTTCGGCGCATTGATCACTTCTTCAGTCATATCCATTCCGGTAGGATCTTCAATTTTGAATTTTACGATCTCAGATTTATACCCTTCTTTTACCAAAACGGATTCATTTTTCCCTTCTTCAATTTTCCATGGTGATCCTTCAGCCCAATATTTTGTTTCTTTAATATAATCATCCTGGTTTACTTTCAGTATTTCTCCTGTCTTCTGATTTTTAAGAGAATAGAACGTTTTATATTCGGATGGATTTTTATTGATTTTTTCTTTCTCAGCTTTTAAGTCGGTTCCTATTTTATAATCACGGAAGTCAATAACCGGTTCATATAAAATTCCGTAAGTTCCAATACCAATCATTACGACAGAAAATACCGCCAAAAGGATATATCTTACGTTGTTGGATTCTTTTTTTTCACCGTAGCTGTATTCATTTTTTTTCTTAAAATCTTTTCTGTAAAGAATGAAGAGAACAATTAAAGCGAACAGAAGTACAATATCTTTAATAAAGCTTTGCCACGGAGTAAACTTAATCGCATCCCCAAAGCATCCGCAATCCGTCACCACATTGAAATACGCAGAATAGAAAGTCAGAAATCCAAAGAAAACACAAAGTGCAATCAATGCTGAAAGGGTAAATTTAAGCTTAAGTTTTAGCAAAAGCATAAATCCGAGCAAAAGTTCCAGAATTACAACGATTACCGAAAACAACAGGGCAAATTTTTCAAAAAAAGGCATATTGAATACCGCAGGAGAGAAGTATTCTTCCATTTTAAAGGAAAATCCGACCAGATCCACTGCTTTTACAAATCCCGAAAGGATAAAAATAACCGCAACAATAAAACGTAATAAACCTTTGATCATATAATTAGTTTTTGGATTCAACTTTGTTTTCCTGTTCAGAGAATTTGATGAGACAGAAAACGGAATAATTCAGCATATCAAAATAATTGGCATCCAGGCCTTCAGAAACAACCGTTACTCCCTGGTTGTCTTCTATTTGTTTTGTTCTCAATACTTTTTGATAAATCAGATCTGTGATCGACGAAATTCTCATGTCTCTCCAGGCCTCACCGTAATCATGGTTTTTTCGTTCCATCAATTGTCTGGCTTCGGTAGCATATTGATCATAAAGTTTGAGGATCTCTTCGTTATTCTCATTAAAATCATTTGAAAAGCCCTTTTCAAGCTGGATAAGCCCAATGATCGAATAATTGATAATGGCGACAAATTCACCCTCCTCACTTTCATCCACCATTTTTTTATCGGTCATCTGCAGGGTACGGATTCTGTTGATTTTAATATAAATCTGATCGGTAATAGAGCTAGGTCGTAAAACCCTCCATGCCGGTCCGTAATCCTGTAGTTTTTTGCTGAAAAGCTCACGGCACTGACTGATAATTTTCTCAAACTGTACTGATGTTTCTGACATAAATTCTCTTAATCTTTCAAATATACGAATTTTTGTGTGTTGAAGGGTTTTGGAACCGGAGAGTTTGAGAGTATAAGGTAGGAGAGTATATGTGTTTGAGAAGTAGATGTTTTGAATTATAGAATTTTTAAGCAAGAAGAATCTTTTTGTTTTATTTTTGTACCATAAATTTCAGCTTATATTGTCATGTCTCATCATCATTTATCCGGCTTGCAGGTTTCTTCACTTTCGGACACTTTAAACTTCCAAACTTTTAATTCAATCAACTGCAATGGAAGGCTGGTGGATCTCTCGGTGCCGAAGATCATGGGAATTCTCAACCTCACACCAGATTCATTTTCTGACGGTGGAAAATTCAATACTGAGAAATCAGCATTAGAACAAACCCATAAAATGTTGACGGAAGGAGCGGAAATTATAGATATTGGTCCGCAATCGACACGTCCGCATGCTGAATTTCTGAGTGCCGAAGAGGAAATCAATAGAATCGGAAGCATGATCTCTTTAATTAAAAGAGAGTTTCCTGAAGTATTGATTTCCCTGGATACTTTCTACGCTGAAACGGTAAGATTTGGCTTTAATGAAGGAATTGATATCATTAACGATATTTCCGGAGGGCATTATGATGATAAAATGTTTGATACCGCTGCTGAAACAAAGCTTCCTTATATTCTGATGCATGTAAATCCTTCGTACGAAACCATGCACGATAAAATAAAATTCGCTGATATTGTTCTTTCAATTAACCAATATTTTTCTGAAAAAACCAATGAATTATTAAATAAAGGCGTTAAAGATATTATTCTAGATCCTGGTTTCGGTTTTGGTAAAACGGTAGAAGATCAGATGAAGATGATAGATGAAGTAAAATATTTTGGATTTGGTAAATTTCCTTTATTGATCGGAATTTCAAGGAAATCGTTTATATATAAACCATTAGGAAAATCTGCTCTCGACATCAATGAAGAAACCCAGAAACTTCATTTGAAAGTCCTACAGCAAGGCGCAAAAATTCTACGCGTTCATGATGTTGCAGAGGCAAAGAAAACAGTTGATCTGTTTATGAGTAAGAGGGTTTGAGAGTGGGAGTGTTTTAGTGTAGAAGCGTTAATCTATTATTTTAAAAAAAATATTATAGATACCAAAACTCTCTGACTCTTTTTGCATAAGCTAAATTCTATCACACTAAAACCCTCAAACTCTCCCCTCAATTAAGATTCGCAAGCTTGTCCGCAAACTGCTTCGAAAATTCTTTACGGTCTTCTTCCAGCTTTTCCGGGTTATTCGGGAGAATATAGTTGAAAAGTATCTTATCTTCGTTATCAAGGAAAATGATTTCCTTTTCATTCCCATCAATCATCTGGGCGAAAATTTCCCACATCGAAGTGTCTTTTAATTTTAATAATTCGAAAAATTGCTCTGCTTTTATTTCGATTTTTTGCATGTAGATTGTATTGTTTTGATTAAAATATTAAAATCTGTTTAAAATTATAATTTATATCTTAACATTAAGGAATTAAGGTCTTTTAGCTTAAAAAACTTATTAAAATCAATGTATTGATTCCTTAATCAAAATAAAGTTTAACTCACTGAAATTCTTAATGTTGAATTAAGAATAAACAAAGTTTATTTAATTTAGAAAATTAAGGAAAAACTATAAAAAATTTATTTAGTAAAATTTAAATATGCTCCTAAAATTCCAAAAGTTTTAATTTAAACTGGACCGCAAAGTTCTGCTTAAAATTCCGGGTGGTATAATAACCTACCCTGTAAAACAGGCCGAGATTAAAATAAGTGGAAAGGAAATTGTTCCATTCAAGGCCAACTTCCTGATAAAGATGATCCAGCGGTCTGAACCTAAACTGATGATATTCCGGATGCGCCATATTTCCGATAGTTCCTCTCAGCACAAAATCAAAACTTGAGATATTTTGTCCAAAGCTTTTAAAATACAATGGCAGTTTATGCGTAAAATAATACGCCACAAACCGGTCATTATAGTATTTTCCGCCTTTCAGCGTGGCAAATCCGAGAAATGAAGTCAGGTTAAAATTAAAATCCCTTCTCGGGGAGGCCAGTCCGTTCATGGTAAAGTTTTTCCAGATTGGGGCGTCTCCAAAGACCATTCCTCCATAAAGACGGAAGCCGGTGGTTCCCAGCATGGTTTTAAAATTATGGACAATGAGCGCATCAAATCTCGTATAATTAAAATCCCCACCAATTAGTTTATAGCTCTGTTCATAATTGAAATATAATTCAGGATATTTCTGATCGATCAGGGATTTTCCCTGAGGCGTCATGATGTTGGTGGAATTCGGAGAGTATTTTAAAGTAAATAAGGTATTGAAATTGCCAAAAGAAGAGCCTCTTCCACGGAAAGAATAATCAAACATCGCTTCTTCAAGATTTTTTCTGGCTGCAAATACCAACGTCAATCCGTTAGTCACGTCATTTAAATACGAAACAGAGCCACCTCTGTAACGATAATAACGGTCGTTGTTCAAATTATTCCCATAGTTTGCCATTCTCATCTTAAAATTCCAGAGTCTTCTGTAAAATTCTCCGGAAGCAGTCACATCATCATAATAATCAATCCTGAAATAGGAATCTTTTTCCAAGGTCGTTTTAATGTCGAGTCCGATCCTGTATTTCCATTTGTCATCTTTAAAACCATAGGCAAAAGTGTAATCAGGAGAAAAATACGGATTGAAGCTTTCATTCAGTTTAGCTTTCAAACCAACCCTGAAGCCTTCATATAAATTATAATTAACAATTTCATCCACGGCAAAATCCACAACGCCTACTTTTATTTGTCCGTTTAATAACAATCCTCCCAGCACTCTTGCTTTCCGGTCAATATTGTATATTTTTCCAAGACTATCGATGGTTTTATAAGTGTTCCTTTCTCTATCTGTTAAAGGATCTGTTCTATATTGATCCAATGTTCTTCCGTCAATATTTTTTACGGAAAAAGTATACCCTTTAAATTTATTTTTCTCATTTTCTGCAGGCGACTGATAGTCAAAATACCGTGAAGTCAGAAAGGCATAAGTTCCAAAACTCTGTTTCTTATTTTTCTCACGTTTTTCGTCAGGATCTTCTTTGTTATCTTCTTCCATCACCATATTACTCATCTTGAGCTTTACGGTTTCATGGGCGAGGAACCATTTATTATTGAAATAAATCCAGGTGCTGGTAATGATACCGTCGTTTTTATTTTTGCTGAAATTTTCGATTTTCTTGATACCGTACGTTTCAGTGTCAATATAAATCGCACCGTTATATTTTCTCTTTTTATCCGGATTTTTGTAGTTGACTTCCCTGAAACGGATCACAAAATTCTTCCTTCCGTCTATTTCAATAGTATCGGTCAAAAAGAACCTGTACAATCCTCTGTTTTCCCGTTTCAGTTGGGCGGGAAGCTGGTCGCGGTTACTTTGCTGAAGCGCGATCAGTTCATAGATCGGCTGCTTCAGCCCGGAAATTCTGTTGTCGAGAATGTTGATTTTTTCACCATATTTTTTTGAATATAAAAATTCCTGAGCCCTTTCCCATAAGAATAATTTACTTTTTGAAAATATCTTTCTGGCAGATACATTGTTCAGGGAATCTTTCTCTCTTTTTTTTCTGAATAAATCGGCATTTTCGAAGAACTGTCTATATTGCGAAATGCTGTCTTCATCAATATCCAGGGAGATTTTTTCGTACGATTTATAGGAATAAGAATCTAGTGTTTTCGGAGAATTTTCACTGAACTTTTGATTGACCTTTTTCAGAATTTCAAGTGCTCTGGGATCACTTTTATCCTCGATGACAACAGCTTCAATAGAAGTAACTTTTGATTGTGAAAAACCAAAAATACCCATACAGAAACATATAATCAATACAACCCCTTTCATAGAAAACAGGTCAAAATTAATAATATTTATTCTCCTGTAAAAGTTTTTATCCATTGATATTCACTGCCTATTTCATAAGAGTTATCAATCACAAAAAATCCCGGGATTTCCGGGATCTGGTATTTCATTTTTTTTAAATAAACTTGTTTAAACTAATTTCAGGATTAACTGCAAAAGTTTAAACAGACTTAATATTAAATTTTTAATGTTGTGCGATTTAGTTTAAAAGATTAAACTTGATCTTAATTCCCATATTTTCCTTAAACTCTGAGGTCTGATAATAGCCGAGTCTGTAGGAAAAGCCTACACCGAATCCGGTTCCTAAAAATCTGTTCCACATCACACCGGCTTCCTGGTAATAGTGATCCAGCGGACGGAATTGGAACTGATGATCTCCTGCATTTTTAAAATCACCGATGGCCGACTGATATTCCAATTCGATATCTGAATATCTTTTACCCAACGTTTTAAATCGGAAAGGAAGGCTTTGTGAAATTTTAAACCCGGCAAATTTATCCGCAAAGAAAGTCCCCGAAGGCATGGTAGCAAATCCGAAATTGGAAGGGGTGCTTATATTGGAATACCAGTGATCGATATTCGCATCATTCTGTCCTGCGATTTCAAAGTTTTTCCAGATAGGAGCCGTTCCCGAAGAAATTCCACCGAAAAGTTTGATGTTGGTATATCCCAGTTTTGATCTGAACTGATGGATAATCAATGCGTCAAGTCTGTTGTAATCCAAATCTCCGCCTAAGGTTTTAAAGCCTTTTTCATAATTTAAAAATACTTGCGGGTAGCCTTTTTCATACGTGTATTTCCCAGAAGGGGTCATAATATTCTTGTCATTTGGGGCAAATTTCAAAGATAAAACAGCGTTTGTATTGTCAAAACTGTTTCCCATATTTTTATACTGGTAATCAAAAAGAGCATTCTGTTTCTCTTTGTTCACCGCAATTTTCATGCTTAATGAGTTGGAAATATCATACAGGAAAGAAGCTCCATATCTCTGATTTCTGTAGAATGTCGAATTATGGAGGTCAAGATTTAAATCAGATATTTTCATCATCATATCCCACATCTGGTTGCTGAATCTTCCGGCAGCAAATACATCATCTACATATTCAACCCGGAAGACGGAGGTCCTTTTATCAGAAAGTTTTACATCCAGACCAAGCCCGTATTTCCAGCGGTGATCTTTAAACCCGTATCTAAAATATCCGTCAGGAGAAAATGTTTTGCTGAATTTTTCATTGAGCTTTATCCCTGCTCCCAGGCGGAATCCCTGGTATTTATCATAGCTGATGAATTTGGTCAGGTCAAAATCGATCATTTTATAGCGGAGATTTCCTCTTAAAAGCTGTGTCAAAGTATTGAGTTTTTTCTCAAAATCATGTTTTTGCACAAAGCTGTCGATCTTGGTATAAGTATTACTTTCCCTGGTGGTCAAACTATCAGTTCTGTATTGCTGCAGCAGACTTCCGTCGGAGTTTTTCATTTCAAGGGAATAGCCCTTAAAATCGGAAGCTTTCTGCGGTTGGTCGATTTCAAAATCAAAGAATCTGTTTTTGACGTACAGGTAATTTCCGAATTTCTTTTTGTTGTATTTCGTTTTTTCACCTGCTTTTACACTGTCTTTCTTTGAAGTGTCAAAGCTGGTATCACCCATTTTGAGTTTGATATCTTCGTAATCCAGGAACCATTTATTATTGATCGGCTTCCATACAGAGACGATATTTCCTTCGTTGATTTTTTTGCTGATGCTTTCAAATTTTTTCAGGGCATAGCTGTCGGCGTCTACATAGATTTTCCCGTTGAATTTCCGTGGGTTCTGCTTCTTTTTGTCGGTGATCTCTTTAAACTTGATGACGTATGTTTTTCTTCCGTCAAGCTGTATCGTGTCAGTAAGGTAATAGTTAAACAGCTTTCTGTTTTCCGGTCTCAGCTGTCTCGGAGTTCTGTCAAGATTCGAAATGTTAATCGCTAGCGCTTCATAGATTGGATTTTTAAAACCTGACATTCGGTTATCAATGATATTGGTTTTTTCACCAAATTTTTTGGAATATTTGTATTCAGCAGCTTTTTCCCAAAGGAACATCTGCCCCTCCGATGAAGCTTCCACAAAATCTTCTGCAATCAGGGAATCTTTTTTCTCGCTTTCTTTTTGTTTAAAATCCTTATGGTCAACCTTTGAAAGAGAGTCTTTTCTTACGGTTAAAAAGTTTTTATAAATATCGATGGAATCCTTGTCGAGGTCGATGGAAAATTTAGAATACGACTTGAAATTATAGGAATCTAAGGATTTAGGAGAATTTTCTTTGGCCCTTTTATTAAGCTCATCAAGAATTTTCAGTGCTCTCGGATCACTTTTGTCATTGATCACTACACGGTCAATATTTCCTCTCTTTTCAGACAAAGGCTGCATGGCAACCTCCATATTTTTCTTTACATCGGCCGTCACATCTTCAAAATTGCTGGCCAGGATTTCAACTTTTTTACATTTCGTTTTAAAGGACAACGCTCCATTGAGATCCGTTTTTCCCAACAGTGCATCATCACAATATACGGCTGCATTATAGATCGGTTGCTTGTCGGCTTTATTGAAAACCTTCAACTGAGTCTGTCCGAAAACCAGTGCTGTAAAGAATAAAAACAGCGGCGATAAAAATTTTGTCATTAGTCTTTTTTAATAGTTAGACAAAACTATTGATAAGAAAGTTACAAAACGACTGAAGAAAATATAATCTTTTGTTAAAAATTAAATCAGCTGTGTCCAATTTACGACCTCCTTCATTTCGATACAAAATTATTTGAAGAATAATAATCGCGACACTTATCGCCCAGCGTAATGCTCTGGATGTTGTTATAGACAAGCAGGCCGAAGGTGTTTCTGATCGGGATTGGCTTTAGCCAAAATGATTTTAAGTTTGGCTAAAGCCAATTGCATTATTTAATCTGGTAAATGGGCTAAAGCCCATTTCTATTGATAACAAAAGTTCAGTAAAAATAAAAGCAACTGCCACGACGACAGTTGCTTTTTTTACCTTATATTTTTATTAAAGTTTAAAGATTCAAAGCTTTCTGATAAGCATTTTCCAATCCATCAAGATTTTTTCCTCCTGCTGTGGCAAAGCCCGGATTTCCGCCGCCGCCGCCCTGGATTTCTTTTGCCAAATCTTTAATCAATGCTCCCGCCTGATAAATTCCAGCTAAATCATCAGAAACGCCAACGGTAATCATTGGTTTTCCGTCTGCGTCGGACAGAATAACCGTAATGGAAGTCGGGATTTCTTTCTTTAATTGGAAAACGATATCTTTTACCGAACCGGCATCCAAAGAAGTTCTTTTTACCAGAACTAATTTATCGCCTTTTTGTTCGTAAGCTCCTTTCCAGTTACTGATTTCTCCTTTTGCCTTTTCTTTTTTCAAAGCATCAACTTCAGACTTTAAGACAGCATTTTCTTCGATTAATTTCTCGATAGAACGTACGACATCTTTAGATTTTAGCAATTGAGAAAGCTCGGCAATCTGCTTTTCAAGATTTTTGAAATATTCTTCAGCTTTATCTCCCGAAATGGCTTCAATTCTCCTGATTCCCGCTGCGGCAGAACTCTCGGAAACGATCTTGAAATGACCGATTTCACTGGTGTTTTTTACGTGTGTTCCTCCGCAAAGTTCCATCGAAGTTCCGAACTGGATCATCCTTACACTGTCACCATACTTCTCACCAAACAAAGCCATTGCCCCTCTGTCCAGCGCTTCCTGAATCGGGATATTTCTGAATTCCTGTAAGGCAATGCTTTCCTTGATCTTGGCATTTACTTTATCTTCTACTAATGTCAGTTCTTCCTCAGTCATTTTATTGAAATGGGAGAAGTCAAAACGAAGATAGTCAGGACCAACAAATGAGCCTTTCTGTTCTACGTGAGTTCCCAGAACTTCTCTCAGCGCTTCATGTAACAGGTGAGTAACGGAGTGATTAGCCTGTGAATTTCTTCTTTCTGCCATATTCACTTTAGCATAAAAAACTGCACCTGCATCTTTCGGAAGACCATTGATTAAAGAAATGATCAGTCCGTTTTCTTTTTTTGTCTCGAGAACTTCGAAGCTTTCCATTGCATTTTCAAGGATTCCTTTATCTCCCACCTGGCCACCGCCTTCAGGATAGAAAGGAGATTCGCTTAACACCACCTGGTAAAATTCTCCGTCTTTATTTTCTACTTTTCGGTATCTCGTAATGTAGGTTTCAGATTCAAACTTATCATAACCTACGAAGTTTTCGGACTTTTCTTCTAAAGTTACCCAGTCATATACCTTTTGTGCTGAATCTGCTTTTGAACGTTGTTTCTGTGCATTTAATGCCTGCTCAAATCCTTTTTCATCGATCGTTAACCCTTTTTCTTCGGCAATAATTCTCGTTAAATCATCCGGGAAACCATACGTGTCATATAATTCAAAAACTTCTTCAGTCGGCAATACTTTAGCGTTGCTGGCAATCGTCTGCTGAATCAATTTTTCAACCCTGATCAATCCGTTTTCTATGGTTCTTAAGAATGATTCTTCTTCACTTTTAATCACTTCTGAAACAAGTTTTCCTTGTTTTTCTAGCTCAGGGAAGAATGCTCCCATCTGCTCCTGCAAAACTGCAACTAATTTATAAAGGAATGGTTCTTTCATCCCTAAGAATCGGTAAGAATAGGAAATTCCTCTTCTTAAAATTCTTCTGATCACATAACCCGCACCTCCGTTGGAAGGTAGCTGTCCGTCAGCAATTGCAAAAGAAACGGCTCTGATATGGTCTACCACTACACGAATGGCAATGTCTTTTTCGTTTTCTAAAACTCCCGTATATTTTTTTCCGGAAAGTTCTTCTACTTTAGCAATCAGTGGAGTGAAAACGTCGGTGTCGTAATTGGAAGATTTTCCCTGAAGGGCCATACAAAGACGCTCAAAGCCCATTCCGGTATCCACGTGCTGGGCAGGAAGTTTTTCTAAGGTTCTGTCGGCTTTTCTGTTGAATTCCATGAAAACCAGGTTCCATACTTCCACCACCTGAGGATGATCGTTGTTTACCAATTCAAGCCCTGAAACTTTTGCTTTTTCTTCTGGTGTTCTCAAGTCTACATGGATCTCTGAACACGGTCCGCACGGTCCGCTTTCACCCATTTCCCAGAAGTTGTCTTTTTTGTTTCCGTTGATGATTCTGTCTTCGGAAATATGAGATTTCCAGAAATCATAAGCATCCTGATCTCTTTCAAGATTTTCGGAAGCATCTCCTTCAAAAATCGTTACATATAAGTTTTCTTTAGGAATTCCATAGACTTCCGTCAGCAATTCCCAGGCAAAAGCAATAGCATCTTTTTTAAAATAATCTCCGAAAGACCAGTTTCCCAACATTTCAAACATGGTGTGGTGATAGGTATCGCGGCCTACATCATCCAGATCATTATGTTTTCCGGATACTCTCAGACACTTTTGCGTATCGGCAATTCTCGGAGCGGTAGGTGTTTTATAGCCAAGGAAAAAATCCTTAAACTGTGTCATTCCTGAGTTGGAAAACATTAAGGTAGGATCATCTTTCAGTACGATAGGTGCTGAAGGAACGATGAGGTGCCCTTTGCTTTTAAAATAATCTAAAAATTTTTGACGGATCTCTTGTGATGTCATAATTTATATTGCTTTGCTTTTTACAATTTTGATAAGATGCAAATTTAATCTTTTTGCTGCAATAGGAAAATATACTTTTACGTTTTAAGCTGTTTGCAAAATTATGTTTTGAAGGTTATGGTGGATGCAGGCCAAATGTACATTGAAGTTTTTTCATGAAAATTTCATAAGTGAGATTTTTTTGGACTTTATCTTTTAACTTTTTATATTTAAATAAAATATCAAGATTGTGATAAGTGTTTTACAGTGAATGATGTTTGAGAATCTGAATATTTTTTCAGGAAAACCGTTGAAATGACAAAAAACGAAATATTTAAACGCTGGATAGAGCGATATTCTGAACCATTACTCAGAAGAGCTGTTTATTTACTTTCGGATAAAATCGAGGCAGAAGAGATTGTTCAGGAGGTTTTTATTGCTGCTTTTTCATCATATGATTCTTTTGAAGGAAAAAGCCAGCCTTTAACGTGGCTATTGGCTATCTTAAACAGAAAGGTTGCTGATTTTTACCGCAAAAAATACAGGTCTGAGCCACAGATACATCTGGATCATTTTTTTGATGAAACAGGCTTATGGAAAAGTAATGATGTTCTCAACAATTGGGATGTCTCTGAAAAGCAAGGCGAACTTCTCGACGATGAAGATTTTAATAAAACATTGGAAGACTGTATGGAAGATCTGCCTTTACGATGGAAGATTCCCATGAAAATGTATTATCTCGAAGAAAAAAAAGCACCGGAAGTAAGTCAGGAATTGAATATTTCTACGACTAATCTCTGGAAGATTTTACAGCGAAGCCGAATGCAGCTGAGAGAATGCTTAGAATTTAACTGGTTTTCAAAATCATAAATTTAAAAATGCTAAAAAAACTAATACATATTATCTTTTTACCATGCAGTGAAGCAACTTTACTCATGGAGAAGCGCAGTGCAGACAATATTTCGTCAAATGAAAACAGGCGGCTCAATCTGCATCTTAAAATCTGTAAATGGTGCAGAGCTTATAAAAAGAAACTGGAAATCTTAGATGATATCTTAAAAAATAAACGATCTCAGGAAAAAAATATTGAAATTAATGATTCTGAAATTCAAGAGTTTAATAAAAATATTTTAAAAAAATTAGATATTTAATTTAAAAATTGTCAGGATTTTGAAATGGCTCCGACTATACTTTTGAAAATAATAAAAGTATTAATTCAAAATCTTAGAACATGAACGGAACAAAAACAAATCATCGGATTTCAGCTTATCAATCTGGCTATTACATTTCATTATTCGGAGCAGCGCTTATTTTACTGTGGATAGGAATTTTTAAATTTACTCCCACGGAAGCCAATGCAATAAAACCTTTAATAGAAAACCATTTTCTCACTTTTTTCGTATATAATTTTGTAAGTGTACAGGCGGTGTCAAATGCTATCGGAGTGATAGAAATTATCATTGCATTATTACTCATCTTTAGTGTGAAATTTGCATCATTGAAAAGGCTTGCGGGATTCGGTATGGTTGCCACTTTTCTGATTACGTTAAGTTATTTATTTACGACTCCCGGAGTCTGGAAAGTAGTAGATGGAGTTCCTGTAACAGATTTTTTCATTCTGAAAGATCTTATGCTGTTAGGATTCGGATTAATGATATTAAATGAAAAAAAATGAATACAAATAAAAAGTTAACAATGAAAAACATATTAATATTTCTCGGAGTGATTCTGGGAATAGCAGTATTTGCAACAAGCTGCGGAGATTCAAAAAAGATGAAATCCGCCGAATCAAAAAAAGAAAATGAGACCATTATGGACAATAAAAATGTAAAAGAAGTTTATTTTGCAGGAGGATGTTTTTGGGGAACTGAGCATTTCTTTCAACAAATACGAGGAGTCGTAGGAACGGAAGTAGGATATGCGAACGGAAATAAGCAAAATCCTACCTATGAAGAAGTTGTCAGTCACACAACCGGTTTTGCCGAAACGGTGAAAGTAAAATACGATCCGGAAGAAGTTGATCTTAAGTTGCTCATCGATCTTTATTTCAAAACGATTGATCCTACGAGTTTAAACAAACAGGGAAATGACAGAGGAGATCAGTACAGAACCGGAATTTATTCAACCGATAAAGAAACCGAAGCTATTGTAAAAGCGGAAGTAGCGAGACTGGCAAAAAATTACAGTAAACCTGTACTGGTAGAGACGATTCCGTTAAAAAACTTTTATAAAGCAGAAGATTATCACCAGGATTATCTTGACAAAAACCCGGGAGGATATTGTCACATTGAACCGGGATTATTTGAAATGGCGAGAAATGCAAATCCTCCAAAGCAAAAAAAAGTGAAATATCAGAAGCAGGATAAAAAAGTTCTTAAGGAAAAACTAACTGCCGAACAATACAATGTAACGCAGGAAAACGGTACGGAAAGAGCTTTCCAGAATGAGTACTGGGACGAGACCCGTGAAGGGATTTATGTAGACATTACCACCGGAGAACCATTGTTTATCTCTACCGATAAGTTTGAATCAGGTTGTGGATGGCCGAGTTTCTCAAAGCCAATTACGAAAAAGCTAATTGAAGAAAAGCTTGACCGTTCACACGGAATGACCAGGGTAGAGGTAAGAAGTAAAACCGGAGATGCCCATTTGGGACACGTTTTCAATGATGGACCAGCAGATAAAGGAGGACTTCGCTACTGTATCAACAGTGCTTCTCTTAAGTTTATCCCGAAAGCGGAAATGAAAGAAAAAGGCTACGGAGAGTATATTGCGCTCCTGGAGAAAGATAAAAAGTAATATTTTAAGTGAAGTGATTGAGGAGGCTGCCGAAAGGCAGTCTTTTCTTTTTATATCTGACCAACTCAATTTCATTCTGAAATGATCGGAACGAAGTGGAGCACAGCGGAAATCTATTATATTAAACGAAATCTCTGCATTTGAAACCTTTCTTTAATGCTGAACATTGAAATATTTAAAAATAAAAGAAATCCGAAAAAGATATAATAAGCTCCGTTTGGAAGTTTTGAGAGATTTTGAAAAATACTCATATAATATTGTTTAAAATCGGGCTTTACCTCAACATAAGTATAAATCGTGTCATGACATAAAAGGCAATCTATTTCTTCTTCTTCAGTTTTTGGACTTTTATAATTCACAGTGGCAAATACATTTCCGGTTTTTTCCAAATCCAATGCGTAAGTTTCATGTTTTGCAACGGCCATATCATTTAATAGAGAGACAAAATCACCATAACTGTTATTTTTATCTAAAATAAATTCTATTCCGGTTTCTTTTTCATTACGTTTTTGGAGAGACTTAATTTCCGAAACATAAAATTTTGAATTTTCTTTTGCTTTTGAAGGATCAACCTTTATTTTCTTGTAATCCCAGTTTCGTAAGGATTCAAGATTATATATATCATTGCTTTTATCTTTCTTTAATTTGGCAGGAATTCCGATGTCAATGACAGTATACTTCGTTTTATCAATGTATGGATTAATATAATACCAAAATAAAACAGGTACAATCAAAGCACTCATCAATCCAGGGAAATAATATATCTTTTTCATACGTAAGTTCTTTTGAGTTGAAGATTTTCTTTAATGCTAAACATTGAAATATTTAAAAATACCAAAAAACCGAAAATTATATAATAAGTTTGGTTGGGAACATGATTGATGAAGGTTTCAGGTTTGATGATATTTAATGCTAATTTTTCTTTATAATACTCGTTATCAACCACGCAAGTGCCGCCACTATTATAATTTCTCCTGGTGGCGTTCGGATCTTTGTACATATGGATCGCAAAGAAATGATTCGTTTTCTCCACGTCTACTCCGTAGGCTTCCTGTTTTGCCAGCTTCATGGCATCAATTAAGGCAATAAAATCCTGATAATTGTTTTTATCATCAATCACAAATTCAATTCCCGTTTCCTTTTCATTTCTTGCCTGAAGTTTTTTTAATTTCGAAACATAATATGCGCGATTTTGCAGAGCGGTATTAGGCCGTACAATGATTTTCTTATAATTCCAGTTTCTGTAATGCTCAAATGTTTCGAGGGAATCCGTTGCTCCAGCTCTTATTTTTGCGGGCAGTCCCAGATCCATCACTGTGTATGGCGCATGGCTTCTTTGGCTCCCGTAAAACCAAAATAAAATAGGAATAAGTAAAGCGCTTATCAATCCGGGAACGTAATATATTCTCTTCATGCCATTAATTTTTATTAAATATAAAATAAAACTTCAATAAAATAAAAAAAGTGATCCGAAAACGAATCACTTATTATGTAAAGAATTAAACTTTAAATCTTGAATTCTGAATCTTGAATTAGAAATTACCAATCTCTTTTTCTTAAAATCCAGTATGAACCAATAATGAAGATGGCACACCAAACCAGACACGCAATCATGCTTTCCGTAGGGTAGTGGAACTCATATTTCACACCCATCATTTTTACCATATTGAGTCTTACTACGGGATTAGGAATCAGGCTGGACATACTTTCCAGTGGTAAAAGATGTGTAATGAAGAAATCATTCTGAAGCACTTCATTTCTCTGAGGTCCCTGCATTCCGCGCACTTTCATGTACACTTCCACACCGGATAAAATACCTTCACCGATCCAGAAAACAAAAAGGGCAAGAAAAACAAAAACCGATTTCCTCAACAAAATGGAAAGAAACATCAGAAAGCAGAAGAACGTAAACAGCTTCACAAAATAATTTCCGATAAAGAAAATTTCTTCAAAAACCTTCGCAGATTCTGTCGTATTAGAATATTTATATCCGAGAAACATGGTGATCGCAAAAACAACCACTGTGGAAACAATCGTAAAAATACTGATCGTTAGTAATTTTGAAGAAATGAATTCTTTTCTGCTTAACCCATCAATCGTATTTTGCTTAAACATCCGGTTGCTGAATTCCTGCGAAATCGAAAAAACAATGATTAGTCCCAGGAAAATTTTAAGCAAAGCCACAATATACGTTGTGAAATTCCAGATTTCCGGGAAATTATAAATGCCCTGTTCTTTTAAATTAATCTTTCCTCCAAAAAGATCAAAATCCACCAATCCTATAAATAATAATGCAATAAGAATCGCAAAATACAGGATTGTAAAAATCTTGAATGGTTTATAATTCAGATTTTTGTAATATTCTAGTTTAAATAATTTTATCATGATTATTTTGTGTTTTTTACAAGTTCAAGGAATTGAGATTCTAGAGAAAGCTTTTTCTTCGTTAAATGTGACAGGTAAATCCCCTGCTCGGCAAGCTTCTGGTTTAGAGCTGATGCCGAAATAGAAGCATCATCGCGGATCTGCGCTTTCAGCATATCGCCGTCCTGATTAACTGCTGTGAACCATTGAAGTTCGTTTAATGCTTTTAAAAGCAATGTATTGTTGTCTGCTTTCAATTCAAAATATCCATTATTGGCGGTCATTTCATCCACCCTTCCGCAGTAGATTGAATTTCCTTCTTTAAGGACAATCACATGGCTGCAAATCTTTTCGATCTCATCCAAAAGGTGACTGGCAATAATAATAGTGATTCCCTGTTTGGCAATATTGCTGATGATCTCGCGAATCTGGATGATTCCTTCCGGATCAAGACCATTTGTTGGCTCGTCCAGAATCATGACTTCCGGATTATTGAGCATGGCAGATGCAATGGCCAGACGCTGTTTCATCCCCAGGGAAAATGTTTTAAAAGTTTCCTTTTTTCGTTCGAGAAGCCCTACGGTCTGCAGAACCTCGTCAATTCTATGGTAGGGAGTTCCTTTGATTTCGGCAACGATTTTCAGATTGGTTTCCGCGCTCAGGTAAGGATAAAAATTAGGCTGTTCGATGATCGCACCGATTTTCTTCAGCGTATCCGGATCGGTGCCTTTCTTTCCAAACCAGTACCAGTCTCCGCTGGTAGGATTAATGGTAGAAAGCAGCATACCGAAAGTCGTTGATTTCCCGCTTCCGTTGGGTCCCAGCAAACCATACACATTCCCTTTTTCGACATCAAAAGAAATATTGTTGACCACAATTCTTTTGAATTTTTTAGTAAGATTTTTTACCGATAAAATTTTTTCCATGTAATTTGTTTTACATAGTAGTAGTCTATGATACTATTGAATTGTTACAGTTTTTATATTAAATCAATTCATATTTAATTTCAAATACGCTATTTTTGATAGTATTAATGGACATTTATGAAATTAGTTGATTTAGCAAAAGAACTCAATGTTTCTGCGGAAGCCATCAAACAGTTCATCCAGGATTTTGATCTTGATCTCGTTGATTGTATCAGCACCAATTTTGAAATAAAAAAAGACTTTGAAAAATTCGCCCGGGAAAATATTGAATTCCTGAAGCTCTATGAAAAAGATCTCGACAAAATGAAAACCCTCGAGCAGATTGCAGAAAAGATAAATCAGCCAAAAGATAAGGTTGAAAAAGTAATTAAAGAATCAGATCCCAATATTTTTGATAATGGTTTCTTTAAATCCTCGATTTCCAGTTATGGAATAGACAACCGGCTGGGTGGCAATTATAAGTTTGTTTACGATTATTTCGGGCATAAAACAAGCCTGCAGAAAAGAGATTTTATCGGATACAGAGATCTGTTTTTTCATATTTCTGGTGTTCTGGAGCCGTTCCTGAATCCTCAACAGATCAAAGATTGGGGAATTAATAAACCTGTAGGAATCATCTTATATGGTCCTCCGGGAAGCGGAAAAATCTTTTGGGCCAATAAAATCTCCGAAATTATCGGCTATCAATTTAAGGAAGTAAAAAAGCATTATCTCGGAACTTCTTTTGTAGACGGAAACCAAACCAACTTCAACGATTTTCTGGTTACCATGATGAAAGAGGATAAAGTATTGCTCTTTATTGAGGACTTCGATAACATCATGATGGCGAGAAAAGCAGAAAATAACGTCGCTTCATGTAATCTTGAAACACAGGAAATTATTCTTCATTACATTTCAAAGTTTGAGCAGGAAGAGCTTTTAATGGTAGGTTCTGCGAATTCCGTGGCGGAAATAGATGAGGAAATTCTTGCTCCCGGAAGATTTGATGTGATGATTCCCATTTTTCCTCCAAATCTCGCCGAAAGATCAGAAATCATTCTATATGCGATGACCCGAAATCTCGAAAAAGATTCTCTTTTATTTAAAATTTTAAAAAATAACAAAGCCGATAAAATACCTTTCTGGCACGGAATTTCTGCCCAGATGAAAGTGTTCAGCAATACCATGCTGATTGATTTTACCCAAAGTCTTAAAAAAAGGATCAAAAATCTTTACCAGAAAACAAGAGACGAAAATCTTAAGATCGACCAGAATCTCTTAAAAGCAGCCTTACGAGACGCTGCAGGAAAACTTACGGAAGAGTATCTGGATCAGATCGCCAGATTTTTGAGTGACGTCATTATTAATAATTTCGACCAGTTTCAGAACAGGGTAAAAGATCTTAAAACCGAGCTGGATTCCTACAGGATCGTTGAAGAGCCAAGAAGAGTAATCGGTTTTTCTCACAATGAAGAGGAAGGTAAAACTGGACGTGAAGACAAGGGATAAAAGGAATAAAATTTCTTATTTTTGCAAGAAATAAAAAATCGTGATCAACAACGACCAGATAAAAGAAATTCAGTCAAGAATTGACGATCTCCATAAATATCTTCAGATTGATAAAAAGAAGATAGAAATAGCCAACGACGACGAAAAAACGGCAGCTCCCGAATTCTGGGATAATCCGAAAGAGGCGGAAGCATTTTTAAAGCAGCTCCGTTCCAAGAAAAAGTGGGTGGAAGCCTATGAAGAAATTCATACTCAGTTTGAAGATCTGCAGGTTTTGGTAGATTTTGCCAAAGAAGATCCTGATTCAGAAAAAGAGCTTGATGATACCTTCCCTCAATTGGTGGAAAAAATCGAAGACCTGGAATTTAAAAACATGCTTTCCAATGAGGGTGACGAACTTTCTGCGGTATTGCAGATTACTGCCGGAGCCGGAGGAACTGAAAGCTGCGACTGGGCTTCCATGCTGATGAGAATGTACACGATGTGGGCCGAAAAGCAGGGCTATAAAATCCGCGAGCTGAATTTCCAGGAAGGCGATGTGGCCGGCGTAAAAACCGTAACGCTGGAAATTGAAGGTGAATTTGCATTCGGATACCTTCGCGGCGAAAACGGAGTACACCGACTGGTAAGAATTTCACCTTTCGACTCGAATGCGAAACGCCATACGAGCTTCGTTTCAGTATATGTATATCCTTTGGTGGATGATACGATTGAAATCAACATCAATCCTGCTGATATTTCCTTCGAAACGATGAGGTCTTCCGGAGCAGGAGGGCAGAACGTAAACAAAGTGGAAACAGCTGTACGTCTCCGTCACGCACCGACAGGAATTATTATTGAAAACTCAGAATCCCGTTCACAGCTTCAGAATAAAGAAAAAGCGATGCAGTTGTTACGCTCAAGGCTATATGAAATGGAGCTGGAAGAAAGAATGAAAGCCCGAAATGAGATCGAAGCCAACAAAATGAAGATAGAGTGGGGAAGTCAGATCCGAAATTACGTGATGCATCCTTATAAACTGGTAAAAGATGTACGCTCAGGATACGAAACTTCCGACGTCGATTCTGTAATGAACGGAAATCTTACCCCATTCCTGAAAGCATTTCTCATGGCCGATGGAACCGCGGTTTCAGACGATGATATGGACTTATAGAAGGGATGTTTAAATTTCGTTAAAATCTGATAATAAATTTCGGAATGACGTTTATTAATCCTATTTTTGTTACTTATCAAAACGTATGGAAGATTTCAATAATTGGAAAGATTTATTAAACCCTGAGTTTTATATAAAGCTTGGTGGATTTTGGCTTATTTTGTTTATTATTTTTGCCGAAACAGGTCTTTTTGTAGGATTTTTTTTACCGGGAGATTCACTGCTTTTCGTTTCGGGAATTTATTCGATTGACATTATAAGAGAAACTTTCGGATCTACGGGAAGTGATTTCCTGGATACGTTTATTTTAGCTTCTTCTGTGGCATTTGCTGCGATTGTTGGAAACGAGGTAGGATATTATTTCGGAAGAAAAGCCGGTTCTACTTTATACAAAAAACAGGATACCTGGCTGTTTAAAAAGAAATATCTGTATCAGGCTCACGATTTCTTTGAAAAGAACGGAGCGCTGGCGATCATTATGGCAAGATTCCTACCGGTAGTCCGAACATTTACGCCTATCGTTGCGGGGATTGTGAAAATGGATAAAAAAGCATTTTTAAGAGATAATATTATCGGAGCCGTTTTGTGGTCTTTTCTGCTGATCTTTGCAGGACATTACCTTGATAAGCTTTTCATCGACCAGTTCGGAATCGACCTTAAAAAGAAACTGGAACTTATCATCATCGTAATCGTCTTAATAACAACCGTACCGGTGATCCTGAAATTTTTATTCGGAAAAAAAGAAGACTTTTCAAAATATGAAAATCACAAATTCGACGACGAAGAATAAGAATTTAAATAATACCAGCTTGCTCAATGAGCGGGCTTTTTATTAAGACCCAAAACCATCAACTATCAATTATCATATATCATCGATTACTCATTACTCATCTTTGTTGAATCCACTCCAGAATATTCGGATAAATAATACTGTCTCTTTTCTTCTTATTAAAAAACCTTGCTGCATGTCCGGTATTTTTCATAAATACGAGCTTATGCGGAACATGCTGTGCTGTTAATGCTGAATCTAAAGCTAATCCTTGTTTCTGATTCACCAGAAAATCCTGATTTCCTTGGAATATCAGCGTAGGAACATGAGAAATATTAGCCACAGGACTCGCTTTTCTAAATTCTTCAGATAAATTTTTCCGGTGAAACTTAGTTCCCACGACCTTTTGAATCGTAGGGGAAGAATATGTAGAATAGAATGACTGTAGGTACTCTGGGGAATAAAAGTCTGTAGGTGCACTCAAAGCAATAATCTTTCTGATCTGTTCAGGATTCTGATATCCATATAGCAAGGCAAGATGACCACCGGAGCTTTCGCCCAAAAGAATATAATTGTTCGGTTGAAGCTCTGCTTTTCCTGCCAGTTCATTGAATTTTTTAATAACCGCATCGATATCTGCCAGCTGTTCACGGTATGTGATTTTTTTAGGTTTCGAAACCAGACGGTAATTCATATTGATGCTGGGGATATTGTGATTAAAAAGCATTTTCTGAATCTGGATCATATGCTCCTTACGCCCATATTTCCAGGCACCACCATGAACGATCAATATTACTCGGGAATCTTGAGGATAATCGGACGGAAGAAAAACATCCATTTTCTGTCTTTTATCTTCGCCGTATTTCAGGTTATATATTTTCTGTTCGTTATTCGTTCCTACCCAGACTCTGAATTTTGTATTGCATGAATTTAATACAAAGCTGATCAGTCCAAGAACGAAAAAATGATACTTAAGAATCAGCTTTTTCATGAAATAAATTTACGGATATTTAAATTAAACGAAAAACAGTTCAAAAACTTTAAAAGAATCTTCACCAGTGAATATATGAGTATGATTTTTCAGCCTGTAAGGTTGATGGATGACTCTTTTTCTATAAAATTTGAGTCTTTAACACTCAAAATCCAGTAAAAAGACTGATTTTTCACTCTTTGAGACTCATTATTGAGTCTTTTTGCCTGGAATTTGAGCCTTTTAGGTTCATTATCGAGTATAAAAGACTGGTTTTTCACTCTTTGAGACTCATCATTGAGTCTTTTTGCCTGGAATTTAAAACTTTTAAATTGGCAACCCAAATAAATGATGGTTATTTAATGATTTTAAATGGATCGAATAATTTGTTTTATGTGAAAATTGTGCTCCTGTTGTTAATAGGACAGCACTTTTACTGCTCTGAATAGGTAGAATGAAGAAACAATAGTTTTTAAAAATCTTTGATTTTTAATCTCATGTGCTCTAAAATAGGCGCAATATTTTAACTAAAAAATCTAATGTGCCTTATGTGTTAAAGCTTTTGCCTCTTTTGTTTAGTCAGAGTTTTCATGTTAATTCTTCTAAAACCTCGATGAAATCATAGAATGAATCAAATTAAAATAATTACTTTTGCTTAACAATTATTAAAAAAATATTAAAATTTATGGCATCTGGTTTTTTTGCTATTTTGGATGATATCGCAGCGCTGATGGATGATGTAGCAGTGACAAGTAAAGTTGCAACGCAAAAAACAGCAGGAATTCTGGGAGATGATTTGGCTGTAAATGCCGAAAAAGCAACCGGTTTTCTATCATCTCGTGAGCTTCCGGTATTGTGGGCAATCACAAAAGGCTCTTTTCTTAATAAACTGATCATCCTGCCCATTGTATTTTTACTGAACTGGCTGTATGCGCCAGCAATCAATTATGTACTGATTCTAGGTGGATTATATCTGTCATTCGAAGGGATGGAAAAGATTATTGAATATCTGTTTCACCGTAACAAAAAGGGACATGAAGTGGAGGAAGAAATCGAAGACACAAAAGGACAAAGTCCTGAAGAAATAGAAAAGGCAAAAGTGAAATCAGCCATTACCACCGATTTTATTTTATCGATTGAGATCGTAATCATCGCTTTGGGAACGGTACTTGAAGAAAGCCATCCTTTTATCACCCAGATTCTGGTAACGAGTTTGGTTGCATTTATTGCCACAGTAGGTGTCTACGGAATTGTTGCGCTGATCGTCAGAATGGATGATGCAGGTTTTAAGCTGATCAAAAAAAGCAATGACAAAGGGTTCTTTGGACAATTGGGACATTTACTGGTAAAAGCATTACCTATTGTTATTAAAGCACTGGGGGTTATCGGTACTATCGCTTTGATTCTGGTTGCCGGAGGGATTTTTGCCCACAGGATCGATTATTTTCATCATTTATTTCCTTCATGGCCGAGTATACTGAAGGAGGCTGTATTCGGAATAACGGGCGGACTTCTTGCAGTAGCGCTTTTCACAGCAGGGAAAGGAATTTATTCACTGGCTGTAAAAAAATAAGCAGAAGAGAAATAATATTAGATAATGAGTCCTGCCATTTAAAACGGCAGGACTCATTATTTTTTTAAACTTTAAAAATTTGTATTAAAATTTTCAAATATAAAACGAGGACAGATGGTATGAAGTTTACATAAGCTTTAAGCAATATTTAAGTTTTTCCGACTCTGGTGAGCCTATCAAAAAATTATATAATCTTTTTCATATTTTTGGAAAAATATTGTAAGAAATGTATACCGTTGTTTGGACAGAAACTGCAGAAAAATCATATGAAAATAATCTGCAATATCTTTCGGAGTATTGGTCAACAAGAGAAATTCGCAACTTTATGGATAAGGTTGATGAAGCAGTTATGAATATATCGCTTAATTCATTAATAGGTAGTGTTTCAGAAGAAAATTATAACTATAGAAAATATTTAGTCGTACCACAAATATATCTTTATTACCGTGTTACTTCTGATAGAATATATCTTGTATCCTTTTGGAACAACTTTCAAGATCCGGATAAGCTACAAAAACTTCTTACGTAATTCTTCACTAACCACCGAATGTTCTCTATAGTTGCCATTCTCAATATCTTTCTCTGATTGCTCTATTTCTAATAACAATGCTTCACGCGGTGACAATATTTTTGCCAAGGCCAACATTTCATCTGGCGTAAATGACTGAGCACTCAATTTCCGGTAAAAGGTAGCTGGTGCAAGTCCTATCTTTGAAATAATATGGCTTTTTTTGTAGGGACTATGGTTTAATAGTCCTTCAATTTCGCCCATCACTTTCTTATAATTTAAAATTTCTTGTATCATTTTTGATATAATTCATTGTAATTATTGAGACAAATATAATGAAAAATGATGAAAATAATTAGAAATTGAACCGATCAGTTTTTCTCTTTAAAAGCTATTCCATTTTTGCTATTATCTTATCTTTCTCCTTCAACATTCTTTAGTATACATTCTTTCAATAATTGAACGAACAATGATTGGCAGTAGTAATAGCATGATCATTAAATCGTAACAAAAAAGGATTCCGAAGAATCCTTTACGTATTTAATTGAATAAATCTTTTACCTTATCAAAAAAAGTTTTTTCCTTTCCGGATGGTTCAGCGACCATTTCTCCGCTGCTCATCTGCTTCTCGAAGAAATCCTTCTGTTCTTTGGTCAGCTTTTGCGGTGTCCATACGTTGATATGAATGAACATATCACCCTTACCATAGCTGTCTATGCTTGGAAGACCTTTCCCTGCAAGTCTCAGGATTTTCCCAGACTGCGTTCCCGGATCTACCGTGATCTTCACTTTGCCACCAACGGTAGGAACCTCTTTTTTCGTTCCCAACGCCGCTTCAGCAAATGAAATATAGAGCTCCTGATGAAGATTATCTCCTTCTCTTTTTATAGTTTTATCAACTTCCTCTTCGATGATGACCAAAAGATCTCCCGGAATACCACCAAAAGGAGCGTCATTCCCTTTTCCTCTTACATTAAGCTGAATGCCGTCTCTTGCTCCCGCAGGAATGTTAATCGTTACTTCCTCTTCATCTTTAATAAGTCCCTGAGCGTTGGCGCCTGCCGGAATTTTGTCGGCAACTTTACCGATTCCCTGACAGGTTCCGCAGGTAGTCTGTGTCTGCATTTGTCCGAACATGGTGTTCATCACTTTTAGTTGAACTCCGGATCCGCCACAGGTAGGACAGGTTTTAGAAGTAGCACCTTCCGCCATCTTCATTTTTTTGACTTTGATGGTTTTCTGCGTGCCGTTTACCATTTCGTCAAGATTCAGCTTGATTCTGATTCTTAAATTAGAACCTTTTACCTGCTGACGACCGCCACCACCGCCGAATCCCCCGAAACCGCCACCGAAAATATCACCAAACTGGCTGAAGATATCTTCCATATTCATGCCGCCGCCAAAGCCACCGCCGAATCCGCCATTACCACCAACACCGGCATGACCAAACTGATCGTATCTTGCACGTTTTTGCTCGTCACTCAGCACTTCGTAAGCTTCAGCTGCTTCCTTGAATTTTTCTTCGGCCTCTTTATCTCCCGGATTTTTATCAGGGTGATATTTAATGGCCATTTTGCGGTATGCTTTCTTTATTTCGTCGGCTGATGCAGATTTGCTGATCTCAAGAACCTCGTAATAATCTCTTTTTGACATCTTTTTTATGAGTAATTAGTAATCAGCAATGGGTAATAAATAAAATTACTTATTACCCATTACGTATTGCTTATGTTTAATTTCCTGTTACTACTTTTGCAAAACGGATCACTTTATCTCCCAGCGTATATCCCGTTTCAATTACATCCACAATTTTTCCTTTAAGATCTTCCGAAGGTGCAGGAATCTGGGTGATTGCCTCGTGAAAATCTACGTTGAAGCTGTCTCCGGCCTTTACTTCCATAGCTTTCAGACCTTTTTCAGTCAGTTTGCTCTTGAATTTATTGTAGATCAGCTCAACACCCTGAAGATCGGAAGGATTGCCATTCTTGGCAATTTCCTTTAATGCTCTTTCAAAGTCATCCAAAACACCCAGCATAGAAACCATCATATCCTGGTTGGCATATTGGAAAAACTCCATTTTTTCTTTGGATGTTCTCTTTTTATAGTTTTCAAATTCTGCGTACAATCTGATGTAACGGTCTTTTTCTTCTGCCAAAAGTTCCTCAGCAGTAGGTTTTGCTGTCACATTGTCTTCTGTTGCAGCTTCATTCTGAATATTTGTATCTTCCTGATTATTGATGCTTTCTTCGTTGATATCCTGATTTTCCATAATTCAATATTTATTTGGGTTATTATTCACAAACATTCTGCCAAAGGGCAAAGGGTGACAATAAGGCAGAAGGGTAGGGGAAGGAAGCTGGAAGTTGGGAGTTAGAAGTTTGCGCAAGACCGTCAATCATCAATTATCAAACATCATTCATCAATAATTTTTTTTAGAAGCTTTATCGCGCTATCCACTCATACTCCTCGCACAGCCGCATTCTCCAACGCATGCTGTGGGGTATCCGTTACTATCGCGGCTAAGGTTATTCTGCATCGTTATAAATAGGATTTCCCGGACTAAACTCCCTCTCCGAAAAAGGTCTGATACAGAAGATAAACATTTAAAACAATGATAATAAAAGAGATCACCCAAACACAGACTTTTAAGAAAGGTTTATTTACGAATTCTCCCATCTTCGCCTTATCGTTTGTGAACATCACCAACGGAACAACCGCAAAACTCAGTTGCATCGATAAGATTACCTGGCTCAGTACCAAAAGTTCCGTCGTTCCTTTCTCACCATAGAGTATGGCTACAATCAGTGCGGGAATTACAGCGATCAGCCTTGTGATCAGCCGTCGCAACCAGGGTTTTAATTTAATATTTAAAAAACCTTCCATGACGATTTGCCCGGCAAGAGTGCCTGTTAAAGTAGAATTCTGTCCCGAAGCTAATAAGGCAATAGCAAAAACAATACTTGCCATTGAGGCTCCTAATATTGGGGTGAGCATTTTGTATGCATCATGAATATCCGCCACATCATGATTTCCCGAAACATGGAAAGTAGCAGCTGCCAAAATTAGTATGGCTCCATTAATAAAAAATGCCAGCATCAGAGAAACAGTGCTGTCTAACGTTGCAAATTTAATGGCTTCTTTTTTACCTTCCGTATTGCGTGGATAATCTCTTGTCTGTACGATGCTGCTGTGCAAATAAAGGTTATGAGGCATGACGGTAGCACCTAATATTCCTATCGCAATATATAGCATCGCCGGGTTCTGAATAATTTCTGCTTTAGGAATAAGTCCCCCTAAAAGCTCATTAACTGCAGGTTTTGAAATCACCAGTTCATAGATAAAACATGCGAGAATTATAAAGATCAGTCCTCCCACAATGCTTTCTATCCATCGGAAACCTTTAGCCTGCAAAAGCAAAATAAACAATACATCAATAGTGGTGATGACAATTCCCCAGGTTAAAGGAATATGAAATAGAAGATTCAGAGCAATGGCAGATCCTATAACTTCTGCAAGGTCACAGGCTGCAATGGCAATTTCACAGAATATCCACAGTATAAAATTTGTTGTCGGACTAAAATGATCCCTGCACGCTTGTGCCAGATCTCTTTCCGCAACAACTCCCAGTTTCACAGAAAGATGCTGCAAAACCATAGCAAAAATATTAGAGATGAGTATCACTGAAAGAAGCGTATACCCGAATTGTGCGCCTCCTGCAATATCGGTAGCCCAGTTTCCGGGATCCATATATCCTACGGCAACCATCAGTCCCGGACCTGCAAAAGCAAGGTACTTCCTCCAGAAACTACCATTCTGGGGAACTTTTACAGATGAATATACTTCAGATAAGGAATTGGATGTTTTATCTTTTCGCCAGGCGTTCTTTAAATTCAGATTCATAAAATGTTAGAAATGACTAACAAATGTAATTAAATAAATGAAAACTACAAAATCACAAATAAAAATCCCGAAAATATTCCGGGATTTTTACAATATTTTGATAAGATTTATTTTGCAAATCTTACTGCCATTTTACGATCAATGGCTCTTTCTGCATCAGAAGCAGAAGCATCAACGGTTGCAAACTGGCTTCCATAACCATCAGCTCCGGTAATTTGAGATCCTACGCCTTGTTTGTCCAGCCATGATCTGATGAAGTTCGCTCTTTCGGCTGATAACTTCTGATTTTTAGCTTCATCTCCTGTTTTATCGGTATATCCTCCGATTTTTACTTTAGCATCAGGATACGCTTTTAAAATTGCTACTAAATTTTGCAACTGTCCTTCAGAGCCTGCTTCAAGTTCAGTAGCGCTTCCCATTTTAAAATTAACGTGGTCAAAATTGTACCATGTATCCTTTAACGCATTATCATCTTTTGCATTTTTATAGCCATCTGATTTTAAGAAAGCAATCATGCGATCTTCCATACCTCCTTTGTATCCTTTTAAAGAAGTTCCGTTCAGATCAATATCTTCATCAACCTTTGTTGCTGAAATTCCTGCTGCTGTGTCAGTAGTAGTATTTACCGTATCTGTAACAACCTCACCTGAATCGTTCATAGTAGTCGTAACGGTCGTTTCTTTTTGCTCGCATTGCCTCCAGATAAAATAGGCTGCTGCGATTAAAAGCAATAATGGCAAAAGCCATTTCCAGATCGATCCGCCCCCGGTGTTGGTATTTCTGTCAGGGAAAGTTCCATCGAGTGTGGTGCTTCTTGTCACCTGAATTTTTGGTTCTTCCTCAGCCGGAATATTAATGGCATCTTTATCATTGTCGAATTTGTATCTTGCATCCCAATCTCCCATGCTTAAAGAAGCAAAAGAAAGACCTGCAGGTAGAAGAGAGGAAACGATTCCCTTCTGGTCATTAAGAAGATTTGAAATTCCTGCTTTATCAAGGTTGTTTTCGGTTGCATATTTACCGATTGAGCCTAGTGTAGCACCTGTAACTAAGTTTAAAAGAGCACTCGAAGAATTATTGCTGATTCCGGCATAGGTAGCAACTGAATTAATCAGTCCACTAAGTTTGTCACCGAAAATTTGTGTTAGTACGCTGGCAATAAAAGAGTTGTCCGTAGAGTTCCCCATAAGGTTTCCTAATATTCCACTTGAAGAGGAATTGGTGATAGCATCTAAAACAAGAGGATTGTCGGAATTATTGGCAAGTCCTCCTACCACAGCAGGTAGCAATCCGCCAATTGCTTTTGAAATACCGGATTCACTTTCTCCATACTGTGAGGCAGCCTGTGATACAAAGGCAGGACCCAATTGTCCTTTAATGAGATCAATAATGTTTAGAGACATAATAATTTATTTTGAGATTAATGTTCTCTTATGCAATCAAAAATTTGTCCAAACCTTTATATCTTAAAAAAAATCTGCAAAAATCCTTAGGATTTTTGCAGATCTGATAAGTCTTTTTTATTATTAATTTAATATGCTTTGGCAAACAAGACTCTTCTTTTTGAAGGTTTTCCGGAAATAAGAGAAGTACCTTCTTCAACATCATCATCTAATGGAATACATCTGATCGTTGCTTTGGTCTCTTCTTTTATTTGCTCTTCTTCTTCAGCGGTTCCGTCCCAGTGCGCATAAATAAATCCTCCTTTCTCTTCCAGAACTTTTTTAAATTCATCATAAGAATCAACTTTAGTGATATTATCTTTTCTGAAGTTGGCCGCTTTAGTATAAAGATCTTTTTGAATGGTTTTTAATAATTCTTCGATATAAGAATCCAAACCTTCGATAGAACGAACTTCTTTTGTCAGGTTATCTCTTCTGGCGATTTCCACCGATTTATTTTCCAGATCTCTAGGTCCCATAGCAATTCTTACAGGAACTCCTTTCAGTTCATATTCTGCAAATTTCCAGCCTGGTTTATTTTGGGTATCATTGTCAAATTTTACAGAAATTCCTTTCGCTCTCAGCTTCGCTTGGATATCCAAAGCCACTTCACTGATCTGCTCCAATTGCTCTTCTCCTTTAAAAATTGGAACAATAACCACCTGGATAGGCGCTAGTGTAGGAGGCAGTACCAATCCGAAATCATCGGAGTGGGTCATAATTAAAGCTCCCATCAAACGGGTTGAAGTTCCCCATGAGGTTGCCCATGCATACTCGATTTTTCCCTCTTTGTTGGTGAATTTAACATCAAAAGCTTTGGCAAAATTCTGTCCTAAAAAGTGAGATGTTCCTGCCTGAAGGGCTTTTCCATCCTGCATTAATGCCTCGATACAATATGTTTCATCAGCTCCCGCGAATCTTTCAGAAGGAGTTTTTAACCCCTGAATTACCGGCATTGCCATAAAGTTTTCTGCAAAATCTGCATATACTTTATTCATTTTTTCAGCCTCTTCAACGGCTTCATCTTTTGTGGCATGTGCCGTATGCCCTTCCTGCCAAAGGAATTCAGCAGTTCTAAGGAAAAGACGTGTTCTCATTTCCCAACGGACAACATTTGCCCATTGGTTAATCAATATCGGTAAATCCCTGTAGGATTGAATCCAGTTTTTATAAGTATTCCAGATGATCGCTTCCGAAGTAGGGCGCACGATCAGTTCTTCCTCAAGCTTCGCGTCAGGATCCACAATAAGTTTGGAAGGATTGTCCGGATCTGTCTTTAAACGGTAATGGGTAACAACAGCACATTCTTTAGCAAAACCTTCTGCATTTTTTTCTTCAGCCTCAAACAAGCTCTTGGGCACAAAAAGCGGGAAATATGCGTTTACGTGACCTGTTTCCTTGAATTTTTTATCCATTTCGTCACGCATTTTCTCCCAGATTGCATAGCCATATGGTTTAATCACCATGCATCCTCTTACTCCTGAGTTTTCAGCTAAGTCGGCTTTTACCACCAACTCGTTATACCATTTGCTGTAATCTTCGCTTCTTGAGGTTAATTTTGCCATTAATTTTTTTTTAATTTTTTTAACTTTTCGCTATTATTGTTATCTAAAAATAAAAATCTATTTTTGATAGATTTTTGTACCACGGGTGATGGTACATTTTTGGTACATTTTGCAAATATAATTTAAATAAAAAATTTTTACGTTATCATGAAAAGAAATATACATAAAAATTTGCTTGGTATGTTAAAATCCAAAGGGATTCTGGCTGTAGCAGGCGGATTGTTACTTGTGTCCTGCGGCGCCCAAATGGGTGGATACAGCGAGACAGATGGCGTTTATTACGACCCCAATAAAGATACCCTTCCGGAAGGAGTGATTATCAATGACAGAGGGAACAGAGTAGGAGAAGATTACGACTATTATCAGGATGATTCTAATCTTATTCAGAATGCTGAAGCAAACTCGAGAGAGGGACGTTACAATGATTGGAACAATTATAACTGGAATACCACTGCTACCGATTCAGATTGGGGAATGTATGCCGGAAGCCAGACCAATTACTACGATAATTCGTGGGGTTGGGGCTGGGGTTATCCATGGGGCTGGGGCGGCGGCTGGTATGGAGGATATAATCCATACTGGGGCTACGGCGGCAGCTGGGGCATCGGTCTTTCATGGGGAGGCTCATGGGGCTGGGGCGGCGGCTGGAATATGGGCTGGGGATACTCACCATACTGGGGCTATAACCCTTATTGGGGCTGGGGCGGATATTACGGATATCCTTACTGGGGCTACGGCGGATACTGGGGAGGAGGTTATTATGCTCCTTACAGAAGAAGCGGTGTAAATGGTAGAGGATTTAACAGCTATAACGGTAGCTTTGCCAATAAATATGGTGTAACTTCAAATTCAGGTGGTTTTAGAAGAAGTAGTACAGATGCCGGAAGTTTCAGAAATAATGGCAATTACGGTGGTTTCAGAAATTCTGGTAACAGTGGTGGTTTCAGACAGGGAAGTACCAATGGCGGTTTCAGAAATCAAAATGGAGTAAGACAAGGCGGTTTCCGTAATCAGAGTCAACCAAGACCAAATTACAATTATCAGCAGCAATCTCAGCCACGAAATGACGGTGGCTTCAGAAATAATGGTGGCTTTAACAATTCCAACAGCGGAGGCGGCTTCAGATCAGGAGGCGGAGGCTTCGGTGGAGGCGGCGGCGGATTCAGATCCGGCGGCGGTGGAGGCGGTGGCTTCAGAGGTGGCAGATAATTTCTAAATTAATAACTATTCAAAAAAATAATGTTAAAAAAATCTTTAGCAATAATGAGTATTTCTGCAGCATTTTTTGCGCAGGCTCAGGATGTTTCTGTAATAAGAAATACAGTGGATGTTTATTCAAATGCCCCTAATGTCGGTTCAGCTAAATTTAATGCTATGGCCGGATCAAACGGTGCTTTGGGAGGTGATGCGAATTCTTTGCTTACCAACCCTGCCGGTTTAGGAGTTGCGATTTCGGGGGAAGTTTCAGGAACGCTTTCTATCACAAGTAATAAAAATACATCTTCTTTTGCAGGATCTTCTTACGGATATAATATTAATAAAGGTGATCTTGGAAATATCGGAGCGGTGATGACGTTTCAGCTGATGACTGAAAGTGCTTGGAAATTTATTAATATCGGTGTAAACTATTCGAATCAATCGATTGAAAATTATGTTGAGACTCCAGGTAATACTAATTTGATTTATGATTTTCCGGATGCTACCAGCTCTTCTTTCGCAAGACATGCATATGACCGATATGGGTATGTATCTAAAACGAGTGTTGGGGTAGGAGCAAATTATAATAATAATTTTTACCTTGGAGCAGGACTTAATTTCTTTAATTCATCTATTGATCAGTCTGATACGGCAATTTTCAACTCTTTATCAAACGGAAGTTCGGAATATTTCAGCAAGCAAAATACTCCTTTCTCTGAAAGAGGAAATGGTTTCTCGGCTTCTTTGGGGGTGATCGGGAAATTAAGTCCTAACTTTAGATTAGGTGCTGCATTAGAAACTCCGACTTTCTGGAACATTACCAGAGGCTACAGTTTCTATAACGATCCTATCTACGGTGATGATTATGCTTCTGAAGACCGAAAATTAACCTCTCCTCTAAAGGCAACTGTTAGTGCTGCATTTATCGCGAGTAAAAGTTTTGCTTTAAATGTTGACTATACATTGGGATTAACAAAACCAAAATATAAAGTATACGGAGGTGCAGAAACAGAACTGAATGATTTCTTTAAAGATAACTACAAAAATCTTTCAGAATTAAAAATAGGAGCAGAATACCGACTTAAACAGTTTAGACTAAGAGGAGGATATGCCTACGCTTCAAGTCCGTTTGATGCATTGACGGTTGACAGATACACTGACAATGGTGGTGTAGCAGAAGGACAATCTTACGGAAATCTGATTTTAAATGACAGAAATGCGCTTTCAGTTGGTTTAGGATATGATTTCAAATCGTTTTATATTGACGCATCATATCAGAATGTGACTTCAAAATATACAAACCCGTTTTTATATGGTGTAGTTGTCAACAATTATGAAGCAGGATATTATTCTCCAAACCGCTTGATTTCAAGTGATGCTTACGCTGTATCAGATGTAAAAAATGTAAGAAACAATTTCTTTATTACATTTGGCTGGAAGTTTTAAATTATATAAAAATATCCTATAAAAAAATCTCCGAAGCAAATTCGGAGATTTTTTATTATGAGTAATGAATTTGTTTTTAATGATGATGCTCCAGATGAGAATGATCGTGGAACAAATGCATGATCAACGCCAGTGAAACACCAAGAATAACAAGTCCGATCTTTACCCAGTCAATATTGTGACTTTTATTGCTTTCAAATATAATAACAGAAGAGATATGCAAGAATATGCCTCCTACAATAGCCAGGAAATAAGGCTGCAAATCAGGATTAAAATAATTCCCCAACAACATTCCCATCGGTGAAGCCAGAGCAAATAATGCAACAATCAGTAAAGAAGGGTAAGACGGTGTACGCTTAGACTCATCTTTCCTGTTGAATAAAAAAGCTCCAAGAATAAACGAAATCGGCAGATTATGAAAAACAATTCCCCAAAGGTAAGGTGAAAGCTGATGCTCTTCATTTGCCAAAGGAATTCCTTCAATAAAAGCATGGATGAAAAGTCCCACCATTAAAGCTAAAGGAAGGATGTTATGATCGCTGTGATGATGGAAATGTCCATGTTCAAAGCCTTTTGTAAGGGCTTCCAGAACCATTTGTAACAGAACTCCGATGAGTACGAAGATTCCCAGACTGCTTCCGGGCTCTGCGGTATAGACTTGCGGAAAAACTTCGTTAAGACAGATGGTAATCAGAAATCCGGCACTTAAAATCAATAGATTTTTCGCCAGCTTTTCTTTTTTACCAAAATGCTTTCCGAGAAATACTCCTGAAATAACACTTAAAATCAGTAAAATAACTGTTACCATTTCTTCTTAAATAAATTGATACAACGGGGCGAGCTTTCTTTATCAAATTCATTCAGCTGATAATCTCCCCAGATTTTAATTCTTTCAAATCCACATTCTTCGGCATATGAATTAATGGCTTCTAAAGTGTGAAGCTTTACTTTTTCAAAAAAATGATAAGGCTTACCATTATCTTCGAATCTGATATCTTTGATGATATGTCTCCCTTCTATCTTTTTAGTAATTTTAAACTCAATATCTCCTCTGATTACCGTAGATTCAGGAATTATATTTTCTCGTACAAATTCTTCATTCAGATAATCAAGAACAAAAAATCCTCCGCGTTTTAAAGCATTATAAACTGAATTAAAAACTTTCTTATCATCACTTTCCTGATCAAAATATCCGAAACTTGTAAAAAGATTGAAAACGGCATCCATAGGTTCAGCTTCAATCGGATTCCTCATATCATGGACTTTGAAAACTAATGTCTCATTCTCAAACTGTTTATCAAATTCTATACTTTGTCTGGAAAGATCCAATCCAAGAACGTCATATCCTAATTTATTGAGAAAAACAGAGTGTCTGCCTTTTCCGCAGGCCAGGTCAATGATCTTAGAATTTGGCGCCAACTGAAGGTCTGCTGTAAGTTTTATAATAAAATTTTCTGCTTCCGTATAGTCTCTGTTGTTGTAAAGCAAATGATAATAAGGGGTATCAAACCAAGATTCAAACCATTCCATAATGCAAAAATAACTAAATTTGTGCGGTAAAAGGAAAAAGTATTTAATATTGAAAGATCGAAATATTCAATAAGCCAATAATTGTAATACCTAATCTTTTAATTCTTAAATATTTAAACCTTTAATAATTACGTATGGATACAGAAAATATACAGATTCAGATAAAAACTTTCTTTGGCCTCGAACAGATCCTGGCAGAAGAGATTAAAAAATTGGGAGGGAGAAAAGTTGAAGTTAAAAACAGAGCTGTTAATTGCGAAGGCGATTTAGGGTTTTTATATAAAATCAATTATTCTGCGAGAACGGCCCTGAAAATCCTGGTACCTGTTCATGAATTTAAAGCTTTTAATCAGCATCAGTTTTATGACAGGCTTTTTAAATTCAACTGGGAAGAATTTATGGATGTTGAACAGTCATTTGCGATCGATGCTACGGTAAATTCAGAGACTTTTAAACATTCTCAATTCGTAACCCTAAAGATGAAAGACGCCATTGTTGATTATTTTCAGGAAAAATTCAAAAGACGTCCGAATGTTGAAACCAGAAATCCGGATATTAAATTCCACCTTCATATTGACCGTGAGCTCATCACGATTTCTCTTGATTCTTCCGGTGATGCTTTGTTTAAAAGAGGATACAGAAGAGAACAGGGAGAAGCACCTATTAATGAAGTGCTGGCAAGCGGAATGCTTCAGCTGGCCGGCTGGGATGGAAAAGGCAATTTCCTGGATCCTATGTGCGGTTCCGGAACATTGTTGATCGAAGCGGCCATGATTGCGATGGACCTTCCGGCACAGATTTTCAGAAAAAGATTTGCTTTCCAGAACTGGAAAAACTATGACGCCGAACTGTTTGCAAAAATAAAAGAATTCAGAATCAACAGGATTAAAGAGTTTACCGGTAAGATTGTCGGTTATGATATAGATGCCAGAATGCTCAACGCAGCGAGAATCAATATTGAAGCTGCAGAAATGGAAGATGTGATTGAAGTTAAAAAACAGAATTTCTTTGATTCCAAAAAAGAGCTTTTCCCGTTGTTAATGGTTTTCAATCCGCCTTATGACGAGAGAATTTCGATTAATGATGATGATTTTTACAAGAAAATCGGAGATACTTTCAAGACAAATTATCCTAATACGTTGGCATGGCTGATCTCATCGGATCTTGAAGCGGTAAAGAAAATAGGATTGCGCCCTTCCAGAAAAATCAAACTTTTCAACGGAAAGCTGGAAACAAGATTCCTGCAGTACGAAATGTATGAAGGAACTAAAAAAGTTCATAAATTAGAAAATTAATTTACTTTTAAATTATAAAACCTCCAGGAATATCGATTTTCTGGAGGTTTTTTTTATAGCATAAATTAAACTTAGGGTCTATTTAAATTTCACTAAATAAATTTTATAGTTCTTTCTAATTTTCTAAACTAAATAAACTTTGTTTATTCTTTGATTTAACATTAAGGATTTTAGTAAGTTAGACTTTATTCAAGTTAAGGAATCAATAAATTGATTTTTATTAAGTTTTTTAAGCTAAGGTGCTTCTTAATTCCTTAATGTTAAAATACATTATAAATTTAAACAGGCTTTTGTTATTGATTGTTTTTCCAGAGTTGCGTGAAAGTAATAAAATCTGCCACACTTAACTCTTCAGCTCTTTTATCCATAAATTCGTGGGTTTTTAAAGCTTCGGGAATATTGAGGACTTTAAGGGCATTCGAAAGTTTTTTTCTTCTCTGGTTAAATCCAGCTTTTACGATCTGTTTAAACAAAACTTCATTTCCTGCCAGCCCTTCTTTCGGATTTCGTGTTATTCTGATGACGCCTGATTTTACTTTTGGTGGCGGATTGAACACATTTTCATGAACCGTAAAGAGATACGACGTATCGTAATAGGCCTGAATCAAAACAGAAAGGATTCCGTAGTCCTTTGTTCGCGGAACGGCTGCTGTTCTTTCAGCAACTTCTTTCTGGAACATACCGACCATTTCAGGAATCAGCTCATAATGATCAATGATCTGAAACAAAATCTGTGATGAAATATTGTAGGGAAAATTACCGATGATGGCAATCTGCTCCCCGTTTGTGAACTGAAAATCCTGCTTCAGAAAATCACCGACAAATGTTTCTTCGCTTACTTTTGAATAGTTATTTTTAAGATATTCAATAGATTCATTATCAATTTCCGCGAGGTAAATTTTCTGATCTTTTTCCAGCAGATATTTGGTGAGAACACCCATTCCAGGCCCTACTTCCATGACGTTTTTGTAGCCTTCAAAACTCAGGCCTTCTACGATTTTTCTTGCGATGTTTTCATCCGTCAGAAAGTGCTGACCAAGATGCTTTTTTGCTTTTACACTCAATGTTTTTTATGATTTTATTAACAGTGATTTTCTCTTTTTCGTTCCCAAATTTCGGAAGATTTTTTCTATTTTAGCCAAAAATTTTAATATTAATGGCTAAATCTGTAGATGAATTTAATAAGAAAAGGCTTAGGTCTAGCAATATTACAGTTGTGATAAGTATTGCCTTAGTGTTATTTTTGTTGGGATTAATGGGACTTATTTTAATCAATGCCCAGAAATATTCCGATTATATCAAAGAACAGCTCGTAGTAAATGCTTATTTCGCTGAAAATTATAATGCTAAAGATTCTGCTAAAATTGCAAAAATGGAGGCTGAAGTTTTTAAGGAAATTCAGACATTGGCTCCCGTGAAAAAGGCAACCTACATTAGCAGAGAAATGGCGTCTCAGGAAGCTAAAAAAAGCATGGGAATCGATACCGACGCACTTTTCGAAGAAAATATTTTTCCTTCATCTATAGAAATTGCCCTCAAGCCGGAATATGTTGATCCTGCCAAAATTGATCAGGCATTAAAGGTCATCAAGGCTGTTCCGGGAATCGCCGAAGTGAAAAACGACAGCACTTTGATGGTAGATGTTTACAATAATCTTAGCAGAATTCTTAAATGGATTTTAGGGTTTTCCATACTGTTTTTAATACTGGCGGTCGTATTGATCAACAACTCGATCCGTCTGAAAATATTCTCTAAAAGATTTATCATTAAAACCATGCAGCTGGTAGGGGCAAAAAGAAGATTTATTCTTAAGCCTTTCATTATCGAAGCTGTCGTGTTAGGTGCGATAGGTTCTTTAATAGGACTTTTGGCATTGTTCGGACTCTGGTATTACTTTACGAGTCAGATAGGCTCGGCCTTTGTACAGGACAACAACCAATATTTCTGGCTGGTATTGCTGGTATTTGGAGTAGGGATTTTTATTACGGTCTTGAGTACGGTGGTTGCCACCTGGAGATTCTTAAGATCAAACGTAGACGATTTATATTATTCTTAAAATGAGCAAAAAAACAAATAAATTTTCCGCAGACAGTTTTGGAAAAGAAATTACCGAAACACCGCAGGAAAATACATTCTATTTCGGAAAGCAGAACTTCAAGTGGATGCTTATCGGTCTTGCATTTATCGTAGTAGGATTTCTACTGATGATGGGACACGACGCCAACACCGTAGACGGAAAATTTGATCCGAATTCCTGGAATGAAGATATTTTTTCCATTCGTAGAATCAGAATTGCACCTTTATTCGTTGTAATCGGTTTTGTGATCGAAGTTTACGCGATCTTGAAAAGAAAATAAATATACTTTACGCAGTAAAAACTTTGTCAGGGTTCTGAACTTTGACAAAGTTTTTTTTGATAAATACAAAATTTTTATGGATTTAATCAAAGCAATAATCATTGCTATTATTGAGGGATTAACAGAATATCTTCCAATTTCCTCAACCGCGCACATGGGATTTACAGCAAGCCTGATGGGGCTACCGGAAGACGAATTTTTAAAAATGTTTCAGGTTTCCATTCAGTTTGGGGCGATTCTTTCTGTTGTAGTGGCATACTGGAAGAAGTTTTTTGATCTTAAAAATTTACAGTTTTATTTCAAACTTGCTTTTGCAGTAATTCCAGCGTTGGTATTGGGATATCTTTTTGATGATAAAATTGAAGCTATTCTTGGCAATCAGATTGCAATTTCTTCAGTTTTGGTGCTGGGTGGTGTGGTGTTATTGTTTGCTGACGATTGGTTTAAAAATCCGAAAATTGACGATGAAAAAGGAATCACGATAAAGAAGGCCGTTACGATCGGTTTTTGGCAATGTTTAGCAATGATGCCGGGAACCAGCAGAAGTGCAGCATCCATTATTGGTGGAATGACCCAGGGATTAACGAGAAAAGCTGCAGCAGAGTTTTCTTTCTTTCTCGCAGTTCCAACGATGCTGGCCGTTACGGTTTATTCCGTTTTTGTAAAAACATGGGGCAAGGAAACGGCAAATCCGCAAAAAGGCTATGAGATGATTATGGCTTCACAGGATCATATTACTATTTTTATTGTAGGAAATATAGTTGCTTTTATTGTTGCATTAATTGCCATTAAAGCTTTCATCGGAGTTTTAAATAAATATGGTTTCAAACCTTGGGGCTGGTACCGTATTTTCGTCGGTGTAGCTCTGCTGATTTATTTTTATTTCTTTAAATAAATCAATTACTCATTACTTATTACCCATTACCTATATATAAAATGACTGCTGAAGACTTACAATCAGGACATATATTTTTACTGGACAAACCTTTGGATTGGACATCTTTTCAGGCGGTTAATAAAATGAAATACAAACTCAAAAAAGAGTTTGACCTTCCTAAAAAATTCAAAATCGGTCATGCCGGAACTTTAGATCCAAGAGCAACCGGACTCCTGATTATCTGCTGTGGAAAATTCACGAAAAAAATTCCTGAAATTCAGGATGCCCCGAAAGAATACTGGACAGAAATAAAAATTGGAGTTCAAACCGAATCTTACGACACAGAAAAACCTGAAATTCTTCATCAGGATATTTCGCATGTTACAGAAGATCAGATCAGAGATACTTTGTTAAAATTTATTGGTGAAATTGATCAAACGCCACCGGTATTTTCTGCCATAAAAATTGATGGAAAAAGAGCTTACGATCTAGCCAGGGCAGGAGCCGAGGTTGAAATGAAATCTAGGAAAACAACCATTTTTTATATAAATGATATTACCATCAATCTTCCGTTGGTAAGTTTTACAGTAGGATGTTCAAAAGGAACTTATATCAGAAGCCTCGCTCATGATGTCGGCCAGGAACTTGGAGTTGGAGCATATCTTACGCAATTGAGGAGAACAAAAATCGGAGAATATAAAATCGAAGATGCAACATCTGATTTTTTGGATAACGATTTTAAATTTAATAAACCATGAAAAAAAAATTACTTTTGCTCTTGACTTTAGTTTCTTTCTCTTTAGTTTTTTCCCAGGAAATCAAAGCTTCCAAGACGATGGGATTTTATTTTAATCCGTCACTGAATCTTGGATTTAAATTAAATAAAGAAAAAGAAATTCCCAACAATACACAATACATCAATTCCGAGCCTCCAAGGAAATTCACATACGGTATAACAGCCATTGGCGGTTATAATTTTCTTCCTAACTTTGCCTTAGGAGCAGGATTCAGATATAGTTTTATTCAGGATAATTATCATCTGATCTACCTAATGGTACAGCCTAAATTTATTTTTGATCCGGGTGACCGACCTTTCTATATCGAATTAAATTATGGTAAACAGCTAAACAATGCAGTCGTTTCCGATGCTGAATTCTGGGGTGGGAGACTGGGAATACAGGTTTCCTATTCCAAAAGACTCAGCCAGGAAGGAGGGATCTTTCTGGAAGGTCATAAACTGGGAAATTCCAATCCGTTTTTCGTTGGAGTGAGCTATGGAGTGACCATTTTCAGCAATAAAAATTATACAGGCTACGGAGAAGACTAATGGAAAAAACACGTATCAACAAATATCTGTCAGAAGTTGGCTACTGCTCAAGAAGAGCGGCAGACAAACTTTTGGAGGAGGGTAGAATTAAGATCAATGGAAAAATTCCCGAAATGGGAACTAAAGTTTCCGATGAAGATGTGATTGAGGTCGACGGTAAACCCATCCGTGAGCCGGAAGAAGATCATGTTTATATCGCATTTAATAAGCCTGTCGGGATCGTTTGTACAACGGACACCAAACGGGAACAAAATAATATCATCGATTACATTAACCATCCGAAAAGGATTTTTCCTATAGGACGTTTGGATAAGCCAAGTGAAGGACTGATTTTACTGACCAGTGACGGTGATATTGTGAATAAAATTCTACGGTCGAGGAATAATCACGGCAAAGAATATATTGTACGAGTTGATAAACCTATTACCCCAAAATTCCTCGATAAAATGCGAAACGGAGTGCCGATTTTAGATACTGTCACCAAAAAGTGTGAAGTAGAAAAAATTGATGAAATGAATTTCCGGATCGTTTTGACACAAGGATTAAACCGGCAGATCCGCAGAATGTGTGAGTATCTTGGCTACGAAGTAAAAAAGCTTAAACGCATCAGGGTTTTAAATATCAAACTGGATCTGCCGATCGGAAAATGGAGAGACCTTACTGACGATGAGCTTTCTACCTTACAAAAACTTGTAGAAGATTCCAGCAAAACTTTTGATTAATTTACAGTAATTGTTATCATCATTATTTCAATAGATTATTTTATTATTTCAATAGATCATTTTATTATTTAAGGTACAGCTTCATTCTCGCTTCATATTCGGGCTTTGTTTTCAATAGTTTCCAGATTTTCTTTTCGTCTTTTTCGGTAAGTCTGTAAAAGATAATTTTATCTGCAGAATATTTGAAGTACGGATGATTTTTCAGCCATTCTTCCGGGGCATCCAACAAGGTATACTTAGGAACATTTGAAGTGTTTAGTTGTGCTATGGAAAGCAGTTTTTTCGTTAATTCAGGATCAATATTATACGTAGTTAAAATCTGTTCTTTATTGACGAATCCTCCTAATTTTTTCCTGAAACCAAGCATAGAACCGGCCGCTTTTTCATCAAACCCAAATTCTAAAAGCTGTTTAAAAGTAATTGCATTTAAATCAATTTTTGAAAAATCCGTTTTTTCCTGTTGCTTAGTTTCGCTTTTTGAGGTTCCGTTATTTGCCATGGTTGCCGGATTTAATCTGATAAAAGGTTTCATTTCCTCAAATTTTTCAGTGGAAATCACAAAACATTTTTGAATGTCTTCTATGCTTTTAAAGCTTCCTCTTAAATTTCTATCGCGGTAATTGACAATAGTTTGTGCCTGTTTATCGGAAAAGCCAAAAGATTTCCATTCTTCAAGGGTCAATGTATTCGGATCAAAAGCGTGATATTGGATTTTGGTGGAATTTAAGTTTTTAACATACTTGTTATAATTCGCCGATGTCTTTTCAGGTAAGATCAGATATGGATTGATCTTTTCAAAGTTTTCTTCACTGATGATAAAACATTCTTTGAATTTTTCCTTGCTTACAAAACTGCCTCCCAGATAGCTTTTATATTTTATGATGGCTTCCGCCTGCCGCTCAGAAAATCCCATTTTTATCCAGTCATTTGCTGTATAAAGATCAGGATTAAACTTACCCAAAACCGTAATTGATTTTTTCTCGAAATTTTTGAAATGAGTGAATTTTGCTTCAAGACTATTTTCCGGTAAAAGAATATATGGTTCCAGTTCTGAGAACTTTTCACCGGAAATGGCAAAGCATTTTTTGAATTGTTCTTTGGATAAAAATTTTCCTCCAACTACTTTCTTATAATTAAGAATCGTGGCAATCTGTCTTTCGGTAAAGCCTAAATTCTGCCATTGTTTTTCATCCAGCTCGTTGGGATCGAATTCTGCTAATTGTAATGCCTTGGAATTGTTGGTGATAAAATGCACATCAGAAAAATCTTCTTTCTCCTTGCTTCTGTATTTTTGAAAAGCAAATAAGATGATGAGTAGCATTCCAATACCTGCCAGCCTTTGGTAATAACTTTTTTTCATTGCCGTAAACTTAATAATTCTTTCAGTTATTAGCAATGAGTAAGTTACAAATGGTGAATTTCAATATATAACTTCAGATAAATGGTTGAAAAAATAAATTGATGTAAAGAATAATCTTAAAATTTTACTTACTCGCTGTCCTTTTCAACAAGAGAATCTTTAAGTTTCAATAATTCCGCTTTTACAAATTCAAGTCTGTCGATCAGCGTAATGGTTTCTGAGATTTTGCTGTTTGTCGTAAGCGCAATTTTGGCTCCGTCGAGCGTGTAGCCTTTTTCTTTTACCAAATGATAGATAATCTGAAGGTTTTTGATGTCTTCCGGTGTGAAATAACGGTTGCCTTTTTTGTTTTTTTTAGGCTTAATGATAGGGAATTCCTGTTCCCAATAGCGTATTAATGAAGTGTTTACATCAAATGCTTTCGCAACTTCTCCTATGGAATAATACAGCTTATCTGGTAAATTTATCTTCATTTTTGGAATCGTAATTTTCAAAGATAAAAATTTTTTAATTTTCTTCAGCAATACTGTGACTTAAAAGTTGATCTTTACGTGTTATTACGGTAAAAATTCATTTTCAGACCTGATAGCATTATTGTTGTTTTCAGTATTTTTGGACTAAATTAAAACCAGCGTGAATTCTATTTCGGTACTCAATATTGATTTGTTTCAGGGAGGCAGAAATACCTCTGATTTTTATTTCAGTACTCTGAAAAAGCATCTGATCGTCGGTCACCGGCATCTGGAAAAACCTCACCGCCACGATTTTTATGCTACTATTCTTTTTACACAGGGAAAAGGTATTCACGAAATAGATTTCCAAAGATATGATGTTTCTCCGGGAAGTTTGTTTTTTATGTCTCCCGGACAGATCCACAGCTGGGAGCTTTCTTCCGATATCGACGGGTATATCTTCTTTTGCTCTCAGGATTTTTATGAGATGCATTATGTGAATCAGAAGCTCAGAAGTTTTCCTTTCTTCGGATCGGTGCATTTTCCCAGAAAAGTTCAGCTTGAGGATGAGCATTTACAAGAGTTTATTTCGATTATTCATCATCTCGAAAATGAATATCATTCGCAAAACCTGATGAAAAATGGGTTGATATTATCATTGTTATCACAGATTTTTATTCATTCTACAAGGTTGTTTTCAAAAGATTTTGACCATCTTTCCTCTTCTGCAGGACTTTCTTATTTTAAGCATTATCAGGATTTTGAAGATTTGCTGGAGGAAAATTTTACCACAGAAAAATCTGTTGCATTTTACGCATCCGCTATGAATATTTCCCCAAAGCATTTAAACAGGATTATTCAAACTGTTGTTCAGAAAACGGCGACAGATCTTATTACCGAGAGAGTAATCCTGGAAGCCAAAAGAATGCTGATCTACCTTGATGAAAGTCTTGTAGAAATCGCTTTCCGTCTTGGATATGAAGAATATTCTTATTTTGTAAGGGTTTTTAGAAAATCTTCCGGAATGACTCCGACGCAGTTTATTAAAATATATAAGTCATAAAGAATTACAATACCAGCTGGAAAGGCCCTTCAAAAATAGTATCGAAAGAATCAACAAGATTTCCTTTTTCATCAAAAACTCCGATCGTCATATTCTGCTTCGAAAATTTTATCTCTTTTTCAGGGAATGAAATATTGATATTTCCTTTTAAGATCTGATCTCCTTTTAATATAATCTTTTCATTACCAAAGTACTGTATCTCTGCATTTTCAGGATTTAAAACTTTTATGGTTAATGTTTTGTTTTCATTAGATTTATTTAAAAGGGTATAGATAAAAGTATTCGTTATTTTTCCGTTTTTAACGAAAAATGTTGATCCTGCCGGTTTGATAAATTTGGCTTCCATTGAACCTCTGTCATACATCAGAAAACCTAAAAATCCGATCAGTAAAAACAAGAAAATAGCTGTTGCTTTCATTCTGGAAGTAAATGTGAATTTTTCCTGATTTTCGATTTCAGCCTCTGTGGCATACCGGATAAGTCCTTTCGGAAGACCTACTTTCTCCATTACTTGATCACAGGCATCGATACATGCGGTGCAATTGACGCATTCCAGTTGTTGTCCGTTTCGGATATCGATTCCTGTAGGGCAGACAATGACGCATTGGTTACAGTCGATGCAATCTCCCTTTCCTGCAGTTTTTCGGTCCTCATTATTTCTCCATTTTGAACGATTTTCACCTCTCTTGAAATCGTAATATACATTAATGGTGTTTTTGTCGATTAGTACGCCCTGCAGCCTTCCGTACGGGCAAACCAAGGTACAAACCTGCTCACGAAGCCATGTGAAAACAAAATAAAAAATTAAGGTAAAAGCAACCATTGCAATAAATTTGAAAGGATTTTCTGCGGGTCCCTGAGAAATGATCCTGAAAACCTCTTCATAACCAACGATATACATAAACATAAAGTTGGTAATAACAACAGAAATTAATACGAAAACAGACCATTTTAACAACCTTTTCCTAATTTTTTCGGAATTCCATTCCTGACGGTCGAGTTTTATCTGTTTGTTCCGGTCGCCTTCAATGAGATATTCTATTTTTCTGAAAACACTTTCCATGAAGATGGTTTGCGGACAAAGCCAGCCACAGAAAATCCTTCCGAAAACTACTGTAAATAACATGACAAAAATGACTGAAGTCACAGCCCCTAAAGCAAGAATAAAAAAGTCCTGGAGATAAAATGGCTGCCCGAAGATGAAAAATTTCCGGTCAATCACATTCAACAACAAAAAAGGATTGTGATTGATTTTCACGAATGGCAAAACAAAGAAAAGGGCAAGCAGAAAAAAGCTTGTGTAGTTTCTATAATTGGTAAATTTCCCTTTAGGCTTTCTCGGATATACCCATTTTCTCTTTCCGGTTTCATCCATCGTGCCAACTGAGTTTCTGAAATTCTCATCATTTTTTTCCAGTGCCTGAAAGCTGTTGGATTGTGTATTCATCGTTTTAATGTTGATTTTTAAACCCGAAATCAAATACGTATTCCGGTTCTGCAAAGCTCATTAATAATGCTTTTCTTTCCTAATATGATCTGCTCTTTAAATAGGATTATTCGGACATTTTCAGAATTGTTGTTATTGTTTAGAAATGAGAAAATAATCTTTGAATCTGCGTCAACAAATCGTAAATTGTGCGCTTAAAATTTAATGTTGTATGAAAAATATCCTGCGGCTTGCTCCGGTTGGTTTGGTTTTAGTATTACTAAACTGCAAATCAGTAAATACTAATAATATGTTTTATGAAGACGTAAAACCGGAAAAAATTTCGGATCAGTTCAAATTTACGGAAGGTCCTTCTTCGGACAAGGAAGGAAATGTTTATTTCACAGATCAGCCCAATGACAAAATTTATTACTGGGACTGGAAAACAAATAAAATTGTAGAGTTTTTAGATCATACCGGCAGAGCCAACGGGACGCATTTTGATAAAGATGATAATCTGATCACCTGCTCTGATAACAATGGCGAAATCTGGAAAATTTCTAAAGACAAAAAAGTTCAGGTTTTGCTGAAAGGTTTTGAAGGAAAAAGATTGAACGGCCCAAACGATATCTGGAATGATCAATTTGGCGGAATGTATTTTACAGATCCGTTATACGAAAGAGATTATTGGGTTGATTTTAAACAGGAACTTCCTCATAAAAGCCTTTATTACAGAAGCAAAGATGGGAATGTTACAAAAATTGAGACTTTTACACAACCGAATGGAATTATTGGAAGTGAAAAGTTTAAAAAACTGTACGTTTCTGATATCGATGCCGGAAAAACATATGTTTATGATATATTGGGAGAGGGAAAATTGTCTGAGAAAAAGCTGTTCTGCGAAATGGGTTCAGATGGAATGACTATTGACAAACACGGAAATGTGTATCTTACAGGAAAAGGCGTACATGTTTTTAATCACGAAGGAAAAAAAATCTACCATATCCCTATTGATGAGGATTGGACGGGGAATATCACATTTGGCGGAAAAGACAATAATGTATTGTTTATAACGGCCAGCAAATCTGTGTATACCTTACCGACAAAAGTGAAGGGTGTAAAATAGGAAAAGGCTGAGGCTAAGGTTAAAAGTAAAATTCAATAAAATTAGGATAACACTTTACCTTAGCCTCAACCTCAACCTCAATAAGCCACTTCCATTTTCACTTTTTTGCCTTTGAGTTTTTCATTGGCAAGCTTTCTTAAAAGGGCATTTACTTTATTTCTTGAAACGGCAACATAAGAAGTTGAATCTTTCACTTCTATCAAGCCAACATCTTCTTTCTGGAGTTCTCCTTTTTTTAGCAGATAGCCTACAATATCCACTTTGTTGACTTTGTCTTTTTTTCCGGCGCTGATATAAATGGTCTGAAAAGGCGTTTTTTCAGGAACTTTATTAAATCCGGCAACACTTTCTTCGGGAGTATTGTTTTTGATGAAAGGGAAATTTTCATCTTCTGTCATGATCAGATAAGCAAAACCTTTGGCATTCATTCTTGCCGTACGGCCGTTTCTATGAATGAAGGCATCTTCTTTCGGAGGCAGCTGATAATGCACGATCGACTCAACTTCAGGGATATCTAAACCTCTTGCAGCCAGATCAGTCGTAATTAAAATCCTTGCAGAATCATTTCTGAATTTTAAGAGTGCACGTTCTCTTTCATCCTGTTCCATACCCCCGTGAAAGGTTTCCCTGTCAATACCTTTTTGTCGGAGAAGCTCTGAAATACGGTCAACAGCTTCACGGTGATTGCAGAAAATCAGAGTCCTTTTATTTCCGATTTTACAGATTAAATTGAATAAAGTATCCAGTTTTTCTTCTGGTGTTATCATCACCTTTTTGAATTGAATATCTGGTTTTGCATCACCCAGTTTTAGAAAATCAATAATCTTCTCATTTTTCAGTCCGGTAAAGGCTGGAATTTCGTCCATTGCTGTTGCAGACGTTAAAATCCTTTGTGAAAGGCCTTTCAAAGAATTGGAAATAAATTCCATGTCTTCATGAAAACCTAATTCCAGCGCTTTATCAAATTCATCCAACACCAATGTCTGAATTGTTTTCGGATCAAAATTATTGTTTCTTAAATGATAAACAACCCTTCCCGGAGTTCCTATCAAAATCGCCGGAGCTTCAATTAAATTATTAACTTCAATCTTTTTATCATGACCACCATAGCATACAGAAACTTTAAAATCTGTTCCCATCGCCTTGAAAACCTGCTCGATCTGTAGCGCCAGTTCCCTTGCCGGAACCAAAATCAAAGTCTGAATTCCTGATGTATTTTTCTTTAGATTTCGTAGAACGGGAAACAGAAAAGCCAATGTTTTTCCTGAGCCGGTAGGAGAGAGCAACACAACGTCCTGGTTATTTTCAGTAGCTTTATAGGTAGATTTCTGCATCTGATTCATCTGCTGAATCTGCAGTTTTTGGTAAATCGATTCTAATTCCATGCTGCAAAGGTAAGGAATTTGGTGTTGGTTGCTGTTGGATGGTTTGTTTTGAAATTTAAACATTAATAAGTTCAGCGTTAATTCTGTTTGATACTTCACCTTAAATGTTTAGGTTCAATGATGATCCGTTTAAGTCCTTTTACGTTCCGTTTAGGTCTTATGGTTAAAATTTTAGGTCTTTTGGCTAAAGTTTTAGGTTTTTCGGTTAAAATTTTAGATGATCTGGCCAAAATTTTAGCTGTCTTCGTCAAAATTTTACGAAAAACAACATCAGACAGTTGTATTGACAGTCTGATTCTTTTAATATCATTCTAAAACTTGTTTGAACTAATTTCGGAATTAACCGCAAAGTTGCAAAAGATAATCACAATGAAATGATTAGTATATTTAAAGTTTTCAAAAGAATAAAAATCGAAGATTTTTTTTAAGCTATTGTAGCCTTTTTTCATTTGTAATTATCAACTTTAAATAAACGTTGAGCTCGTCTTTTGCAACTTTTGCGGTTATATAAAAGTTTAAACAGCCATAGACTCTAAATTTTAATATAAATTCTTTTTCGGTCGAGCCAGTATCCTACGGCCCAGCAAATCATCATCACAGAAAAAGCAAATAAAAATGCCCCGGAATAATCGCCGAATTTTGCAAAAATGTGCTGATAAATCCATGAGTAACTGTTAATTTTACCAATCGGAATATGGTACATGATGATAGGAAGTATTTCTGAGAATAGATAGATAGCTAACGTATTTTTCCCGAAAACTTCAAAGAAATAAACGCCATTTGATTCTTTAAGAAAATCAGAATAATAGATAATTATTCCCAGAATCATTAAGTCCAAACCAACAGTTAGCAGCACATATGAACTGGACCAAATCTTCTTGTTGATCGGAAATCCATAATTCCACATAAATCCTGCTGCCAGAAGAACAAAACCTGTTAAGAACAATTTGGAAAGCATTTCATAATTAAATCCTTTTTCCCGGATATATTTTCCGGTAAAGTATCCTGCAAAAACATTCACCAATGCAGGAAAGGTACTTAACAGACCTTCGGGATCAAATGCAAATCCTTCACCTTTGTACAGATGATTTTCTCCGAAAATTCTTAAATCCAGATCAAGAACAGGATTTTGATGAATGTCATACGGGCCATAAAATGCAAAAATGACCCAGTAAATAATCAGAATTCCGGCACTAATATATAAGGAAATTTTTGGTTTACAATAATATAACAAGAGGGAAGCGATTCCATAGCAAATAGCGATACGCTGCAAAACCCCGAAAACTCTTGTTTCCGAGAAGGGAAAAGGCAGCTTGTTGAAATTTGCATCCAATTTATAGAAAGGAAACCAATACATCAGAAATCCTAAAAGGAAAATAATGAGAGTTCTCTTAAAAATTTTGTACAGCACTTCACGCTGGGGCATCATTTTCCATTTATCCATCGCAAAACTCATCGAGTTTCCCACCGCAAAAAGGAATGACGGAAAAACCAGATCGGTGGGTGTGAATCCGTTCCAATTAGCGTGCAGAAGCGGTGCGTAAGTGGTTGCCCAGTTTCCTGACGTATTGACGATAATCATAAAACATACGGTCATTCCACGGAAAATATCAAGTGAAAGAGAACGTTTACTTTTTTCCATCTATTTTGGTATTTAAAATTAAAGGTGCGTATTTCTGGTATAATAACCTGCTGATCTTTTTCGCGTCACCATGAGGCTGATCCGGATAAATATTTTGTTTTTCGCTCCATTCCCAGGAGAAATCGTCTACTTTTTTCAGGATTTCTTTTTCATCGACAGGAATTTCCTGTTCAACACTTTTGATTGAAGCCTCAATAAAGATTCGCCATCTTTCACCGTAATAATCTTTCATAAGTCCGGCAATAGAACGGTTGCCGTAGTCATTCAATCCTTTCCCTTTTTCTCCCCAGACGGTAATGATTTTCCTTGCATCCTTTTCGTAATAGGCCTTTTGGCCGGGAATATCCGTCATCGCTTTCGCGTCATTAATCCATTTTCCAACCAGAAAATTCTTGTTGGCAGATAGCAACAGGTCTATATCATTAATAAGATCCAGCATTTTTTTTCCTGAATTTTTCATTCCGGTAATATCTTTCTGACGATATGCTTGTGTGAAAGCATCTCTCAACACCGGAAAATAATTTCCCAGAACCTGTTTTCCCACAACTGCCAGATCATCCTTATAATTATCAATGTCTGACTTGCTGTCAATCAGTAATTTCCAGGCCTGCAGCAGATCTTTATTGCTGTAATGAATGGTAAAATTGGTCGTCCAACTGCCTGCTTTTTCAAAAACCGGTTTGGAATTGGTGAGATCAGCATTTCCTAAATCTGCGGATTCGGTATAAATTTTTTCGGATAAAATCTTCCAGGCTTCGGATATTTTAGGATCTGTATTCCCTGATCTGGCCAAAGCGTAGTGAGAAATAAAATCTTCTTTTGATTTTGAATGCGTCCAGGCTTTATTTAAAACAAATTCATACATCATCGGATTATTGCCAAAGCCTTCTAGTGTAGCGCCTAGTCCCCAGAGGTTTTTGCCTCCGTTTTGATAGGTATTTTCAATTCTTTTATCAATTTCAACCAGATTTCCTTTAATAGAAGTATTTCCCCCGAAATTTCCGAGGTAACACCAGATGTAAGGCTGACCGAAAAAGGAATCGGTTGTTTTCCATATTTCAGTTTTATCACAATAATAATCCAGAAGAATCATTTTATCTTGTGGAACTGCCTGTAAAAATGCCTTTATTCTGTCGTTGGTCCATTTATCTTTCTGAAAATAAAATATCCATCCCATCTGCAGCCATTGTGCTTTTTCATCTACTTTCGCCATTGATTGGTAAATATGTCCGGATACGTTTGCTAAATCTTTTGGTTCCCAGCTGGGTGGTGTCACTTCATTGAAAGGATCAGTTCCATAAATATGATCAGTTCCGAATAATTGAGTCTGTTCGTTAAGAAATTCTTCCTGAATTTTTTCAAAAAGCGGATCAAAGGAATCGAGAAAATAGCTTTCGTATTTCCGGTCAAAATCTCCCCATTCTCCCAATGAGGTAATCTTTGCATTCGGAAATTTATCTTTAAGAATCTTTGGAACATGTCCTGCAAAAGCAGGCAACACCGGTTTCATATTCAGTTCACGCTCTCTTTTCAGGATCTTTTGTTGCAGTTCAGCCTGTCCATCAATCCATGACATCGGCAATGGACCTTCCCAGTGATCAATATTGGCCATTCTGTGCCAGGGAAGATATGCCGGACCGGTGTAGTAATTTCTGATCTCAGCCTCCGAAAACCCGAATTTCTTCCAAACATTCAGCCATATTTTTTCCTGTCCGGTGATGGCAAGAGGAAGATTGACGCCATTTAATGCCATCCAGTCGATGAAGCGTTCCCAGTCTTTCCATTTCCACCAAGGCATCGTGTAACCGAATGTGCAGTAATTCAGAAAGAAACGGTTATTTACCCGGGATTCATTTTTACAGTTTCTGAAAGTTTAGGAAATGTTGCGGGAACTTCTATTCGGTTATCGGCATACCATGAAACAGAGATTTTGCAATAGGCTGTAAGGAAAAAATTTAATCCTACCGCCATAGAATTTGCGGAATTTGCCGTAATAATAAGGTGATCTTTTTTGTATTCAAGCTGGTAGAAATCCTTTCTGGGATCTGCTTCTTGTTTGAATACTATTTTGTCTTTATAGGTCGGAGCTATTCGCAGAAGAAGTGCCTTGGCAGCTTCGGTATCATTTTGTGCATAAAGTAAATGAGTAATCAGAATTAGCAGTAAAGAAGAGAGCTTTTTCATCATCAAAATTTAAAAGCTAAAGTTAAAAAAAATATTGTCTCATTTTGATATTTTAATGATTAGCTATGAAGTTATCAACTCATTCATTGAAAGATAGAGTGAAATTCTTGGATCTTATAATCAAAACTCCCTAAATATTATTTAATTTAAATCTGAAAATCAATTAATTAAGGGTAAGAAAACAATCTTCTGAATTATTGTTTATCTCAAATAAAATCACTATCTTTGCACCCACTTTTGTGGCGAAAAGGTTTGAAAAGTAAATAACTAAAAATTAATTACTTCCGTATTTTTCAATTCACATTTATTCAAACCGTTGAAAGAGAAGGAATACAAATTTTATTAGAATTATGTCAAAAGAGACAAATTCAGCAGAATTATTATTAAACCAAAACGTAGCACCTGAACAATTTGACTGGGATTCTTTCGAATCTGGTCTTGATGCTGATGCTAGAAAAGAGAAAAGCGATCTTGAGGAAATCTACAACGGATCTTTAAACAACCTTGACGATAATGACGTATTGGTTGGAAAAGTTGTAAGATTAACTGATAAAGAAGCTATCGTAGACATCAACTTCAAATCTGAAGGTGTTATTTCTCTTAACGAATTCCGTTACAACCAAGGCCTTAAAGTAGGTGACGAGGTAGAAGTAATGGTTGACAGAAGAGAAGACAAAACTGGTCAGTTACAGTTATCTCACAGAAAAGCTAGAACGCTTAAAGCTTGGGATAAAGTAAACGAACTTCACGAAACAGGTGAAATCGTAAACGGTTTTGTTAAATCCAGAACTAAAGGAGGTATGATCGTTGACGTACACGGAATCGAGGCATTCTTACCTGGTTCTCAAATTGACGTTAAGCCAATCAAAGATTACGATCAGTTCGTAGGTAAAACTATGGAGTTCAAAGTTGTGAAAATCAACCCTGAGTTCAAAAACGTAGTAGTATCTCACAAAGCATTGATCGAAGCAGATATCGAAGGTCAGAAAAAAGAAATCATCGCTCAGCTTGAAAAAGGACAAGTTCTTGAAGGTACTGTTAAGAATATTACTTCTTACGGTGTATTCATTGACCTTGGAGGTGTTGATGGATTGATCCACATTACAGATCTTTCTTGGTCTAGAGTGAACCACCCATCTGAAATCCTTGAGGACGGACAAACTGTAAAAGTTGTTATCCTTGACTTTGATGATGAGAAAACAAGAATCCAATTGGGTATGAAGCAATTAGAAGCTCACCCTTGGGATGCTCTTTCTGCTGACTTAAAAGTTGGTGATAAAGTAAAAGGAAAAGTAGTTGTTCTTGCTGACTATGGTGCATTCGTAGAAATCGCTCCAGGTGTTGAAGGATTAATCCACGTTTCTGAAATGTCTTGGTCTACTCACTTGAGATCTGCCGGTGACTTCGTGAAAGTAGGTGATGAAGTTGAAGCTGAAGTATTAACTTTAGATAGAGAAGATAGAAAAATTTCTTTGGGTATCAAGCAATTAAGCAAAGATCCATGGGAAAATATCGAAGCTAAATACCCTGTAGGATCTAAGCATGTAGGAACTGTAAGAAACTTCACTAACTTTGGTGTATTCGTAGAGTTGGAGGAAGGTATCGACGGATTAATCTACATCTCTGATCTTTCTTGGACTAAGAAAATCAAGCACCCATCTGAATTCTGTGCAGTTGGTGATAAGTTAGATGTTGTAGTTCTTGAACTTGACATCCAGGCTAGAAGATTATCTCTAGGTCACAAGCAATTGACTGAGAACCCTTGGGATGCATTCGAAACGAAATATGCTGAAGGAACAATCCACGCTGGTAAAGCAGTAGAAGTTCACGATAAAGGTGCTTCTGTACAGTTCGAAGATGCTGAGGTTGAAGCTTTCTGCCCATCAAGATTATTAGAGAAGGAAGACGGATCTAAAATCAAGAAAGGTGAAGAAGCTGATTTCAAAGTAATTGAATTCAACAAAGAATTCAAAAGAGTAGTAGTTTCTCACACAGGAATCTTCAGAGACGAAGAAAAGAAAAATGCGAGAGAAGCTTCTAACAACAGATCTAATAATGTTTCATCTTCTTCAAACGAAGAGAGATCTACTCTTGGAGATATCGATGCATTAGCAGAATTAAAAAGAAAAATGGAAGAAGGTAAATAATCTTTAACCCATTTTAAAATATGAGCCACTCAATTTGAGTGGCTTTTTTTATTATTAAAAATTTTTAAAAAGATTTTAAATAACTCACTTATTAAAGAATAATTATTATCTTTAGCCGAACCTAAATTTAAACTTTTTAACTATGAAAAAAACATTCTTCTTTTTAGTCCTGACTTTCATCATGTCATGGAACTCTTTATCTGCACAAACTGGAGGAACAGATTACATCGTTGTTTTGGATAACGGAACTTCTATGACGAACGCCCGCTTTACATCAATGAAGTTAGGAGCAATAAAAGTAATTGAACAGCTTTTGGCATGTAATCCTTTAAACAGAATTGCGGTAGTTCATTATGGAGCAGGAATTTACAATACCACCAATTCTTTTTATACGCCGAGAATTTATATTGAATATGATTTTACAAACGGTACATTCATGACGCAAGCGATTCAAAGAAGACTTGACAATGGTGATCATTTCAATGAAGCCTTAGGATTAATAGGTAATGCTCTTGATGGTGTTTCGAATGCGAATATCGTAAGTCCTCAGACAACGCTAAACAGGGATCCTGCAAATCCTATGAGAGTTATCGTATTTACTGATGCGGAAAGAAACACAGGAGGTATAGATGATGGTTCGTATTTGGTAAATTATGATTTTCCTGCATTGAATACACCTGACGCCTTTAAAAATGTTCTTGATTTTAAAATAGCAAGACAGGCAAAATTTACAATGGTACATCTTACTCCGGATGCGCTGGCGACGGCTGCTGCGGCATCTATAGCAAGCGAAGGAGGATCTTATAACGGACCAGTAGAAACCAATGTTGATGATCCTGATTATGGAGTACCTTACAGATCATATTACCAGAGATCTTATTTTGATATATCTCCTGCTGAAGCGGATTATTGGTCACATTTAGCTTTTGAAATTTGTAATAATTCAGGATGGGGCAATATTAATTTTAAATATGAGCCCAACGGATGCGGAATCTCACAGGCGCAGACAATCAGTGGAAGCTATATATTGCCGGCTGGCGCTACATTTTCTGCGTTTAAATTAGTAGCAAGGGATGTCGTAACGGGACAGGATTATTCGGTTAACTTTGCTCCGGTGATGACTTCTTCTACAAGTTTTTATTATTCGCTTCAGCCTTCGGATTTTACTTTTCCAGCGGGAACAGTGGGAAAATTTGTATTTCTTCTTTCTATGCAGTATGAATATCAAGGCGCACCATATGATGTAATTTCTTGGAATGGTCATCCATACTTTGATTATGATCTTTACCTTACTACGGCACCAAATTGCGGTGTTACAAGAATGTCACCTTCTTCAATTGTATTGAAAGAAAACGGTCTTAAAATATCTCCTAATCCTACCAATGGAGCATTTAAAGTTATTTTAGATAAAAAAATTGAGTCAGGAAATCTCCAAATCATGGATTTGAACGGAAATATAGTATATAGTAAGCCTTTTAAAGGTCAGAATATTATAGATATTGATATTCATTCTCAAAAAGAAGGTATATATATTGTAAAAGTAATTTCACTTAAAAATGAAATTTACACCGAAAAGATTATTAAGAAATAATAATTAACAGTCTTTCATTACACTGCCCCGGAAGGTTAAACTTTCCGGGGCAGTTTATTTAAAGTGATTTCCATACTTATTTTCAATTTCTTGCTTATTCAAAATCAAGATTAATTTGTGATATTAGTTTATGATTAAATAATTTCAAATATATCATTGTTCTGATAGGAATTATTTGTAGATTAGCGCCTTTATTTGTAAATATGAAAAAAGTAGCTTTACCCCTTCTGTTTGTAGTTTCAACAATCTTTCCTTCCGTGTTGTTTGCACAAGACAATGAAAGGTTGATCAAAGATTATATTTCTCAAAATAAATTACGAGAATATAAAAAATCTGATCTTAACAGTTTTGTTATAGATAATGTTGATATTTCAAAGTCAATGAATGGAAATGTCGTAAAATTTCAGCAGATGTATAATGGAATTCCTGTTTATAATTCTGTTGGAACGGTTTTAATTAAAGACAATAAAATTGTCTATTATAAAGATAATTTCATTAAAGATTATAAAAACTCGACATCTACAGTTGCCGCAATTACTAAAGATGTAGCACTACATAAAATCGCTGAAGATCTTGGTAAGCCTGAAATTTCAGATTTACCTATTATGGCTTTTTTTGAAAAGGGAGCTTACAAAATGACGGCGGCGAAACAGCGTTTCGTATATACTGCCGACAAGACAGGAAATTTAAAACTTGCTTACGAATATTTACTGAATGAGCCTAAAACAAATAATCACTGGAGCTATCTTATTGATGCAAATACAGGTAGTATACTGAATAAATTTAACATAAATTTATCATGTAATTTTACAGATGGCTCTTATTCTCACGATGAAAGTCATATGGTTTCATTACCTGATAATAAAAACTCATATCAGACGAACCAAAATAACTTGGTAATGTTGTCGCCTGATAATGCCAGTTACAATGTTTTTCCACTTCCTATTGAAGCTCCGACATTCGGATCAAGATCTGTCGTGAGCAATCCTTGGATTTTGGCATCTTCACCTGAAGGATGGCATTCAAACGGGACTACCCATTATACCATTACAAGAGGTAACAATGTTTATGCTTACGATGATAAAGATGATAATGAAAATACTTTTGGAACTTCACCAAATGGCGGAAGTACAAGGAACTTCGATTTTCCATATAATCCAACAGCTCTAACATATACAAATTTATCTGCTGCAACAACGAACCTTTTTTATATCAGTAACATGGTTCATGATATATTTTATAAATTAGGATTTACCGAATCTGCAAAAAACTTTCAAAACAATAATTTCGGAAATGGAGGTTTAGACGACGATGAAGTTTTTGCACAGTCACAGGACGGTGGCGGATTTAATAACGCCAATTTTGCACCTTATCCTGATAGCTACAACCCAATCATGCAAATGTATCTTTGGTTAGGATCAAACCGAAAGGTATTTTATAAAGCTCCGTCGGATGCGGTTGGAAGAATAGTAAATGCCGGAGTGGCCGAATTTGGTCCTACCCTTAATGATGTTGGAGTAACCGGTAACGTAAAACTGGCCAGTGTAATTAATGCCTGTACGGCATTACCGGCAGGAGAATTGGCAGGGAAAATTGGTTTAGTGGAAAGAGGAGGGCCTTCATCATGTACCTTTACGGTTAAGGTAAAAAATGCACAGAATGCGGGAGCAGTTGGTGTAATAATTTATAATAATACAGCAAATGGTTCTACTCTTATTAATATGGGGGGTACAAACTCAACCATCACCATACCTTCTGTACTTATTACCAATGCTGAAGGTGAATATATCAAAACCAAGCTAGCCGCAAATACAGTAGTCGATGTAGACCTGAGAGCAGATACAAGATATGATGGAAGTTTTGATAATGGAATTGTAGCTCACGAGTATGGGCATGGTATTTCAAATAGATTAACGGGTAGTGGTTCAGGTTGCCTCAACTCAAATGATGATAATGAACAGATGGGTGAAGGATGGTCTGACTTTTTTGCTTTAATGCTTACTAATAAAGCTGGAGATAATGCTGCTGTACCCAGAGGAATAGGAACATATCCTACAGGACAAACAATATCAGGAACAGGAATAAGACCTGCTAAATATTCTCCTGATTTTGCAATTAATGATTTCACATACGATGATACAAATGGTATGGAATACAACAATGGAAATGCAATAGTTCCGGACGTGCATTCTATTGGTTTTATTTGGGCAACAATGTTGTGGGACCTTCATTGGCAATACGTGGCAAAATATGGTTATTCTTCAGATGTAACAGCAAACGCAACTAATGGCAGTACTAGAGTATTACAGTTAGTAACTGATGCATTGAAACTTCAACCTTGTTATCCTTCTTTTATTGATGGCAGAGATGCAATTCTGGATGCTGATCAGGCTACTACACAGGGAGCAGATCGTTGTATGATCTGGAGAACTTTTGCAAAAAGAGGTTTAGGGGTTAACGCATCAGCAGGATTTTTAAATGATATTAATGACCAGACAGCAGATTTTAGTGTACCCACAGATTGTGTATTAGCTACTGATGAAGTACAAACTGTTAAAAATACAATTTCAATTTATCCGAATCCTGCTAAAAATGAATTCTTCATTAATTTCCCAAGCAAAACCTTAGGAAAAGTGAGTGTTGAAATCTATGATATGTCCGGTAAATTGATATCATCTGAAGATAAAGTTTCTCCGGATGCTAAAAAAGCCATTTCTACCGACAGATTAATCAACGGAACCTATCTGGTAAAAGTAAAAGGTATTGGTATTGATGCAACTTCAAAAGTGATCGTTAAAAAATAAATACCAAAAATATTTAATCAGTCCGGGCGCAAGCGAAGCTTGCGCCCGGACTTTTTTATCTATCATCAGCATAAAGATTAATTAATTTAATAACCGTAACTTTGCAGGCTTTTAAAAAATGAATCATGCAGAAGAAAAATGTATTGAAAGGAGTACTGTTTGTAGGAATTGGCGCAAGTATATACGGAATGCTGGCAACCTTCGTAAAACTCGCCTATCAGGACGGATATACAACTTCAGAAGTTACTACTTCACAATTTATATTAGGCTTAATCGGTCTTTTGATGCTTAATTTTATTCAAACCATTACTTCTAAAAAAAGACTTTCGTCACCAGGTTTCGGAGAAGTTAGAAATCTTTTGTTGACAGGAACGTCTTTAGGATGCACCAGTTTGTTTTATTATATTGCGGTTCAGTATATTAATGTATCTATTGCTATTGTATTGCTGATGCAGTCCGTTTGGTTTAGTGTGGTTGTTGAAAGTTTCATAACTAAAAAGTTTCCGAATGTAAGAAAAATCATTTCGGTTCTGATTGTTTTATTAGGAACAGTCTTGGCTACAGATCTTATTAATGCAGATATCGAACTCGATGTAAAAGGAATTTTCTGGGGATTGATGGCGGCCGGTTCTTATACACTGACGATGTTTTCATCAAATAAAATTGCTACTCATCTTCCGGTGCTCAGAAAAAGTATTATTATGCTTGCGGGCGGCTCGCTAGTGGTTTTTTTATTTTTAATTTTCGCTCAGATAGGACCATTATATTCGGAAAGCTTAAAAGCTTTTTACCTTAATTTTACGGACAACACCCATCATATTCATGCGTTCAGGTATTCAATTTTATGGAAGTATGGTTTTGTGTTGGCGTTGTTTGGAACTATCATTCCGCCGATCTTATTTAATATAGGTTTTCCGAATGCAGGATTGGGTTTGGGAAGCATTGTATCATCACTTGAATTACCAGTTTCCGTGACCATGGCTTTTGTACTGCTAGGGGAAAAAGTGATTTTGATGCAATGGGTCGGAATTGCCTTGATTCTTTTCGCTATCGTTTTAATGAATCTTCCTTCAAAGAAAGAAGTTGCTGTGGTGTAATATTTGAACTTACATTACATCAAAATAAAACAATGAAACTGTTTCTTTTGAGACAGTTTTTTTAATTTTAATATCAAAATAAATCTTTATGAAGTATTTTAAAAATATTGTGAATGTAATGCTATTGACAATATCCGGTATGCTTTTTTCTCAGGTTAAACCTCTTGATGCCGAACTAACCAATTATCAATATCCATTTGAAGTGCAATTTCTGAATTTTAAATCTCAGAATAATGATTTGAAAATGGCTTATATGGATGTAAAACCTGAAAAGCCAAACGGTAAGGCCATCATGCTGTTACATGGTAAAAATTTCAACGGAGCATATTGGGAAAGAACCGCAAGAGATCTTTCTGCAAAAGGTTTCAGAGTGATTATTCCTGATCAGATCGGATTCGGAAAATCTTCTAAACCACAACATTACCAATTCTCCTTTTCGCAGCTGGCTGAAAATACTAAAGCAATTTTGGATAAACTGAATATTGACAAAACAATTGTTTTAGGACATTCAATGGGTGGAATGGTAGCGACCAGATTTACACTCTTATATCCAGAAAAAGTAGAGAAATTAATTCTGGAAAACCCGATCGGATTGGAGGATTATAAAACATTTGCAGCGTATCAGACAATTGATCAGGCCTATCAGTCGGAACTGAAGAATACGGCAGAATCATATAAAAATTATCAGCTTAAATTTTACTACGATAATAAGTGGAAGTCTGAATATCAGCCATGGCTTGATTTAATAGCAGGATGGACACTTCATCCGGATTATCCAAAAGTGGCTTGGGACGCAGCCCTGACATCGGATATGATTTACAATCAGCCAGTCTGTTATGAGTTCAAAAATATCAAAGTTCCCACGCTTTTGATTATCGGAACCAGAGACCGAACAGCTATAGGAAAAGACAGAGCTCCGAAAGAGCTTCAGCCTAAAATGGGGCAGTACCAACTGTTAGGCAAGAAAACGCAGCAGGAAATTAAAGGTTCTCAATTAATTGAGATTGAGAACGTAGGCCATCTTCCGCATATCGAAGTTTATGATAAATTCTGGAATGCATTATATGATTTCATTAAATGACAAAAAAATTACCGGCTGCCAATTTTTGGCAGCCGGTAATTTTATTTTAATGTTTAAAAATCAGGAAATAAGCTCCATGATCCGTAAAGCAACCTTGAGTGCTTCCGTTCCGTCTTCGATGGAAACTTCAACGTTTTTATTTTCAGTAATAGAATTTGCAAAAGAATTCAGTTCGTCCAGAATTGCATTATTAGGTTGAATGTCAGGGTATTCGAACAAGATCTGATTCTTTTCACCTTCCGCATTTTCAATAATCATATCAAACGGAGTCGGCGTTTCTGGCGCATCCTTCATTCGGATAACTTCAGCTTTTTTCTCGAGAAAATCAACAGAAATGTACGCATCCTTCTGGAAAAAACGACTTTTTCTCATCGCTTTCATAGAGATTCTTGAAGTGGTGAGATTGGCCACGCATCCGTTCTCAAATTCGATTCTTGCATTGGCGATATCCGGGGTTTTACTCACTACGCAAACACCGCTGGCATGGATGTTTTTCACTTTAGATTTCACAATACTCAGCAAAATATCAAGATCATGAATCATTAAATCCAGCACAACAGAAACATCCGTTCCTCGTGGATTAAATTCAGCAAGTCTGTGGATCTCAATGAACATGGGGTTCTTAATGTATTCTTTCGTAGCGATAAAAGCGGGATTGTATCTTTCTACGTGTCCTACCTGCGCTTTAATCCCTTTTTCAAGGCATTGTCTGAGAATTTCTTCAGCCTGTTCAAGTGTTTGTGTTACCGGCTTTTCAATGAAAAAATGAAGCCCTTTATCTATTGCTTTCAAAGCATAATCATAATGATAAACAGTCGGAGTTACAATATCGAGCATATCGATCTGTTCAAGCAATTCATCAAAATTTTCAAAATATTTGTATCCGAATTCCGCTTCCAGTTTTCTGCCGTTTTCAATGTCTTTATCGTGAAAACCAACAAATTCATATTGATCTGACTGATTAAGGAGTCTTAAGTGTATTTTTCCCAAATGTCCGGCGCCTACCAAACCTGCTTTTAACATAGCTGTATTAAATTTCGGTAAAGATAAGAATTTTAAAGAACGGTTGACAGATGATAGGTTTTAGGTTGATAAATACTGAATGTTTTTTTACTTTTGTAAAAATTACTACCTGAAATTTTAAACTGAATTTAAATGGCGCAAGACTCGTTTGTACACAAAGGAAAAAGAAAGATTCTGGTTGATTATCTCAGGAACAGGATCGGAATATCAGATGAAAATGTACTTTCGGCAATGAATGAAGTTCCGAGACATCTTTTTATAGAAAGCATTTTTGAGGATTTTGCTTACGAAGACAGAGCTTTTCCTATTCTCGCCCATCAGACAATTTCCCATCCTTCCACAGTTGCAGAACAGTCTGAGCTGCTACAGATAAAAGAAGGCGAAAAAATACTTGAAATTGGTACCGGCTGTGGATATCAGACGGCCGTTTTACTTGCGATGAAAGCGTTGGTATATACGGTAGAAAGACAAAAAGATCTTTTTGATTTTTCTAAAAAGAAATTTCGTGAAATGGGTTTTTATCCGAAATTTCAGAGTTTTGGTGACGGCTTTGCCGGACTTCCTACTTTTGCGCCTTTTGATAAGATTATTGTGACTTGCGGTGCTTCGGTTTTGCCGACTGAATTACTAAAGCAGCTGAAAGTAGGTGGGAAAATGGTGATTCCATTAGGTCCTACGGATGAACAGGTTTTATACAGATTCACAAAAGTATCTCCGACTGAATTTGAAAAGGAAGAATTCGGTGCCTATAAATTTGTGCCGATGCTTGGAAATACCAATTTATAGCTCTTCATTTTAGTATAGAAGTAAAAGTCTCATCATACTTTGGTGAGGCTTTTTCTTTGGTGGTTTGCTTTTTGATGAAATATAAGCATCCAAAAATTTCAAATAATTAAATAATGAAAGTATTTATCAATAAAAGAATTCCGGAAATAGGAATCAATATGCTGAAAGAATCTGGTCTGGAAGTTTTTATCCCGGATCATGATAATTTGTCTCGCGAAGAATGGATTAGTTACTGCAAAAGTCACGACATGATTTTGAGTGTAGGAACGGAGTTTAAATATGATAAAGATTTCTTTAATGAATGCCCGGATGTTAAAGCCATTGCGTTGTATTCCGTAGGCTTTGATCATGTGGATATTCAGGAAGCCGACAGCAGAAAAATCCCGGTGGGGAATACGCCGGATGTCCTGAGCAAAGCTACTTCAGATGTTGCTTTTCTGCTGATGCAGTCGGTTGCAAGAAGAGCCAGCTACAATTTTGAGAAAGTAAAATCGGGTAACTGGGGAGATTTTGATCCGCTTCATGCGTTAGGGCAGGAACTTTACGGAAAAACATTAGGAATTTTCGGGCTTGGAAGAATAGGTTTTGAAATGGCGAAGAAATCAAAGGCGGCTTTTGATATGGAGATAATCTATCACAATCGTCACCAAAACGAGGAAGCTGAAAAAGAGCTGGGAGCACAATATGTTTCTTTTGAAGAATTAATTTCAACGGCAGATGTTTTGAGTATTCACGCAAATTACAAGCCCGAACAAAAAGAACTTTTTAATGCTTCGGTTTTTGAAAAGATGCAAGAAAATGCAATATTTATCAATACGGCGAGAGGAGGTTTTCATAACCAGAAAGATTTGTACGATGCACTCGCCGAACATAAAATCTGGGGTGCCGGGCTGGATGTAACCAATCCTGAGCCGATTTATAAAGATGATCCTATCTTAGAACTCTCAAATGTCTGTGTTCTTCCGCACATCGGCTCGGCAACAGTAGAAGCCAGAAACGGAATGGCAAAAATCGCTGCGGAAAATCTTATCGCTTTCTCAAAAGGAGTGAGGATGCCGGCTTGTGCTAATCCTGAAGTATATTCTGACAATTCGTAAAAACTTGGAATTATTTTTGTTTACTTTAAATCAATACTAAATAATAATTATATGATACCCGAAAACAGCGAACAGGAACAGGAAAGAAGACTGGAACAGAGAGATTATAAGCCCAGTGAAGATATATTCAGCCAGGAGGACCATGTCTCTTTAGACGGAGATGGAAAGCCAATTTTTAATGAAAATACCGACGATGATACTTTAGATAAAGGACTCGATATTCCCGGAGTTGATGAGGAAGCAGGAACCGAAGATATCGGAGAAGATGAAGAAAACAGTTATTGGGGTCTAAGTGACAATGATGATGACCACGAAGAGCAGAACGACGACTTGATAAGATAGCCTTACCTTAACCGGTAAGGTTTTTTTTATTCTATATTTCAAATTATTTTAGAAAAAATTCTAAAGCTTTAATACAATTCTATCTGTTAAATTTCAGATTGTTGCTATGGTAAATATGTGGTATCGATAATTAATTTTTGTAGAAAATATTCTAATTTAAATGATTAAATTTATCATTACTTAGTGATAAATTAAAAATCAAAGAATATGATAAAATATCTACAAACTCTCTTCATATTCTTAAGCGTTTTTACGTTTTCCCAGGCACCGGTAAATGTGAAAGTAAAAGACGCTTCAGGAAATGAAAGTTTCAACGTGACATGCAATACCGATCTTGATGCCAACGGATGTGTTGCCTTAAGTGTCGAATATCCTGTGCTCAGGCAGACGGCGAGCTATCAGGTAAGTCAGGAAATTTACAGTCCGCCGGTTGCTTTAAACCAGGGAACTGCGTTGAATGCCAATTATGATGACCTGTTTGCTAAAAAATTAGATCTTCCCTTCAATTTTTGCTTTTATAATCAATATTACCAGTCACTCATTGTGGGTTCTAACGGAATGGTCACTTTTGATCTCAATCAATTAGGAAATATCAATTATCCTAATGTACAGTGGACAAATCCTAACCCGAACCTTCCCAAAAACTCAATCTTCGGAGCATACCATGATATCGTCTTTTCCGCGGGAGACTCTTCTGAGATCTATTATTCAACCATTGGGACAGCGCCTTACAGAAAATTTGTCATTAACTTTTTTGAAGGAAGAGTTTCCGGATGTACCGACCGATCATCCTCGCAGATTGTTCTGCACGAAACAACTAATGTGATCGAGGTTTTTATCGATAAAAAGCTAACTCCCTGCCCAACACGAAAATTTGAAAATGCGCTGGTTGGTGTTCTCAACAGTGACGGTACACAGGGCGTATCACCTGCAAACCGTAATACGGGCGTTTGGCAGGCTATGCAGGAAGGCTGGAAGTTTAGCCCACTGGGAAATGTGATTGAGCCTGAAGTTACCTGGACCAATGCGGCCGGTCAGACCGTGGGAACCGGAGTTCAGACTACGGTTTGCCCTACTCAGAATGATGTATTTACAGCCAATGTTAAGTTTAATATTTGCGGAAACAGTGATCTCACACTGACCGATGGCTTTCCGGTAACATTTGATCCCTCTTATCCTGTGGCAACAAACTATACCCAGAACTTTTGTGGCAATACTTCTGTAAATCTTACATTAAATAGTTTTCAGGGAAATCTTACTACTCAAAACCCGGCTGGCTTTCACTTCAGTTTCCACAGCAGTCTTCAGGATGCACAGAATAGTGTTAATGCTTTACCTAACAATTATACTCTCACGGCAAATACGGTTTTATATGTAAGAATACAGAATCCGAATGTACCTACTTGCTACCGCATTGCAGTGCTTACTTTAAATCTTGTTTCTAAAAGTTTGATCAAAAATACAGTGGAAATATGCGATACCAATAATGACGGTGTGGAAGCTAATTATAATGTAAGCTTATTAAATACAGAACTGTTTGCTCCCGGCACTACCGGAATTTCCTATCATCCGACACAGTCTGATGCCCAGAATAATACCAACGCGTTGACTACAGTAAATGTTTCAGCCGGAACCAATCTTTGGATAAGGCTTCAGGAGGCAAACTGTACTTATATTTTAGGACCTGTCGGCTTTCAGTTCAGACCTGGAGTAAATATCAATTCACCGGTTAATTTTACTTATACGGTATGCGATATCAATGCTGATAACCAGGAGCCTTTTAATTATTCATCAGTTATAGGTCCGCTGATTACAACACAGACAGGAGCTACATTTACTGCCTACGAAACCTATGATCAGGCATTTACAGGAGCCGGAACGGGTTTAAGTACCATTAAAGCAGGAATATATACCATTTTTATAAGAGTGGAGATTCCGAACGGATGTTTTGCCGTAGCTACAGTTAATATGAATGTTACTTTCAACAAGATTGTGGCTAATGAGAAGAAGGAATATATTTGCTTTAACGGGACGGATGATATTACGGTCGATCTAAATACCCTTGTTACCGGAATGCTGATTTCTCCTTCTACGGTTCCTGTGACGGAGTTCTATGCCACTTCAGCAAATGCCAATGCCGGAACCAATCCGATCAGTCCCAACCAAACGATAACTACAGACGGAAACCTGGTCATTCGTACGTACTTTGTACGGTTTGAAAATTCCGATGACTGTTATACAGTAAGGCCGATTACAGTTTATCTCGTGCATCCGGTAATTGTTCAGTCTACATTCACCATCTGTGATTTTAATAATAACAATTCGGAAAATGTACAGCTGTCTCAGTATGCTCCGGCTATTATTGGAAACCAGAATGCAACCGTTATTTTTTATCAGACGGCAGCTGATGCAGCCAGCGGAAATAACCCGATCACCAATATTACAGTAAACGGAACGCAGCAGGTATTTGTCAAAATAACTTCTTACAATTGCCAGCAGATATATCCGGTTACCTTGAACTTAACTTCAACACCGGCAGTAAATGCTGAGGTGAATATCAATCTAAATGATATCTGCGATAATAACAATGACGGAAGTGAGATCTATGATCTTACACAGGAACAACCTCAGATTTATTCTGGGACGAATGTTAATTTTACCTATTATTTAAATTATAATCCTTCCACTCAGGTATTTTCCAATCAGATCACAAATCCCTCACAGTTTCTGATTTCTGCCGGAAACGCAACGGCGTACGTCAAAGTACAATATAACGGCAGTGACTGTTTTTCAGTCTCAAAGCTCAGCATACAGATGACGTTTTTACCACCTGTCGTTCTCAATGCCGCAACGTTGGCAACATGTGATGAAGATTTTAATTTAAATGAAACTTTCCAGCTTAGTGATGCCATTTCACAATTGTTTGTCGCTTCACAGAATACATATCCATTGTCGGCGATGACGATTAGCTACTACAATACCGCGGCGCAGGCGAACGCAGGAAATCCTTCCAACCAGATCGGTCCGACTGTAACAACGAATGTATCTTCCATTCAGGTCTGGGCCAGATTTCAGTCGCAGACTACCGGCTGTTACTCTGTTGCTCCGATTCAGCTGAATACCTATTTCCCGCCAAAGGCCATCAATTCAACCATTACCGTGTGTGACGAAAATTTAGATGGAAGCTATGATGTCAATCTGCTGAATTTTACGAATCTTATGGTGGATATACAGAATCCTGCCAATTCATTTTCCTTTTATCTGACCCAGCAGGATGCACAGAACGGAACCAATGCCATTTCCAATCCCGGTAATTTTTCGGCCAATCCTTTTCCAACGCAGATTTGGGTAAAAGTGCAGAATATTCCGGGGTGTGATGATATAGCAACCATTAATTTCACTTTCGGAAATAAAGTGGTTTTACAGAACGGAGGGCCCTTTCAGATTGCAGTTTGTGATACTGCGAATGATGGTGTGGAAAATGTCAACCTGACACAGTTTGAAAACCAGATTTATACAGGGCAAAACGTTAGCTTTACTTATTATCCTTCCCTGGCTGATCTTCATGCCGGAACAAATGCTGTTGCCACACCTTCCGGCTTTAGCTATAACCAGGGTACAGGTTCAGCTATTATTTATGTAAAAGTTAGCGTTCCGGGTTCGTGCCCGAATCTTGTACAGATTGATCTGTCATTGAAACCGACGCCGGTATTTGATATTCCAACGCTCTATTTTTGTCCGGAAAGTTCATTGGATTATACCGTGAATGTTGAAGGATATACGATTGTAAGTTACGTCTGGACGAATCCATCGGGACAGGTCATTTCTACAACGGATACCATTACCGGAGTTACTGTTGTCGGAAATTACACCCTTACCGTAACAGCTGACAACGGATGTACCTACACTGATACCTTTGAAATCAAGCACTATGATGTTCCGGTGATTCAGCAAATACAATTTAATGGCAATACGGCAGTAGTCAATGCCACCGGTACACAGACCATTCTTTATTCCGTAGACGGCGTAACATGGCAGGCGGGCAATATTTTCTACAATTTACCCACGGGAGTTACGACTTTCTATGTGAAATATGTCAACAGCGACTGTATCGTAAAGCAGGATGGGGTAGTACTTGATATTAAAAATGCCATCACACCCAACGGAGATGGGCTTAATGATCACTGGATTGTTAAGGACCTCCAGGTATTTGGCAACAGGATGTCGACGGTTAAAATTTATGACCGTTACCAGTATCAGGTTTTCGAACAAAGCTCGAATACGCAGTTTTTCTGGGACGGCACCATAAAAGGCCGGGCTATTCCGACTTCCAGCTACTGGTATGTGATTACGCTTCCGGATGGCAGGACGTTTACAGGATGGATTCTGGTGAAAAATAATGAATAATACTTGAAATTACGCTTAATAAAATTCCGCGGCAACGAAGTTGCCGCGGAATTTTTTAATGGAAAAGCGCCTTTGCGGAACGTAATATTCTGAAATCGAATAATCAAGTAATTCAATTAATATCATTATTTTAGCGAAAAACTAATTTAAATTTAATTATGACGAAAATATACTCCCAGATACTTCTGGTTTTGATGTTCTTTGTATCCTTCGATCTTTTGTATGCACAGGATAAATATGTAATGGATCCTGATTTTAATGCAGCTTTTCAAAGTAATACGCATTTCATTGACGGGAAGAAAATTACCGCTACGGTAGCACAGCAGGACGGAAAAGTACTTGTCGTTTACGATACTTATGAATACGTTATTTCCGGTACTACACAGGTTGTTTCAAAGGTTGTGAGGATCAATGCGGACCATACGCTCGATACTTCTTATAATGCCGGAGAGTTCGACGGCACAATCAGCAGCATCGCCCTGCAAACTGATGGTAAAATAATACTCGTTGGAACGTTTAGAAAATACAATACAACCAATTCTTACAACATCGTACGGCTGAACGCAGACGGCACATTAGATACAGGTTTTGCAGTGGGATCGGGATTTAATTATTATGTATATGCAAATTCTAAGACACCGCGGAAAATAAAAATTCAGTCCGATAACAAGATTCTTATTGCCGGCAACTTCTGGTCTTATAATGGAGTTACCAAAAAATATATGATCAGGCTGAATACCGACGGATCGATAGACAATACTTTTACCTTTGATGACAGTTATAATGATGACGAAGTGAAAGACTTCGATCTGCAGCCGGATGGCAGGATTATAGCGATGTATTCTACCAAAGTGGCAAGATTCAATACGAACGGATCTTTCGACAGCAGTTTTTCTACGATTGAAGGATGGGGATCCACAGAAGTAAGTGGGCGACTGTATTGTATTGCTGTAAGAAACGATGGTAAAATATATTTGGGTGGAAGATTTGTTATTTCCCTGAACAGACAGTATGTTGCAAGATTAAATGCTGACGGAACTCTTGACAGTACTTTTATACCGAAGAATTTTTTTAACCAGTCCTGGGAAAATAATGCCAATTACGGAATTTTCTCATTTCTTATCCAGCCGGACGGAAAAGTGCTTGCCGGCGGATGTTTCAAAAAATATGGATCTGACCAGGCAGCCGGAATTTTACGTCTGAATGATGATGCCACCATCGATACCTCTTTCCAGGGAAAAGTAACAGGGATGATCAATGGCTATTCAGATCAGGATGTCATTAGTCATCTGAGTTATTATAGCGATGGAAGCATCCTGGCATCAGGAAATATCAGGATGTTTAATGAGGTAGCCGTTAATAATATGGTAAGATTTTCTTCCAACGGAACCATTAATATGGCATTCCGTAATATCTGTAAAGGATTTGACAGGGCTGTTCATAAGCTTTTTGTACAGCCTGACGGTAAGATCATTGCCACCGGATATTTCTTTTCCTACAACGGATTTACCGGCGACCGGATCATCCGATTGAATGCCGACGGAAGTGTAGACGAAACCTTTAAAGTGGATACCCATCTCTATATGCAGTCCAGTAATTTTCCGGTAGATATCCATTTTCAGCCGGATGGGAAGATCTTAATGGGTACGAACGGATTTATTTATACTTCAGGACTCGGTGCATTCGGAGGTGCCGTTATAAGGCTTAACAACAATGGTTCTCTCGATACCTCGTTTTTCAGCCTTACGGGAACTGATATAGGTTTAGAGGGATATATGGATAAATTTATTCTGAAAGGAGACGGGAAGGTAGTGGTTCCTAACATGTACAGGTATAACTCAACAGTAAATCTCAATTACGAAATAATAACACTTGACACCGATGGGAATCTTGATAATAGCATCAATTATCAGAAGCCGTATTCGGAAATCAGGTCTTTGAAATTATTACCGGACAGCAAAATCCTTCTCACTGGGAAAAATGCCAACAGTTCAAAGAGAACATTGGGAAGGCTTCTTCCGAATGGAACGATTGATCCTGGTTTCTTTCAGGACTCTTCGCAGCCTGATATTGTCGAGTTCTATCCTACGCCTGACGGTAAAATACTGACAATGGGGTACACAGCCACCGGACACCGGATTTCAAGATTCAATAATGACGGAACAGTTGATGCTTCATTCAGCCAGCCGACCTATCCTCTGCCGGGAAGTCCGCTTCAGCAGCAGCCACTTGAATTTGAGAATAACGGGAAGTTTTTCACAACAGTTATCAATACATTTGATCCCAGAAATTTGGTTCGGCATAATGCCAACGGTTCTTATGATACCTCCTTTGATATAGGATCCGGATTTACCATGAGCCATACCGACTACTACGGAGATATTGTAACCTCAATTAAAAAATATAATGGCGGTTTTTTAGTAGGTGGTGAATTCAGTGCTTTCGACGGACAGTATGCGAAAGGGCTGACTAAACTTATTCCGCAGAACTCTCTTAATGTCAAAGAGCCAAAGACCAGCAAAAAAAATCTTATCTATCCAAATCCAACCACAGGAATTATTAACATTAAAGCCGAAGGATACAGCCAATACGAAGTAACAGACCATTTGGGAAGAACAATTATACCATTAACTAAGATACAGCCAACGATTGATGTTTCTCATCTTTCAACAGGTATTTATTATCTTATTCTGAAAAACGGAAAAGAAACTTCAGTACAGAAATTTATTAAAAAGTAGAATTAAAATTATATGACATTCCAGGAACAGATACAGCAGGGCATTCCGGCCAGCCTGCCACAGCCGAAACCTTACGAGACCAATATCAATCATGCTCCAAAACGAAAAGAAATTTTAGGGGAAGAAGAGAAGAAGCTTGCCCTGAAGAATGCCTTACGTTATTTCGAGCCTCAGTTTCATGCGGAATTATTGCCTGAATTCAGAGAAGAGCTTGAAAAATACGGAAGAATCTATATGTACCGTTTCCGTCCGGATTATGAGATGAAGGCAAGACCGATCTCAGAATATCCAGGAAAATCAGAGCAGGCTAAAGCCATCATGCTGATGATCCAGAATAATCTTGATTATGCCGTAGCGCAGCACCCTCATGAGCTTATCACTTATGGAGGAAACGGCGCTGTTTTCAGTAACTGGGCGCAGTACCTGCTGACGATGAAATATCTTTCCGAAATGACAAATGAGCAGACGTTGGTCATGTATTCGGGACACCCGATGGGATTATTCCCTTCACATAAAGATGCACCGAGAGTAGTGGTAACCAACGGGATGATGATCCCCAACTATTCCAAGCCGGATGACTGGGAAAAATTTAATGCATTGGGCGTAACACAGTACGGACAGATGACCGCAGGAAGCTATATGTACATCGGTCCGCAGGGAATCGTTCACGGAACGACGATCACGGTGCTGAATGCTTTCAGAAAGATCAACAAAGAACCAAAAGGCGGATTGTTCGTGACTTCGGGATTAGGCGGAATGAGCGGTGCTCAGCCGAAAGCCGGAAATATCGCAGGTTGTGTGACGGTTTGTGCGGAAGTCAACCCAAAAATTACCAAAATCCGTCACGACCAGAAATGGGTAAATGAAATTCACGAAAATCTTGATGAACTCGTAGAAAGAGTGAGAAAAGCTCAGGAAAATAAAGAAACCGTTTCTTTAGCTTACCTGGGAAATATTGTTGAGGTTTGGGAAAAGTTCGATCAGGAAAATTTAAGGATCGATATTGGTTCCGATCAGACTTCACTTCATAATCCATGGGCGGGGGGCTATTATCCGGTCAGACAAAGCTTTGAGGAATCCAACCGTATGATGGCAGAAGACCCTGAACTGTTCAAAGATAAAGTACAGGAAAGCTTGAGAAGACATGCGGAAGCCATCAACAAGCATACAGCCAAAGGAACCTACTTCTTTGATTACGGAAATGCTTTCTTGTTGGAAGCTTCCAGAGCCGGAGCTGATGTCATGGCAGAAAACCCAAAACTGGGAAGAGAATTTAAATTCCCTTCATACGTTCAGGATATCATGGGGCCGATGTGTTTCGATTATGGTTTCGGACCGTTCCGTTGGGTGTGCACCAGCGGAAAACCTGAAGATCTGCAGAAAACCGATGATATTGCCTGTGCGGTATTGGAAGAGATCCAGCAGAATTCTCCGGAAGAGATTCAGCAGCAGATGAAAGACAACATCCAGTGGATCAAAGGAGCACAGGAAAATAAGCTGGTAGTCGGTTCGCAGGCGAGAATTTTGTATGCTGACGCCGAAGGAAGAATGAAAATCGCTGAAGCATTCAACAAAGCAATCAGGAACGGCGAGATCGGACCTGTCGTGCTGGGACGTGATCATCACGATGTTTCAGGAACCGACTCGCCTTACCGTGAGACTTCCAATATTTATGACGGCTCAAGATTTACCGCAGATATGGCTATCCACAATGTGATCGGCGACAGTTTCCGTGGAGCAACCTGGGTTTCTATTCACAACGGTGGAGGTGTAGGCTGGGGCGAAGTGATCAACGGAGGTTTCGGAATGTTGCTGGATGGCAGCGATGATGCCGACCGAAGATTAAAATCAATGCTCTTCTGGGATGTGAACAATGGAATCTCCCGACGCAGCTGGGCCAGAAATGAAGGCGCCGTTTTCGCCATCAAAAGAGCCATGGAAACCGAACCAAAATTGAAAGTAACACTCCCGAATTTTGTGGATGAAAGTTTGTTTTAATAAAATTCCCCTCCTCTGGAGGGGTGGCAAAATTTGAAAAATTTTGACGGGGTGGTTATAAAGCATTATACAGGTTTTATCAGATCACCCCTTCCAAAAGGAAACTAATTACTATGAACTATAATGTTCAATAATAAAGTTCTCAAGATCATTCATTGCTACTGAGAGATTTTGCTTCACATCAAAATCGGTAATTCTAAAAATTTTCAGACCTAGACTTTCCAAAAACTTTGTCCTTTCCTAATCATAGTCCTGCTTAAAATCATGGCTTATACCATCAATTTCAACCACCAGGCCTAATGTTTTTACATAAAAATCAACAATATAATTACCAATAATTCTTTGTCTGTCAAAATCAATATTGTGAAAGTTTTTGTTTCGGACCTGTTTCCAAAACAATACTTCTGATAAAATACCTAATTTTCTCTTTTCTTTTATTAAGGGCTTAAGATGGGGATTGTAAGGTAGATGTTCGACAAAATTGCGGTAAATAATGACACCGTCTATTTGGGTGAGTATCTGTTTTTCTAACATTTGTGTTTAAGTTTGAACTAATTTAAGTTTTTTTGGGAAAGTAGAAAAGTATAAGACCACCCCGTCAAAAATTCTTTGAATTTTTGCCACCCCTCCAAAGGAGGGGAATTCTGTACTTGCTATGCTTACGCAGAATATCCCGACAATGCCAGTCAAGAATGGGCGTGCCGTTTTGCCGTCAAAAGAACCAAAACCTGCCATCAGGCAGGTTCTTTTTTTACAATCTCACCAATCCGTAATCATGGTTTTATTTAGGTCCGTTGAAAGTGATGCCCAAAGATACAACAGGTTTGGTCAGTTGTGTTCCATTGGTAATATCTCCGTTTCCCAGTACAAACTGATAGCCGACCCGTGAAGTAAGATAGATTCCTACTTTTTCTTTGGTGATAGTTCCCAGCTTATAGGAGAGGTCGAGGCCGGGTTGTATATTGTAAAACAGGTTACGGCTTAATCTTCTCGGTACTTCCTGTTGATGAACAAACCATACGTCCTCAACTTGATTGTACGTAGTTTGGGTGTACGTCTCATCGGGATTCACCAGGCTCAAAAAATACATCCCTGTAGAAATATAAATGCCTAATGAGAATTTTTCCTTTTGAATAAGATCATTTTGGGCAAGTAGGTTGAATGTCGTATGATAAGATCTCGTTCGATCAGCCAGATACCCGAAATTGTCTGAATGGTTCTGCTGGGTATAGGCCAGTGCGGCACCCAATGAAATACGGTCGTTCACATACAACCGTCCATTCATTTGGAAGGCTGGTGCGTATCCGTTTAACGCCGGTTGTAATTCTAATCCTGCAAAAAATGCAATATGGTCTCTCTGAGCAAAAAACAGATTGCAACTCACGAAGAACCCTAACATATAGATTGCTTTTTTCATACTCAATATTTACTGTTAAATAGGTAATGAATCTCTCTATAATAAAAGACGCAGGAAATAGAAGATGGTTGCCTCTACTTTGTTAAAGTTGAAATCTTTGACAAAGTTTTGAAATACGAAAACCTGCTGTGAGGCAGGTTTGTATTTTGTAATTTCTGGATTTATAATTTATTGTTTCATCTGAGACAATATTTGTTGTTATTTAATTTTTAATTATATCAGTGATTGAGGGAATTCAGATTCCAAGGTTTCTCTTTCGGTCACTTCAATATTTTCTTTATTCTTTATGGCTAAAGTTTCTTTGTATTCCATCGCTTCAGGCTCAGAGGTAAACTCGGCCGAAAATCCTAACTCTTTGATTTTATCTTCAATTTCTTCAAGAGTCACATTAAAGAATTCTTTTCTGAAATTGAATAAGTTTAAGGCTTTTTCTGAAAAGGCTTTATGTAGTTCATATTCTAAAGTCCGTGCTTCATCACTATAAATTAACGCATGAACATCAAACCTGAACGGAACTGAAGCATCTCCCAATTCCCGGATCCTGTCCATCGGCTCTAATCTTCGGGTCATACCTATTTTAAACACATTTTCCCCAAATGAACCAATGTTTGAAATAATATATACATGACCTCTTTTTGTTTGTTGAGCCATTGATAACGCTCGTTCTTTCTTGAGCTGAGCCTCTTCCAATTCTTTTTCTAATTCTGATATTTTATTTTGTAATTCTTCTGGATTACCATTTTTTTCCGCGAAATCTTTCTTAACTTTCTCTAAAATTTTCAAATAGTAAGCCTCTTCTTTTTCAGCCTCTTTTTGAGCTTTTTCAAATTCTCTTTTAGCTTTTTCTTCCTCTCTCAATTCTTCCTGTAAAGCTCTAAGCTCTTCTTTTTCCTGTTGTTTTTTTGCTCGGTATTCATATTCGAGAATCAGCTCTTGCATTTTCAGTTTAAAATATTTGTGAGTTATCTCTACTGTTTGGCTTTCGCCAAGTTTATTTAAAGTTTCAAAGGCTTTTTTCAGTCTCTCTTTGATCTGATTTACATTATTCCATTTCACTTTAGCGATAAGAGAATCCGCTTCACCATTAAAGGCCCGTAAGATCAGTTTTATGAATCGGGTTGTTGAGGCTTTTCCTTTTGAAAGGCTTCCGTCAACAGTCCAATTTGTTCTGCATATTGCAGCGGTTGCTTCTTTGATCATTGATTTTTGGAGCTCTATAATTTTATTTTGCTCAATCCTGTAATCATCTGATTTTTCAAAATCATATATAGGCTCATAAACTCCAAATTCTGATAACTCTAAATTGTTTTCAAAGATTGAAATGTCATTTTTCAGATTTTTATAAGTGGTAATTCCCTCTAAATATTTCTCATTTAATTTTATAAGCTCTGTTTTTTGCTGTGCAATTTCTGATATAATAGATTTTTTTTCTTCTTCCAGATTTATTATTGAAGAATACTTTTCTAGATCTTTTTCCTTTTGACTTCTTGATTGATTACAACTTGCCAGATCAGATTTTAATTCTTGTATTTCCTTTAATTCTTTCTTCTTTAAAAAGTCAAATAATCCCATAACTTTTAGTGTTTTATTATTAGTTGAATAGTATGTTCAAATGTAAAGAGAGCGTACAACAACTCATTACGGATTCCCGTATTTAAATCAATTTTTACCGCAACAAAATCAGTGAAATAAGCATTAAAAATAAAAACCACGACCACACCTCATTCCGTATTTCTACGGATTTTTATTGTGGAAATCAATGCCTTTCCAACCCTTACTGTCAAAACTGCATCTTTATAAGAAAAGAGATATTATGAAACTAATCATACCAACACCCTGTCATGAAAACTGGGATGCCATGTCGCCGGATGAGAAGGGAAGATTCTGTTCTGTATGCACCAAAACAGTGAGAGATTTTAGCGGTTCTTCGGATGAAGAAATTGTTGAGGCCTTTTCGGGAAATCCTGAGAATGTATGTGGGCATTTTAAAGCATCGCAGCTTAATCGTGATCTGAGCTTTTCTTATATTAATTCCTTGCTTACGAAGTTTGCTATTGGCTTTATCGTAACAGCGGGAGGGTTCGTTTCCGTTCAGGCTCAGCAATGTGAACCGAAGCCGGATACCCTCAAACAGCCCAGGCTCAAAGGAAAAGTGGTTTCACCTGCCGTGCAGGACAGTGTAAGAAGGCAGAATATGGTTTTAGGAGGGATGCATGCACAAACGATAAGGAGCAACCCTCCTCTGTATGTAATGGATGGGAAAATAATCAGTGAAGAACAACTTAAAAAAATTGATTCACATCTAATAAAAAGTGTTCAGGTTCTTAAAGGAGAGGCTGCCATTGAAAAGTACGGCGACAAGGGGAAAAATGGCGTCATTGTGATGACGAGAAAGAGAAACCGATAATTTGATGAGTATAATAGCGGCTATATGGTGAGAATACGGGGATCGAAACTGTGATGTATAGATTGCAAGTCTAGAGATCTAGTGTCGGGTTTTGGGTCCTGTATTCACATTATTCCACAGTCTTTGTCATCCGGTAGGAATCTGGGCATCGTTGTAATATTGATGGAAAGATTCGTGCTTAGTTTCTTTCAGAATGACAAGGGTAAGTAGGTCCATGCGTTCAATGGTGGCTGAGGCCACTCGAAGCCACTAGTCCTTGTAGTGTAACGCGGGCCTTCGAGAGCCTCAGGCGCCGCCATTCGACTACTTTTCGTCGTTCTGTAGAATATCCATACACCCTAATACGCAAGAACACTCGTACTCTAAAACTCTCCAACCCCTCACACTCTACCACACACTTTTGTCATCCGGTAGGAATCTCGGCATAGCTTTTAAAGTTGGCATGGAAGATTCGTGCTTAGATCCCTACGGGATGACAAGCTGGAATGATAAATACTCACACTCTATAACCCTCAAACCCTCCCACTCAATTTGGCTGAGCGGAGCCGAAGCCATCAGTCCTTCTAGTACGTGAGGGCCTTCGACTCCGCTCCGGCGCTGCCATTCGACTACTTTTTGTCGCTCCGTAGAATATCCGTACACCCTAATACGCTAGAACACTCATACTCTAAAACTCTCCAACCCCTCACACACTACCACACACTTTTGTCATCCGGTAGGAATCTCGGCATAGCTTTTAAAGTTGGCATGGAAGATTCGTGCTTAGATCCCTACGGGATGACAAGCTGGAATGATAAATACTCACACTCTATAACCCTCAAACCCTCCCACTCAATTTGGCTGAGCGGAGCCGAAGCCATCAGTCCTTCTAGTACATGCGGGCCTTCGACTCCGCTCCGGCGCCGCCATTCGACAACTTTTCGTCGTTCTGTAGAATATGCATACACCCTAATACGCTAGAAAACTCATACTCTAAAACTCTCCAACCCCTCACACACTACCACACACTTTTGTCATTGACTACGTCGAATCTGTGATTTCCGTAGGAATCTCGGCATCGCTTTTAAAGTTAGCATGGAAGATTCGTGCTTAGATCCCTACGGGATGACAAGCTGGAATGATAAAATACTCACACTCCGTAACCCTCAAACCCTCTCACTCAAAGTTGGCTGAGCGGAGTCGAAGCCACCCCCGCACAAAAAACTCCGGCCGGGAAATTCCCAAAGCCGGAGTACCATTATACTAAAATTATTCTGTTAAAAAGAGGGTCAGTTTCCGAGAGATGTTTCCGTCGGGCGACGAAGGCACCTTGTGACGCCCGACGCAACCTCCTTACCACACCCGACGCAAGACCCTTGTGTCGGGCGACGAAAGCGTCTCTCGGAAAACAGAGACTCATTACTTACGCTACCGTCAGTATTTTATCGAGAGTAGCGGTTCTCGCATCTTTCAGGGGAGTACCACCGCCATACTGGGTGACCACTTCCAGATTATAAGTTCCCGCTGCTAATGCAGGAATCACTACAATAAGTTCCGAAGGATTGTTGGTGACGATATCACTTTGCTCCACTTTGGTTCTTCCCTGTGTTGCTGTGTCTACAAAATAGATCCCTACCGAAGCTTCATATCCTGCAACTTTGATCTTACTGCCCACGATCTTCAGGTTTCTGCCTGGAGTAAGCAGATCATTCACCGAACCACTCTTCACATCCATTACCTGTAAAATGACCGCAGAAGATTCTGCTACACCTAAAATATTGACCTCAATATTAGGAATCTCAGCCCGTAGCTTTTCTCCCTGGTTGAACTGGAAAATAATGCTGTGCTTATCTTTGTTAAAAGTCTCTGAAGGACTATCGAATACCCCGCGGATGGTAGTGCTTGCAGTAAAGTAGCCGGTATTGACTGAAAAGCCATCACACAGCTGGTAGGCCATTTCTTTCAGGAATAGCTCGGTTGCATGTTCCATTGCCGAAGCGGAAACATCTGCACCACCTCGGCTGGCGGCGGCTTCACATATCTGCTTTACAGAAAGGGAACGCTCGCTTGCCGTACGGGCAATGAAATCATTGGGGTTGTCTTTGGTTAAGGTGTTATCGTAGAGATATGCTTTGATTTTGTGTAGGATGTTTGCCATTACTTTATGTACTTAGGATTATAATTTCTCAATAAAAAAGGTAATATTACTTGCCACTGTAGGGCTGGTCATATTATCATTACATAGCATGGTGATACGGTATAATTCGCCTGTTGCATACAGGGATACTAATATTGTAGCTTGATCTCTTGTTATAGGATTAAAACTAGTACCCCATCCTGTCCAGCTATTAGCATTAACGGTTGTAGCTGTTATAGTATCATATCCATTCCTAATTGCCCAAATTCCTATTTGAGTTGTTATAGAAGAGCTTAGCTGAATTGAATTAGAACTATTTGCAACGTTAGAAGGTATCCCCCCATATCTCACTGACAAATTCCCAAAAGTAGTTTTAGTTGCATTCTGAACGGCAGCATCACTTGTTGTAGGAATAGGACTGGTTACCTTTTTTAAAGATTGAATAGGGTTAACACTTACATTTTCTCCCACAGTAGCATTACAAGTCTGCCCCAAAAAACTTAGTGGAACTGAGATAGTATTAGGTGAGGTAAAGTTGGGAGTTCCCGATATAGAATAAGATATCGAACCATTCCCATAATTGAGCATACCAGGATTTAAGGTAAACGTCAGTCCGTTTTGGGAGAATGAAGTCCCTGAAGAATAGCTTCCTCCGTTACCTCCGGTATAAGGAACGGTAAGCGTTCCATTATAAGCCGTACCCGAAGTAAAGGTTGCCGGAAAAGTAGAAGAATCCGTACAATTAAGAGATCCAATCGCTGGAGATATCGTAGGATTGTTATTCACCGATCTCCATTCTGTTCCATTCCAGAATACAAAACCTTTGTAGGTAAGAGTGCTTGCTCCGGTATTGTAAACCATTAATCCAGTAGCAGGAGAAGGTATGGTTGTTTGATCGGTAGAACCCATTAAAGCCACCCTTGGAATCAGCATTCCTTTGTTGGTAGAAGCCACTTCTAAAGCTGCACTGGCATCCGGAATGCTTGTTCCTATTCCGATCT
>NZ_FOBV01000006.1:204532-321462 GCF_900109935.1 Chryseobacterium taichungense | reverse complement strand
TGTGCAATCCTACTTTTATTAAAGATGTACTTGGGGAGTTTTGGATTATATGTTTAGGTATCTATTGAAAGAAAGCCCCATACCCTAGCCCGGATAGAAGCGGTTACCCCACAGCGGGGTTGGAGCGTTGGAGCGTAAAGGGTTTGGCGTTGGAGCACATCGGTGAAGCTCGGCGCGAGGAGTATGAGCGGAGAGCCGGAAAAAGCTACCCATAAAAAATAGGTGAGTTGGAGAGTACGAGAGTAAAAGGGTTAAAGGGTTTGAGAGTGTGTGAGTTTAGTAAGAGAATGCCAAGTGTGTCATTATTTATAAGTATATGAAAAAAGCAAAGTTTTCACTCTGCTTTTTGTTTGTTATAGATGGTACTAAGAAATTCGGCGTAGGATTTTTCGAGACCAACGATATCGCCGCTTTTTAAATTTAGTCCGCCCACTCCTGTTTCATCGGGTTTTATTTTTGTTGCTGAGATCTGAAAATACTGATTGGAGCTGTTTTCTTTCGGTTGAATTTTAATAGCAGAACCTAAAAGTTTTTTTGTAGAGATCGTGTAAATTTCGCCGGGCGCTGTTTTTATCACCAGATAAGATCTTGGAGAAACAACATAATCTATTTTGTTAATGGCTATTTTCTGCTCTTTGTCTGAGGATGCAAATAAATACATATTGCCTGATTGATTAAGTAATTTTTCTTTCGGCAGATAATATAAAGCAAGTCTGTAGTTTGAAGGATTGAACTTTTGTAGAGAGCCATCTACCGTTTCGAAAGGTTTCAGAGTGAAAGTATTGGCTCCAATTTCTTTTGCTTTCTTATATACAGCCGAAAAAACTTCAGCATCATTTTTTGAAAAGCCCTGTACTTCGACTTCACCAAGGTATTCAGCATTTTTTATTTCCTGATCTATTTTATATAAAAAGCGATCTGTATTGTCATGTGTTTTCTCAACTTTTGTTAAAAGTACATTTTGTGCACAGAACAACTGTGCGAGAAAAATAAAGATGATTATTATTGAGTTTTTCATTATATACTTTATTGTTGTGTGAGAATACTAATGCATTCTTCCAGACTATTTTCCCAATATTTGGGTTCTATCTTATAAGTTTCTTCAATTTTATCGAGGCACATTGTGCTGCGTTTCGGTCTTCTGGCCGGAGTAGGATATTGATCGGTCGTTAATTGGTTTAATTTAACTTTTGATTTTGAAAATTCAGCTATTTTTTCTGCAAATTCAAACCAGGTTGTTTCAGGATAATTTGAAAAATGAAAAATACCGTATGTTTTTTGAGGAGCTTCGATGATCTTCATGATTGCCTCTGCCAAATCGTTTGCATTGGTAGGCTGACCAAACTGATCGGCTACGATTCCCAGCTCTTCTTTTTGGGAAAATAGATTAAGCATGGTTTTCACAAAATTTTTATTGAATTCGGAATACAGCCATGACGTCCTGAGAATGATTGTTTGGGGATTTATATCCAAAGCAAGCTCTTCTCCTTTTAATTTTGATTCTCCGTAAACTCCTATTGGGTTGGTGAAATCATCTTCTGAATAACAGAGATTGGTTTCACCATCGAAAACATAGTCTGTAGAAACATGAATCAATACCGAATTATATTCCTTACTGGCTTCTGCAAGGTGAGCAACACCTTGTGCATTTACGGCAAAAGCTTTTTCCTTTTCACTTTCTGCAAGGTCTACCGCTGTAAAAGCTGATGCATTAATACAAAAGTCAGGTTTATTGTCATAAAAGAAAGATTGTACCCGATCTTCATTTGTAACATCAAGCGTTTGCGAATCTGTAAAAATAAACTCATAATCCAATTCAAAATCGGGTGCAATTTTTCTGATGCAATTTCCCAGTTGCCCGTTTCCTCCTATTACCAATATTTTTTTCATTATGAATTTTTTGCGTTCTGTGATCTTAAAAATTTAACTCTTGACTGAAAATCTTTCTGTTCTAAATCTACATAAAATTTATTGAACGTTTCTTTAATATCTTCAGGATGTATTTCTGAACGCCTTGTTTTAACATTAAAGTAAATAACCGTTACCCACAAAACTGCATGAATGGTTTTTTCGTCTAAACTTTTCATAAGAATTTCAACCTTTGCCGTTCTATCCTGAACCTCTATGATTTTGCTGCTGATCACCACCGAAGTATTATATCTCACTTCTTTCAGATAGGCAATTTCGTTTTGAATGGCAATCCATGTGCAGCCGGTTAGTTTTGTATATTCTTCGTAGGTAAACCCGTAAAATGTTTCCACATGGTCTTCTCTGGCATTGAACATATAGTCCAGATATTTCACATTATTTAAATGACCAATCGGATCACAATCACTAAACCGCACCTTTACCGTGGTTGATACTTCTTTATTCATGGTGCAAAAATAAAAAAACCACCCCGATGAGAGATGGTTATTTTATAAATGTTTATTAATTTCTAAAAATTATTGAACACCTAGTTCTTTTTTCACAGCTGGAGTAGCATCCGGACCTCCTTTGAATACAAAAGCAGAAGAGTTTGCATCCATGATATAATCATATCCGTTTGCCTTAGCAACTTTAGAAACAGCATCGTTCAGCTTTTTCTCGATTGGCTCATAAGCAGCATCTTGCTTAGCTACGAAATCCTTTTGAGCCTTATCGTTCATTTCCTGAATTTCCTGCTGCATTTTTGACAATTCAGCTTCTCTTGCTTTGTTTTCTTCAGCTGTTTTCTTAGGAGCTTCTTCGGTATATTGCTTTAATTTAGCCTGTCCCGCATCTGCTTTTTTCTTGATTTCAGCTTGTTTAGTATCTAAGAAAGCTTTAAGATCAGTATCTGCTTTTTTCTTTTCAGGCATTGCATTAAGAACACCTATAACGTCTAAAGTTGCAATTTTTTGAGCTTTTGCCATACCTACCGATACAACCATCATTACCGCTGCAAATAATACACTTAATTTTTTCATAATTGGTAAATAAATAATTTAATTTTGTTTTTAGATCTGTAAATTTAATAAAAGTTAAACTTTTATTTTTTGGTTTTAGTTTTTTCTTTCTTATCGGTATCTTTTAATAAAATATCCAATACTTTATCTGAATAATCGAATCGTTTCTGAAGGAAGAGCACATTATTGCTTGTTTTATCAAGCACAATACCTATCCCGTTTTTCTCTGCCATTGTTTTAATCGCTCCCCAGATCTGGTCCTGAAAAGGCTGCACAAGATTTGTTCTCAGCTTTTTTATCTCACCAGTAGCTCCAAAACGTAAACTTGTAGTGGTTTTGATATTTTTCTCCAAATCCATTACTTCTTTTTCCCGAAGTTTTAGCTGATCGCCTATTAAAAGTACTTTTTCACTTTCAAAAGCAGATCTTTTACGCTCATACTCCGACTGCAGATTCTGAAGTTCCGACTGCCAGGTGTCAATCTGCGCATTCAGTCTGGCTTCTGCTTCTTTATACTGAGGCATTTTATTTAAGATATACTCTGTATCAACAACGCCTACTTTCTGTGCATTGCTTAAACCGAAAAGCAAAAATAAAATGAACGAGAAAACAATTCTAAAATTTTTCATATAATGAATTATAAAGATTGGTTCATCAAGAAGTGTGTCTTCCATCCGGAAGGGTCTGAAGAGCCAATAGGTTTATCAAATCCATAAGCAAAATCAAATCCGATCAATCCGAATGCTCCCATATAAACTCTAACCCCGACACCTACTGATCTTTTCAACTGGAATGGATTGTAACTTCCCCACGAATTCCAAACGTTACCTCCTTCAGCGAACGTCAATGCATAAATTTTCGCAGTTTGGTTCAGTGAAATCGGATATCTTAATTCTAACGTAAATCTGTTGTAAATAGTACCTCCACCTGTCGGGGTAATATCTTCAGAAGTTCCTCCATACGTGGATGCATTCTCATAACCCCTCAATGGGATTAATTCTCTACCATCATATCGTCCTCCGAAAAGACCTGTACCACCTACATAAAATCTTTCAAACGGTGGAGCACCAAGGTTCTTGTTATATCCATCCATGAATCCCATTTCAGCAGAAGATCTCAAGACCAGCTTTCCAACAACTTCGTTATAAACATCAGCTTTGAACTTCACTTTATAGAATTCCATCCACTTATATTTTTCCGTTGGAGACAACGTAGAATAATCTTTATTATTGAACAATGAATACGGCGGAGTGAATTTTACCGAAAGATCAAGATTTGACCCTGATGTCGGGAAAATTGGATCAATTCCGGCAGAATTTCTGCTCAGTCCAAGGTTAATACTAAAGTTATTGGCCGTACCATAATATTCTGTGGTCCCTCCAAAGTCAAATGGATAATTTTTAAAGTCGTATTTCTGGAACTGAAGTCCGGTATATAATGAGAAATAATCATCCGGCCATCTCAATAATCTATTTAATCCTACTGAAGCAGAGAAAATATTCAATTTCTGGGAAGCTCCGTACACATCAGAATATTTTACTCTGGAATTGTTAAGACTCACAGAAAGAGCTGTAGGTTTTGTACCAAATAACCAAGGTTCAGTAAATGAAACCCCATAGTTCTGGAAATACTGTCCTGCCTGAGCCTGAAGGGATAAAGTTTGTCCATCTCCCTGAGGAACAGGTTTAAAGTCTTTAAATCTAAGGAAATTTTTCAACGAGAAATTGTTGAATGTCAACCCTAATGTTCCGATGAAGCTGTTACCTCCATAACCGGCTTGCAACTGAACCTGAGACGAACCCTTCTCTACCAATTTCCAGTTGATATCTACTGTATTGTCCTGCTGGTTCGGCTGAATATCCTGACCAACCTGTTGTGGATCAAAAAACTGCATCCCGGCTAAATCGAAATATGTTCTCTTAATATCACTTTTAGCAAAGAGATTTCCCGGTTTTGTTCTTAAGGCTCTTAAGATTACATGGTCGTGGGTTGTAGTATTCCCTTCCCATGTCACTCGGTTCCAGGTTGCTTTTTCACCTTCGTTGATACGGATTTCAAGATTAATCTTATCTCCGTTTACCGATTTTTCTACAGGAGTTACATTTGAGAAAAGGTAACCATTGTTCATGTAAACAGATTTGATGTCAGAATCATCTTCTTTACCTCCGTCTTCTCCTACTTTTTTGTTGAAACCAACCGCATCGTAGATATCTCCTTTTTTGTATCCTAAAAGTCTCTGTAAATAATCTGTAGCATAAACAGTATTTCCGGTAAATGTAATATCCCCGATATAATACTGCTTACCCTCATTAAGTTTTACATTGATCTCGTAGTTATTCCTTTTATTTCTCCATACAGAATCTGAAACAATTTTCGCATCTCTATATCCTAATGAATTGTAGTAGCTTACAAGATTCTGTGTGTCGTCCTGATATTTTTCTTCAATGAATTTTGAGGATTTTAGAATTCCCCCGATACCAAATCTTTTCTGTTTGGTTTCTTTGAATCCTTTTTTTCTTAGCTTTCTGTCTGAAACTGCAGTATTTCCTTCAAATTCGATATGATCGATTTTGATTCTTTTTCCTTTATCTACATTGATCGTCCAGTCTACCAGATTTGGATCTCCCGCATTTACCTTATCCTGGATAGTAATTTTAGCGTCAGCAAATCCTTTTTTAATAAAATCTTTAGGAACGTTAGTTTTAAGGCTTGAAACCAAATTTTGTGTAATTTTAGTTCCTGGCTTCAGATTGTTATCTTTCGCCATTTTTTCGTTCTTTGATTTCCCGATCCCTCTTCCTGTGAATTTTACTTCACCAAGATCTTTAAGATCCTGCAAATAGAATCTTAAGATAATCGTTTCGCCTTCAATACTTTGCACATACACCTCAACCTCGGAAAAAGATTGGGTATCCCAAAGTTTTTTTACAGCGTTACTGATTTTCTGCCCCGGAATATCTACAGTTTCGCCTTTAGATAAACCTGTAAATCTCAGAATCTGAGCCGGCGTATATTTTTTAACCCCATCTACAACGATGTCTTTCAGTGTGTATGTTCCTGCCTGGTTTTCTGCTTGTACAGATTTGTTCACCTGTGTGCTGTCCTGTGGAGTTACCTGTCCATAAAAATGTGCAGAAGCAACAAACATAATGATGGGTAATAGTCTAAACTTCATTTTTATCGTAGTCTTTCTTTTCTTAAATTTTACTGGATCTTTATTTGTTCTCCGGTCTTTCCGAATCTTCTTTCTTTGTTTTGATAATCAACAATGCACTGAAAGAAAATGTCTTTTGTAAAGTCCGGCCACAGAACATCTAAAAACTGCAGTTCTGCATAGGCGATCTGCCAAAGGAGGAAATTACTGATTCTGATCTCGCCACTGGTTCTTATCAGAAGATCAACAGGGGGGAAATCTTTAGTATAAAGATAGTTTTCGAATAATTTTTCATCAATATCATCTGCATCTATCTTGTCTTCCTTTACATCTTTACTTATGTTTTTTACGGCATTCAGTATCTCATTCTGAGAGCCATAGCTTATGGCCAATACCAAATTCCCTTTTGTGTTTTCTTTGGTAAGCTCCATCACACGGTTAAGCTGATCTTTAACGAGTGGGGGAAGTTTATCCAGATTGCCTATGACATGCATCCTTAGCCCTTTACTGAAAATTTCTTCTGCTTCAAGCAATAATGTTTCTACAAGTAAATTCATTAAAGTATTTACTTCTTCAGCAGGACGGTTCCAGTTTTCCGAAGAAAAGGTATAAAGCGTTAAATACGGAATATGTATTTCATTGCATGCATTTATGGCATTTCTTACTGCATTTATGGCATTTCGGTGACCGAAAGTTCTTTCTTCGCCACGCGATTTTGCCCATCTTCCATTACCATCCATGATAACTGCCACATGCTTGGGTAAATTATCCGGATCTATTTTATCTTTTATCAACGACATATTAATCACAATAACACGGAGGTCTTCCGAACGAATAAGTCAAACCGAGACTTACTGTATTCATCCAGTCTTTAGACTTTGAATCTCCAATATTTCTTTCTCCTATCAAGGCAGCTTCTCTTTCTTTAGACACCACATAATAAGCATCTGTCTGAAGGAGAGACCCTCCGGTAACAGGGCTTAAGATATCTCCATTGTATGTAGAGACAACATCTTTACTGAGGATTCTGCTATAATCCAGCTGATCTGTAAGCGTATATCTGAATGTAGCTTCTGCAAAGATTGCCCAGTTATAATTAAATTTATATTTTAACCCTACTCCAAAAGGAATATGCATGGTAGTTTTTGTTCCTGTAGAGTATACCGGCGTTGTTGTAAAATCCAGCTCATTAATAGGTGCCTGTGCAACACCATCTGCATCTCTTCTGAAATCATTGATAAGAGTAGCTTTCGGAGCATCAAACATCAAAGCCCCAACCCCACCGAAAATATATGGGCTTACCATACCTTTCTGCTCATTATTCACCGGAAAAAAGTTGTATTCGAAAACCAAACTTGCTTCGTAAACATTGTTTTTTCCGAATGAGTTTCTGTTTTGTCTGTATTCTTCCTTCGCAACTTTGTCATTAAATTGAATCTGATTATATCCGAGATCCAATCTCACAGTCTGATGGGGATTAAAATTAAATCTATATAAAATACCACCATAAAAAGGAACTCCCCAATCCGATACCCTATGTAAATCCAATGGCTTTTGTAAAATATAATTCGTTCTCCCTATATCCCCAACTAGGTTACTCATACCTAGACGAACCCCCAGTTCGTTTCTTTGAGCTTTAACGCTTACCACAGTTCCTAGTGCGGCAAGGAAGCTAAACAATAATTTTCTATTCATAAAAGAATATGGATTTATGGTTATTTTAAAATTTAATTTTTGCAAATATAAAACATTTTTATATTAATGATAATCTTAATGTTTAGTTAAAAATAAACAAAAAAACATAATTTGTTATAAAGTAAACGATAAAGTCGCTAAATTATTCTTTTTTTAATAGATTCACAATGATTATCCTATTATAAAGTCCCGTTAAATGAGGGCTTAAAAGTATTATTTTTTATTGAATATATCACGTACTTTATTTCTAATTCTTATTAACAACGGTTCTTTATAATTTTTATCTTCATCAAAATAACCATATCCATAGCCGTAGCCGTAACCATAGCCATAACCATAACCTTGTGTAGAATTGTAATCATTATATACCAATCCCAAATTTTCCACTTCTCTATTATGATATTTTTCAGTAATCAACTTCAGCATGTACTTCTCGGTATATTCATGACGAACTACATATATGTTGGCATCAGAATATTTCATCAGTTCATAAGAATCTGCCACCAGGCCTACCGGAGGGGAGTCTATGATAATAAAATCGTACATTGATTTTAGATCCTGAATAAAATTTATATTTCTCTCACTCATAAGAAGTTCGGAAGGATTAGGTGGAATTGGTCCTGAAGTAGCCACATCGAGATTATGAATTTTTGTCTTATTGATGATCTGGCTCATTTCTACTTCACCGGTAAGGTAGTTTGAAATTCCGTATTTATTATCAATTTTGAAATCACCGAAAATTTTTGGTTTTCGGAGGTCCATTCCCAGAAGAATTGTTTTTTTATCACTTAAGCCCAATACAGAAGCGAGATTAATGGAAACATACGTCTTCCCTTCTCCTCCGATTGAAGAGGTTACCAAAAGTACTTTGCTTTTTTCATTTTCGCCTGATAAAAACCTTACATTGGCTCTTATCCCTCGGAATGCTTCTGAAACAGAAGATTTCGGCTGCTCCAAAACAGTAAGCATGGTTTCATTATTGTTTTTTCCGATAACACCCAGAAGAGGTATTTTGGTAGCATTCAACAATTCTTTGATATTTCTGATTTTGGTATCCAGCACTTCACCTATTAAAATAAATAATATCGGAAGAATTAGCAATCCACTTATAATTCCTGCTTTTACGGCTCTTACATTTGGGCCGATTGCAGATTGTCCCACATTTTTGGCAGGGTCGATCACACTGATATCGGATTGATTTCCCGCTATTTTCAACTGGGTTTCGTTTTGTCTGGTGAGCAAACTATTGTAAGTAGCCTCAATCATATTATACCCTCTCTCTGCATCCAAATATTTTCTTTCTTTCTCCGGATAAGCATGAAGATCTAAATCCGCAGTAGAAACTTTCTGATTAATTTTTTCTATTTCCTTAAGATAATCAGAGTAGTAGTTTTTTAAAACATTATTGGAATTCATCCGGGCATCATTGATGAGCTTATTGAGCTCAATCATTGGTTCTGAATTAGGCTTATAAATAAGAGCCATTTCCCTTCTTTTCAGATACAAATCTTTGAGTTCTGTAACGGATGCTGTGAACATTCCGTCCTGAAATCCTGCTGCTGTTGTGCTGATCATCTTATCAAAGTTCTGAGAAGCAAGCATTCGTCTTATCTGATTCAATGAAGTAATTTTACTTTCAAAATCTGCTTTTTTAGTCTCGAGTTCTTTGATTTCATTCAGAGACTTTTCATCTCTGTCTTTAATGTCATAAAGCTTTTCAGTGGTTTTCATATAATTCAGCACATTGGCGCTTGAATCCAGCTTTTTTCTTATTTTATCAAGATTTTCTTGTAAGTAAGCATTCGTATTTTTATCCACAATCAGTTTATCTGCCTGTCTTTTTTTCTGCAGCTCGCTTACAGACTTATTGAGAAAACTTACTGTTCCATTAAGATTATATCCCGTCTTGGTAATAATCATGATGGTGTTGATCTCTTTATCAAAATCCACTGAAATAGTGGAGGTAATATCATTTACCGCGTTATTTACCGTACTAAACTTAAAAATAACATTTTCTAGATTTATTTTAGGAATAATAGGATTTTTAACCAGCCTGAACCGAAGATTGGGAGAGGTATACCATTCTCCTACTTCAACAATCTTGTTAGAAGGTTTATCGTAAGGATCAATTGTAAAAAACCCCTCGTTTTCATAGCTGTATAACGTTGAAGACTGCCCGTCTTCTGGTAAATCCACTTCGTATTTATTATTTCCTCTTGGGATCAATGTTACGGGATAATCAGTTTGTTGGAGATGTTTTTTATCTATTTCCACCAGAACAGGAATATCATCTTTATCCAAGAAGGTTGATTTTATAGCTCCCTTTGTAGAGTAGTTTATATAAAGCCCCAGTTCTTTAACCAAAAACTCATTATGAGTTCTGGATAAAAGCATTTTTTTCAGGTAGATTCCATCCTGATTTCCTCCGTTATTCCAAATCAGATTCACAGATTGGCTCGGTGTAAAATAACTCGCCGTACCGCTGGAGACGCTTAAAGATAAACTTGATGCGTAAATGCTTTGAGCATAATACTTGGTATACACCCAAGAAATGGAGTACCCGATGATCAGCATCATGACTAACCAATACCAATTTTTTAAAATCCTTCTTAAAAAATGCTCAATATCGAATAGTGAGAAAGAACCATATTTTTCTTTCTGAGAATTAACCTTCTCTGCCTGAGTTTCTTTTCCAGGGATCATAAATTAAAGATTTTTAAGAAGTAAATAAATGGATAGAGCAGTAGTAATGACTGACACTCCCGTTGTTAAGGTCTGAATAGGATCTTTCCCTAAGCCATTAAGACTTTTTGCTCGTGTATTAAGATAGATCTCATCGCCATTCTGTACATAATAGTAAGGCGAATTCATTATATCCTCCCTGGTAAGATCAATCTTCGCCACTTTTATTCCTTCAGGAAGCTTTCTGTGGATCACAATATTCTTTTTGTCAACTGTTCTGTTAAGTCCTCCATTCAGTGCTAATGCCTCGGTGATATTGAGTGTATTCTTATGGGCTACTTTTTCTCCTGTAAGTCCAGTTGTTTCAATATCTCCTAATATATAATAGGTAATTCCGTCGGTATTCAGTCTTACTTCTGATTTTCCTTCCTGGAAGTTTTCATTTACTTTGGTCTGTATTTCCTGAGAAACATCCTCAATTGTTCTTCCTTCTGCTTTGATATATCCTATCCCAAATACATTAATATCTCCTTTAGAGTCTACTTTTAATCCGTTAAAGTAGAATACTGCATTGCCTCCCGTTGCCGTTCCTCCCACGCCTCCGGTACCAGTTCCACGGACAGCTGCAGAAGCTGCCGTTGAGGCACCCGGCGCTACGGCTGATCCCGATGTATTCAGTGAAGAATAAAACTGAGCGGCATCCCCCTTCGGAGTGGTCACAATATTTAAATTCAGAATATCATTTCTGGTGATTCTGTATACGGGAATATTGTACGGAATAAGGCCTTCTTCATTGATTACAAGGCTTTCACTGGGCTGCATATAGCGTACATCTTTGGTAGTGATACACGATATCATCAAAAAAGGCAGCATTAAAAAAATTAAATAATTATAATGTTTCATCATATTTGAAATTATTACAAAAAGTAAATTAATTGTTAGTGTTTTTAAGATGCTTTAAAGCATAAAAGATGTGAGGTATATATGCCCCTAAAAAACCAAAAAGAACGATAATAAGAAGTAAGAGGTTTACGTTGATATGTCTTAAATAATATGCCAGACTGACAACAAAAAGATAATATAGAATAATATAGAAGGACGATCTTCTATGAGTAAGATTAAGTTTTAAAAGCTTGTGATGAATGTGATTTTTATCAGCGTCGAAGAGCGATTTTCCATTGAGCAGCCTGATAATAATAACATTCAGTGTATCTACGATTGGCAAAATGAGTATGGCTACTGCCACAACCGGTGCCGACTGAAGATGATACCTCGGCACATAAGGAAGTTTTTTATCTATAAAAATATCAATGAAAGATATTGAAGTAAAGGCTAATAAAAACCCCAGCAGCATTGATCCAGTATCTCCCATGAAAATTTTACTGGTCCTGTAGTTTGACAGATTATAATACAGAAAAGCGAGAACCGAACCAATAATGATTACTGACAGGATTACCAACGGATAATTGTATTCTCCCAATCGGTAGTAACTTATTCCAAAAAGCCCGCTGCAGATCAAAGAATATCCTCCTGCAAGGCCATCTATTCCGTCAATAAGGTTAAAGGCATTAATAAGAATGATAAAAGTAATAATGCTGAAAATCACACTAACGAAGTAATTAATCTCATAAATCCCAAAAATCCCGAAAAGATTCCGGATTCTGATATCCGATCCAATTACTACCAGTGATGAAACAACAATCTGGGCTACAAGCTTTTTATATGCTCTCATAACGACAATATCATCCATCACGCCTATGTAAAGAAGGATAACTAGTGAAGCGAAGAGAAATTTATAGAGATCAAAAAGCTCATACGCAAAAATAGGAGCACAAATACCTATAGAATAAAAAATAGCAATCCCACCGAGGTTGGCAACTTTCCGGAGATGAGAACTCCTTATCCCAGGCTCATCCATAAGATTTTTCTTTCTCGAAATCTTGAGAATGGTTGGAATTGAAAAAAATGTGATTAAAAAAGAAAATAAAAAACCAAGTCCTATTTTGATGTAAAATATGGGGAGACCCGATTGAGCTAAGAACAATTCAAAATTTTTCATCTTTTTTCATTTAAAAGTACTGTCGATTTCTTTTGAAGAAATGCACCGGAAAAAAGTTGTGTTGCCTTATTTCCGAACAGCACTTACATTTGTGTTACATTAGTTTTCTTATCAGTTTTTTTTGCTCAGCAAAAAACAAAAGATAAAATATGCGTTTTTTCAGTGACAAAGATAATAGATAATTCTTACCAAAACGACTATAATTCAATAAATTTTTAAGTTTTATGTCCCTTTTCTTCATGAATTGTTCTAATATTTCACACATTTTGTAAAAAACATCATCATCTTTTACAAAAGCGAGGTAAGCAATAAAAGAATACACCCCTTCAAAAATCTGGAAATTTTTAAGTTCAAGCAACCTGTCAGAATACGCTGTTTTTTCAAAAAAAGCTTCCACATCTTCTACTGCTTTCAGAATATCAAGGCCTTTTTCCGTATGAGTTTTGGTGATCGAATCTGCCCTTTCGAGATAGTTATAGTGAAAACTTTGAGTCTGTGCAATTGTTTTACATTCCAGTAAAAGCTGCGGAATAAGCTGAATATCTTCGAAATGAACATTTCTTTTAAACCGTTTTTCTTTAAAAAGCTCACTCTTAAACAATTTATTACAGGCAAAATAACTGATATCGGAAAAAACAGAAAAGTTCCTTTTAAGGTCGATCTTTTCGGGCATATCCGGAATCTGCGTAAGCTTCTGAATGACTTTTCCACGATCATTTACCTTTTGTATATTGCAGATCACCATTTCCGCATGATATTTTTCCGCAAGCATTACCATTTCTTCAAACATAAAAGGGCTTACATAATCATCGCTGTCTACAAAACCAATAAAATCTCCGGTTGCTTTGTCGATACCAAAATTCCTGGCATCACTCAGTCCGCCATTTTCTTTGGTGAAGGATTTTATCTTTTCAGGATATTTTCTGGTATATTCCCTGATAATCTGCTCAGAATTATCTTTACTTCCATCATTCACCACCAGGATTTCAATATTCTGATGGGTTTGATTCACTAATGATTCGAGACATTGTGTAAGATAATTTTCAACATTATAAACGGGAACAATAACAGAAACTTTTGAGGGAACATGTTTCATATATTAAATTTTCGTCAGTCGTGTGTTTAGCCAGCCTTTTTTAGCTTCATCAAAATCTTTCCTAGAACAGGGAACGCAGTTTTCTACATTTTCATCATCCCCGAAATACCAAAGATTACTGAAGGTATCCCGCCTGAAGGTGTACTGCCGGTCATCAATCAGGACATAAAATACTTCATAATGCCTTTCTTTCGGATGAGACCTCTGGATATTGATTCCTTCGATCAGATACCAGATCATTTGTGCGAGAAGCTGGTGATTGAGCTGATTTTCAGAATAAATATTATAATTAAATATCCCTACAGATTTCAGGTTTTCGCTCAGTCCGATTTCCTTCATGTACGCACAGATTTCTCTTCGGTTCAGTCCATTGACCTGCGGATTCATTGAAAAAGGCTCACTGAAGCTTTCAACAGCATCACAATTGACTGTCACAAGATCTGCTTTTCTGAAAAACGGTTCTGTTTTTTCTGTAGAATTCATCATTTCTGCAAGACGGATGATATCAAATTCCACTTCCTTTATCAGTCTTACGGAATCAATCTCGTTCAAATGTTTCTGATATCCTAAATGATGGTAATTTTTAATGGAGAAGTTCTTCGCTCCGAAAATTTTACTTAAAAAAGTATATTCATTGATCATCTCTCCCTGCTGAAGAGAAATAATATTGCTGATCTGGGTATAGTTGATATTTTTAGTATGAAAATTAAGCGCAGAAAAAAGGGAGAATGCAAAATCATTAGACCCTCCGACAATTACCGGAATGGCTCTTTTGTAATGACATGCCGACAGAACTTCCTGAAGGATATAATGAGAATCCTGAACTGACTTTCCGGAAACCAAGTCCCCAAGATCGACTACCGGAATTTCAAAATCCAGCTGTGACAACTTGTAAAATTCTCTTCTGATTCCGGTAAAATCCTGTACTTCGGCATCACCGTTTGCGCCTCTGTAATCGGAAATGAACAGCAAAACGATGCTGTCTTCTTTGATATCTTTTGTTATTCTGTTTCCGATCTGCCAGCTTTCCGTTTTAAAATTTCTGGGTGATATGATAAAATCTTCAAAATCCATTTGTTGTCCGCATTATTTTCACAAACTTACAAAAAGTTAACGGCTTAATAACTTTGTCAAAGTTTAAAACTTTAACAAAAATTCCGCAGAATTTCTCACATTTTGGTTAAACAAAAAGCACAGACCAAAATCTGTGCTTCGTATTTAAAATTATTTTACTTTTTCGCAGCAGGCTTTTTTGCTGCCGGCTTTTTCGCTGTTGTTGTCTTCTTTGCGGCAGCTGTTTTCTTGGCGGCAGGTTTTTTCTTTTCTGCGAAAGCATTCTTATCCTGATCGGTGATCCATTTTTTAACCTCATCTAAAGAAACTTCTTTCAATTCTTCGGCATCGTATTTAGAATCATCCTTTTTCTTTGGAATCTTGAACATTGCTTTCCCGAATTTGATGAACGGTCCCCATCTTCCATTCTCAATAGAGATCTTTTCTTTTTCCCATTGCTGGATGTACCGGTTGGCTTCTTTTTCAAGCTTGGCATCGATCAGTTCGTTGATATCACTTTGAGAAAGATTTTCAAAATCATATCTCTTCGGAACATTGACGAAAATATCTTTATACTTAATGAACGGCCCGAATCTTCCGGAACCTTTCGTTACAGGCTCACCTTTGTACGTTGCGATCGGTGCGTCGGCAATTTTCTTTTCATTAATAATTTCTTCCGCACGCTTCTGATCTACGGAAAGCGGATCTTCCCCTTTCGGAATGCTGATGTATGTTTCTCCCCATTTTACATATGGTCCGAATCTTCCGACCCCCACTGAAACCGGCTGGCCATCAACTTCACTAAGATCAAACGGAAGCTTAAATAATTCCAATGCCTCATTAAGTGTGATGGTTGCAATATTTTGACCGACCATTAGTGATGCAAAAACAGGCTTTTCCTCATCATCGGTTTCCCCGATCTGGATCATCGCTCCGAATCTTCCGATTCTTGCGTGAACATTTTTACCGGTTTTCGGATCAGTTCCAAGGAGTCTGTCGCCTGTGGCTCTGTCGGCATTTTCTTCTACATCTTCAATTCTCGGATGGAATTTTGAGTAGAAATCCGTCATCATCTGCTTCCATTTCTGGTCGCCGCTGGCAATTTCATCAAAGCTTTCTTCTACTCTGGCTGTAAAACCGTAGTCAAGGATTTCTTTGAAATTATCTGTCAGGAAGTCATTCACCACTTCACCGATGTCAGTAGGAACGAATTTATTTTTATCACCTCCGAATTTTTCTTCGAGGATTTCTTTTTTAATTTTATCTTTTGTCAGGGAGATCTTAACCACTTCGCGGGTTTGCGGCTCGATTTCTCGTTTATCCACATATTCACGATTCTGTATGGTCTGAATGGTCGGTGCATAGGTAGAAGGGCGACCGATTCCCAACTCTTCAAGCTTTCTTACCAAACCTGCTTCGGTATATCTTGCACTTGGCCTCGTGAACTTTTCTGTAGCGGTGATTCTTTTGTAATCTAATGTTTCCCCAACTTTTACTTTTGGAAGTAATTTCTCATTGTTTTCTTCATCATCTTCTTCCGTTTTTACAATTCCGTATGCTTTTAGGAAACCATCAAAAATGATAACCTCCCCCTGTGCTTCGAAGTTCTGAGGCAGTTTTACATCACCGATTTCGATTACGGTTTTTTCAATTTTGGCATTCGCCATCTGGGAAGCCAGTGTTCGTCTGTAAATTAACTGATAGAGTTTATTTAACTGAACATCACCGATGCTTTTTACACCAAAATCAGTCGGACGAATAGCCTCGTGAGCTTCCTGAGCTGATGAAGATTTGGTGGTATAATTTCTTGGTGAAGAATATTCTGCACCGTATTCTGAAGTGATCTGTTTTTTGGCGCCTTCGATGGCTTCCTGAGAAAGGTTTACCGAGTCTGTTCTCATGTAGGTAATGTAACCTTCCTCGTATAATCTCTGCGCCAAACGCATCGTTGTGGTAACATTATATCCTAATCTTGAAGAAGCTTCCTGCTGTAGTGTAGACGTCGTAAAAGGTGCTGAAGCCGATCTTGTGCCTGGTTTCGTTTCAACATTTAAAACTTTAAATTCTACTGTCTTTGCAAGGTCGAGGAATTTTTCCGCATCCTGTTCTTTATCGAAATCTTTTTTAAGCTTTGCGGCAATTTCCTGATTTGTTGTATTAAGGAAAACACCATCCACCTTAAAACTCGCCCTTGGAACGAACTCACGGATTTCTTTTTCTCTTTCTACGATCAGTCTTACGGCCACCGACTGAACTCTCCCTGCGGATAGTCCCGGTTTTACTTTTTTCCAGAGAACCGGTGACATTTCAAAACCTACGATTCTGTCGAGAACTCTTCGTGCCTGCTGGGCATTCACAAGATTCTGATCAATATCGCGCGGATTATCAATCGCTTTTAGAATAGCGTTTTTAGTAATTTCGTGGAAAACGATTCTTTTCCTGTTTTCAGGCTTCAGCTTCAGCTCGTCGGCAAGATGCCATGCAATCGCTTCTCCTTCGCGGTCTTCATCGGAAGCCAGCCATACCATGTCGGCTTTCTTAACGGCGGCTTTCAGCTCGGTCACCAATTTCTTTTTGTCGGCGGAAACTTCGTAATCAGGACTGAAGGTAGCTAAATCGATTCCCATTCCTTTTTTAGGCAGGTCACGGATGTGTCCGAAACTGGATTTCACTTCAAAATCCTTTCCTAAATACTTCTGAATCGTTTTTGCTTTTGCCGGTGATTCGACGATTACTAAATTTTTCGACATTCTAAAAATTTTTGCAAAAGTAAAGTTTTTTTATTAGATAGGTTTTTGGAATTACATTTTATTTAGCAATTCATGCGGTGCTACCAATACCCTGTAGAGAATTCCTTCGAAAGTAAAGCCCTTTCCGGACATCTCAACTCGGTATAGTAATGAAGCTAAAATAATGAATATGGTTATATAGAATTTTCTATTGATTGTAATGCTTTCAAATGCATATGCAGAGCTTGCTTCTTTCAATAGCAGGGAGAAAAGTATAATGATCATCATCATGTGAATGTACATCCATCTTCCCCAGTCAATAGCTAGATAAAACAAAGGTAAAGTGAATGCAAATGCTCCTAATAATGCTATAGACAAAAACTTTCGGTTGTTTAGAAACTTTAAATAATAACTTAAATGAAGTATACTTAATGTTAAGCTTATAAAATACAGTACATATTCGTTTTTGTGTTCAAAAATATACTTTCTTTCATCAATATTCCAGTAGAAGATTCCATAGATGGGATGAACTCCTCGTAAAGCTAAAATTTCCAACGATTTTCCCTCATTTACATTTTTTCCGAATAAAAAGATAACTAGGGCCGGAATTCCGACTGAAAGGAAATATTTGATGTATCGTTTATATTGAAATTTTCCGGTTTTTAAATATAAGGCTATAGCAAAATAAGGGATGTAAAATAAAACGACTTCATGTAAAAGAACTGTTACAAACAGCGCTACACAAAAGAAATATTCTTTGCATCTTGAAAGTTTATTATTATCTAAAGCATATACAAACCATGTAAACAGGAAGAAAACAATAAATTCTTTTTTACCTACATAAGTTACCGTATTTAAAAGTCCCACAAAACCAATGGGTGATAATAATAGTGATAGATACAACAGATCCGTAATCTTATAGCGAATTAGTTTGGCGTACAGGAGAAAGAATCCTGAAATAAAGATAAACTGGGAAAAATATACTAAATAATTAAGCCTTATTCCTGTGACATCTTGTAGCAGAAAAAAGAAACTTCCTGACAATCCTCTTCTTTTAAAACCACCATCCTCATAATTAATAAGCCAGTCAGCGAGAATGTAACCGTCGTCTTTAAAATTGTAGTAATAAGTAAATGCAAGGGTGTAAACAGCGGTAACCGCAATGAGAAAATAAATGAAAATCTTGATGTTGAAATGTTGTAGAATCCTGCTTGTCATCATTATGTGTTTTGAAATTTAGAAGAAAAAGATCATATCTATGTTATTATATTCAGAAAAAACCTTAAAGGCAATCCTATCTGTATTCCTATCAATGCAGAGGGAACGCGGTAAACAAAATCAGCCAGTAAAACCAAAAGAATAAAAATCAGCATTCCTCGGTGTTTAAAAATTTCAGGGGCGAAAAATTTCATGTCTGAAACAGGAATCAAAGAAATAAGAAGTATCTCAAAAAGAATAAAACTGTTGTAGAACCATCTTCCGATATCGATAGCAATCAGAAATAAAGGAATACTTATAAGAAAAGCAAAGGCAAAAGCCATTAACAGTTTTTTTCTGTTTTCCGGCGTGAACTTTTTTAGCAACATATAAAACATTACAAAACCTAGCTGAAGTATTATACTTATGGCATACAAACTCAGGTTTTTAATTTCTTTTGTATAATAATCTATTTTAATAAGCTGTGTTTCTTTCCAGCCAAAAATATTTTCTTTCTGAAGATTAATGTTGCATTCCCTGACAATCTGTAAGGTCTTATGATAATCGGTATTGATTCCTGTCAACAAAATAATTCCTGCCGGAACACAAAATGAAAGCAAAATAAGTATAGACTTTTTGATATCAATTTTTCCATTATGAAAATAGAGTGCAATTAAAAAATATGAGGCATAAAAAACAAAACTTTCATGAATAAAAACCGAAACGCCAAACAATAATAGAAAGATGTACTCTTTAGTTTTTGTAAGTTTATTTTGCGAAAGATAATAAGTAAAAGCAACGAAAAGAAGCCATAAGACACCATCTTTCCTTGCTCCTATAGCAGGATCTGAAAAAAATCCCCATAGACAAAATGGGGTAAAGAGAAATAGAGCATCAATTAGATTCGCCTTTTTAACCCTGAAAAGCTTATAGAGAAAATAAAAGAACAATACATACACCATGGTTTGCGTGAAGAATACAGCGTATTGAACCTTTATCGAAAATACGTTATATAAAAAAACAAAAACAGTTCCCGCCAATCCTCTTCTGCTGAAACCTGCCTCCTGATAATTAATCAGCCAGTCGGCAAATGCATAGCCATTGCAGGTGAGGTAGGCAAAATATACTTTAAAAATGCATAAGAAAGTAACAATAATGAGGTAGAGAATGAATTGATAATATAATGTGTTTTTTTTCATCTTTAAAATTTAATTCTGTTAGAATTAATCACTTTTTAAATGTGTTTGATTTGTGTTTTATCAGATTCGCTAAATTACGCATTTTCTTTTAAGCTTTGTTTATTTTTAGTTATTGTATATTAAATATTTCATTACTTTTGCATATACAAAACACAAATGTATGCATCTACTGCACCCTTATTATCTGGTTCCCGTCATCATTATTTTATGCCTAAGCTTTGCCGAAGCCTACCGGGACGAAAAACCCAGCACAAACTACCTGATTCCTATTGCTGCATGGCTTATTCTTGTTGTCGGTTTCAGAGACGCCGGCCCCGATTACGGGAGCTATAAGAATATTTATTTCTGGTACAGCTCTCATACAAATTATACCGATATTTTCAGGAAAGCCCTTAAATTGGATAGCCCACTGGATATGGAATGGCTGTATATTCTGATCAATAAACTTATATTTGATGTTTTCCTGGCACCTCCTTTCTATGTGGTGACTTTTTTTCTGGCGCTTATTTCCATTCCGTTAAATTATATAAACATTAAAGAAAACTCACTTTATCCTTACACGACAATTCTTCTGTTTTTTTTTCCAAGTTTCTTTATTGGGGAAAACGGTCAGATGAGGCAGGCACTGGGAACGATTATCTGTTATTTTTCAATACGTTTTATTAAAGAAAAAAAAGTCTGGTATTACCTAATCTGTGTTTACTTAGCGATGGGGATTCATAATGTGTGTATATTTTTCCTGCCTATGTACTGGCTCGCCCGAGTTCCTATCAATAAAACGATTATGGCAACTGCCATTATAGGGTCAATTATCCTTTCGCCTTTTGAGATATACAAATACTTTGGAAGTTTTCTTCCCGAAGAAAGCAGTTTAATGACCGGATTCAATAACTATATCAATCTGAGCACTACCACGGAAAGGCTGAATGGCGGAATTGGAGTTCCCGAAGGAAATGCTATACTTTCCACGATATTTTTATTTGCCTTTGACAATAATATGAAAGAAAAGTATCCTTACTATGAATACATGAGAAATTTTTGTGTATTAGGAATATGCTTCTTTTTTATATTCAGAGGAAGTACTATATTTTCTTCCCGGCTTACCGGCATATTCTTTACGGCAACAGGATATTTAATGCCATATGCTATGTATTCCGCGAATAGTGGCAACAGAAAAATAATACATGGCATCATTATTTTCTACTGTCTTTTCAACTTTATTATTTTTTCCAGCTTTAAAAATATCGAAAGAGGAAAATTTACAATTGATACGTACTCGAATTTTCTTCTTCCTTAATTCTTTCAGTACCGTTTTGTGAAACAGCTACAATTCCCGTAAGAATTAAGGGTAGGAAAAGTCTTGCTTCCCAGAAAAGTCCTACCGAAGCAATCATCAGAATATAAGGTGCAGAGAAAAAAAGATATTTCCAAATCAACAATCTACCTACTTTTTGAGACATTTTGTAACTGAAATACATACTTAGCACTCCAAACAAGAGCCCAATAAGATTGTAAGGGCTCGTAAAATTTTTCATAAAATAAACTCCTTCCACAAACGATGCGTGTTGCCGGATCATCAACCGTAAGCCAATGTATGGTAAGACGAAAGCGAGCACCAAAAAGAAAATTTCTTTTACAAAGACAAAATTCCTTTTCCTAAGATCCTCAAGATCTATAAAAACTGCTGCAAAAAAAGCTATAGTAAGACATGAAGTTTCCCTGGTAAAAGTTGATATAAAAGTGATTAAACCTAAACTGATCAGGTATAAACGTTTTTTGTTTTGCAGATATTTAAGGGTATAAAAAATTCCCAAAACATAAAAAAAAATGGCTATACAATCACAATTTGTCGGAACATACTGCACGATCACAATAAAAAATACGGCAATCAGATGAAGCATTTTTTTTGTATTTTCATCTGACAAAAGCTTGACCGGCTTCAACTTTAAAATTTTATCTAAAAAAACAGAGGTTAGAAGAAAGAAAAATACATTGATAAGAAAAATGCTGTGATAAAAAAAAGATCCCTGTTTCAAAAGAAAATTTTTCGAAGAAGGTAAGTAATGATCAACTATAAATATGACCGCTTCCGTAACATGAACACTTAAGTAATTCGGTATGACACGATAGGCGTATACCGACGAAAACATGAAATCGGGTGCTTTTTGCCAGGATTTGATTCCTACGACATAAGAAGATTCAAATCCGTAATAGGACATGAAAAAAAGGAGAAACGGGAGAACGAGTACAAATAAAAATTTGTCTGTTTTTTCATCAAATGCTTTAAACATAATAACTCCAGGCAACTGCCTGGCTTTTTTTTCGTCATTAATAGGGAACTTTTACAAAAGTATATATTTTTTTTATTTTAACTAAAAAATTATTGATTTCAGACAAACTTATGTTAAAAATTTTCAAACTGTACTGAAAAAATTAAATTTGCAAACTTGATTCAATAACCTGATGCATCGTTTTTTCATTTTTTTATATTATCTTATTTCTAAAAACAAACTTCTGTCTGTATTGTTTGCAGCCGGAATTGCTTTGATATGTCTTTTTTTTGCGTCAAAAATTAATTTTGAAGAAGACATCAATCAGATCATTCCAAAAAATGAAAAGTCTGACCTTACTGCAAAAGTTCTCAAACAACTTAACTTTTCTGATAAAATCATCGTAATTATTGAAAATAAATCCAAAGAAGATAATTTTCAGCTTTCAGAAACTGCGGATACTTTTCTGCAAAAGATCGAGCCTTTACAAAAGTACATTGGCTCAGTTCAGGGAAAGGTGAACGACAATGAAATTTCAGAAACATTTGATTTTGTCAATCAGAATCTTCCTTTATTTTTAGATAAAAACGATTATAAAGAAATCGCAAGAAAGCTTAATAAAGACAGTATCGCAAGACAAGTAGAAAACAATTATATATCACTTGCTTCTCCAACCAGTCTGGTGACTAAAGAATTCATCAAAAAAGATCCTCTCGGCATTACTTTTTTAGGGATAAAAAAACTGAACGCATTAAATATCAGTAAGGATTTTAAACTCGAAAACAGTTACATCGTTACCAAAGACGGAAAAAATCTTCTCCTTTTTCTTGACCCGAAAAATAAAAGCAACGACACCAAACACAATGAAGCTTTTATCAATAAGCTGAATGAGATAAAAGACAATCTCAACAAGCAATTCAAAGGAAAAACAGAGATCAGCTATTTCGGTTCTCCGGTTATTGCGGTTGCAAATGCCCAACAAATTAAAAAGGATATTCAAAATACGGTGATGATCTCGATGACTGTACTTTTGATTTTATTGATTTACTATTTCAGGAATTTTTTTACTCCGATTATTGTTTTTCTGCCAACGGTTTTCTCCGTTTTACTGGCATTGTTGATTTTATACTTTATTAAAGATAAAATTTCGGCTATTTCGCTGAGCGTGGGAGCTATTCTGATTGGGATAACGATCGATTATGCACTTCATATTCTTACGCATTACAAGCACAATAACAATATAGAAGAGCTTTACAAAGAAATCACGCAGCCGATCATATTAAGCAGCGCAACAACTGCTGTTTCATTTTTGTGTCTTGTATTCGTACGATCTGAAGCATTAAAGGATTTAGGACTTTTTGCTGCGATCACAGTGATTTTGTCTTCTGTAACGGCATTGATTATCGTTCCTCAATTATATCATCCGAAAAAGGAAAAGAAAGCAAATACCAATTTTATTGACAAAATCGGATCTTATCCATATGAAAAGAACAAGCCGCTGATCATTGGCTGCTCGGTGATTATTATTGCGTGCCTGTTCGGTTTCAGGCATGTCGGATTTAATGAAGATATCGGGGATTTAAATTATATTCCAAAAGATCTGAAAATAAGTGAAGCTAAATTACAGAAGCTTTCTGATATTACTTCAAATCCATTTATACGATTTCATATGGAAATTCTGCGGAAGAAGCCCTTTCAAAAAATTCAGCATTAAATGGTTTTCTGGAAAAAGAAAAGCAGGAAGGAAAAATATTAAGCTATAATTCTCTTGGGAAAGTCGTTTTATCAGAGAAAGATCAACAGGAAAAAATAAAAGAATGGAATGAATTCTGGACCGAAGGAAAAAAGGCCGGCACAATTTCCGAACTGATTAAAAATGGAAATAAATATGGTTTTAATAGTGCAGCATTTAACCAATTTAATGATAATTTAAATAAAAATTATGTTCCGTTAAGTCTTGACGATTACAAAAAAATTAAAGCTCTGCAGGTTTCTGAGTTTTTGAGCCAGGAAAACGGATTCTTTACCGTTTCGAATGTGGTGAAAGTTGATGAGGGCAAAAGAGATGGCTTCATTAAAGATATTGAGAAAAAACATGATGTCTTGGCCATTGATCGTCAGCAAATGAATGAAAACTTCTTGGGATTGCTGAAAAGGGATTTTAACACCCTGATTAATTATTCTCTTTTAGCAATTGTTTTAACGATCATCGTTTTCTTTAGAAATTTTGAATTAACGGTTTTAACTATGTTTCCAATTGTTTTAACGGGAGTCGTTACAGCGGGAATTCTCTATTTCTTAGGATTGGAATTAAATATTTTCAGTACGGTTGTTTGCACTTTGGTGTTCGGTGTAGGAGATGATTTCAGCATTTTCCTTACCCAGGCGATGCAGAAAGAACACACTACCGGAAAGAATGAACTTCCTACTTACAGAACTTCCATCATTTTGGCAGTTTTTACCACAATATTATCAATCGGTTCGTTGATATTTGCTAAACACCCTGCTCTTCATTCGCTCGCATTGGTCGCCTTGATCGGTATGTTTTCAGTGATTATTATTACCTCAACATTATATCCTTTCTGGTTTAGACTGCTGATTACGAACAGGGCAAGAAAAGGGCTGTCGCCGATTACGTTCAGGCTCTTTTTGCATTCGATGTTGTCTTTCTTGTATTATGGATTGGGAGGTTTATTTTTTTCTTTACTTATCAGTCCTTTTACAAAAAATTCAAGGGGAAGAACGTTAAACTTTTTTAAATTAATTTCCGCAAAGTTTTTAACTTCTGTTCTATTTACGAATCCATGGGTAAGGAAAAAGATCATTAAAGCTACGAAAGAAGATTTCAGCAGACCGGCGGTCATTATTGCCAATCATACGTCATTTCTGGATACTTTAGCTATAGCAATGACTACTCATAAGATTGTTTACCTGGTTAATGACTGGGTATATCAGTCTCCCGTTTTTGGGAAAATGGTAAAAGCACTGGGATGTTATCCGGTATCTCAGGGTATAGAAAACGGAGTTGACAAATTGAAAGAAAAAATTAAGCAGGGATATTCTCTTGTCGTTTTTCCCGAAGCGGAGCGTTCATACACCAACGACATCAAAAGGTTTCATAAAGGAGCTTTTTATCTGGCAGAACAGTTTGGCCTGGATATATTGCCGATTTATATTCATGGGAATTCCGAGGTTTTGCCAAAAGGAGATTTCATCATTTATGACGGCGCCATAACCGTAAAAATCGGCGAAAGGATTAAAAAAGAAGATATGAGTTTTGGGTTAAGTTATTCGGAAAGAGCTAAAAAAATCAATGCCTATTTCAGACAGGAATTTGCAGCCTTGAGAAATGAACTGGAAGACGAAAATTATTTTAAGAAAAAACTGTTTTTAAGTTTTCTATATAAAGATGCTGAGGTTGTAAGTGAAGTTGAAGCAGATTTTCAGAACAACAAAAGTGTTTATTTTGAACTCAATAAACATATTCCGAAAGATGCGAATATCCTTCATATTGCTGATGATTTTGGACAGAAAGATGTTGTATTGACTCTTCAGCAGGCAGGAAGAAAAATTTTCAGTTATATCAAAGATGACGAAAAAAGACAGATTGCAGAACAGAATTATCTGGTAAAAAGAAGGAAAATTAATTATATAAAAAACTTTACTGAAATCACCAAAAATATTGATATACTGCTGGTTTCAGATGAAAATTTTGACATCAGTTCTTTGGACAAACTTCCTGAAACAATTATTTTCTTTACCAAGAAAAACAACGTATTAAATAATGCTGATTATACATTAAAATTCAGTTATAAATCATTAAAAGTATTTAGTTCTGAATAATAAATATGAAAAGCATATTTTTGTAACCGATAAAAAGAATTAATGAAAAAAAATATACTTGTTATATATTATACCCAGTCCGGACAGCTGGAAAATATTGTAAAAAATATTGCCGTGCCGTTTGAAGAAAAAAGTGAGGAATATAATGTTACATTCTACAACATCAGACTAAAAAAAGATTTTCCTTTTCCATGGTCTGGTGATGTATTTTTTAACACCTTTCCTGAATCTTACCTTCAGATTCCGAGCGAAATACTTCCCCCTCCCGAAGAGGTTCTGAATAAAAAATTTGATCTGGTGATTTTCGGATATCAGGTCTGGTATCTTACCCCTTCGATTCCGATCATATCATTCCTAAAAAGTGGTTTTGCAGAGAATATCCTTAAAAACACGCCTGTCGTTACCGTTTCAGGAACCAGAAATATGTGGATGTTTTCTCAGGAAAAACTGAAAGTCTATTTAAAAGAAATGCAGGCTAAATTGGTGGGAAATATTGCACTCGTAGACAGGCACGACAATTATACGAGTGTACTGACAATCCTTAGATGGATGACAACCGGAAAAAAAGAAAAATCCGGCATGCTTCCTGCAGCAGGAGTCTCAGATGAAGAAATCAACGGTGCCGGAAAATACGGCAAGATTATTGAAAAGCATTTTTCTGCAGATACACTGGAAAGCCTTCAGCCCGATCTTGTAAAAAACAGAGCGGTGGAAATTAGGGCTTTTTTGGTTCGGGTAGAAAAGGTTGGGAATAAGATTTTCAAAGTCTGGTCAAATCTTATTATCAGGAAAAAAGAAAAGCGTCCTTTGCTGATAAAATTCTTTAAGGTATATTTGATGGCAGCCATCTGGATTATATCACCAATAGTTCTGGTATTACATTTGCTTACAACACCTATCTTTTGGTTTAAAAGAAAAAAACAAAGAGAATATTTACAAGGAATTAATATAAAATAGAATGAACGACGTATTTATAACAAAAGCATTTACATACTTACCTAATGAACCGGTATCCAATGATGACATGGAAATCTATCTTGGTTATATAAACGGCGCTCCCTCGAAGGCAAAATCCCTTATTTTAAGAAACAATAAAATTACAACAAGGTATTATGCTTTAGATAAAGAAGGAAAACCTACCCACACCAATGCCCAGATCACAGCAAAAGCAGTAGAAGGTCTTTTTGATGAGAATTTCGGTAAAGAAGATATAGAGCTTCTTTCATGTGGAACCACTTCAGCAGATCAGATTCAACCTTCCCATGCATCCATGGTTCACGGAGAGCTTAATATCGGCAAATCAATTGAGATTAATACCTCAACAGGGCTTTGCAACTCCGGAATGAATGCCTTTAATTACGGATTTCTTTCCGTAAAAGCGGGCGTTAAACAAAATGCAGTATGCGTTGGTTCAGAAAGATTCTCAGCATGGATGACTGCGGATAAATTCAATCACGAAGCGGAAAATCTGGCATTATTAGAAGAAAGACCCATTATCGCCTTTAAAAGAGAATTCTTAAGATGGATGCTTTCTGACGGTGCCGGTGCGTTTCTTCTGGAAAATAAGCCGAGAGAAAACGAAGTTTCTTTAAAAATAGAATTTATTGATTTCTATTCTTACGCTCACGAAATTGAAGCGTGTATGTATGCAGGATGCGAAAAACAGGAGGACGGCAGTTTAAAATCATGGGCAGATTATCCGTCAGATGAATGGCTGAAACAATCTATTTTCGCACTGAAGCAGGATACAAAAATTTTAGATCAGTATATTTTGGTAAAAGGTGCCGAAAGTTTAAGAGCGTCTTTCGACAAACACAATCTTGATCCAAATACAATAGACCATGTACTGGCGCATATTTCGTCAGGTTATTTTAAAGAAGGTTTAAAAAATGAATTTGCCAACGTAGGATTGGATTTCCCTTGGGAAAAATGGTTTTACAATCTTTCTGAAGTAGGAAATATCGGAGCCGGATCAATTTTCATCGCTCTGGAACAGTTAATGAATTCCGGAAGACTGAAAAAAGGAGAAAAAGTACTTCTTTGTGTTCCTGAAAGCGGAAGATTTGCTTACTCTTGTGCTTTATTGACAGTATGCTAATGGAAACCCGATTGCCAACATCCGATCAGAACTTTGTGGAAAGCTTAATTCCTCAGCGATCTCCTTTCGTAATGGTAAACAGCATTGCAGAATACTCTGAAACACAATTGGTTTCAGGATTTGAAGTAAAAGAAGAGAATATTTTTGTTCAGGACGGGATTTTTCAGGCTTCAGGTTTGGTGGAACATCAGGCGCAAAGTGTTGCTTTGCACACTGGCTACAAATATTATTTATTGGGAAAAGAGGCCCCAACGGGTTACATTGGTGCGATCAAAACTTTTGAAGCCATACAATTACCGAAATTGGGAGATCAACTAACGTCAGAAGTTTCTATCATTAATGAAATGATGGGCGTAACATTAGTCGATATTGTAACAAAGATCAATGATGAGGTTATTGCTAAATCCCAGATGAAAACTGTAGTAATGTAATATTTGAATTAAAGAAATTTGCGTTAAGATTCTACGAAGTCAAACGCTTTTCTAACTTAAATATATTTTAGCATAAAAAAATCTTTGTGAATTTTGCGTTAAAATTTTAACTCAAAATAATATATAATTGAATGGAAATCAAGGAAGAGAACATCATCAATATACATAATTTTCTACCGCATCGCGATCCGATGCTGATGGCAGATTATATTTTGGAATTGACCAAGGAAAAAGTGATAACTTCCTTTGAAATAAAAGAAGATAATATTTTTGTTCACAATAATGAATTCGTTGAGGCAGGTTTGATTGAAAATTCAGCACAGACCTGTTCATCAATTCTCGGGCAAAGCTTCTTCGAAAACCCTGAAACAGATACAAAAGTAATTGGCTTTATCACCAATATCAAGAAAATCGAAATTTTTGCATTGCCAAAGGTTGGAGATAAAATCATCTCTAAAGCTTCACTGATTTCTCAATTTGAGAACATCTGTAATATTTTTTGTGAGACTTTTCTTAATGATGAATTATTAATCAGAGCTGAAATAAATTTGTATATTCAGGAAGTAAAACACTGATATCAATGAAAAAACAGGACCTTCCCCAAGACGAAAGCAACTTACAATCCGCCAACATGACAGAAGTCCTTTATGTTACGGATGAAAATGATAATTATACAACTGCTCACAGCATTGGATGGGATGCAAAAAAAGCCGCTTTGGACGAATCGATGGAACTGATCCACGAAAGAATTGAAGAAGCAAGACAAAATGTTGCCGATAATAAAGTAAGTCCTATCATTTATTTTATGGAACTGAATAAGATGGACTTTCAGGTACTGGCAGCCTACGTAGGAATGTGGCAGTGGCGGGTAAAAAGACACGGAAAACCTGGAATATTTAAAACACTAAGCGATTCTGTTCTGAAAAAATATGCCGATACATTTGGCATTTCTTTAGATGAACTTAAATATTTCAATGGAAAATAAATATAAACCTCATCTCAAAATTGAAGGTTCAATAAATCAAGCTAAGAATGAAAATTAATTTTGAACACCATCAGACTGCGCATTGCGAAAACGGTGTTGCCTCCAATTTATTATTAAACAAAGGGTTGAAACTCAGCGAACCCATGATCTTCGGGATCGGTTCGGGATTATTCTTTGTCTATCTCCCTTTTTTAAAAGTAAATTTTGCGCCCGGATTCAGCTATCGTCCGATGCCCGGAGCAATCTTCAGCAAAGCCGCAAAACGATTGGGAATTAAAATTAAAAGAGAAAAATTTTCAAATCCTGCTGATGCTCAAAAAGCATTAGAAAGAAATTTGAATCAAAATATACCTACAGGTTTACAGGTCGGCGTCTTTAATCTTACCTATTTCCCCGAAGAATACAAATTCCACTTTAATGCTCACAATCTGGTTGTTTATGGAAAAGAAGATGATAAATTCCTGATTAGCGATCCGGTAATGGATTATGTCACCACCCTTTCTGAAGCAGAATTGGAAAAAGTGAGATATGCTAAAGGCGCATTACCACCAAAAGGTCATATGTACTACCCTACTTATATTCCCGAGCATGTAAATATAGAAGAAGCAATTAAAAAAGGAATTAAAGACACCTGCAAAAATATGCTGGCACCAGTACCGATTATCGGAGTAAAAGCCATCAGATGGGTGGCAAAAAGCATCCCGAAATGGGCTGCTAAAAAAGGGACAAAAACTACAAATCATTATTTAGGACAACTGATTCGTATGCAGGAAGAAATCGGCACTGGTGGTGGTGGTTTCAGATTTATTTACGGGGCATTTTTACAGGAAGCAGCCGTGATTCTTAAAAATGATAAACTAAAGGAACTTTCCAAAGAAATTACCACGATCGGTGACCTTTGGAGAGATTTGGCCGTAGATATTGCACGAGTGTACAAAAACAGGAACTCTAAAAGCGATATCTACAATCAGCTTTCAAAAAACATGCTTCACATTGCAGACCTGGAAGAAGCTTTCTATAAAAAACTGAGAAAAGCAATATAACGTGGAACATTTCATAGAAATAAAAAATCTATATAAAAAATACAAAAATGCAGAAGACTTTTCTGTGAATGATATTTCTTTAAACATCAATAAAAATGAAATCTACGGAATTCTGGGGCCAAACGGAGCCGGAAAAACCACGTTGATTTCCATGCTTTCGGGATTGATAAAACCAACTTCGGGGCAATTTAAAATTGATGGGCTGACTCCCCAGAAAAACGGTTTTAAATTAAGGCAGATTATCGGAATCGTTCCGCAGGAATATGCTTTATACCCAACTTTGACCGCTAAAGAAAACTTAATGTTTTTCGGAAGTCTATATGGTTTAAGCCATAAAAAATTAAAGAACGCGATTGATGAATCCTTAGAAATAATGGGGTTATCAAAATTTGCTGACAAAAAAGTAGAACAGTTTTCAGGAGGGATGAAGCGCCGCTGCAACCTGATTGCCGGAACCCTTCACAACCCAAAAGTTCTTTTTCTGGATGAGCCCACGGTTGGCGTTGATGTTCAGTCTAAAAAAGCCATTATTGACCATCTTTTAGATTTAAATAAAAAAGGGACCTGCATTATTTACACTTCCCATCATCTTTCGGAAGCGGAAGAATTCTGTACAAAAATCGCGATCATTGATCACGGAAAAATTCATGCCGTAGGAACGCCGGAAGAACTGGTAAACAGAGTTTCAAATGCGGAAAATCTTGAAGATGTTTTTATTTCATTAACCGGAAAAGAATTAAGAGATGTTGTTGTATAAATTGTGGAGAAGTTTCGTTAAGGAAATCCTTTTGCTGAAAAGAGATATCGGAGGGATCGTCATCATTTTTGTAATGCCTTTATTGTTAATCATTACAATTACACTAATTCAGGATTCTACATTCAAAAATCTGGAAGGCTCAAAAATCCCAATTATTTTTATTGATAATGATAAATCCGAAGTCTCAAAAAATATAAAACAGGAACTCGAGCACAGTAAAAGTTTTGAGCTTTTAACCAATTTCACCGAAAAATCAGCTCAGGATGCCGTTTTTGGAGGAGATTATCAGATGGCCATTGTTATCCCGAAAAATTTAACGAAAGACATCAATTCAAACATAGATTCAAAAGTACAGTCCATTGTCAGTTCATTTGGTTTGGAAACGGATTCTTCAGCCGTGAAGAAAAATGTTTTAAAAGCTCAGGATATTCACCTTTATTTTGATCCGGCTACTAACATTGGATTCAAAAACAATGTGATGAATGCTGTAAACAAAATGGTTTTTGAAATTGAAAATAAAAAGATTTACAAAGCTTTCCAGGATCAATTGGGAACAACAGAAAATTTGGAAGAAAATAAAAACCTAATCAGCTTTAAGGAAATCACGCCAAAGAAAGGAGCTATGGAAGTTATTCCAAATTCCGTTCAGCATAATGTTCCGGCTTGGGCTTTATTTGCTATTTTCTTTATTGTCGTGCCTTTATCGATTAATTTAGTGAAAGAAAAAAGTCAGGGAACAAGCGTAAGAGCGAGAATCAGCCCAACTCCTTATTTCATTCATATTTTAGGAAAAACATTTACGTACCTTATTATCTGTGTTATTCAATTTTTACTGATGGTTGCCGTAGGAATTTATCTTTTCCCATATATGGATTTGCCACAGTTTGATGTGACCGGAAAGATGTTCCAAATGATCATTGTGACTATTTTTGCAGGATTGGCAGCAATAGGTTTTGGTGTTTTGTTGGGGACAGTGGCCGACACACAGGAACAATCTGCACCATTCGGAGCGACTTCCGTAGTGGTTTTGGCAGCCGTCGGCGGAATCTGGGTCCCAGTGTTTTTAATGCCTGAATTTATGCAAACCATTGCCAAATTCTCTCCTATGAACTGGGGCCTAAATGCGTATTACGATATCATTTTAAGAAACAGCGGAATCGGTGGAATTGCGAAAGAAATCACTTTCTTATTTTTATTTTATGTAGCGATGGTTACTATTTCACTATTTTACGAAAGAAAACAAAATGCAGTGTAAAAAACACTGATTTATTAATGATAAAGCATGTTTTTAATCTTAATTTTCTTAAATTAAATAAACTTTGTTTATTTCTAAATAATTTTTAACCAATAAGAAGGTTAAGCTTAAATCCCTTAACATCTTTAAAACCTTAATGTTTCAAATATAAAAATGGCTAAAAGTCTAAATATATTAAGCTGTACAGAAGAAGTTCGTGTAAGATTCAACGAAACAGACCCGTTGGGAATTGTCTGGCATGGGCACTACATTGTGTATTTCGAAGACGGAAGAGAAGCTTTCGGAAGGCAGCATGGTTTGACCTATCTTGATATTCAAAAAGCGGGTTATGTTACACCGATCGTAAAAAGTACTTGTGAACATTTTCTTCCATTAAAATATGGGGAAACATTTAAAATTGTAACCACTTTTGTGAATTCAACTTCTGCGAAATTAATTTACCGATATGAGCTTTTTAACGAAGACAATAAATTGGTCTGTTCAGGAGAAACCATTCAGGTTTTTTTAGATTCAGATAATAATTTATGCTTATATAATCCTGAATTTTTTCAGGCCTGGAAAGATAAAATGGGATTATCATGAAGAAAGAAATTTTCATCACAGATTACAACTGCATCACGCCTTTAGGTTTTGATGTTTCTTCGAACTGGAATGCTCTTTTGGAAGGAAAATCCGGTGTTGCTTTACATAAAATCATAGAAAATCAGAAGCCTTTTTACGCTTCGATGATTGATTCTGAGAAATTAGAAAATGAGTTTAAAAAATTCTTCATTGGTCAGGATTTTACACGACTTGAAAAAATGTTCTTACTAAGCTTAAAACCTTTGGTTGAAAAACATCAGATTTCAGGCGAAACGGCTTTTATTTTATCAACCACAAAAGGAAATATCAGCTTATTAAAAAATGAAAAGACTTTACCGGAAGGTGTTTTTCTTTCAAATTTAGCTCAAAAAATTGCTGATTTTTTTGGATTTAAAACAAAACCTATTGTTGTTTCTAATGCCTGCGTTTCTGGAGTCATGGCAATTGCTGTGGCAAAGAATATGATTCAGGCAGGAAAATATAAAGATGCGTTTGTAGTTGCCGGAGACGAAATTTCGGAATTTGTGATTTCAGGTTTTAATTCTTTTCAAGCAATCGGAACAGAGATTTGCAAACCATACGATAAAAACCGTGACGGGATCAATATTGGTGAAGCAACAGCGGCAGTTTATATAACAGACTGTCATTCTGACGAAGGAAGAATCTCACAAAACGAAAAATCTAGTTTTAAAGTTTTAGGAGATTCAGCAATTAATGATGCGAACCATATTTCGGGGCCATCAAGGACTGGTGACGGATTATTTGCCAGTATCAAAAATGCTATGACAGAAGCCAATATTCCAGCAGAAAAAATTGATTTTATTTCTGCCCACGGAACGGCAACCATATACAACGACGAAATGGAAGCCATTGCTTTCAACCGAATGGATTTGCAAAACGTTCCTTTAAACAGCCTGAAAGCGTATTACGGACATTGTTTAGGCGCTTCAGGACTACTGGAAACCATTATTTCAATGGAATCTGCTTTAAACAATACATTAATTTCATCTAAAAACTTTGAAGAAACGGGCACTTCCCAACCTTTGAATATCATTAAAGAAAACCAACCTGCGGAAATCAAATATATTTTGAAAACAGCTTCAGGTTTTGGCGGGTGTAATGCGGCCATTGTTTTGGAAAAATGCTGAAAATAATTTTGTAATTTTATAAAATTAAAGTTTAGGAAATGGAATCTACAGTAGACATCAGAAAAAGAATTCACGAATTCATCGATATAGCAGATGAAAGAATTTTAAGAATCATCAATAGCATTATTGATGCGGAAGAAGAGGAAGAAAACTATCCCGCAGTTCCAAACTGGTATTACGAAAAACTTGAAGTGGAAAGAGAAAAACATCTTAAAGGCGAAACTAAATCTTATTCATGGGAGGAAGTTAAGCAAAGATTGATGAATGATTATGACTTATAAATTAATATTAAAGTCTAACGCTCACAAAGATTTAGCAGAAGCAATAGAATACTATCAAAGTAAAAGAAAAGGGTTAGGCCTGAGATTTTTAAAATGTGTCCAAAAGTTTTTTGACAGAATTACGAAAAGTCCTCATCACTATCCTCTAAAAAGCAACAACTTTCGTGAAGCTTATATACAAAAATTTCCTTATGTAATAATTTACGAAATTATTGATAAAGAAGTTGTGGTATTTTCTGTTTTCAACACGCATCAAAACCAGACAAAAAAGCCCTAAACTTTATTCATGAAGAAAACAGACATTTGCACGATAGAAGATTCAAAAATCGTTCGCAATAACCAAATTATTTTTGAAACCTCAACTGAAAATTTTTCAGATTTTGCGAAAGAAGCTTATAAAAGTTTAGAATTAAATTATCCTAAATTTCATAAAATGGATAATTTAAGCAAACTCGCTTTTCTTGCTTCTGAAATGATTTTAAAAGGTGAAGATCACAGCAGCACAGCTTTGGTTTTTGCCAACAGATCATCAAGTTTAGACACTGATTTTAAATATCAGGAAAGCATCAATTCTCAGGAAAACTATTTTCCAAGTCCTGCTGTTTTTGTCTACACACTTCCGAATATCTGCGTAGGAGAAATCAGTATCAGACACAAGATGCAGACTGAAAATGCCTTTTTTGTACTGGATGAATTTGACGAAGAATTTTTAAGTAACTACTCGGAACAGATTTTGCAGTCAGGAAAGGCTGATAAAGTATTATGTGGCTGGGTAGAACTCTATCAGGAAAGTTATAAAGCTTTTGTATATTTGCTTACGAACTAATGTAACAATTTAACAATATAACAATGTAACAATGATTTGCAGTTCTCCATTGGTAAACTGGTACACTGCTAGATTGGTACATTAAAATAATTTTTATGGAAAACCTAAGAGAAGAATTAAAACACAAAATCATCGAAGTTCTTAATTTAGAAGACGTTGCAGTAGAAGAAATCAAAGATACCGATCCGTTATTCGGAGGAGGTCTTGGACTGGATTCTATCGACGCTTTGGAATTAATTGTTCTTCTGGATAAAGAATATGGCATCAAATTATCCGATCCGAAAAAAGGAAAGGAAATTTTCACTTCCATTGATACCATGGCGAAATTTATCGAAGAAAACAGAACAAAATAAATTAATATACCAATGTATCAATGTAACAGTCTAGCAATTGGTAAACTGTTGCATTGATACATTGTTACATTTGTAAAGATGGGTCAAAAAATTGCCATAACAGGAATGGGAATCATTTCCGCCATTGGAAACAATGTGGAGGAAAATTTAAGCTCGCTAAAATCCGGCAAGCACGGAATTTCAGACATCACACTGTTTGAAACGCGCCATTCCGGAAATATCAAAACCGGAGAGATAAAATTGTCTAATCAAGAACTTGTTGAAAAACTTCAGCTAAATGAAGACAATCATGCGACAAGAACTTCTCTGCTAGGAATGGTTGCCGCAAAAGAAGCCGTAGAAAGTGCCGGAATTTCGGACATTAATGAATATAAAACAGGCCTCATTTCCTCAACCAGCGTTGGCGGAATGGATGTGACTGAAAAATATTTCTACAGTTATGAAGATTTTCCTGAAAAGCAAAAATATATTGATGCCCACGATGCTGGAAATTCATCATTACTGATTGCTGATTATTTGGGGCTAAAAGGTATGGTTTCAACGATTAGTACGGCCTGTTCTTCTGCAGCAAATGCGATCATGATGGGCGCCAAACTGATTAAAAATGGTGTTCTAGATCGTGTAATCGTTGGCGGAACAGATTCTCTTTCAAAGTTTACATTGAATGGTTTCAACACGCTGATGATCTTAACTGATTCTTACAACACCCCTTTCGACAATGACAGAAAAGGTTTAAATCTGGGTGAAGCAGCCGCTTTCATCGTTTTAGAATCTGATGAAGTCGTGAAAAAAGAAAATAAAAAAGTCTTAGGCTATCTTTCAGGATACGGAAATGCGAATGATGCCCATCACCAAACGGCTTCCTCGGAAAACGGACAAGGTGCTTATTTAGCGATGGAAAAAGCGTTGAAGGTTTCAGGCTTAGATAAAGAAAACATCGATTATATCAATGTTCACGGAACGGCAACGCCAAATAATGATTTATCTGAAGGCATTGCGATGATCCGAATTTTTGGAGAGAAAAAAGTGCCTGAATTCAGTTCTACGAAAGCTTTTACAGGACACACTTTGGCGGCGGCGGCGGGAATTGAAGCGGTGTATTCTTTATTAGCCATCCAAAACAATCTTATTTTCCCGAATCTGAATTTTAAAACAAAAATGGAAGAATTTGATTTGATACCTGTCACTGAACTCAAAGAGAAAAATATTAACCATGTTCTTTCCAATTCGTTTGGTTTTGGGGGAAATTGTTCAACCTTAATTTTCTCGAAATCATGAGTGCAGTTTACATCAACAGTGCAGCCTGCATCTCGGTTCAGGACACTTTAAATGAAAATTTTTTCCAAAATCTTAAGCCTGAAAATTCATCTCAGGTTTTAAAAGCGATCGAACCCAATTACAAAGAATTCATTCCTCCTGCAGCAAGCAGAAGAATGTCTAAAACGGTAAAAATGAGTTCTGTGGCTTCACAATATGCTTTAAAAGAAGCCGGAATCGAAAATCCTGATGCGATTATTGTTGGAACTGGAATGGGTTGTTCCCAGGATTCTGAAAAATTTCTAAAAAATGTACTGGATAACAATGAAGAGTTTCTGACTCCCACGTTTTTTATTCAGTCCACACACAATACCGTTGCTGGACAAATTGCTTTAGGTCTGCAATGTCACGCGTACAATTTCACCTATGTGAACACTTCTTCATCACTGGAATTTTCGTTTTTGGATGCAAAATTACAGATCAACGATGGTGAAGCTGAAAACATCTTAGTAGGTTCAACAGACGAACAAACCGACCGAACAATGGAATTGTACAAATTAAACAAAACCATTAAAAAAGAAGAAAATCTTCCCGTTGATTATCTGAATTCTACCACTGACGGCGTCATTTGGGGAGAAGGTGCCAGTTTTTTTGTGTTGGGAAAATACAAAACAGAAAACTCTTACGCTCAATTAAAAGATATTCAAATCAATAGCAGATTAGATTTAGAAGAAACGGAACAATTTATTGAAGATTTTTTAGCTAAAAATAATTTGTCTAAAAATGAAATTGATGCTGTAATTTTAGGTTTCAGCGGAGATGCAAGATCGGATGTTTATTACACGAAAGCAATGAGTTTATTTGAAAATTCAGCTTTGTTGTATTACAAACATTTGAGTGGAGAATTCAATACTGCGAGTGGTTTTTCAACGTTTATGGCTTGCCATATTCTTAAAAATCAGGAGATTTCAGAAGTAATGATGATTAGCAATTTAAGAAAGGAGGAAATTCAAAATATTTTGCTTTATAATCATCTTGGAGGGAACGACCATAGTTTGGTTTTGTTGGGGAAAGCTTAGTTTGAATTAATTTTTAACGTAGAACAGAACGAAACAAAGTGAAGTGAAGAATCTATTATTAAAGATTGCTTCGTCATTTCATTCCTCGCAATGACTTAAAAATTCAAAAGCAATAAAGATGAAACATTATCTATTTATCTTATTTTATCTTTTCTGTAACGTTTTTATTTATGCGTTTCAGGGATCATTTTGGGTATATCTGTTTTGTTTCCTGATGTTTTCAGCAGTCGTTGTCTGGGGATCTTTTGATATTGGATTAGGATATTTCGTCAACAGCATTACTCATAAAAGAACGAAAATCAAGGAAGTTGCTTTGACTTTTGATGATGGCCCTACTGAGTTTACTCCGAAATTTTTAGATTTATTAAAAGAAAACAACATAAAAGCAACCTTTTTTTGTATTGGGAAACAGATTGAAAAATACCCGGAAACTTTCCAGAGAATGGTTGCAGAAGGCCATACTATTGGAAATCATACCTATTCACATTCCAATAATACCGGATTTTTATCTACTTCAAAGATGATTCAAGAAATTGAAAAATGTGATGAAGTGATGTTAAATATTGGAAATAGTAAAACCAATTTATACCGGCCACCTTTTGGAGTTACCAATCCGAATATTGCAAAAGCCATCAGAAAAACTCACAAAAAAAGCATAGGCTGGAATGTTCGTTCCTTAGACACGATTACAGAAGATGAGAAAAAAATTTACCGGAAAGTCACCAAAGGGTTAAAAAAAGGAAGCATCATTCTTCTTCACGATACTTCGGAAAAAACGTACAATGTTTTGGAGGATTTATTAGTATTTTTGGGGGATAAAAATTACTCAACTTTTACAATTGGTAAATTTGAAAACCATTAAGTCACAAGGATTTTTCGCCAAGAACACAAGGGTTATTAATAATATTCTTTAAATAGTGTCCTTTGTGAAACCCTTGTCATCCTTGTGGTTAAATTTAAAAACGTTAAACAATGATTAAAAATATAGCTTTAAGCACCCTTTTATTAATTTCGACTTTTGTCTTTGCCCAAAACACAGCGATGTCGACGACAGAGGCAAAAGCATTTGTAACTAAAGTTTCGTCAGAAACCAAACAAATAAAAACATTACAGGCAGATTTTACCCAAACCAAAAAAATGGATTTTCTGGACAAAAGTATTGTAACACATGGAAAAATGTCTTTAAAAACGCCTAACATGCTGAGCTGGAAGTATATGAAACCGTATCATTACAGCATTGTTTTCAAGGATAATAAAATTTTTATTAATGATCAGGGGAAAAAGTCTTCGGTAGATGCAAAAAGTAAAACTTTTGAGAAAATCAACAAGCTGATTGTCGGAAGCTCAAACGGGCAGATGTTTAATGATCCGGAATTCTCTGTTTCCTATTTTAAAAATGGCAGTTTTAACATCGCAAAATTTACTCCTAAATCTGCCCAGCTGCTGAAATACATTAAGCAGATTGAGTTGTATTTCCCTAAAAATCAATCAACGGTTTCACAGGTCAATATGACGGAAGCTTCAGGAGACACTACAAATATTGTTTTCAAAAACACCAAGACAAATGCGCCGATTGCTGCTTCAGAATTTAGTTTATAGCCTGATTTTCATATCATTTATTTCATGCAAATCTTATAAGCTTGAAGGTGCAAAGCCTGTTTTAAATTCAAAAAAAACCGTTGAAAATCTTTATTTTTCATCTAATGAAGATTATGTCTATAAATGTCAGATGGATATTTACAAAAACCATGTCAGCGGAATTTTGATATTAAAAAAAATTAATGAATCGGCTCATCGCGTTGTATTAACATCGGATTTTGGAAACAAATTGATTGATTTTGAAATTTCGGAGAATGATTTTAAGTTAAATTATGTCTTGCCGGATTTAGACAAAAAAATTGTCATTAATTTTTTAAAGAATGATTTTCAGGAACTTTTAAGACAGAAATATCCTGTAACAGAAAGTTTTGAAAACGAAAATCAAAAAATTTATCTGTCAAAGATTGATAAAAAAGCGTATTATCTGTTTTTTAACAAAGAAGATGGTTTGATGAAACAAATCATTTACACGAAAAACAATAAGGAAAAAATCGACTTTACATTTGATGCAAAAAAACATATCTTCGCGGACAGTTTGAATCTTCAGCACAAAGACTTTAAAATAAACATAAAACTATTTCAAATAACCGAAAACGAATAAATCTCACATGAAAAAAGCATTATTTTTACTGGCGTTCATAATTTCAGGACTTTCTTTTGCTCAGGTAACTTTTAATCCCGGAATCAGGGCCGGCGCCAATTTCTCACATTTTACAAATAAAGCACAGTGGTATTCTTACATGGATTTTGATTATTCAAATAGTGAGGAAGCCAACATGGATTTTAAGAATAAAACAGATTTTTATATTGGGTTGTTCGGAAATATCCGCTTTGCTAAATTTTATGCTTTACAGCCGGAAATCAACTATTCAAGACAAGGCTAAAAACTTAATACTAATATCAATAACTGGAATGGACAGACCATTACCGCCTCTTATATTGGATTTCAAATCGTGAATAAATTTTATTTTAATAAATTTAATATCCATGTAGGCCCAACAATGGACTTCTTGGTTGAACAGAAAAACTTTGAAGCGTCCAATGAAGTTGATCTTGGCATTACGGCGGGTATAGGAGTTGACATTACCAATAATTTTGGAGTTGAAGCAAGAGTAAAAAAAGGCTTTATTCCGGTTTACACTTTCTATAATGACCATTCAAATGTGACTTTCCAGGCCGGAGTATATTATACATTTAACATGAAAAAATAATTTTATGCAGACTATTCTTACAGATTTTTATACTTTGCAATCTTACGAACAGACAGAAAACGGCAGCTTTACGGCGCATATTTCGCTGAACAAAGATCATGACATTTTCAAAGGACATTTTCCTGGCAATCCGGTAACTCCAGGAGTTTGCATGATGCAGATCGTGAAGGAACTTTCTGAAGAATTTACCGGTTTAAATTTATTTTTAAAATCTGCTTCCAATGTAAAGTTCATGGCGATTATCAATCCTTTTGAAACGCCGGATCTTACCTTACAATTGGATATTACCCAAACCGAAGAAGAGGTGAAAGTAAAAAATATCACTTCATTTGGCGAGACTATTGCATTAAAAATGTCAGTTAACTATAAAAAACTGACATTATGAAGTTTATCTTTTCATTGATAGCTGCTATCCTGCTTTTTTTTCAACCGGGCCTCGAATCTTTGAGAGAAAGCTACGCCAAAGCCAATTTGTCAAATGCTAATACAGAAACATTTATAAATACTGCGGACAAAGCATCAAGCTCTGATGTTGTGATACAAGGTTATAAAGCAGCTGCCAAAATTATGGAAGCTAAAATCACCAAACAAAACAGAAAAGCGCTGGTAAAATCAGGCGCTACGAATCTTGAAAGTCTTGTAAAAAGCAATCCGAATAATATAGAGCTTCGTGTTATCAGAATGAGTGTTCAGGAAAATATTCCGAAAATCGTGGGATATCGGGGAAGTCTGAAAGATGATAAAAATTTCATTCTTAATAATTATAATAAACAGAGCGGGTCGCTAAAAAATTATGTAAAACGATTTGCGGCACAATCTAAAACAATGACAGCTGCTGAAAAAGCCAGTTTAAAGTAAAATAATGACATTCGCTGAAGTACAGAATGTAATTTCCGAAAAAAAGATCTGCGTTTTAATTCCTACCTACAACAATGAAAAAACGCTGCGAAGAGTAATTGACGGTGTTTTGGAATACACTGAAAATATTGTTGTTGTGAATGATGGTTCTACAGATTCTACACCTGTTATTTTAAAAGATTATGTTCAGATACAGGTAATTCATCTACCCCAAAACAGAGGGAAAGGAAATGCTTTGAAAACAGGCTTTAGAGAAGCTGAAAAGTTAGGATACAGCTACGCCATCACAATTGATTCGGACGGGCAGCATTATCCTGATGATATTCCTGTTTTTGCAGAAGCTTTATCTCATGAAAAGGAAGATGTACTTCTCATAGGAAACCGAAATATGTCTCAGGACGGAATTCCTAAGAAAAGTAGTTTCGGAAATCGTTTTTCCAACTTTTGGTTTTGGTTTGAAACCGGAATTAAATTGCAGGATACCCAATCAGGGTACCGGCTTTATCCTTTACATAAAATACCCAGAAAATATTTTACCCCGAAATTTGAGTTTGAGATTGAAATCATTGTACGGACAGCATGGAGGCATATTCCGGTAAAAAATGTTCCTGTAAAAGTATTGTATGATCCTGCAGAAAGAGTATCTCATTTCAGGCCATTTAAGGATTTTACCAGAATCAGTATTCTTAATACGATCCTGGTAACGATTACTTTACTGTACATTATTCCGCGTAACTTTGTGAATAATTTCAAAAAAAAAAGCTTTAAAAATTTCATACAGGAAGATGTTCTGGAAAGTGATGGCAGTAACCGTACGAAAGCATTTTCCATTGCGCTGGGTGTGTTTATAGGGTTTTCTCCTTTTTGGGGATTCCATACGCTTTTAACTATTTCTTTAGCTGTACTTTTTAAGCTGAATAAAGTATTGGCTTTTGTGGCTTCAAATGTAAGCCTGCCCCCTTTTATACCCTTTATTATTGCCGCTTCTTTGTTTTTAGGCGCACCATTTGTCGGCGGAAACAGCAATATCCTGAGCCAGGATCTGAATTTTGAACTGGTAAAAAATAATCTACTGCAATACCTCATCGGCAGTGCCATATTGTCTGTCACCATGTCAATAATTTCTGGGATTGCTACTTTTCTTTTTTTAAGTAAGGTAAGTCCTGAAAATGATTAAATGGCTGTTTAAACTTTTATATAACCGCAAAAGTTGCAAAAGGGAAGCTCAACTTTTATTTAAAGTTGATAATTACAAATGAAAAAGGTTACAATAGCTTAAAAAAATCTTCGATTTTTATTCTTTTGAAAACTTTAAAATTCTGAAATTAGTTTAAACAAGTTTTAATTAAAAAAAACTGCAAAGCCATTTGACCTTGCAGTAATTATTTTAATTAATCTTAGTGTGTTCTATTTTACCGTTAATTTCTGTGACTGTATTTTTCCATTTTTGTCTGTTAAAACCAGCATATAGTTCCCTGCATTAAGTTCTTTTACAGAAATTGAATCGCGTTCAATTTTAGTTTGTAATACAAGTCTTCCGGTAAGATCATATATTTTAGCTTCAACCGGAATAAAATCTTTCTGAGATTTAAAATACACCATATCATGTGCAGGATTAGGATATATGGTAAGCATCTCTTGGGCTTCCTGTACTTCTTTTGTATTCAGGAATGATCCTTCGACAACATTCAGGGTTGTGTTTGGTGTCACATTATTTATCACATCCACCACTCCTGAAGGCCATCTTACAATAACTTTTGTAATGGCTGTAGCCTGACCAATTCCGAAATGAACATTCAATGTACTCATGTTTCCAAATCCGGTTCCACTTTGTACATCTCTGATTTGTTTCCCCCATGACCCATATATTTCCACCCTGGCACCGATCCCGTTTTTGTTACTCTGGGTTCCTTTCAGAGTTACTTTCAGCCATTTATTTGTATTTCCGACATTCATCATGATGACATTTCCATTCTGAATATCCAGGAATCCGTCGTTATTTAAATCCCCGATAGGACGATCATAGTAGCCGAGATTGTAAGGTGTAGGATTGGGTGTAAATGTAAAATCACCATTGCCAAACATAATGTTACTTCCTGCTCCCAGCACATCTAAGAATCCGTCATTATCAAAATCATGCGCTACATATTCTCTACTTAGTGCATTTGTAGTATCATAGCCTGAACCTGCCGATTTATCTGTAAATGTTCCGTCACCGTTATTCTTCATCACTCTACTCAAACCATTGCTTGTAGAATTGATTCCTACCACTGCATCCATCCAGCCATCATTATTGAAATCTCCCCATGCAGAAGACCATGTCTGAGTAGGATTTGCCATATTTGCGGCAGCTGCAACATTCGTATAAGTTCCGTTACCATTATTTCGGTGAAGCTCATCAATATTTCCTCCGGGTCCTGAGCCTCCTCCACTACATTTCGCTATGTATAGATCCATATCTCCGTCGTTATCATAATCGATCCATATAGAACCGTAATTCCCTCCGGATGGGAAATCTCCTAATCCACCCTGATTATGATTCATCTCTGTGCCATCATTTATATAATATCTGTTTGGCGCATTATCATCACAAACAAAAGCATCCAGCCTTCCGTCATTATTGATATCTACGAAATTGGTTCTCTGTACCAAAAACGATTGTGATTTTCTGTCGGAAGTGAATCCCGTACCGGTAGAATTAGCCTTTAAAAAAGCAACTCCGCTACCAGAACCATAGATAAGATCGTTAAAACCATTGTTATCATAATCTCCCGCTGCAATGCTCCACGAAGGGGTTATGATCGTAGAAGGAACCGTATAAGATACATTATTAAAGCCGCCACCAGGCAATTGATAAGAAATTACAACGTGCGTAGCATCTACTACAGAGACAATATCATCAAGATAGTCCGCATTCATATCTACAACACAATTATTATAAGTTCCGGCTACAGATACCGGTTGCGCTACAAAAGACAAACGGTCCGGAACAGCCACCACTTCGGAAAGTGTAATATTAAAACCTAATGAAGAGAATTTATTATCAAATACAATATAATAAGTTGTCCCTGCAACTGCATTAAAGGTTACCTGAGAAAATGCTCCTGTATAATCATCGTTTGCCGCAATGCAACTTAGATTACCACAGTTTCCCGTAAATACGATCAGACGTGTATCAACACTTTGCCCTGCAGCTGAAGTAACAACTTTAATTGTCTTATTTTGTGTAGGCGTATATTTATACCACAAACCTTTTGTTCCGGGGGCGCCTAATGAGCAGGCTGTTGCGGGTGCATCGCCCGTAACATTCGGGGCGGTAGTTGTTCCTATATCTATAGTAGCTGCTGTGGCACAGGTCAATTGTGCAGCCACCCATGCGCTATTCAATAACAATACAAAAAAGGGGAATATTTTTTTCATGAATTAAAAGTTTTGTTATTATTAATTATTTATGGACAAGTTTGATTTAATGAAGAAATCCATTGTGTTAAAAGTTCAACACCCTCATCGTGTACGATGGTTCTTCCCAGCAGTGGCATTCTGTTATTTTCATTGATAGAGCTCAATCTGAAATGCATCACCGATTTGGCAGGATTTCCAGGTGTAATAATTCTTTCTAAAGTTGGGCTAAGTGGCTCATCTGCCGTTAAACAAACACCCAATTTGGTCAGGTTTGATGTCTGACTGAAGCTTAAACGTATGGCCCGGTAGTCACATCTTGCGTTGTCCTGATGACAATGGGCACAGTTGATATCAAGATAAGATCTCAGACGAATATCCAAAGGTTTGCTGGTATCTTTATAGTTCACGGTAGAAGTAATGTTGGAAGGATAACTTTGCAGATAACCCTCTTCTACCAATTTTTGTAATTGATTTTTAATCCCATTAGGATAATTGTAAGTTACGTTTATATTTTGAGGTTTTACACCGATCGGAATTGGTTTATTATCTAATTTATGACAGGCAAGACATTCGGTTTCTGAAGGAATTCTGTAATCGGTAGTAATGATTTCCCCGTTTTCCTTTTTAAATGAAATATTTTTAGAGCTTCCGCTTGCAAAATTTCCTCCGGTTACAAGTTCTGCTTCTGTCTGAGCATCATTCCAGAGATATTCTGCAAAAATCCAACCAGTTGATTTTTTGATCATTAAACGTGTTTCAATGATTTTCGTAGCATTTCCCGGTTGTATCGTACTGTAATAAAAGTTTTTTATAAGAACGGTGCCAACAGGAAAATTTAATATTTTATCATCTGCGTCATAATTTGCCTTCGTACCTCCTGGCATCCAGATAAATCTCTTTTTTAAAGCATAATCTGTAAACAATGAACTGGCAGGTTCATAAGGAATAACTTTGGTATTAGGTTGCAGATTTTTCAGATCTCCTGTAAAAAACATATACGTTGATAATTTTGCATACGGAACTGCATCAATATTAAAATTAACAAAAGAACTTTCAGTTTCTATGCTTTCGATTTTCTCATCGCTTTTACAGGAAAATATAGTCAGAAAACAAAATAAATACAGCAAGTAGATTTTTCTCATTCATTAACAATTTAAGGAAACGAATATAAATAATAAATCTAATCAAAAACAAATTTTTATCAATAAAATCATAATTATAGTTAAAAATACGTAAAATACAATACTTTTCTAGGTATTTAATTTGTTAAAACAAGCTTATAGATTACAAAATAAAAATTCTAACAAAAATTCAGTTAATAAAAACAACCAAAACAAGAATGATTTAATTTCAAAATATCGTAAAGCTTATTTCAATTTATTAACTGCTTTATGCAAATATTTTTCTATATTTTTTCTGTCCGGAATTGTAGTGATTTCTTTAGCTAAAGCTGTTTCAAATTCAGTTTTTGCTTTAGAATATTCTTTCTTATTGAAATAATATTTTCCTGCCTGATAATAAACAAGCCAGAAATCAGGGTTTAAAGATTGATAGTATGGAATAAAATCATCTGTAATAGTTTCTTCTCCATCAATAGCTTTATTTACTTTTGAGCTCATCATTTTGTACTGTTCGTAATTTTCATATTCTTTACAATCTAAAAAAGGATCCTTCGGAATATTTAATTCAGATTTTGAAAATTTTTCGTTTTCCAGTCTTTTATCAGAAAAAATTTCATTCAAATCATAACATACAAATTCTCCTAATTGATAAGGATTAGCAGAAACCCAGACAAGCTTTTTCTGAGGAGAAAAGATCACCGCGTGATGTGCCAGCAACTGATTGATTGCTTTTTCGTTGCCGTATCCAATTTTTTTGCCTTTCAGTCCTGACTTATCCCTTAAAATAGCGGCCATTTTTTCGGGATTGAGCTTTTTATTTTCCTGTAAAAGTTCCTGTAGCTTTTCGTAACGGTATTCGGAATGGCTCTCCAAAATATGTTTCTTGTTTCTTTTATCATTTTGGTAAGCCTCCGACTGGAAATGATTGGTGCAAAACACCTTGCTTGTATTTTCAACCTTGTACACTCCAAAATTACCCGGAGAAACCTCAATGATTACCGCATTTTTATCATTCGCACTTCCTACCAGAATAGATTCCGAAACAAAAACTTTTCTTTTTTTTGCAATGGCAATCGCTTCGTCAATAGTTGTAGCATACTGCAAAATTTCCCTTGTTACAAGAGAAATAGGTGTTTTAGCCGTTAGCGGAATCTTAGATTTTCCGGCGTTGATTGTAACAGTAATCCCTTCTTTATTCATTCCTGAAACCACTCCGATCATTCCCGGCCACGCGACGGACATATAAGGAATTCCATCTTCAGGCTCTACAAATTCAACCAATTTATTTTCTGCGAAATCATCTCCCACATAAAAATCAAAGTTTCTCCCGATCAGCAGCTCTCCGTCTTCTGTATTTTCGTTCCATACAGCCAATGATGTGCAGCCTACCATCATTAAATCCTGCATCGCATGGCCGATATCGTGAGCACCGTGCAGATAGAGATTGCGGAGATATTTTGGCGCGATAAAATTATATTCATCAGAGGAATACCGGGACAATCCGTAAAGTTCTGCCTGATAGTCTTCTCTTACATTAAGATACATTTTACGGTTATACCATTTCAGAAAACCTCTCAACAAATTTTGTTTAAACTTTGAAGGAACAAAACCTTCAACTTTTGAAAAGAAGATTTTTTCCTGCTTCTGCATCAGACTTTGTGTTAAAGCTCCGTTATTATAACCTAACTGCAATGGATTTCCTTTAACATACAATTCCCAGAGGCCTTGTCTGTTTTTCGTTAAATAATTTTCATGAAAGCTAAATGTTGAGTCGTTGATTTTATGCACTTCTGGAATCTCAAGAGAATATTGTTGTACATCAGGAAGGTGTTTTATGGATTTTCTTACGCCGCATGAAGTAAGACTAAGAATAAGGTTGAGGCTGAGAAATAACAAAATGAAATATCTGGCATTACGAAAAAAGGAATCTATTTTTAATTTAGATTCTTCCTTATCCTTCTCAGAACGGCGTTCTGTATTCAGAATGACAAACTGCATATTATTTCTCACTTTTATTTTTGTTAATAAATTGGGTTAATCTTTTATCTATCAGCTCTTTCCCTACAATCTCTGCACAGGTATTGAATGCACCAATGGTACAACCCAAAATACCGTGCATATTAACAGATTGTCCTGTAAGAAACAGATTATCAATTTTGGTTCTTGGAGAAACCATTGTTTTCAGAGGATTTTCGGAGCTTTTGCTGTAGCCGTACATATTTCCGTTGACGCTTCCGATGTAATCGCGGTATGACAGCGGTGAAGATGTATAAATCCTTTTAATACAATCTCTTAAATCAGGAATTTTCTTTTCCAGTGCAGTTATCATTTTTTCTGCTTTCTCTGCTTTAAAAAGATCATATAATTCTCCCCTTTTCTGTTCATCTGTAACCGTATTAAATGTATTTTCCCATTCTTTTACTTCTTCAAAATCCATATAAGAAATGGCAGTGAGACTTTCTGCAAATTCAGTATCATGCTTCGACCGGGTAGAAGACAGCATATAAGTTTGCGGCCATTCATTTTTATTATACTGATAGGCATTCCAAATCATTTCTTCAGATGAAAAATGATAAATATTATAATTGAAATTGCGAATTTTCTTAGGTTTCAGAACAAAATACACACTAAAACATGAAGGGCCGGGATCCCAACTCAGTATCCGGTTTAAAAATGACTTTTTTAAACGATCTTCACCAATCAATTTTATTGTTGAACGAATTTCTATATTGGAAATAAACTTTTCTGCAAAATATTCTTTCCTTGCGTTTGTTCTGACACCCGTTAAAATATTATTTTCATTAAAGATAAATTCTGAAACCTCAGCGTGTTTGTGAACCTCAGCACCGTGTTCACGAAGTTTGCGAATGAGTAATTTTGAGATCTGGCTCCCCCCATTTATACATTTGTAAGCACTTTGAATATAGGAATTGACCGTCAGCGCATGCACATAAAAAGGCACATTTTCCGAATCACCGGCATATAAAAAATTGGAACCTAATAACACGGCCTGCAATTTCTCGTTTGGGGTAATCGATTCAATAAATCTTTTGGTATTTAAGTGGAGAATTTCTTCATTGTAATGATCTTTTCCAACAACATTATACCTCGGAAACTGGCTGCAAACCCGTTGAATTTCTTCACAGTAGTTTTCCAGATTTTCTTTTTCCTCCGGGAAATATACGGATAATTGCTTTACAAAATTTTCAAAACCCTGTGCGTGAGGATATTCGATTTCATCATCTCCGAAAGTAATTTTATCATATCCGTCCTCATCCATCTTCTGCAGCTTCAGCTCATCTATGATATCCAGATAGGAAAAAAACTGGTAAAGATTCTGCCCTTCCGAGAGGCCACCTAAATAGTGAACTCCTGTATCGAAAATCAGCTTATCCCTGGAGAAAGTCTGTAGATTTCCTCCGTATTGGTTATTTTTTTCCAGAACACAAACGTTCCGACCTTCTTTCGCTAAAATAAGAGCCGAAACAAGACCTCCCAATCCGCTGCCGATTACAAGTATGTCAAATTGTTTTTTCAAAGGAGAAGATGGGTTTTCTTTTAAAGCTAAGAATTTAGAATCAATTGTTTTCTGTCATGTTGAAAGCATCTCAACATTGTTTCAGGTTCCTGCGGAATGACAAACGATGCGGAGCAATCACGACACTCAACCAAATAATAATTCTAAACCTTAATATTTGAGTTAAATATTAGTTTTTACGGAAGTAAAAGTAGGAAATTTAATCAATATCATCCCAAAAATCAAAATAATTGAACCATTGAAGCGGATATTTTTTAATCATGGATTCCAGATTTTCAGTGTACGAATTTAAAAGTCCCTGGGCATCGCGTTTTTTCACATTCTGTGCGACTTTTGCATACAAATGATAATGCAGATTTTTCTCTTTCATCACGTATACATATACCACAGGAACACTCAATCTTGAAGCAATAAGAAACGGGCCGGCCGGAAATTTCGCCGTTTTTCCCAATAAATTTCCTTCTAAAAATTTAGATCCTTCAAAATAACGGTCGCCGGTGAAACAGATGAGCTCATTTTTGGATAGCGCTTCATTAATTTCGAAGATATGCGACATATCATCTTTTACATAAATGAATTTCACTGTGCTTTCTTTTACGGAAACACTTTCAAGATACTCCTTTATGACCGTCACTTCCTGATCTGTTGTCACTAAATTAATCTGAGTATCAAAATCGATATCGGCAAAAAAATGTTCTGCAATTTCAAAGTTTCCGATATGTGCACTGATAAGCACACCACCTTTTTTTTCGGCTAAAAGATTCCTGAGATTTTCAATTCCATCAAATTCATAGGTATAATTTTCTCTTAAACCAGCTGAAATTGCGGTTTTGTCGATAAGAACCTTTCCAAAAGTAAAATAACTTTTAAATACAGAAATCTTGGTTTTCCAGAAACTATAGTGCAGTCTTTTTGTGAAGTAATATGAAATATACCGGTTACTCTTTTTTTCAAAGATAAAATAATAGGCCGCTACGAAATAAAGCACAACATATGAACTCCGGATTCCAATATTTCTAATACACCAGACGAATATTCTGTAGCCCAAAATCGTCCCTTTAGATTTACCTTTCCACTTGTTCATAACATTAATTTAGCAATGTATCATTCTAACAATGTAACAATATTTAACATTGATAAATTACAGATTGATGTATTGTTAGATTATTTTATGCGTTTTTTTCAATGATTTTATTTTCAATAGTCGAATAGAAATCATCAAACGTGACCATTTTTTTAAAATCTGCCTCGCCTAATTTTACCCCGAAATTGGATTCGATCACGACTACCATATCGATATAATCTAAGCTGTCTAAGCCCAGTGTTGTTTTCAGATTTGCATCATTGCTGATCTCATCGCCGTCTACTTCGAATTCATTGACTAAAAAGTCGTTGACGATCGCAACAATTTTTTCCCTTTCCATGTTTTTAATTAAATTTTTTAACGATTAATGCGGAATTGGTTCCCCCAAATCCGAAAGAATTCGACAAAAATACGTCAATTTTTTGACTTTTTGTTTCAGCGATCAAATTTATCTTTTTTGCTTCATCGTCAGGATTTTCCAGATTAATATTCGGTGCAATAAAATCATTCTGCATCATTAGAATAGAATAAATAACCTCACTGGCTCCTGCCATCCAGCATTCATGGCCTGTCATTGATTTTGTAGAACTCACCGGAACTTCATTACCAAAGATTTCATAAATCGCTTTTGCTTCATTGGCATCACCGATTGGCGTAGAAGTCGCATGTGCATTAATATAATCAATCTCTTTTGCCGTTAAACCTGACTGTTTCAAAGCTCTGTCCATTGCCAAAGCCGGGCCGTCAACATTCGGTGTTGAAATATGACCACCGTTTGAAGAAAAACCGTAACCAACAATCTCTGCAATAATATTGGCACCTCTTTTCTGTGCAGATTCAAGACTTTCGACAATTAAGGTTGCTGCGCCTCCGCTTGGAATCAAACCGTCTCTCCCGGAATCGAAAGGCCGCGAAGCTTTTGTAGGCTCATCTTCTCTTACAGAAAAAACGCCCAATCCATCAAAGCTTGCCATGGAATATTTGTTGGTTTCCTGTGCGCCTCCACACACAATCATATCCTGAAAGCCGTTTTTAATCATCATGAAAGCCAGTCCTAAAGAATGAGAACCGCTCGCACACGCCGCACTGATGGTCAAATTGATCCCTCTCAATTTAAAAATGGTGGAAAGATTCATCGTTACGGTAGAGTTCATGGATTTGAAAATCGCTCCTGAGCCCATTAAAGTAGTATCTTTTTTCTCTCTTGCAATGTCGATAGATTCAACAACTGCCTGAGAAACACTGTCGTTTCCGTATAAAATTCCGACTTCGTGCCGGTCTAAAAATTCCTGGTCTATATTTGCCTGCTTTAAAGCATCAAGTGTTGCAACGTATGCATATTCGCTTTCCTCGCCCATGCTTACACGCTGTCTGCGGCTCAAAAGATTCTTTAAATCCGGTCTTGGAACCACACCCGTTAATCCGGACCTGAAACCAAACTCTTTTCTTTCATCCACTAAATAAATACCGGATTTTCCCTGAAATAAAGATTCTTTCACCTCTTCCAAAGAAGTTCCGATGCAGGAATAAATTCCCATTCCGGTAATGACAACCCTATTTTCCATGTATTAAATGTAACAATTTACCAATGTAATAGTGTAACAATTTTGTAACAATTTTTAATCTAATCCTCTAGTAAACGGGATTGTATTTTAAACATTTTGATTGTTACGTTGTTAGACTGTTACATTGTTATACTATTTACGAGTAGATTCCTCCGTTAATATTAATTACTTCACCGGTAATGTACGATGATTTTTTTGAAGCTAAGAATGCAACCAGATCAGCAACTTCTTCTGCTTCACCAAATCTGTTAGCAGGAATCATCACCTTTAATTCATCTTCATTGAATTCCTGGGTCATATCTGTTTTAATGAATCCCGGAGCTACCGCATTTACGGTGATATTTCTTTTTGCCACTTCCTGTGCCAACGCTTTTGTAGCACCGACCAAAGCCCCTTTTGCCGCAGAATAATTGGTTTGTCCTGCTGTTCCCTTTACTCCGGAAACAGAAACCATATTGATGATTCTGCCGTATTTATTACGCAACAGTTTTTGAATAAAGAAATTGGTCACATTGAAAAAGCCATTTAAACTGGTGTTAATCACAGCGTTCCAATCCTCACTTGGCATCCACATGAACAATCCGTCTCTGGTAATTCCGGCATTATTTACAATAACTTCTACAATTGCTTTTGGATTGTTTTCCTGCCACTCTGTTAAAACTTTTTGGGTTTCCTCTGCATTTCCTACATCAAATTTCAGGATCTCGCCTGTAGAGTCCAATTCTTCAACTTTAGCCAATGTTTCCTTTGCTGCTGCTTCGTTTGAAGTATAATTTATCAGAATATGATAATTTTTTTCTTCTGCCAGTTTTATACAGATTGCCCTTCCAATTCCCCTAGAGCCACCTGTGATGATTGCACATTTCATGTGTTGCGTTATATGTTAGTTTTTGTTTTTAATTTTATATTATTTAAAAGACAACTGATCTCAGTTAAAAATTACATGGTCTTTAAATATTTTTTCACCTCTTCCAGATACGGATACATCACCATATCATTGGAAAATGCCGGAATGATGCTTCTTATTTCGTCATACAATTCCTTCGTTGCGGTCGAAACTTTATCCTGAAAACCAAGATATTCAATCGCCTGAACAATGGTAATCGCTTCAATCGTCAGCACTTCAAAAGCATTTTCAATAACTTTTCTACAGATCACAGCTGCATTTGTCCCCATGCTTACAATATCCTGATTATCATTATTATTAGGAATACTGTGAACATACATGGAATTTGACAGCATCTGACTTTCGGCCGTCGTAGAAGTTGCCGTAAACTGAACACCCTGCATCCCGAAATTAAAGCCTAATTTACCCAAATTTACAAAAGGCGGTAAAATTTCATTGATTTTAGAATTTAAAAGATAATTCAATTGCCTTTCTGCCAACATTGTCAGTTTGGTAACAACAATTTTCAGTTTATCCATTTCCAAGGAAATATAATCTCCGTGAAAGTTTCCTCCATGATAAACATGCTGATCTTCAACGTTAATAATCGGATTATCATTCGCTGAATTGATCTCATTCTCCAATACTTTTTCCGTATACTCAAGCGTATCTAAAACAGGTCCTAAAATCTGTGGAACGCATCGTAAAGAGTAATATTCCTGAACTTTTTCTTTGAAAACTTTTTCCTGCTCTTCAAAGTGGGTATATAAATGATCTGCTCTTTTTCTGATTAATTTACTATCAGACAAGTGGGCACGCATTTTTTCTGCAATTTTCTGCTGTCCTGCGTGAAGTTTTGTTCCATTTAAAACTTCCGACAAATGATCATCATACGCCTGAACAATTTCATTAATAGCACATGATAATTTAACAGAAATATCAGTTAATTGATTGGCTTTATGAGCATTAACAACACCAATTCCTGACATCACAGAAGTTCCGTTCATTAAAGCCAGGCCTTCACGTATTTCAACATGGATCGGTTCTAAACCCTCAATTTCGAAAACTTCCTTGGTCGGTTTTCTTTCACCTTTATAAAAAACTTCACCTTCACCGATTAAAACCAAAGCCAGGTGAGCCAATTGTACCAAATCTCCGCTTGCCCCGACACCCCCGTGTTCGAAAATCAACGGCGTAATATCTCTGTTTATTAACTCTTTAAGTAGTTTCACAACAGAATGATGCACTCCAGATTTCCCCAGAGATAATGTATTCAATCGTGCCAGCATACAAGCTTTTGCCTCGTCAGCCGGAAGCGGATTTCCCATACCGGAAGAATGGCTTCTGATCAGATTATACTGAAGCTGATGCGTATCTTCATCACTGATTTTGAACTGTGCCATCGGTCCAAAACCGGTATTCACACCATATATTACTTTATTCTTTGAAAACTCTTTCAAAAACTGAAAACTTTCATCCACTCTGGTAAGAAGCGTTTCATCGAGTTCAATTTTTTCTTTTTCAATAATGACTTTTTTAAAGTCTTTCAGTTCTAAAAAGCTATTTATTTTCATTAATTAAAAGTAATAATATGATAATTTTGTTATTATTAATTAATTGTCATTAATTTTGCGGCAAAGATAGAAGTTATTTATAAAATAAAAAATCAAAGATGAGCAAAGAGTTTGTTGACGTACTTGTAATCGGCGCCGGCCCGTCCGGATGCGTATCTTCTTCATATTTAAAGAAGAACAACGTCAACGTAAAAGTTGTTGAAAAGACGAAATTTCCGAGACTGGTTGTCGGGGAAAGCCTTATTCCGCGTGTTATGGATCATTTTGATGAAGCAGGATTATTTCCTGCGCTTGATAAAATGGGTTTTGAAAAGAAACTGGGAGCACGTTTTTTAAGAGGCGATGAAGTCTGCATTTTTGATTTCAGTAATAAATTCGGAGAAGGCTGGGACTGGACCTGGCAGGTTCCCAGAGCAGATTTTGACGATGTTCTTGCTCAGGAAGTGATCAGAAAAGGAATTGATCTTGAATTTGAAACGGAAGTTATCGGTATTGAATTCAATGGAACAGATTCTGTAACTACCGTAAAAAACAAAAACGGAGAAACAAAAGAAATACACGCTAAATTCGTGATTGACTCAAGTGGTTACGGAAGAGTGTTGCCTAGACTTTTAGACTTAGAAAAACCTTCAAAATTATCTCCCCACTCCGCCATTTTTTCTCACGTAAAAGATATCAACCGAGAAGAAGGCACGGAAGGAACATTGATCTCTTTTGATATCATTGAAACGGAAGTCTGGCTTTGGGTAATTCCTTTTTCCAACGGAAATACGAGTGTAGGAATTGTAGGGCCGACTGAATTTATTGATAAACTATCTGAAAATGGTGATACTGCAGAAGCGTTAAGAAAAGCCATTTCTCTTTCGGATTATTATGTAAAACGTTTTGGGGATGTAGAGTTTCTTTTTGAACCAAAGCATTTGAAAGATTACTCCTGCTCAGTAAAAAGCCTTTTTGGAGACGGTTTTGCTTTAACGGGAAATGCTTCGGAATTTCTTGATCCTGTTTTTTCTTCGGGGATGGCTTTTGCAACAGAATCAGGAATGCTGGCGGCAAAATTAGCCTTAAGACAACTGAATGGCGAAAAAATCGACTGGCAAAAAGAATATTCGGACTACATTTTATACGGCGTTGATGTTTTCACAACCTATGTAAAAGAATGGTATACCGGGAATCTTCAGGAATTATTTTTTCATCAACCGGAAAATCCAGATGTAAAACGAAAAATCTGTGCGGTACTCGCGGGTTATGTATGGGACAAAAAAAATACTTTTGTAAGAATACATGATACTGCGATAAAAAATCTTGCAGAATTTATTAAAAAAGAAAAAGAACAAGCATAAAAATCCGCTTCCTTAAACGGGAAGCGGATTTTTTATTTTATTTTCTTTTCTATCATACGGGCCAATGTTTTTGCCGTTTTTGCATATCCCTCGGAAATCCTGTCATTATTATTCGGCAATCCTACGAAATTGTCACCAGGAGCGTTCTTACTTTCAATCTCTAATAAAACATTAGATGGATCTGATTTTTCGACGAATTTTAAAACAGTACTCAACTTTGATGGCTGATTCATTACACCAGCGAACCATCCTGGATAGATCCATACAGTTTCTACTAACAAGGTATATTTTGCAGATTGATTGTCCACTGAAGTTCTAATATCTGTATTTTTATTCATAGAAGCCAGAAACTTATCTACAAATTGAGTATTTTTAGAATATTCCCAATCCTTCTTCCATACTTCAAATTCTTCAGGGCTTTTATTGGCTTTCCGAATATCTTTTTCCTGTTTGGCAATATATGCCGCTTCATCCATATTTTCTTTATAAAATTTAATATGACTGTAATCCATCTGCAAATTCAGCTCCTTCTCTCCTTTAAGAAAGTCGAAATTTCCGGAAATAACTTTCATTTTTTGTGCATATACAACACCAGTTAAGAAGATCAAAAAGACCAATAGCAATTTTTTCATAGTTTATAAATTTAATTTTAAAGTTTTTTTTGAAATGAAGATTTATCGAAGATCTGTAAATGTAATCGGTTTCCTGCTGTTCGGATTGAAAACAATTTTAGACAAAACATCAAATTCAACGATTTCAATTTTTGGGCTTACCCTTAATTTTGCACGGAAATGATCTCTTACCTCATTTACAAAATTTTCCGAATCGCTGTCGGTGCTGATTTTAATGATAATTTCATCCAAACCAATTTCATTCGACCGGATAACGATCTGATAGCACAGAATATTGTTGAAATCATTTAAAATATCATTCATTGCCGGCGGATACAACGTGGTTCCTTTATATTTGATCATCTGCTGTTTTCTTCCGATCACAGGCCCGAGTCTCATCGTATTTCTTCCGCACGCACAAGGCTCATAATGTGCTTTTACAATATCTCCTGTTTTGAATCTTAATAAAGGGATCGCTTCAACACTTAATGTTGTAATTGTTAATTCTCCGCTTTCGCCTTCCTTAACCAAATTTCCCTCGTCGTCAAGAATTTCTGTGATGATGAGTTCCGGATGCTGATGGCCACCGATCTGCTCCTCGCATTCTGTGAAAGCTGTACTCATTTCCGTTGAAGCATACGTTGAAAATAATTTAATATTCCATTTTTCTTTAATTTTCTGAGATAAAATATTATCGGTAAAATCCTGATTCTTGATACTTTCTCCAATGCAAACAGCACCGTAAACACTGGAATTTTTATAATCAATTCCGTGTTTCTCGGCATAATCAATCATTTTTAAAAGAAATGACGGAACGGTAATTAAATATTTTGGCTTATATCTGAAAATTGAATCCCATTGCAATTCAGGAATTCCTGGCCCCATTCTTACGACGCTGGCGCCCATTTTTCTTAACCCTAAAAAGTAAGCCAGTCCGGCCATGAACCGTTTGTCGATCGTTGTAATCATCTGCACCACATCTCCTTTTTGAATTCCCGCGCAGGCAAAGGAAATAGCTTCGTTATAAGCCAACCTTTCCAGATCATTATCTGATAACCCGAAGGTTACAGGATCACCCAACGTTCCTGATGTTGTGCTGTAATCCACAATTTTGTCGGGAGTAACACAGAAAAAATCATTATTATGCTGCTGAATATCATTTTTCGTCGTTGCCGGGATTTTCTGTAAATCTTCCAACGTTCGGATATCGGCAATCCTGATGTTGTTTTCTTTGAATAGCCTCTGATAAAAAGGTGAATTGTTTTCAAGATACACCAAAAGCTCCTGAAGTTTTTGCTCCTGAAACTTTTTTATTTCCTGAATTTCTGCTCTTTCGATGGATGGATAGAATTCCAATGGTTGTTATTTTTAGAGGACAAATTTATTTAAAATTAAAGATTGAATGATTAAAAATTTAAAAATTAAATTCCGTTGTGAATTCATACATAATCGCATTTTAATGTAAACGCAAAGATTTAGTTATTGTAATGTTGATTCAAGATGGCAAAGGCAAATAAATTTGCTGCGCGAAACGTGAAAACAAAGCTTCATCAAATCAGATTGTTAATTAACTCTTTGCCTCTTAAAATATATAGAAACTCAAATAGTTCGCATTTAAATCTCAAGGAAAAATAAGTTTGGGTTAAAACCAATGCGCGCGGTTACAATCTAAAAGCGGGCTAAAGCCCGCTCCTATTGATACTGAGATTTTCCATAACATGTCCAATAAATCCATTTTAAAAATTGACCCATTCACAACTGACCATCCACCTTTATTTTTATTTCCTGAAAAAGAACTTTTTAATTGGAAGTCTCAAAATAAAACATATATTATAAACCGGTAAATTTTAGTAAATTTGCCAACTTAATTAATCAACGATATTGATATATTACAATGAGCCAATTTAAAGAGTACAAAAACCTCAATCTTATTGACGTAGCCGAGAACATCGCGGAATTCTGGAAACAGAACAAAACTTTCAATAAAAGTGTTGAGATTCGTGAGGGGCAGCCTGAATTTGTTTTTTATGAAGGTCCGCCTTCCGCAAACGGTATGCCCGGAATTCACCACGTTATGGCCAGAGCGTTGAAGGATATTTTCTGTCGTTATCAGACCCAGAACGGAAAGCAGGTTTTCCGTAAAGCGGGTTGGGACACGCATGGACTTCCGGTAGAGCTTGGTGTGGAAAAAGAATTAGGAATCACTAAAGAAGATATTGGCAATAAAATTTCAATTGAAGATTATAATAAAGCGTGCCGTGAAGCAGTAATGCGTTACACTGACGTCTGGAACAACCTTACCGAAAAGATCGGATATTGGGTTGATCTCGATGATCCGTATATCACGTACAAATCGAAATACATGGAGACCGTTTGGTGGCTGTTGAAGCAATTGTACGATAAAGGATTATTGTACAAAGGCTACACCATCCAGCCGTATTCTCCAAAAGCAGGAACCGGACTTTCTTCCCACGAAGTCAACCAACCGGGAGCTTATCGTGATGTTTCTGACACCACGGTGGTAGCACAGTTTAAAACATTACCTGAAACGTTACCATCATTTTTACAAGGTTTTGGGGATGTACATTTCTTAGCATGGACGACAACTCCGTGGACGTTACCTTCCAATACAGCGTTGACAGTAGGCCCGAAAATCGATTATGTTTTGGTTAAAACGTTCAATCAATATACTTTTGAACCGGTAAATGTAGTTTTGGCGAAAGCTTTAATTGGGAAACAGTTTGCAAAAAAATACAGTGCAGGTACAGAAGAAGATTTCGCAAATTACACTTCAGAAAGTAAAGTTATTCCTTATCAGATTTTAGCAGAATTTAAAGGTGCTGATCTGGTTGGAATTAAATATGAACAACTTTTAGATTATGCTAAACCTCAGCAAAACCCGGAAAATGCTTTCAGAGTAATTTCAGGAAACTTCGTAACAACGGAAGACGGAACAGGTATCGTTCACACAGCACCTACTTTCGGAGCTGATGATGCGAAAGTGGCTAAAGATGCAACTCCTGAAGTTCCGCCAATGCTTGTTCTGGATAAAAACGGAAATCCTGTTCCACTGGTAGATTTACAGGGAAGATTTTTACCACAGGTAAGCGATGAAATATACGGTTTTGCGAATGAATATGTAAAAGGAGAATACCTTAGTGAAGCAGAAAAAGTTGCGGAATTGAAAATTCAGAAGGAAAATCTCAAGTCGATCATTTCAGATCTGAAAACTTATCTTTCTGTTGATGAAAGAATTGCTTTAAAATTAAGAAAAGAAAACAAGGCTTTCAAAGTAGAAAAATACGTCCACTCATATCCGCACAGCTGGAGAACAGATGAGCCTCTATTATATTATCCGTTGGATTCATGGTTTGTGAAAATGACTGCTGTGAAAGACAAACTAGTAGATTTAAACAAAGAAATCAACTGGAAGCCAAAAGCTACGGGAGAAGGCCGTTTCGCCAACTGGTTGGAAAACGTAAACGACTGGAACCTTTCCCGTTCAAGATATTGGGGAATCCCATTGCCGATCTGGAGAACAGATGCCGCCGCAGGGCAAATTGAAGAAAAGATCATCGGTTCTGTAGAAGAATTATATAATGAGATCGAAAAATCCGTTGAAGCAGGATTAATGAAAGAAAATCCTTTCAAAGGTTTTATCATCGGAAATATGTCTGAATCCAATTACGAATTGGTTGACCTACATAAAAATGTAGTTGACAAGGTCATCTTAGTTTCCGATTCAGGAAGACCAATGAAACGTGAAAGCGACCTGATTGACGTTTGGTTTGATTCTGGTGCTATGCCGTATGCACAAATGCATTATCCTTTTGAAAATAAAGAATTAATTGATACAAATAAGGCATTTCCTGCTGACTTCATTGCGGAAGGTGTTGACCAGACTCGTGGTTGGTTCTATACGCTTCATGCAATCGGAACGGCAGTTTTTGATTCGGTGGCTTATAAAAATGTAATGAGTAACGGTCTTGTTTTGGATAAAAACGGACAGAAAATGTCAAAACGTTTAGGCAATGCTGTAGACCCGTTTGAAACACTTGCTGTTTACGGTCCGGATGCAACACGCTGGTATATGATATCGAACGCAAATCCTTGGGAAAATCTCAAATTTGACATCGAAGGAATTGATGAAGTGAGAAGAAAATTCTTCGGAACACTTTATAATACCTATTCATTCTTTGCATTGTATGCGAATGTTGACGGATTCAATTATTCTGAAAAAGAAATTGAAAACAGACCGGAAATCGACCGATGGATTTTGTCTGAATTAAATTTATTAATCAAAGAAGTTAAAGCTTTCTACGAAGATTATGAGCCGACAAAAGTGGCCAGAGCTATCAATACTTTTGTGAATGATAATCTATCAAACTGGTACGTAAGATTATGCAGAAGACGTTTCTGGAAAGGAGATTATTCTGAAGATAAAATTTCAGCTTATCAGACTTTATATACTTGTCTTGAAACGGTTGCCAAACTATCTGCACCTATCGCTCCTTTCTTTATGGATCAATTATACCAGGATTTAAATAAAGTAACTGGAAAAGAAACCGCAGAATCGATCCATCTGACAAATTTCCCTGTTGCTGATGAAAGTCTTATCGATCAAGATTTGGTTGAAAAAACGCATTTAGCACAGAACATTACAAGTATGGTTTTCTCGTTGAGAAAGAAAGAAAATGTAAAAGTTCGTCAGCCTTTACAGAAAGTTTTAATTCCGGTTTTGGATTTAAAAACAGAAGAGCAGATTTCTGCGGTTTCTGAATTGATCAAACAGGAAGTAAACGTTAAAGAAATTCAGTTAATTAACGCAGAAGAAGCGGCGCATCTTATTGTAAAACAGATAAAACCAAATTTCAAAGCGCTAGGTCCTAAATTAGGAAAAGACATGAAAATGGTTGGTGGAGAAATTTCCAATTTTGATACTGAACAGATTTCTACGCTTGAAAAAGAAGGAAAATTAGACATCCAAGGTTATGAAATTACAATTGAAGATGTTGAAATTTCTACAAAAGACATCCCGGGATGGACGGTAACTTCCGACGGTAAAACGACTGTGGCACTAGATTTGAAGCTAACAGATGAGTTAAAATCTGAAGGTATTGCAAGAGAATTTATCAACAGAATTCAGAATCTTAGAAAAGATAAAGATTTTGAGCTGACCGACAGGATAAATATTTTTATTGAAGAAAATTCTCCGTTTATCAATGACATCAAGAAAAATGAAGAATATATTTCATCCGAGGTCTTGTCAAATAAAATAGAAATTGTATCTTCACTTTTAAATTTTAACGAAATCGAAATAGATGAGGTTAATTTTAAGATAAATGTTGAAAAAATTAACATATAGTTATTGTTTTTCAAATTCCATTTCATAATTTTATTAAAAAAGAGAAAATGATTATGTCAGACGAAAGAGTAAGATACAGTGATGCAGATTTGCAAGAATTTAAAGCCATCATTAAGGAAAAAATAGAAAAAGCAGAAAATGATCTGAAACTTATTAGAGAAAGTTTCATTAATGATCAGAATAATGGTACCGATGATACTTCACCGACGTTTAAGGCGTTTGAAGAAGGTGCTGAAACGTTAAGCAAAGAACAGAATTCTATTTTGGCAGGAAGACAGGAAAAATTCGTCCGTGATCTTAAGAACGCTCTGATAAGAATTGAAAATAAAACATACGGGGTTTGCAGAGTTACAGGAAAGCTGATTCCTAAAGAAAGACTTTTGGCTGTTCCTCATGCTACGCTGAGCATCGAAGCGAAAAATATGCAGAAATAACCGAAAGGTTTATCAAATAAATTTGGGTTTATATTGTATTTTTGACAAATACTTTATAAACCTAATTTTTAGTATATATCCATGAGCGAATTGGTAATTGTAATCATTATTGTAATAGCCATTCTGGTTTTTTTCAACAGAGACCAGATAAGGGACAGGTTTTTTCCTGACAAACACCGAAACTATACAATCGATGATCAGTTTAATTCTGATAAACGCGACAGGGAAAAAGAAATCGACCGGCTTTTAAGCAAAATGGGCAAAAACGGAATCAATGATCTGTCTCCCAAAGAAAGAAAAAGGCTTGATGAGCTGTCAAAAAAATAACTTAAACTTAAAAAAGTGGAATCCATTATTGTACACACTAAAAATGCAATGGAACTAAACGCACTGAAAAGCGTTTTAAAGGAAATGAACATTAAGTTCGAGAAATTCCATACCAAGAATACGCATCACAATCAGAAAACGATCAAGAAAATCGTTGACAAGAAAAATGAAAAGATAGGAAAACCTTCAAAACCAAAAGGACTGTAATGAAAAAGATAGTATTTGTCACTTTTCTTATTTTGCTGATTGATCAGATATCAAAAATCTACGTAAAAACACACTTTGAGCTTAATGACAGTATTTCTGTATTTCCGGGGTTCAGACTTACTTTTGTAGAAAATCCGGGAATGGCGTACGGTCTTCATTTCGGAGGCGTAATTGGTAAATATTTCCTGGTTATTGTAAGAATTTTTCTGATTGGCGGAATGATCTATTTGTTCAAAAAATGGTTACAGCGTGGAGAATCCAACTATCTTCTGATCCCAATGGCGATGATCTTTGCAGGAGCGATCGGAAATCTGATTGACGGAATGTTTTACGGCTTAATTTTCGACAGCGGTACCGTATATGATCAAAGTATTGACCGATGGATAGGCTACGGCGGCATTTCCCATTTTACAAATTTCGGTGAGGGTTATTCTACTTTTATGAAAGGCTGCGTGGTTGACATGCTCCATTTTCCCCTTGTAGACTGGAATGTTCCTGAAAGCTGGCCTTTGATCGGAGGAAAACATATTGAATTTTTTAAGTATATTTTTAATGTTGCCGACTCAGCGATTACGGTGGGCGCCGCATTATTATTAATTTTCAGAAAAAAAGCTTTCCCGAACGGGTTGGAATTTTAAAGAATTTTACACCGGATGAAAAAATTAATTAAAAACGTATTTAAATTTTTCCTGCTTCTTTTTGTGGCAGGAATTATTTTTATAGCCTGGGCAAATTACAGCATTAAAGCAAGCAGCAATCCTTACGTTTCTTATGAGACTTCAGATCTTCCCGCAGCCAAAACAGCACTTCTGCTGGGAACCAGTAAAACACTCAACAACGGTTTTCCAAATGCCTATTTCTATAACAGAATTTATGCTGCTGTAGAATTGTATAAAAGTGGAAAAATACAGTATATCATTGTAAGCGGCGACAACAGCAGAAAAGATTATAATGAGCCTGAAGACATGCAATTTGCTTTAATGGAACGCGGAATTCCAAAGGGTAGAATTTTTCTGGATTTTGCAGGTTTCAGAACATTGGATTCTGTAGTGAGAGCAAAAGAAATTTTCGGACAAAAGAAAATAATTATTGTTTCCCAGAAGTTTCATAATGAAAGAGCGGTATTTCTGGCCAGGCAAAACGGAATGGACGTCTTCGGCTATAACGCATTAGATGTAAATCAATATGCAGGTTTCAAAACCAATATGAGAGAATATTTGGCTAAGGCAAAAGCTTATTGGGATTTGATTTTTGGTGTTGAGCCTAAGTTTGGAGGAGAGAAAGTCCTTATTCCGTAATTTTTCTAGGGTGATATTTTCATGCAAGTTTTTAAATTCAAGTGAGCAAAGAACGAATCAACAAGTTGATTTGATGAAGCAGTGTTTTCAAGCTTTGCGCAGTAAATATATTACCTTTGCTCTCTGATATTAAAATTACAATCTTAAAACCTTACGATTAATAAATTTAAACTTACTTTAGACTACTCTATCTTTTAGAGAATTAATTAAATTTGCAATTCATTAATTTTAAATATAAATTTTAAACAATGTCAAGAATTCTTACCGGCATTCAAGCCACCGGAACACCGCACTTGGGAAACCTTTTGGGTGCAATTATTCCTGCAATTGAGCTATCAAAACAGGAAGGAAATGAATCATTTTTATTCATAGCAAATCTTCATTCTTTAACGCAGATTAAAGATGCAAAAGAGCTTAAACAAAACACCTACGAAATTGCTGCGGCTTGGCTTGCTTGTGGGCTGGATACCGAAAAAACTTATTTTTACAGACAGAGTGACATCCCCGAAACCTGTGAACTTTCTTGGCATTTATCATGTTTTTTTCCGTACCAAAGACTGACATTAGCACACTCATTCAAGGATAAGGCAGACCGGTTACAGGATGTTAATGCAGGTTTATTTACCTATCCTATCTTAATGGCCGCAGATATTTTGTTGTATGATGCTGAAATCGTGCCTGTTGGAAAAGACCAGCTACAACATCTGGAAATTGCCCGTGATGTAGCTTCCAGATTTAATAATCAAATGGGTGAAGTTTTTGTTTTGCCTCAATCTGAGCTCCAGGAAAACACCAAGTATGTTCCCGGAATTGATGGACATAAAATGTCTAAATCGCGAGGAAATATCATCAATATTTTCTTACCTGAAAAAGAACTAAAAAAGCAGGTCATGAGCATCGAAACCGATTCCAAATCGCTGGAAGAACCCAAAGATCCTGAAACAGACAAGATATTTGCTATTTATCAATTAATTGCAACACCTGAGCAAACGGAAGAATTGAGAACAAGATATCTAGCCGGAAACTTCGGTTATGGCCATGCGAAAAAGGAACTGCTGGATTTAATTTTAACAAGATTTGAAAGGGAAAGAGAACTGTTCTCTTACTATATGAACAATCTTGAGGAACTGGAAGCAAAACTTCAGGAAGGAGCAGCCAAAACGAGAGTAATTGCTACTCAGACAATGAAAAGAGTGAGAGAAAGTTTAGGATTCTAATATTTTGAACCTGATAATATAGTTTCGGCGGCACCTTTGGTGCCGCCGAAACTTTTATAAATACTCTTTTATCTGCAAAAGATGGGTAATCACCTTCAATCCTTCTTCTTTTCTGTTTTCGTGCAGAACATCAAAGAAAATTACATCCATTCCAAAATTCTGCGCCCCAATAATATCCGCTATCCAGTCATCTCCTATCAAAATACTTTCATCTTTTAATGCATCTGCAAGCTTCAAAGAATATTCAAAAATTTCAGGTCTTGGTTTTCTTACGCCAACGGAATCTGCACTCGTAATGGTTTGAAAATATTGAGCTATTCCTGACAAGATGCATTTTCTTTCTGTAACTTCTTTAAAACCGTTGGAAATAATATGCAATATGTAATTTTTTGCTTTAAGATACTCTAAAATATAGATTGTTCCTTCTACCAGCTCATTATGATTAAGAATTTTATCCAGAAAATGTTCTTCAAAATACATTGACAGCTGTTCATCATCAACATTGAAATGTCTGAAGGTATCATAAAAACGGTGCTTTCTCAAATATTCTTTGTCAATAATTCCATCCCGGATATCTTCCCAAAGTTTCTCATTAATTTCATGATAAACGGCATGAAACTGTTCAAAATCGATGTTATATTTTAATGTAATTTCTTCTTTTTCAAAAAGATCTTTAATCGTTAAATAGGCATTGCGACGATGATCCCAAAGCGTATTGTCGAGATCAAAAAAAATGTGCTGAATTTTCATACAGCACAAAATTAATTTTAATTTTTGGAAATCGGATAATTCTTGTTCTTGGTTTTTACAACCCCAAGATTCTTCGAAAAATTGAGCAAAAACTCAATCGTTTGTTTTTTTGGTTTCAAAGTTTTCACTTTTAAGGAATCATTTTTTCTCATAGGCGATTAAATGTTTTTCCTTAAAACGAGAATTTTCCGAAATTATTATCTATCGTGTCAAGACAATATGATTTTCATCCATGATTTTTCTCAGGTTGATCAGCGCATACCTTACCCTTCCCAATGTCGTATTGATACTCATATCGGTATGATCGGCAATTTCTTTAAAACTCAGCCCGTCAAAAAATCTTAATTTAATCACTTCCTGCTGATTTTCAGGCAGAAATTGAAGCATTCGCAAAAGATCTTCCTGAATTTGATTGGTAACCAGTTGATCTTCAATATTTTCGGAAGGTTCTTTCAAAAGGTCAAAAATAGAATATTCATCAGTTTCAAAAGTTGTTTCCGAAACCTTGATATTTTTTGCTTTTGCTCTGAAATGATCGATAATAAGATTATGAGCGATCCTTTTTGCCCACAGAATGAATTTTCCTTCTTCGTTATAACGTCCTTCTTTCAGCATAACGATAATTTTCATGAATGTATCCTGAAAAACATCATTTGCCAGATCTTCATCATTAATTTTGTAAAAAATGAATGTAAACAGTTCTCTTTGGTGGCGGTGAATAAGGGTAGACAACGCCTCTTCGTCTCCTTTTTGATAAAGGGAAATTAGTAAACTATCCGATTTTGATTTCATAACTCTTCTCAATACTATTTATGCTGATCATATACTTTCCAGATTTTTTACCTGGCTTCAGCTGTAAATACAAAACAATTCTTCAGAGTAAAGTCTAATCAATAGGCGGATACAATTTTTAATGATGTAAATATAATGATTTTTTAATAACTGTTAACCTATTATTAAATTTTTAAGAGAAAAATTAAAAAAAAATCATTTAAACATGTCGTGAATGAATACAGTAGGGATATTTAGTGTAAAATTAATATTCAGCCCTTTCAATTCTTTGCCGTTAATTCCACTATTTCCGACCGGAAAAGCGTAGCCGCCTGTGAGATCAAGCATTCCAAAAAGCGTAAAACCGACTTTTGGAGCAACATATTTGTTGGTTCCCTCAGCGCCGATTAAAAAATAATAAGAATGATAAAAATCCACATCCTTTTGGAAGTTCAGTAAAACATCAGCAGAAACTTTCGGCATAATCGCAAACTTGGAATTTGCAGAACCCATTAATGCAGAGGCACCGAGCCTGTAGATCACATCATCATTTTTCAGAAAAAGCAGTTTTCCTCCCACATCACCGAAACTCTGGTTTTGATAAGTATAACCCACAGTTACCATTTTATGTACAGTTAGCTGGGCTTTTGTAAAAATACCAAAGAAAAATATAGAAAGAATCGTGATTGCAAATCTGGTGTTTATCATTTTAATTTATTTAATGTAAAATTAAAAAAAACTGCTTTACCGGAAAGATAAAGCAGCGTTTATTATGAAACGTTTTAGTTTATTATAAATTTAAAAATTAAATTCCGAAAGAAGCTTTAATCTCCTCCACTTTATCTAATTTCTCCCAGGTAAAGAATTCCAACCCGGTAAGTGTAAGCTCATTTTTCTGCCCTTTATTGAACGTTTTATCAGCTACATAATGCTCTTTCCCCATATGCCCGTAAGAAGCTGTTTCCTGATAAATAGGATTTCTCAGTTTCAGGTTCTGCTCAATCGCGTAAGGTCTAAGGTCAAATATTTCAGAAACTTTTTTTGCAATGTCTCCGTCATGGAGGTCAACTTTCGCCGTTCCATATGTATTGATGTATAAACCGCAAGGTTCAGCAACACCGATTGCATAAGAAACTTGTACCAAAACTTCATCCGCAACACCCGCAGCCACTAAGTTTTTAGCAATATGTCTTGTCGCATACGCAGCACTTCTGTCAACTTTTGAAGGATCTTTTCCAGAGAAAGCACCACCACCGTGAGCACCTTTTCCACCATACGTATCAACGATGATTTTTCTTCCTGTAAGACCTGTATCTCCGTGAGGGCCACCAATGACAAATTTCCCGGTAGGATTGATGTGATATTTGATCTGATCATTAAACAATGCTTTAATTTCATCAGACTGCAAAGCCACCACTCTCGGGATCAGAATATTTTTAATATCTTCTCTGATTTTGTTCAGCATTTCTTCCTCAGATCCGAAATCATCATGCTGGGTAGAAACTACGATAGAATCAATTCTGATTGGTTTATGATCATCCGAATATTCAATTGTTACCTGACTTTTTGCATCCGGACGAAGATATTTGATCTCGGAATCTTCTCTTCTGATCGCGGAAAGCTCTTTAAGAATAGTATGTGCAAGATCAAGTGCCAAAGGCATGTAGTTGGCCGTTTCATTGGTAGCATACCCGAACATCATTCCCTGGTCGCCGGCTCCTTGCGCATTAGCTTTTGCTTCAAAAGATTCGTCTTCTACGGCTCTGTCAACTCCCTGATTGATATCCGGTGACTGCTCATGAATCGCTGAGATCACGCCACAAGAATCACCATTAAACATATATTCACCTTTCGTATATCCAATCCCGTTGATTACTTCTCTCGCAATAGTCTGCACATCAAGATAAGCATCAGATTTTACTTCACCTGCAAGTACCACCTGCCCTGTTGTAACAAGGGTTTCACAAGCTACTTTCGAAGATTTATCGTATGCTAAAAAGTGATCTATTAATGCATCAGAGATCTGATCGGCAATTTTATCCGGATGTCCTTCTGAAACGGATTCAGACGTAAATAAATAAGACATATTATTCTATTTGTTTAAAGATTAAAATTCACGAAGAAAAATAAGAATAATTGTCGGAAAGGCTAAAAAGAAATACTGTTTTAGCATTTTTTTATAGAGGTTGCAATCAGGTCAAATTTTTCCTCGTTCGTAAACGTGCGCAAATTTAAGTACTATTTTTTTAATACTCAAATTTTTGCTTACTAATTATAATTTTCTTGAAATTAGCGGTTTATCAAGCCTTTAACAATAAAAAACTATTGTGGTTTTATGCTTACGAATTCTTTCGGATTTTCGTGATAATTAAGTTTTTTCTCTAAAGATGTTCTGATAGAATGTGACAATTCATCAATGATCTTTTGCTTAAATGTCGGCTTATAGTAAATAATGCTGATTTCCCTGTATGGAAAAGGCTTTTTAAATCTAAATACATTTTCTTTCTGCTGTTCCGACAACTGACTTAGTGCTAGTTCTGGCAAAATACTGATTCCACCGACTTTATCCACCATGTGCACCAATGTCTGAATATTGGAAGCAAGAAAATCTAAATTTTTAGGCTTTAACGTATTTTCTTTTAGATGACAGATGTTTTCAAACTGGTTTCTCAGGCAGTTTCCTTCTTCCAGAAGCCATACTTTCTCTACGTTCAGCTCTTCAGGAACCACATAAGAGTTTTTTTTGTTCGCTTCCGTATCTGAGCTGTAAATCATTAATTCTTCATTAAATAAGAAATCCTGATAAAATTCGTCTGCAGAATCGTAAGGAGTAGAAATAATTCCCGCATCAAGCTCACCAGCTTTTAGTGCTTTGATAATATTATCTGTCGTCATTTCCTTTACATTCATCTGAATTTTCGGATTATCTTCCAGGAATTTAAAAATCTCAGTAGGAAGGATAAAAGATGACACGGTAGGAATGATTCCTATATTGATTGTACCTCCTAAAATATTATTCAGAAGATTGGCTTTATTTTTCAGTTCATTGACAGATTCTATAATCACCTTGGCCTGATCAATGATCTGTAGCCCTACATCAGTCGTACGGATCGGGTGAGTAGTTCTGTCGAACACCTTCACATCAAGTTCATCCTCAAATTTTTGTATCATTGCACTTAATGTAGGCTGCGTAATGAAGCATGCTTGAGCCGCTTTTCCAAAATGTTTATACTTATCTACAGCGATAAGATACTCCAATTGCTGAATATTCATCTGATTAATATTATCTATGACAAAGATAAAACGTTTTTGCTATTTGTAATTAAAAATTAAAGTAAATTTGATATTTAATACGACATTATAAACTGATCCAAGATCAATATCAGCAAAACAAATCATAAGTATATGGATTCTAAAAAATTAACGTTAAGTAACGGCGCTCCTTATTATGAGCATCAGGATTCTCAGACAGTAGGTCCCAGAGGTCCGGTATTATTGCAGGACTTCGTTTTACAGGAAAATCTTGCCCATTTTGTAAGAGAAAGAATCCCTGAAAGAATTGTTCATGCCAAAGGAACCGGAGCTTACGGAACGTTCACGGTAACACACGACATCAGCCAATATACAAAAGCAAAATTGTTTTCAAAAGTAGGAAACTCATGTAGAATGTTTGCCCGCTTTTCTACCGTTGGGGGTGAAAAAGGAAGTGCCGATACAGCGAGAGATCCGAGGGGTTTTGCTTTGAAATTTTATACCGAAGACGGAAACTGGGATCTGGTGGGAAACAATACGCCGGTTTTCTTTATTAAAGATGCCAAAAAATTCCCTGACTTTATTCATACCCAGAAAAGAGTTCCGAAAACCAATCTGAAAAGTGCTACAATGATGTGGGATTTCTGGAGCCTTAATCCTGAATCGCTGCATCAGGTTCTGATTTTAATGTCAGACAGAGGAACACCTTACGGATACCGCCATATGCATGGTTTCGGATCTCATACTTTCTCGATGATCAATGACAAAAATGAAAGAGTATGGGTAAAATTCCATATGAAAACAAAGCAGGGAATCAAGAACTTTACCGATGCTGAAGCCGTAAAAATGGCAGGTGAAAATCCTGATTTTGCGCAGGAAGATATGTGCAATGCGATTGAAGAAGGAAATTTCCCGAAATGGACCATGTACATTCAGGTGATGACCGAAGAGCAGGCAAGAGATTTCAGATGGAATCCTTTTGACATTACAAAAGTTTGGTTTCAGGGTGATTTCCCCTTAATTGAAGTGGGAGAAATAGAGCTGAATGAAGTTCCTGTAAATTATTTCGCACACGTAGAGCAATCTACGTTCTCACCAAGTAACCTGATCAACGGAATCAGTTTTTCTCCGGATAAAATGCTTCAGGGAAGATTATTCTCCTATCCAGATGCCCACCGGTACAGAGTCGGTGTCAATGCACATCATCTGGAAGTAAACAGATGTCCTTTTGCGGTGAACAATTATCAGCGGGATGGCTTTATGGCTGACTCCAGCCACTATCAGGATAAACCGAATTATCACCCGAATAGTTTTGACGAAATCAAACCTGATCCTACTTATAAAAATTATGAATATGAGCTGGACAGCGCTCACGTAGCCAATTACAGCAGAAATGAAAATGATGATGACCATTACACACAGCCCGGATTGCTATATTCCAAAGCGATGAGTCCGGAAGACAGACAAAATCTTGTGAGTAATATTGTTGGAAGTATGAAAGGAATTACAGGGCCTAAAAAAGATGAAATCATTAACCGTCAGTTATGTCACTTCTTCCGAGCCAATATTGAACTGGGTATGAAAGTAGCCACGCAACTTAATGTTGTCATTGATGCTAATATGATGAATCATTCCAAATAACTATATTGAACAGCAATTTCAATCAAAAGGAAAAAAAGTTAACATTTTTTCCTTTTTTTTGTAAAAAATTTATAATTTGCAAAGAATAATATTTTATAAGTTGAAAAATGGGTTACGAAAATATATTATTGAACAAGGAAAATAAAATAGCTGTTATTACTATTAACCGTCCTGAAAGTCTGAATGCATTAAATGCAAAAACGATCAGTGAACTTAGTTCTGCTTTGGAAGAATTAAACGCTGATGCAGAATGCAGAGTGATCATTCTTACAGGAAGCGGTGAAAAGTCTTTCGTGGCCGGAGCTGATATTAAAGAATTCAGTGATTTCGGACAGGACAGAGCAGAAGAACTTTCCAGAAACGGACATCACTCATTATTCAACAAAATAGAAAATATGACCAAGCCTGTCATTGCAGCCGTAAACGGATTTGCACTGGGCGGCGGTCTGGAGCTTGCTATGGCATGCCACATCAGATATGCATCGGAAAATGCAAAACTTGGGCTTCCTGAAGTGACCTTAGGATTAATTCCGGGATATGGAGGAACCCAAAGACTTCCGAAGCTAGTAGGAAAAGGTATTGCCAATGAAATGATCTTCTCTGCCAAAATGATTCCGGCTCACAGAGCAAAGGAAATCGGATTGGTAAATGAAGTATACCCAATTGAAGAACTACTAACCAAAACACGAGAATTAGCCACTACTATTGCCAGCAATTCCCCAATGGCAATATCCAAAGCTATTCATGCTGTAAATTTATCGGATACAGAGAAAGGTTTTGAAACCGAAATCAGATATTTCGGAGAGCTTTTTGACATGGACGATAAAAAAGAAGGAGTCTCTGCGTTTCTGGAAAAAAGAAAACCGAACTTCTAAAAACTGCTTCCTTAATACAAATTATTTCGAAAAAACAATGCTGCTGTATGAATAAGTTTGATAAAGCTTATCTAAAAATGGCTCAGGAATGGGCAAAACTATCCTACTGTAAACGAAAGCAGGTAGGAGCTCTTATCGTAAAAGATAGGATGATTATTTCAGATGGTTATAATGGTACCCCTTCAGGGTTTGAAAACTGCTGTGAAGACAGCGAAGGCAAAACACACTGGTATGTACTTCATGCGGAAGCCAATGCAATCTTAAAGCTGGCAGCTTCCACACAGTCTGCAAAAGGAGCCACGTTGTATTTAACGCTCTCCCCATGTAAAGAATGTAGTAAACTTATTTTACAGGCAGGAATTACAAGACTTGTATATATCAATGAGTATTCAGATGACGACGGAATATCATTTTTAAGAAACCACAATATTGAAATAGTCCAGATTTCGGATTGTGAACTAAAAAAATAACACAACATGACTTGGGATGAAAAAATTAAGGATTTTGAAATCTTTCTTCGCTTCGAAAGAAACTTTTCAGAAAACACTCTCGATGCCTATATCCGGGACATCAAAAAACTAAAAGAATACGCAGAAGAAGATCTGGAAAATGTAGGACCTGATACCATTCGTTATGAAAATCTCCAGGAATACATCTTTAATCTCTCTAAACAAAAATTCAGCGAACGCTCACAGGCAAGATGGATTTCTTCCATAAAAGCATTCTTCAAATATCTTGTGGAGGACGAATTCAGAACGGATAATCCTGCGACATTACTTGAAGGACCGAAGCTAGGCCTTTATCTGCCGGATACATTAAGCCTTCCGGACATCAACAAAATTATCAGTGCTATTGAGCTGAATTCTGATCTTGGAAAAAGAAACCAGTGCATTATCGAGGTACTCTATGGCTGTGGACTCCGTGTTTCGGAACTGATAGAGCTGAAAATCTCCAATATCAATTTCAGGGAGCATTATATCAAAATTCTTGGTAAAGGAAACAAAACCCGCTTCGTGCCATTAGCAGATTATACGGCTAAATTGCTTCAAAGCTACATTTCTGAAGTTCGCTCAAAAATTAAAGTCACAAAAAGACATGAAGACACGCTCTTCCTGAACAGCAGAGGAACCTCAATGTCAAGAGTAATTGTATTTTTAATTATAAAAGAACTGACGGATAAAGCGGGGGTTAGCAAGAAAATTTCTCCTCACACCTTCCGGCATTCTTTTGCAACACATTTATTACAGAACGGTGCAGATCTTCGTTATATTCAGGAAATGTTGGGTCATTCCAGTATTACCACAACGGAAATTTATACCCATCTGAAAACAGAAGAACTTCGGGACGTTATTTTAACGTATCATCCGAGAAATATTAATACGGTCTAATGAAAATATTGAAATATTGCCCAAGCTGTGGCAAAGAATCTTTAAACTGGGATGGCGAAAAGAAATGGAGCTGTCCCAACTGCAATTTCACTCTATATAATAATGTAGCCGGAGCCGTAGCTGTGGTTATACGTTTTGAAAATGAAATTTATCTTACCCGAAGAAACAGAGATCCTAAAAAAGGCAAACTTGACCTGGCAGGAGGATTTATAGATCCACGGGAAAGTGCAGAAGAAACTTGCCAGCGGGAACTTTATGAAGAGCTACAGCTTGATATCGATATTTCAAATTTAAAATATCTGAGAAGTCTTCCGAATGTCTATCAGTACAAAGAAATAGATTATAATACGATTGATCTTTTTTATGAATATAGCGTTCCGGAAAAATTTGAGGTCAATCTCGAAACGTCTGAAATATCAGAAGCTTTGTGGATTACTTTAGAAGAATTAAAGCTTGAAGATATTGCTTTTGATTCGCAGAAAATATTTTTTAAAGAGTATCTGAAGAATATTTAAAATTTCATTTCATTAAATCAATTCTCCCGTCGACTAAATCAATCAATATTGCATTTTATCCGGCGGGATTTTTAGTATTTTATATGAATCAGTATTGTTTCGAAGTGAGCATTTCGTCAAAATACTTTATCAGTAAAGCTCTTTCCGCATCAGATAAATTGGCTTTGTCATGATAAACGATATAGCCAGGCATCGGCATCGTTTTATTTTGGATGGTCTGAATCGATTTCTCCAGCATACTTTTTTTAAGATACTCATTATAAGTTCCCCAAACTGAAAAATTGAGATGTTCTCTCCCTTCATTCACATGGCTTTTAACGGACCAGGAAATGGGTGCTACATATGCATATTTCGGATATACCGTCTCATTGGAATGGCAGTCATAGCAGGCACCTTTAATAAGGGTTGCAATCTTCTGCGGTGTTTTTTTTACTTCTATAAAATTCGCTTTATGGTCAACAGGCTCATTCACTTTATCAGTTGTAATAAACTGAATAAGTGCGAACCCTATCAAACACCAGAAAAGTATTTTTTTAAATGTTTTCATGATTATCTGGTGGGCGTCAGCACAGCTTTATCCGTCCTTAAATCTGGTCGGGTCGCATTATTTGGTGATATTTCAGATTGCGTCGACGAGTCATCCGTTTTAGGAGTACTTATTTTTGAAGTATCCAACACCCTCGTATCTTTAAGATCCCAGTTTTCATTACTGTCCCACAGAGGCCTTACGACCGCCGTCTTGTAATAAATGTAAGAATCTTCTGCAAATACATCGTTCTGAAAATCTGCTTCATCCCAATATTTATTCTCATTATTATCAACCAATATCCTTACAATATATTCACCAGGTTTAAGAATATCAAACTTAACCTCACTGCCTTTAGTATATTTTTGATAAAGGACCTTGTCAGAAGGATCCATCAGTTGAATCCAGTAACTTGAAGAGGGAGCATTTTCAAGTTTAAAGGCTAAACTTCCATAATTCTCAACTTTATCGACTTCAAAATCAAAACGTTTTGATTGGTAATTTCTAGCATAAAATGAAGATACTGTTTCTTTCGGGACTGTCAGCTGATATTTTTTACCTGAAATAAAATCTGCATTCACAATGATCTGATAAGGATTTGTTTCAGAGATTTTTGCCGTAAAAGGCAATGTATTCAGACTGTCTCCTTCCGCTCTAAAAATCCATTTATCGGTATTAATTTTATTGATGTAATAGTTTGAGCTGAGTTTAAAATCCTGTTTTGGAGCCAGCATTCCTCCACCATTATCACTGTTTACATCCATTGTATTCTTGGCATTGTAACGGTAAAAAAGAGAAGCATTGTAAAGCGTATCTTTTTTCGTTCCCACACCAGCATTATACCCAAATTTTAAATTCTCCACAGCATTCTGTCCGATATTGCTTTTTACAGCATCAAACCAGATTCTTACCGTATCCGATTTTGGAGCATGCGTCACCTGATAATCGGTGAGTTTTTCATTTTGAGATTTTACCCTTACACTGTCGGGCCTGCCCTCGAAAGCCATTGAAACCCCTCCCGGCGCTTCCTTCATTTCAAGATATTTCACTGGCTTTTTAGACGGATAAAGCTTTAAATTCAGTCCTGAAATCGATTTCTCTACCACTACAGGATCTTTCTGAAAACCAACTTTTTCTTTTCCCTGATCAAACATTGAGTTTCCGTTCTCATCCTCAAAAGCAATAATTCTGTATTTTCCGGGAGCAAGATAATTCAACTCAAAGTAACCGTCATCATCGACTTTTGTAATGTAATATGGTTTTTGCTTGTAATCTATGGTATCCTTTACCTGATAAAGACCTACAACAAATTTATTTTCTGTCGCTTTTTTAATGGATAATGCATCTCTTACATCCCCACTGATATAAAGATCATCCAGCTTGTCACCCGTAGAAAATGCAAAATTGAAATACCTTAAAATATTATTCTCATTATTATCTGCAATAGCGTTTCCGAAATTGAAATTATAAGTTGTATTTGCCTGCAACGTATCTTTCCACTGAATAAGAACAAATTTATTCGCAATATTCGAAGGAATAATTCTGGTAATATTATTAATTGGTGGAGAAATGCTGAGGTTCTTATAAATATCTTTCAGCGTAACGTACTCATCGAAATCAATGCGCAGCTCCCTAATATCTCTTGGAACATTGATCCGTGTCGTATCTATATTTGAACCTAAAAATTGGGGAGCCAAGGAATCTTTCGGCCCTCCTACAGGTGATCCTACTCTTGCACAAGATTGCAAAAGAAAACCAATGACCAATAATAAAAGAAGTCTTTTCATGAACATGTTTACGCAAAAATAAACATTATTCTCCATAAACTTCACCATGACCTTTTAATGTATCTTTATCATCGCTCATGACGCTGTGAAGTTTATCTTTCTGGGGCGGAAAATCTTCAAACAATCCGGAAAGGGCAAGTGCCGTATAGACTTTACCGGAATACCTGTTTCCGATAGCAATAATCGTAACTTTTGATTTCAGCAAATGTGCAAAAACCGAGTTTGTTCCGTGCCACCAGCCATTGTGATAGGTAAGCTTTTCGCCATTGTCAAAAATTTTCATTCTGAAGCCGAGTCCGTAATTGTTCATCCCGAACTTTTCGTTGCTGTACGGTGTGAAAACCTGCTCCATCAGTTCCGGTTTTAGGAAATCTTTCGAAAACATGGCTTTGGAAAAATTATAAAGATCTCTTGGCGTTGTATACACATTTTTGTCTCCATAAATGAGGTCTAGCCGGTCCAGGGGATATAATCTGTTTCCTCCGTAATAAAATGACTGCGACGCCGTCGGAATATCTTTTTCCTGAAAAATAAAGGTGTTTTTCATCTTCAAAGGATCGAAAACCATTTCTTTCATAGCCTGTGGAAAAGGTGTTTTCGTTACTTTTTCAATCAGCAGCGCCAGCATGGCAAAATTTGTATTGCAGTACATAAATCCGGTATCTGTTTCTCTTGCCAATTCAGGTTTGTATTTAATAATCATATTCAAAATATCCTGATTGGTAATGAAAGCTTTGGAAAGCTCAGCGGGTGCCGGCTGTATTTTTGTGATAAAGTATTCGTATTTCGGAAGGCCACTTCTTTGATCGAGCAACGTCTTAACGGTTACATTAGGATAGGGAAATCCCGGAAAAAACTGCGTCAGGTGATCTGAAAGTTTTATTTTACCCGCTTCTACAAGTTTAAGCATCGCCATTGCCGTAAGTGTTTTCGACACTGAAGCCACATGCAAAGGTGTATTCCTGTCTATAGGATTTTGATTGCCTTCTCTTGCAAAACCTCTGTAATTTTCATAAAGAATATCGTCTCCTTTTGCCACCAGAATTCCGCCACTAAGATTTCCTCTTTCCCAGACTCTTTTGTAGTATTGATCAATATATCTTGTAAGTGATGCTTTATCAGGAATCTGACTGTCTGCTGCAGTAAAAACTTTGCTTAAATCTACATTTCCGTAATTGGGAAGATTGGTCGTACTTTCAACGACAGCTTCTTGATTTTCAGATTTGTTTTTACAGGAAAAAATAGCCAGGCAGGCCGTGATAATAAGTACAAAATTACGCATCCTCATGAATTTCAAAAATGAGTGGCAATTTAATAAAACTCAAAATAATTACTGAATATTGGCTATAAATTATGAATTATTTAACATAAAATAAAACTCAAAGGATCGATTTCTAAACTTAATGAATTGACTGAAAATGATCTGAAAATTGCGCAAGGATTTTATCAACAATTACCTGGGCGAGCTTTTCCTTGCTTTGAATAGTCCAGCCGGCAATATGCGGTGTAACAATTACTTTTTCAGATTCAAGGAGAAACTGCAGATCTTCATTTTCGGCTTCCAGCTTTTCGAAAGATGACTTTTCGTATTCCAGAACATCAAGACAGGCTCCTTTTACTTTACCTGCTTTTATGGCCTCAACCAGACTTTTTGTTTCCACATTTTTTCCTCTGGCAGTATTTACGAAATAGAAGTCATTTTTCATATCTGAAATGAAAGGACCGTCGATCAGATAATACGATTCGTCAGTCAGCGGAATATGAAGGCTTAGAACCTCTGCTTTTTCTTTAAGTTCTTCCAGAGAAACCTGTGTCGCATATTCGTCAGAAAGACCCGGAAGAATATCATGGAAAATCACTTTACATCCAAAACCGGAAAGTCTCTTTGCTGTTGCTTTTCCCATATTTCCATAGCCGATAAGGCCAACTGTTTTGCCCAGCAACTCATCGCCTCTGTTTTCCTCACGAAGCCAGATGCCGCTTTTTACTTCCTGAGAGGCAATAAAAAGACGGTTCATAAGGATGAGCAGCATACCGACAACATGTTCCGCCACAGAATCACGGTTTCCCTCCGGAGAGTTGATCAGTTGAATACCAAGTTTTTCCGCTACAGGAATATCAATATTTTCCATGCCCGCTCCTACTCTTGCAATGAATTTCAGATTTTTTGCTTTTTCCAAAAAGTTTTTGTCTAAAGGGATTCTGCTTCGGATAATTACCCCATCATAATTTCCAATTTTCTCACAAACCTGATCGTAGGAAGAGGTGAAATCTTCTTCAAGAATAAATTTTTTGGCTAAAAGCTGTTCCGTAATCAGAGGATGATTTTTATCAAGAAGTAATATTTTCATGGAAGACATTATTCGTTATATTTGTGATGCAAAGGTAAGTCACAAGGATTTAGAAACCGCTTTTGCAGGATAGATTTTTTCAATTCCCTTTCATGAAGCTACATAAAATTATTTTCGGAATCTCCATACTGCTGCTTTTAGCATCTGTCATTGTGTTAAGTGTAAAATTTCCGTCTGTGCCGGAGACTATACCCATTCATTATTCAGGGAATGGGCCGGATGGTTTTGGAAGCAAGAACTTTTTATGGCTTGAAGCAGGAGTTAATTTCATACTTCTTTGTCTTTTTGCAGTACCGATATTCTTTCCAGAGAAAATGTTTAGTAAAAGCAACAATTATTTGGAAACCTCTTCGGAATCAGCAATAAAAAACCGACAAGCATTTATGTCGGTTCTATCGGTAATTGTAACATTAATTTTTTGTGGCCTTTCACTGAAAGAAATTATTTAGAATCTTCCTGGAAAAGCTTCTTAAGCTCAATCGATTCAGACGGCTTCATTCTTCCGGAAAGGATCAAAGACAGTTCTTTTCTCCTTAAAGCTGCCGCGTATCTTTCTTTTTCGAGATCAGTTTCCGGTTCCATTTCCGGAATCGGGATAGGACGGTTAAACTCATCTACCGCAACAAAAGTGTAAATTCCTTTGTTGGTCTGAATTTTTTTGCGGTTGATAGGATCATCGAGCCATACGTCCACATAAATTTCCATGGAAGTAGAGAATGCTCTTGACACTTTAGATTCCATTACGACGATTCCGCCTTCAGGAATCGGATAATCGAATGAAACATGGTTCACCGAAGCAGTTACTACTCTTCGCTCACAATGTCTTGTCGCTGAGATAGATGCACATCGGTCCATCCTTGCCAACAGTTCGCCTCCGAATAGATTCCTCAGTTGATTGGTATCATTGGGAAGGACAATATTGGTCATTACCGTCAGGGATTCTGACGCTTTTTTTATTTTTGCCATTTCTTTTTAGTGTTGTATAAGGGGGCCTTTGTTTTTACCGCAGGGCCTGATGCGGGCTGAATATTCTGTTTTACTACAGAATCTTTTCTTAGGGAATCTTTTTTTAAAGAATCCGCTGGTATGGGTGGAATCACTTTCTGTGCTTTCAGCGTATCTTTAGGAATCCTGTGCGTTGTAGTCTGTACCGAAACCGTGGCGGGATCAAATGATTTTTTCCCAAACAGAAGTTCCTGCTGTGTAAACGCTACATACAAAATTCCCGCAACAGGAATAATGATAAGGAAAATCCAGAGAATAGACTTATTAAACTTGTAATCTTTTTCTGGTTTTCCGGCAGTGGCAGTTTTAGATTCTTTGTTGCTGATATCTGAAAATTTAATTTCCTCCAACCCATAAAAATCCGGATGATCTGATTGCAACCGGTTTCCTTTAAAATGAGTTTCACCATCTTCAATAAATATCGTACCCAGCCCCTGAATTTCCAGCATCTGATCGGCCTGCAGTTTTTTCTTCCAGAAATCGGTCTGAATCTGCAGATCTGTTCCCGATGCTTCCAGAGTCATCTGCTTATGACTGGCAATAAAAGCAGCCAGATCGTCAGATTTTACCCTGTAATCGGGTGTATAAACAATTTTACTTGCAGGAGGAAGAATGCTCCCATTTTCGGAATTGATAATTGCCTTGGACTTTTCCAACGAAAATATCCCAAAATCCGGAACGGTAACGGTTCCGAACTGTTTCAAATATTCTAAAATGTAAGCTGAAATATTCATTTGGTGGCAAATTTATGACTTTTTCATGACTTTTTGTGAGATTTTATTTCAGTGTGGCAATGAGTACGGATGTCACCTAGAAGTCCGGTTTAAACTTTTGAATTGTTATCGCGACACTACCCTAGCCCCGATAGAAACGGCATCCTTTTGGGTTGCGGCCGGAGTATAAATTGAAAATTTACGAACGCAGTTCAGGAGGCCGTAACCCAAAAGATACAGTGGATAGCGGGATCAGCTTCTTAAAAAGAAAAAGGCCGCCGAAGCAGCCTTAAAAATCTAACTTTACTTTTTACTATAATTATTTCAATATAGCCTGATAAATTACTGAATTTTCCAGCTGATCCCAAACATAAAGTTGGTTCCCGCCTGGGAAAAATAGTAAGGAGAGCCATCGTACACAGCGCCGTTGTTCACATATTTTTTATTGAAAATATTGTTTACCAAGAGCTTGAGGGCGATGTCATTATTATGAATTTTGAATTGGTATTGAGCATTAAAATCGGTAAGAAAATAATCTTTCAGCTGGAGATTTTGGTCTTCAGAATTGTCGAGATACTGCTTTCCGACATATTGGTTGGTAAGGGCAAACTGAAAGTTTTTATCAGGATTAAATCTGATCCCGAGATTGGCGATCACGTCTGGTGAGAAGGAAATCTGAGTATTCCCGAGATCCTGCACACCACTTTCATTTTCCACTTTAAAGTCTAAATTTCGGTTGTTGCTGAAACTCACATTCCCGGTAAGTTCCCATTGCTTGGAAATTTTGGCAAGGACACCCAACTCGATACCGCTGCGGAAACTTTTCCCTGAGTTGGTTCTGATGAATGCGCCTACGTTATTCAGCTCACCATTCAGGACAAGCTGATTAACATAATACATATAATATAAGTTTGCGGTAAAAGACACAGGCCCAAACTGCCTTTCCAGACCGGCTTCAAAATCATGCAGTTTTTCTGCTTTTACATCATTGTTTGCCAAAAGGTCGTCACGGTTCGGTTCACGGTGAGCATGGGCGTAGGAAACAAAGATTTTTCCATTACCAATTTTATAATTGATTCCCAGTTTCGGGTTGAAAAACAGCCAGTTTTTATCCAAATTGGCGCCTTCATCATCTCCTGAGGTAATGATTTTCGTATCGTAATCAACATTTCTCAGCTGAAGATCTCCGAAGAATTCAAAATCATGTACTCTTACCAATGCTTTTGCAAAACCTGCCACTTCGTTCTTAACCGAGCGGTTTCTGTAATATTCATGTTCATCAATTTGCGGAAGGAAAACGCCGGTCACATTTCCGAAATGCCTTCCGTAGTACTGGTTTGCCACTGCCCCAAAATTTAAATCAATAATTCCCAGTTTTCCATAAAGAGTTGATACCATTCCGTAGAAATCGTTATTCAGCCATTTCTTTCTGATAAAATCTGAATATTCTTCCCCATTAAAATCCGGCAAATTATATCTGGCAAATGGATCACCCTGTTTATAATTTTCGTAATATCCTTTTCCTTTTGTATAGTGAAAGGTAGTTTCAAGATTCCATTTATCATTAAATTTTTGCTGCCAAAGCAACTGATAGTGATTCTGACGGTAATTGTCTGTTTCATTATCGTAAAAGCCTACAATATTTTCCCAATTGGCATCGTATATCGCCCCGGAATAATTGAATTTGGGATCAGTTTCCCAAGTTTTTCGGTCGATTCCGTTCCAGGCCTGGTAGGTTTTCTCTTTACCACCAAAAGCCATCAGACGGATTCTGGTATTTCCTTCTTCGTACAAAGCCGTAAAGTTGTAAGAATTTAGCTTTGAAAATGCCCTATCGATATATCCATCAGAATTGATATGCGTATATCTTCCCATCACCGAAAGGCGATTTCCCCAGAATTTCCCGGAACCTATTTCTGCCGAGTATTTATAGGTATTAAATGATCCATAACTATCATCTGTTTTTACATAAAATTTGTCTTCAGGATCTTTTGAAAGCACATTAATGCTTGCTCCGAAAGCCGCAGCTCCATTATTCGATGTTCCCACACCCCGCTGAATGACAATTTGCGACGCAGAGCTTGTAAGATCAGGAACATTCACAAAGAAAGTACCCTGACTTTCAGAATCATTGTACGGCACTCCATTCATCATCACATTGATGCCACTTCCCGAAACCCCACGGATCCTGAAACCGGTATAGCCAATACCATTTCCTGCATCGGAAGTTGAAATAACAGACGTTTGATTTTTAAGGAGAATCGGAAGATCCTGCCCAAGATTTTTACTGTCTAAATCTCTTTGAATATTAATGATCTCTTTGGCAACAGGAAGTCTTTTCGTAAAGTTAACGGCTTCAATTTCCTTTATTTTTAAGGAATCGGTATTCTGTGCCTGGATAAAGGCCACTGAGCCTATGGTAAGGCCTAAAAAAAATAATCCTTTCATTCTATAAATTTTAACATTTAATGAATAAAAGGGGCGGATTAAATTAATGTAAAAATGTATCAGTTTACCAGTCTAACAATAAACATGTTATACTGTTCTATTGTTACATTTTTTAAATTCCCTAAACAGCATTACCCGTTCCAGGTTCATTGGGTATAATCTCAGCTTATTAAAGCACCCCTTTATATCTGCCGCAAAAGTACAAAAATATTGGCACAGAAGATCAACCGTTAAGAATGAATTTTGAATTATTTTTTAATGTAACCCTGTTTTTTCAGTACCTCTTTCTAATAAGTCCTGTTTTTTGAGTCGATGTAATAATAATTTTTGCCATCTTTGGAAACATCAAACATTTTTCCGAGCTTCCAGCTGAAGTTACGTTTGATGTCGTCATACTCAAAAGGGATGATAATTCTATTGTGAACATCAATAACTCCAAACATATTGTTTTTTGAGGCAATAATCATAGGATTGGCCACATCATCACCTTCAAGAATGAACAGATAATCGTATTGAGGATAGATCTGAAACTGCCTGTAATCTGCCGGGTCTTTAAAAGTAGCTTTCTCAATAATTCCGTAGAATCCATTTAAAACATAAGCCTGATAAAGCTGTTGTGTATATTCTTTGTGCACACATTTACCGAGATCTTCCTGCCTGAAACGGTATACTCTTTTTCCCTTTTTATCTACTCTGTATGAGATTTCGTCTTTCTCCACCGTTGCATAATCCGCCGTTCCGAATTTCCTCAGTTTTTCATCCGGAGCATTCAGCAGGTTGCAGTCTTCATAAAAGAAAACCGCGATATGATACTCTGGTTTTATAACAAATCTTCCTTTCTGATCGACATACCCGAAATTACCATCTTTCTTTTTTGGAATTAAAAGAGGAAGGTCTTCATTAATAACAGGTAAAACAGTATTTTCCTTCGCAACGATCACTTTCTTTTTTACAGGTGCTTTTTTCGGAGTTGATTTTTGAGAAAATACAGCAACCGAAATCAACAAACTTAAAACCTGAATTATATTTTTTATACCCATATTGTCTGCAAAAATACGTTGAAAAATAGAAATTATAAAATTCATATTTATAAAGAATCTAAATAATATAACCCCTATAAAATATTAAAAATTCGTACTTTTGGGAACATTTATAATTGTTTGATAATTTTAAAACGTTTTTGAGATATGACATTTGATATCGATATGATCAAAAAAGTGTACGAGCGTTACCCTGAAAGGATTGCAGCCGCAAGACAGATCGTGGGGAAACCTCTTACATTATCAGAAAAAATATTATACACTCACCTTTGGGAAGGTAATGCTACACAGGCTTATGAAAGAGGAAATTCTTATGTAGACTTCGCACCGGACAGAGTAGCAATGCAGGATGCAACTGCACAGATGGCGCTTCTGCAGTTTATGCAGGCTGGAAAATCTAAAGTAGCCGTTCCTTCAACTGCTCACGCAGATCACCTGATCCAGGCAAAGGTTGGTGCTGATAAAGATTTACAAGAAGGTATCAATAAAAACTCGGAGGTTTTCAACTTCCTGAGTTCTGTTTGTGATAAATACGGAATCGGTTTCTGGAAGCCGGGAGCCGGAATCATCCACCAGGTAGTACTGGAAAACTATGCATTCCCGGGCGGTATGATGATCGGAACTGACTCTCACACGGTAAACGCAGGAGGGTTAGGAATGGTCGCTATCGGTGTAGGTGGTGCTGATGCAGTAGACGTAATGGCAGGTATGGCATGGGAACTTAAAATGCCTAAGCTTATCGGGGTAAAACTTACCGGTAAAATGTCAGGATGGACTTCTGCGAAAGACGTTATCCTTAAAGTTGCAGGTATCCTTACCGTAAAAGGAGGTACCGGATGTATCGTAGAATATTTCGGAGAAGGTGCAGAATCTCTTTCCGCAACAGGAAAAGGAACAATCTGTAACATGGGTGCTGAAATCGGTGCTACCACTTCTACTTTCGGATATGATGATTCCATGAGAAGATATCTTGCTTCTACCGGAAGACAGGATGTAGTGGATGCTGCAGATCAGATTGCAGAACACTTGACAGGTGATGCTGAAGTATATGCAAACCCTGAACAATATTTTGATCAGTTAATAGAAATCAACCTTTCTGAACTTACCCCTCACTTAAACGGACCTTTTACTCCGGATTTGGCGACACCTGTTTCTGAATTCAGAGCAAAAGCAGAAGCTAACGGATGGCCACTTGAAGTTGAATGGGCGTTGATCGGATCTTGTACCAACTCTTCTTACGAAGATTTATCAAGAGCTGCTTCTATCGTGGAAGATGCCGTTGCCAAAGGCGTAAAACCTAAAGCAATCTTAGGGATCAACCCAGGTTCTGAGCAGGTAAAATATACTGCTGAAAGAGACGGATTCTTAGATTCTTTCAGAAAATTTGAGAATGCAAGAATCTTTACCAATGCTTGTGGACCATGTATCGGACAATGGGACAGAGAAGGTGCTGAAAAAGGAGAGAAAAACTCTATTATTCACTCTTTCAACAGAAACTTTGCTAAAAGAGCAGACGGTAACCCAAATACCCATGCATTCGTAGCTTCTCCTGAAATGGTTGCTGCAGTAGCAATCTCCGGAAGATTAGACTTCAACCCAATCACAGATACTTTAACGACCGAATCAGGTGAGCAGATCAAGTTGGACGAGCCAAAAGGTTCTGAATTGCCATCAAAAGGTTTCGCTGTAGAAGACAACGGATACCAGGCTCCATCTGAAGACGGATCTCACGTTGTGGTAAATGTAAGTCCTACTTCAGACAGACTTCAATTATTAGAAGAGTTCCCGGCTTGGGACGGTAAAAATATTGAAGGTGCTAAAGTTTTGATCAAAGCATTCGGAAAATGTACAACCGACCACATTTCTATGGCAGGACCATGGTTGAAATACAGAGGTCACTTAGATAATATTTCCAACAACATGCTGATCGGAGCCGTAAACGCTTACAACATGGAAACCAACAAAGTGAAAAACCAGCTTACCGGTGAATATGGTGAAGTTCCTGCTGTACAAAGAGCTTACAAAGCTGCAGGAGTTCCTTCAATCGTTGTAGGAGACCAGAATTATGGTGAAGGTTCTTCAAGAGAGCATGCTGCGATGGAACCAAGACACCTTGGCGTAAAAGCAGTATTGGTAAAATCATTCGCGAGAATCCATGAAACGAACCTTAAAAAACAAGGGATGCTTGGGTTAACTTTCGCTAATGAAGCTGACTATGATAAAGTGTTGGAAGATGACACAGTTAATTTCCTAGATCTTGAGCAATTTGCTCCTGGAAAACAACTGACTTTGGAATTCGTACACGCAGACGGAAGCAAAGACATCATTATGGCAAACCATACGTATAACGATCAGCAGATCGAATGGTTTAAGGCAGGTTCTGCACTAAACCTTATCAAGCAACAAGAAAAAAATTAATTGTTAGATTTAATTAATGATAGAAAAAGCAACTCCGGATCGGGGTTGCTTTTTTACTTGAGGCGGTTTAAAAAATTCATCTTATAATTCTCACCGATCGGGATCTCGTGGTCAGGGCCAATAATGATCTTTTTAGTTCCGATGTTTTTAATATGATTAATGTTAACGATAAAAGATTTATGAATTCTTACAAAAGAGCTTTCAGGAAGCTGCTGTTCCATTGACTTTAAAGTATCTAAAATGATGAATTCCTCTTCAGCAGTTTTTATATTGACATAATCTCTAATGCTCTCAATATATAAAATATCTTCAAAACCGATCCGGTGCTGTTTTCCGGAAGATTTTACAAAGAAATACTCCTGCGCCTGTTTACCTAATGAAAAGCGCTCCTGCGCCTTTACCGCACTTTTACGAAAACGTTCAAGGGAGATCGGCTTTAAGAGATAGTCGACAATATGATGTTCATAGCCTTCCAAAGCGTATTCGGAATAAGCGGTTGTTAAAATATACTTCATCCTATTGCCAAGGATTTTCATGAAATTGATCCCGGTAAGTTCCGGCATCTGGATATCCAGAAATACAAGATCACATTCATGATTCTGAATATATTCCAAAGCTTCAATGGAATTTTCAGAGGAGAGGACCAGCTCAAGAAAAGGAATTTCCTGAATATAATTTTCCAGCAGAGAAATGGCCAGCGGCTCATCATCCACAATAATACATTTAATGGTTTTCATCTCTTAAATTAATTTTCAAATCTACTACAAATTCCTTTTCCAGGTCTTTAATATCAAGGGTATATCTTTGAGGATATAAAATTTCCAGCCTTTTCCTTACATTGTCAATACCAATTCCTGATACGGTATCTTTCATCTTTCCTGTTTTATAGTTTGAAAGATAAAAGTGCAAGATCTTATTCTCATCGGAAATTCTCATGGTAAAGCCTTTATTCCTGAAGTCACCATGTTTAAAAGCATTTTCAACAAACGGAACCAGAATCATCGGTGAAATGCTGAGATTCAGATGAAGGATTTTCTTTTCAAACACCAGCAGTTCCGGATTTTTAATCCTGAGTTTTTCCAACGCCATTAGACTTTCGATATAGCCAATCTCTTTTTCCAGAGCAATTTGGTCTTCACCGAGATCTTTCGTGCTGTACCGGAGCAGCCTGCTCAGCTCTTCAATAGCAGGCAGTGCATTATCCGATTTCTGATATACAAGAGAATAGATATTGTTTAAAGAATTAAAGATAAAATGAGGATTGATCTGGGTTTTCAGCGCCTGTAATTCCGCGGTTTTTTTAGCTTCAATGAGCTGAGATTTTTCTTCTTCTGCAATGATGGAATATTTGAAGAACCAGAACGTAGTGCTGATAAAGATCGTGGTGCTGCTGTAAAAAATATTGTCGAAGAAATAAAAGCCGAAATCGGTATCTTCCGAATAATTCCTGATTCCGAAATAAGTAGGCAGAAACCATTCCTCTGCAAAATATCTTACCAACACAAAAGAACTTACGCTCAGGAAAAAAGCAACAATGGATTTATAAATTTTGTCAGCTTCAAAAAATCTGGGAACGACAATAAAATAGTTAACGTAAAAGCAGATGATACTGGTGATAAAGAAGGTTATATTAAATATGGTAGCATTGGAATAGAATACAAAATAGGGAATCAGAACCGCCCCGATGATATAGATCACCCAAAAGAAAATATGCAGATAAAGGAGTTTACTGGTTTTCATACAGCAAAAATAGATTTTCTGCGAAAATGTACCCTGCATTTTCGATAAACTATTCTTTTTTCCCGATCAATCTATTTCGTGGTTGTTTTATTGCGGTTGGCCGAAATGCATTACTTCTTATTAATGGCAAACGATAATTTTGCAGAGAACAGTACAGAGTAATCATTCATTAAACCAATAATTATGAAAACATTAGTATGCGCATTTTTGCTTTGCTTATCAACAATCATTACCGCACAGAAAAAGCCCGCAGAATATTTTCCAGGTTCTAAAACAAAAGTACTCGTCGTAGGATCCTTCCATTTCGATTATCCGGATCTCGATGCCCATAAAACAGAAAAAGGAGATCAGGTGGATGTACTATCCCCTAAAACGGCAAAAGAAGTCACTGAGCTTGTAGACTACATTAAAAAGTTCAAGCCTACGAAAATTGCCATCGAAGCAGATCCCGACTGGAACGCCAACCAGAAATTAAAAGAATATAAAGAAGGTAAGCATACCGATAAAAGAGACGAGCGTTATCAGCTTGCCATGCGCATTGCAAAAGATCTTGGAATAAACGAGCTGTATAGCGTTGATGCGAATTCGGTGCTGGATGATCTGCAGGAAAAATTCGGAAAGACAGACTCATTATATTTTAAGAATCTGAGTGCAGACTATGATTTCCTGAGTAATGATCCTGTTTCGAAACAATATGATGCTTTCTTTAAAAGCACAGAACCCAAAAACTTCAAATCGCTGCTGGATCTCTTTAAATATATGAACGGAAAAGAATATCATCAACATGAATATGGGGCTTATCTGAGTGGAGATTTTAAGCTGAGAAAATATGACGGCGCCGATATGCTGGCCTTATACTGGTATAACCGGAACCTGAGGATATTCAGAAATATTCAGAATATTCCGCATAATCCGGAAGATAGATTGCTGGTGATTGTCGGCAATGGCCACGCATCCGTTTTGAGACAGCTATTCACTTCTTCCCCTGACTTCAATTATGTAGAATTCGATGCTCTGAAATAAGGCATATTATTTTTGAGAATCAACTTTGTTGATGAGTATAAATGAAAAAGATCACAATAGTTTTAAAAAAATCTTTGATTTTATTCTTTTGAGAACTTTGCATATTCTAATCAATGCTTTAAGATTATCTTTTCTGGCTTTTGTGGTTAGATAAAAAGTTTAAACAAACTTATTGCTTATGTCACAAACCTTCCCTTTTCTATAACCATTTACTATGAAAACCATACATATAACTTTGCTTACCCTTGCTTTCGCAGTTTCCGTACAAGCACAGCAGTTTCCGTTTAAAGATAAATTGGATGACGCTGTTCCTGTCTTAAATATCGCTACATTCCATATGGGAACGACATCTGATGCCAATACAACAGCATTTGATGAGCACAGCGCAGAAAATAAACGGAGAATCCATGAGGTTGCAAAAGAGATCGCCGCCTTCAGACCCACCATTATCGTTGTGGAAGAATTGCCCGAAAACAATGAAAAGCTTCTTAAAGCCTATTCAGAATACCTGGACGATCCTGAAAAGAAGTATGAAAATCCTGGCGAAATAGAATTACTGGCCTTCGAAATCGGAAGACTTTCCCATACATCTAAAATCTTCGGTATAGATTATAAGGAAGGTTACGACTACAGCCTCTACTATCATCTCAAAAACAAACGGGATGACAAAACCTATGAGCAATATGGTGAACTTGTAGACGCTGCCGAGAAAAAATATCCTGAGGATAAAATGACCTTCCGCCAATTGTTTAAACTCAATAATGATTCGCAGATGCTCGATATGTTGATCAACATCAATGCAGATATGCTCACTTATGTCTCCACAAAAGACGGGAACGAAGGAGCCTACGAAGCAGCAAAGATGTATCACCGGAACCTCGTGATGTTTTCCAACTTCAATAAGATCAGTATTAATGAAAATGACCGCATCATCCTGCTTATGGGAGCTACCCATACCGCATTTTTCGTGGATTTTCTGAAACGAAGCCCCAAATACAGACCCGAATCTGTTTTAAAGTATATAAAATAAGTTACCCCTGTAACAAAAAACATTTTCATGCGTCTAACCTGATACGACAAGACATTATGAAAAAAACAATTATTGCTTTATCGTTTCTGGGTGCAGTCTTTACGTACGCTCAGGAAAAGACCAATAACCAGGTTAAAGAAAAAGAAATTGAAGGGGTCACCATCACCAAAACTAAAAAAGCCGTTGAGCAGAAAGCCGACCGTACGATTTTCGACTTTTCGGAGCAGCCACAGCTTAATAACGGTAATGTTTTAGAAGGGATTAAGAAACTGCCGGGGCTGGTATCTACTGATATCGCCGGAATGATGTACCAGGGAAAAGTGCTCGATGTATACCTCAACGGAAGACCTTTAAATATCACTTCCAATGAGCTTAACTCGTTCCTTGAAGGAATGCCCGCCAATTCCGTAGACAGAATTGAGGTGATTACCCAGCCGGGGGCCGAATTTCCCGCTACTTCAGGAGGCGCCATCATGAACATCATCACCAATAAGAACGCCAATAAATATTTAACGGCTACGTATTCCGGAAACTACTCATTCACGAACTATGATAAATTCCGAAGCAGAACGAGCAACTCGTTAAATTTAAATGCAAGAAATAAAATCTTCGGATGGCAATTAAATATTGGTCAGAACTACCGTGAAAGTATGCTGAGTGGCAAACAGGACGATCTCTTGACCAGCAATACCGACAGATTCGGAAGAGGCTACTTCGCCAAATCGGGGATCACTTTTGATCTGGGACAAGACCGATTGTTATTAAACTATAATATTTACCATAACAACAATGACAATTATACCTTAAGCGACGGTATCGGCGAGGAAAAACAACAGATCCCCGGATCCGACCCTGCGGCGTATACGTACCGGAATTTCCGTTTTGACGCATCCGATGCGGCCCATACCCTTACCACAAGACAGGAAGCCGTCGCGACTTACCAAAAGCGCTTTACCGACAAAGCTCAGAAACTGGATTTCCAGTTTGGATATACCAAATCCGATAATAAGTTTGCGCAGGATAATATTTTCAGAGATAAAACCTATGAAGATATAAACACTCCGGAACCACGGATCTCTTTGGGAAATGTTTTAGATAATAAATCCGACATGAGAATTGCCAATTTCAAAGTGGATTATTCACAGCCACTCAACCTTCTTGACGGGGGAAAAGTAAGCTTGGGCGGGTTGTACGAACATCAGAAGTTTGATACTGAAAGCAAAGGCATCACCAATCTCGATTACACAAGGCAAACAACATCTACCTATCTTGAATTCCAGGCAAAGCTGAAAAAATTTGATTTCATCCTGGGAACCCGTGCCGAGAACTATGACATTTCGGGGATTACCAGATATTACGACAAAAATAATGTGCTTACGGAAGCCGATCTTATTCCTTTCAATAAGTTTAAATTATTCCCGAATGCCAGTGTTCAGTACAACCTCATGAACCAGGTTTATGTAGCAGCCAATTATAACAAAAAAATAAGCTTACCCAGTATCTCTGCGCTAAACCCGAATAACGTGACCTTCCAGGGACCTAACACCCAAGTGACCGGTAACCCGAATCTCCAGCCGACGATCTTCGATAATTATGAACTGAAGATTTCAGCTTTCGATTATGCATTCATCGGCTATAGTGTGAGTTCAGCAAAAAACCAGGTGGCACAGATCATCAGGAAAGACGGCAGGAATTTATTCAACGAGCAGATTAATATTTCAGACATGAGAATTCATAATTTCAATGTCGGATTGCCTGTTCCGTTTATGATCTTCAGCAAACCGCTGAGTGAGATCATGAAGTTTAATTTTAATCCCGATAAAATTAATTTCATGTACTTATACGCCGGGTACCAGAAACATGATATTGACAATTTGAATAACAAAGGCTTCTGGATCTTCAACATCATGACGCAGATCATTTTACCGAAAGATATTAAGCTGACGGCCAATTACAGTTACCTTACCCCAAAAGCGGGATATTTCTATTTCACGGCCGAGAAACCGTTCAACAATTCTTTTGATCTCACGGTGACAAAGAAATTCATGGATAATCGCTTAACCGTTTCCATATTTGCGAATGATATCTTCAACGGACAGGTGATGCAGGTACGGTCAAATCCTCCTACGGGTGAATCGGTTTACATCAAAAGTAAATACGACACCAGAAACTTCGGTCTTTCCGTCAATTACAAGATTCCGACGAAAAACAAGCTGGCCAAGGAAGATGCCAACATCCTCAACCAGACCAAAAAAGAAGAAAGCAGCGGCGTGCTGCAACAGGGACAATAATCGATATATAAACGGCTCCGATTTGGGAGCCGTTATTTTTGGCTTCGACTCCGCTCAGCCACCAGTTGTAACGCGACCCTTCGAGAACCTCAGGGGTCCGCCAGCTGAACGCTTTTTGTCGTTCTGTAGAAATATCCATAAACCTAAGACGCTGAACGCTCATACTCTAAAACTCCCGAAAACTACCCACACACTTTGTCATTGACTACGTCGAATCTGTGATTTCCGTAGGAATCTCGGCATCGTTAACATTATCCTGGAAAGATTCAGGCTTAGATCCCTACGGGATGATAAGGGAGCGTGATGTCCTCTGTTCAATGGTGGCTGAGCGGAGTCAAAGCCACCGTGTAATGACCCTTCGAGAACCTCAAGGTCTGCCAGTCGACCACTTTCTGTCGTTCTGTAGAAATATCCATAAACCTAAGACGCCGAAACGCTCATACTCTAAAACTCCCGAAAACTCCCCACACACTTTGTCATTGACTACGTCGAATCTGTGATTTCCGTAGGAATCTCGGCATCGTTAACATTATCCTGGAAAGATTCAGGCTTAGATCCCTACGGGATGACAAGGGAGCGTGATCCCCCGTTGAATGGTGGCTTCTACTCCGCTCAGCCACCAACCCGGAATCTTCCTTAAACCCAACCACCCCACCAAAAATTCTTTGAATTTTTGCCACCCCTCCACTGAGGGGAATTTTGTACCGCCTTACCCCCTTCAGTACTCCACTCTCAACTCTCCAGGCCAACGGTGGCTGAGCGGAGCCGAAGCCACAGTAGCAGGAGCATTCGTTATCTAAAACCGCCCAATTCCCAATTCCCCTCCACCGGAGGGGTGGCGGAAATTCCATCGGAATTTGCGACGGGGTGGTTTATTACGCTGCCACACACGAAGCCACCAGTCCTTCCGCTCAGCCACCCTACAAAAAAGCTCCGGCCGGAAAAGATTTCCCAACCGGAGCACACACTGATGAAAATACCCATCCCTCATGATGGAATGCTTTTGCGCTGATATATACCTTAACTGTATAATATAATTTTAGGATTAGGATATGTTTGTTAGAACAAACCGGTTGCATGCTCCCTTGCAATCATCTTGCAAGCCTCCTTGCAATACCCTTACAAGCACCCTTGCAATCCGCTTGCATGCACCGATGCAATCCGCTTGTTATTCTACGGCCAATTCTCTGTCAAAGGTTGCGATGCGAGGTTCCTTTAGAATAATACTGCCTGCATATTGTGTTACGATCTCTATTCTATAAGTTCCTGCTGCTAATTCAGGAATTACCACCATAACTTCCGAAGGATTATTGGTCACAATATCACTCTGCTCTACTTTCGTTCTTCCCTGTGTTGCGGTGTCTACGAAAAAGATACCTACCAAAGAGTCGTCACCTGCTACTTTGATCTTGCTGCCTATAATCTTAAGGTTTCTGCCAGGCGTCAGAAGATCATTCACCGAGCCACTCTTCACGTCCGTTACCTGTAAGATCACTGCAGAAGAATCGGCGACGCCTAAGATATTCACCTCGATGTTAGGGATCTCGGCGCGGAGCTTCTCGCCTTGGTTGAACTGGAAAATGATGCTGTGCTTGTCTTTGTTAAACGTCTCTGAAGGGCTGTCGAATACACCTCTAATAGTTGTGCTTGCAGTAAAGTAACCGGTATTGACCGAAAAGCCATCACAAAGCTGGTAGGCCATTTCCTTAAGGAACAGCTCAGTAGCGTGCTCCATGGAAGAGGCGGAGATGTCTGCCCCGCCACGGGATACAGCTGCGTGGCAGATCTGCTGAACAGTAAGGCTGCGCTCGCTCGCCGTGCGCGCCGTGAAATCATTGGGATTGTCTTTCGTTAAAACGTTATCATACAGATACGCTTTGATTCTGTGAAGAATTTTTGACATCGTTTATTATTTTAAAAATGATTGTTGGTTTTTAAACCTCACAGGTTTCTGAAACCTATGAGGTTTGGTTCTATTTTACTTTTATACCATCTGTAGATTTTGAATCAACAGCATGGATTATATGAGTTTGTTAATTAGCTGGTACCGCGAAGAAATAGTTTTCCCCAGCGTTGTTTACAGTAGCTCCGGGATCGGTACCAGTAATACCAATTTCCCTGGTCCACAGATAAATGGTCTGGCTCGAACTGGTTACATTTACAGGAATGACTCCGTTTATAAATGTCCATTTTTTCGATGATGCACTTCCTGTAGCATTAACGGTTGAAAGCCAACCGGATACCAAGCTACTGGCCAGGAAATTAAAACCGGATTGGGTTGCTGAAGTTCCGGAATTATTACTTCCAAGCGTTAGTCGTATCCAAGCATTATCAGTAGTAGTCGCCGTACCCGTAGTAGTTAAAAGCAATCCCACATATACCAGCCATTTGCCTTGCGTGAGAGTGACACTACTGTTAAGAAACGTATTTGGGGAAACTGTCATAGTTGTAGTGTTTAAGGCTCCAAAAGCAACAGGTGTCAGAGGGCTATTTACCCAAGTGGCCTGTCCTGTTGCATTACTGCTCAGAAACTTCCCGCTGGCTTCACTACCATCCTGCATCTGAAATGCCCCATATGCAGTGCTGCTTACGGTGTGCAGTTTTGTATTTGGTGATGCAGTTCCTATCCCCACTCTATTATTCGCTCCATCTACAGAAAGCGTAGACCCAGCCACAGAAAACCCATTGGTGGCAGAGGTACTAAATGCCAAAGTATTGGTTCCCTGTGTCACGGTTGTATTCCCGGATAAGGAACCGCTTCCTTTGTAAATTCCACCTGCTCCCGAAGCTAAATCTGCATTGGCTACGGTACCGTCTGCTATTTTAGCGGAAGTCACGGCACTGGTGGCAATACTCGGTGATGCGGCGGTTCCGGCTAGATCTCCTGCCAACTGTACGATCCCTTTAGCCGTTGTCGTTGCATCGGTTACTGAAGCACCGTTAGCCACTTTCTGCCAATTGGTCCCGTCAAAATAGTAATAACCTACTGCGGTCACATTGGCAGTCTGTCCTGCGGGCGTTCCGGAGACTGAATTCACATAAACCATCGCACCGGTTTGATTCGTACCATACGTGTACCCCTGGAGTGCCGTCAAAGAAAGCCTTGGAGCGATAATCCCTTCGGGGCTGGTACCGGCAGTGATCGCTTTAACATCTAAAGTAGCATTCGGACTTTCCGCTCCTGCTCCTATCCCAACGCTACCGGAAGATTTTATCGCCAGACGTGAAGCAAAATCGGTAGCATTTCTTGTATAAAATGATAGCCCTGCATAGTTATTGGTGGCATCTCTGTCAATTCCCTGTATGGTTGCGCCGGAACTACCCGTTGGATCTGTCCCCGGAACAAAATCGACGGAAGCAAAGAGACTATTATTGGCCTGATTATTATTAAGGACAATATTTCTTGCCGTCCCTTGACCACATCCTGCCCCACAATTAACACTGGAAAAAGCAGCTACCGGAGTAGCAGAGCCCGCCGGTGATTGTACCTGAAGATATGTTTTTGGAGCAGCTGTCCCTATTCCCACTCTATTATTAACAGCATCTACATTTAAGGTTGTTCCGTCTACCGTAAAATGGCTGGTTCCCGCAGTTGCTGTAGAGGTAAAAGCTAAAGTATTGGTCCCCTGTGTCACGGTAGTATTCCCGGATAATGAACCGTCTCCTTTGTAAATCCCCCCTGTACCCGAAGCTAAATCTGCATTGGCTACGGTACCGTCTGCTATTTTAGCGGAGGTTACGGCACTGGTGGCAATGCTCGGTGATGCTGCGGTTCCGGATAAATCTCCTGCCAACTGCACAATCCCTTTAGCCGTTGTCGTAGCATCGGTTACTGAGGCTCCGGTAGTCATTTTCAACCAATTGGTCCCGTCAAAATAGTAATAACCTACTGCGGTCACATTGGCAGTCTGTCCTGCGGGCGTTCCGGAGACTGAATTCACATAAACCATCGCACCGGTTTGATTCGTACCATACGTGTATCCCTGGAGTGCCGTCAAAGAAAGCCTTGGGGCGATAATCCCTTCGGGGCTGGTACCGGCTGAGCTGATTGCTTTAACATCCAGGGTGGCTTGTGGGCTTTCTGCACTTGTCCCGATCCCCACTCTACCGGAAGATTTTATGATCATCCTTGAAGCATAATCGGTAGCATTTCTTGTATAAAATACCAAACCAGCATAGTTATTGGTGGCATCTCTGTCGATCCCTTGTATAGAAGCGCCGGATGGTGCCGTTGGATCTAGGCTGGGAACAAAATCAATCGATGCAAACAAACCGTTAGTCCCATTTAAATTATTGAGAACAATATTTCTTGCCGTAGGCTGTCCACAGGATCCTCCACAATTATTAATGGAAAAAATTCCTGCGTCAACCAGGCCTCCTGCTGTAGGTGTATTAGCATGAAAATACGATTTTGGGGCTTCTGTTCCGATTCCGACATAGCCTCTCGCATTGATAGACATGATGGACCTTATCACGGAAACGGCATCGTCAGAAACGGAACGTACATTGAGTAATCCATCTCCTGAAGCATCTTTTATCAAATTGAACTTGAAAACCCGGGTTCCGGTATTGTTATTCTGCCCTTCAAAGTATAGTCCCGGGCCTCCACCTGAGGCATTTGACTGTCCGGTCAAAATAATTCCAGGTGACAGCGTTGAATTTGTAATAGCAGTAGTCGCATTACTATAACTGATGTTTAGGGGCCCTTTTGGTGAAGCTGTTCCTATCCCTACGCTGCCGTTATCGGTCACGACGAAATCGGTTCCCGTTGCTCTTGCCGTACCATCTGATTTTGTTCCGATTTTTACCATCGAATTGCTGGTGTCATTAACAAAGGCATCATTGGTGGTATCTCCTGAAGAGCTTCCTAAGATCTTCTGCCACACACTGCCGTCGAAATAATAATACCCCGGAGCGGTAATGTTGGCTGTGGCTCCTGCGGGGGCTGTATCTGCGGCAGAGGCAAAAAGAATAAGTCCCTTCTGCGCCGACCCATAAACCGGCGTCGAACCTGTACTTGCCGCACGGATCTGATCTCCGGTCAGCTGCGGAACGATAAGCCCCTCAGGCTTGCTTCCGGTAGTTTTTGCGGTAATGTCTAAGGTCGCTTTCGGGGACGTATTGTTAATCCCCACCTGGGCGAATACGGTCATACTGAAAAGCACTCCCGCCGTTGTAAATAATTGTTTCATTATTCTCGTATTTAAGATTATTGTTTTATTTTAAATCATGGGCCCCGGGTTCTGGAACGCGAAGGCCGCTAAGTCTTTTTATCTGTCGTGATGCACGCTGCGGATGGAACACGGAGGACACGAAGTCTTTTTTTCCCTACCTGCTGCTTTAAGTTCACAGAGCCGCTTCGCTTAGAAGAGCGCGCCGAGTAAACTATTGAAGATGGATGACCGCTCAACGTACCGAAAACCGGGAATTCCCATCCTCCGGAGGGGTGGCGAAAATTCAACGAATTTTTGACGGGGTGGTTGTATCTATGCATCCATCATTTAATTTTATTACTCAGTTCCTGCGTATTGTTTCTTTTGAACACAAAGGACACAAAGTCTTTTTCTCCTACCTGCCGCTTCAAGTTTCACAAAGCCGCTTCGCTTAGAAGAGCTTGCGGAGGGTGTAACACGGAGGACACGAAGTCTTTTTCCCCTACCTGCCGCTTCAAGTTTCACAAAGCCGCTTCGCTTAGAAGAGCTTGCGGAGGGTTGAACACGGAGGACACGAAGTCTTTTTTTCCCTACCTGCTGCTTTAAGTTCACAGAGCCGCTTCGCTTAGAAGAGCGCGCCGAGTAAACTATTGAAGATGGATGACCGCTCAACGTACCGAAAACCGGGAATTCCCATCCTCCGGAGGGATGGCGAAAATTCAACGAATTTTTGACGGGGTGGTTGAAAATATTAGGGTTATCTGTTCAAGACCATTCGTGCCATTTGTGTTTAAAACTACGGGCGGAGGCCGGCTGAAGTGCCCAATGGTAATCTTCAGGAGAGTAAAGGATTCATAATAGAAATACTGGAGTTTTTGTTTTGAAAGAGATGCTGCCAAGAAAGCCGTGAAAACCGGGCCTGTTATTTTATGATGTTTCTTCGGCTGGGTGTTTCCCAATATCCCTGTTGAAAGGGTATTCGCTGAACTTCCGATATACTGCGGGCATTGAAGAGAAGCGAAGGCCATAGCCGGATTTATCTTATGAACCGGATTTTTACAGGCTGTTGGCAAGTTCGTTGCTGCCGAAACTTTGGGTCCTGCCTTATACTGCTGTTTTCCGGGAACCCTTCGTTTAGAGGAAATCTGAGAACCTGTATAAATCCCATCCTGGGATAATCTAAACACAAAAGATCCGTCAGATACAAAGATCACGGAATCCTGATCATGCAAAGGGGTTTCCGACTTGATGGAAAGTGAGATGAAAAACACCACAAAGAACAACCTCCGTACGCAGAAAAGCGGGAATCGAGGGGGCTTGGCAAATATGGGCACTGGTCTTTTCATCTTTCTGTGTTCAAGAATCCGTGATACCAGACTTCTCTTATGCGACAAATGTAAACAAATAGACTTTATTTGCCAATAATAATAAGTTGTTTTATAATATGTTAAATAGAAAACAACAGATTATTTACTTAAAAGAACTGTCCTCGGCACATGGTAAGTCTTCATTGTTATTACCAATCCTCCGAGACAAGGCAGCAACCGGGATGCGGGCCTTCAAGAGCCTCAGGCCCCATCAGCCGGCTGCTTGTCGTCGCCAGTAGAATATCCATACGCACATACTCTAAGACCCTAAAAATCTTCGGACTAATTCTTGTTCTCAATTCCAATGGCGGCTGATACTGGGGCGCCCGGTGGCTGAGGCGACTCGAAGCCACAGTACGGCAATCTCCTTTAAACAACCCCACCAAAAATTCCCTGAATTTTAGACACCCTGCATAGTAGGGGAATGTTTACGGCAGTTTTTTTTTGGAGTTCCGGGTTATTATGATGATGGAAATGGTGACTTTTATTGATTGGCAGCTGATATTCAAACACGCCCGTGCCTGATCCTTGAAAATGCCCGGTGGCTGAGGTTCTCGAAACCACAAAAAAACTCCGGCCGGGAAGTTACCTTACCCGGGCCGGAGCCAAACACAAATGAAAAAAAATGATGCTCTTCCACAATTACCCTCTTGGAAAGAGCCGATAATCCACATGACCGAAGGGTTGTGAGGTTGAGATTAAGGTTGAGGATGAGACCGGGGCTGAGGATGGAAACAACATCCAATGATGTATTGTTTTATTGCTGCAAATCCGTATTGTCTTTCACCTTTTCCCTCTCATTGAATCTCTCATTCAGAAACATTCTGTGATTTTCTTTAAAACCGGCAGGGGGCAGGTGATTCATTCTGCCCGGCCGGAAAATAAACATTATACGGGGTTAGTTGGGTCCCCAAAAACTCCATGCCTGACCGTTGAAGACGGCGACCTGGTGGGCCGTGGTGTCATAAACAACGAGTCCCGGAGCGGGATTGACGATATTCAGGTGTGGGCTCGCCACTTTGGGAAGAATCATCGCCTTGTTGGTGTCGGAAAGGACCAGAATTCCGCTAAGGTCTGGATTGACGGTGTTCCCAATCCGTACCATGGCTGATGGCACTTCGGTCTTTGTATCCTGTAGTGCAGTATCCACCGAAGCGGGTGTTCCTGCATTGGGATCATAGGCGCTCAGGGCCTGCCAGGTTCCGGCCACGACGACTTTCACTTTGCTGTCCGAAGGATCGAAAATGACCATCCCATCTACCATATTGGGGATGGTGTTGGTCGAAGGGTCTACCTTTACCCAGGGCAGGATGAGTCCGCGGTTCTCGCTGTTCCCGAATTCCAGGGACACCGAGGTGTTGGTGACCGAGGCTTTACCGACCGCCACCTGGGAAAAGCAGGTGAAGGATACCAGCAGGCCTCCTGCAATTAGTATTGATTTCATTGTTTCTTGTATTGTTTAAATTATTAAAAAGATCAGCCTTTCCGCACGGCACAGCGGGGTGCCGTGCGGTAAAGTGCTGATACTCCTGAAGGCTAATCCGGACAGGTCTGCTGACCGATCTGATACCATCCGTAAGTCGTCCCGCCATCTTTGGTGGTATAGACTTTCAGCATCCTGTTGGTAAGATCCATCACGATCATTCCTTCTACCGGATTGGTAAGAATCGGCGTGGTGTCGTCATCGGCTACCGGTCTGAAATCCGGTGCGGCATCCGTTCCGAAATTCTTAAACCTCACCCTGTTGATGATCATCCCTTTGGTTTTGGCTTCAAGGGCCATCCATCCTCCTTTGCGTACCATCGGCCAGTTGTCGGCATTGGTGCCGGCTCTTCCGAGGGCAGTGATTCCGGCTTTGGTGCTTAGGGCCGTTCCGGCAGTCACCGCAGGCTTATAGCATACCGAAGTCGCTGTCGTAAAGGACAGGTAATTCAGCGAAGAAACCGTAGACGCATCTACAGGGAAAGCATAATAGCTTACTCCATTAATGGTTTCTGTAGAGGTACTGGCAATTACCGAAGCCGTACCATCGCTCAGCTTTGCCGCTGTCGAAGCATAGATGAGGCTAACAGAACTTGGCCATACATTCACGAATGCCGAAACCGGGAAGTAAACTTTGATGTCAGAAGCAAAGCTGCCTTTGTTCTGCATCTTCCATACCCTGCTGAAACGCTTGGTATAGGTAAGTCCGTTGGCCATTACATTTCCTGTGGCCACCTTTGTGGTTAAGGATCCGTTGTCGTCTCCCCAAACCAGGTACTGCATGTCTGCGCCGAAAGTATTCGCATTAGCCGTATTGCTTGCTGCTGCAGATCCTAATGCTACCAGTATCTGGCTGCCGGTGTTCACGCTCTGGCTCTGCTTTTGGCTGAGCGCCGTAAGGTCATCCCTTCCGATCCCTGCGATGTTATACTTATAGGTCGCATCTTTCGTCCAGCTCTTATTGCCGTCTGAGGCCAGGTAATCCTGGATCGTGGTCTGATCCATCGTGATTCCGTATTTCAGGGCCAGGTAGCTGTTCACTTTCTGGAGCTCCGTGGCGGTGAGTGCTTTTGAGTACTCTGCCACTTCCGGAATCTTCCCGGTGGTGAAAGCGGTCTGGTTGTAGGCAGCTCCCAGGCTGAGGCTTCCGGCGGTCCAGTTGGTCGAACTGGCTGCTGAAGTTCCTGCATTGGCATTCACGCCACTGAAGAGGCTGCCTGTGCCACGCCATCCTGAATACAATACCGAAGATCCGGTTCCGGCTAAAGTATTGCTTACGGAAGTACCATTGCTCAGGGTCAGTGTCGAACTTCCCGGTGAAGAAGACCTGAACTGCAACAGGTTGTTTCCTGTCGTTTTAGGCTCAAGGAAATAACGGGCTCCTGAAGCAGCATCGGAAACCCCGAATACGGCTACGCCTTGCTGGCTACCGATTCCCAGGTCACCTGCGATATCAAAGTTCTGCGAGCTTGTGGCATTGAAAGCCAGCACCGGATTGAAGTTCATATTATCCGTCGCATTATTTTTGTACAATGGCTGTCTGGCTGCGGTGGCCTGTGTTCCGTGGCTGTTGTTGGCACTCTGGTCATTCCACTGGGATACCGCCGTATTATCGGTGGTCGCGGAAACGCCATCGTCGGCACGCAGCCAGAGGTTTTCACCGATTACTCCTCCCGGCGACCTTTTATAGTACGCCATGGTGAAGTAGAACACCGGTTGGTTGACCTGCGCCGCAGGAATCGTAAACGCTTTATAGTCTACGGAGTTCACCGTTACCACGCTTGTCGCGGTACTGCTGATGATCTGGTTGCCACTGGCAAATCCGGCATCCGTACTGTACAGCAGTGAAGATACCTTCAGATCTTTAATGTAAGAAGCCGGGATCAGTACCTGGAGGTCTTTGGCAAGGCTGTTGGTATTCTGCACCTTCCATACCCTGCTGAGTCTCTCCTGGTAAGGATACACCGCAGTGAATGCAGAGGTGTTGCCCACCATATCGGTGTTGTTGTCTCCCCATACCAGGAACTGAAGATTGGTGTCAAAGCTTCCTGTGTTGGCTTCATTGGTGGCGGCAACATTAGCAAGACTGATGATGACCTGTCTGCCGGCATTCACACTCTGGCTCTGTTTCTGGATGAGGTCACTGATATCATCCCTGCCGATTCCCGCTATATTATTCTGATAAGTCGTGCTACCGGTCCAGAACGTATTGCTGTCTGATCCCACATAGGAGAACGGAGATGCGTTCGTTCCGAGGGAAACCCCGTATTTCAGTCCTAAATAGGAGTCAATGCGCGCTTTTTCAGCGGCGGAAGGGATCTTGTTGTAGTGTACCACTTCCCCGATAACCCCGTTCCAGTATTCACCAAGGCTTTGTCTTGTCCCGATTCTACCGGTATTCAACACGGTATTAACGGTATAGGTTCCGCCTTGTACCGGAAGTGCATTATAGGTTCCGTACAGGGTACTTCCCGCGGCAGCTCCATAGGAAATCACCGGTGTATTGGAAGCATATGGATTGATGGTGCTGTATGGAACAAAGTCATTTCCATAGGTCGTTACCAATACATTGTTGCCCGTTCTCATCAATCCGAAGTTCTGAGCGGAAGCACTGGTCCCGTAGCTGCTCACCCACTCAAACGTACCTCCCGGCATGGAAGTTCTTCCCACGCCGAACACGGATCTTGCCGCACTTCCGCTGGCCATCCCCGAATCGTTAAACGACATATAGTTCGACTGTGACGAATTGAAGGTCAGTGACGGGTTGAAATTCAGCAGGGAAGATCCGGAGGTATTGTACGCCGGCTGGTTGGCCGCCGTACCCTGGGTCGCATCCCTGTTAACCGTCTGGTCTTTCCAGGTAAGGGTAGAGCCGGTGACTACATCCCTGTCGGCACGGTACCATCTCACCAGGTTATCGGTGACTCCACCCGGACCGTTAAGCGGCGCTGCAAAGGTGAAGTAGTTTCCTGAAGGAATCTGAACGCCCGGTGTAACGCCGGCGGTAAGCGCTTTATAGGTAATGCCTGAAGAGAACGTAGGATCCGCACTGTAGATCAGGTACGTCGCTCTTATATTGTCTACCTTAATAAAGATGTTCTGAGCCGTTCCGGTCTGCTGTACCTTCCATACGCGGTTCATGATGGCGTTCAGGCTGTTGCTTAACCCTGACTTTAACGTAAAGGTTGTCGTTTTCCCGTTGTGGCCCGTAATCATAAAATAGCGATCATTGGCAATATCCGTATGGCCCGCTGATCCGCTCTGGTTGGCGTTTGTAAAGTTGGTATCGGTGCTCAGCGTAATAATATCCGTCACCGGCATCTGGCTCTTAGCAATACGCTGGTGAAGCGTAGAGGTTTTGTCCTTCGCAAGACCGATGATGCTGTTGTCGTAGCCTGCACCAGCGGTCCACACTGATGTAGCATCCGAGGCAAGATAGTTCTGTGCCAGAGATGTCCCGTTTTTTATGGCAAGGTAGCTCTGCACCTGATTTAATTCGGTTGCATTTAAGACCCTGTTGTATGCCACCAATTCGGACATATTGAAGAGGTTGGAATAATTATCCCCTCCTAAAGTGGTATCATCTCCTATTACATATCCGCCATCACCAATCCTTCCCGTATTGCTGATATTATTCATTACCGTAGTGGTATTAATATAAGCATTCGTTCGGTCATTAACTCCGCTGTGAGCGAAAGTGAATATGTTTTGCCCGGCACCTTTCAGCGAGGTTGTATAATATTTTGATTCTACCCCGGTATATATACTATCGTTAAACCATTCGAAATTATCATAAATCGCCCCTCCTGTTTTTCCAATCCACTGAATACCCCAGAACTGCCCGCCGTTAGCTGTAGGAAGAACGTTAGAGGCAAAAAAGTTGGTGATATCCGAATCCTGGCTGAATAGATTTGCCGTTGTATTTCGCAGGCTGTTTCTTGAACCGGCAAATGACAGATAAGGATTGAAATTAAAGGCATTGCCACTTCCTCCAACCCATGTCGGTTGCTCATAAGAAGTGCTATTGGTGATTTGCTTTTCGTCTGCCTGGTTTACCCATGCTGTTACTGCCCCTGAAGTCGCAGTCACTCCGGCATCGGCTTTATGCCAAATCTTAAGGCCTGTGTAAACCCCTCCCGGAGCTTCTAAAAATGTTGCAAAGGTAAAGTAATTGCCGTTCGGAATCTGTGTTCCGGATACGGTAGCCCCTCCCGATAGCGGTACATAAGTAACGCCCGTGGAGAAGGTAGCATCGGCACTATACACCAGGTAGGTCGCTTTGGTATTGCTGGTTTTAACGTACACATCCTGAAGCGTTCCGGTTTGCTTCACTTTCCAGATGCGGTTCATCAAAGCATTCAGATCATTGCTTAATCCTGATTTTATGGTGTAAGTAAGAGCCCCGTTGTTGTTTCCGGTAACAAAGAAATACTTGTCATTGGCAACATCGGTATGTCCGCTGGCACCGCTCTGGTTCACATTGGTGAAGTTGCTGTCGGTACTTAAGGTAATGATGTCCGGTGTTGCCGACTGGCTCATGGTGATGCGCTGATGGAAAGCTGAGATGTCATCTCTTCCGATCCCCGCCACATTGTTCTGGTACACCGCATCGGACAACCAGGTCCTGGTGATGCCGTCACTCGCCAGGTAGTCGCCTTCATATACTGCCGGAGATGCTGAGATCTGCTCACCCGGCGTATTGTCTCCGTCATTGTCTCTTCCCAACGTAATCCCGTATTTCAATGCCAGGTAGCTGTTGAGCTGGATGCGCTCGATGGCACTCATGTTCTTGTTGTACACGACCATGTCACCTATTACGCCTTTGAACACATTACCTGCGCCTTTTATGTCTCCTAAACGGATACTTTGGCAACCAACATAATTTGTAGACCCTGTAAAATTAAGAACATTATTTCCGTTAATCAGTACATTCGATCCATTGGAAGCTACTCCGTTAAAGGAAGCTACATTGATGGTTGCAGCACCTGAATTACCTCCACTATAAGAAATGCCAGTATTACCATTAGCAACCTGTGCTGTCGCTAACGAACGTTCATCTAACGGGCCTCCCCAATCGGTACCCCATACATCCTGAGCATAAGCTCCATCAGTTTTATAAACAACGGCTACATCTGCTTTGCTTTGAGTAGCAACATTGGCAGGTGTATATCCCCAAACCCAGTTATTATTGTCTCCAAAGCTGGACACCGGGTTAAAGTTAAGGGTTTCCCCCAACACCATCTGCCCTCTTGGCGCTTCGTTACAGGCATAAGTACTGAACTGTAGGTCATTGTGATTTGAACTCTGGTCCTTCCAAAGTATAGTACTGGTAAGGTCTTTATCACCACGTAACCATAGCAGCTCATCCCTGACACCGCCCGGCGACTGCTCGTAGAAGGCAAGCGTCATATAGAACGAAGGCTTGCTGACCATAGATGCCGGCACGTTGAATGCAAGATAGCTTACCGAATTTACCGTTACGGTTCCGGCAGGGTTATACACCTGGTAGCTGCCTGCAAAGGTAGCATCGGTACCGCAAAGCAAGCTGCTGGTAGCCGGCACCAGGCCAGGAACCGTACTGGTAGTCACAGGAACCAGTACCTGAACACTTTGGTTCACCGTATTGGTATTCTGTACTTTCCATACCCTGTTCAGCCTGCTGTTGTAGCCGCTAACCGCCGTAAACGGAGCGGTATTGGCAGCATTGTTATCGCCCCACACCAGGAATTGCAGGTTATTAAGGGTTCCCGTATTGGCTGCATTGGTCGCTGCCACCGTGGAAATCCCCGCGATCAGCTGGTATCCCGCATTTACTGACTGAGACTGCTTTTGCAATAAAGCGGAAGCGTCGTCTCTTCCGATCCCGGCGATGTTGTTGCCATACACTGAATTTGCGGATGCGTCCCAAATCACATTAGAGCCGGAATTCAGGTAATTTTGTCCAGCTGTTCCTTGGTCCAAAGTAACACCATATTTAATTCCAAGATAAGAGTTGATCCGCTGCTGATCGGTTCCACTTAACAAGCTTGTATATGCAATTATTTCAGGTGTGTTTCCAATGGCAGGATTATAATCATCACCTCCCGTCCAAGCATTAGATCCAATAATCATAGCTCCAGTATTGGTACTATAACTACCGTTAGCAGTACTGAAAGTACCTCCATTAATCGCAATTCCAACAGATGAACCACTCGACATGGTTCCGATAGATATACGACTAATGCTGCTAGTAAAATTGTTATTGCTCACAGCTACCCCTGACGATGAAGAAGGTCTAGCAAATAAATTATTACTTTCGAAATGAGGATAATCATAATATGCATACGCATTGGTTTCACCACTATTATTAACTTTAAGCAGTGAAAGTCCGTTAGCATTACTCACTCCAAATAGTGTCGCACTCGAAGTGGGCGAAGAAGGAAATAGTGAACTACCACTATATAGTGCAGCCGACGTACTGTTAAAGTTTATTGATGGGTTAAAATTAAATCCTGGAGTACCTACAGGAGTTTTGTACACCACTGTTCCACTACCTACTCCAAAGTTTCGTCCATTTCCACTCTGATCAATCCAGCTTGTAATGGTTCCGTCGTTGGCTGTTGTATTGGTACCGGTATCTGCCTTTAACCATAATGAAACACCTGCAACTCCGCCCGGTGCTGTAACGTATCCGGCAAAACTGAAGAACTGCCCTGAAGCAAGGTCCACGCTATTCTTCGCTACATAATATAGTATACCACCAATTGTTTTCTGTTCCATTTCAATACGGGTATCATTACCATCGAAGTTTACATCACCACTGATTAATATTGAAGGATTACTCACACTTGTTGGCAACTGTGAAGCCGGTATAGCCACTTTTACATTACTCACGGTTCCGGTTTCCTGCACTTTCCAGATTCGGGTCATTCTAAAATTGGAGCTTCCGTAAGCAAATGGTGTAGCAAAAGAACTGCTTCCCGTATCAGAGCCCCATACCATAAAGCTTTTATCTGTTGCGAAAGCATTGCTGTTATTGGCATTGGTATCAGCAATATCCCCATTTCCGATGACCGGTTGAATGCCTCCATTTACCGATTGAGACTGCTTTTGAGACAATGCCGAGGCGTCGTCTCTGCCGATTCCGGCGATGTTATTGCTGTAAGCAACGTTTGAAGTGGCATTCCAGACAACAGTATTATCACTTAATACATAACTTTGTGCTGTACTTTGGTCAAGGGTTGCACCATACTTTAAGGCAACATAACTATAGATTCGTGACTGCTCTACAGCACTTAATGCTTTATTGTACATAATAACTTCCGGTATTTGACCCCAAAAGAAATTATCATAATTTCCTGTCCAGACTTCAGCTCCTAATGCTGCAAGACCTGTACTTGTATTTAAGTTAATGGTAGTAGTTCCAAGTCTTTTACCATATTGATATAGTTCATTATTACCTCCACTACCGGTGTAGATGGCGGCAAGAATATTTGTATTTGTAATTGATCCTCCCCCTGAATTCTGGGCATTTGCACTTCCAAAATCTGTCAGTAAAGGATTTACTCTGATACTATATAAAGTATTTGTTCCATTAGAACCCCATGATATTGCTGTTGTAGATCCATTACTTCTTAAAGGCAGTATTATACTTCTTGGAGCAGATCCTAACGGTTGTGAAGCAGGATTCAATTTAAAATAGTCATTACCTCCATCAAAACTCATAACAGAATTAAAGTTCATATTACTAGTGAGATTATTCTTGTATGATGGCTGATTTCCAGACGTTCCCTGAGTCGCATTATTTCCGTTACCACTTAAATCAGTCCACTGTGAGACTGCTGTATTATCCGTAGTTGTTCCTGTTCCTAAATCCGACTTTAACCATAAACTCGTTCCGGCAACTCCACCCGGTGCCGTTACAAAAGCGGCAAAGCTGAAGTATTGCCCTGAAGAGAAGTCAATATTGGCGTTAATATCTGTTACATAATAATCTACTCCACCAATGGTTTCTTTGGTCATTAAAAACGTAGAATCCGAAGCATCAAAGGTCGTGTCACCACTGACCAAAAGTGTAGGTTTCGTGATACTTCCCGGAAGGTCGCTCACTTTTAAGGCTACTCTTACCTTCCCTACGGTTCCGGTTTCCTGTATTTTCCAGATCCTGGCCATTCTGTTGTTCAAACCGCCAAAGGCAAAGGATGTCACAAAATTGGCACTGCCTGTATCGGAGCCCCAAACCATAAAGGTTTTATCGGCCGCGAAGTCATTGCTGTTATTGGCATTAGTATCGGCAATAGCTATATTTCCGATGACCGGCTGAATACCGCTGCTCGCCGACTGCGCCTGCTTCTGACTTAATGCAGAGGCATCGTCTCTTCCGATCCCGGCGATGTTGTTCTGATAAGTAATATCAGAATTCCAGAATTTAGTCGTCCCATCAGACGCTACATAATCCCCTTCGTTAATACTTCCGGAAATTACTTCTCCTGAAGTACCATTTCCATTGTTATTACGTGACAGTGAGATTCCATATTTCAGACCTAAATAAGATTCTATTGCCAAACGTGAAAGGTTATTTCCTGTATGCTGTGTGTTGTAAACAATCACCTCTGCCAATGAGCCATTAATCACACGAGCAGATTGATTTCCTGAAGTACGCCCTCCTATTTCAAAACCATTAGTGGGACTGGCTGTACAATTTGATGTAGAAGCACTTGCCTGATACTGCCCGTTCAAAAATGATTGTGATGCTGTGGTAACCGTATTAGCATTATAGGAAACAATTGCTAAATTTGATGTACCTACAGGCACCACAGATGTGGCAGCCGTTTGACAACCATCACCATCGACATAATATTGATTGTTGAAGTACTGTAAACTTTTATTTTGAGATGCAAAAACAGCATTAAGATTGCCTGCATTATTCATTTTGGCTACCCCATAAATCGTTAAAGCCCCACTCCATGTAGAAGAAGAACTTGTTGCAGCTGTCATTTCAGTACCTGATGTACCATCAAAATTAATTGCAGGATTAAAATTCATTCCTGCACCGGCATAAGTAATAGCCCCTGAGCCAACCTTTGTTGCCTGACTTGTAATTGCAGGATTTCCTATCTGATCGTTCCATACAGAAACCTGATTACTTGCATTATAAGAAACTCCATTATCAGCCTTTAACCATAATGAAGCTCCTGCAATCCCCCCTGGAGCCGTAACTAATCCTGCAAAGCTGAAGTACTGAACCGAGCTTGGGTCCACCGTTACGGTGTAATAATCTGTTCCGCCGATGTTTTCCTTTGTCATCGACATTATGCTTGTCCCATCAAAGGCCGTGGTACTGCCGACCAGTAAAGCAGGTTTTGTCACTGCACCCGGCCATAAGCTTACGGGTACCGCGATCTTCACCGTTGCTATTGTTTTCGTTTTCTGCACTTTCCAGGTACGGGCCATCCTGTAGTTTAGCCCGCCATAAGAAAAAGCCGTAGAAAAAGTGGTGCTGCCTGTATCGGAGCCCCATACCATAAAGGTACCGTCTTCATTGAAGCTGTTGCTGTTGCCGGCATTGGTAGCGGCAATGTTTCCATTTCCGATGACCGGCTGAAAACCGGCATTCACCGACTGCGACTGCTTCTGGATTAATCCGGAGTCATAATCCCAGCCTATCCCGGCGATGTTGTTGTTGTAACCGGAATTCGTTACTGAGTTCCATATAATGGTACCATCACCCGCTACATAATTCTGCGGATCGAGTGTAACCCCATATTTCATCGCCAGATAACTTTCTACCTTATTGATCTGAGCAGGTGATAACGCCGAGCTGAATACAATACTCTCTGCTATGGTAGAAGAAGCCGGAATATTTGTACCCGATTGAAAGGCACCAATCTGCAGGCCTCCTGCAGTATACCCTGTAGAACTCGTAAATGCGGTCCCTGATTTACCGTTGGTCTTGATGTATGTTCCGTTGGACGTCCCATTACTCCATACGCCCGTACCAATGACCGGAACATTATTGCTTACCGGTACAGGATTGCTCAAATTTCCATTATGGTATAAATATAAGCTCCCGCCACTTAAGTAGAAGGCTGAATTTCCGGGATCTGCAGCGGAGATAATATTTCCTGTGGCTCCCGTCGTGTTAAATACCGCAAACTTTGTATAATTGGTATTGTTTGCCGAAGGAACAGAGACATAGTTCTCGAAATAATTGCTTCCGTTAAACTGGATCACCGGATTGAAGTTGGTTCCTGCCGAACCGGAATTTTGATATACAGGTGCAACGGCTCCTCTTCTCATAAAATTCATGCCGTTGCTGCTCTGATCCTGCCAGAGATGCACCGAGGAATCCCCTGCCGAAAACGGATTTACATTTTTAATCAGATCCACCCGCATAGAGGGGTGCCCACTATAATCCGTTTCCGTAATCCGTACGTACCGGGCTGTAATTGCCGACGGAAATATATTGGTAGCTTCCGTATTCTGATCTATATTCGCCGGAAATGTTATTCCTAACGGAGTATAAGTAACATTATCATTCGAATAACTTACGGTATATTTTTTCACCCATTGCGAATAATTTCCGCGTCCCTTCGTTACAATGCCATAGACGGATTGAACTGATCCCAGGTCAAGGGTGAGGTATTGCCCGGTCACTGCCGAGCTGGCTGCCCATGCACTGGATGAAGACAGCGTAGAATACGCCGGTGTCAGTGAGGAATCACTATAAGTGCTGCTCGCCGTCCGGTTGGCCGCAGGTACGTTGAAGTACGTCACGCTGCTGCTTAGCCCGGCATCTGCCTTGAGCCACAGTGATGCTCCCGCCACCCCGCCGGGCCCGGTCTGCGCCCTGAGCAAGTTGCCACAATATCCTGTCAATATGCAGAATATTGTCATTAAATAAATTTTGTTTTTCATTATAAGATTTTAAAAGTATTGTGTTATATTCTTTTGAATACACTACTGTTTATACAATACTCTTAAAAGGAGGAGGGCGCGAGAAATGAATCGTTAATATTCCTGAGACAGGGCTGGGCGTGGTAGCATAAGACATACGCTCGTCTTCCCTGACTATGATGTATTTTTCAAAGCTGAACCTTTCGTATACTGCAGCATATTTTACAGAAGGATTGCCTGTAACGACGGCTATATCACCGTTACCACTTGCTAGTCCCAATCTATACCTGTTCTCGGAAGAAGGTAAAGTAATGGTTTTAGAAGTGGCTGGGTCTACCGGTTTACGAACATTCTGAGCTTTTGCAGGCTTCTTCAGTTCAGCATATTTCCTATTGCTTTTCTTCTTATCTGAGAGAAGATTTTTATTTTCAGGAACTGTTTTGAATGAATTTTCAGTAATGTATCCGTCATATTCCAGACCGGATACTGTGACTCCGTCTTTTAGGTATACGGAAGTTCCTTTTTCAATGTAGATTCCGGTATCGTCTCCGGAGAATGATTGTGCATGCAGATGAAAACCAACAATAATGAAAAAATAGAAAAGCTTCCCGATATAATGGGACGCCGTCTTTCTTTTGGTTCTTCTCATTTGTTGTGTTATTTTCATCATTCTGTGTGTAAAAAGCGTATCGTATGAAACTGCTTTATGGCTACAAATTTACATAAAATATAATAACATCCAAAAAAAATGACAATTTACATGTTAAATACTCCACAAACATTAAATTATATATAATATAAATACAAATTCTTCAAACAAAAGTGAAAAGATATGCATTTCCAATCCCAACCGTAGCGCTGCTTAAGCAAGAGGTAGTTGGTATATTGCTGATAATATGTTCTTTTAAATTATAAAAGTGTGACCTTCTTCCAAAAAGTATTATTTAGAGGTGTAATTTCGAGAATCGGTCTCATCGGTCGATGAGAATACTTTATGACGCCCGATATAAGATCCTTATCACGCCCGATGAGAGGCGCTTTCGTCGGGGCAAAGGACTATAGTCAAATTGAAATGAGTATTTCTTTTAGTACTAAATAACCCACGTACTGCGAACAAAACATTCGAGCGAGTGACAAAATATTAACCCCAAAGGTTTTGAAGCCTTTGGGGTTAGGATTTATTACTTGATAAATGTAAAAGTTAAAATATATGTATATAAATATACAGATTAAAACTTAATTACCAATATACCCACATATCGAGCTTTTAGATATAGGGGACTATTTCTCATTAAAAGCATATTACCAAGATTTTATGGTTGTTGTGATACCTTGGTGAAGGCGGACGCCATAAGGACCACCACCCCATTGACCTTGTCTAAAACCAACAGAACTCACATTACCTCCACTTGGATAGTTAAAATAATAAGTATTAGAATTAGATCCTACTACTTTAGAGTATCCCGTAACCGAATAATAAGCTCCAAAATAACCATTTCCCGAAGTGTTTGGTGTGGTTGTGTTTGGTCGCTTACAAACAAAATATACTCTTCCACTACCAGTGATGTTGAACGCATTCCCCATATTGACAAAACCAGATGTTTGGGAGGCTGACACTTTTACATTGTTACCACCATTATTTTGGCTCGAAGCTATAATAGCAGAAAAACCGATCACATAACTATTTGCAGGTACAGGAGCATCATTATCATTGCTTACATAGGTATAACCACCAGTAGGGTCAATTACGGATGAAGTATTCATTTGCGCATTTGCCTGACCCACTATAGTAGCTCCGGCAATATTGGCAGTATTGTAAACGGCAGCGTATTCATTCGCTGTGACCGGTATCCAATCATTTACCGATGCGGCATCATAAGTAGTACAGCTTGCGCATCCTGCTGCTGCAAGGGCGCCCCGTATAGCATCTCCATATACAACGTTACAGGTAGAGCCTGCAATCAATGACGGATTAAAAGTAACGATCTGGTTACTCGCACCTGTGTAGGTACCACTAAGCGTATAGGTGATCGTACCACTTGCAGAGGTGAAGGTTCCTGCACTCCTCTGTAATGTTAACCCATTTACGGTAAATGTTTGTGCAGGATAGCTTGCACCAACCGTGGCACCGGTATAAGACATCGTATAAGAGCCTGTATAAGCAGTATTGTTTATTAAAGTACCTGCAGGAGATTGTATTGTATTGCCACAGGTAATAGCTGGTGTGTTGTGAACAGTAATATTAAGCGTACAGCTTTTCCCTCCAATACTGATTGGAAAAGCTGCTGTTCCTCCGCCAGATGGAGTCCCTGTAATTGTATAAGTTAAGGAGCCTGACCCGATAGCAAAATTACCAGCTACCAAAGTAGCGGTTAATCCGGTAACTCCTGTAGATGAAATTGTCTGACCATCATAAGCAGAACCATCCCCTCCACCGTAGTTAATCACCGCAGAAACATTATTTGCCGCAATTCCTCCTGTTAAAATTCCATTTTGGGTAGCTCCTGCACAATCCAGTGAGGTAATAGGAGGTTGAATGACAGTAACTGTTTTTGAACAGTTTAACGATAATTTTGCCCAGGTTCCCATTAAAGTCCCTGAAGAGGATGGTGTACCGCTAAGCATGTATTCAACCAGCTGCGACTGCCCAGAAGTTAAAGACGCAGTTGGCGGCGTTACAGAAGTTACCGTAATTCCTGAAACGCCACTCAATACCAAATCAGAGGCTTGAAAGGCAATATTTGCAGTTGAGAATGAATTGTTAGTAATAGTTACAGAAAATTTGTTTGATGCCGTTATCGCCGTTCCGTTGATATAGCTTCCTGTAAAACCATTTATGTTACAATCTGACACTACTGAAGCAGTAGTACCTCCCATACTCAAGCTCTTCCATACTGCACCATCAAAATAATAGTATCCGGGTGCTGTGATGCCCGCCGTTTTAGTAGTTCTTGGCATAGTAGCTGCCGATGTTGCATAGGCAATAGTACCCGTTTGTGCAGTTTCGTATTGTGCATCTGCTGCCTTAATTTGATCTCCTGTAAGACGAGGTGCAATAAACCCTTCAGGTCTGCTGCCGTTTGTAGTCCTGGCGGTTACGTCAAGGGTTGCTTTTGGCGTAGTTGTATTAACCCCAACTTGAGCAATAAGTGATAAGCTGTATAATGAAACAGCAATTGTAATAATTTTTTTCATTGTTTGTATTTGAATAATGTTTATGATTAACTCCTTGAGAGTAACTCTAAACCTAAAAAATAATTATCTAAGATTGTTTAACTTCATTATTGATGTATTTCTTACTATTTAATCACGTTAAAATATTATAATGAAAATTAATTAAGAGCTGAATTAACAGCTAGTATCATGGCGGAGGACGGCTGAAGAACTCTGACGTAACATCCGAAGCTCTGAAATTATTTCTAACGCTTGATGAACACGGAAAAAATCTTTTGAAAATGGTATGATGTAAAAAGTAATTCTGTAAATATATTAAGTTTTGCAGGGTCGTTACATGCAAGTTTAGCAATCTTGCATAGGGATGCAAAAAGGTATTAAGACGAAATTTTTTCATCATAGGTGCAGTCATTTGTGTTAAAAAATTGCCTGTATCAGACTATTTTTCCGGCACAAATGTAAACAAATTATTGTTATTTCCAAATGAAAGCCTATAAATTAGATAGAGAAATGCATTACATTTACAATAAATCCAACATAATCACCTAAAAATCAACGGTAAAAAATTGCCATTTCAGCATATCAACCAATGTCATCTGGTTAAGCTGCAAAGGCAAGTCAGCAATGATCTTCAGAACCTGGCCAGCCATCATGCTTCCTACCATTCCAGGCAGTGGCCCTAACACTCCTAAGCTATCGCAATCAGGAATATGATCTTCAGAGGGTGGCTCAGGAAAAACAGCTCTAAGCCCTTTACTTCCTTTACAGCTGAAGATGGCAACCTGTCCTTGAAACCCCAAAATACTTCCATACACAAGCGGCTTCTGCAAATCTGAGCAGATATCATTAATCAAATATCTGGTCGCAAAATTATCCGAGCCATCGACAATGATATCGAATTGTGAAATGATTTCCACTGCATTGGAATGATCGATTTTCTTGTCGATCCCGATAAAGTTTACCTGATGGTTTAATTTCTTAACAAATTTTTCTGCACTTTTTACTTTTGATTTTCCTACCGAGCCTTCGCGGTGTATTACCTGGCGGTTGAGATTATGAAGCTCAACCTCATCGAAATCTGCCACGCCTAAAGTACCGACCCCGGCGCCGGCAAGATATTGAATTACCGGGCTACCCAGACCACCCGCTCCTATTACGAGTACTTTAGCATTTAGTATTTTCCGCTGACCTTCAAGACCTATTTCTTCAATAAAGATCTGTCGGCTGTAACGTGCGAAGGGGTCTTCTTTTTTCATTTGATTAGTTTGGTTTGGATTTTAACGCAAGGGTCGCTAGGTTTTAGTTTAATGATTGCGTATATTTTTCGGTCGCTAAGGCGTTAACACTCGGCGAATGATAGCAATGGATATTCTTTTGAACACTAAGAGAACACGGAGCTAAATGTTGCTTCTTTTTTTCATTTGATTAGTTTGGTTTTGGTTTTTAACGCAAGGGTCGCAAGCTTTTAGTTTAAATGATCATTTCTATTTCCGGTCGCTAAGGCGTTAACACTCAGCGAATGATAGCAATGGATATTCTTTTGAACACTAAGAGAACATGGAGCTAAATGTTGCTTCTTTTTTTCATTTGATTAGTTTTGTTTTGGTTTTTAACGCAAGGGTCGCAAGCTTTTAGTTTAAATGATCATTTCTATTTCCGGTCGCTAAGGCGTTAAC
>NZ_FOBV01000006.1:0-204514 GCF_900109935.1 Chryseobacterium taichungense | reverse complement strand
GTTTTGGTTTTTAACGCAAGGGTCGCAAGCTTTTAGTTTAAATGATCATTTCTATTTCCGGTCGCTAAGGCGTTAACACTCAGCGAATGATAGCAATGGATATTCTTTTGAACACTAAGAGAACACGGAGCTAAATGTTGCTTCTTTTTTTCATTTGATTAGTTTGGTTTTGGTTTTTAACGCAAGGGTCGCTAGGTTTTAGTTTAAATGATCATTTCTATTTCCGGTCGCTAAGGCGTTAACACTCAGCGAATGATAGCAATGGATATTCTTTTGAACACTAAGAGAACACGGAGCTAAATGTTGCTTCTTTTTTTCATTTGATTAGTTTTGTTTTGGTTTTTAACGCAAGGGTCGCAAGCTTTTAGTTTAAATGATCATTTCTATTTCCGGTCGCTAAGGCGTTAAAACTCAGCGAATGATAGCAATGGATATTCTTTTGAACACTAAGAGAACACGGAGCTAAATGTTACTTCTTTTTTTCATTTGATTAGTTTTGTTTTGGTTTTTAACGCAAGGGTCGCAAGCTTTTAGTTTAATGATTACGTATATTTTTCGGTCGCTAAGGCGTTAACACTCAGCAAATGATAGCAATGGATATTCTTTTATCATGTGTATTTAATTTAACCTGTTTCGTTTAATTATAAACTAAAGGAACACAAAGTTTTAATTCAACTTTACATATTACTTTTAGAAGCAAAGGCAAATAAAATTTGCTTCGTGAAGCTTGAAAATACAGCTTCATCAAATTAACTTGTTAATTTTTCTTTGCTGACTTAAATGATTAAGTCTTGAAATAAAATCTTAATGGTTGAAATTCTTTTTAATTTTTAATTCAACTATAAATAGCATCCCAATCTTTCATTACAGGATCATAGCCGGCTTTTTTAATGATGTTCTTGATTTCATCCATGCTTCTTTCGTCGCTGGTTTCAAACTGTTCCAGGGATTCTTTATCTACCGCATAGCCACCGGGATTGGTTTTGGAAGCAGCACTCATCGCGGTTGCTCCCAAGGAAATGATATTATTCCTGAATTTTTCATTTTCTCTTGTTGAAATTGAAATTTCCAGATCTTCATTCCAGATTCGGTAAGCACAGATTAATTGTAACAAATCTTTATCTTCCATAATGAAATTTGGTTCTATAATTCCTTCAGCAGGACGCAGCCTGGGAAATGAAACGGAAAACCTGCTTTTCCAATATTGCTTTTGAAGATAATCGATATGAAGCGCATTAAAGAAACTGTCAACCCGCCAATCTTCCAGCCCCAGTAAAACACCAAGCCCTATTTTATGGATTCCCGCATTCCCAATTCTGTCGGGAGTTTCTAGCCGAAACCCAAAGTTGGATTTTTTTCCTTTCGGATGATATTCTTTATACACTTCCTGATGGTAGGTTTCCTGATATACTAATACGGCATGTACACCTTCCTGTTGAAGCAACTGGTATTCTTCTTCCGACAAAGGCTGAACCTCTATGGAAATATTGGCGAAATGCGGTTTTAATAGTTTTACAGCATTCAGAAAATAATCAATTCCCACAGTTTTATTCGCTTCTCCACTCACCAGCAAAACATGATTTACTCCCATTGATTTTAATACTGAAGCCTCGATCATTAATTCAGTATCGGTCAGTGTTTTCCTTTTAATGGAATTATCTAAACTAAATCCGCAATATGTACAGATATTTTGGCATTCATTGCTGAGATAGAGCGGTGCATACAACTGGATCGTTTTCCCGAACCGCTTTTGGGTAAGCTGCTGGGTCATTTTTGCCATTACCTCTAAATTTTGAGCAGCAACAGGCGAAAGAAAGTTCAGAAAATCTTCTATGGTCTTGTTCTTTTTACAAAGACTTCTTTCAACATCGGACAAGGTGACGTTGTCTAGTCTTGTTTTTATATTATCCCATTGCTGTTGTTCAAAAAGGTCTTTAAAACTCTTCATACAATTTAATTTAAACCTATGTGTATATGTTGATAGGATTTCATCCTATCCTTTATTAGGGTGTTTCTTCTGATAGGACTGTATCCTATCCTGTATTAGGTCGTCCCTTCGGGACTCTTCAATGTTACTGCAGAATTTTCTTAATAAATAATTCTTGTGAAATTGATAGAAGCCAATCCTTATTAAACCGTCTCTTCAGGATAGGACTGCATCCTATCCTTTGTTAGGTCGTCCCTTCGGGACTCTTTAATTTTACAGCAAGGCTTCAATTAATCGAACAAAAAAGAAGTCAACGGGCTTAAGGCTTCTGCGTGTTGCGCAATCGCTTTTTTATATTTCTATTCTTATATTGACAGGACTTCATCCTATCCTGTATTAGGTCGTCCCTTCGGGACTCTTCAATGTTACTGTAGGATTTTCGTTAATCGAACAAAAAAGCAGTCAGCGGGCTTGAGGCTTCTGCGTGTTGCGCAATCACTTCTTTATATTTCTATTCTTATATTGATAGGACTTCATCCTATCCTGTATTAGGTCGTCCCTTCGGGACTCGTTAATGTTACTGCAGAATTTTTGTTAATCGAACAAAAAAGAAGTCAGTGGGCTTGAGGCTTCTGCGTGTTGAGCTATAGCCCCGAGGCCTGATTCAAATGCTCTTCGTCCGGCAATTACGCCTTCTTTAAAGGCCAGTGCCATATTCACAGGGTTTCTGGCTACGGCAATCGCAGTGTTTACCAATACGGCATCTGCTCCCATCTCCATGGCTTTTGCCGCATCGGAAGGTGCTCCGATTCCGGCATCTACCACCACAGGAACATTAGACTGGCTGATGATGATTTCTAAAAAATCTAAAGTCTTCAGTCCCTTATTGGTTCCGATCGGTGCGCCTAGTGGCATCACCACCGCTGTTCCTGCATTTTCCAAACGTTTGCATAATACCGGATCGGCATGAATGTATGGCATCACCACAAATCCCAGTTTTGCCAGCTCTTCCGTAGCATAAAGGGTTTCGATGGGATCGGGCAGCAAATATTTAGGATCGGGATGAATTTCCAGTTTGACCCAGTTGGTTTCCAGGGCTTCTCTGGCCAATTGCGCTGCTAATACCGCTTCTTTTGCCGTTCTGGCTCCTGAAGTATTGGGTAAAAGATGAACGTTTGCCGGTCTCAGGGCATTTAATAAATCATCTTCTGAAGAGTGGGTGTCAATCCTTTTCAGGGCCATGGTCACCATTTCACTTCCTGAAGCAATGATGGAATCTGTCATTTGTGAAAGGTCTCCGAACTTTCCTGTACCCAGAAACAATCTTGATTCAAAAGTACGGTCTGCTATTATTAATTGTTGATTATTGTTCATATGTATATTGTAATGCTGTTTTAAAATCACTGATGATGCAAGGCTTGTCGGTAATTTGTCCTGAAACGGCCACGCCGTAAATTCCGATCTGCTGTAATAGTTCTATATCATTCAGAACAACGCCTCCAATAGCGAATATTTTAGGGGTTTCTAATGATTTTGCCTGTAATTCCTGTATAATTTTCTGATAGCCTTTAAATCCTAACACAGGACTTAGCTTTTCTTTAGTTTGAGTAAACCGTAAAGGACCCAGACCGATATAATCACAAGACTCTGCCATTCTCTGAAGTACATCCTGAAAGGTATTAGCGGTTCCGCCGATGATCTTTTCTTCTCCCAAAATAAATCTTGCAGCGTCTATTGACATATCCTGTAAGCCAACATGAACTCCATCTGCATCAATTTCTTTTGCAATATGAACGTGATCGTTAATGATACAAGCGGCCTGATATTTTGAGCAAAGTTCTTTTGAAGTTTCACAAAGCTGGATGAATTTGTTTTCGGGAGCATTTTTCCAGCGGACCTGTATCCATTGTATGCCATTGTCAAGAGCTTTCCGGATATTGAGTTCCTGATCTTCTATGGTGAGGCCTTGAGAGATGTATTGTAATTTTTCCATTTTCTTATTTTGATTTAACGCGAAGAGCGCTAAGATTTTTTACTAAGCGCTTCTAAGTTCGCAAAGGCATTTCATTCAGCAAATGATAGAGGTTTGACATATTTAAGAATGAAATCCTAATAAAGTTGGATTGCTTGTTAAAAATTTTTCGATATATAATTTCCCTTTTCGGCAGGCTTGTTCTACATTTTCTCCTTTTGCTAAATGACCTGCAATAGCTGAAGAAAGTACACAACCTGAACCGTGTTTCGGGTAAAAAACTGAAGCATTATCATTGGGTTCGATTGAAATTTCTTTCCCATTTTCCCGTAAAATATCAATTCCCAGCATGTTTTCCCGGTGACCTCCTTTAATTAAAGCTGAACATGAACCATCCCCAACTTCAAAAACATGATTTTCCTGCAAAACTTTATATTCATTGTAATTTGGTGTGAGTAAATCAATTTGCCGGATCACATTTTTCAGTTGGGTAATGGAGTTCAGGTCAAAAAAGGAAAATTCGGACGTGCTTTTTAAAACCGGATCCCAGATCATTTTTGCCTCCGGATGATTCGCCTTAATGGTTGAGATTATTTCGCTTAAAAAATCAGCATCCTTTACCACGCCGATTTTCACCACTTTCACCGGATAGCTTTTCATCAAAATATCAATTGACGAAAGAACTGTTTCCAGAGACTGCCATTCAAGACTAAGACATTGAGATTCTGTCTGTATGGTCATTGCCGTACAAACTCCCAATCCCTGAACTTTCAGCTGTTCAAATGTTTTAATATCTGCCAGCAGGCCTGCTCCTCCGCTTGGGTCATAGCCTGCGACACTCATCACGAAAGGACGTTCTGTCTGCATTTTCTGAAAACTTTAATTGGTTCTTCACTTTCCCAAATCGCGCCTAATAAAGCTACTCCGTCAGCTTCACTGTTGAAAACTTTATGAATATTATTTTCATTAATTCCTCCCAGTGCAATCAGCTTTACTCTCGGGTTATTCCTATTTTTAATATCATTTAAAACCGTTGATTCCTTCCCATATCCTTTTTTAGAAATACTCGGAAAAACCGGACTGATAAAAGCATACTTCCATTCTTCACTTAACTTATTAAAAGTTTCGATATCATGAACCGAAGTTGAAATAAGTTTATCTGTAAAAGGTTTAAACAATCCATTTTGCCTGTCAGTTTCCCTGAAATGAAATCTTGAAATATCAAAATCTTTCGCCAGATCATAATGACTGTGCAGTACCAACTGATGATGAAACTGCGGATCTATTTTTTGGATAAATTCTTCCATTTCTGGCCTACTGATAAACGGTTTTCTGATATGAAGTAAATCCAGTCCTTCTCGAAACAATTCATTAATGATTTCGGTTTCTTTTTGAAAGCATTCTTCGGGCGTGATAACGATGATCATATATAAATTTCCTTTCCTTTTTCAATAAATTCCTGGGATTTGTCGAGCATTCCCTTTTCTGCAGACTCCCTGATTTCCTGGGTAATTTTCATGGAACAGAATTTCGGCCCGCACATCGAACAGAAGTGCGCAACTTTTGCTCCGTCGGCAGGAAGCGTTTCATCATGGTAAGATCTTGCGGTTTCCGGGTCCAGAGAAAGATTGAACTGATCTTCCCAACGGAATTCAAATCTTGCCTTGCTCAATGCATTATCTCTATATTGCGCTCCGGGATGTCCTTTCGCCAGATCTGCAGCATGAGCTGCTAATTTGTAAGTGATCACTCCAACTTTTACATCATCTTTATTTGGTAGTCCCAAATGTTCTTTTGGTGTCACATAACACAACATCGCACAACCAAACCAGCCGATCATTGCCGCTCCGATCCCGGAAGTGATATGGTCGTAACCGGGCGCAATATCTGTCGTTAATGGTCCTAATGTATAAAACGGTGCTTCTTGGCATACTTCCAATTGCTTGTCCATATTTTCCTTGATCATGTGCATCGGAACGTGGCCCGGACCTTCGATCATTACCTGAACATTATGCTTCCAGGCAATTTTCGTTAATTCTCCCAATGTTTCAAGCTCTGCAAACTGTGCTTCATCATTGGCATCAGCAATCGAACCCGGACGAAGGCCATCCCCCAGGGAAAAAGCAACATCATATTTTTTCATGATCTCGCAGATTTCTTCAAAATGCGTGTAGAGGAAGTTTTCTTTGTGATGAAAGAGACACCATTTGGCCATAATTGAACCGCCTCTGGAAACAATTCCTGTTACCCTTTTTGCCGTTAGATGAATATATCTCAACAAGACGCCGGCGTGAATCGTGAAGTAGGACACGCCCTGCTCGGCCTGTTCAATCAAGGTATCTTTAAAAATTTCCCATGTTAAATCTTCAGCAATACCTTTTACTTTTTCCAGTGCCTGATAAATCGGAACCGTACCAATCGGAACCGGGCTGTTTCTGATAATCCACTCTCTGGTTTCATGGATATTTTTCCCGGTGGATAAGTCCATGATCGTATCTGCTCCCCAACGGCAGGCCCATACTGCTTTTTCCACTTCTTCTTCGATGCTGGATGATACGGCACTGTTTCCGATGTTGGCATTGATTTTAACTAAGAAATTTCTTCCGATGATCATCGGCTCACTTTCCGGATGGTTAATATTGTTGGGAATGATTGCTCTTCCGGCTGCAATTTCGTCTCTTACGAATTCGGGAGTGATTTTATTTTTTGGAGTTTTTGCGCCAAAACTATTTCCTTCATGCTGAAAGGCCATTTCTTTGGAAACGGAATCCAGCTGCTCGATTCTTTGGTTTTCCCTGATGGCAATATATTCCATTTCAGGAGTGATGATGCCCTGTTTTGCGTAGTATAACTGGGTAACTTCCTTCCCTTCTTTGGCAACTTTTGGTTTGTGGTTGTAAGAAAATCGCAATTCATCAAGCTTTGAATCGGAAAGACGAGCTTTTCCATATTCTGATGTGATTCCGTCAAGAATTTCTACATCATTTCTGTCTAAGATCCATTGTTCCCGGATTCTCGGAAGACCTTTTTCGATATTAATTTCAGAATTTTCGTCGGTATAAGGACCTGAGGTATCGTAAACGGTAACTGGTGGATTATGTTCCAGAGTTCCATTGGAAAGTTTCGTGGGACTGAGTTCTATTTCGCGCATTGCTACCTGAATGGGATAAATTTTTCCTTCAACGTAGATTTTCTTTGAGTTCGGAAACGGCGAACGGGTGATGTTATGAGCCATATAATATTTGTTTTTATGTGGAATTAACCGCCCTGAGTGGCAGTGATGATTAAAATTGAATCTTTATTGTTGAGGAATGTTTCCGCCCAGAATGCCTGCGGAATAATACGGTTATTGAGTGCTACGGCAATACCCTTTCGCTTTTGAGGAATTTCCATAGCCAATAATGCCTCCAGTGTTTCCGGAAGTATCTCGAACGTTCTTAATGTGTGGTTGATTGTGAGTTCCATTCCTAAATTTTTACATTTACTTTAGGAATGCCCATGATGGTACAATAGAATGTACCGCAAAGTCATTTCACTTTTCCCTACGCTAGTATGATCTAGAAATCAGGTTCAAAGGGTAAAATCTCAGCCTGTTTTGTCAACAGACACCCCTAAAGTTGAGACGAAGGTAGAGATTTTTTTGGAATGGACAAAATTTTTGAGAAAGATGGAAGCGGGAGGATGGAGGATGGGAGTTTGAAAATACTATTTATTTGTTTATACGCAAAGTTTATTTATTTAAGCTTTTTCTCGAAAAACAAAGGATATTTTGTCAATATCCAAATAAATGACTGCCACCCTAGCCCCGATTGCAATGAAAATCCCGCAATGGAGCGGCGGAACGAAGTGAAGCCGCGTAATGAGGAATTGTAATGGAAAGCGGGGAAAAGCTCTTAAAAAATAAAAAATGGAAACTGAATAATCTCCAGCTTCCATCTTCTAACTTTCCTTCTATTATTAAGTTACTCTTCACAAGCCCTCCAAACCGCATCATTCTGCGGAACACGAGCTGTTATCTTAATATTTTCTTTGGTAACCGGATGAATAAATTCCAGTTTTCTGGCGTGAAGATTAATTCCTCCGTCCGGATTCGAGCGTGGAGATCCGTATTTTAAATCTCCTTTAATCGGAACCCCTATTTTCGATAATTGAGCCCTGATCTGGTGGTGCCTTCCCGTTTCCAAATCAATTTCCAGCAACAGATAATTGTCTAATGTTTTAATCACATGATATGTGAGAATGGCTTCTTTGGCACCTTCAGTCGCTTTTGGGAAAACGATGGCTTTATTATTTTTTTCGTTTTTTTTTAAATAATGAATCAGCCTTTGGGTTTCAGGAATCATTTCTTTTACCACAACGGCCCAATATGTTTTCTTAATCTCACGGTTTTTAACCATCTGCGTCAAACGGGTCAACGCTTTGGATGTTTTAGCATAAATCACCAGACCCGAAGTTGGTCTGTCGATACGGTGAACCAGGCCGAGGAAAACATTTCCAGGTTTATTGTCCCGTTTTTTTATAAAGTTTTTAATAGCATCTAATAAAGATTCGTCGCCGGTTTTATCACCCTGAACCAGCTGACCGACTTTCTTATTAATTACCAGAAGATGGTTGTCTTCGTAAACAATCTGTTCTTCCATAATTATTGACGAAAAGTAGGTCTGTTGGTAAATGAAAGAATAATTCCTCCCAGCAGTCCGACAGTTTTCAGCGTTTCCAATCGGGAGCCTATTGGTATAAGTAATCCACCAAGTACACAGATTACCGCCGCAGCATACATAGCATAAGTGAAATTTTTATTCTTTAAGAAAGGTGCCTGAAGAAAAAAGCTGGCTCCAATCAAAATATAGAAAATTCTTCTTGATAATAAAGTATTGATTTCAGGTGAGAAAAGATTAAACCATCCTGCCACGAGGCAAATCAAGGCAGCAATAGATAAAATCCCCTGAGTAGATTGTTGATTCCCCATATTTAGTAACTTTCACTTTCGTTAGGAAAATCCTGACTCTTTACATCTTTTACATACTGTGCCACAGCACCGGTGATTTCTGTATAAAGATCAAGATATCTCCTTAAAAATTTTGGGCTGAACCCTTTGTTCATTCCGACCATGTCATGATACACGAGAACCTGTCCGTCACAATGTGCTCCGGCTCCGATTCCTATTGTTGGTATTGAGATAGATTCTGTCACTTTTTTAGCCAAACCTGCCGGAATTTTTTCTAAAACTACTGCAAAACACCCCAATTCTTCCAACAATTGCGCATCAGCAATTAATTTTTCGGCTTCGGCTTCTTCCTTTGCTCTTACTTTATAGGTTCCGAATTTGTAAATTGACTGAGGTGTTAAACCTAAATGTCCCATTACAGGAATTCCGGCATTGATGATTTTTTTAATCGATTTTGAAATTTCCTTTCCGCCCTCAATCTTTACAGCATGAGCACCTCCTTCTTTCATCATTCTTACCGCTGATTCCAAAGCTTTTTCCGGGTTACTCTGGTAGGTCCCGAAAGGTAAATCGGCTACAACCAAAGCTCTGTCGGTTCCTCTGACTACACTTTGAGAATGGTAGATCATCTGGTCTAAAGTAATTGGGAGCGTCGTTTCAAAACCCGCCATTACGTTAGCCGCAGAATCACCGATCAAAACCGCATCAATTCCTCCTGCATCCACCATTTTCGCAGTGGTATAATCGTATGCCGTAAGCATCGTTATTTTTTCCTTGTCAAATTTCATTTTGCGCAAGGTTTCAGTGGTAACTTTTTTTATTTCAGAATGAACAGACATAATGTATCTATTTTTTAAACGTTAAAAAGTCGGCGCTGAGCCGACTTGAAGTTTGTATGATTTTTATAAAACTACGTGACCTAGTTTCATTAATTTGTCATGGTTGAGAATCTTGATATTTCTTCCGTCTACTTCAATGAGATTATCTCCCTTGAATTCGGAAATGAGACGAATGGCGCTTTCCGTAGCCGTCCCGATGATGTTGGCGATTTCTTCTCTCGTCAAAGAGATTTTTATGAATCCTTCCGGATCTACCCCTAATTTCTGTTCCAAAAGCAGCAAAATTTCTGCAAGTCTTTCTCTCACTGTTTTTTGTGCCAGGAAAGTGATGGTGTTGGAAGATTCTCCCAATTCATATGCAATTTTCTGAAGCATGATGAAAGAAAGCTGAGGATCCACTTCCAGAAGATACATGAAAACATCCGCCGGCAGAAAAGTAGCTTCAATGTCTGTCATGGCTTCCGCTTTTGCCTGGAAATTTTCCCCGCACAGCAAAGATCGGTAACCAATAATATCCCCTTCTTTGATAAATCTCAGGATCTGGTCTTTGCCGAACGCTCCGGATTTTGATAATTTCGCCGCTCCTTTTTCCAGGACAAATACTCCTTTCGGACTTTCACCGTCCTCAAAAATCGTATCATGCTTCTGAAAACTCAGTTTCTTTTTAGCATTGATATATTTTTCAAAATCAGCACTCGAAAGTCTTTCTTTAAATGATTTATCATTAAAAACTCTGGCGAACCTCTCTTCGATTGCAATCTGTTGTTCCTGCGACATTTTATATGACATTTATCACAAAAATAGAACTTTTTAACTCGATAAACAAAAAAATTTGTTATAATTTTGTAGTTCAATAATTTATGGAGGTGAGCGAGAACTGTTTTCATTGTGGTCAAGGTATCGAAAAGGAAAGAATTTTATTTGATGAGAAGACTTTCTGTTGCAACGGTTGTAAATCGGTTTATGAAATACTGAACACCAATAATTTAAGTAACTTTTATGAACTTAATAAACGGGCCGGAATACGCCCTGATGAAAGCTCATCACAATTCGATTACCTGGACACTCCTGAAATTTTTGAAAAAGTAACAGATTTTTCTGAAGGAAATACCAGTCTGGTGACTTTCAAAATTCCGGTAATTCATTGCTCTTCATGCATCTGGCTGTTGGAAAGCCTGCATACTTTAAATAAAAATATTAATTATTCCCAAGTAAACTTTACCAGAAAGACATTGCAGATCTCATTTAATCATAATGATTTAAAATTAAGTGAATTAGCCAATTTCCTTACCAATTTAGGTTACAAACCGGTAATCAGTCTTGAAACAGCGGATAAAAACGTTGAACATTTAGATAAATCCTTATTGGTGAAATTTGCGATCGCAGCTTTCGCTTTCGGAAACGGTATGTTCCTGGCTTTTCCCGAGTATATCGGCGGGGAAGATTACTGGATGGAGCATTATAAAGGTCTTTTCCGGGCTTTAATGTGCCTGCTGGCAATTCCGGTGGTCGTATATTCTGCTTCGGATTATTACAAATCGGCCTGGTATGGTTTAAAAAATAAGATCGTAAATATTGATGTTCCTATCGTTTTAGGAATCATTGTTCTTTTCGGACGTAGTCTTTACGAGGTAGCCACCGATTACGGGCCGGGATATTTCGACACCTTATGCGGACTCCTGTTCTTCATGCTTTTGGGTAAAATTTTCCAGAAAAGGACGTATAATGCACTTTCTTACGACAGAGATTACAAGTCTTTCTACCCGATAGCCGTGACAAAGGTTGATTTTGAAGGAAAACAGGATAACATCCTCCTTTCTGAAATTAAAATAGGCGATCGTATTTTGGTAAGAAACCAGGAAATTATTCCGGTTGATGCTATTTTGATTAATGGGGAAGGAAATATAGATAACAGTTTTATCACTGGTGAAAGCGCCACCATCAGCAAGCAACCCGGCGATAAAATCTTTGCAGGAGGAAAACAGATCGGGTCTTCTCTTGAGCTGGAAGTGATCAAAAATGTTGACCAAAGTTATCTTACACAGCTTTGGAACAAGGAAGCATTTAAGAAACATGAAACCGGACTTGACACCTTAACAAACAACGTCAGTAAATATTTCACTTTCATCATTTTAGGCATTGCTTTAATCTCAGGTATTTACTGGTATTTTATTGATCTGGATAAAATGTTCCAGGTCATTTCTGCTATCTTAATTATTGCTTGTCCATGTGCACTTGCACTGTCAGCACCTTTCACTTTCGGTCACATTATGAGGATTTTGGGCCGAAATAAATTTTATGTAAAAGATACTTTAACAATTGAGAAAATATCTAAACTGGATACCATTGTTTTTGATAAAACAGGAACGATTACGCATAGAAAAAAATCTAACATAAAGTACGAAGGATCTGAAATCAGTAAATTTGACTTACTGAATATCAAAACTTTATTAAAAAATTCTAATCACCCGCTTTCCAAGTCTTTATATGAATTTCTTGATATTAAAGACGAATATTTTCCGGTTGAGAATTTTAAGGAAATTTCAGGAAAAGGCTATGAGGCGAACATCAGAGGAAATCTTTACAGAATAGGATCTGCAAGTTACAACAACCAGGAATCAAAGAATCTTGAGACCGCTGTTTATATCAGCAAAAATGAAAAATTTTTAGGCAAGTTTATTTTTAAAAATGAATACCGCGAAAATCTTAAAAATTTATTTAAAAAACTTACGGGATATAATGTTTTCATTTTAAGTGGCGACAATTCTTCAGAAGAAAGTCAACTTAAGGAACTAATTCCCGCATACAAAGGAATGGCCTTCAATCAAAGTCCGGAAGACAAGCTGAATTACATCAAAAACCTTCAGGATCAAAACTTTAAAGTAGCCATGCTTGGAGACGGACTGAACGATGCCGGAGCCCTCAAGCAAAGTAATGTAGGAATCGCCATCGCCGATGATACCAACAGTTTTACCCCTTCATCCGATGTCATCATGAATGGTGAAAAAGTGGTACACCTGGATAAATACCTGAATGTCTGCAAAGGTTCAATGACGATTGTGAAAATAACATTCGTAATCAGTTTCCTTTATAATGTTGTAGGTTTAAGTTACGCAGTTACAGGACATATGCATCCTCTTTTTGCTGCTCTGATCATGCCGGCAAGTTCGATTACGGTCGTTTCATTCACAACACTTTCGACTTGGATTTTGGGAAGGAAATATTTTAAAAACCACGCTTAAACGCCCTTATTTAGACTGATTTTAAATTAGCTGAAACCCATATTTCGTGACGAATGTCATTATTTTTCACTAAATTTGAACCCCGAAAATAGGTTAATTTTGTTGTCTAATGGATATTCTATATTTAATGATCCTTTGCAGCGTTTCTTTGGCTGCAGTTTTCCTGGTCGTGTTTATAGTGTACGCCAGAAAAGGACAGTTTGAGGACGACGAATCTCCTGCTGTAAGAATTCTCTTTGACTCTGATGAAATCAAGGAAAAAGAAGATACTGGCAACAAAGAAAACGATGATGAAAAGGGAGAAATAAGAAAAATTGAAGAAAAAAGTGAATAGTTGATATGGAAACACAAAAGTTTAGTTATGACAACAGTATTGTCCGGGCATTCCTTTATGCGACCGTAGTTTTCGGGATCATAGGGTTTCTGTTTGGGCTTACGGCTGCATTAATGCTTTTCTACCCTGAGCTTCCGGAATTTTTATTTGGAACAGATGATACAACCATCAACAGTATGGGTGGTAGTATACAGGGCTTAATAAACACACATGGTGCGTTTGGATTCGGAAGAATCAGAATGTTGCACACCTCTACTGTGATTTTTGCATTCGTTATGAATGTTGTGTATGTAGGAGTTTATTACTCTTTACAGCGACTTCTGAAAACAAGAATGTACAGTGATACCCTGTCTTGGATCCATTTCTGGACATGGCAGATCATGATCGTAGTGACCTACATTACGTTCTTCATGGGAATTAATACTTCAAAAGAATACGCAGAGCACGAATGGCCAATCGATATTTTAATTACTATTTCATGGGTAATTTTCGGGGCTAATATGTTCTTAACGATTGCTAAAAGAAGAGTAAGACACTTATACGTAGCTATCTGGTTCTACATCGGAACATGGATTGCAGTGGCTATGCTTCATATTTTCAATAACCTTGAGGTTCCTTTATCTTTCACAGGCTGGAAATCGTATTCAGCATATGCGGGGGTAAAAGATGCTATCGTACAGTGGTGGTATGGTCATAATGCAGTTGCGTTTGTACTGACAACTCCGGTTCTTGGTTTGATGTATTATTTCTTACCAAAAGCTGCGGACAGACCAGTTTTCTCATATAAACTGTCGATTATTCACTTCTGGTCATTAATTTTCGTTTATATCTGGGCTGGGCCTCACCACCTTCAGTATACAGCGTTACCAGCTTGGGCTCAGGCAGTGGGAACTGGTTTCTCTATCATGCTTATCGCTCCGTCTTGGGGAGGGATGCTGAACGGACTTCTGACATTAAGAGGAGCCTGGGATAAGGTAAGAGAAAATCCTATATTGAAATTCTTCGTTGTGGCAGTAACTTGTTACGGTATGGCAACGTTTGAAGGTCCGCTTTTAGCGACAAAAAACATCAACAAAATTGGTCACTTCACAGACTGGGTAATCGGTCACGTACACTTAGGTGCTTTAGGCTGGAACGGTTTCATGGCATTCGGTGTTATTTACTATCTGATTCCGATCTTGTGGAGAACTAAATTATATTCCGTAAAATTGGCTAACTGGCATTTCTGGCTAGGAACATTAGGAATCATTTTCTATGCGGTGCCAATGTACATCTCAGGTTTCACGCAAGGATTAATGTGGAAACAGTTCAACCCGGACGGAACATTAGTTTGGAAAAACTGGCTGGATACAGTAACAGCAATTATTCCTTACTTTAAAATGAGATTTGTAGGAGGCCTTTTATACCTTTCCGGGGCAATCTTAATGGTAGTTAACCTTATTGCTACAGTAAGAAAAGGATCATTCCAGAAGGATGTACCTGCAGAAGCTCCGGCTTTAGCAAACATTAGTAAAAAGCGTAAAGAAGGAGAAGGAACTCACCTTTGGTTAGAAAGAACACCTCTATTACTAGGGATTCTATCTTTACTTACGGTATCGATAGGTAGTATGGTAGAAATTATTCCTACCCTTTCCCTTAAGAAAAGCGTACCAACTATTTCAGCAGTGAAACCTTATTCTCCGCTTGAATTAGAAGGTAGAGATATTTATATCAGAGAAGGATGTAATGCATGTCACTCACAGATGGTAAGACCATTCAGAGATGAGATTGTAAGATTTAACGGTAAAAACGGGCAATACTCAAAAGCAGGAGAATTCGTATACGACAGACCTTTCCTTTGGGGATCAAAAAGAACCGGACCGGATTTGCATAGAGAAGGGGGTAAAAATCCAAGTTCATGGCATTACAAGCACATGTACAACCCAAGATCTACCTCTGCCGGCTCAATCATGCCTCGTTACCCATGGCTGATCGCTACAAATCTGGACAGATCTAAAATGGTTGACAAAATGAAGCTTATGAAGAGTGCGTTTGAAGTACCTTACACAAAGGCAGAAATTGACTCTGCAAATTCATGGGCAGACAATCAGGCAACAAAGATTGTAAGAGATATATTATCAGAAGCACCAGATCTTAAAGATGCTTATGCAAAAAGACCTAAAGGTGAATTAGAGAAAAAAGAGATCGTAGCGCTTATTTCTTATCTTCAGAGATTAGGAACCGATATCAAAACAACTGAAATTAAAACAGCAAGTAATAACTAACATTAAAAAGTTCCCATCATGATACCTCAGAACTTTAAAGATATATTATCCAATACCGATAATGCTGGTTTTTACCAGACCTTGGCTCTGATTTTCTTTATGCTGTTCTTCGTAGCATTGGTAATATACGTTTTTAGCAGGCCTAAAAAGTTTTACAAGGAAGAAGAAGAGGCACCTCTGAATGATGATCAGGATGACGATTTTAATGTAAAAAATTAATCTACTTTATTATGAAACAAAGAACACCGGTTTTTATAAACATCTTAATCATAATCGGACTTTTAATAGTTTTTTATTATCTGTTTGTACAAAGTTATGAGTTTCTGGGATCACCTTATTTCTGGGGTACTGTAGTCATTGCTGGTATTTTAGCATACATCCACAGTGCTATCGGAGACCTTATTGAAAACAATAAATTCAAGAAACTGTCTGCTGATGAGAAAGCAGCTTATTTAGCAGAGAAAAAAGTACCTTATTTCACAAGGTTATACAATGCAGCATTTAAAAAACAGTCTGCTGCTGAAGAGAAAGACATCCTTATCGACCACGGGTTTGATGGGATTATGGAATTAGACAACCAATTACCAAAATGGTGGGTAGGTCTGTTCTATTTTGGGACCGCTTTTTGTATTGTTTACGTTGCAGCATTCTCGTTCACAGATTTTGCTCACCCGCTAAGCGAATATGAAAAAGAATACAAAGAGCAGTTGGCTAGTATTGAAGAATATCAGAAAACTCAGCCGCCTGTAACGATTGAAACAGCTAAATATTCAGCTGATAATATTGCAGAAGGTAAAGAGCTTTTTAAAACAAACTGTGCGTCTTGTCACAAAGAAGATGGTAGTGGAGGTATTGGTCCGAACCTTACGGATAATTACTGGATCAACCAGCCTGAGAAAACATTATTCAAAAATGTCTTCCATATGGACTGGAACGGTTCTCCTACCAACCCTGCGATGAGACCATTCGGTAAAAACGGAGAAGTTTCCGGTGCTGAAATTGAAAAGATTGCAGCGTATGTATATCATATCAACCAGGAATTACCTCCGGTGACACCAGCTCAGGGTGGAGCAGCTCCTCAGGGAACTGAAGCGCATTGGGAAAAAGAATAATTTTAACTAAAAATTAGAAACATATGAAAAAACATAATTTGTTATTACATTAAAAATAGTAACGAATTATGTTTTTCTTTTTTTAAATATATTACAAATGTCAGATATAGAAGAAATAGAAGCACGCGGCGGACAGGGCCAGGTTCTGGACCCTGAAACTTACAGAGATTCTATAGGCACTATGGATCAGTCCGGAAAAAGGAAATGGGTCTATCCCAGAAAGCCTAAAGGAAAGTATACCAATTACAGGTATCTCGTAAGCTGTATTTTATTGTTAATTTATTTTTCGATTCCATTTATTAAGATTAATGGCAACCCACTTATCTTATTTAACGTGATCGACAGGGAGTTCTTTATTTTCGGACAACCTTTCTATCCTCAGGATTTTTTCATTCTTACGCTTGGAGCAATTGCTTCTCTTATTTTTATTATCGTATTTACGATTGCTTTCGGTAGAATTTTCTGCGGTTGGATATGCCCTCAGACAATTTTCCTAGAAATGATTTTCCGTAAAATAGAATATGCGATTGAGGGAGACAGGAATAAGCAGATGAAACTTGACCGTCAGGAATGGAATACGGAAAAGATCTGGAAAAGAGGGTTGAAATGGACGATTTATATTATCATTTCAATCATCATAACTCATTTTATGTTCATGTACATTGTGGGCTATAAAGAAGTATTTACTATTGTTTCTGAAGGGCCGTTTGCCCATCCTACCAACTTTATAGTAATGATTCTCTTTACTGCAGCATTTTACTTTGTATTTGCATGGTTCAGAGAGCAGGTTTGTACACTGGTTTGCCCTTACGGAAGATTACAAGGTGTTTTGATCGATAAAGATACGGTAAATGTTTTCTATGATTTTAAAAGAGGAGAAAACAGAGCAAAATGGAGAAAAGGTGAAGACCGGAAAGCTGCCGGAAAAGGTGACTGCATAGATTGTCATCAGTGTGTGGTGGTATGTCCTACAGGAATTGATATCAGAGATGGTCAACAGCTTGAATGTGTAAACTGTACTGCGTGTATCGATGCGTGTGATGAAGTAATGGAAAAAGTGGGTCTTCCGAAAGGCCTTATCCGGTATGCTACCGAAAATGAGATCGAAAAAGAAACCAAATTCAGGTTTACAGGAAGAATGAAAGGCTTTGCCATAATTCTAGTACTGTTGACAGCATTTCTCGGCTATCTACTTTATAACAGAGGAGAAATGGAAGCAAAATTCATTAAACCTGCAGGAAGTACATTCTTTGTACGAGACGGAAAAATTACCAATACCTACAATTATACATTCTTGAATAAAACCAATGACAAGAAGATTGTAACCATCAAGGTAATTGAACCAAAACACGGAGAAGTAATCTACAGTGCTTCAAGCAAAATCCCTGTAGAGCGTGATAAAATTACTAAAGGTACAGTGAACATCAGCTTCCCTGAAAACGAAATGAACCTTTCTAAACAGAATATCACCATCGGGGTTTATGATATGAATGGAAAACTGGTAGATTCTTATCAAACCTATTTTGAGGGACCATTTAAATTGCAATTCTAATTCAGAACCTCAATATCAAAACATCGGATTGTATACTGAGGTTTAAATATATTAATTCTAAAAAATGAAAAAATTTAGTTGGGGACACGGTGTTGTAGTTGCATTAGCTGCCTTTATCATCTTTATACTTTCCATGTTGTTTCTTTTCCCGAACGGACAGAAGAATTCTGAGATGGTAACGGATAATTACTATGAAGAAGAGCTCAAATACCAGGATGTTATTGATGCCAAGAAAAGAGCTGATAGCTTACAGGAAAAACCAGTTTACAGCCAGGATAAAAACGGAATAAAAATTACCTTTCCAAAAGACTATGATAATTCCAATACAACGGTAAAATTTGTTTTAAACAGAACCGACGATCAGAATTTAGACATACACAAAGCTGTACAGCTTGATGCCAGCAAATCTTTTTTAATTCCGGCTCAGGTATTGAAAATGGGAAATTATACCTTACGGTTAAGCTGGACCAAAGACAAAACAGACTATCGACTGGATTATGATGTGATATGGAAATAGCACTTATAATATCGGCCATCGGCTTGGGATTTGCTTCCGGCTTTCATTGCGTCGGAATGTGCGGTCCTATTGCCCTTTCAATGGGATTAACCAAAAAACAGGCTACGAATTATTATCTCCAGAATCTTACTTACCAATTCGGAAGGATTTTCACTTATTCCCTTTTGGGAGCAATTTTGGGAATCATTGGAGAAGGCTTTGAAATGGCGGGTATCCAGCAATATCTCACTATCGCAGTGGGAATACTCCTGATTGTTATGGCTGTATTTTCTTTCGGAGGGAAAGATTTTGCTTCAAAAGTTCCATTTTTTTCCAGGTTTTTATTTAAGGTAAAATCAAACTTGGGAAGATTACTCCAGAAAGCAGATTACCGCTCGAGATTCACAACAGGAGTTCTGAATGGATTCCTTCCGTGCGGAATGGTGTATATGGCATTAACGGCAAGTCTTGCGAGCGGCGGAATATGGCAGGGAGCGCTTTATATGTCTTTATTTGGATTAGGAACTCTACCTTTCATGTTTGCGGTAGTTTTGGTCGGAAACCTCATGAATCAGACTTTCAGAATAAAGGTTTTAAAAGTAATGCCTGTTGTTATGATTATACTGGGCGGATTATTCATTGTAAGAGGCCTAGAATTGGGAATTCCATATATCTCCCCGAGAGCCGAAGCCATGACCATATCTAAAGATAACCAAGGCGACTGCCATTTACCGGGAGATCACAGTACGCATAACCACAACAATGCAAACTGTCATTAAATTTTAAGTAATTTTTTAAAACATATTAAACCCTTCGGACAATCATTCGAAGGGTTTTTAGCTTTTATTTAAACAATAGCATTATTAAATAAAGTACATGTTTCCGGAAAACTTACTGCAGCCTGCGGCGAACTTTCCGGGAAGCAAGAAAACGCCCTGCACCTTGCAGCGACTTTTCCGGGAACCGGGAAAGGCTGTTGCACCCTAGTAACAAACTTTCCCGGAAGCGGGAAACCTTGTTGCACCCTTGCGACAAACATTCCCGGAAAAAATTTAAGCAAATAAAAAACCACCGAAAAACTCCGGTGGCATTTATAGAAAATTAAATTTTTAATTAATTACATCAAATCTCGCATATTCAGCAATCTTCTTCGGAAGCTTAATTCCTTCTTCCGTCTGATTGTTTTCAAGCAAAGCAGCCATAATCCTAGGCAATGCCATTGCGGAACCGTTTAAGGTATGAACAAGCTGAGATTTTCCGTCTGTTTTATAACGGCACTTCAGTCTGTTCGCTTGGAACGTTTCAAAATTGGATACTGAACTTACTTCGAGCCATTTTTCCTGAGCAGCGCTCCATACTTCGAAATCGTAGGTCATGGCAGATGCAAAACCGGTATCTCCGCCGCAAAGTCTTAATACACGGTAAGGCAGCTCAAGGTCACTTAAAATTTCTTTGATGTGTTCTACCATTTCTTCCAAAACAGCATAAGAATTTTCAGGCTTTTCAATTCTTACAATTTCCACTTTCTCAAACTGGTGAAGACGATTCAGACCTCTTACATGAGCTCCGTAACTTCCCGCTTCTCTTCTGTAGCATTGGGAGAAAGCTGTATTCTTAATTGGTAAATCTCTTTCTTCAAGCAAAACATCACGATACAAATTCGTAACTGGCACTTCGGCTGTCGGGATCAGGTACAGATTATCTTCATTAATAAAATACATCTGCCCTTCTTTATCAGGAAGCTGGCCCGTCCCATATCCGGAAGCTTCATTTACCACGTGAGGAGGATTCACTTCCATATATCCTTTCTCAACATTTTTGTCAAGGAAATACTGAACCAGTGCTCTCTGTAACCTTGCTCCTTTTCCAAGGTAAACCGGAAAACCTGCACCTGCAATCTTTACCCCTAATTCAAAATCGATAAGGTTATATTTCTTTGCCAGTTCCCAGTGAGGAATCGCTCCTTCACCAAGACCTTCCACATCGTGAGACTGATAGATGATCTCGTTGTCATCGGCAGAAGCTCCGCTTTTAACTTTCTCATGAGGAATATTCGGAAGCTGATACAGAATATTGATCAGCTCTTTTTCTTTGACATCTAATTGGGATTTCAATTCCGACGTCGATTCTTTAAGCTGTGCTGTTTTAGATTTTGCAGATTCGGCTTCTTCCTTTTTTCCTTCCTTCATTAAAAGTCCGATTTCTTTAGAAATTTTGTTGCTTTCGGAAAGTTGGGAATCCAGCTCAAACTGAATTCTTTTTCTTTCGTCGTCGGTAGCGATCGCCTCGTCTACCAGCTCAAGATTCCTGAATTGTCTTTTTTTAAGACCTTCTAAAACGCGCTCTTTGTTGTCGCGCAAAAAATTGACTTGTAACATTTTATTTAGATGTTATTTATTAGAATGTTGAACACAGAATGTCAACAGTTTTGCAAATGTATAAAATTATTTTACGATTGTAACTACATTGGGGGCACCCTCCTGTTTTGTGAATTGTAAAGTATCATTATAATATACTTTAGAGACTTCAAATACCGAAGGCGTCATCCTGTATTCTATCCTGAGATCTTCCTGGATAGTATCCAGAATTGTATTGTTGAGTCTCTTGATCAGTGAGACCGTAATATCTGAACGGTAGATTTTATTATTGGGATCCAGTGAATCGACTCCTACTCTTTTTGCTCCGGCAATATATTCGATAAAAAGCGTAGAATCTGCTGTTGCTCTCAGTGTGCTGTTAACAGGCGCAAGGTCTGCCACTCCGTTTACATCATTAAAGGAATAAGTGAAATAGGTTAGGTCTTTTTTATTATGGAAAAGATCTCTTCCCGCTTTATTTTTCATATAAATATTTAGAATCTGGTCGATTCTCTGCAACTCATCTTCATCCGTTCTGCAGCTCAGAAAGGCACAAAAAATAACCAGAATTCCGAAAAAAATATTCTTCTTCATGTTCAGCAAAGATAAAAATTTTCTTCTGATATATTTGACAGTGAAGATTATTTAACGGTGAATATTCCGGTATTGAATAACTTTGACAAAGTTTCTGCGAATTACTTTCTCAGAACTTTCTTCCACAAAAGATTAATTTCCGTTTTGGTAAGAATAAAATCCTTTATACGAAATTCCGTAATCTGATAAAATCTCCAAAATAACAATCCTGATGACAGGCAATAGGAAACGGAACTTACGATGCAAGCTCCCGGAATTCCCCATCTTGGAATCACATAAAATGAAGCAATGACAGTGAAAATAACACCAATCAACGACTTAACATTTAAAATCCTGAGCTTATTAATTCCTGCAAAATAATATCCGATAATATTGCTTACGGCAATTGATAGTATTCCGGGCGAAAGAAACAGAACAATCTGCTTAGTGTGGCTAAAATCCTTTCCAAAAATAAAGGCATACAATTCAGCCGGAACAAGAAGCATTATCAGGATAAAAAGCATCGTAATCAAAAAACTTATTCGTAGCGATATTTTAGTCTTTTCAATAGCGTCGTTAGAATTGGAACTATTTACAACATCTGCATAAAGTATTACAGAAAGACTCCGGCTGACTGTCCAGACCGCTTCGGAAAACGCTACACCTACAGAAAAAATACCAACACTCATAATTCCTTTGAAATACTCCAGAAAATAAAATGACAGCCTGTTATTCAGAAACTGAAGAGAGGCACTTAACTGAATTTTCCAGCCGTAGCTAAATAATTGTGAGCCGATTTCTTTAGTAAAACAAATCCTTCTGGTCTCCGTATTTCTTGCAATCTGTATTGTACTTGTTGTAAATAATACAACATAAGACCCTATCTGCGATATAAAATAAGAACTAACAGATGTCATCTTGACCACATAAACAATGATTACAATAAATAAAATATGAATAGCTTGTTGTAAAACAGTGTAAAGATTGAACATTTTTATGTTTTGCTGTCCGACAAAAAGATTAACATTGGCAGCCAGAAGCGAAGACATTACCGACAGACCGATCAGGTAGTATAAATAGCCGACAGAGTGATTGTAACTGAAAGCAATCGGCACAACAATACCTACAATAATAGCCCAAATATAAGCAAAAGGTAAAATCTGCTCAACTTTGAATCTTGTTGCAAAATAACTCATGCTGCTTCCAACAAAAATATTCGCGAAAAAGCTGATAATGGTAAGATCTGCAATAATGATCGAAATCTCTCCTTTTCCGGCACTTCCCCACATGTTGGTAGAATAGATTACCAGCCCGAAATTTAATATCAGAATTAAAAATCTTGAAACAAAAGTCTTTAAAATAGTATTTTGCCTCATATCATTTCAGTGATTTTCTGACAAAGTTCAGAAAGGAATTTTTGATCATATTCCAGTTGTATTTTGTTTCGTATTCTTTTCTTGCGTTTTGAGCATGTTCTGAATACAGTTTCGGATCTTCAATATATTTTATAATAAGATCTGAAATGTTGTCTGGATTTTGAGGATTTACAAGAAACCCAAATTTTGAAACGTCTACATGTTGCCGGGTCGCCTTTAAATCTGTGTAGATGACAGGCTTTCCTGAAGCTGCATAATAAAATATCTTGATCGGAAGGCAATGATGATTTTCATAATTCAGAGTTCTCAGATCAAAGCAAATATCTGCATCTGCATAAGCTTCTGTAAAAGTTTCAAAAGAAGTCGGCTTTTCGATTTTAATGTTTTCAAAATTGTATTTTTTCTTCAGCTCAGAAAAGTATTTTTCATCTTTTTGTTTTCTTGAGCCACCGATCAAAAGAATTGAAATTTTTAGATCCGGCCTTTTCCTTCTTAAGCTGTCTGCTGCAGCAAAAAAATTACCTATCCCTTTTTCCTCTGAAAACTGGCCTGTATAGCAAAGTGTAATTTTACCCAGTTGTAAGCTTTTAATATTTTGATGAATATAAATATCATCCGGATAATAGGGTATAACAACTGATTTTTTAAATGGAAAAAAATAAGCCAGCGGAAATTTCTTAGTATTTTCACCAAAAATGTAGTGAGTACTGATAAAACCCGCGTACAGTTGGACCAAAAAGAACTTTACAGCATGGATCATATTGAGAGGGAAAGAAAATGGCTCTACCATTCTCATTGATGGATACCATTCAGTAATATCATAGATGATTTTTACTTTTTTTCTCTTTTTGATTTTTTTTGCAGAAATTACTGCCAAAGGTTCTGAACAGATGATAACGTCCGGCTCATAAGTATCACAGATATTCTCAAAAATTTTTCTTTTGTCTGCAATGCTTTTTTCAAGTACGGCATAAGATTCTATTTCTATTCCGTCAACCGTGCCCCTGAATTCTGATGAAAGACTGCATATTTTAACATGATATCCTTCTTCTTTCAACGCTTTGGCCTGATGATAAAATATTCTGTCATCATCGTGCCGGTGTGCGGTCGTTAAAAAAAGAATTTTAGATATTTTCATGAATATTAATTGAATCTTATTTCAGAATTTCCAACAAATATAATTAAAGCAAAAAAAGTGGAAAACTCCACTTTTTAATTTATTGATTGCCTGTTCAATTTATTTAATCCCAGCCGCCCAACTTCTCTCAAAAGGCAACAGGAAATTTCCTAAAAACTCCAGATAAGTATTCTTTGAAAAGTCGAAAACCTGGATATCTTTAGAAATTTCTCCGCTTCTTACTTTTGATTTAAAATCAATAAGCTTCAGGGTTTTTACTTCTCCGTTTTCAATAAAACTGGCTTTCATCCTGTCGAAAAGACCCAGCTGATATTCTTCGTCTATTTCTCTCATTACTTTACCCAACGCATCAATACTACAACCGGAAGCCATTTCTTTTTCTTCATCTACACAAATGATGATAAACTGATTTTTTTCAATTTTGAAAGATGATGAAAGTGGTTTTCCATGTGCCGCCCACGTAGCCAGAAAATCAAAAAGCTTTTCGGTAATTGCTTTTGCCTCTTTTGTTTCAAAAGGTCTTGATGCCGGATATATAATAACTCTGTAATCGTTGGTCTCTACTATATTTGATTCTTCAATCTTCATTTTAATGCTATTTAAAGTTCAAAATTACGCAATTTTCCTGAGTTTGAAACCATTATACTTTTTGCTTAATGCATATAGGAAAATGACGATCAACAAAACAATATAACCAAAGAAAAATCTCAGTTCCGATGAATGTGGAAAAAAAACAAATCGAATATAAATATTTGCCAAAACAAAAATTGCGAGCGTTCTTACCCAGCTATCTTTGGAAAAATAAAATATTAATCCAAAAAGCGCGAAAGCTGTTACGGTAATTTTTTTAAAGTAAATGATTTTATGATATATGATCCGTAAGTATTCATTCACGCTAAAATTAGGTAAAGTTCCGGAAACAAACTCACGCCTTTGGATGAAGGTGTCATAAAACAGATGTTTCCATCCTGGATAATGACAAATTTTAATGATCGTAACATATAAAGCCAAAAGAATGATTCCCTGAAATACCAAAGCAAAATCTACTTTTTTTTGCTGAATATATCCGTAAACTCCCGCTACTGCCAGATAACTTAAAGTTAGAGTCACATAATCAGGTCTTGAAATTGTAATAGCCAAAAGCACAGAAAATACAATCCATTTGTTCCACTTTTTGAGTAGCCCAATCATAAAAACAAGTAAGAATTGCAGGACAAACATATCGGGCGTGGCTACTCTCGACATATTGGTCATGGGAGGTAAGAGCATGATTCCGACCGTTAAAACTATTGCTAAAATATAATTCTCGGGAAAAATAATTTTAAAAATAATAAAGAGAAGCAGCCCTGAAATAAAATAGGAAATTATGCTTAAAAATGTCACCGAATCCGGTGATGAAAACCCCAATTCATAAAGAATGAGAATACCGAAATTGTACCCTACCTTAATATCATAATAAGGTAGTTGCTCCATAAAGGCTTTAGTATTATAAGCGAAAGCCTGTCGGGCTTTGTTCGCAGGCTTTAGGGTTCCCAAAATGTCTTTGAATTCATATTCAGGAGCTTTTTTCCGTATCTCTTCATACGTAAGTCTGCGAATCTTATCCGGAGAATCAGGATATTTCAATGTATACAGACAACCTATGTATCCCGGCATATCCCAATCGTAGATCCTGTTATTATAATTCCAGAAACTAAGTGCTGCGATAATGACAACAATAAAAGAAAAGGAAATTCTCCATTTTGATTTCATGGAATTCTGAGCATTTAGACTAACTTATAAATCTTCAGCTTCAGCTAACAGCTCCACAATATCTTTTACGGCAACTTCCTCATTTTTATTGAAGTGCTTTACACCATCTGTCATCATGGTATTACAGAATGGGCAACCCGTGGCAATTACCTTAGGTTCGAAAGATAAAGCTTCTTCAGTTCGCTCTATATTGATGTCTTTATTTCCTTTTTCTGGCTCCTTGAACATCTGTGCACCTCCTGCTCCACAGCAAAGTCCGTTTGATTTGCAACGCTTCATTTCTACAAGCTCTGCATCCAGCTTTTCAAGCAATACTCTTGGTGCTTCATACTCGTTATTTGCTCTTCCCAGATAACAAGGATCATGGAAGGTAATTTTTTTTCCTTTGAAAGCTCCTCCTTCAATTTTCAATCTGCCTTCTTCCATTAAGTTTCTGAGGAACTGTGTATGATGAATAACTTCATAATTTCCGCCCAGTCCCGGATATTCATTTTTAAGCGTATTAAAACAGTGCGGACAAGCGGTAACAATTTTTTTCACCTCATAAGCATTCAGGACTTCGATGTTCGTTAAAGCCATCATCTGAAAGACGAATTCATTTCCGGCCCGTTTTGCAGGATCACCCGTACAGCTTTCTTCCTGACCTAAAACGGCGAATTCAACACCGATTTTATTTAATATTTTGCAAAATGCTTTCGTAATTTTTTTGGCGCGGTCATCAAAACTTCCCGCACAACCTACCCAAAACAGAACTTCGGGTGATTTTCCTTCGGCAGCATATTCTGCCATTGTTTTTATGTTGAAATCCATTTTAATTCAGTTTACCAATATACCAGTATAACAATTTACCAATTGAAAGGATTGTTACATCGATACATTTTAGATTGTTACATTAAATTAATCTTTTGCCCAATTCAGACGGTCTGCCTGGTTATATTGCCACGGAGCAGCATTATTTTCCACGTTGGTCATCATTAGATTCAGTTCCTGTGGTGCTGCAGATTGTTCCATCACAAGGAATCTTCTCATTTCAAAAATGATAGAAAGCGGATCTAACAATACAGGACAAGCCTCTGTACACGCATTGCAGGTTGTACAGGCCCAAAGTTCTTCTTTCGTAATATAGTCATTCAACAACTTTTTGCCGTCATCTTCAAACTTTCCATTTTTATCAATGTTCCGGCCGACTTCTTCAAGGCGGTCACGGGTTTTCATTAAAATCAATCTAGGCGAAAGTTTTTTGCCTGTAATATTAGCCGGACAAACGGCAGTACAACGTCCGCATTCCGTACATGAATAAGCATTTAACAGCTGTACCTGATTCAAATCAAAAATATCTTCTGCCCCGAATTTTGCAGGAGCTTCTGCCTGCCCTTCAGCCGGAGCTGCATACGGGTCAGCATTGGGATCCATCATTAATTTGATTTCTTTGGTAACAGAATCCAGATTATTGAATTTTCCTTTCTTTTCAAGGTTAGCATACCATGTACTCGGAAATGCTAAAATAATATGCAAATGCTTTGAATAATAAAGGTAATTCATAAAGAATAAAATTCCCACAAAGTGAAACCACCAGGCCGCTCTTTCTATTCCGAATAAAAAACCGTTATCGAAGCTGAAAATTTCCAGGAAAGGCACAAAAGTTCGTTCACTGATAGGAAAAGACCCGAGTTGTGCAAAATGCCCGTAACCCCTTGTCTGAAGAATAAAGTCTGATGCATTCATAGTAAAGAAAGCCATCATCAGAGCGAATTCTATGATAAGGATCCAATTGGCGTCCTCTTTAGGCCATCCGAAAAGCTCTTTCATTGTTAACCTTTTTACACCATAAAAATTTCTTCGAATGAAGAATGTAACAACGCCTATTACTACCAGAAGTGCTAATACTTCAAGGGTTGCCGTAAAATAGCTGTAGAAAGTATTTCCGAAAATTGTTGCAAGAAATCTATGGGTTCCGAAAATTCCGTCAACAATAATTTCTATAAGTTCAATATTAATAATGACAAAACCAACATAAACAAAAAGGTGTAAAATTCCGGCTACGGGACGTTTTGTCATTTTGCTTTGTCCCATCGCTACCCTGGCCATGGTTTCCCAGCGTTCCCCTTTTCTGTCGCTTCGGTTGATTTCACGTCCTAATCTGATGTTTCTATAAATCTTTTGCAAGCTTTTTGCGAAGAGGCCAAAACCCACAATTAATAAAATCAGAAAAATAATATGAGCGATATATTCCATGGATTATTAATTAGTCTTTACTATTTTTCCCAAATACTGAGAAATTCACATATCTTTTAGGATTTGCCTTTACATCTTCGATTAAAGAATTCAGGTTTGTCGATGCAGAATTCAGATTATTGTAGAGCTGTTCGTCTTTCATCAGTTTTCCTAAACTTCCCTGTCCGTTATTAATTCCGGCTACAACGTCATTAAGCTTACCGACCGTTGCATCAAGATTCGCAATTGTGGCATTCAATCTCTTTGTATCGATGCTTTCTGCTAAATTTCCATATTTATCTAAAGTAACTTTACCACTTTGCATGGTAAGGCTCGCATCATCCAACACTTTCTGAAGCTTAGGGTCATTATGACCTACAAGGCTGTTTACGCTTCCTGCCGTTGTTTGTAAAGCTCCTACTGTTTTATTGAGATTGGCCAGTAATAATCTGATTTCTTCCCTGTTTTGAGCATTAACCACCTGGTTTGCATTAGACATCAGAGAATCCACTCTGTACAAAACAGTCTGCAGCTGATCTTTGACAGGACCTACTTGAGAAGAAAGGCTCCCTAAGGTACCCAGTTTAAAGGCTCCTCTTAAAGTATCTCCGTCCTTAGCAGTTGGACCTCCGTACATAAGATTGATTCTCATTTCTTTTCCGGACATTAGTCCCGGTTCAAAAATCTCCAGGGTTGAATTTTTTGAGAATTCGAAATTGTTATCAACAGTGATTTTAACAAGAAAATCAATTTTTCCGTCCTTGGATGTATTAGGAATGATCTTATCAACCTGCCCTACTTTTAATCCATTAATGGAAACGGGTGCAGATTGAGCCAATCCTTCTACATTTTCATATTTTGCGTAAAATATATTGTCGGTAGTAAAAAGGCTTCTGCCTTTCATAAATTGGAAAAGCACGACAAAGCCAACGATGGCTATAAGTGCAATTATACCAGCTTTTAATTCTTTACTGAACTTCACTTGCTAAATTTTTTCTAATGAGCAAATATAATACATTTAAATGAATGTTTTTCTTTATTGCCCTGCGTTAAACACAAAAGAAGCGGCAAAAACTTTGCCGCTTTTTATCTTTATGAAAAATAAATTATTGTTGCTGAGAACCTAATTTGTTCCAGATCTCAATTCTGTAGTCATCAATATCAGCATTGTCCTGCAAGCTCTTCAACCAAGCTTGTCCGAACATTCCGCCGTTTCTCTGAGTTACAGATTCTGTAAACTGCTTAAGATCTCCAGGCTGTTTGTTTACGGTTTCATTTTTCTTAATTAAAACATAAACTCCTGTTCCTCCTTCAACCGGATTAGAAATTTTACCTTTTGCTACTCCAAATGCCGCTCCGGCAACTTTTGGTTCCATAGCACCTGCTACTGAAGGATTCAATAAATTAACCTGTGCAGACTGTTTTGTTGTTCCAAACTGTTTTGCAATCTGGTCAAGATTTCCTGCTTTACCAATTTTCTCAGAAATCTGTTTTGCAGCCAGTTTATTTTTCACGATTACCTCAATCTGATCTCTTACAGATTCAGGATCTGCAGTACCTTTAGCCTGCTTACCATTTAAATAAACTACGATTTTATCACCAGTTCCGTCTACTGTAAACAATTCAGTATCTCCTTTTTCTCTCTTCTTATCAAAAGCCCATGCAAGGATTTCAGCATCTTTCTCTGTGCCTAAGCCCTGAAGCTGGCCGTCGAATCTTTTTGCCTGTTTAGGATTGGAGAACTGATAATTTCCTTTTTTAGCAATATTCACGAAATCGTTGAAAGATTTCCCCTGAACCTGCTGAATAAATCTGCTGGCTTTTTTATTTACCTCCGCTTCTGTAGCATCAGAAGGCTTAACAACTTTTACCAGATTAGCCACTTTATAGCTCATTGCCCCAGGTTTTTTATCTTCAATATTGATGATATGATATCCAAACTGAGTTTCTACAACACCTGTCGCTCCTTTAGGATTGTTTGCTAAATACGTCAGGAATTCAGGAACAAACGGAGTTTCAGGAGTCGTCCAACCTAAGCTTCCGCCCTGAGCTGCAGAATTCGGATCGTTTGAAAGCTTAAGGAATTCTGTAAATTTACCAGGATTAGCTTTTACAATAGCTCCGATAGAATCGGCCAGTTTCTTAGCCTGTTCTTTAGATCTTGTAACACCTTCTCCCGCAGGACTTCCTTTGAAAGCAATAAGAATATGTCTTGATAGTGTAGAATCTGAAGTCTTTTTATCTAAAAGTTTAGAAACTACATAAACATTTTGTTCTTTATAAGGACCGAAAGTCTGTCCGATAGCTGCAGACGGGATCTGTGCCTGGATCGTCTGTGGCAATTGATTTGGCTTCACATACTGAGGATTGTAAGGCATATCAGAATTTGCCATAACAAACATCGAGTCGCTCTTCGTATTCTGGAAATTTTCTGTACCGCCGCTTGCATCAGTTCCTCCTGAGAATAACTTCGTGATTTCTTTCTGAGCTGCCGCATCGTCTGCCGCACTCGGTTGAGAAGGGAAATAAACAACGCCAAGATTTCTGCTCTCTTCAGCTTTGAACATTACAGGATGCTGCTTGATATAGTTTGCAAGATCTTCAGTCGTAACTTTGATGTTATTTTTCTGAAGATAAGTGGTATAATCAATTTTAACGAAGTCGATATCAGCCAGTTGATCTCTCTGCTTCATTAATTCTTCAGCCTCTTTTTTACCTGTCGTAATGCCTTGTGAAATATTAGCAAACACCTGTCTTGCCATCAATCTGTACTCAACAGACTTTCTGGTTTTCAGCCATTGGTTGTAACCTTCCGGCGATGTCGCTTTCATATCTTCGATCTGTTTTTTAAGCTCCTGGGTTTTGAAATTACCTTTTTCATCGAAGAACTGCTTCTGCTGAGCAAACATCTGATCATACTGAAGCTGATTCCAGAAATAATCTTCTGTCATTTCGAAGCCCATTTTTTCAAATTGCTGCTTGATCAGCTTAGACTGTACAAGCAATTGCCAAGCCTGTTCTTCAAGGCCAGTTTTAGGCTGCCCTTGTTGTTCTGCCTGCTGCTGTAACACAAAAAGCTGGTCATTAAACTCTTCACGGGTAATTTTCTCACCATTTACTTTTCCTAAAACATCAGGATTTTTACCAAAAACCTTATCAATACTATCGGGGTTTACAAGGAACGCCAAAAGCGCCAGTGCAATTACTCCCATCAAAAGCCAAGGTTTACTCCTAATTTGTCCTAAAATTGCCATTATATAAATTATAGTTTTTTATCAGGTTGCGAAAATACACATTTTTAAGAAATTACGGAAATCCAAGTTCTTTATTTTAATTTTTAAAATTTAAAATTTATAAAAAAGGAAATTTTGACCGTATTTTTTAGTAAAAAACAAATGGCATACCTCTTGTGTCATAAAAGCACACATAATATGCAGTATGTTTTTGTAACATGTTTCGCATATTTTATCTTAACGAAATAAAACGGTAATGACAATTTGTCATTCGATTTACTATGACAGAATTTGAAGATATAAGTTTAGAAGAAATGATAAGCGACGGATTTGATATCGTAGCCGAAGAGATCAACCTTTCCGATCTTTCTGAGACTGAGAAAAATTCCGGACAGAAAATATTTCCCATTCTCCCAGTAAGAAATATGGTAATGTTTCCCAATGTTGTCATACCTATTACTGCTGGAAGAAAAACATCCATACAGCTGTTGGAGGAAGCTCAGAAGAACGGTGACTTTATAGGGATTGTAAGCCAGAAGAATTCTGACCTTGAACAGCCTTCTGAAAAAGATATTTATCAGGTAGGAACGCTGGCAAAGATCATTAAAATCATCAAATTGCCTGAAGGCAATATTACGGCGATCACCAAAGGATTTCACCGCTTTAAGGTTAAAAAGATTGTTGAGACTCAACCGTATTTTAAAGCTGAAATTTCGAAATTAAAAGATTCTAAACCAAAGAATAAAGAAGAATACGAAGCGCTACTTGAGAATGTAAAAGATCTTGCATTAAAAATCATTGAGCTTGATCCAAATATTCCCAATGCTGCAAATTTCGCCATTAAAAACATCAACAATAATGATGATCTGCTGAATTTCATCTGCACCAATGCCAACTTTCCGTCCTCTGAAAAACAAAAACTGCTTGAAGAGAAAAATCTTATGGAAAGAGCCAATAAATGCTATGAAATGATGCATGAAGATTTCAGAAAACTTGAACTGAGAAATCAGATTCATCAGAAAACTTCAAAAGATCTCGATAAACAACAGAGAGAATATTTTCTCAATCAGCAGATCAGAACCATTCAGGAAGAGCTTGGCGGCGGACCGGAAAGTGACGTAGAAGAACTTATCGCAAAAGCGAGAAAGAAAACATGGAACAAAGAGGTTGAAGAGCATTTCCAAAAAGAAATCAACCGACTGCAGCGTCAGAATCCTAATTCCCCGGATTATAATGTGCAGAGAAATTATCTTGATTTCTTTACAGATCTTCCGTGGGAAACTTTTACGAAAGACACTTTTGACATCGAAAAGGCTCAGAAAATTTTAGATAAAGCTCATTTCGGACTGGAAGACATCAAAAAAAGAATATTGGAACACATGGCTGTTTTGAAGCTAAAGAACAACATGAAATCTCCTATTCTTCTTTTGGTAGGACCTCCAGGAGTCGGAAAAACGTCTCTTGGAAAATCAGTGGCCGATGCTTTAGGAAGAAAATATGTTCGTGTTTCTTTGGGTGGACTTCATGATGAAAGCGAAATCCGCGGTCACAGAAAAACCTATATCGGTGCGATGGCGGGAAGAATCCTGCAATCGATTAAGAAATCAGGAACATCCAACCCGGTTATTGTTCTCGATGAAATTGATAAAGTAGGAAAAGGCATGCATGGGGATCCAAGCTCAGCACTTTTGGAAGTACTTGATCCTGAACAGAATAAATCATTCTATGACAACTTCCTGGAAATGGGGTATGATTTGTCTAAAGTAATGTTTATTGCCACTGCAAATTCACTTTCTACCATTCAGACCCCTTTGTTGGACAGAATGGAAATCATTCAGATTGCGGGATATACACTGGAAGAAAAAATTGAGATTGCAAAAAGACATTTAATCAAAAAACAGCAGGAAGAAAACGGTCTGGATTCCAAATCATTCAAGCTGGGAAATAATGAGCTGAAGCATATCATTGAAGCACACACTTCAGAAAGCGGTGTAAGAACATTAGAAAAAAGGCTTGCCGCAATAGCACGCTGGGTAGCGCTACAAACTGCTTTGGTGAAAGAATATGATCCGAAAATCTCCGTTGAAAAGATCGATGAAATCCTGGGAGTTCCAAGGCCTAAAAGTCTGTCGGAACTTACAGACGTGCCCGGAGTAGTCACAGGTCTTGCCTGGACAAGCGTAGGGGGCGATATCCTTTTTATCGAAAGCATTATCAGTAACGGAAAAGGCTCATTGACCATGACCGGAAATCTGGGAACGGTTATGAAAGAATCAGCGACCATTGCATTGGAATATATTAAGGCAAAACACGATGTACTCGGGATTTCACAGGATGACATCGAAAAGAAAAACATCCACGTTCACGTTCCTGAAGGAGCAACTCCCAAGGACGGGCCATCTGCAGGTATTGCCATGCTTACCTCCATGGTATCATCATTTAAAAATAAAAAAGTAAAACCTCATCTTGCCATGACCGGTGAAATCACCCTACGAGGGAAGGTTCTTCCAGTAGGCGGAATTAAGGAAAAGCTTTTGGCAGCAACAAGAGCCGGAATACAAGAAGTAATTCTTTGTGAAGCCAACAGAAAAGACGTAGAAGAAATCAAAAAAGATTATCTTAAAAATCTGAAAGTTCATTATGTAAACTGGATGAACGAAGTTCTGGAGCTCGCTATTGAAAAATAATAAACATTCATTTAATAATAAAAAACACATCTCAGATCGGGATGTGTTTTTTGATAGCGGTACTTAAATGAAAGCTATGAATGTGGCATAGAATTTTCTAACTTAAAAAGAATTCAAAATAATTTAAATTTTAAAACTCTTCAATTCGGAGGGTTTTATTATTTTTATACAACAGTTTGCAGTTATGAATTTTCTCCGACTTCCTTTTCTTGTAAAACTTACGCTGGTCGTAGTTTCCATTATTGGCCTGGGATATCTTCTGGCTTTAGGCGAAAGTATTTTGGCGCCTTTCTTTTTGGCGTTTCTTATGGCCATGATATTTTTACCGTTTGCTAATTTTCTGGAACAGAAATTAAAATTCCCGAGATCATTTTCTACCATTTTTTCAGTTATGATCTTGCTGATTGTTATTACCGGGCTCATCTTTTTCTTCGGTTCCCAGATTTCCAGCTTCAGCAAAGACATTCCTCAGCTTACCGAGCAGGCTACACATGTTTTTCATGACCTTCAACGGTGGGTTTCCAGAACATTTAATGTAAAGATTGATGAGCAGTTTGCCTATTTAGATGAAGGTTTAAAGAAACTGCTATCTTCCACAGGAATCATCTTAGGATTTACTCTCGGTATTTTTTCTACTGGCCTGGGATTCTTAGCCTTTTTTATTCTCTTTTTCATATTTATATTAAATTACAGAAGAATTTTAAATAATTTTATCGTCAATGTTTTTACAGAAAAACACAAAAGCAGCGTTCAGGAAGTAGTTTCAGAAGTCAGAATAATGACAAAAAGATACATTATAGGACTTTGTCTTCAGGTTATTATTGTTTCGATTCTTACAACGGCCGTTCTTACTATTTTAGGAGTAAAATATGCTATGCTACTGGGTGTTCTGACCGGTTTATTAAATGTAATTCCTTACATAGGTATTTTTATTTCGCTTCTCATTTCCTGTTTTATTGCATTTGCAACCAACACTCCATCCACATGTATTTATGTTGCTATTGGATACGTTATTGTTCATGCTATTGACGGAAATATCATTCTCCCTTTTGTAGTAGGGTCTAAAGTAAAAATTAATGCATTGTTTTCATTTATCGGAATATTGGTGGGGGAACATCTTTGGGGTATTTCAGGGATGTTTTTGTGTATTCCTGCCATTGCCATTATTAAAATTATTTTTGAAAGAGTTGAAGGATTAAAACCTTGGGGGAAATTGCTTGGTGAGGAAGAAAAAATCAATAAAAAGAAAAAAACTTACAAAATTTCTAAAAATATTACTTTGAAGGAAATGGATTGATTTAAGCAATGGAAACAAGCGATAAATAATGAAAACTTCACAATAAATTTAAAATTTATCTGCTTTTTAATCAACGGATTATAATTTTATTTAACTTTAATAAAATATCTTTTTTATGAAAGCTGTAAAATTTATTCTGTCCCTTCTTTTCGGATTAATGTTTATTAATGCCGGATTAAACAAATTTCTAAACTACATGCCTATGGAAAAACCCACACCGGAGCAAATGAAAATCTTCAGTGCTTTTGGTGAAATAGGCTGGCTGATGCCCCTTGTAGGAGCTGTGGAAATCATTGGCGGACTGCTGTTCATTTTTCCAAAAACAAGAGCGCTGGGAGCTATTGTCATTTTGCCTGTAATGGTTGGCATTGTTGCCCACGTATTTACACTGGATCAATCAGAAATGGGAATGGCAATTGCCGGCGTAATGTTTCTGATTAATCTATGGATGATCATCGACAACAGAGAAAAATACAAACATCTTGTAAGCTGATTAATAAGTGAATGGTCAATGGTCAATTTTACTTTGCAAGTGATTTTTTTTAAATTAACAAGCATAGCGAATTGACCATTGACCATTGACATTAAACAAATGCACTGAAGCCTGTAATCGATCTTCCTACGATCAAGGAGTTTATTTCTTTCGTTCCTTCATAAGAATAGATGGCTTCGGCATCTGCTACGAACCTTGCTACATCATATTCCAGCAAGATTCCGTTTCCGCCCATAACCTCGCGGGCTCTTGAAACAATATCGCGGGTTCTCATGGTACAGAAAACTTTTGCAAGAGAAGCATGTTCATCTTTTAAAATTCCTTCATCCTGCATTTCGGAAAGCCTGAAAACCATTGTCTGCATCGCCGTAAGATTAGAAAGCATTTCCACCAAATGTCCTTGAATCATCTGGAAAGAAGCGATTGGTTTTCCAAACTGTTCTCTTTTTCTGGTGTAATCTAAAGCACTTTCATACGCTCCCCTGGCACAACCCGTAGCCATCCAGGCCACTCCTGCCCTGGTCATCTGGAGAACTTTTGCTGTATCTTTAAATGAATTAGCATTTTGCAAACGGTTTTCTTCTGTAATAAGGCAATCTTTGAGTGTAATCAATCCGTTCTGTACGATTCTCAATGCCATTTTTCCTTTTATTTTTTCAACAGCATATCCTGGATTATCTTTTTCAACAATGAAACCTTTCACTTCGCCGTCATCAAGATCTCTTGCCCAGATGATAATGATATCAGCAAATGTTGCATTTCCTATCCATTTTTTTTGTCCGTTTAAAACCCATCCCTCGGGAGTTTTTTTGCAGGTTACCGTTAAACCGCCTGCCGCTCCGGATCCAACTTCAGGCTCCGTTAATCCAAACGCTCCGATTTTTTCAAATTTCTGCATCTGAGGAAGCCATTTTTGCTTTTGTTCTTCGGAGCCGCAGATATAAATTGAACCCATTGACAAGCCAGACTGTACCCCAAAGAAAGTAGCAATAGAAGCATCTACTCTAGCCATTTCCATGGCTAGCACTCCTTCCATTAAAAAAGGTAATCCGGGACAGCCGTATCCTTCATAAGTGACGCCACAAATGTTTAATTTCTGGAATTTAGGGATCAATTCATGTGGAAATTCGTCCCGCAGCCAATAATGATTCACCAAAGGTTTCACTTCTTTTTCCATAAAATCTCTTACTTTAAGCTGAATTTCCCTTTGCTCCGGACTTAAAGTATGGTAGATATCGTAAAAATCTCCGTCGATCGGCGGAAGATCTTTCTTTTTCTTGTTGGGATCCAGCATTTTCATCATGCCTTTCAATTGCTTATCATCCAGTTTAGAAAAGTTCTCCATTAATTTCGGAAGATTTACTTTTTGGGAAATAGCACTCAGCTGATCAAAGTCAATGGATCTGAATAAATCTATAGCGTTTCTGATTTTGGAAAAAGTATTAGACATATTATTTGAAATTTAATTTGTAAAACATCAGCAAAAATCAATCCGAATATGGTATCCATGCAGACAGAACAATTTACAAATTACTGATTGTAAGACATTTAATCCATTATATATTATTTACAAAACTTTTACGTGTGATTTTCAAATATTACAAATGATTCAGCCTGAACTTTGGATTAAGCAAAACATTAAAAATAAATCTATGAAAACAACGTACATCAGACTATCATTAGCAAGCGCCCTTTTACTGGGAATTTATTCATGTAAAAAAGGAGAAGCTACGGCAGATTATAACGCCGGTGCAGAAGCAGATTCTGCGACAACAATTATTTCAGACAGTATCTCATCTGCAGCAACGATGAGCGTAAAAGACAAACAGTTCATTAAAACCGCTAATGTGAATATGGAAGTAAAAGATGTTTATGACGCTACTATTTCCATTGAAAAATCTGTTCAGGAACTTGGAGGATTTGTAACACACAGTGATCTGAAAAGCAATGTTATTTCGGAAGATACCTATAACACATCAGATCAGGAAGCAATGCTGATTAAAAAATACCAATCAGAGAATACGATGCAGGTAAGAGTTCCGACTGCTAAGCTTGGTGAATTACTGACCTTAATAAATAACAAGAAACTATTTCTTAATTCAAGATCCATCAATGCAGAAGATGTGACTTCAGGTATAAAATATGCTGAACTGGAAGGAAAAAGAATCAAAAAAACCGAAGAAAATATTCACAAACTGAAGACTAATAAAGATAAAGTGAATATGAGTAATGAAAATATGGCAGAAGCCAATCAGCAGCAATTGGCAAACATGGACGTAACCGATAATTTAAAATATAGTACTGTCGATATTTACATTAAAGAACCTAAATTAAGAGTTGCTACAATCGCTATTACCAATACCGAAAGCATTGATGATCAATATAAGTTTGACTTTGGATATGGTGTAAAATCGGCATTCGTGGAAGGATTTTATTTAATTCAGAGAATTGTAGTAGGATTGATTACTATTTGGCCAATTATATTAATCGGAGCTGTAATCATTTATGTTGTGAGAAAAAGAAAACCTTCCAAAAAGCAACAGCCGACCAGTGAAATATAAGCTACCCTAACCTTCGGTTATCAACATATATTCAACTTAAAAACCTCTGGAAAAGTCCGGAGGTTTTATGCTTAAAATTTCCTCTTTAAAATTTCAGGTTTTGTTTTATGAAGATGAAGAATCAATTCACCGAAAAGAGTATTAGCCCAAGCGAACCATGATCTTGTAAAATCTTTAGGATTGTCGACATCAAAAGACTCATGAATAAATCCCGTTCCTGCTTGAGTGGTCTTAAGCATTTTCAGACATGAAATAATTTCCTCATTGTCATCAGTTGTTAAAGCCTGCATAATTAGTCCGAGCGGCCAGATTTTATGTTCTCCAATATGAGGTCCGCCGATTCCTTTGGCAAACTTCCCTTCACTGAACCACGGATTTGCTTTACTTAAAGAAAATTTTCTTGTATTCTGATAGACTACGTCATCTTTTGAGGCGTACCCTAAATACGGAATCGACAATAAGTTCGGGACATTTGCATCATCCATAAATAAAGCATTTCCGAAACCATCGATTTCCAGAGCATAAATTTTTCCGGCTTCAGGATGATTTAAAACAGCATATTTCTGAATCGCTTCATCCACTTCTTTCGCTAAACCTTTAAATTGATCCGAAGATATTTCATCTTTTAAAACTGTTGAAAAAATCTCAGCTGTCTGCCTTAAAGAGACCACAGCAAACATATTGGAAGAAATCAAAAACGGATAAAAAGTAGCATCATCCGAAGGCCTGAACATCGAATGAATTAGTCCGACTTTTTTCGTAGGATTCCCGAATCCGCCTGCAAACTGTGTGTCCAAAGGGTTTCCGTTAGACCTTTGGAAATGATATGGTCCTTTTGAATCTTTTCGCTGCTGCTCCGTAAAAGTCTGCAAAATCAAAAACATTGCTTTTTTCCAATCTGCATCAAAAACAAAAGAATCCCCAGTTATTTTCCAATAATTATAAGACAACCGCATCACATAACATAAAGAATCAATCTCCCATTTTCGCTCATGAATTCCGGGTTTCATTTGTGTAGAATCATCTTCCCATTCACTTATTTTATGAGAATCATCAAAAAAAGCATTGGCATAAGGATCAAGAAGAACACATTCAACCTGTTTATTGATCACCCCTTTAAGCAGATTTTTAAGCTTTTCATCTTCATTTGCCAGATTTAAATATGGATAAACCTGCGCCGAAGAATCTCTGAGCCACATCGCATCGATATCTCCCGTGATAACGTACGTGTAAGGTTTATTATTTTTGTGATAAAATTTTACCGTTGTATCTAAAGTATTAGGGAAACAATTTTCGAACATCCAGGCCAGTTCCCGGTCAGCAATTGATTTTTTGATATCTTTAATCGTTCTTTCAATGGCTTCTGAGATAAATTTTCTCTGAGAAATTGCAGGCCTTTTTGAGACGTAATCTTCTGAATAAATAAATTTTGAAGATGCCGGCAGTGCAAAAAAGCCAAGCCCTAATGATGATTTCTTGATAAAATTACGTCTGTTGATCATTGTGCCTATCATATTTAATTTTAAAAATAATAATTTTAGAATTAACACCAAATCGCGGACTGATTTTTAATCATCCATTAACATCATTGGATTAAAATTGCGTAAATTTGCAATCAGTAATTTTGTATGGGGATTTGGCATTCAACCATCCTAATTCCCAAGTCACAATCTAATTTCTAAATATATGCTATCAAAAATAAATCCTACCCAAACCAACAGCTGGAAAGCGCTTGATGATCAATTTGCTAACAATGATTTTGATTTAAGAAGTCTTTTTAAAGACAATCCGAATCGTTTTAATGAATTTTCCATCAAAAGAACCAACTTTTTGTTTGATTATTCTAAAAACCTGATTGATTCTAAAGTGAAAAGCCTTTTGCTGAATCTTGCTGAAGAATGTGAACTGAAAGATGCAATTTCCAAAATGTTTTCGGGTGACAAAATCAATGAAACGGAAGGAAGAGCGGTTCTACATACAGCTTTGAGAGATTTCTCCGATAAAGAAATTGTAGTGGACGGACAAAATATCAAACCTCAGATCAAAAAAGTTCTGGATCATATGAAATCTTTTTCCGAAAGCATTATTTCAGGAGATCACAAAGGTTTTAGCGGAAAAGAAATTACGGATGTTGTAAATATTGGAATCGGTGGTTCAGATTTGGGCCCTGTGATGGTAGTTTCGGCTTTAAAACATTTTAAAACCAGGCTCAATATTCATTTTGTTTCTAACGTAGATGGTAATCATATTGCAGAAGTTGTAAAAAATTTAAATCCTGAAACCACTTTATTCATCATTGCTTCTAAAACATTCACGACTCAGGAGACGATGACGAATGCTCATTCTGCAAGAGACTGGTTCTTAAAAGCAGGAAAACAAGAAGATGTAGCAAAGCATTTCGTAGCTTTATCCACTAACGTTCAAGCTGTTAAAGACTTCGGAATTGCAGAAGAGAACATCTTCGAATTCTGGGACTGGGTTGGCGGAAGATACTCATTGTGGAGTGCAATTGGCTTAAGTATTGTTCTAGCAGTGGGTTATGAAAACTTCGAACAGTTGCTTAGAGGAGCATATGATACAGACCAGCATTTTCAGACAGCAGATTTTGCTGAAAATATTCCTGTTTTAATGGGATTGATCGGTATTTGGTACCGTAATTTTTATGCCGCTACAACAGTCGCAATCCTTCCATATTCTCAATATTTAGACAGATTCCCTGCATATTTCCAACAGGGAGATATGGAAAGTAATGGAAAATGTGTTGACAGAAACGGTGAATTTGTAGAATATGAAACCGGGCCAATTATCTGGGGAGAGCCGGGAACAAACGGCCAACACGCATTCTATCAGTTAATTCACCAGGGAACAGAATTGATTCCGGCAGATTTTATTGCTTATGCTACAAGTCTGAATAAAGTTTCGGACCACCAGGATAAATTATTAGCGAACTTCTTCGCTCAGACTGAAGCACTTGCCTTTGGAAAAACAGAAGAAGAAGTTAAAGCAGAATTAAAGGCTTCAGGAAAATCTGACGAGGAAATTGAATTTTTATTAAACTATAAGGTCTTCCAGGGAAATACGCCAACCAACTCTATATTATTCAAGGAATTAACTCCTTTTTCGCTAGGACAGCTGATTGCTTTGTACGAGCATAAAATATTTGTTCAGGGTGTGATCTGGAATATTTTCAGTTTCGATCAGTTCGGCGTGGAATTAGGAAAAGTTTTAGCCAATAAAATACTTCCGGAACTTGAAAACAATGAGACGGTTAGCTCACATGATTCTTCAACCAACGGACTGATTAATTATTATAAAGCAAACAAATAAATTATTGCTGATTTTCATTAATTTTGATAAAAAATAAAACACATGAGTACCATTACCATACATCTTAAAAATAAAGAAGAGGAAACTTTAATGGAAAATCTTTTGAAAAAAATGAAGATCAGCTTTGAAAAAAACGAAGATGATTTTGAACTGACGGATGAAATGAAAAGGGTGATTGATGAAAGAAAAGCCAAAAATCACAAAAAGTTTACTCCGGCAAGAGACTTTTTAAAAAAATTGAAAAACAATCATGGCATTTGAAATTTTCCAATATCCCGAGGCAGATGAGGATATTTTGGAAGCTGTAAATTATTATAAAGAAATTTCAAACACCATTGCATCCAACTTTGAAAAACAAATTTCAAAAGCATATGATCAATTAGAAAGAAATCCTTTTTTTCAAATTCGATATGATGATGTGAGAGCACTTCCTCTTAAAAAGTTTCCTTACATCATTTTATTTCATATTGACGAAATTAAAAAATTCGTTTATGTAATTTCCGTTTTCTGCACTCATCAGAATCCGGAAAAATATCCATAAAATCTAATAAAAAGTAATAAATAAAAATGGCAGAAATTCTTGATGGATTAAAAATATCCAAAGAAATAAAACAGGAAATTAAGGCTGAAGTTGAAAAAATTGTTGCCGGAAAAAGAAGAGCTCCGCATTTGGTAGCCATTCTTGTAGGAAACAATGGGGCAAGCAAAGCCTATGTCAATTCAAAAGTAAAAGACTGCGAAGAAGTAGGCTTTCAATCAAGCTTAGTTAAATTTCCAAGTACAGTTTCTGAATCCGAATTATTGGAAAAAATTGATGAATTAAATAAATCCAAAGCGGTGGACGGATTCATCGTTCAGTTGCCTCTACCGGATCAGATCGATCAGGAAAAAATTATTAATGCTATTGATCCAAGAAAAGATGTTGATGGTTTCCATCCGGAAAACTTCGGAAGAATGGCGCTGGAAATGGATACTTTCCTGCCAGCTACACCGTTCGGGATTTTAACATTATTGGAAAGATATAATATTGAAACAAAAGGTAAAGACTGTGTCATCATCGGAAGAAGTAAAATCGTAGGAAGACCGATGAGTATCCTGATGGGAAGAAAAGATTTCCCGGGAAATTCTACAGTGACATTGACACATTCATACACAAAAGATATTGAAGAATATACTAAAAAAGCAGATATCGTTATCACAGCTTTAGGAGATCCTCATTTCTTAAAAGGAGATATGATCAAAGAAGGAGCAGTGATTGTTGACGTAGGCATTACAAGAGTAGACGATGATTCTCCGAAAGGGTATTATCTTGCAGGTGATGTAGATTTTGACAGCTGTGCAGCAAAAGCTAGCTGGATCACGCCTGTTCCCGGAGGTGTCGGGCCTATGACAAGAGCAATGTTGATGAAAAATACGATCATTGCGTATAAGACTTCAGTCTATAACGACTAATTTTAAAATGAATTTAGTAGAAGATATATTATTAAAAGAAGGTAAAATGCTCCCTGTAATGGAGCATTTTTACACTCTTCAGGGAGAGGGAGCGCACACCGGAAAAGCAGCCTATTTCATCAGATTAGGAGGTTGTGATGTCGGATGCCATTGGTGTGATGTAAAAGAAAGCTGGGATCCGAATTTACACCCATTAATGAATGCGGAAGAAATAGCAGAAACCGCTGCAAGACACTGTAAAACAATAGTCTTAACAGGTGGAGAACCTTTAATGTGGAATCTTGATATCTTAACATCAAAATTAAAAGAGTTGGGATGCACTGTTCATATTGAAACTTCCGGAGCCTACCCGATGAGCGGACAAATCGACTGGATTACGCTTTCTCCTAAAAAAACAGGATTACCAAAAGAAGAAATCTACCAAAAAGCACACGAGCTTAAAGTGATCATTTTCAATAACAATGACTTTAAATTTGCCCAGGAACAGGCTTCAAAAGTTTCGAAAAATTGTACACTCTATCTTCAGAGCGAATGGAGCAAACGTGACGAGATGTACCCAAAAATTACAGATTTTATTTTAGAACATCCGAAATGGAGAGCATCAGTCCAGACACATAAATATCTCAATATCCCATAAATTTATGTAAATTAGCTTTTCGTATCCGTTAATTCAGATAGATGCAGAGAATACGATATTCCAGATACCTGAAATCAATCATTATTTTGCTTGACCTTTTGGTTATTGCATCTATTTTTATATTCTTTTTTGTAACAAGAAATCAAAATTTGACATACAACAAGGAAACCTGGTATCAGAATTCCTTTTCTTTGATATTGCTGTTTTTGTTCTGGATGCTTCTGAGTAGCAGAACAAGAATTTACAATATTCCGAGAAATCTTACGTATACCTTGTTTCTGGAAAGAATTCTTATTCATTTCCTGTTGTTCATCCTTGGAGTGCTATTAATTGGAAAAGTAAGTTATAACGTCTTTTTTAATTCAGATATTTACTGGCTTTCATTTTATCTTTTCTTTTTTATTTTTTTAGTAAGGTCAATGATCTTCTTCGGAATAAAATATGCCCGAAGTCTTGGTATCAATCACAGGAATATCATGTTCCTTCATGAAAACAGTTCTACAGATGTTTTAAAAAATATATTAACAGAGAGAAAAGATTACGGGTATAAGATTTTCGAATACAAAAAAGATGAAATAAAAATTGACGAACTGATAGAATTCTGGAAAAAAAACGGTATTCATACCTTATTTATCCCGCTGGAGAATACTTATACACCAAGTACAGAAAAAGAAATTTTCAGACTCGCAGAAGCTAATAAAGTACACATCTCACTGATTCCCAGTATAACGCAGAGTGATTTCTTTTTGTATGACATGGGATATATTCAGACCCAGCCAGTTCTTAATCAGGTAAAATATCCACTTGAGTTCTATTCTAATTTTTTATTAAAAAGAGGTTTTGATATCGTATTTTCTGTAATAATAATACTTGGAATCTGTTCCTGGCTATTTCCTATTATCGCCATTGTGATTAAAATGACATCAAAAGGTCCCGTTTTTTTTATACAGGAAAGATATGGTTTTCACGAAGAAGTTTTTAAATGTATTAAATTCAGGACAATGGTGGTGAATGACCAGTCTGCCACAAAAACAACAGCAGAAAATGATATAAGAATTACCCCATTCGGTAAATTTCTGAGAAAAACCAGCCTTGACGAGATGCCACAGTTTATTAATGTTCTGAAAGGGGATATGTCAATTGTAGGACCCCGTCCTCATATGCTTGCAGTAGATAATTATTACAAACCGAAGATCGGAAGATACAGCCTCAGGAGCGTGGTAACACCCGGAATTACAGGCCTTGCTCAGGTAAATGGCTTACGCGGTGATGCCGGAAATGTAGAAGTGGAAATGAACAAAAGAGTTTTGGCAGATGCTTTCTACGTGAGAAACTGGAGTTTTATGCTCGATCTGGTTATTGTTTTAAAGACCATTCTCTTGGTTATTGGCGGAGATAAAAATGCAAAATAAAAATTTTGGTCTATATTATGATATACTAAAAAGAATATTGAACAGAGCCTGTATCTGATCTCAATCTTTAATTAATTAAAAAAAAAAAGTCTAATTTAGCAGAATGTTAAAAAAGTTTTTTACAGCAGTCGGAGAATACATCATCCTTCTTGGTAAATCTATGCAGAAGCCGCAGAAAATGAATGTTTTCTGGAAGCTCCTCATGAGAGAGATAAATGATCTGGGCGTTAATTCTTTTGGCCTTGTGATCTTTACTTCTATATTCGTAGGAGCTGTTGTGGCCATTCAGATGTTCAATAATTTTGATGCTTCTTCGTTTCCCATTCCTCCTTCATTTGTAGGATACGCTACAAAAGCCGTTTTGGTTTTGGAATTTTCCCCAACCATTATCAGCCTTATCCTTGCCGGTAAAGTAGGATCTTACATTGCTTCAAGTATAGGAACAATGAGGGTTTCAGAGCAAATTGACGCTCTTGATATTATGGGAGTAAACTCTCCTAACTTTTTAATTTTACCAAAAATTGTCGCCTGTGTCATATTTAACCCCTTATTAATTGCAATAAGTATTGTATTTGGTATCGGCGGAGGTTATATCGCGGGTATTTTAACCGGAAACTGGACAACCAATGATTATATTGTCGGAATTCAGACGTATATGCCGAATCTGTTTATTTACTATGCATTTACAAAAACAATTGTTTTTGCTTTCATTATAGCAACAGTACCTTCTTATTACGGATATAATGTAAAAGGGGGTTCACTGGAAGTAGGTAGAGCCAGTACGCAGGCAGTGGTGTGGACGATGGTATTCATTATCCTTTCAGAATTACTATTAACCCAATTAATATTAAGCTAATGATTGAGGTAAAAGATCTTAAGAAAAGTTTTGATGAAGTTGAAGTATTAAAAGGAATTTCAACAACTTTTGATAAAGGAAAAGTAAATCTGATTATTGGGCAAAGTGGTTCCGGAAAAACCGTATTCCTAAAAAGCCTATTGAATGTTTATCAACCTACTTCAGGAGAGATTCTTTTTGATGGCAAAGACATCAATGTCATGTCAAGGGATGAAAAGCAACATCTTCGTTCCGAGATCGGAACAGTTTTTCAGGGAAGTGCATTGTTTGATTCTTTAACGGTTGAAGAAAACATTATGTTCCCACTGGATATGTTTACCAATTTAACATTCAGGGAAAAGAAAAGACGTGTTTTTGAAGTAATTGGAAGGGTACATCTTGATAAAGCCAATAAGAAATTTCCCTCCGAGATTTCCGGGGGAATGCAGAAACGGGTAGCGATTGCCAGAGCAATTGTCAACAATCCTAAATACCTTTTCTGTGATGAGCCAAATTCCGGGCTGGATCCTTACACATCCAATGTCATCGACGATCTGCTGCTGGAAATTACAAAAGAGTATAATACAACGACCATCATCAATACACACGACATGAATTCTGTAATGACAATTGGTGAGAAAATTGTATACCTCAGATTAGGAATCAAAGAATGGGAAGGTAACAAAGACATTCTGATTACAGCAGGCAATAAAAATCTTATTGATTTCGTTTATTCATCAGAATTATTTAAAGAACTGAGAGAATATTTGCTTGAGAATAACAAAACCATTGATAATACAATTACAAAAATAGAAGATAATGAAAAAGATTCTTAGTATAGCGTTAATAGGTTTTTCTATATTCGCTTCCGCACAGATCTCTCTGGCAGGTAAAGCAAATATAATATTTCCTACAGGATCACCTTCATGACAGAATATTAAAGGAACAGTAAACCAAGCAATTGAAGGAGAAGGAAAGAACAATGCCGGCTTCAACGTAGGTTTGTCTTTAAAAGTAGGATTACCTACTTCATTTTATCTAATGCCGGAATTGTATTATACCAATTTTAAGAATGAGTTTACTGCAGACAACACCACTTTTGATGTAAAAAGCAGCAGAATTGATCTACCTGTTCTTTTAGGGTATAATATTTTAGGAAATACGTTGGGCGTTTTCGTAGGTCCGGTGGCAAGTTACAACTTAGCAAAAGAAGACACATTCAACGATTTTAAAGAAAATGCAAGAGATAATTTTACCGTAGGATACCAGTTTGGTGCTCAGGTAGAAATCTCAAAACTGATCCTGAATGCAAGATATGAAGGAGCCTTCAGTAAAGATTCGAGAAACTTTATCAACAGAGTATCAGGAGAAGAGATCCGATATGATAACAGGCCAAATCTTTTTATGATAGGCGTCGGGTATAAGTTTTAAAATTAAATTTAAAATAATAATATAAATCCTCAGTTCTTCAGACCTGAGGATTTTCATTTCTAAGATTGAGCTCGGCTTCACGTCTGGCGATATCTGCCGCTCTTTTCTCCAGTTCTTCTTTTTCCTGCTGAAGCTTTTGAAATTCTTTTCTTTTCTGTTCAGCTTTTATAGCGCTTCCTTTGCTAACATACCCCACCATTCCGCCGATGATTAAACCAATGCCTATACCTCCTAAAATTCCCATGATATGAGGCATTCCCAAATCATTAATTGTAAAATTATTAGCCGTTAGATAAAACAGAAGTATAGATAACGCTAAAAGAATAAGTCCTATTATTGTTAAATTTTTCATAGTGTTGTGCTTAAGATTAATAAAACTAAATGGCCTTACCAAATTTAATAAAAATTCAATAAGGCCTTACAAGATTAAATTTCTTTAGTGATTATATTTTTCCACCTGCAGCCTTATAATATTCTAAAGCTTTAGGTAAATCTTTATTAATGTCTGAAATTCTCGTTTCAGGATTCGGGTGGGTAGATAAAAATTCAGGCTGTCTCGCTCCTTTAGACGCTGCTTCCATTCTTCCCCAGAAAGGAATTGCTTCTCTAGGATCATATCCTGCCATCCCCATCAGGTAAAGCCCCATTTGGTCAGCTTCAGATTCCTGATTTCTTCCATATTTCAACAACGCGACCTGAGAACCGATAGGATATACTGCTTCAAATACGTTTGCCCATTGAGCATTAGAAATAGTTCCTCCTAAGATTGCTCCGCCATATTGTGCTACCATGGCCTGAGAAATTCTTTCATTACCATGACCTGCTAAAGCATGAGACACCTCGTGCCCCAACACAACGGCTAGTCCGTTTTCATTTTTTGTAATTGGTAAAATCCCTGTATAAACGGCTACTTTTCCACCTGGCATACACCATGCATTGAGCTCATTGCTTTGAATAAGGTTAAATTCCCAGTTGTAGTTGGCAAGGTCCGCAGAACGACCAATAGACTGATAATATCTTTCAGCTGCAGATTTTATTCTCGATCCTACATTTACCACCTTTTTTGCATCTGCCGTTCCTGTGATTACTTTTGATTTATTTAACGTTGATTTGTATTCCTGAGCAGACATTGTCAGGATTTCCGAGTTATTTGCCAGCTGTAAAGAAGACCTTCCCGTGATCGGGTTGGTAGTACAAGCTGCAACGGTAAGAGCCATCGCTCCTATTCCTAATAAATGTGTAAATTTCATAGTTCGAGTGTTATTATTCAACCTTTACAATTTTTATTCCAAAATAAATTTCAGATTCTATATTTGCATACAATTTGATGTTTAATTTAGCAATATATATTTAATTATGAAAAAGTTAATTTCAATCATATGCATGCTCAGTTTTTTGATGTTCTTTGAAAATTGCTCATCCCAGACCAATATGGATCCTCAGGCAGTAACTGCACTGATCAACTCCCAGGACTTTTCTTTCCATGCGCAAAGAGCAAACCCTACGAATTACGATGTCATCAATGTAATGACCTCAATGCCGAACGCCCCTGCAACGAGAATACTTGATCTTTCCGGAAGCAATTACAGTGTTGATGTAAGACCGGATAAACTGGAAGTGGTATTGCCTTATTTCGGAAGAGTTTTCAACCCTTCTTACGGTGACTCTTCACAAAACAGTTACAGATTTTCGTCAAAAGATTTTACGGTAAACAAAAGTCAGAATAAAAAAGGGACATGGGTTGTAAGAATAAAACCCAATGATACAAACAGGGTTGATGAAATCATTCTGGAAATTACAAAATCAGGAAGAGCTTTTACATCCATTAGAAGTAATGACAGGCAGCCTATTTCTTACGACGGATACATTACAAAAAATGAAGAGCAGAAAGTGCAGCCTTAAAGTATTAGTCTTTAGACAAAAACTTTTCAACGAATAATTTTGCTTCGGTGCTTGGATTGGAAACCAGTGCTGAAGCATTTTTTTTATGAAGAATATAAGCTTCCTCCAACGAATTACTCTTCTTCATCGCCGATAAAATATATTCCTGCACCCAGTACTCAAACCGTTTTTCAGCCTGCTGATTCCTGATTTCAGAAAACCGGTTGGCTTTCTTTTTCAGGGAGATGAACTCATTTATCTTTTCAAAAACTTCATCAAGACCTTCATTACTTAAGGCAGATCCCAGTAAAACCGGAACTTTCCAGCCTTTTTCTTTAGGAGGGATAAAATCTAAAGCTCTCTTCAGTTCGAGTCTGGTATTCTTCGCTTTCTGAAGATTGTCTTTGTCAACTTTATTAATGAAGATCACATCCACCATTTCCATGATCCCTCGTTTGATTCCCTGGAGCTCGTCGCCACCACCAATGATTTTTAAAAACAGGAAAACGTCTGTAATATCAGCTACGAGAACTTCAGACTGTCCTACCCCGACCGTTTCAATTAAAATATAATCATATCCCGCGGCTTCACAGATCATCATGGTTTCAAAGGTCGTATTGGCCACGCCTCCCAAAAATCCTGAGCTTGGGGAAGGCCGGATAAAAGCATTTTCTTCTTTGGCCAGTTCTTCCATTCTCGTTTTATCGCCCAGAATACTTCCTTTATTAATAGCCGAACTTGGGTCAATAGCGAGAACAGCTACTTTTTTACCATTGGCAATCGCAAGCCTGCCGAAATTCTCAATAAAAGTTGATTTCCCTGCACCCGGAACGCCCGTTATCCCTACACGGATGGAATTTCCCGTAAATGGCATGATCCCTTTCAACAATTCCTCAGCTTGCTGGCGGTGTTCAGCTTTTTTACTTTCCACTAAGGTAATGGCTTTTGCAATCAGACGTTTGTTTCCTGACCGTATCCCATCGATTAGCTCTTCTGTAGAAAATTTCATTGATTCAAAAATAAGGATTAAAGCGTGAATGATCAATAGACAATTGCCTTCACCTGATATTTTTATCCATAATCTTTCTGTTGGTCCTAAATAAGTTCAAGCCTCTTTAATATATTTCCATTAAAATGAGTTAATGTTGAATGAATTCATTATCAAAACCTCCTCATATAATACGTTGATTTTAAACGTCCTATTCATCACTGGAAAACGTCCCGTCGTTTTATACAAAACGTCTCGAGGTTTTAGGTAAAACGTTTCGACGTTTCAGGCAAAAGGTCTCGACGTTTTTACACAAAGGATTCGACGTTTTTACCTAACCCTGCAAACACCCCTGCACACCCCTAATTTTTATTATTTCTAAATTATCCGCCATTTCATTAATAAGAAGTGGAATTTGCTACATTTGTTTTAATCAAATAATGTAAAACATGAAAAAAATAATCGCTGTAGCATCCTTTACTGCCGTTTTACTGGCATCTTGTACACCAAAAGCTTCTACAGCAACAGCGCCTGCAGCTGCCACTTCTACTGCCGAGCAAATCGCACAGGGAAAAACAATTTTTGAAAATTCATGCGGAAGATGTCATAAACTTCCGGACCCGACTTCCCATACCTCTGTTGATTGGGTGGGAATTATGAACAGGATGGCTCCTAAAGCAAAACTTACCGATGAGCAGCATCAGTGGGTATACGATTATATCGTATCTGTGAAAAAATAATCACTTTAAAAAATAGTATTATGAAAAAATTGATTTTAGGTATGATTCTCGGTTCTGCATCATTAGTAGTATCATGCGGACCAAAAAGCATGGCGGTAACTGGGCCGAAGTACACTTCGTCTGAGCAGCTGGCACAGGGAAAAACAATCTTCGAAAACTCATGCAACAGATGCCACAAGCTTCCGGATCCTGCGAAACACGACGATCAGGGCTGGCTGAAAACGCTTAGCAGAATGGCTCCTAAGGCTAAACTAAGCGAAGATCAGCACCAAATGGTTTATGACTATCTGATTTCAGTAAATAAAAAATAAGTTTCTTCAGAAACATTCTTTAAAACAAAGAGAGGCTGCCCTAAAAGTTTGGGCAGCCTCTTTTTTACGTCTGAAAATCGAACACGTAATTTTTTATGCTCCGTAGGAGCAATACCTGTGTAGAAGAAAAAACAATAGAACATCGCAAGCATGCCGTAGGTGTGCTATGATAAGATAGAACCCCGACGGAGTTCCGGTACAAGATGCTGTTATTGATCTACACAGATATTGCTCCGATGGAGCAAATCCTATGCTGTGCTGTAAAATCATTATTTAAATCAGATAAAGTCGTGGCTTACAAAAAAGGAGACCTCAATGGGTCTCCTTCTTCTTTTTCATCTTGCTTTTCTTGGGCATTTTTGATCTAATAAACTTCTTGCGGTCTTTTACCAGATTCAGACTGTACTCGGTAAAGCAGTATTTTTCAGCTTCATTCAGAAACTTTATGGCATTGGCAAAACTTCCTCTTTTCTCGGAAAGCAGCGATCTGTGTAACCATAATGTTGCTTTATCAATTCCTTTGATTTTTAAAGAATAAGCAATCAGCTTTTCCGCTTCGTGAAAATCTTCATTATCTAAAAGGCATTTAATATAATATTGTGGCGTATTCAGATTGGTCACATCGCACTGCATTGCTTCTTCGAAATACAGTTTCGCTTTTTCGTAATCGTTCAGCATTTCACTGTAGATTCTGCCCATCAGGCAAAGGCTGTCTGCGTCCTCCGGATCGTATGACAATGCATAATTCAACGCTTCCAGGCAATCCGGCAAGCTGTATGGATAATTATCTAAAGCCTCAAAGTAATATTTATTTTTAGTTAAGGTCATTTTTGTAAGTTTTTAATTCTTTCTTCAGTTGATTTCTTTGTTTTTTAAAAGACTTTTCCTGATAATTCTTTTTAAAATCCGTCCCGGAAAATGTACGAACCGGATTCCCTCTTTGCACCTGCAGATGATTATTCCAGGTTTCCTGCATTCTCTTCTGAAGCTGAATGATATTCTGCTCCAATACTTTCTCTTTAAGCCGGGCAATCGAAAGTTTCTTATTTTCCAGCTGCGAACGAGAGTCCTGTACGAAAACACTTTGGCCTGTCGGGATGTGGGTGGCGCAGACAGCCGTATTTACTTTATTGACATTCTGCCCTCCGCTTCCCTGACTTCTCGTAGTCTGAAACTGAATATCTTTATCATTAAAACTGATTTTCTCCAGACCTTCCAGCTCAAAAACTCCGATAAACCAGTTGCTTCTTTTGTGCAGCTTGCGGAATGTACTTTTGCCTGTCCAGCAAATGCTTCCCAACCAACTTTCTAAAAAATCCGTCAGTTCCTTTGCTTTTAAAAGCAGGGTTACCGATTTCAGTGTAAGATTTTCATCCCCATTTTCCCGGTGAATGATCTCGTAATCGATATTGCTATTTTTTGCTTCCTCAAGGAAAATCTTCAGCACCTTTGCCACTACCCATTGGCATTCTAAAGGTCCTCTTCCTGAGGTTATTTGTATAAGTTTGTCCATTGTTGTTTAATTTGTTGTCGGTTGATGGTTTTCAGTTGATCGTGCTAAATTCTAACAACAATCAACCAAAAAACAACAACCATTTATTTATCCATCCTCACGATTCTTGGCTGGAAAGTTCCCAGAATATCAACTAATTCACTTTGTGCATTCATGACTTCGTTGATGTCTTTGTAGGCCATGGGTGCTTCTTCAGCATTTCCACCCATCAAGATGACATTCTTAAGTTTCAGTTCTTTCTTAATATCATTTTGAGTAAAAAGGCTTCTGCATTCCCCTCTCGAATGCGCTCTTCCAGCACCGTGAGAAGCTGAGTTCAGGGAATCCGGATTTCCTTTCCCACGTACAATAAAACCTTTAGCGGTCATGGATCCGGGAATCATCCCCAACTCGTTTTCATTTGCCGGCGTTGCGCCTTTCCGATGAACGATCACTTCTTTTCCGTTGTGGATTTCTTTCCAGGCGAAATTGTGATGGTTCTCAATTCTCGCTTTCACCCTTCCTCCCACGACTTTCACCAATCTCCTGTGGATATCGTCGTGGCAGGCTGAGGCATAATCTCCTGCAAGATTCATGGCTGTCCAGTATTCTAATCCGAGATGCGTACTCAAATCCAGCCAGGCGAAGTTTTGCGCTTCTTTTGGCAACGGGCATTGCTCCACAGCAACTCTGGAATAGTATTGGGCAATTTCTGCTCCTAATCCCCGGGAACCGCTGTGTGAAAGAATTCCGAGATATTTTCCTTTCGGAAGACCGATCTGCTCATCTTCTTCGGTGATTTCCACTTCTCCGAATTCTACGAAATGATTTCCGCCGCCGGAAGTTCCCATCTGTTTGATGGCTTTTCCTTTTAACCTTCTCAGGATCGGGATCATATCGAAGGTATCTCTGTCGAAAATTTCATGTTCGACGTGAGACTTGTGTGTTTCGTACATCCCGAATTTCGTATGTTCGGCCAGCGCTTTTTCGTATTTATCTTTGGCTCCGTCGAGATATGAGACCGGTGTATCTAAAATACTGAGGCTCATTCTGCAGCCGATGTCCATGCCGACTCCATAAGGAATTACGGCATTTTCTACGGCAAGAACACCACCAATTGGAAGTCCGTAACCGCTGTGCGCATCGGGCATTAAGGCTCCCTGTGTTGAAATCGGCAGTTTCAGCGCGGTATAGAGCTGGTTTTTTGCTTCATCCGAAATATTGTTTCCGAAAATATTAAAAGTCGCTCTGTTTGTGTTAAGCATTCTTTTTTCTGTTTTCTTTGATGAGAGTAATGCTTCAGCAATTTGTCCGAAGGTTAAATCCTTTTCAAATTGTTCCGGATTTTGCAGGATTTCCTTTAAAAGAGATTTCACATGATGGATGTTTTTTGTTGCGAAATTTCTCTTCATAACTTCTAAAGCAATGTTTACACTTTGATTATTAGGATATCCTATTTTTAATATATTTTTTCCTTTAAGTTTTAAATTTCCCATTGTTGTATGATTAAAGATGTTGATTCAAACCTCATAGGTTTTTGAAACCTATGAGGTTTATTAAACGGAACTTTATCCCTAGCCCGGATTGCAGCGGCTACCCCACAGCGAACCTGAAAGGTGAGCGAGGAGTAATAGCGGAAAGCCGGAAATAGCTTCAAATAAAAAATTGTCTGCTATTCGGAAAATTCCTGATTTTATAAATCGATTTCGGGGAAACTGTTTGAGTTTGAATATTGCGCAATAAAAAACCCGAAATCTTGCGACTTCGGGTTTTGATATTTCATATACTGTTATTCTAAGAATGTACCAAACCACGAAGCCTTACCACCATAAGCGGTAATCCTATTGAAGAATTCTGAGTAAATCTGAACATTTTGCTTCGTTTTTTAATGGTTAAACTTGATTTTCAGATGCAAAGATAAAATAATTTTCTTTAGACACAATCTAAATTAAAGAACTGCATGAGGTATAAGCAAAACAAAGCCTGCCGGAAAATTCCAGCAGGCATATTTTATTTATTGAAAATTTATTAATCTTCTGATCCCAGATCATCCATCGGGTCGTCCATACCTTTGATAACATTTGAGTGATAAACTCTCTCAGATCCAAGGAAATAGATATTGTGCCTTGCTTTTGCAATAATTCCGTTGTATTCTTCTTCGGTCATTCCATTAGGAATATCTTTTTGGTTTTCTGAAGGTTTCTTAAAGACTTCTAATGCGCCATTTTTATTCAAAATAGATTTTGCGGTCGTTGCCTGTTCGAGGTTATCCGCATAGACAATAACGTTATTTCTTCCGATACTGTGCTTACGGTAAGCATCCAACATCTCTGCATCGTGTGCAAAAGTGTATTCGAAAAAACCTTTCGTCTGTTCGTCTTCCTGATAATGATCGGTTGACAAACCACTTTCTACGCTTGATTTTGAAACAATAATATTGGCTTCGTTGAAACCGTTTTCTTTTAAATCTCTTTTAATTTCCTCTGTATCTACAGTCACCGGAAATACTGAAACTACTGTATAAGCCATAATGAAAATTTTCATTAAACCATACAAAAGCTGTGCAACTTATTGCTTTTTAATTTTAATTTAACTTAAATATTTTTCTAAAATATCCACCGCGCACTTTGGAAGATTGGTTCCCGGCCCGAAGATAAAGTCGGCTCCGTTGGCATATAAAAACTCATAATCCTGCTGTGGAATAACCCCTCCAACGACGATCGTGATATCATCTGCTCCCAGCTTTTTCAATTCTTCCACCACCTGCGGGACCAGCGTTTTGTGTCCGGCTGCCAGAGAAGAAACACCAAGAATATGAATATCATTTTCTACCGCCTGCTTCGCCACTTCCTCCGGAGTCTGGAATAACGGAGCGACATCCACATCAAATCCCATATCTGCAAATGCTGTTGCCACTACTTTTGCGCCTCTGTCGTGACCATCCTGCCCCATTTTGGCGACCATCAGCCTGGGGCGACGTCCTTCTTCTTCTTCAAATTTCTGCGTCAGGTTTAAAGCTTTTTCAAAGTATTCGTTTTTTCCTGCATTCATGGCGTATACTCCTGATATTGTTCTGATGTTGGCTTTATATCTTCCGAAACTTTCTTCCATGGCATCGCTCATTTCACCAAGCGTTACTCTTCTGCGGGCCGCTTCGATACACAATGCGAGAAGATTTCCTTTTCCTGTTTTTGCAGCTTCGCGGATTTCATTTAAAATTTCTTCAACTGCTTCAGGATCTCTTTCTTCTTTTATTTTATTTAATCTTTCGATCTGTTTTCTGCGGACTTCCGTGTTGTCGATATCTAAGATTTCTATCTGATCCTGTTTTAAAGCTGATTTAAATGAATTTACGCCGATAATAAATTCTTCACCACTATCGATTTTTGCCTGTTTTCTTGCTGCCGCTTCTTCAATTCTCATTTTCGGAATACCAGCTTCGATGGCTTTCGTCATTCCACCTTCCTGCTCGACCTCATCGATGTATTTCATCGCTTCTTCGATCATTTGCTGAGTAAGGCTTTCCACTAAATTACTGCCTCCCATCGGGTCTACCACGTCACAGATCCCACTTTCCTGTTGCAGAATAATCTGGGTATTTCTTGCAATTTTTGCGGAATAATCTGTCGGAAGTGCAATAGCTTCATCCAGAGCATTCGTGTGAAGAGACTGTGTTCCCCCCAATGCTGAAGACAGTGCTTCAATCGCTGTTCTGGTGATATTGTTGAAAGGCTCCTGCTCAGTCAAAGACCAACCGGAAGTTTGCGAATGTGTTCTTAAGGCTAAAGACTTAGGATTTTGTGGATTGAACTGTTTTAAAAGGGTTGCCCAGATGTATCTTGCGGCGCGCATTTTTGCGATTTCCATGAAGTGATTCATTCCGATGGCCCAGAAAAAGGATAATCTTGGTGCGAAATCATCAACGTTCATTCCTGCTTTTATCCCTGTTCTTACGTATTCCAATCCGTCTGCAAGGGTGTAAGCCATTTCCAGTACAGGGGTGGCCCCGGCTTCCTGCATGTGATATCCTGAAATTGAAATCGAATTAAACTTTGGAATATTCTGGGAAGTATACTCAAAAATATCGGCAATGATTTTCATGGAAGGTGCCGGCGGATAGATATAAGTATTTCTCACCATGAATTCCTTCAAAATATCATTCTGGATCGTTCCTGAAAGTAATTCCTGAGAGACGCCCTGCTCTTCTGCAGCAACAATATAAAAAGAAAGGATTGGTAAAACAGCCCCGTTCATCGTCATGGAAACCGAAATCTGATCTAATGGAATTTCATTAAATAAAATCTTCATATCTTCGACAGAATCGATGGCTACTCCAGCTTTTCCTACATCACCAACCACTCTTGCGTGGTCTGAATCATACCCTCTGTGGGTTGCCAAATCAAAAGCTACGGAAAGACCTTTTTGTCCTGCCGCTAAGTTTCTTCTGTAAAAAGCATTGGATTCTTCCGCTGTTGAAAATCCGGCATATTGGCGTATTGTCCAGGGTTTTTGAACGTACATGGTGGAATAAGGACCCCTTAAGTACGGTGCAATTCCCGGAGTCGTGTGAGTTAGTTCTTTATCTTTAACATCTTCTGCCTTGTAGGAGGATTTTAATTGTAATCCATCTTTTTCGAATGGATAAATTTCTGTCTGCTTTTCAGCTATCTTAAATTGAGGAGTTTTGTTCTGAACTTCCCGTCTCATACTTTCAGATTTATTATATCGCTAAAATTACACATTTTTGAGATAATAATTTTGTGTGAATTTGAGACAGTGATTTGTTCAGGAAAATAGTACGATTTATCATTAACCATGAAAAAAATTCCGGTTTAAAAAAGGTTTGGCTAAAGCCTATAAATAAATTATATAAAAGAACTTTAAATCTGAATCATCAAATGTATAAAACACGTATTTTTGAAACTTTAAAAACTTTCATGAAAAAAATACTTTTGCTAATCCTTTTTTCTTTTTTACAAATTACTGTGTTTGGTCAAGATGCAATAAATTTTGAATTTAGCTTTCCTGAAAATTCACGGTTTACGATCGAACAAAAAGTTGACAATTCGGGAACAATGAAAATCACAGGCACCAAAGTGGAAATGGAGAATCTCAAAAAATCTGGTTATAATGCAGATAGGAAATTAAAATATCTGATGAATTATTCTTCAGAATATACAACAGGAGAAAGAACGTCAGATAATTTTTCTTTTGAGTTTTTTTACAGCAATGTAAGCTTTGATATTGATAGTGATGGAAAAAAACAAAACAGAGAGTGGGCATTTCCTTCAGTAATATTAAAGGCAGGAATTATTAACGGTAAGCTAGCTGTCATTCAAAGCGCTAAAACAGGATCTTCTTCTCAAGATCAATTCATTAACTCATTACCACGATATTTCACTACCGATTTCCCTAAAATCAATAATCTGAAAATAGGAGAATCCTTTATTGTAAAACGTATTGCAAATAATCAGACAGAAGGATATTCCTTCTCAGGAAATTTGAAATATACTTTAAAAAAAATTGAAAATGAACTAGCCTATTTCTCAATTAGTGTTATTGTTAAAAATTATCCTGAATCAACATTAAATTCTTCGGGAAATGGCACTGGTGAAATGATCTACAATCACAAAGATAAATTCATTCAGTCTGAAAAAATAAAGATAAACTTAAGCAGTTCACAAAATAAAACAGTAAATATAACAGCTACAAATGTTATAATCTCAACTTATGAATTAAAAAACCTTGTCAGAAATTAATCTGCCAAGGTTTTATTCATATGCCTTTATTTCAAATTTTTAATTCCCATTTCAAATAAAGCGAAAGAAATCAAGTCTGCATTTTCTCCGATTACCTGATCTGTAGATCTTCCGGCTCCATGACCTGCATTTTTTTCAATCCTTAAAAGAATCGGATGATCACACGCCTGCTTTTCCTGAAGCTCAGCTCCGAATTTGAAGGAGTGCGCAGGAACCACCCTGTCATCATGGTCACTGGTGATGATCATGGTAGAAGGATAGCATGTTCCGGCTTTTACATTGTGAACAGGAGAATATGACTTTAAATATTCAAACATTTCTTTGCTGTCTTCAGCGGTTCCGTAATCGTAAGACCAGCCTGCACCGGCTGTGAATTTATTATACCTCAGCATATCCAGCACGCCAACTCCCGGGAAAGCTACCCCTGCCAGGTCGGGGCGCATGGTCATTGTTGCCCCTACCAGCAGTCCGCCATTTGATCTTCCGGATAAAGCCATAAACTGTTTAGAAGTGTAGCCTTTTTGCTGTAAATATTCTCCGGCTGCAATGAAATCGTTGAATACATTTTTCTTATTCATTTTTGTCCCGGCATCATGCCATTTCTTCCCATACTCACCACCTCCACGGATGTTTGGAACCGCGTAGATGCCTCCGTTTTCCATCCAGATGGCATTTACGACAGAAAAGGCTGGCTGCAAACTGATATTGAAACCTCCATAAGAATATAAAATCGTAGGATTTTTACCATCCAGCTTTGTTCCTTTTTTATAATTAATCATCATCGGAACTTTTGTCCCGTCTTTTGAGGTATAGAAAACCTGCTCTGAAACGTAATCTTCCGGATTAAATTTCACTTTAGGTTTCTGATACACTTCGGATTTCCCGGAATCTGCATTGAATTTATAAGTTGTCCCCGGTGTGATATAATTGGTGAATGAAAAATATAATTCTTTCTCATTTTCTTTCCCTCCAAAACCTGAAACATTTCCTTTTCCGGGAAGCGTAATTTCGCGGATCAATTTTCCTGTTCTGTCATATTGTTTTACCTGATCAATGGCATCAATCATATATGTTGCAAAGAAATACCCTCCGCCTGTGGTGACTCCCAGAACATTTTCAGTTTCCGGAATTACATCTTTCCATGTTTCAGGAGCCGGATTTTTAATGGTTGTCTTTACGAGACGCATATTGGGCGCATCCTTATCGGTAAAGATATAGAGATCGTCTCCCTGCGTATCGACAATATCGACGTTGATATCAAAACCTTTATTGATCTGAACGAAGTCACCGCCGTTTTTAAGATCTTTTACATACAGTTCATTCCCATTGGTGGCATTGGCTGCAGAAATAATCAGATAACGCTGATCTTCAGAAACGCCGGCTCCAAGATATCTTCTCGGAGTTTTGTCTCCCCCAAAAATCAATTGATCTTCGGACTGCTTTGTTCCTAATTTATGAAAATAGACTTTATGCTTATCTGTCATTCCGGAGAGTACAGTTCCTTCTTTTGGTTTGTCATAACTTGAATAATAAAACCCTTCATCGCCCTGCCATGAGATTCCGCTGAATTTTACGTCTACCAGTGTTTCATCGATCTGTTTTTTAGACAAAGCGTCTATGATAATGATCTTGTTCCAGTCACTTCCTCCTTCTGAAATAGAGTATGCCGCCAGATTTCCTTTTTTGTTAAAAGACAATTGAGAAAGCGAGGTTGTTCCTTTTTCGGAAAACTTGTTCGGATCTAAAAACACTTCTGTCTCTTTCGTTTTATTATTGGTTCGATAGAGTACTGATTGTGCCTGCAATCCGTTATTTTTATAATAATAGGTATAATCACCTTCTTTGAAAGGAGCCGAAATTTTTTCGTAGTTCCAGATATCAGTGAGCTGTTTCCTGATTTCTTCTCTGAAAGGAATTTTTGCAAGGTAATCCTGGCTGTGCTTCACTTCTTCGTCGACCCATTTTTTGGTGGCTTCAGAGTCATTTTCAAGATCTCTGAACGGATCTGCAACAGCAGTTCCAAAGTAATTATCGGTTTGCTTTCCTTTTAATGCTTTGGGATACATCATTTTCTGCGAATAAAATGTTGCCGAAAATAAGACTCCGGCAGTTAGTAATAAAGGTCTGAATTTCATATTAAGCTATTTTCCCAAAAATAAGGATTCTGTTTAAATAAAAAAAGCCATCAGATCAGACTGACAGCTTTATAGAATTTTTCCGGGAATATTAGTTTTTGATAAACTTTAATGATTGCCTATCACCTTTCGCTTCTGTCTGAATGATATAGTTGCCTTTTTGTAATTCCTGAATATTTGTTTCTGTATTGAACTTGGAACTTCCACTCTTCAATATTTTCCCGGAAGCATCGAAAATTCTGTATTCAAAATTGTCATTTCCTTTATTTTTGTTTTGAATGGTAAATGTATTTCCAACAGGATTCGGGTAAAGCATCAATGAACTTTGATTTCTGTCAACAGCGGTATCGTTCACTCCTAAAAAAGCACCGGTAAATTTGGTTAGGTAACTTGAATAGCCATAAGCTCCGCCACTTCCTGAATAGCTGAGTACAAATGAACCATCACTGAGAACGAACAGTCTTTGAACGTCTTCGGCTTTTACTGCTGTTGAAGGTGGTGTGGTATTAAATATCTGGTTACCATTGGATGACGTTGAATAATCAATAGTTCCATTTGAATTGAATCTCATAAGGAATAACTGGGTATTAATATTTGCTGTCCAGAAATTGCTTACGTTTCCCATTACCAATATTTTGGAATCTGGAAGTACTTTAATCTGTGAAATATATAGACGAGGGGCGTTGGTGAAAGAATAGTTCGGTGTTCTTCCTCCGTTTGAAAATCCGGTAACAAATGTGCCATCCGATATCTGGATTTTAGATAAAAATACACTGTCATATCCATCTGAAGCAGAATGCAGAAGCAGAATGGTATTATTTGAATAGTCATATTCAAAATTGCTGATAACAGTATTCATATTACTTGGGATGATAATACTTCCGTTATTACCAAATGCAGTATCATAGTTTCCATCTGCTAATCTTCTTTCAATATACGACTCATTGATATTAGTAGAAGTGTTCGTTTTTGAACCTACCAACAGCAATTTTCCGTCGTTCTGGCGATACAATTTTCTTGGGTTAAAGGAACCCAGCGCCAGGCTTCCATTGGTTCCGAAACTGTTATCTTTGATTCCGTCAGCATTAAATTTCAATATAAAATTACCCATGTTGTAGCCAAGTACATAGCTGTTTCCGGTATCATCGACAACAATGTCATTTACCGTACCATTCTGTCCCAATGATATTTTTGTATAGCCATTTGTCCCGAAAGTAGTATCTAAAGTACCATCTAAATTTACTCTTACAATAAACATATTATATAAGCTGTACGTAGGATTGGCATTAGCTCTTCCGATAATAATTATTTTATTATTGTGCAAAACCATCTTTTTCACAGATTCACTTTCATTAATTGAACTGTAGCTGTCGACATCAACTATTTTTGTTCCGAAAGTGGCATCCACCACACCATTTTGACTGATTTTATTGATATTAATATGGGAACTTGAGTTGTATACCGTCATAAACTGTCCATCCGGCAGCATAATCGCATCCGAGAGCGTTGTACTGTTGATTTTTCTATATCCGCTTTCACCGAAAGAAGGGTCAAGGCTGACGGTCTGTGCTGTCGTAAAGTATGAAACCGCTAAAAGCAGTAAAAAGTAGTATTTCTTCATTGAGTATTAGTTTTTATCTAATGATCTAAATTTATTACTGTTAAAATATTTTTTTGCAAATATAACCATTAAAGATTAGACATTTGTTAACAAAAAATCCCAGGGTTTCCCAGGGATTACAAAGATTCTATAATAAAGATTTTATAAATTTTCTTCTTCACCTTTCATTTTTTCGGCATTTTCTGCCATGATAACCGCATCGATCATTTCGGAAATATCTCCGTTCATATAAGCATCAAGATTATACATGGATTTGTTGATACGGTGATCGGTAACTCTTCCCTGAGGATAATTGTAGGTCTTGATCTTAGCCGAACGGTCACCGGTAGAAACCATGGTTTTTCTTTGAGCCGCAATATCTCCCTGCACTTCCTGTAATTTGATATCATACAATTTGGCACGAAGCATTTCCATTGCCAACTCACGGTTGGCCAGCTGAGAACGTGCCTGCTGACAAACCACGACAAGTCCTGAAGGCTTATGGGTAAGCTGAACTTTAGTTTCAACCTTGTTTACGTTTTGTCCTCCGGCTCCTCCCGAACGGGAAGTCTGCATTTCAATATCTGCAGGATTAATTTCCACATCCACTTCTTCTGCCTCAGGAAGAACAGCAACAGTAATTGCTGAGGTATGAACTCTACCCTGGGATTCCGTTTCCGGAACACGCTGCACACGGTGAACTCCGGACTCGAATTTCATGATTCCGTAAACACCTTCTCCTTCCACTTTCATGATCAGTTCCTTGTATCCTTTTGCTGCTTCGTTGGAATCTGTCACTTCATGTCTCCATCCTTTTGTTTTGAAATACATGGAATACATTCTGTATATATCTTCAACGAAAATTGCAGCTTCGTCACCACCGGTTCCGGCACGAAGTTCTACAATTACGTTTTTATCATCTGCAGGATCTTTAGGAATCAATAATACTTTTAATTCTTCTTCCAGGCCGGGAATTTTTTCCAAAGCTTCATTTTTCTCAATTTTTGCTAATTCCACAAAATCTTTGTCGGATCCGTCAGCAATAATCTCGTCGGATTCTTCAATCGTATCCAAAGCACCTTTATATTGATCGTAAACTCTTACAATTTTCCCCAAATCACTATATTCTTTGTTCAGAGAAGAATATCTTTTCTGATCTGAAATAACATCAGGCTGAATAATAAGGTCTGCCACCTCATTATATCTTTGTTTTATAGCTTGTAATTTTGGAATTAAACTCTTAGACATAGTAAAAATTTAGTTTGCAAAGATACGGATTGATTTGTAGATGTGCTAATTTCGGAAGAAATGAGTACCGATTATCAATTTATAGCCTTTTTAAAAGAAAAAAGACCGCAATTACGGTCTTTAAAATTTTATTTTACAATCATCTTCTGGATAGCAACTCCTGAATCGGATGTTAAATGTACAAGGTATGTTCCTGGTGGATATGTTATTTTTAATTCGTAGGTTCCGTCTTCATTTTTCAGTTTAAAACTATCAAGCTTTTTACCACTCATATCGTAAATTGAAATCTGCCCATTTTTAGCTTTGTGATAAATCAGTTTTGCCATATTATTTTTCACAGGATTATCTGCAATTTGTAAAGATAATTTTGACGCTGCATTTTCATCAGCTGTCGATAAGCTTCCTGCATAGTTTCCAAAAATTCTGAACTCTCCCGGCTGTAATGTGATGGTTGCCGTTGTAGAAGTAACGTTTGAAACCGTAGTATCCATAAGGTTTTGCCACTGTCCGGTGTAAGGGAAATACGGAACTACATTTTGTGCAGATGTCGTATAATTTGCCAGCACCACAATGTTTTTCACTCCGTTTGTAATGGTATTGTCGTACACGTAAATTCTTGTAATCAGTCCGTTCGGATCATTAGTAAGGTTATTTGATTCTATAGTATAGGTTTTTGATCTGAAAACCGGATACGTATTTCTAATATTAATAATTTTAGCCCATGTATCATAAACTGCTTTTCTGCTTAAATCCGTATCATAGCCAAGGGTAAATGCAATTGGTTTTTCATCTGTCCTGCAACCGGAATTAATAGATCCGTCGTTGCATCTGTTGATACTGAATTCGTATCCAAGCTCACCAAACTGCCAGATCATTTTGGGCCCCGGAATGGTAAAAAATGTCGCTCCGAAAGTTTTCATCCTATCTAAAGCCGTATTAAGGTTTTTCACATCGTAGCTTCCGTTTACTGCTCCATAGGAAAGATTTTTAAACATCAATCGTTCTTCATCATGACTTTCACCGTAACCAACCCCTGACATATTGGTAAAACCGTGAAGCGAATGATTCATCCTGTCATAATTGCTGTCTTCCTTATAACCCATCGTATTTTGGTTGTAGGGATCTGTCTGCTTATTCCATAGCAACACGCCTTTTCCTTCTGCGATTCTATAATTTGCCCACTGCTGTTCTTCCGCATCCGTTCCCAGATGTTCAAAAATCATATAGGAGTTCGGATCAAGAGCCCATTGTTTGTCTGCATAATCTTTTAAAATATTTACCCGGTCCTGCTGGTAGGCATTGGTACATGTTTCATCATTTTCAGAGCAGCTTTGGGTAAATCCTTTGGTAAGATCCCAACGGAAACCGTCGATATGATATTCCGTCAGCCATTGTTGAAGGCATCTTTCAACGTAATATTTAGTTGAAGGACTTGTATGGTTGAAATCATTGAATACATTATATGAATGTTTCGGTACTGTATTAAAGTATGGATTATTGGAGGCAACATCACCATATCCGTCTCCATCCGGATCTACATTCCATAGTCTTACTAATGGTGAACGACCCGTCGCATGATTAAAAGCAACATCTAAAATAACAGCGATCCCATTCTGATGGCAGAGATCAACAAATTCTTTAAACTTTTCCGGGGTTCCGTACGCTTTATCCAAAGCATAATGGAATGACGTATTATAGCCCCATGAAAGATTTCCCTCAAATTCCATGATAGGCATCAGCTCAACAGCATTAATATTTAAGCCTTTTAAATAATTGATTTTATTAATTAATGACTGCCAGTTTTTTTCCTGAGTAAAATCTCTAAGCAACAATTCGTATACTACGAGATTATCCTTTGATGGACGCTGGAAATTGGTAACCTGCCAATTGTAAGGAGCCTGCCCGGTTTTAAACATAGAAACTTCAAAACCTTGTCCTGCTGGAAATACCGGTAAATTCGGATAGGTTGAAGATGAAATCCATTGATCATCATAAGAAGACAGAATCTGCGGAGAATATGGATCTGCAACTTTTTTAAGGTCATTGGTTCGGTATTGGAACGTGTACAATTGTTGAGGAGTAAGACCACTCAATTCAATCCAGTACAAATCCGGATTGGTAGTATCTCTTTTCATGAGATAATTATCATTTATTGTCCAGTTATTGAAGCTTCCGATGACGTGAACAAAATTTTTAAATGGCGCATATAATGCCAATCCCACTTTCGTCTGGTCTGTAGGATGATAATTTATTCCTTGTCTTATCCAGCCCGGGATAGCTTCAGAAACAACATTCCGAGGAACCTGAAGGATGAATGTGGCATTTTTTGTATTTGAATTGGCATCTGTAGCAATGAGTTCCATATTGGCATCTTCGGTTACCGTGTAGCTGTAAGAATAAGAATTCGAAGCTGTGGAAGTTGTATTTATTACAGCTCCGTTGGCCTTGAGCTGAAATGTTGCATTAACATTTGTCGTAGCGGTAATATTAATGGAATTGCCGGATGGCACTGACGTGAGACTGTTTGCCGTAGGATTGGTCATGCTGATATTCAGAATTCCTACGTTTACCAAAACATCTGAAGTCTGATGCACTCCTGTTTTATCCTTCAATAAAAAGCCAAGCCTTCCGACCCCTGTTCTCCCATAAAAGGTTGTTGGCGTAAACGATAAAGAATAGGTGTCGGCAGTGGAATTATATGTAAGCTTATTCAGCTCATTGGAATTATTCCAGCTCCCATTTGTAGGACAATCCTGGCTGTTCTGATAATTGGTATCCAAAGACCATGACCAAATATAAACTGCATTATTTGAAATTCCCCAGGCTGATTCGTCAATCTGACTCCCAGGAATAGTTAAAGTTATGGCATCCGTTTCATTAAAAGGATTTGGTGCAATGGTATAGCTTATCTGACCTGATATGATCGCTATCATAAATAGTAAAATACCAGAATAAAATTTCTTCATAATTTTTTTTTTATTAATAATACTAAAGTAAATTTTTTTTTGAGAAGTTGGCTTGTTAAGATAAACTTTAACGTATTAAAATATTATGCAACAGTTGATATTGAAATATAATTGTTTTGTTTAATCAAATATGAAATACAATATAGAAGCGGAATCCGGCGCGGGACTTCGTCCCGCGCCGGATTCTCAACATAATCGAATGATCTAATGAATAATTATCAGCAGAAATTATTTAAACTAATTTTTTATTATTTTTTTGGTGACCGACTGTCTGTTTTTCAACTTGAATTCAATGATATACATACCATTAGGAAGCCCATGCATATCAATTTGATTTTGAGAAAAAGGTACATTTATATTCTGTCCAACACTATTGATAATCTTTACCGCTTCAATCGAAGAATCCGACTTGATACTGACTATTCCTTTTGTAGGATTAGGATAGACTTCGGCTGAATTTACGGTAAGTCGGATATCAGAAGTTGCCAAACCTGAAAAGTCTTTTATACATCTTATCGATTCTCCTTGTCCTCTGGGACCGCCTGATCCTGCGTTAGCAATAGATGAGCCTATGTAAAGATATTTTCCTCCACTGTTAGCGGTATCAGAACTCCAATAATATCCTCTGGCTCCGACGTAGGTAAATCCTCCGCTGGAATTACTTCTATATCCTGCTGCGGGTAATTTAAGGTAACTCGCATATGCTGTTGTTGGATTTGAGATCCCTTCAGTTCCTACTAAAGTCGCCCATTCTGTAGAGGTAGGAAGTCTCCAACCTTGTCCGACTGCTTTGCATGGATCTACACCAACAGCTGAGGTAATTTCGGATATTGCCGCAGCATTCCAGGCATCGCTGGTCGCATTGGTAGCCCACCATGATGCTGAACCTGATCCCAAAATAAATGAGATGATTCCGGAAAGACCGTCTGGTGAATTGGCAGAAGGTGCTGACACAGTAGCTGAATTCCTCAACTGATGTCCATCGTCCCATCTTCCCCATTGGAAAAGATCTCCGTATGATTCTGTATCATCTAAAGAAGTAGCCACACGGGAACTTCCAAGGTTCTGCTGCAGCCATATTTTTCCGTCGGCTCCCCTTACAGTTGTATATGTTACATTTTGTCCATTATAAGTGAATGTCACACAACCCAAATCACCCGTATTTGTTCCAGGATCTGTATTGTTACAAGACTGATTTAGGGAAAATCGTTTTACCTTTGCTCCGTTTTGGGAGTAGACTAAAACAAGATCATTATTGAGATTATCAAAAGCAAGATCATTATAAGTAGCCTGACCATCTGAAACAAAACTTCCGCCCAACGTTTCCCAGGTTTGAGATGAATTATTGAGCTGATACACAGTGTTGCGCAAGTAGTCATCATTTTCCCAGCGGCTTGCCACAACATAAGAATTTCCTGAAGGACTTACTGCAATAGCCACATGCTGAACTTTCCCACTGGAGAAATTAGCATTACCCAATTGTGTCCACGTATTTCCATTGAATTTCTTTACGTTAAGTTTCTGCCCACTCGCCGAATTTGAAACATAAGCTACATAGAGATTATTATTGGTGTCAATTGCTATGTCACTATTGTATTGTTCGCTTGATGAGGCAGCATCCACCATACCTCCACCAACGAGTGCCCAATTGTCTGAACTTGTAGCAGCTGTCGTATTTTCATACACTTTTACCCCACCGGAAACATTACAGGTATAAACTTTATTATTTGTCCCGATCACCATTTCAGCAAAAGTAGCTCCATTGGAAAATCCCGCATTTCCGACTTGCTCCCAAGTACCGTTGATATATCTTCTGACTGTCCCTGAATTGTCTGTAGAATAAGTAAACAGAATATTTGAAGACGAAACCGCTGAGGCATGATAATTAATCGCAGACGTTGTTGCACTTGGCAGCTGTGTCCATGAAGTTCCATCAAACTGTCGGACTTCCAGGCCACTACCCTGATTGGTATAATAGATATTTCCATTCGGTGCCAACGATAAAGAATTATAAGTTGCATAGCTATTTGTAATTCCCGGACTACCCCCAACATATGACCATGAATTTCCATTAAAAACCTGAGCAGAGCCTTTCATCACAGAAGTATCATAATAAGATATGTAATATTTCCCGTCTTTTATCGCCAGATTATTAAAACTGCTTCCGGCCGCAGAAACAGTTTGTACTCCACCGACATCTTCCCATTGCTGAGCGTATGAACAGATGGACAATACAGACAGTAATCCTATACTGATCTTCCGCATCTTAAAATATATTTTTCCAAACATAACAGATTATTATTTTTATTTATTCTAAATTATATTTAATTTTGTGCAAAATTAGTTTAGTTGTTTAACCTTAAGTTATCATTTCCGAACTTTTTGTTATCTGACGTTTAGCTTTATTCAATTGTACCATCATGACCCCTAAAGAATTATTATTCAGATCAGAAGACATTCAAATTTTGTTTCATGAAGGATCATCTTTTGAAAAATTTTCAAAATCTGAAATGATAGAAAGCCGATCTAGTTTTAACCTGCTTTTTTTTCTAGGTCCCGATATCAACCTCACAGCTCAAGACTGCAGAACAACGTTTTCATTTAATAAAAATCAGTACATTCTTCATTATTCTCACAACAACAGCGTAGCAGAACTTTGGACAGATAATCATCAACCACTAAAATATCTCCGGATCGAAATAGCGTATAATTATATTTTTAATCTTATCAATCCTGGATTAAACAAGGAGAGTGAAGAAATCTTAGAAAATATGACCCGGAATAATTATATCTTTCTTTATAAACAAACTCCGCCTAACATGACGGTTGAGATGCATATGATCTTAAAAGAGCTGATCACTTATTCTAAAAAAGGAATGCTTCAGAAACTTTTTATCGAAGCAAAAATTATCAAACTGCTGATGCTTATTTTTGAACAGTTCAGCGAGAAGAATACTTTTACGGAAACTCCAAAAATTCCGGCCATGATCAAAAAATTTATAGATGAAAATTTTCACAGGAACATTAAAGTGGAAGAAATCGGTAATAGCATCGGCATTAACCAGAATAAAATCCGAAAAGAATTCAAAGCTCAATACCATATTACCGTGAGCGATTATATTGCGGAATTAAGAATGCTGAAAGCTAAGAAATTAATCATTAATAAGGAAATAATGATTAAAGAGATCGCTATAGAATGTGGGTATGAATATGTACAGAATTTTACGAGAGCCTTTAAGAAGAAATTTGGTGTTTCTCCTGAAAAATTAAGAAATGAGTAAAATAAAAACCACTTATTTCGATAAGTGGTTTTAGTATATGTTGTTTTGCTTTGATATTGCTTTCCCGGAATTCATGTGGGAAAACAATGACATTCAATTAATGATGTCCGTGGCTGTCGTGGCTATGGTCGTGAATAAAAGGACCATGACCTTTTGGCTCATTGTAGATTACTTCTACCCCTTCCTGCTCATATACCATTTTGCTTCTGATATCTTCAGGATCAAAAGGTTTTACTTTTCCGAAATATTCTTTCAAACCTTCAGTTAACCACAAAGGAATTACAAATCCGAAGAACATGAAGATACACCAGAATCCTACAAGGAACATGATTATGAAAAATACAGTCCAAAGGAACTGGTAAAACGGCCAAAATGCTGATAAAATCGTTATCATTTTTCTTAAAGATTTTAGGCAAAAGTAGGACTTTTTATTTTTTTATACAAAAGATATGCGTCCTATTTTTATTATTTATTTTGATTTTAATTTAAAAGACTAAGAGATCACAGAAAAATAGATGACAGATTACATAGCTTTACTCTTATTCATCTATTCTCTATTCGTCTTTTACTATCTGTATTTTCTATCTTTTAATGTGCCAAATCAGCAAAAAAATCGTTTCCTTTATCATCAGTAATAATGAACGCAGGGAAATCTTTTACTTCTATTTTTCTTACTGCTTCCATTCCTAATTCCGGGAAATCCACAACCTCAACGGAAAGGATATTGTCTTTTGCTAGAATAGCTGCCGGACCTCCGATAGAACCAAGATAGAAACCTCCGTATTTTCCGCAGGCATTAGTAACATCTTTACTTCTGTTCCCTTTAGCCAACATAATCATGCTTCCACCATGGCTTTGGAATTCATCAACATATACGTCCATTCTCCCCGCTGTCGTAGGCCCGAAACTTCCTGATGCCATACCTTCAGGCGTTTTTGCAGGTCCCGCGTAATAAATTGGATGATTTTTAAAATATTCCGGCATGGGTTTTCCGCTGTCAATGATCTCTTTGATTTTTGCGTGTGCGATATCTCTTGCAACGATTAAGGTTCCGTTTAGCTTTAATCTTGTTTTGATCGGATATTTAGAAAGTTCTGCCAGGATTTCAGGCATAGGCTTATTAAGATCAATTTCAACAGCTTCTTCCAGATGCGGAGGAGTATCCGGTAAAAATCTCTTAGGATTTTCTTCCAGCTGCTCCAGGAAAATACCTTCTTTTGTAATTTTACCTTTGATATTTCGGTCTGCAGAACATGAAACGCCCATTCCCACAGGACAAGACGCTGCATGACGAGGAAGTCTGATTACTCTGACGTCGTGCGTTAAGTATTTACCTCCAAACTGTGCCCCGATAGCACTTTCCTGGCAAATTTTCTGAACTTTTGCTTCCCATTCCAGATCTCTGAACGCCTGACCAGCTTCGTTTCCTTCCGTCGGAAGATTGTCGTAATATTTTGCGGATGCTTTTTTTACCGCAGCAAGATTGGCCTCAGCAGAAGTTCCACCGATCACCAACGCCAAGTGATAAGGCGGACAAGCTGCAGTTCCAAGATCTGATATTTTTTCTTTAATGAATTCCTCCAGCGATTTTTCGTTCAGTAAAGATTTAGTTTTCTGATAAAGGAAAGTTTTATTGGCAGAACCGCCACCTTTTGTTAAGAATAAAAATTCGTAATAATCTCCTTTTTTAGCATAGATATCGATCTGCGCAGGAAGGTTTGATCCCGAATTTTTCTCATCAAACATTGTTAAAGGAACCACCTGCGAATATCTTAAATTTCTTTTCTGATACGTATTGTAGATTCCTTTGCTTAAATATTCACCGTCATCCACGCCTGTGTAAACGTTTTCTCCTTTTTTGCCCATTACAATTGCCGTTCCGGTATCCTGGCATGAAGGTAAAGCTCCTTCAACAGCCACAGCCGCATTTTGCAGTAAATTGTATGCTACGAATCTGTCATTATCGGTAGCTTCAGGATCATCAATAATTCTCCGGAGACTTTCAAGATGTGAAGAACGAAGCATAAAAGAAACATCTGCCATGGCCTCTTCGGCAAGCAGTTCCAGACCTTTCGGGTCTATCGTTAAAATTTCTCTGTCACCGAGTTGTTCAACTTTTACGTAATCTGATGTAAGCTTCTTGTACACCGTATCATCTTTCTGAATCGGATACGGATCCTGATATCTAAATTCCATTCTTCTTTTTATTTCGGTGCAAAAATAAAACATCGCGAAAAAACATGAGTAAAATCAGAGACTTAGATCGATATTTATAATGATTATAAATTGTGAGATATTTAGGTATAATTCTCAGTTCTCTATTCCATTTTACTCTTTTTGAAAACTAAAATTACCTGTTAGGTTATTCTTTGTCCAGATTCCATTACTTTTAGAATCCTTTAAATAACCTGAAAATCTATAATTACTTTTTGTATTCATATCAAATTTTCCATCAAAATTGACGTAGCCATTTATTGATTCTTTTATATTGCTTGGAAGCAAGTTAATTTCACCGACAATTGTGCCTTCTTTTTGCACTACAAATGTGACTGAACCATTATCGTCTCCTGTAAAGTTGCCAGACCAATTACCTTGAAATCCAGAATTTACTTGTCTTGCGCTCTCTTCATCAGATATGCATGAGCCAAAAGAGAATAAAACAAAAAATAGTAATATAAGATCAGTTTTCATTTGTGTTAAGTAATTTATTTCATTGTCTATGAGCAACAAATAAAGATGTAATATTAAATCAACTATATAAATTATTACAATTGTAGCTTGTGTTATTTTTGCAGATAATTACCAAGCTTGAAACTATCTGCATTTTAGTTTAAGAGTTTCATCATTTTTATGTTTTATTTAGCAAAAATAATTTTTATTTTTTGCTAAATAAAATTAACTTGAATTTGCTTATTGAATAGATTCCTGTTATTTAATAAATATTTTTTTCAAGATATCCATATTCAATTTATCTTTTTCATTCTTCAAAGCACACACGAAAGAACATGAGTAAAATCAGAGACTTAGATTGATATTTATAATGAATATAAATTGTGAGTTTGTCGTGCAATGTTTAACTTTATGAAAACTTTTTAAAGCAAAAAAGTCACAAAAGATTTTTGACACATTAGTCATATAAGTTTTAAGTTAAAAACCTTTGAAAATAAAGAACAAAGTCCAATCTTAAAATTTAAACTGAATCTTTTATGCCTTTTGTGGTTAAATTAAATTTCCATCACAATGAATTACAGAATAGAAAAAGACACCATGGGTGAAGTGCAGGTTCCTGCCAACAAGTTTTGGGGCGCCCAGACCGAACGTTCCAGAAATAATTTCAAAATCGGTCCGGAAGGCTCTATGCCTCATGAAATCATTGAAGCTTTTGCTTATTTAAAAAAGGCCGCTGCTTTTACCAACACGGACCTGGGAGTCCTGCCTGTTGAAAAAAGAGATCTGATCGCAAAAGTATGTGATGAAATATTAGAAGGGAAATTAAACGATCAATTTCCTCTAGTGATCTGGCAAACCGGCTCAGGAACACAGTCCAATATGAATGTGAATGAGGTCATTTCAAACAGAGCACATGTAAACAACGGTGGCACATTGGGAGAAAAGTCGGAAATCCATCCTAATGATGATGTCAATAAATCACAGTCGTCCAACGATACTTATCCAACAGCAATGCATATCGCAGCCTATCGTAAAGTTGTAGAGGTTACTATTCCTGCGGTTGAGAAATTACGAGATACGTTAGCCGAAAAGTCGGAAGCCTTCAAAGATATTGTTAAAATCGGGAGAACCCATTTGATGGATGCCACACCATTGACTTTAGGACAGGAATTTTCAGGATACGTTGCTCAGTTGAATTATGGTATAAAAGCTTTAAAAAATACACTCCCACATCTTTCAGAACTGGCTTTGGGAGGAACCGCAGTAGGAACAGGACTGAACACTCCGAAAGGCTATGATGTAAAAGTAGCTGAATACATTGCGAAATTCACCAATCATCCTTTCGTAACAGCAGAAAATAAGTTTGAAGCACTGGCCGCCCACGATGCAATTGTTGAATCTCACGGCGCTTTGAAACAGCTGGCCGTTTCATTATTTAAAATTGCTCAGGATATCAGATTACTGGCATCGGGACCACGCTCTGGAATCGGGGAAATCCACATTCCGGAGAACGAACCGGGATCATCCATTATGCCGGGAAAAGTAAATCCTACCCAAAATGAAGCAATGACAATGGTTTGTGCTCAGGTTTTAGGAAATGACACTACAATCTCTTTTGCAGGAACGCAGGGAAATTATGAACTTAATGTTTTCAAACCGGTGATGGCTTTTAATTTTTTACAATCCGCTCAATTGATTGCTGACGCCTGTATTTCATTTAACGATCATTGTGCTGTGGGAATTGAACCTAATCATGAAAGAATTAAAGAGCTTGTTGATAAGTCATTAATGCTTGTCACTGCATTAAATACACATATCGGGTACGAGAACGCGGCTAAAATTGCAAAAACAGCCCACAAAAACGGAACAAGATTAAAAGAAGAAGCCGTAAATCTTGGACTTTTAACCGCCGAACAGTTTGATGAATGGGTGAAACCTGAGGACATGGTAGGAAGCCTGAAATAAAAAATTAAATTTAAAAAGTTAATATTGTAAGAAAACGCCCGGAAATTTCCGGGCGTTTTTTGTTAATAAATGAATGTGCGCATTACCACCAGAGTGCTACTCCGAAAGTTAAAGCTTTATCGTTTTCAAAGGTTCCGCTTTTAAAGAAATTTCCGAAATCTTTTTTAACAAAGATGCTGAAATCATCGTAAGAAACTGTAAACTGTCCTCCGTAAATAAACGGACTTACCCGATAATCACTTCTATCTCTATCACTTATCCCTTCTCCTTTGATAATATTATTGGTAGACATTTTTACACCTCCGTAGATATTGGCTCCTACTTTAAATCCATGTGAATAATCTCTGTACTGCACATCCAGACCAGCATTTTTCAACTTTGAAAAATTATACTGCAGCCCCAGCGGAACGATTATATAGCCTGTTCTGAGTTTACTTTTGCTCAATCCTTTTTCATAATTTGCCAGATACACATTGGAATTGGCATCTTTTGCCACAAACATATCGTTATCAATAATCAAAGTTCTCCATGAAAACCCGATTCCGGAAATTAATCCCCACGGACTCGTTCTGCCGAATTGATAATTGAATTTAAGTCCAAACTCAAAATTTCCGGCATAGCGAAGATTGTTATCCAAAGCATTATCCGCCTTATCGTTTGTAAGATTCATAATAGAATAAGAAATATAAGGCGTAAGTTCTTTTGTTGGTCTGAATTTTTTCAACAGCTTTTCCTTCAATTCCTCATTAGAAGTGACATCAGAATTAAGAAGAGAATATCGAACCTGCTTTTGAATAACGGCATCCATATCAAAGCCCAATTCTTCAATTCTCTGATCTATTTTCTCAGAATAACGGCTGGCAATCAATGATTTTTGTTCGTCAAATTCTGCTTTAGAGAGATTTTTAGACTGAAGCTCAGTTAGCTCGGCTTCCATCAGCTTCTTTTCCTCTTTAATGATCGTATCAATCTTTTTTGCATATTCGTCCACCTTTTCTTTTACAATTGGGCTCACTTCGGTATCTTCTTTTGGCTGAAGATTGAATACCGGCTTTTTTTGAGCGAATATCGCTGTAGACAATAGGCATAGCCCACCCATCATGATAAATTTCTTGATCATATTATAATAGTTTTTAATTGTTTTACAATTGATTTATTTTTCGTTCAGATCAATGCTTGCTACATTGCTTTTCCCTTTTGTTTTTTCAATAACATCTTTATGTTCTACTGAAAAAAGAAGTGTTGAAGGATCAACATAACGTTTCTTTTTCACCTGCAATTTAGTTGAATCGGATTGCGCAATAACTTTAGACGGCTCAGCAGGTAAGATTTCTGATACGATATGTGCTGAATTTTGCTGTATTGAAGGCAGTTCATCGTTTATAACAGCCGGTGATTCCTTCAGAACTTTTTTATGATCTGTTGAAATCTTTTCCACTGCAATTTTTTGTTCATTATTTTTAATGATTAATTCTGCAGGTTTCTCCTGAAACTCATTCTGTGCAGGAAGCTGAACTTCAGTCTTACCAACCTTTGCAATATTTCCGTTTTTCTCAGTCACCTGATTATCCTGATTAAAAAAGAGTACTATTCCTAAACTGAATGTTAAAATCAGACACGCTGCTATCAGAAACCAATTGACTTTTGATGAAATCTTTTTTTCCTTATGATTTTCTATTTCTGACCAAAGATTCCGCGAAGGGGTAATTTCCCGTTCTTCGATCTGTTTTCTGATCTGGTATTCTATTGTGTTTTTAGAAGTTTTCATTTTGTAATTTTTTTTGTTGCTGATGATAAATTTTCCTCATTTTTTCCTTTGCCCTGAACAGCTGAGTTTTGCTTACTGCCGTAGAAATCTGTAATGTTTCTGCAATTTCCTGATGCGAGTAGTCTTCAAGTACATAAAGATTGAAAACCATTCTGTAGGCATCGGGTAGCTGATCAAGAAGTTCCTGTACATTAAAATTAAAATCAATTTGCTCTTCCTGAATTTCTTCCGGATAGTTAGGATTGATGTCTTCCAGATAAAAAACGGTTTTATGACTTTTAATAAAGTTGAGACACTCATTTACCACTATTCTTCTTCCCCATCCTTCAAAGCTTCCTTCTCCCCGGAAACTTTCAATGCTTTTAAAAATTTTGCAAAATGCTTTGATCACACAGTCTTCAGCCTGATAAAGATCGTTGATGTAGCTTCTGCTGACACTCAGGTATTTTTTTACATTCTGATCATAAAAAATTTTCTGTGCAGCCGGATCCTGTTTTTTGAGGCGGCTGAGCAAATCATCTTTTTTATTTCCGAACAAAAGTTTCATAATTATTTGTTTCTAATAGTAAGACAGTAAAAAATCGAAAAGGTTACAAATCAGTAAATTTTTTTTAAATATTTACTAAAAAAATACCCGGGCGGAAAAATTTCCGCCCGGGTATTTCTATTTTTTAAAGAAAGAAAAATCAACTTAGCATTCTCTGAGCCTTTTTCACTCCTTCCACAAGAAGATCGATTTCATTAAAATTATTATAAACCGCAAAGCTCGCTCTTACTGTCCCTGCAATATTAAAGAAATCCATGATAGGTTGTGTACAGTGATGTCCGGTTCTTACTGCAATTCCTAATTTATCCAATATCATTCCCACGTCGGAAGCAATACCTACACCCTCCAGATTAAAAGAAACAACTCCCGTTCTGTTTGCCTTTTCACCATAAATTTTAATTCCTTCCAACTCTAAAAGTTGTCTTTGGGCGTATTCCAACAAGGCATTTTCATGATTCTGAATATTTTCCTGTCCGACTCTTTGAATGAAATCGACGGCAGCACCTAAGGCAATGTTTCCGCCGACATTTGGTGTTCCGGCTTCGTATTTAAATGGTAGCGGCGCATACGTTGTTCCATCGAAAGAACATGTAGCAATCATTTCGCCTCCGCCATGAAACGGAGGTAAATCCTCAAGAACATTCTGTTTTCCGTACAGAATTCCGGTTCCCATTGGAGCATACATTTTATGACCTGAAAAAACGAAGAAATCACAGTCCATTTTCTGAACATCAATGGTAAAGTGCGGTGCAGACTGGGCTCCGTCAATTACAATATAAGCCTCTGTATTTTGTCTTGTTTTAGCAATAATTTCCTCAATCGGATTTACGATTCCCAACGCATTAGAGACCTGATTTACAGAAACTACTTTCGTCTTTTCACTTAAAAAAGTCTCAAATACATCAAGCTGAAGAATACCGTTTTCATCAATCGGAATAACTTTTAGCTTAGCTCCTGTCCTTTCACAAAGCAGCTGCCACGGAACAATATTGGAATGATGCTCCAGATAAGAAATAATAATCTCGTCGTCTTTTTTAAGCTTTTGCGTTAAAATATAAGCGATAAGATTTAATCCTTCTGTAGTTCCTTTGGTAAAAATTACTTCGAAATCGTGTTTAGCATTGATGAATTTCTGAATTTTCCTTCTCGAAAGCTCCATTTCTTCAGTTGCCAACTGACTTAATGTATGAATTCCCCGATGTACATTTGCATTAAGCTCTGTGTAATATCGATTCCAAACCTCCAAAACTGAATTTGGTTTTTGGGATGTTGCTGCATTATCTAAGTAAACCAAAGGCTTACCGTTCACCTGCCTGTCTAATATAGAAAACTGACTTCTGATTTCCTGAATGTCAAACATTTATTAAAAATTTAAATTAAAACGTTCTTATTTAGAACTCTTCAAATTTACGGCTTTTTTTCGGATTGTAGTCGATCGTTGATACTTGGTAGCTGATAGAAAGATTCGATGGACCAGATGTTTATTTTTCTTTTAATATTAAGATTGCGAAGAATGCATAATTTATTGTGAATGTTTCGTTCGCAAGGCATTCCACTCAGCAAATGACATCGATATTATCTAAAACTTAAAGTCTGAACACAATGATCACGAAGTTTTTTGATTACTTCATGCTGTTAGGTTCACAAAGCCGTTTCACTTATAAAAGGTCGCAAAGATTCTTATTAAAAAATAGCATTTATTTCCTTTTGTTTCAAATATTTAGTCATAAAAAAACCTGTCAAAAATGACAGGTTCTATATTGTTCAGATAAGAAATTCTTATTCTGCGGCAGTAGTTTCTTCTGCTGCCGGAGCTGCTCCTTCTTCAGTTGCAACTTCTTCTTCATCTTCATCATCCATCGCTGCAGCACCACCTTTCATTGCATTTCTAGACATCTTAACAGCTACAACAACTGCATTGTCCGGGTGCATGAAAGAGAATCCTTCAGTTTTGATACCACCGATGTAAAGTTTGTTACCGATTCTTAATGGAGTAACATCTACAACGATCTCATCAGGCAAGTTAGCAGGGATTGCTTTCACTTTCAGTTTTCTGAAAGACTGACGAAGAACACCACCAGCTACAACACCTTTTGAACGACCTGTAATTCTTACAGGAACTTCCATGATAACTGGCTTATCGTCAGCTAACTGATAGAAATCTGCATGAAGAATTTTGTCTGTAATCGGGTGGAACTGAATATCCTGAAGAACAGCCGGAATTGTTTGACCATCAACCTCAATAGATACCGTGTGTGCTTCAGGAGTATATACCAAACCTTTGAACGCTTTCTCTTCTGCAGAGAAGTTCAATGGCTCACCACCTCCGTAAACAACACAAGGAACTAATTCAGCATCACGTAAAGCTTTTGTAGACTTTTTGCCCACGCTTTCTCTTTTTGTACCTTGAATTGTAATAGATTTCATTTATAAAAATTTAAAAAATTGTTTAAAATTAAATTTGCAAACCTCTAAATATCAATTAAATAACAAACTTACTGCTAATTGACTGATGCTCATGAACCATCTTCATAACGTCCGCAAATAATGGGGCGCAAGATAGCACTTTTATTTTAGATGACAAATTATTTTTCACAGGAATTGAGTCAGTTACAATAACTTCCAATAGTTTTGAATTTTCGATATTATCGTAAGCCTTTCCTGAAAGAACACCGTGAGTAGCCATAGCCCTTACTGTTTTTGCTCCTTTTTCTATTAAGATATCTGCAGCTTTGCACAGCGTTCCTGCGGTATCGATCATATCATCAATAAGAATAACATTTTTACCAACAACGTCTCCGATAAGGAACATCTCTTCTACAACATTTGCCTTTTTTCTTTCTTTATAGGCAATTACTACATCTGCACCCAGGTGGCCCGCATAGTTTTTTGCTCTTTTCGCACCTCCCATATCGGGTGAAGCAATCGTAAGATTCTCAAGGTTCAGATTTCGGATATAATCTACAAAAATGGTAGATGCATACAGGTGATCTACCGGAATTTCAAAGAATCCCTGGATCTGATCTGCATGGAGATCCATGGTCATTATCCTTGTTGCTCCTGCTGCCGTTAAAAGATTGGCTACAAGCTTAGCACCGATGGGCGCTCTTGGTTTGTCTTTTCTGTCTTGTCTGGCAAGTCCGAAATAAGGAAGTACTACCGTAATGCTTTTCGCAGAGGCTCTTTTCGCTGCGTCAATCATTAGAAGAAGTTCTAAAAGATTATCCGCCGGTGGAAAAGTAGAACCAATTAAGAAAACCCTTCCTCCTCTTACAGATTCGTCTAATACCGGTTCAAATTCACCGTCACTGAAGGTTTGAAAGTTGATTTTTCCTAATTCTTTCCCGTAATGTTGGGCAATTTTCTCTGCCAAGTCCTTACTCGTCCTTGTACAAAATAGATAACTTAACTGATGGGCCATTTTTACTTTTTAAAAGATTTTGCAAATTTAAAAAAAAACCACAAGAATATGTCTTGTGGTTTCTAAGTTTTTATTTTATCCAAATTATGGAAAGGTAACTCCTGAATATTTATTGGCATCAACCTGCGGAAGCGTAGATCTGTACTTCGCGTTGATTGATTTGATAAATTCGTTGGCTACGATAGCATATCCTCTACCGGTAAGATGCACTCCGTCTAATGAGAAAGCACCTCCGCTTACAAATTTAGCGGTATACTTTACGCCGTCAAATGTAATTCCTGACTGTCCGTTAAGTTCAAGCATTTTAGCATTGGCATCTACAAAAGCAAGACCATAAGAATCTGCCATAGATCTTATTGAAGTATTATAGGCGTCTATTGCTGTTTTTACATATCCTGCCTCAGTTTTTGTTAATACATGCTGATTTTGCAGAGGATAAGATATTCCGTAAATATTTACAGGAGAAGGAGCTCCTGGCGCCACGCTTGCAATTACAGAACTTGAAGTAAGTAGAATATAATCTTCTGATGTTGCCTGTCTCGCCTGCCCAAAAATCTGTCCGAATGCTGTAGCTGTCGGTAAACCTAATGAAGGCGTTAAAGCTGCAGTAAGCTGAGCGGAAAGATCAGTAAGCGATTCATCTTTAATTAAAACAGGATTATTAGAAGTTGTTGAAAGCAAATTAATTCTATTTCCTGCCCCAAAAGCAGTAAGAGCCTGTTTCAACGGTCCATATAAACTGGTATTAAGCGTCGTAAGATTAGTGCCTAACGCCGCAGGTGTCAAAGGATTATACGGAACTGTTGTAAAAAATGGAATTGAGGTAACATAAGGAACATTTGCAATAACTCCTTTTGTTGTTCCAACACTTTTAAGACCATCTAAAACTCCTTTAATAGAAGCTGCTACAACATTAGGATTCGAAATATCATTCGACTTATATATTGTAGGACTTGCAGTTGCAGGCTGAACGGTTGCCGCTGTATAGGTTGTTACACCTCCTACAGTCTGAGAATTAGTTCCTCCACTTGTCGCATATAATAAAACATCATTACTTCCTATCCAAAGAGAGAAAAATGTAGGAGTCTGTGACATTGCATCAGCTAAGACAGAAGTTGTGGCTGACGAAGCAAATCTTACAAAATAAGGATTCGCAGTTCCTAGAGAAAGACCTGCTGGACTTCCATAACCAGGCGCCACAAGGTGATAAGACTTTGCTCCGGGCACTCCCATATTCTGATAAGGTCTTCCAGAAGCTACATTATCCAAAGCCCCAGCAGGAGTACTTGGAACAGGAGTTAAAGATCCGTTAACTACCTGAAGTGTCAGTTTTCCGGCAAATCCCGGCAAGTTATTGAAGCCTCCGATATTATTTGGCATTAAAGGTTGCTTAAATTCACCACCTCCGGCAAGCTTCATTTGCTGTGCAATCATTGAAGGATAAGACTCATTTTGTCCTCCTGAATATAAAGCTCCGTCTCTGTAGCCTGATGTTAAGGAATTTCCTAAGGCAATATATTTTGAAAAGTTCGCTTCCCCGCTGGTTACCACCACGTCATTCACATCTGTATCAAAATCATCCTCGCAACTCGTTGTAAACAGAAGTGCGGAAATCGCGAAAGTAGAAATTATAATTTTTTTCATAGTTTTTCAATTAAAAAGGATTGTAAGATAAACCTAAACCTAAATAGAATGCAGTAGCTTTAGCCTGTCCATAGAAACCAAGGGTTTTATTATTTACATCTCTTGCTTGTGGCATTGCATATCCTCCGGCCACATCAACTCCGAACTGCTTTAATTTAAATCCTACCCCACCTGTCACAACAAAAGTGTTGAAGGAAGGCGTTTCAGGAATAAAGTTTTCATCAGAGTAAGGTGATTCATCGTAGTAAGCTCCAAGGCGTCCGTAGATCATATTTGTGAACGCGTACTGAGTTCCCAATCTCACTGTTTTTGAATTTCTGAAGTTTTTAGGAGAAACAGAAACGGTAGGATCTGCCTGATTTCCTACAGGTGCGTTTGCAAAATCCAAAGTCAGTTTTGAATATCTGGACCATCCATGATAGTTGAAATCCGCAGAAAGCAACCATTTCGGTGTAACTTTATATGTTAAACCTATCGTATATTCTTCCACCAAAGGTAAAGTTGCTGTAAAATTATCTGTACCTGATGCACCTAAACCTAACAATGAATATACTGACTGTGAAGGAAATTTAAAGGTAGCTGTACCATCTTTCGCTTTCATATCAACAGGAGAGCGGTAAGCAATACTCACATCCAATTTTGGGTCAGGTCTGAAATAAAAACCGAATCCGTAACCGTGACCGCTCGCTTTGCTGTCAAGATTAAGCTGTCCTCCGAATTGAGTGATCGCTTTATCCCAGTTTACTGTCCCTCTTGCATAAATATAGCTGGCCCCGAATGCTAACCAGTCATTAAATTTATAGGAAACCATAGGCTGGAAATAGTAACTTTTCAGTTCAAGCTTCTGAACCATTTCTTTTCCTTCCCAATCATTGGGCCATTCAATGGTACTTCCGAAAGGTGTGGAAAAACTGAAACCTACTGATAATTTTTCAAGCGGCTTGTACGTTATTGCAGCATAAATGGGTGTTCCCAACGGGTTGTCGGTTTCGGTACTCTGCAGTGTATTCAGATTTTGGAAAGTCACTTTATTGCTTGCCCCGAATCCACCGGCTACAATACTTAGTTTCGAGGGAATGAATGACATACCTGCAGGGTTAAAGAATGCCACACTCGCATCTTCAGCATGAGCACTGGTGTGTGCCATTGCCAATTGCTTTACCCCTTGCAGAGAAACCCTGAAGCCTCCTGCGTATGATAAAACACCTGCCAATAATGCAGTTGATACTAATATTTTTTTCATAGACTTTTATTATATACCCAAATATAAAATTATTTTGCTTACTCCTGTTAATAAATCATAAAATTTTAAACAATAAAGCCAAAGAAAACTATGTTTAAAATAATATTTTCATTAAAAAGTGAGTTAAATAGAACATAATAAGAACATTAACCCATCATAAATTATTAATCTTTAAACTTTGTTTAAAACTAAACAGCACTGTTTCTGATTATTTGATTATTTTAGACCTCATAAAGATAAAAATCATAAATTTGCAAATTAAATATATAATATATGAGTTGTGGATGTAAAACATCCGGCGATTCTGCACATTCTTGCGGACCCAAGAAGACCGCGAATGGCTGTGAAAATGTAAATACCTGTGGTAATAGTTATAAATTAAGTGTATTTGACTGGCTTTCCAACATCAACAATCCCGCACCGAACAGATGTGATTTTGTTGAAGTTAGATTTAAAAATGACAGAAAATCGTTTTATAAAAATGTAAACAATATTCCATTACACATAGGTAGTGTAGTAACAGTAGAATCAAGTCCCGGACACGATGTAGGTGTGGTAAGTCTCACCGGCGAACTGGTAAAGATTCAGATGAAAAAGAAGAAATTCTCTGAAGAATCTGTACAGAAAATATACAGGCTGGCCAACCAGAAAGATCTCGAGGTATGGCAGGAAGCACGAAAAAAAGAAGAGAATGTAAAAATAGAAGCGCGAAAGATTGCCCACAGGCTTGGTCTCGAAATGAAGATCACCGATGTGGAATATCAGGGTGACGCTTCAAAGGTTACATTTTATTATACTGCAGATAACCGCGTAGATTTCAGACAGTTGATTAAGGATTATGCAGGTGCATTCCGTACAAAGATCGACATGAAGCAGATCGGCTTCAGACAGGAAGCTGCAAAAGTTGGCGGAATCGGTTCCTGTGGAAGAGAGCTTTGTTGTTCGACATGGCTTACAGATTTCAGATCAGTCAACACAAATGTTGCACGATATCAGCAGCTTAGTATCAATCCTCAGAAACTCGCAGGGCAGTGTGGTAAACTTAAATGTTGTCTAAATTATGAATTGGATAGCTACCTTGATGCATTAAGCAATTTTCCGTCTTCTTCAACGACGCTTGATACCGAAAAAGGAAGAGCTTTCTGTATAAAAATCGACGTTTTCAAAAAGAAAATGTGGTTTGCTTATGTTGAGAATTCTATCGCATGGTATGATTTTGATATTGAATTGGTTAAAAAACTCATTGCTAAAAACAAACGTGGTGAGAAAACACTTCCTCTGGAGGATCTGAAACAGCCTGAAACACCGTTTGCTAGCATCGATTTGATTCAAGAGAATAATGTCGACCGTTTTGAGAAAAAAGGAAGAGGGAATAATAAGAATAGAAATCAAAACAGACAAAACAACAATCAAAACAATCAGAATAACCAGAATCAGGGACAGAGAAAAAACAACAGACCTGAAAGACAGGAACGTTCTGAAAGATCAGACAGACCTCAGAAGCAGGAAAGACCGCAAAACCCAAATCCTAATAATCAGCAGAAACAACAAAAAAACCAACCGCAGAAGCCTCAGCTGGAAAAAGTAGAAGCTGCCGCAGATAATCCTGCTGATAAAAAACCTAACCCAAACAAGAAAAAATTTAAAAAGAAGTTTCCTCCAAAAAAAGATAACAATGCGTAAAATTTTAGGATTATTCTCACTTATCCTTTTCTTTAGCTGCACTTCTTCTTCCGAAGGAGAAGTAATTATGAATTCCGTTAATAGTAAGTGGAATAAGAAAAGTGAACAGAAATTTAATCTTGAAGTTTCGGACCCGCAAAATCCTAAAAATATTATATTTGTTGTAAGGAACAATAATGAATATCCTTACAGCAATATAAGGTTTATTGTGAATTTTACCGACCTGCAGACCAAAAATAAACAGACAGATACACTGAATTATATTTTGGCAAAACCAAATGGGGAATGGCTGGGAACAGGTTTCGGTGATACCAAGGAAACTTTATTTCAGTATAAGCTGAACTACAGATTTCCGGCAAAAGGAAAATATGAGATTGGCCTTACACAGGCTATGCGAAATGACAGCCTTCCGGGAATTGAAGACATTGGAGTAAAAATAGAAACGGCTAAACCGTAATCATCAATGGAAGAAAACAGATCAAAGACAGGAAATAAAGGGAAAACATTCCCTCTTCCTCCTAAAAAGAAAAATACCGCCTGGAAAAAATGGGTAAAATTTATCTGGGTCGGATTTATTGCCGTCGTACTAGGAATTTCAGGACTTTTCTTTGCTGTTTCACAGGGCTTTCTAGGAGAAATGCCAGATGTAAAAGAGCTTGAAAATCCGGATATTTATGTAGCTTCTGAAATTTATTCTTCAGACGGCGTTTTGCTAGGTAAATTCGAAAAGGAAAAAACCCAGCCTATTATTTATAAAGACCTTCCTCCTTATTTGATATATGCTTTACAGGCTAAAGAGGATGAAAGATTTAAAGAACATTCAGGTATTGACTTAAAATCCATTTTAAGAGCTGTAAGATACCGCGGAGACAGAGGAGGAGGATCAACGATTACGCAACAGTTGGCTAAGCTTTTATTTACGAAAGAGCCATCAAAAAATCCTATCAAAAGAACTATTCAAAAGCTGAAAGAATGGTCTGTAGCTGTAAGTCTTGAAAAGAGATATACTAAAGAAGAGATCATTACTCTTTATTTTAATAAGTTTGATTTTACATACAATGCCAATGGTATTGAAATGGCATCAAAAATTTATTTTAATAAAAAAACTTCTGAACTTACCCTTCCTGAGGCAGCTGTTTTCGTTGCCATGTTAGAGGCACCGATTGCCAATAACCCAATGAGAAACCCGGAAAGATCAAAGAAAAGAAGAGATGTCGTTTTAACTCAAATGTTTGAAACCGGATATATTGATAAAGCAACTTATGACAAAGCAATAGCAACACCGATAACGCTGGATTATCATCCGATTAAAAATATTACCGACGACTACTCTGCTTATTACAAGTTTTATCTTAGAAAAGAAATTGATGCTTATCTTAAAGATTACGAAAAAGAGAATGGTAAAAAGCTAAATCTTTACAAAGACGGATTAAAAATTTACGTTACTCTTGATTCCAAAATGCAGAAGTATGCCGAAGAGTCTATCAGAGAGCATTTAACCGATCTTCAGAAAAGATTCGACGCTGAACAGAGAGGTAGAAAAGACTGGCCATTCTATTACCTTAACAGCAAACAGATCAATGATCTGATGGTTCAGGCTATGAAAAGAACCGGACGTTATAAGCAATTAAAAGCAGCCGGAGTTTCAGAAGATTCCATCATGATGGAGTTCAAAAAACCGATCAAAACATCTCGTTTCACATGGGCAGGAGAAGAAGAGGTGGAAATGTCTCCGTGGGATTCTATCAGATGGCATAAGAAAGTGGCTCAGGCCGGCTTAATGTCAATGGTTCCCGGAACAGGAGAAATCAAAGCCTGGGTAGGAGGTATTGATTGGCAGCACTTCCAGTACGACCACATTAAACAGGGAAAAAGACAGGTAGGATCAACATTTAAGCCTTTCGTGTATGCAACTGCCATTATGAAATTAGGATTAACTCCATGTTCCACAATTTCTAATGCAAGTTTTAACAAAGGAACATACCACGTACCGGGAAGAGGTGGAATGCTTACATTAAAAGACGCCTTGGCACACTCTCAAAACCCTGTAGCACTGCGTCTTGCTGAAATGACCACTACCCAAAGTGTTATTCAGACCGCAAGAGATCTTGGAGTGACTGAGGATATCTCGACCAGCCTTCCGATGGCATTAGGTTCATCTGATATTACCATTTACGAAATGGTAGGTGCTTACAGTACTTTTGCCAACTACGGAAACTACAACAAACCGGAAATGATCTGGAGAATAGAAGATGCCAACGGTAGAGTAATTAAAGAGGTGAATGTAGAGCCTAAAGAAGTGATGAACCCAATGTATGCCTACACAATGATCGAACTGATGAAAGGGGTGGCACAATATGGTACAGCTTCGGGAGAATTAGGAAGAAAAGGAATTTCAAAAGATATAGAAATTGCAGGTAAAACGGGAACTACACAGAACAATTCCGACGGTTGGTTCATGGGTATCGTTCCGAAACTGGCTACCGGAGCATGGGTTGGCTGGGAAGACAGAGCAACGCATTTTTACGGAACCGGTGAAGGTCAGGGAGCAAAAATGGCTCTTCCTATCTGGGCTATTTTCATGAAAAAAGTCTGGGCAGATAAAAGTCTCGGAGTTTCTCCTGATGATAAATTTGTAAAGCCTTCCGAATGGAAAGACGGCTGTTCGAATCTTAAAGGATTAGGAGCAGGATATGGAGATGACGGCGGGCTGCAAACACTCGACGAAATCAAAAATCCTAGACCTGCAGAATCTTCCGGGCCTAAAACACCAGGCAAAAAAGAAGAAAATGTAAATGAGAACCTTAACACTAGCGAAGATATAGACTTCAACAATAAATAAATTCTCTTTTAGAAATACACAAGACCTTTCAACAATTTGGAAGGTCTTTTCTTTTTTAATTAATACCTTTGAAATATGAATATTGAAAACATACAACAAACCTTTATAAAAAAATTCCCGGGAGATTTTTCAGGCAATATGATGCAGAGAAATACCCCTAAAGTTTTATTTTCAACAATAAGTCCCGTCGGTTTTGATCATCCTAAACTTATTGCTTTTAACGAAAAACTTTCGGAAGAAATTGGCTTAGGAAAATATGAAGAACAGGATCTTGATTTCCTGGTCGGAAATAAACTTCCTGAAAACATAAAAACGTACTCAACCGCTTATGCCGGTCATCAATTTGGTAATTGGGCAGGACAACTTGGAGACGGCAGGGCAATTCTTGCCGGAGAAATTACAAACAGTTCCGGACAAAAAAATGAAATTCAATGGAAAGGAGCCGGAGCAACTCCCTACTCAAGACATGCAGACGGAAGAGCAGTTCTGAGATCTTCTTTACGTGAATATCTGATGAGCGAGGCCATGCACCATCTTGGAATTCCTACGACAAGAGCCTTAAGCTTAGCTTTTACAGGAGAAGATGTGGTAAGGGATATCATGTACAACGGAAATCCACAGTATGAAAAAGGAGCTGTGATCATCAGAACGGCCGAGAGCTTTTTACGTTTCGGACATTTTGAGCTAATGTCTGCACAAAAAGAGTACACAACGTTACAGGAACTTACAGATTTCACTATTGAAAATTATTTTAAAGAAATTCAGTCAACAGGAAATCAGAAATATAAAGATTTTTTTGAAAATGTCTGCAGAAGAACAGCTGATCTGATGGTCGAATGGTACCGTGTAGGATTTGTTCATGGCGTTATGAATACAGATAACATGTCGGTTTTAGGCCTTACTATTGATTATGGACCTTATTCAATGATGGACGAATACGATCTGAATTTTACTCCAAACACGACTGATTTACCCGGAAGAAGATATGCTTTCGGAAGACAGGCCCAGATATCACAGTGGAATCTCTGGCAGTTGGCCAATGCACTTCATCCTTTAATCAATGATGAAAAGTTTCTGGAAGATATTCTGAACGATTATGGAAGCTATTTCTGGGAATCTCACGACAGAATGCTTTGCAGAAAATTTGGCTTTGATCAATTGCTGACTAGCGATGAGAAATTTTTTACCAACTGGCAAAGTCTGATGCAGGATTTACAGTTAGATTACACCCTGTTTTTTAATGAGCTTGAAAAATATGATGATCAGAAGGATTTAAGGCTTCAGTTTGAAAATGTTTCTTATACTTTTTTGAATAATGAAAAAATTTCCAGATTGGAGGATTTTATAAAAGATTATCAGTCCAGGTTGGAAAAAAATATTATTCCAAGAGAAAAATCTTTAGAAATCATGCACAAGGCAAATCCGAAATTTATCTTGAGAAATTATCTTTTGTATCAATGTATTGAAGAAATCAACGAAGGAAAAACCGAAATGCTAGAAAAATTAACCCATGCCCTTGAAAATCCGTATCATACAATTTACCCGGAATTCTCAGCTAAAAGGCCGTCAGATTATGATGATGTTTCGGGATGTTCAATGCTTTCTTGCAGTTCATAACAAATTCAATTTTAAAACTCACATTTTTGGTGAGTTTTTTATTTTACTTTTGCAAAAACATTCGAAGTGTCAACATTCAAGAAGAAATTTATAGATCTTTTAAAGATTATTTTTCCCTCAACCGGAATTGAACTGATTATTTTTCTTTTCTTTCTAGTTGTTTACGGTTATCTCGGTTCTTATATAGCCATACATTACAAGATTATTTTTGATAGTAGGATTCCGTGGGATGCCTATTTTAGTTTTGATAACAAATCTATCGTCATGACCGGCGGAAGCTTCGAAAGGCACCCCCTCTCCTATTATTTCTTCAAGTACGTCCGAAAACTCGCCTTACTTTTTTCAGATGGAAAAATGGATGGGAATTTCAGATTTGCATTGGCTTGGTTCAGTAATATTGCCGTCAGTTTGAGCATTGTACAGGTGTTTAAATATTTAAAAAATATAATTCAGCTGCCTTTATTCATCTGTATTTTCCTGATTCTCTTTTTAGGATCATTTTCTACGACGATTTTACTGTCATTTACCCCGGAGAACTTCACTTACACTCTATTATTACTTACGCTTTTCAATTATTACTCTGCTTTAAAACTAAGAAATGAGGAAAAAATTCCGGCGTTGGCTTTGGTGGTTTACGGAATTGGCATTGGCGGTTTTACGATTACCAATATTGTCAAAGTATTCATTCCTGTTGCCTTTGAAAAAAATATATTTAAAAACTGGAAAAAATTTGGAAATGCTGCTTTCAGAATAATTTTAACCTGCATTTGTTTTATCCTGTTGTATCTGAACAGAATCGATTTTAAATATGAAAATATTTTCAGCAAGACAAATGAACAGTATGAAAAATTCTCAAATGTAAACTCCATACCCTTATGGGATATGATTCTATCCTATTTTTTTGGAGGAAATGTTTTGTTTTCCAATTTCATTATCACAGATAGAAATAACATGCAGGGATATGAATACAAGGGGCTTTTGATGGACGTTTATTTATCATGGGTACCCTACCTATTTATTGCTGTTTTACTGGCTTTGGTTTTGTGGAGTTATTTTAAAAATTTCAGAAATAAACTGGCGCAGATTCTCATGATTTCCTTCATAATTGATATTGTTATTCATTGCATCATGAGATTCGGATTACACACCTCTTTTATCTACGGTGGGCATTTTGTTTTTATATATCCTTTGATGTTTGGCTGGTTGATTAATTCTTATAAAAACTCACCAAAAACATTATCTTTTCTAATGGCCGTTTTCTGCATTATGTTCGCCTATCTACTGACTAACAATTACTTGAGAATGAGCGAATTCTTTTCATTTTTAAATAGGTATTATTAAAATAAAACATATCAAATTCGAATAAAACTTGTTTCAATATAAATCAAAAAAAGCTGAGAAAATTATTCCCAGCTTTAATTTTAATCTTTAAACTTTTATTTTGCTTCTGCACAGAAAATTCTGTATTGTACAGCTACAGCAGATTTGAAATATTCTCTTACTCTTGCCAAATCAGAAGCGGCACTTTGTTTAGTAAAATAACTTCCCGCCAAGATTTTATAGTTAGGTCTTAAAGAAGCATCAGTTTCGACTTTAAGGTTTGGAAATCTTTTTCTGAAATACGACTTCACCTCATTAGCTTCATCATTACTTTTCACAATTGTAATTTGGATCTTGTATCCTAAAATCCTAGGATTTTTTCTGCAGATCTCCGCATTGGTCAATTCTCTGTTTGGCACATAGATTTTTGTCGGTTTTGAAGCTCCGCTATCTTCATCATCATCCCTGGAAATCACTGCATTGGTTGTTCTTGAGCATTTATCCTCAATGCTTTCCAAAGCAGTATTTACCTTAGAATCCATGGTCATAACCAATTCGGTACCAGCTAAGGTATCTTTTTTTACAATTTGTTGGGCATCAAGAGTATAAAATCCTCCAAACAGTAATATCGAAAATATTTTAATCAAATTTTTCATTTAAACTTGTTTCCGCAAATTTAGACAAATTAAAAAATTATACCAAATTGAGTTATTTAGAATAATTACAAATTAAACGTAAATGATATTTTCCCCTTTCTATATACCGTTAAATTCCTGTTAAATATATTATTTTTGCGGAATTGATTGAATGTTCAATATTTTACTAACATAAGATAATTTAAATGATTAGTTGGAGAAAGCATTATAGACAAACGTTGATCGCAATAGGCTTATTGTTATCAACCAGTGCTTCAATTTACGGGCAGGACGGTGATCCTAAGAATGGTGAGAAGCTTTTCAAAGCAAATTGTACTGCATGTCACGCACTAGACAAACAAGTTGTAGGACCGCCGCTGAAGGGTGTTGTAGAACGGGTAAAGACAGAAGGTGGCGTAGATACAGACTGGCTTCACAAGTGGATCAAAAACAACAAGGAGCTAAGAGCTTCCGGTGACAAGTACGCCAATGAAATTTTTGAAAAGTACAACAAGACTGAGATGCAGGTCTTTCCAAATCTTACGGATAAGGATATTGATGACATCTTAGCTTACACAACTAATCCTCCGGCTCCGGAACCTGCAAAAACCGATGCTGCCAAAGATACCGCAAATGCAGGATCTGCAAATGCAGCACCACAAAATTCTGCTACGACAAGCATCGTTATCATTTCACTTTTAGCTATCGCAGGTTTATTGGTTTGGATCTTAATAAAACTAAGACAATTAGTAAAATTAGGACAATCCGAAGATCTTGCCGGACTTAACGAAACAAGAGTTAAATCTTTCAGCGAAATTTACGAGAAATACCATTACATCGGTAAAGGATTAATTGCAATTCTCGCATTATTAGCTGCATACGGCGTATGGAACTGGATCATGTGGATCGGTGTTTACAAAGGATATAAGCCGGAACAGCCTATCTATTTCTCTCACAAAATTCACGCAGGGGAACAAAAAATCGACTGTCAGCTTTGTCACTCAAGTGCTAAATACGGTAAAGTATCTGAAATCCCTTCTATGAACGTTTGTATGAACTGTCACAGAACAATTTCCGAATATAATGCAGAGCACTACATGGAGCCAGGAAAAGATAAAGCTTTCTACGACGGAGAAATCCAGAAAATCTATGCCGCTACAGGTTGGGATCCTGCAAAACAACAATACACAGGTAAAACACAACCGGTTGAATGGACAAGAATCCACAACATGCCGGACTTCGTTTACTTCAACCACTCTCAGCACGTTATAGCAGGTGAGCAGGCCATCATCAATTCTTTCAACAAAAAGAATCCAAACAACAAAATCGATGTTGTGTGTAAAGCTTGCCACGGTAAAATTGACACAATGAATGTTGTTCAGATGGCTAATGACTTCACAATGGGATGGTGTATCGAATGTCACAGAACTACTGAGGTTGATATGAACAACGGTTATAATAAAGAATACTTCAAGAATCTACATGACAAATTGAAAAAACAATACCCTAAAGATGGTGGTAAGATTACTGTAGATGCAATTGGAGGTCTTGAGTGTGGTAAATGTCATTATTAATAACTAAAAATTAGAAGTATAAATGGCTTCAAACAAAATACAATTTAGAAGTATTCACGAACTTAAAGATCCGGCTCTAAACAACAAGCTGGCTCAGAAAGAGTTCCAGGAAGAAATTCCGGTAGAAGATTTCCTTGGAGATGCTGAAAAGAACGGATCCAGTACTTCAAGAAGAGATTTCTTAAAACTATTAGGATTCTCTACTGCAGCGGTAACATTAGCTGCATGTGAAGCTCCGGTAATCAAAACGATCCCTTATGTGGTAAAACCGCATGATATCATTCCGGGGATTCCAAATTATTACGCTTCAACATATTTCGATGGTTTTGACTTTGCGAGTGTTTTAGTAAAAACAAGAGAAGGTAGACCAATCAAAATAGAACCAAATCCTACAGCAGGAGATTTAGGAAAAACAAGTGCGAGAGCACAGGCAAGTGTACTTTCTCTTTACGACAATGATAAAGTAAAACAACCTAAATTTGAAGGTAAGGATGAAACTTTTGATAAAGTAGACAGCTACATCATCAAAGGACTGGAGGAAGCTAATGCAGCAGGAAAAAGAATCGTGCTTTTATCACATTCTTTCGCTTCGCCAACTTTCAAAAAATTATTCGCTGAATTTAAAGCAAAATATCCTACAGCAGAGTTAGTAACGTATGATGCTTATCCGTATGCTGCAGCATTAGATGCTGCTCAGGAAGTTTTCGGAACAAGAGCATTACCGGTTTACGACCTTAGAGGTACTGAATTGGTTGCCGCTTTCCAGGCTGATTTCCTAGGAGATTACAACGGAGGAGGATTAGAATCGTCTTACGCTGCTGCAAGAAAGCCAGGACCAAACATGTTGAGACACATTCAGGTGGAATCAAACATGTCATTGACTGGCGCTAATGCTGACGAAAGATTCAGATTAAAACCAAGTCAGGTAAATAAAACTCTAGTTGAGGTTTACAATGCCATCGTTGGTGGAGGAACTTCAGACAAAACAGCTTCTGAAATCGCTAAAGAATTACAGGCAAAAGGAAGCAAAGCAGTAGTTTTTGCTGACGGTTCTAAAGGTGCTCAGGTTTTAGCCCACCTGATCAACCAGAAACTTGGTTCAACTGCTTTCACAGGTAAAGCAAACCTATTAAAAGAATTTGACAAAGCAAGATTCGAGGAATTCCTGGGATGGGTAAATGCAGGTCAGGTTGGTGTATTGATCGCCAACAATGTAGACCCTATTTATTCTTACCACAAAGGGGAAGATTTCAAAAAATCTTTAACAAAAGTTCCTTACGTAATTGCTGTTGCTGATAAGAAAAATGAAATGTATAAAGCAGCGAAAGCTGTAATTCCTGTAGCCAACTGGCTTGAGTCTTGGGGAGATATCGAACCGCAGACAGGAGTATATTCATTAATGCAGCCAACGATTCAGAAAATTTACAAATCAAGACAGATCGAAGAGTCATTATTGGTTTGGAAAAATGGAAAGAACAACGCTGCTAACAATTACTACGATTATTTAAAAGCTAATGCTTCTTCCGTACTCGGAGGAACTTCTTTCAACAAAGCTTTATATAACGGATTTAATGCCTCTACCAATGCGACTACATTATCGTATGCAGGAGGTAACGGTGCCCAGGCTGCTGCTGAATTAGGAAACTTTAAACCTTCCGATTTAGAATTGGTATTATATACTAAAACAGCAATGGGAGATGGTACTCAGGCCAACAACCCTTGGTTACAGGAATTACCGGATCCGATCACAAGAATGTCTTGGGATAACTATTTGACTATGTCTCCTAAAGATGCTGAAAGATTAGGAATTGAAAACGATCTTAATGCAAGAATGCAGCTAGATGGTTCTATCGTAAACCTTACAGTAAACGGAGTTACAATAAAAGATGTTCCTGTATTTGTACAACCAGGACAAGCTGAAGGATCTGTAGGTCTTGCACTTGGATATGGAAAGAAAAACTCAGGAGCTACAGCTGATACAGGGGTAAATGCTTATCCTTTATTTGATGGTTCTAACTTAGTGGTTTCTAATGTTAAATTAGAAAAAACCGGAGAAGATCACGAATTCGCAGGGATCCAGCTTCAAAATACATTGATGGGACGTTACGAAATTGCTAAGGAAGTTCCTTTGGCAGATTTCTTAAACGTAGCATTTGATGATGAACATAAAGGATGGAATAAACCTTTGGAATATCACACGATCAGCGGAGCTCTTCCGGCAAGAAAGATTGACCTTTGGGATGCTTTCGATGATACGGACGGACCTCACTTCAACATGTCGATCGACCTAAACTCTTGTACAGGTTGTGGATCTTGTATCATTGCCTGCCAGGCAGAGAACAACGTTCCTGTAGTAGGAAAAGACGAGATCAGAATGTCAAGAGATATGTATTGGTTAAGAATTGACCGTTACTATTCGGCAAGACAGAAAGTAGAAGTATATGAAGGATTAAAAGAAGGAATGGCCGTTCCAGAATTATATGGAACAGCATTCAACAAAGAAGGCGGTGCGTTGAACCACCCAGCTGATAATCCGGATGTAATCTTCCAGCCTGTAATGTGTCAGCACTGTAACCATGCTCCTTGTGAAACAGTTTGTCCGGTAGCGGCAACTTCACACGGTAAGCAGGGACAAAACCACATGGCTTATAACAGATGTATCGGTACAAGATATTGTGCAAACAACTGTCCTTATAAAGTAAGACGTTTCAACTGGTTTACATACAACCTTAATGACAAGTTCGACTTCAATATGAACAACGATCTTGGAAGAATGGTACTAAATCCAGACGTTGTTGTAAGAACAAGAGGGGTAATGGAGAAATGTTCATTATGTATCCAAATGACTCAAACGACTATTCTCGAAGCTAAAAAAGAGAACAGAATCGTGAAAGACGGAGAATTCCAGACAGCATGTTCTAAAGCTTGTACTACAGGATCTATCCAGTTCGGAGACATGAATGATAAAGCATCTGAAGTTAGAAAATTATACGCTGGCGACAGAAGATATTATTTACTTGAAGAGATCGGAACCAAGCCAAATGTGTTCTATCACACTAAAGTAAGAAACAGAGTAGAAAAATAAAGTTTAAATAATAAATAGGTAAAAAATGTCAGGACATTACGAAGCTCCGATAAGGGAACCTCTAATTATTGGTCACAAAACTTATCACGATATCACAGAAGATATTGCACGACCTATCGAAGAAAGAGCAGGCAAATTATGGTGGATTTCATTATATGCAGCCTTAGTTCTATTCATCTATGGATTCGGATGTATCGCTTATACTATCGGAACAGGTATTGGAGCATGGGGACTTAACAGAACTATTAACTGGGGTTGGGATATCACCAACTTCGTATGGTGGGTAGGTATCGGTCACGCCGGAACACTTATCTCCGCAGTATTATTATTATTTAGACAAAGATGGAGAATGTCTGTAAACAGATCTGCAGAAGCGATGACGATCTTCGCGGTAGTACAGGCAGCAATCTTCCCGGTAATTCACATGGGTAGAGTTTGGGTAGGATATTGGGTATTCCCTTTACCAAACCAGTTCGGTTCTCTTTGGGGTAACTTCAACTCTCCTCTACTTTGGGACGTATTTGCGATCTCTACGTATTTCTCAGTATCTACAGTATTCTGGTTCATGGGATTAATTCCTGACTTTGCAATGATCAGAGACAGAGCAAAAACACCTTGGACTAAAAAGATTTATACATTCCTTGCATTCGGTTGGGGTGGTAAAGCAAAACACTGGCAAAGATTCGAAGAACTTTCTTTGGTTCTTGCAGGGTTGGCAACACCGCTTGTATTCTCAGTACACACCACGGTATCCTTTGACTTCGCCACTTCGGTAATTAAAGGATGGCACTCTACGATCTATCCTCCTTACTTCGTTGCCGGTGCGATCTTCTCAGGATTCGCGATGGTACAGACGCTTTTATTGGTAGCAAGAAAAGTATGTCATTTAGAAGACTACATCACGATGTACCATATCGAAATCATGAACATCGTAATCATCTTAACAGGTGGTATGGTAACAGTGGCATATGCTACAGAATATTTCATCGGATGGTATTCAGGATCAAGATTTGAAGATTTCACCTATCTTTCTCCTGGTGCTGCTGTTGGACCTTACTGGTGGGCATTCTGGTCATTGATTATCTGTAACCTTGTTGTTCCTGCTTCATTCTGGTTCAAGAAATTGAGAACGAATATTATCTGGACATTCATCGTTGCGTTGATCATCAACATTGGTATGTGGTTTGAGCGTTTCGACATTATCGTAATCAACCTTTCAAGAGACTACCTACCTGGATCTTGGACGATGTTTAAGCCAACGATTATTGACGTGGGTGTATACTTAGGAACAATCGGATTCTTCTCTGTATTATTCTTATTATATGCAAGAACATTCCCTGTAATTGCACAGGCTGAATTAAAATCGATTTTGAAAATCTCAGGTGAAACTTATAAAGCAAAAGAAGGAGATGAGCACCACTAAAATTGTATACGGACTTTATGCTGACGACGACGATTTGATGAACGGCGTTAAGGCATTCAACGATAAAGGAATCGCAATTAACGAAGTTTACACTCCGTTTCCGGTTCACGGACTAGACAAAGCTTTAGGTTTAAAGAAAACAAGAATTTCTGATGCCGCTTTTCTTTACGCTCTTTATGGAGTAACGATTGGAGCTACTTTGACATGGTACGTAATGAACCATGACTGGCCTCAAAATATTGGTGGTAAACCGGCTTTTGACTGGGGACACAATATGCCAGCCTTCGTAGTACCAATGTTCGAGCTTATGGTATTCTGTGCCGCTCACATGATGTCATTGACTTTCTTAGTAAGAAATAAAATGTATCCTGGAGCGCCTGCGCAAAACCCGGACCCAAGAACAACGGATGATAAATTCATGATGGAATTTGTAACTGAAGATGTAGAATCTGTAAAACAGTTACTCATTGAAACTGGAGTTGAAGAAATAACTGTTAAAGATGCTTAAAATGAAAAAGAATGTATTAAAAATTACAGCAGTTTTAGGTTTAACAACAGTTTTACTTAACTCTTGCGGACCAAAAGAAAATACCCCGTTAGTATATTTCCCGGACATGTATTTTCCGGTAGCTTACGATCCATTAATGAAAGCTCAGGATGCTTATTCAGATCATGAAAATGAAATCCCTGCTTTCGTTAAAAATAATGGGGCAACAGGTCTTACTCCTGTAGAAGGTTCTGTACCTCAAAATAAAGATGGTGTTTTTGAAGAAGGTTTACTTCCGAAAAATGTGGATGAATATAACGCTGGTTATGATGCTTCCAAAAGCATGACTACCTCTCCTTTAAATCCTGCCAACTCAGCAAAAGATCTCGAAAGAGGTAAAGTATTATTTGAACATACTTGTGCAGCATGTCATGGTGTAGGAGGAGACGGACAGGGACCAATCGTTCAATCAGGTGCTTTCTCAGGTGTACCAAACTACGCCGACAGAGAAATTACTGTAGGATCTGTTCATTATGTGATCACAAACGGTAGAAATGCGATGGGATCTTATGCGGGACAACTGAATGCAGGAGACCGTTGGAGAGTAGCCATGTATGTCATGAATGCCTTCAAAAAAGGAGCAGCAGCTACGGCAACACCTGCCGGAACGACAGCTACGGCGGCAGCACCGGCGACAACTGAAACAAAGACTACCGAAACTAAAAAATAAGAAAAGAAATGTATAGTTTTTCACCAAAATTAAAATCAACTTCTATAATCCTTCTTGTTGTAGGTTTAGTTCTGTTTGGTATCGGTTTCTTTTTAAATAAAGGAATTTCCACTGAGAAAATAGAACAAATGATGGAGGCGGTTCACGCTTCCGGTCATAATGCACCTACGCACTCCAGTGAAATGGTAGGTCCTCAGGATCATGCGGCTCATCTTGAGCACGCAACTCTTCAGGTTCACAACCAACCTTTAGCGGCAATACATTTTGTAGCTGTATTTTTCTTCGGAGTAAGTTGCTGCGTATTATTTTTCTATTCTATTCAGCACGCTGCACATGCAGGATGGCCAATCATCATTACCAGAGTAATGGAAGCAATCGCTTCTTATATTCCATATGGTGGTGCTATTTTGATCATCTTGATGCTTTTAAACATCACCCATCAAGGACACCTTTTCCACTGGATGGACCCTGAATTGACAGACCCAAATTCTGCTCATTTTGATGTGATCTTATTTGAAAAAAGAATTTTCTTAAATATACCTTTCTATGCTGTAAGAACGTTTATCTATGTATTGGGTGCTTCTTTCTTCGCGTGGAAACTGAAGGCTCAGTCTAAAAAAGTTGACGAAACTAAATCAAGAACAGAATATCAAATGCTTTACAGATGGGCAGTAGGATATATCGCATTCTTCGGATTTGCTTCTGCGGCTTGGGCTTGGGACTGGTTGATGTCTATTGACCCTCACTGGTATTCTACCATGTATATCTGGTATTCAATGGTGAGTTGCCTTTCAAGTGGTATTGCAGTAATCATTCTTTTAAGTGTTTATTTAAAGAAAAACGGATTCCTTCCACAGTTCAATGATAATCACTTACATGATTTAGGAGTATTCCTTTTTGCTACAAGTATGCTTTGGACGTATACCTGGTTTGCACAGTTTATGCTTTACTGGTATGCGAACATTCCGGAAGAGGTAAATTATTTCTTCGGAAGATTCCAACACTACTCTCCTACTTTCTTGCCAATGCTGATCGTAAACTTCTTATTACCCTTATTGGTATTAGTAAGCAGCAGCATTAAGAGAAACTACAAAGTGGTTACCACCATGGCAGTAGTAGTTATCTGTGGTCACATTTTAGATTACTTCAACATGGTAATGCCTGGTACGGTAGGACCATACTGGAAAACTCCGGAAGTATTCTTGTTGATCTTAGGAGCTATCCTTTTCGTAGTTGGTTTGTTTATGTTTACCGTGCTTTCAGCATTATCAAAACTTAAACTTATTCCTACAGGAAACCCTTATCTTCACGAATCTGAAATTTATGAATATCCTTTCTAAGGAGTTTATAACAAGATAAAACGAAAAAGACTGATTGTAACAATCAGTCTTTTTTTTGTACTAATTGAAAAAAATTAAAATTTCAGGCAACCTTTTTTAATTTTCTTTGTCATATAATTAAGCAAAAATCATTATAATAAAATAATCATGAAAAAAAGTCTTCTATTATTATTTTTGACATTCTTATTAAATCTTTTCAATGCTCAAACCATTACTTTCGTTTCTGAAAAAACCAACAACCCGTTGCCAAAAGTTTCAGTTTTTGCAAAAGACGGAAGCATTGTTGCTTATTCGGATATTGACGGGAAAATCGATAAACAATTATTGAAGCCCGAGCAGGAAAAATTTCAGCTGGTGTATGATAATGTTTCGGTGGCCACCTTATCGTATTCGGATTTTGATAAGGACATTATTAAAATTGACAACCGTATAAAAGATATCGAGGCAGTCGTTATAAAAAACAACAAGCCGGCAAAATACATTTTTATTAAAGGAAATTTCAATGCCTACGTAACGGTCAACAATAAACCCAAATCCTATGCTGACGGAATTATAACCTATATTTTCGATAATAAAACAAAAAAACTTAAAAGTACGAATGTAGAACAATACAGAATCTTTTCGTTGCAGACTGAAATGGATAGGACTTTCTTATCTTACACGGCAGGGTTAGAGATCCCAAAACTTAAATACGTAGGAGACCCCGAGGAATATAAATCCGGAAAAAAGAATATTAAAGAATTAAAGGGCGACAAAAGTGATCAACTAGAAATAATAGATAGAATCGGCTCGGAAAAAGGAACTACGTCTTTCGGAATAACCCTTTATGATTTTAAAAAAATTATAAACCTATCTTTTGAAAAAGAATCGGGAAAAACACTTAGAGATTTTCTGGAATATAGTGATGTACGCTACTCAAAAATTAAATATAAAGAAAAACCAGAGCCGAACCAATTAGCGTTATACAATAATTTTTATGTGACAGAATTTAGTTTTAGTAATGACAAAGATATTAACAGAGTAACATTTAACAAGAGCAACAGCAATTACAAGACTTCTTACTGGCAGGAGCCTTCTTTTCCAAATATGCAGACGGTATTCAGCAGCTATTTCAAAAGCGATTTAAAAGAAAAGCCCAATGAAATGTAAAACAGCTTCCAATCTAACTTAATAAAACTATGAAAAAAAGTCTTCTATTATTATTTTTGACATTCTTATTAAATCTTTTCAATGCTCAAACTATTACTTTCATTTCTGAAAAAACCAATAAACCGCTTCCGAAAGTTTCAGTTTTTGCAAAAGACGGAAGCATTGTTGCATTTTCGGATATTGACGGGAAAATCGATAAGCAATTGATAAAACCAGAACAGGAAAAATTCAGGCTTGTTTACGAAAATATTGTTCTGGCAGAAATTCCTTATTCTGAGATTGATAGAGATATTGTAAAACTTGATGAAAAGATCAAGGACATTGAGCCCGTAGTGGTAAAAAATAATAAACCAGCAAAGTACCTTTTGATAAAAGGTAATTTTAATGCTTATGTCACCGTGAACAATGTGCTTAACTGCTATGTGGATGGAATAGCAACGTATGTTTTTGACAATAAAAATAAAAAAGTAAAAGACATTAAGATACAGCAATACCGCATCTTCAGTCTTGAAGGCGCTACATTCGAAAAAAAAGAGGTCGGAGTCTGGGATTACAGAATGTTTTTAGACTTACCAAAATTGAAATACGCCGGAAATCTTGAAAAATATAATAACGGCGAACTCAAGGTAAAGGAACTGAAAACGCCAACCAAAGATGAAATAGAAATACGTGGGGAAGAACTTCAGGAAAAAGAACTTTCCATTTTAGGATACCGGCTTTTCGATATTCGGGTCATCGCCAATTTTTCATTTGAAAAAGATTCTAAAAAATCGCTCCGTGATTTTATTGAATACAATTCAATCGAATATCTTAAACTGAAGCATAAAACGGAACCCGAATATAACCAGATCATTTCCTATAAAAATTTTTATCCGACCGAACTCGATTTCAGTAATGACAAAGACATTGCCGAAGTAAAGTATGATAAGAAGCAAGGCCATTACACCTCAAAATATTGGGAAGACGCTTCATTTCCAAACATGCAGACCGTTTTCAGCTCGTTCTTTAAAGACGATTTAAAAGAAAAATAAAAAATAAAATCTCCCATTAATAAACGTTTTAGTAAATTTGTGGCAAACGAAGAAAAATGAAAAAATTGTCTTTTCTACTAATTTTCAGCCTGTTGCTTTTTACAGCATGCAAGAAGGATCACGTAGATGCTACCAATACTAAAACGCTGCAGTCGAGTATCAATGATATGACGGCGAGTCTTCCTACCATTAAACAGATAAAATTTAATGAAGCTCTCTACATCTTAAAGACTTTCGGAGTTGATGCAGATGGCGATGTAGCAGAACTAAAAGCACTTGGCCAGTTGATCAACGGTAAAAAAGTTCCGGAAATTATGGCAATGGCCGATGAAGTAGCACAGAAAAATGGCATAGAATGGGCAAGTACAGCTCCTCCTTCATTAGGAGAGATGAATATTTTCGGTGACGACAAGGCAAAAGAAAGTGATCCTAATGATGTAAAAGCAAACTCACTGAGCATTATTACAAGACCTACCGGAGATGATGGAACAGGCGCACCAACTGCTATTCAGATTGTTCCACGACTTGTTGACAATGCAGGAAATCCCGTTGCATTTACAGGAGCAGGTCTTGAGGCCACTCTTGAAGTATTCAGTAATGGGGTAAAACTTTCTACTGCAAAAAATCTGATGCAGGATAATAATTTTAAAGGATTTAATTTAAAATTTTCGTCCATTCCGGCTGCTAAAGTCGTTGACAATAAAATTGATATCACGGTATCTGTAAAAACAACCGCAAAAACATTTAAAATGACAAAAATAGGTTTAGATGTAAATCCTTTGTTATTGAAAATGCCTACGTCGCCGGTAGTTGATTCTACCGCTGTTAATCAGGATCCGGCCGTTATAGATCCTAATAATCCTGGAACAACCGTTCCTACAGATCCAAATGCTACTACTGCTCCGGCAACGCCAAAACAACCGGCAGCAGATCCTAAAAACGTAGTATCCGGATTTTTAAATAATGTAAGCTCTCAAAACCTTAAAGCCGCTTATGGTGCGGCGAGCAATCCAAATTGGGGAAGCTATGAATCTTTCGCAAACCCTACTTCAGGATTCGGATCGGTGAAAAATGTAAGCGTTAAAAATATTTCTACAAACCTGTCCAATGCCAATGTTGCCAGCGTAAATGCAACATACGATGTTACCGACAAAAACGGAAGAACAACTTCGCTGAAAGCAACTTTCGGTTTAAAGAATGTAAACGGGGAATGGAAAATCTCCAGCTATAAAATCAATCCTTAATAATGCCTTCACAAGAATTAATCAGCAGACTGGAAGAAACGATAGAAAATATTCCTGACTTTCCGATTCCGGGAATTCAGTTTAAAGATATATCGCCAATCTTCCTGGATCCGAAATTATATGAAGATGTTATCGCAGACCTGGTAGCATTCAGCAAAGGAAAAGTTGATGCCGTCTGCGGAATTGAAAGCCGTGGTTATCTTTTCGGAATTGCTATTGCTGTCGCTCTGGAAGTTCCGTTTGTATTAATAAGAAAATCGGGAAAACTGCCACCGCCGGTTATTTCAGAAAAATATGATCTTGAATACGGAAATGCCGTCATCGAAACCCGGGAAGGGCAGATAAAACCCGGCCAGAGAGTTCTGATTCACGATGACCTTCTGGCAACGGGAGGTACCACAGAAGCAGCCGCAAAGCTGATTGAAAAACAGGGAGCGACAGTTGCACAATTCAGTTTTCTGATTGGCTTAAAAGGATTAAACGGAGAAGAAAAACTGAAGAAATTCAATGCAGAAGTATATCACATTTTAGAATATTAATGGCTGCCTCGACAAGCTCAGCATGACAAAGCAGTATTGCATTAAGCATATCGCAATTAAACTGTCATATTGCACCTGTCGAAGCATTTTTCTTATAAATTCACACACAACAATTCAGAATTCACTTTATTTGTTTAAATAAAATCAACAATACTCAGAAAGTATTTTGTAAATCATTCAGAAACAATTAAATTTGCAATTCAATTTTTAACAATTTATGGCAAAACTTACAAAGAATGCTCAACAAGAGCAAGAAGGTAAAGAAACAGTAGAGTTTTTTAAAGATCTTGACAGAGAAGCTTTAAACACCGAAAGATTTATTGAAAGATATTCAAAACCGTTGGGTATTGTTTTCGGGGTACTTGTTTTAGGTGTTCTGGGATTCTTCGCTTACAAGCAGTTTGTTGTAGCTCCTAAAAATGCTGAAGCTGTAAAAACTTTCCTTGCCGCTCAGAAAAATCTTACGGAAGGTAAAGATAAAGAAGCACTGGGAGGAAAATCTGCTGCAAATCCTGGTTTCTTAGGGACTTATAATGAATATTCTGATACAAACATTGGTAAACTTTCTGCTTACAACGCCGGAATTTTGAAATTTAAAGAAGGAAAATTCCAGGAAGCATATGATCTTCTTGACAAGTTTTCATCAGACAACAAAACATTAATGGCAATGAAGTATGGTGCGATGGCAGACGCACAGTCCGGTCTTAATAAAAACGACGATGCTTTGCAATTGCTTGATAAAGCGGCTTCTGCTTCTGACGATCCGTACACAACTTATTATTTTACAAGAAAAGCAGGGATTTTGGCTTTAGGCCTTAATAAGAAAGCAGATGCTAAAAAATATTTTGCTACGATTGATGAAAAATATCAGGACTACGACAACGGAATGTCTGATTCTTATATTGAAATGACTAAATATTACTAAAAAATGGCAACAGTTAATCTTTCCGATTACAAGCCACTTCATATAACCAATGCCGATGAGTTTTCTATCGGCATTGTTTTTTCTGAGTGGAATGATTTTGTAACCTATAATCTTCGTGATGCAGCATTGGAAATCCTTCAAAAGGAAGGTGTAAAATCTGAAAACATCAAGCTTTTTCCGGTTCCGGGTGCTTTTGAACTGAATTACGCAAGCATGCAGCTTTGCAAAGAGCGCAAATATGACGCGGTAATCTCTATCGGATGTGTAATCCGTGGTGAAACACCTCATTTCGATTATGTATGTTCTGCAGTTGCTCAGGGCATCAAAGATTGCAATATCCTGACAGATACTCCTACTATTTTCTGTGTGCTTACAGATGACACAAAAGAGCAGTCAATTGCAAGAAGTGGTGGAGATTTGGGAAATAAAGGTGTGGAAGCAGCAGTTACGGCATTACGAATGATCGATTTCAGAAAAAATCTGACAGGTAAAAAGGGAAATATCGGTTTCGGCCACTCATAATTTTGTACCTAATTTTTTAGATATTTGAGGATCATTAAAATGGTCCTCTTTTTTTATAAATACTGCAAACGGGCTGTGCTATTACTTTTCTTCAATATTAAATTTTTAATTTTATTTTAAATAATTATAAATTTCTTAATTAATTTCAAATTTTATGATTTTATAATAAGAAATTACTCCCAATTGCTAAATTTGCAGGAATTAACATTTAGTTCATATGTTCCTCCAAAAAATAAAGCCCTTTCTCTATTTGGGAATTTTTTATCTTACAATTTCATTAGCTTTAAGGCTCATTTTTATATTTCATCCCATTACGACAGCAGAATTTAGCTTTGTTGATATCGTAGAAATCTTAATGATCGGAATCTTAAATGATTCTCTGGTTTTCATATTAACCTGTCCCTTTTTGGCGCTCTATTTTCTGTTTTTATCAGACTCAAAATATCAAAAGCCTTACGGACATATAATTTTAGGGCTATTAGCTATTTTATTTTTATACATTCTTGTAGTTCCAAACAATATTTTCAAGCAATACGGAGGGTCTGCTGCTGAAATTGCCCTCGCCTTTATTGGTTTGAAAATCATTTTCTTCAGTCTCATGCTGTTCTTGCCGGAAAAACGTATAAAAATCAGAAATACACTATATTTCATCACCGTCTTTCTTTATGTTTTGCTCATTGTTTTTAATACAGTAAGTGAGTATTTCTTCTATAACGAATTTGGACTCAGATATAATTTCATAGCGGTAGATTATCTCATTTATACCAATGAAGTTATCGGAAATATCATGGAAAGTTATCCGGTCGTGCCTATGTTCCTGGCCATATTTGCTGTGGCTGCGATATTTACAGTTTATATTTACCGAAAAACTAAAGTTGAGCTTTTGGTTCTTCCTAACTTAAAACAAAAACTGATTTTATTAATTTCATTTTGTATTTTGGTGGGAATCAGTCTTGTCGGATTACATTTTACCACAAAAATAAAATCTGACAACGTCTTTGAGGAAGAAATCCAGGCTAATGGATTGCCAAAATTCTATTGGGCCTTTACGCATAATGAATTGGATTATTTCCAGTTTTACCCGGTGATCAATCAACAGGAAGCCGAAAAAACCTTTTTAAGCCAATATTCTACGCCAACTCTCAAACGAAATATTCAACCGGACAAACCGGAATTAAAGAAAAATGTTGTTTTAATTTCTATCGAAAGTTTGTCGGCAGATTTTATGGAACATTATGGCAATACGCAGAAAATAACTCCATTTTTAGACAGTCTTGCAGATCACTCTCTAATGTTCACCAATCTTTATGCAACAGGAAACAGAACCGTTCGCGGACTGGAGGCCCTTACACTCTGTATTCCTCCGACTGCTGGTGAAAGTATTATTAAAAGGGAAAACAATAAAAATAAATTTACGACCGGAAGCGTTTTTAAATCTAAAGGTTACGACGTAAAGTTCCTGTATGGCGGTTACAGCTACTTCGACAATATGAAGGATTTCTATGAAGGAAATGGCTACAGCATCGTTGACAGAGATAATTTCAAGCCTGAAGAGATTACCTTTGCTAATGTCTGGGGTGTTGCAGATGAGGATATGGCAAAAAAGGCAATTCAGACCATGAACGCCGAGGCAAAGTCTGGAAAACCATTTTTTAATCATTGGATGACGGTTTCCAATCACCGCCCATTCACTTATCCGAACGGAAAAATAGATATTCCCGGAGATGCAAAATCCCGTGAAGGAGGTGTAAAATACACGGATTATTCTTTAAGAAAATTCTTTGAAATGGCTAAAAAGCAGGACTGGTATTCTAATACAGTTTTTGTGATCATTGCCGACCATTGCGCTTCAAGTGCCGGAGATACGGAACTTCCGATGGATAAATATAAAATTCCTGCGATGATCTTTTCGGAAGGATTTATTCAGCCTCAAAAATTTACACAAACCATGTCGCAGATTGATGTAATGCCTACCCTTTTAGGTCTGCTTAATTTTAGATATCAGTCTAAATTTTTAGGACAGGATGTTTTCACCAAAGATTTTCAGCCCAAAGCGTATGTTGCGACTTATGAAGATTTAGGGCTCATTAAAGATAATTATTTAACCATCATTTCCCCGGTTCGGAAAGTGAAACAATATTCTTTGGTACAGCAGAAGAACAATCTTTCCCCTGAATTCAACATTTATTTTGATGAAAACCCATTAAAAGAAAAAGATCAGGACAAACAATTGGTGAATGCCACAATCTCTGCTTATCAGTCTACCTCTTACTGGCTGAAAAAGAATATGCTTAACCGCTGATAAGATGCGGAACAAAACGACTCTGGTTATTGGTAATCAGGTGAACACTTTCCCTGATGCCGATTCCCGCAGACTCTTGCCCAATTACCCAACTTCCGATCACAGGATAATTTCCATCGAACTCAGGAAGATCAAATGACTGCTGGTAAATAAAGCCTTCTTTTCCGTAAACTCCGGAATTCTGTTCTACAGGCACCCCATTTTTATATATGCTGATGTTGGCACCTTCCCGGGAATAAATGGGTTTTTTAACGAAATCCTTTAAGTCTTTCTGTTCAAAATACGCAGGCAACAGATAAGGATGATCCGGGTACATCTCCCAAAGTATAGGCAGAATCGCTTTTGATGAAAGAAGGATTTTCCACGCCGGCTCGATCCATTGAGAGCGAAAACCATTTTCTACCAGCTTTTGCCCGAAGCCGTCTTCAAGAATCCACTCGTAAGGATACAGTTTGAAAATATAATCCATGATCGAGCCGTCTCCCGCAATAAATTCCCTGATCTCTTCTGCCCAGCCGATGTCCTGAATCGGGATAAATTCCGTCTCAAAGCCCGCCTGTGTCGCACAGTCACGAAGATACTCCACGTTGGTAACGTCCTCAATATTCGTTAATGAAGCGAAATAAATATAACGGGGATTTATATATTGGATGAGGTATTTCCAGTAATCCACTAATTTCTCATGAATCGAATTGAACTGGTCTCGCTCCGGAAACATTTCCTGCAGCCAATACCACTGGATCACAGATGCTTCATACAGTGAAGTCGGCGTATCCGCATTAAACTCAAGCAGTTTTAAATTTTTACCATCAAAACCGAAGTCAAACCTGCCATAGATAGACGGATGGTCTTCTTCCCAGCTGGTGACGATATAATTCCTAAACCAATCGGGAATATTAAAACGGTCCCAGAGGTTTTTCTCAATGATGTAATCCACTGCTTCCAGGCACATCTGCCATAATTCGGCGGTTGCCTTTTCAAGTGTATCAACCTCCTGCATGGAGAACTCATAATAATGGCTTTCATCCCAATAAAGTCCTTCCAAAGAATGATATCCGAATCCCAGGTTTTCAAGCTTATTTTCCCAGTCTTTGCGAAATTGCGATGCTATTCTTTTCATATTTACGATGATGCTCTGAAGCCACTTCTGCCCAGTCCGCCTCTTATTACACTTCCTTTATAAGAACTTCTTCCGATATTTGATTTTGAGCTGATTGCATCACTGTAGTATCCCGTCCGGTGATATCCACCGTTGCTGTAAGCTCCGTAAGGCCGGAAAGCGTGATACCAGAAAAAGCCCGGCATGAAACCATGCGTTCTGGAATAAGAGGCCGTGGTATCGGATCTCATATACACCTTTTTTTCGTTCTTCCACTCGTCTTTGGGCTTTTCCTGCGAACAGGCAGCCAGAATTCCCGTTACGAAAAGTAATTTTACAGAACCCGACTTTTTCATTATTGCACTGTTATATAAAATTCGTAATCCTTTTTGGTATGAACGGTATGGGAAATCCCATCTTTATCCTCAGTTTCCATAAGCGTATCTCCAAGGCTGGGAACGGTATCCCTTTTTATAATTTCTTTTACAAGCTTTTTATCCTTCCAGATCTTGTGCTTGGTTATCAAAACATCCGCCGTATCGATATGCTGCACCGAAAGCTCCGTTTCTATCGCTGATTTTTTGTCTATGCTATTTACTTCATCTTCCTTATATTCTTTTTCATTACAGGAAGAAACACTTACTAAAAAGATCATTAAGGAAATTTGTTTAATTCTTTTCACTTTGGCATAATTTTGTACAAATGTAATTATTTAGTAAGATAATAATTATAGATTTACTTTATAAAAAATTAAACTATGAGATGGACTGACGACAGAGGCGGCAACGTGGAAGACAGACGTGGACTAGGCGGCGGGGCCGTAGTAGGAGGCGGACTGGGAACACTGATTATTGCTGCCATTATTTTTTTCCTGGGAGGAGATCCTTCTTCCATACTTTCATCCGGAAGCGGCTCCGGGTCGGCAAGGACCGAACAAAGAGAATTATCACCGGAAGAAGTGAAAATCGGTGAAATGGTTGATATGATGGGAAAATGGAACACTATTACCTGGGAGCAGGTTTTTAAGGAAAACGGAATGACTTACGATCCTCCAAAAATTGTACTTTTTGAAGAAACGACACAATCCGGTTGCGGAACAGCTCAGGCTGCGATGGGACCTTTCTATTGTCCTGCAGATCAATCAGTATATATGGATATGACCTTTTTTAATGAACTTCAGCAAAGATTCGGAGCCAAAGTAACCGAATTTACTGTTGCATATGTACTTGCTCATGAAGTTGGCCATCATGTTCAGACGCTTTTGGGGACAACGCAAAAAGTAGACGAAATGAGAAGAAGTGGTAGATACAGCGAAGCAGAGATGAACAGGGTTTCTGTGGCTACAGAATTACAGGCAGATTTTTATGCCGGACTCTGGGCAAAAAGAACAGATGCCGAAAAGCATATTCTGGAAGCAGGAGACATCCAGTCTGCTATTGATGCTGCAGAAGCGGTAGGCGATGATAATATTCAGAGACGGTCTCAGGGATATGTAAATCAGGAAAGCTTTACGCATGGTTCTTCTGCACAGCGTAAAGAATGGTTTATGAAAGGATATAATACCGGAGACATCAGGCAGGGTGATACCTTCGATCAACTTTTGAAGTAATTTAATAAGTAAAATAAAACCCTGAAGGAGTTCTTCAGGGTTTTATTTTATTGTAATTCAATTGGATTACTGTTTCTTTTTGCTTCTTCTTTAATTCTCTCTTCCATTCTTTTTCTCATATCGCCAAGATTTGAATTTCCGCCTATTCTCATCGGTGGTTGAGGACCGCCACCGCCTCCCTGCGTCATGAATGACATTGGATCTTCCATAAATTTCTTCTGCTGTTTTACGTAGTCCGTTCTTTTTACTTTAATGGTATTTCCAAATTGATTCATTGTAGGAAAAGCTGCGATTTTATAGTTTTTCATTAAATCAAAAGAATATTCACCTTTATCATCTTCTATTTTTACAATAAGCCCCGGAAGCCCGCCAAATTTGTAAGGCCCATCCTGATAAGGCAGGTCTGTAGTAAACCAGGCTGTCCATTTTCTGCCACCAAAATCAGTTTCGGCTTTCTGTACTTTATATTCACCAATCTTCCTAGTTTCGGACAATATTTTCCAGTTCAAAGGTCTGTCTTCTTCATAAGTATAAACATCCCTTCCAATTCTGTCTTTAAAGGTCGTTTTCTGATTTTTTTTATCTTTTTCGATGGAATAATTGATATTTGATCTTAAACCTTCCATCTGTTCTCTGTTGAAACCTCTGGCTCCCCCACTCTGCATGGCTGACTGGATTACAGAATCTCTTTTGATCCTGTTTTCAGAATAGAACATTGATTTTTCAGGAGAAATATCAAGATATGCATTTTCTGTTTTGATATCATTTTTATCCGATGCGTCTGGCTTCATGGTCACCTGATACACAAATCTGTTGGTTTGCGCAAAAAAAGTATGGATAAATAACGACAATACAAAGATCCCAATTTTTTTCATTGAAGTAAATTTATTATTTGGATTTTAAATCGTTAGCAAAGTTAAAGATATCAATAATAAAAATCGATAAAATAAAATCGCTTATTTTCATATGCTAATTATTGTTCGTATTTTTGCATTATTAAATCATTCTAAATAAATACAATGATAAAAGTATCAGATCAAGCAAAGGCAAAAGCCGTTCAACTGATGACAGAAGAAGGCTTTAACCCTGTGGAAGACTATATAAGAGTAGGGGTAAAGAGCGGAGGATGTTCTGGTTTAGAATATGTTTTGAAGTTTGACAACCAAAAGACAGACACTGATCAAATTTTTGAAGACAATAACATTAAAATTGTTGTAGATAAAAAATCAATCCTCTATTTAGCAGGAACAACTCTTGAATATTCGGGGGGCTTAAACGGAAAAGGATTTGTTTTTAACAATCCCAATGCATCCAGAACATGTGGGTGCGGAGAAAGTTTTTCTCTTTAATTCAAAAATTTAAGATTTAAAATTCAATATTATTGGCAACGTATAGAAGTTTTGAAGATTTGGATATATGTCAGCTTTCCAGAGAACTTTGTAACGACATTTACGAAATTATTGAAAGTTCTGAGCTGAAGAACAATTTCGCCTGGCAAATCAGATTGACGGATCTTCAGGCTCAATAATGGATAATATTGCTGAAGGGTTTGAGAGAAATGGAAATAAAGAGTTTATACAATTCTTATATATTTCTAAAGCATCGTGTGGAGAAACAAGATCTCAATTGTACAGAGTATTAGACAGGAATTTTATTTCTGATGAAAAATTTGAAGTTTTAAAAACAAAGACAACAGATTTAAGCAAGAAAATTGGAGGCTTTATATTTTATTTACAGAACAGTGATCTTAAAGGCTCAAAATATAAAAACAGATAAATAAAAGTGGTTCGAAGATGCAAAATTTTGAATTTCGAATTTTGAATTTTTTGAATATTAAATATGAATAAATATACAGAGGACGATTTACGCGTCGACTTAGAAAATAAAAAATACGAATTCGGCTGGGAAACCAAAATCGATTATGAAGACTTCCCGACAGGATTGAATGAAGATATCATTCGTGCCATCTCTGCGAAGAAAGAAGAGCCGGAATGGATGACAGAATGGCGTTTAGAGTCTTTCAGAATCTGGCTTAAAATGACAGAACCTGAATGGGCTAATATTAAATATGAAAAGCCTGACTTTCAGGCTATACGCTATTATGCGGCCCCAAAAGTAAAACCTGAACTGGACAGTCTGGATGAAGTTGATCCTGAATTATTGAAAACCTTTGAAAAATTGGGGATCAATATTGAAGAGCAAAAAAGGCTTTCCGGCGTTGCCGTAGATATCGTAATGGATTCAGTTTCTGTAAAAACCACCTTCCAGGATACGTTGATGGAAAAAGGAATTATTTTCTGTTCCATTTCTGAAGCCATTAAAAATCATCCTGACCTTGTTAGGAAATATCTTGGTAAAGTAGTTCCGAGAGGTGATAATTTCTACGCCGCTTTGAATTCCGCGGTGTTTTCTGACGGAAGTTTCTGCTATATTCCGAAAGGGGTAAGATGTCCAATGGAACTTTCTACGTATTTCCGTATCAATCAGGCAGGTACCGGCCAGTTTGAAAGAACACTTGTGATCGCTGATGAAGGAAGTTATGTTTCTTATCTTGAAGGATGTACCGCACCATCGAGAGATGAAAACCAGCTTCATGCCGCTGTTGTTGAACTGATCGCTTTGGATAATGCAGAAATTAAATATTCAACCGTTCAGAACTGGTATCCCGGAAATGAAGAAGGAAAAGGAGGAGTTTTCAATTTCGTAACGAAAAGAGGGCTTTGCGAAAAGAATGCAAAAATTTCCTGGACGCAGGTAGAAACAGGCTCTGCCGTAACATGGAAATACCCTTCTTGCATCTTAAAAGGTGACGGGTCAATCGGTGAGTTCTACTCTATTGCCGTGACTAATAATCACCAATATGCAGATACCGGAACAAAAATGATCCACATCGGAAAGAATACCAAATCAACAATCATTTCTAAAGGTATTTCTGCCGGAAAATCTCAGAACTCATACAGAGGTTTGGTAAAAGTAATGCCTTCCGCAAAAGGAGCAAGAAACTTTTCCCAATGTGACTCTTTGTTAATGGGTAATGAATGTGGTGCACATACTTTCCCTTATATTGAAATCAAAGATCCTTCCGCACAGTTGGAGCATGAAGCAACAACTTCAAAAATCGGGGAAGACCAGATTTTTTATTGCAACCAGAGAGGTATCGATACGGAAAGAGCAATTGCTTTGATCGTAAATGGCTTCAGTAAAGAAGTTTTAAATAAATTACCAATGGAATTCGCTATTGAAGCTCAGAAATTACTTGAAATTTCATTGGAAGGTTCTGTGGGATAATATTTAAACATTAAGAAATTAAGTTTTATCTTAAATACTTAACGATTTAAATATGAAGGAATTGATTGATCAATTCTTATAAAGAAAATTAAGATGAACAAAGCACAAATAACACAGCTTTCCTATGACATTGTTGGATGTGCCATCAAGGTTCATAAGGAATTAGGCCCGGGCTTATTGGAAAGTGTTTATGAAATGTGTTTGGCATATGAATTAAAAGAGAAAGGATTTATAGTAAATCAACAGATCAGTACCAAAATCAATTATGGAAAAATTGAAATTGAAACTCCGCTAAAAATTGATTTGCTAGTGAATGACACAATTATTATAGAAATCAAAACGGTAGAAAGTTTATTGCCCGTTCATAAGGCTCAGCTGATGACTTATATGAAAATATTGAAAAAGCCTCAAGGTCTTCTGATTAATTTTTATACGGACAATATTACAAAGTCAATGATTCCTTTAATAAATGAGTATTTTTCAAAACTCCCTGAATAATATTTTATTCAAATTAAGTTAAATTTACAACAACAGCTAAATCAACTTAATCAAAAAATCAATTTATTGATTTGCTTAAAAAATAAATGATACATTAAGACTAATAACTTAAATTCTTAATGTTTAAAATAAAAAACAAATAATATTTCATTGATAAGCGTTAGCGCCTTTGTTTATCTTAAAAAGCAAAGGAGATTAAAAAAATCTTAGTCTAGCCTTGCGATAAATTTAAACGTATGTTAGAGATAAAAAACTTGCACGCCAAAATTGAAGACGGCGCAGAAATTTTAAAAGGAATCAATCTTGAAATAAAGCCGGGTGAAGTTCATGCAATCATGGGTCCAAACGGCGCCGGTAAATCTACTCTTTCTTCTGTTATCGCAGGAAAAGAAGATTACGAAGTGACTGATGGAGAAATTATTTTCAGAGGTGAAGATATCATCGAAGACGCTCCTGAAGACAGAGCACACAAAGGGATTTTCCTTTCTTTTCAGTATCCGGTAGAAATTCCGGGAGTTTCTGTAACCAACTTCATCAAAGCAGCGATGAATGAAAACAGAAAAGCAAACGGACTGGGAGAAATGCCTGCTAAAGAAATGCTTTCGCTGATCCGTGAGAAATCTGAAAAGTTAGGAATCAAAAAAGATTTTCTTTCAAGATCATTGAATGAAGGATTCTCGGGAGGTGAAAAGAAAAGAAACGAGATCTTCCAGATGATGATGCTTGATCCTAAATTGGCCATCCTTGATGAAACAGATTCAGGATTAGACATTGATGCATTGAGAATCGTTGCAGATGGTGTAAATGCATTTAAAAATGAAGGAAATGCAGTGCTTTTGATTACACACTATCAAAGATTGCTTAATTATATTCAGCCTGATTTTGTTCACGTTTTAGCAAATGGAAAAATCATCAAGACCGGTGATAAATCTTTGGCTTTAGAACTGGAAGAAAAAGGATACGACTGGCTTTTAAATTAATTTGAGATTTTGAAATTTGAAATTTGAAATTTTGGGGACGATCAATAATTTTGAAGATTTAGAGATTTGGAAGGATGCAAGACGCCTTTGCGAATTGATTTATCAGAATTGCCTTCAAAATGATAAATTTCAAAGACATGATAAATCACAAATTGACAGAGCATCTTCGTCTATTATGGATAATATTGCAGAAGGTTTTGAAAGAGAAGGCAATCGGGAATTCATTAATTTTCTCACCATGTCGAAAGGTTCTTGTGGTGAAGTGCGTTCTCAACTTATCAGAGCTTATGACAGAAAATATTTAGATGAAGAAAAATTCCTAAAACTTAAAAATGAGAGTATTGAGATTTCAAAAAAACTTTCGGGATTTATTAATTATCTTAAGAATTCGACTCACAAAGGAAATAAATTTAACCGAAATATTGAATAGTGCAAATGTCACACAGAATATCAAATCTCAAACTTCAAATTTCAAATAAATATGTTATTAGAACAAATTTTAAATAATCATTCTTCTTTTTTAGAGAGTCTTCGTCACAGATTTTTGGACGAAGACAGAAAAGCAGCTCTTCAAAGATTTGAAAGCATGGGTTTTCCGACCAAAAAAGACGAAGAATATAAATATACCAGCTTAAAAGAGATCACTGAAAAAGCATATAACTTTTTCCCGAAAGAACACCACAATATCACTAAGGAACAGCTGGATGAACTGCATTTGGGTGAAGAAAACTTTGACTGGATCACTTTCGTCAACGGTAAACTTCACAAAGAGCTGTCAAAAGTTTCAATTGAAAACGTTGAATTTCTTTCATTTAATTATGCTTTAAATGATGAGAAACACAGAGATGTTTTTGAGAAATATTTTAACACAATTGCTTCAGATAAATCTGCTTTTACGAATTTAAATCAGGCTTACTGCAAGTATGGTTTCTTTCTGAAAGTTCCAAAAAACGTTGTGATTGAAAAACCGATCCATGTTTTCTATATTTCGCAAAACCAGGAAGAAAATACTTTCTACAATACGAGAAATTTATTGATCGTAGAGGAAGGTGCAAAAGTGGAAATCATTGAAAGTCATCATAATTTTGACAGTACTTATGTACTAACCAATTCAGTGACAGAAATTTTCACCTATTCGAATGCAAAAGCCGACTGGCATAAGCTGCAGAACGATAATGATACTTCTTATTTGATTGACAATACTTTTGCTAGACAGGAAAAAGATAGCTTAACAACGGTAAATACGTTCTCTTTCGGGGGTAAACTGGTAAGAAACAACCTTGATTTTATTCATAACGGATCGAATATCAATTCCTTCATGAACGGAATCACGATTATCGGGAAAGATCAGCTGGTAGACCATCACACGGCGGTTCACCACAACTTCCCGAACTGTGAAAGTTATCAGAACTACAAAGGTATTTTCGACGGAAAATCCCACGGTGTTTTCAACGGAAAAGTTTTTGTGGATAAAATTGCTCAGAAAACAAATGCTTATCAGCAGAATAACAATGTTTTACTAAGCGAAGGGGCTATTATTGATACCAAGCCTCAGTTGGAAATTTTCGCAGATGATGTAAAATGTTCTCATGGCTGCACCGTTGGACAGTTGAATGAAGATGCATTGTTCTATCTAAGAGCAAGAGGTATCTCTAAAAAAGAAGCTCAGGCATTATTGCTGTATGCTTTCGCTAACGATGCAATGCAGAATATTGATATTGAGCCTTTAAAAGAAAAAATTTCAAAGCTTTTGGCTGAGAAACTTGAAGTTGATATAGAGTTTTAACAATATATAATTGATAATAAGTAAGCACTCCAAATTTGGGGTGCTTTTGCTTTTTTAGTATTTTAATGAAGATTTGAATGATTGTGATCTTTTTGTTTGTAAAGCCATTCACTTATAAAAGCACTGCAGAGAGTCGTGCAATTTGTTAAAAATATTTGTGGCATTTGTATTTTAAAATTTGGCTAAAGTATTAAATAAAAAAGTGGGCTAAAGCCACACCTATTGATTTTGTAGATATTTATTCAAGTTGATAATGATTATTTCTTTATCCACCATTGGCTGTCTTTTCTGTTAGACCGTTTTACGCCATTATCTAAGGTGTAGGCAAACCCAACACCCAATGTCTGCTTCAGCTGTGTTCTTTTGATCTGGTTATGGTCATACATGAGGTCAACAGTAATGTTGGAGGAGATGAATTTATTAACTTTTAAATTTAATATCATTCCATACGCGAGCACCAGCCTTTCAGGATAGTCAAGATAATTTGAGAAAACAGATGCGGTATTGGTAACATTTACGTTTTCCATTAATTTAAATTTATAATAAGCTGTCCCCAGAAAACCGTACTGTAATAATGAATTGTCTCCATCAGCTTTTAATCCGTACGTTCCTGCAGTCTGGAGATCTTTATCTAAAACGAAAGCCCATCTGGCGTTGGAAGGACGCAGCGTTACATTGATGTTATCGTTGGGCCTGTACGTAATCCCCATCCCGACATTCAGATAACCGGGAGCCATAAAGTTGGAAATTTTCTTGGCTTCAGGATTGTTGCCGTCTTCATATCCCACAGTAAACTGAGAAAGTATGCCTGCTCCGACAGAAAGATACCAACTTTTAGAAACTTTTCTTCCATAATTCGTGGAAACATTGATAACATCCTGAGTTTTTCTTACTCCAAGACCTTTCGTATCATTCTGACCATAATTCAAAAGAATAATATTTTCCCAGAGATCCTTGTCTTTTTCATAGGTAATGTTGTAATCTGCACCTACCAGCCAGCCGACATTATTACCACCACCTCCAACCCAGTTGGAGAATGCAGCCTGATTGATCATTAAGGTCTGTTTACCAAGAACAGACCAGTGTTTTACCGTATCTACTTTGATAGAGGCAGTGTCCAGAAGCACTTGTGCACTGTTGAAAATTCCTATAGAAAAGGAAAGAATTAATAAAAACTTCTTCATGAGTCAGGATTTCATTTTACAAAATTCTACACAAAAATATCAAATATAAATTTGATAAAAACAAATCGCACAGGCAAAACTACATTTTCCTACTCACCTAACATTTTAATGACAAATAAGATATTCTTTAATATATACGAAAGAAAAGATTACTTTTTGGCTGAAATAAAATAAATGACTGATTAATTCATCGCCAAATTTTCCGAAATTTAGCATTGGCTTTCCATTTGACATAAACAGTGCATGCTAAAAAACAATGTAATTTCCAAAAAAGCGATTATAAATCCTTTGCTGATGCTTGCAGCAATGTGGCTGGGATATTTTCTTCAGCTTCATGGCTTTTTTGAAAGTTGTTTTGGAGCCATTATTCCGTTATTGCCTGAAGGACTGCTCGGCATTATTACTTCTCCCCTTCTGCACGGAAATCTGGATCATATTGTAGGGAATTCTATTCCTATTGCTATTCTGATGTTTCTGCTGTATCAGTTTTATCCATTGGTGGCTAATAAAGTTTTCGTTTTAGGATGGCTGGCTACAGGATTGTTAGTTTGGCTTTTGCCGCCTATAGACATCATGACTGGTGATTATCTTTATACCTGTACAATTGGTGCCAGTGGCGTGGTATACGTACTCGCATTCTTTCTTTTTTTCAGCGGTATCTTTAAGTGGAACATGAAGTTGCTTACTATTTCTCTCCTGGTAGTTCTATACTATGGAAGTCTGGTTTGGGGAATGCTGCCAGAGGAATTGTTTTACAATCTCCAGGAACCTAGCAAGATTGCATGGCAAGCACACATTGCAGGCGCTGTGGTGGGAATTATCCTGGCCTTTATGTTTAAAAAAGTAGGCGATAAAAAGAAAAAATTCATCTGGGAATTTCCGAATTATTACAGCGAAAAAGACGACAAACTCTGGCAGGAATACAAAGAAAACCATCCCGAAGACTTCATGGAATTACCTTATAAAAAGAAAGATGACATTTGGGAACATCTGGATGAGCTGAGAAGAAAATAAGCCTTATCAATTTTTAATCATATAAAAATTAATATTAAATTCTTTACATTTGTCAAAACAACACAAATGTATTCTGAAGAACATCTATATTCTATCGCGCTCCGCGAATGTAATTTAATCGGTGATATCAATTTTTACAAGCTTGTCCGCACTTTTGGAAGTGCAAAAAATGCCTGGCAGCATACCAAAAAAGAATATAAAAGAATTGATGGCCTGGGCTATAAAATGGTCGCTGATATCGGAAATCCTATCCATTTGAAATTTGCTGAAAAAGAACTAAAATTCTGCGAAAAGAATAATATTATCATCAACCTTCGTCATGCTGGCGAACTTCCAAAATTACTTAATGAATGCTATGATGCACCGGCAATTCTTTATCAAAAAGGAAGCTTCGACGAAAAGAAACAAAAAGTAAGCATTGTAGGAACCAGAAACATGACGTCTTACGGCAGCCATTTTCTGAATGATTTTTTTGAAGAGATAAAATCCTGCCCATTTATTTCTGTTAGCGGCCTTGCCCTGGGTATCGACAAAGAAGTTCACGAACAGTCTCTCCTGAAAGGAATTCCTACAGTTGGCGTATTGGCGCACGGATTTCATACTATTTATCCTTCCAAAAACCGAAGGCTTTCCGAAAAAATCGTGGAAGAAGGAGGAACGCTATTCACAGAATTTAATTCTTCGCGAAAACCTGACCGGGAAAATTTTATTCAAAGAAATAGAATTGTAGCCGGTATTTCTCCTGCGACAATTGTCGTAGAAACAGCTTTCGGAGGCGGATCAGTGAGCACAGCAACTTTTGCGAATCAATATAACCGGGAAGTATTTGCATTGCCCGGGAAAATTACAGACAAGCAAAGCCAGGGCTGCAATCAACTGATTTTTCAGAATAAAGCAGCGGCAATTTCTACAGTGAAAGATCTTATTGATAGTTTAGGAATTAAAAAGCCTAAAATAAAAATGGAAGAATTATTTTGCCACAGTGAAATCAATATCCAATTAACTGACAGCCAACAATTAATATTTACTGTTATTTCAGATCATCCACAAATTTCTTTGGATGATATCATAGAGAAAACAGGTCTGCCCTCTCACAAAATATTACCCACAATTCTGGAATTAGAACTTTTAGGGAAAGTAAAATCACTTTCGGGGAGACAATTTATGATAATATGAGATTTAACCTTTTCTTAATATTGCATTGTTTTAAACATAACTTTTAATTTTTAATAAAATTAAAGCTCAAATTATCAACTTAATAATATTAAGTATTTATATTATTAAAATTTCAACAATCATTCATTAAGGTATTGTGAATCTTGAAAAAAAAATTAAATTTGTTGACAATAATATTCAACCCTAATATATGGAACAATATAATATTGACCAGAAAATACAAGAATTTATAGCAAAAATTGAGGCCAAAAACCCTAATGAGCCAGAATTTTTACAAGCGGTAAAAGAAGTTGCTGTTACAGTAATTCCGTTTATTATGACGAAGAAGGAATATACAGGCATGAAACTTCTTGAAAGAATGGCAGAGGCTGAAAGAATCATCATTTTCAGAGTTCCGTGGGTTGACGATAAAGGAGAAATCCAGGTAAACAGAGGTTTCAGAATTCAGATGAACTCTGCTATTGGGCCATATAAGGGAGGAATCCGATTCCATCCTACTGTAAATCTTTCGGTTCTTAAGTTCCTGGCATTTGAGCAGGTATTTAAAAACTCACTGACAACATTACCAATGGGTGGTGGAAAAGGAGGCTCAGACTTTGATCCGCAAGGAAAATCTGATATGGAAGTAATGCGTTTCTGCCAGGCATTCATGACAGAATTATGCAAGCATGTAGGACCTGAAACTGACGTTCCTGCAGGAGATATCGGTGTAGGTGCCAGAGAGATCGGATACTTATTCGGTCAATACAAAAAAATCAGAAATGAATTTACAGGGGTACTTACCGGAAAAGGTCTTGCCTACGGTGGTTCATTGATCCGTCCTGAAGCGACAGGTTATGGTGTGGTATACTTCGCAGAGCAGATGCTGAAAACGATCGGACAAACTTTTAAAGATAAAGTGGTAACGGTTTCAGGTTTCGGAAACGTAGCCTGGGGTGTGATCAAGAAAGTATCTGAACTTGGCGGTAAAGTAGTAACTATTTCCGGACCTGACGGATATGTTTATGATAAAGACGGTATTGATGGCGAAAAAATCGATTATCTATTGGAATTAAGATCTTCAGGAAACAACAGAGCTGAAGATTATGCTAAAAAATATCCTTCTGCACAATTTTTTGCAGGAAAACGTCCTTGGGAAGTGAAATGTGATGTTGCCATACCGTCTGCAACTCAAAACGAGCTGGATCTTGATGATGCTAAGCAACTGGTGGAAAATGGTTGCGTTTGTGTAACGGAAGCAGCCAATATGCCTTCAACACTAGATGCTATTAATTATTTCCTTGATAATAAAGTGTTATTCTCTCCGGGAAAGGCTTCCAATGCGGGAGGAGTTGCTACTTCAGGTCTTGAAATGACACAAAACTCTATCCGTCTGAACTGGACTTCTGAAGAAGTTGATGCCAGACTGAAAGAGATCATGATCGGAATCCATAAAGCATGTAGAGATTATGGTAAAGAAGAAGACGGCTATGTAAACTACGTGAAAGGCGCTAATATCGCTGGCTTCGTGAAAGTTGCAGAAGCAATGCTGGCTCAGGGAGTCGTATAAAATACAAAGGTTGGGAAAATTCCCGACCTTTTTTCATACAACCTGTTCCCGGGATTATAAATGGGATAAAAGTAAAAAGTGAAAGGAGAAAGCGTTGAGTATTCAGCGCTTTTTTTATTAAAATTTAGTCCAAAAAAAATCCTGAAAAATTTTCAGGATTCTTATTATGATGCATTATCTATTTATTTTTCTTTTTTGACTTTCTGTCGCCGGTTGTTGCATCTCTGTTCTTCCAGTTGGCACTATCAGTTTTTGATTTGTCCCAGTTGTTATTGTTGTTTGTAGTACCGTTGGTATTACCATTATTCAAGGAGCCGTTATTTCCATTATTCATGTTATCGGTTCTCATGTCCTTGCTCTTCGTTGTATCAGGTCTTGCTGTGTCAACTGTGGTCGTTTGTGGTGTTGTCTGTGCAGATACTGCGATCGTTCCAAACATTGCGAGTGCTGTCGCTAAAATTAACTTTTTCATAATATAAATGATTTAGTGGTTGGTTGTCTTAGACTAAGTACAATAATCGTACAAAGCACTACTTATAAAAAATGTTTTAACTTGATTTATAATAATTTAAGACAAATTACATTATAAACAGGTTTAATAAAAACCCCGGAAGATAATTCCGGGATTCATTTCTACTTTTACTTAAATACTTACTTAGACTTTTTCTTTTTAGACTTCTTTTCTTCTTTAGTCACCTCGTCATTAGGTTTGGTAGCATCTGCATTCGGATCTGTGCTTACACTAGCTGAAGCATCAGTAGCTGTAGTTGCTGCAGATGCATCTACCGTAGCAGTTGCTGTTGTATTCTGGTCCTGTGCCGAACTTGAGGAAGCTGTTCCTAAAGTTGAAGACGCTTGTGGATCCTGTTGTGTTTGAGTTGTCGATGGGTTACTAGAATTTTGATTTTGTGACGGGTTCTGTTGTGTTGTGTCCGTCTGAGCCGATACTGCGATTACTCCGACTAATGTAAACGCTGCTGTTAAAACTAACTTCTTCATAATAATTAATATTTTTAATATGGTTTGTTTAGTTAAAACGCTGACGGTTTATCGAATATTATCTGCAAGACCTTTATTTAACGCACTTTATAATTATTTAAGAATGATTTTGAATATTTAATCATTTTGCTAAATTTTTCATAATTCTCTCCACAAACTCGTATGCAGCGGGACATATAAGCGTATTTTTCATGGTAAGATGATTGATCTGATAGATCTTCTTCCTATCCGTATGAGGATATTCCCGACAGGCTTTAGGGCGAACATCGTAGATGGAACAAGTATTATCACTGTTTAAAAAAAAGCAGGGAAGATTCTGTAAAACTTTGTCATTATCTTCATCCACACGCAAATATTTAGCTTCGAAATCAGCCGGTTTCATGCGAAGATGCTTGGCGATTCTTTCAATATCTTTTTCTGTATATAATGGCCCCGTGGTTTTACAGCAATTGGCGCATTGTAAACAGTCGATTGTTTCAAAAACTTCATCATGGGTTTCTTGTACTACATAATCCAGGTTTTTCGGTGGCTTTTTTTTAATACCATCCAAAAACTTTTTATGCTCTTTTTGCTTTTGTAAAGCCTGTTTTTTGTAAAGTTCTAAATTCATTATTTGTTATCTTCCTGAAATACCGGAAGATCTGCTTGTTGATAGTGATTTATTTTATCCAGATCCAGCACTGTAGAGAGATTCTGCTTATCAGGATAATACATCGGGATAAACTTGGCTCCATACACAATTTCTTTCGATACATACGATGTCCTTTGTACTACCGTATTGGAAAATACTTCATCAAAGGCACGCAGATGAACAATAATTTCAATATCTGTATTTTTAAAATCCTCTTCAGAAAAGCCAAAGAATGGAGAATTTTCATCGATTAAATGAACAATTGTCCAGTTCAGCGCCAATGTATTGATTTTATTCAACTGTGTTTTCAGGGTATAAAAATTACTTCTCGGAACACTATTTTCAATCACTTCAATAGCCGCTGAAACAATAACATCTGCATCCGTTAATGCATTATTTTTATAAGGAGCCAGCCGGAACATTAGCGCTGTCTTATCCTTAAAAGGAGCAATCAAAGCAATATCAGAAAATTTTAGATATGCTCTCGGCCTTGAAAATCTTCCATAGAAAAGTCCCGTTGCAATGGCAAAGGTAAGCAATCCCAAGAAAGCTTCAAAAGTAGCCACCAAACTTGCCATAAAGCCCACTGGTGCAATTCTCCCGTAGCCAACTGTAGTAAACGTCTGTGAGCTGAAAAAGAAAACATCAATAAATTCATTCACAGGATCGCTTTTATCAATTCCCGTTAAATGTTCCACACCAATGAGGTAATAAATCAATGCAAAAAACAGATTTACGAGAATATAGGCAATAACCAGATAAGAAAGGAAATTGAATGTCGAAAGATCCAGCATCGTATGATACCAACTGAAACGGTTGAAAATATTTACGCCTTTCCGGTTGACATTCGGAAGGCCATCTTTATTGATAAACCGTCCTGAAGAATAATCTCCGAAGCCACTGTTATCGGTATTTTTCTGGCGAATTTTCTGACGGAATCCTTTTGCCATCGTGTTGCTCTTGTTTTAAGTTTGATATATAAATGAGATGCAAATATAAAATATTGTTTTCATGAAATTTATCAACAAGCTGGTTGAATTTCACAATAAATTTTAAACTAAATTTGATCTATGAAAAAGCTGGAATCACGAGAAGATATTGAGCATCTTGTTAATTCATTTTATGCAAAAGTTATTAAAGATGAAACGATAAGCTTCTTCTTTACCGATATCGCTAAAGTAGATTGGGACAAGCACTTACCCAAAATGTATTCTTTCTGGGAATCCATACTGTTCGGGCAGATGACCTATAAAGGAAATCCTATGGGTGCGCACTTCCCCATCAATGAAATGCAGGCGATGGAGCAAAAACATTTTGACCGCTGGCTCGAGCTCTGGAGAACGACCATTGAAGAAAATTTCGTAGGTAAAAATGCAGATATGGCCATTTACAAATCTGAAAACATTGCCAAACTCATGGCATTCAAAATGGATCTTGCGAGAAGATTATAATTATTTCATAGTTTTTAAGGAACAATTACCGTGAAAATATAGGCTGCAAGGTTCACGAGGAGCACGGTTCCATAAAGGATATTGGTCTTTCCTCGGCTTAAAGAAAGCATAACAATGAAAACGGACAGTGAAAGAAGAATAATATCTTTTTTATCCAGTCCTAAAACCAACGGAATATCATACAAGATACAGACTATAGAAACAGCAGGAATCGTAAGCCCTATACTTGCCAGCGCAGAACCTAAAGCCAGATTAAGACTCGACTGAATCTGGTTACTGCGAGCCGCCCTGATCGCCGCCAGCCCTTCCGGCAACAGAACCACCGCAGCAATAATCACTCCTACCAGCGATTTCGGAGCTCCGATACTCTGTACCATATTTTCAATTGTTTCAGAAAGTCCTTTCGCCATGAATACCACGATGGCAAGACAGATCACAAGAAAGACAAAACTGATCATTGTTTTCTGAAAAGAAGGAATATAGTTTTCTTCGGGATGCTCATCCGGAACGATAAAATAATTTCGGTGCCTCACCGTCTGCACCATCAGGAAAGTTCCGTAAATAACGAGACAGGCGATTGAAACAAAAATCAGCTGTGCCTGATTATAAAAAGGTCCGTTAACGCTTGACGTAAAATTCGGAAGAACAAGGGTAAGAACAAGAATAGAAACAATACTTACCAGATAGGTAGTCGCCGAGGTCCTGGCAAAAAACTGCTCATAATATTTTACTCCTCCTACGAGAATTCCGATTCCTAAAATCCCGTTGAGAATAAGCATAACGGCCGCAAATACGGTGTCTCTTGCTAATGTAATCGCCTGATCACCACCGGCAACCATCAGCGAAATAATCAAAGCAACCTCCAAAATAGTGATGCAGAGCGCCAGAATGATCGTACCGAAAGGTTCTCCTACTTTATGCGCAACAACTTCCGCATGATGAACAGCTGAAATTACGCTTCCTGTCAATAAAATACCCGCAATAACATCAAAAATAATCCCGTTACCCATCAGGCCTGAAAAATAATATCCAACAGCGAGAAGGGGGAAAATATAGGTATAATGTAAAAGTTCTTTTAATCCCATAAGCGTTTACAAAATACAAAAAATCTATGATTTTTGAAATATTAAAAGAAAATATTAATCTTATTTAATGGTTCCATAAATAAAAATCCTGGAAATCCGTCAGCATGTGAAAAAGAAGACCTATACCGACAATTCTTATATTTCCTTTAAAAAACAGCATCAAAAAATACACCGCAATGGCAAAATAAGAGTGCAGAAAATGAAATCCGATACTTCCCCTGTCAGGATCGAAAATAGGATCGGCAAAAAGATGATCCAGATCAACCAGCATCGTAGCCAGCAGAATGAGATATACCCTTTTCCAATCTTTCCGGTAAAAAATCAATGCTATGAAAACCGGAAAGACAAAATGCAGAGAATAATGTACAAATGTCTTGGCGTAGGTAAGATCTGATAAATCCATATTTTAACCTGCTACCACCTCAGAACTAAAGGTAGCTCACTTTCTTTAAATTTTAATTTTACATAATAATCCTGATCTTTATGACCATAAAAAATATAGTCAATATCAGAAATTATTTTCTTTTCCCTTAGCGTGAAGGATTTTAAATGAGAGTATAATAACTCATTATTCGTGATAAAAATATAATTTTCATTCATTCTCAAGGAAGGCTGAATACTTTTTCCTGTTGATCGAATTTCAAAATCATTTTTCTTTTTTTCAATCACATTCGGTTGGAAAGGAATCACAACAAACTGTCGCTGCGCGTTAATCCATTTTTTATCTTGAAAATATTGCGCTGTCTTTTCCGGATCTGAACTATGAAGAGAAACGACGTAAGCAGGCTGCACAATTTTCCGGACCGTATTTTTCTCAATTTCATTAAAATTATCGTCGTACTCGTAAGTGATAATCGTGTCATTTACCTGTTGAAGGTCTGCATTAGCTTTTAAATAATCAACCTTGGCATCTCCTAAATTCTTAAAAGGAAAAACAGAGCTCAGCAGACGCATATTCTCAGAATCCAATTCCGTCTCAATAAATGACTTGGTTTTTAAAAGCTTTGCGATAATAGGCTCCGAATCATAGAAATTTGAGTTGGTTCTAAATTCCATTTCATCCGAATTCAGATCAATGTACAGATTGTAGCTGCTTTTCCCGTCATTAAAAATGATACTGCCTATACCTTTATCAACAAGAGACGCTGCATCAAGAATATTTTTTTGTGAAAGCTTAAAAACCTGTTTATGAATACTTTCCAACCCTATCTTTGAGGTTCCAGCAATACACAAATTATCGTAAACCATAATAAACGCATGATCCTTTCTAAAGACATTTTCGCTCAGCTTCTTAAATTTCTGTGATTGTAAAAACTTCAAAAACTGCTGTTGGTCCTTCAGATCAAAAATACTGTACCATTCTGTCAGCGAAGAGTTTTTAAGATGAAAAAACTGGAAGAAATCAGGAATAACAATCCCTGAATCGTTAAGGAAAGCCGAATTTTCAGGTCCTTTCTTAAACCAAGCCGACGGATGGGTTAGCAGATCAGAAATATATTGTCGCTTTACTTTTTTGGCATCTATTAATATTATCGCATCTGCATCCAGAGGCACTGTGGTATAAGTGTTCCTTGTATGATAAAAAACAAAATAAATAATACCCGCAATGAGGAGTGCTATGACGCCAATAATTTTCTTTTTCATTACAGAACCGGCTGCTTTTTGTCTGTTTCCTGTAATTTGTAAATCTCGTCGAACAGATCAAAGAAATACATCAGACTATTTTCTGAAGCATTCTTAATGGAGTAATTGATTTCCGTTTCAATCTTATCTCCTTTTGATTCTGATTTAAAATTAACTTCTCCTACATTTTTTCTTACCAGATCCAGCATCTTTCGTTCAGAAGTACTTTTGAATTCTTTTTCCAGCCCAACCAGAAGCTTTTGGATATCAAATCTTCCTGATGCCGGGTATTTTGATGATTCCTTCATCCAGATTTTAGATTTATCTGATTGATTTTTAACTTCTAAGCCATTTTCAGAACTCATTACATAGACGATATTATCCCTGACCTTAAAGTAAAGCTGATCCATAAATCCTGTTTCTTTATCCTCTTTAAAAGTGTATAAATTTCCATTTCTGGAAAAATGCTTTGATGTCTTTTTATTGGTGGCCAGCAAATCGAAAATACGGTTCCAGTATCCGGGGTTTTCTGTTGCGAAAGCAAAAGTGAAGTCCGGGACAACCACTTCTTTCGTCTTTTTCACCTCTTTTTCATTGTAGTCGTCATCGTATTCATAGTCAGTGTATTCTACCGTTTTAGACTTAAGCTCATTAAGAACAAAAATTCCGTTTCCGGGAGCTATTTTTGCGATGGCTTTTTCGTCCAGAACAATCTTTACCGTTTCCATGATGAGCTCCGTTTCTTTCTGATATCCCGAATCTCCTGCATTTTTCATGAGCGCGTACATCATATCAAAATATTTGCTTCCATCGACATTCATAGCATAGTAACCGATGCTTTTATCATTGATGAGCCTCGCAAGCTTTTTATTCTTCTTTCCTTTATAAATTTCCGAAAAACTTTTCTGAACCTCCGGATTTTTGTGCTGATAACTGTTGACCAGCTTCACTTTATCTTTGTCAAAATAGAGATTGTAAGAAGAATTTGAATTGTATACGGAATTAAACAGATTTCCAAACTCGTATTGTCTCATCATTTTTCCGTAAGCGCCATTATTGACCAGACTTCCGTAATCGGTATACACGAACACATCTGATCCGGCATCCCGAAAAGCAGTCATTTCTTTTGGAACATCGAGTTCCAGATTCGAGTTAAAATACTGATCGAAAGATTCTTCGGCGAGTTTTTTAAGCACCTTGAATTTTTCTATCTTCAGAGAATCCATTTCTTTCTTAAAGTCATCATATTCCGGTATCTGCAGATCTTCCCTATCTTCTTCCGGCCCTGGCGCAGGCTCAACTTCTATTGTGTCACCTGAATAATTCTCATCCGTCGCACCTTTCTTCTCTTTCGGATATTCGTGATGCTTTTCAAGATACTTGATGTCTTTCTGAATCCTTTGTATTTCGGCATTATTATCCTTAATGCTTTCCTTTAAATATTTAATATCATCTTTCAGATAGTTAATCTCTTCTTTATAATCGAACGGCTTTTCAGGCTCTTCAATAGATGCGCTGTCGGGAGCAACAGCTACGGCACTGTCTACAACAGCTACCGTACTGTCAGCAGCCAGCTCATCCTTAAAAGGTTTATTGTAATTAATCATTTTCAGAACAGCACGTCTGTCGTTCCATGCGACAAAAACATCATCATCAAGATTCACATAAGAATAGTTTCTTTTTGTGGAAACTTCCAATCCGTCTTTCTTCACTGAATTGATAAATTCCTGAAATTTATCTTTATTGTCCACAATAAAGTGTGCTGAATACACCTGCACAGAATCATTGAAAGAAGCATAATGATATTGTGGTGCATCATATTTAATCCCGGTTTTAGAATAATCGGTCCATGAAGCTTTTTCTTTTCCTTTTCCTTTCTTTGTGACTTCCTGTAAGATCGGATTAAACTTTTGCCAGTTGATCTTTTTACCCAATTGCTGTCCGTTGATTTCCATGTAAAAAAGAACATCTGCGGGCATTTTCATGCGCTGCTGTGCAAAGGCCAGAGAAAAAGTGAGAAATAAAATTATAATTTTTGTCTTTTGTACGATAGATTTCATGGTTCGTGTTTGAATTATTGAAATAAAATAATATTCTGTAAAGGTTTCTTTTGAAGAATAAGGTCCAAAACCGTAGCCTCCAGCTTCAGCGCCTTTCTGTTTGGAGAGAGAGAATATGCATTGTTCGACTGCGATTTCACCGTATTTTCAAACTGCAATACGGAAATATAGCGAGCATCAGTGAAAACTTCTTTATCGGCTTTGCTCATTTTATCATAATCACTTTTGAAAGTATTGACTTTATTCCTCATAAATGTCTTTTTCTCCGGATTCTGACTGTAAATATTCGTAGGAACCATTTTACCAATGATGTTCCTGGCCTTTAGCTGTTCCAGCCCTGAGTTGATATTTTCGATCTTAGTGAAATGGCAGCTTAATTTAATGATGTAATTATCAAAATCCATTGAGGTTTTTACATTGGAAATTCCCGGTGTAGCTTTGAATATTCTGGCGGCTTCGTTGATCTTGGCTTCGATTTCAGGCTTTTTCGGAACTTTCTTTCCGTTAATGGATTCCATTTTTGAGATGGAGGCCAATCTTGTTTTGCTTTTGCTTGCATTCAGGATAATCGTGTACTCACCACTTCCGTCTGCTTTCATATTTACTTTGTCTAAAATATCGAAACAGCTCGTAAGCAGCAACAGGGGCAATAACACAACCAGCCGTTTAATATAGTTTTTCATAATAAGATTCTTACTAAATTCTGCCTTTAAGATAATCCTGCCGCACATCTTCATCAAGCTTCTCTATTGCGTAGCGCAAACAGGTTCTTGGCATTTCATGATAATTAAGGTTTAAATAACTGATCAGTTCCTTTTCATTTTTCTGTCCCATTTCACGGAGCATCCAGCCATTTGCTTTATGCATCAGATCATGGGGATGCTTTAGGTTTTGTGTCACGAGCGCTTTCGTAAGTTCAAATGAACCTTTTTTTATGTAATGCAGGGTTCCGACAATAGCAATTCTTTTGTGCCACATTTCGTCAGAGCCGGAAAGCTTTCGCAACAGGTCTTCTTTCTGATTTTCAAAGCAATACCTTCCCAGAATTTTATAACAGCTTGAATCGACCAGGTCCCAGTTATTAATGTACTCCAGATGATCCAGATATAGTTCAATGATATCGTTTTTTACGTTTACACTCTTGGCTTTTTCAAATTTTGAAACAAGAATAAATAAAGCGGTAAGTCTGTGTTCGTGATAAGGGGACGAAATCAGCCTGCCAATATCCGGTAATGACATCTTTGAATAATATTCTTTGGCAACGGAACGTTGGTCAGGAACCTTTACGCCCAGAAACAAATCGCCTTCACCATACTCCCCTTTCCCTGTTTTGAAAAACTTCGGAAAGAATTCCGCTTTTTCGGGAACGGATAAAACAGCTAATGCTTCCTGTATTTCTTTAACGACACCCATTTGAATTCACGTCTTAGTTTACCCTTTAATTTCAATCGTAATCTCTTTATTCACAAAATTTTATTCCTCATTATTTAAAGTGACCGTTTCCAGCTCCTGCTCCTCTTTGGCAATCTTGTTCGGGTTTGCAATTTTAGCAATAGTAAGTCCCTGAACAACAATAGAAAATACAACCACACAATAAGTGATACTTAAGACTGCATTGCTGTATTCATTCTTGGGGATTGAAAGTGCCAGTGCAATCGACACTCCACCCCGGATTCCTCCCCAGACCAGTACCTTTACCGTTTGCGGGCTGAAAGTTCTCCGCATAAATTTCGTCGGCCCATAGATGGAAATTAACCTTGCGACCAATACTACAACAATAGCAACAATCCCCGGAATCATAAAGTGGTTGAGATCTTTGATCACCAGGAGTTCAAACCCGATGAATAGGAAAAGTACCGCATTGAGAATTTCATCGATCAGCTCCCAGAATTTGATCAGGTAATCCTGAGTAATGGATTTCATTTTAAATTTAACATTAAAATTACCCATAAACAATCCTGCAGCAACCATGGTTAGAGGCCCGGAAATATGCATCTGACGGGCAATGAGATAACCACCCATTACCACAGACAATGTCACCAGCACGGAAATAATATAATCATCTACTTCACGCATCAGCCTTGAAGTGACCCATCCTAAGATTACCCCGAGCAATAATCCGCCTCCGGCTTCTTTAAGCAGCAGCAGCCCGATGCTTTCAATGCCTAGGTCGACCTCGTTTCCGATAGCAAGCTGAAGAACAACAGTAAAGACCACTACGGCCATACCGTCATTGAACAAAGATTCTCCTGCTACTTTTGTTTCGAGAGATTTCGAAACATTGGCTTGCTTCAGGACACTCAACACGGCTACAGGATCAGTAGGCGAAATAAGTGCTCCAAAAAGCAGACAATAGATAAAAGGGAGATCAATACCTAAAAAGGGCAACAGATAGAACATCCCGAAACCAACTACAAATGTGGAAATTACCACCCCAAGTGTCGAGAATATCAGCACGGGGCGCAGCTGTTCTTTCAGGTCATCGATGTTGATATGAATCCCTCCTGCGAAGAGAAGGAAATTCAGCATGGCCCCCATCAGCACTTCCGTAAAATCAATGCCGCTCATCAGGTTATGAAGGTGGCCGAAGGTTCTTGGCAGTACCGTTTCCCCGAAGGAAACCAGAAATATGGAAACCGCGATGGCGATCACCATAATCCCGATGGTACTCGGAAGTTTCAGGAATCTGTAATTAAGGTATGCAAATATGGATGCTAAAACGATTAAAGCTGAAAATGAATAATATAATTCCACTAAGCTGTTTTTTTTATTATTTGGTGTTAAAAATCGATATAAAGTACTTTGATATAAACGGTATTGTTGTCTTTCTGCCAGATGTCATACATCCCATCCTTGGCCGCTTTAGAGCCTCGTGAATACTCTTGCCCAAGATTTAGGATATTCAGGAGAATATATTCGTCTCCTACTGTATTGACGAGATATGCTGTTTTCTCAGATTTACCGTCTCCGGAACTTCTGATTGCATCTGTAAGCGTACGAAACTGGCTCAGGTGATGCATAAAATTATCTCCTTCCTTTTTAGAGTCATAGGCTTGCAGCAGAATGAGCAGAACATCAAGATTGGTGGGGTCTTTTTCATAAAGAATTTTCCCTTTATTTATACATTCATCAAAATTTTTGTCCTTAAAAGCTTCTGCCAGCGTTTTAAACTCATCGTCCATTGTGGAAACAAGATCTTTTCTGAAATTTCTTCCGTAATACAAGTGCTGAGATTCTATCGTATCCAGCGACTTGGGATAGGCTTTATATTTAAAAATCAGCTTCTCATAATTGTAGGGAGACTGCTGGTTTTTAAGATCCTTTCCGATCATCTTCAGATCAATCTTCGGCTTCTGCCCGAAGCTGAAAACCGAAACGAAAAGCAATAAAAAAAGCAGGTGATATTTCATTATTCCTTATGGTTGTTTTCTTCCTCGTCATTATCAAAATATTCGAAAAGGAAGTCATTATACGGGAATCTTGAAATATGGATCTTCATCACCTCATCATAAATCATCCTTTTCATTTCCGGGAAGTTTTCCTTCGTAAGCGCTGAGATAAATACGGTCGGATACTTAGATTTTGCCATCCAGGTATTTTTCCATTCTTCCAGGGAAATATTCTTTCTGGAGGAAGGCGTAAGATCATCCTCGTCTTTCTTTTCGTAGCTGAAATCATCGATCTTGTTGAATACCATGATCATGGGCTTCTGATGCGCATTGATTTCCATTAGGATCTGATTTACCGAATCAATATGGTCTTCGAAGCTTTCATGCGAAATATCCACAACGTGGATCAGAAGATCTGCCTCACGTACCTCATCAAGGGTAGATTTGAAAGATTCTACCAGCTGCGTCGGAAGCTTTCTGATAAACCCTACCGTATCGGTAAGCAGGAAGGGAAGATTTCCGATCACAACTTTCCTGACGGTGGTATCAAGGGTTGCAAATAATTTGTTTTCCGCAAAAACCTCAGATTTTGAAAGCGCATTCATGAGTGTTGATTTTCCGACGTTGGTATATCCTACCAATGCTACTCTTACCACCTTCCCACGGTTGTTTCGCTGGGTGGCCATTTGTTTGTCGATGGTCTTCAGCTTATCTTTCAATAAGGAGATTCTGTCGCGGATGATCCGTCTGTCGGTTTCAATTTCCGTTTCCCCCGGACCTCTCATCCCGATTCCCCCTTTCTGACGTTCAAGGTGGGTCCACATTCTGGTAAGGCGGGGCAGAAGATACTGGTACTGTGCCAGCTCCACCTGTGTTCTTGCGTAGGAGGTTGTGGCTCTCTGGGCAAAAATATCGAGGATAAGGTTGGTTCTGTCAAGGATTTTCACTTCAAGCTCGCGTTCCAGGTTTTTCAACTGGGACGGCGACAGCTCATCATCAAAGATGACAGTTCCTATTTCGTGTTCTTTTACGTATTCTCTGATTTCCTGAGCTTTACCGCTTCCTATAAATGTTCTGGAATCCGGCTGCGTCAATTTCTGGGTAAAGCGTTTGTCTACGGTAGCCCCTGCGGTGTACGCCAAAAACTCCAGCTCATCCATATATTCCTGAAGTTTATCCTCATCCTGATGCTGCGTGATGACCCCTACCAAAACGGCTTTCTCGTAATTGTGTTCTTTCTTTTCTAGCATTAAATTCTATCTGTATTTGTGAGATTTACAAGATACCATTTTTAAGTAAAAAAACCAACATGAATTTTCGTGGTATTGATTAATGAAGCATCAGCCGTGTTTTTAAATACGAACAATATAAAAGCTTAGCTAAACTTACGATAAGTTTTGGCTAAAGCCTTTTTCTTTTAATCATAAAAAGTGGGCTTCAGCCCACTCCTATTGATAGGATCACTGAAGTTCAATAAAAAACAGGATGTCTGTAGAGACATCCTGTTAATTCATAGTAACCTATCATTTTTTACTCTGCCGGTTCCCAAAGCTGAATCTTATTTCCTTCGATATCCAGGATATGGACGAACTTTCCGTAGTCATAGGATTCAATTTCATCGACGATGGAAACGCCCTGCTCTTTAAGCTCTGCGACAAGAGATTCCAGATTATCTACCCGGTAATTGATCATAAAATCTTTTTCCGAGGGATTAAAGTACGTACTACTTTCCGGAAAAGGATTCCATTGGGTAACGCCTGTATTTCCGGTATCTTTTTCAAGCCATTCAAAGCTTGTTCCGTAGGGCGTGGTATCAAATCCGAGATGCGTTTTGTACCATTCATTCACTGCGTTGGGGTCTTTGCATTTAAAGAAAACCCCTCCGATTCCTGTTACTTTTTTCATTTTATTTTAATTATTATCGTTTGCTGATGATCCTTAACTCTTAAGCTGAACCGATTAAATATTCCGGCTTGTTGAATATAAAATTACAATGAATATATTACACATTAACAGCCTGTTATTTCAATCAATTCCGAATAAATTCAAAGGGTTGACCACAATCATACCCTATTTTCTAATGATGAATTAGTTTTATTGCGAATTTATGGTTTATATCATTATGTGTGTAGTAAGGAATAGCAGAAATGTTATTCCTTTTTTATTGAAAATATAATTTTTCTACCAGAGCTTGATTGTAATCATATTATATATCGTTTCTGATTAATAGTTTTGAGGTGGGATAGAAACCCTTGTTTATTCTCGGTTATTAGTTTTTAGTCCTCAGATCTTCTGAGGATTTTTTATTTGCCTGTTTTACGCGGGTCTTCGAGAGCCGCTAATCGACCGCTTCTGAATTCCCCTCCTTTGGAGGGGTGGCGGAAATTCCAACGGAATTTGCGACGGGGTGGTCTGTTACGCTATCAGAGTGCAAAGTATGTTCTTTAACCTTGGTTTGCTTCTGGTATTTTTATCGATTATGAGGGCAATACAAATAATGACATTTGTTCAATGGTGGCTTCGGCTCCGCTCAGCCACCAGTCCGGAATATTTCTTAAACCACCCCGTCAAAAATTCTTTCGAATTTTCGCCACCCCTCCAAGGGAGGAGAATTTTGTGCCGCCTTAAACCCTTCAGTACTCTCACTCTCAAACACTAACCCACACACTTTGTCATTGACTACGTCGAATCTGTGATTTCCGTAGGAATCTCGGCATAGTGGGAAACGTTAGCTTTTAATTTTTAACGCTATGTCCGCAAGAGATTTATATAGTATGCATATTCTTTTGAGCGCAAAGGTACTTCGACAGGCTCAGCATAAACTTAAACACTCAGCAAATGATAGCAAATTTTACTGAAACTGTCATAGCCAACTTCAGACTTTCTAACCCTCAAAAACCCTTACTGGCTGAGGTGACTCGAAGCCACCAATCCCAGAATATTTCTTAAACCACCCCGTCAAAAATTCTTTCGAATTTTCGCCACCCCTCCAAGGGAGGGGAATTTTGTGCCGCTTTAAACCCTTCAGCACTCTCACCCTCAAACACTAACCCACACACTTTGTCATTGACTACGTCGAATCTGTGATTTCCGTAGGAATCTCGGCATAGCGGGAAACGTTAGCTTTTAATTTTTAACGCTATGTCCGCAAGAGATTATATAGTATGCATATTCTTTTGAACGCAAAGCCGTTAGCACTCAGCAAATGATAGCGAATCTTAATAAACTCTCGTAACCACCCTCAAACTCCCAAACCCTCCAACCCAACGGTGGCTGAGCGGAGCCGAAGCCAAAACTCCGGCCGGGAAAAGATCCCAACCGGAGTAACACACTGATGAAAATACCCATCTTTACGATGGAATGATGGACTCTTACGCTTATGAGCCTTACTTTAGTACTAAATAACCTCCGTACGGTCAACACCCCCACACTCGGGCGGTCAACACACCCTTGACCGAGCGGTCAACGCACCCTTGATCGGGCGGTCAACACGGTGTTAACTGTAGCGCTTCTTTTTCTCTTACACCACGGTAAGTACTTTATCAAGGGTAGCCGTTCGCACTTCTTTCAGAAGAGCACCCTGCGTAAACTGCGTTACCACTTCCAGATTATAAGTTCCTGCTGCTAGTGCAGGAATTACCACCATAACCTCCGAAGGGTTATTCGTGACAATATCATTCTGCTCTACTTTGGTTCTTCCTTGTGTTGCTGTGTCTACAAAATAGATCCCTATTGAAGCTTCATCTCCTGCAACTTTGATCTTACTGCCCACGATCTTCAGATTTCTGCCCGGAGTGAGAAGATCATTCACCGAACCACTCTTCACATCCGTAACCTGTAAGATGACCGCAGAAGATTCTGCTACACCCAGAATATCAATCTCAATATTCGGAATCTCTGCCCGTAACTTTTCCCCTTGGTTGAACTGGAAGATAATGCTGTGTTTATCTTTGTTAAAGGTCTCAGACGGACTGTCAAATACCCCACGGATGGTGGTGCTTGCGGTAAAGTATCCGGTATTCACTGAAAAGCCATCACACAGCTGGTAGGCCATTTCTTTAAGGAAAAGCTCGGTCGCATGTTCCATCGCCGAAGCGGAAACATCTGCTCCACCACGGCTGGTTGCAGCTTCACATATCTGTTTTACAGAAAGAGAACGCTCGCTTGCCGTACGGGCAATGAAATCATTGGGGTTGTCTTTGGTTAATGTGTTATCGTAGAGATATGCTTTGATTTTGTGTAATATTGACATTCTACTTTTGTTTTTAATTATTAATTATTATTGCTGAAATTCTACTATGAAGCCCCAAGTATATGTTTGATTGGTACTATTAGCTATAACATCATTCCAAAGATGAGTGCTGGTATATCCATTATAGGTTTTTGAGACAGCCGTATTTTTACTCATAACTTGTATAAATCCTTCGTTTCCACCTGTATTATTAGGCTCTCCTGAAGCAAACCAATTTGATTTTCTTACTGCTGAAGTTCCTCCTGCAGAATAATCATGATAAGGTTGCTCTCCGGTAATCCATTTAAATTCAGGATCAGGTGAAATAGCTGTTCCTGCAAACCATGAAAATTTAGCCATACCAATCCACGCACCATTAGTATCAAATATGGAATAGGCTGTTAGTAAATTGGTTTCTACATATTGCCATTCTGCATCAGAAGTGAAAGCTGCAAGATAGCCTCCCATATTTTTTGCCGCATTATAGGCCTGATACCATGTTACTGCGGCATTGGTAGAATAGGATGCATAGGTGTGCCCTCCAAAAGTCCCTATTCCTTTTCGGGTGGCAGTAGCAGAGCCTATCGTTAAAGTTGCCGGAGCATCGACTGATGCTGTTGCCGTGGTGCTGGGTGCATAGCCTAAGATATTGGGATCTGCAATCGTGGTATAGCTTATAGTGCTTCCTGAGCTGTTTATCTTTTTCCATTTGGTCCCATTAAAATAATAGAATCCGGGTTCGGTAATTTCTGCGGTAAAGGTATTGGGAGCGGAGGCTGCTGCCAGAGCATATATAAGTGTTCCGATTTGGTTTGTGCCGTATGTTCCTAATTGAATTTGATCGGCAGTCAATCTGGGAACAATGATCCCCTCCGGTTTGCTGCCATCTGTGGTTTTGGCTTTGATTTCGAGTGTGGCTTTTGGTGTAGTAGTATTGATCCCCACTTGTGCTGATGCAGTTATGCTGAAAAGTATTGCTGCAGTTGTAAATAAATGTTTCATGTTTTGTATTTATATTGTTGTTATAATTTTTTAAATCGGTTTTTAAACACGATGAGCTGCGCTTCGACGGCTCAGCCTGACATTGTCTATCACATTGTTTTTGAACACAAAGCGCACTAAGTTTTCTTATCTATGATATGCTTTTGAGTTTCACAAAGGCGTTCTACTTAAAAGAGTCCGCTGAGTCTATCGTCACTTCGAGTAGATTTTGAAAAAATCATATCGAGAAGTTTATGAGTTGGAGAATCAATTTCATTCTCGATACATTTTTTCTTCACTTTGTTACGAAAAAACACTCGAATTGACGAAACACGAATGGTACTGATAGTTGAACACTAATTTCATAAATGTGGTGTGAAAATGCTTTGCTGAGATCCCTACGGGATGACAAACGGAGAGGAAAGTGTTCCGTTGCATTTAAAGCATTTGTGCTATTTGTGCTCATTTGTGCTCATTTGTGTTTAATAATTCGTGTCATTTGTGTTTGATAAAATATCGCAATTATAGGTGGAGGGCGACTGAAGTGATTGGTTATAATTTTTAAGAGATTGAAATGGTTAATAAGAGGATATAAAAGCTTCTTTTTAGTATGATTTACGACCAGGAAAACTCTTAGAACGGAGTCCATCATTTTGTGATGTTTTGCAGGAAAAGAACTTCCTAATACAGCTATTGATAAAGAATTATTTGAGTTTCCAACATAATGTGAACTCGTTGGAACTGTAAAGCAAATCTGGCTTATTTGGTTAACGTGACTCTTGCTAATGAATGATGTTTTTAGCTTGAAGAACGCTTTACGTTTAAACCTATTATATTGTTTTCCCGATGACTGACTTTTTCCTGACGGAGATGTTACAGTGGAAATGTGAACCGGTAATTCAACATATAAATAGGAATCGTCAGAGATAAAAAGTGTTGAATCGGAATAAGAAAAGGGAGCCTGGGAACTGATGAAAACAGCAATGAAAAATACCTGCAAACACAGCATCCTTACGCTAAAACGCAGGAAATGAGGGAGCTGGGAAAGGGTCATCATTTGTAGTTGCATTGTGTTTAAAAAAGTAGTCTGAGTGGGACTACTTATAAAACCAATGATCTAGCAATCAGTATGATCTCGTTTTTTTAGGGTAAAAACGAGGACAGTTTCTTTTCCTCTGAAACGGCCAGTTTTTAAAAGAAATTATAGTTTTTAATTGATTAACATATTAAAAAACAAAGCCTTATTATTTGGAAGTAACGATAATTTGTTTACATTTGTCTCAGAAAAAGTAGTCCCACTCAGACTACTTTTTTTCATACCACGATACAATTCCCATTTTTCTTTTTTACGAAGTATAGCAAATTGTGAAATAATGATTTAATTCACGGTTACAGCCTGTTAACGGATCTTTTCTTCAGATCGATCTCGAAATGATCAGCAGGATCTCCATGGGAAAGGAGTGAGAGAATTTTAAAAATACTTTTCAGCTTGAGCATCAGCGCATCTGTTCCTTCATAACGATCAAACCGTTTTTCCAATACCTGGTATTGCTGAAGCCTTTCTGTGGGGATATCTTTAAAAGCCAGTTCGTCAGCCGACTGAAATTTATAAAGATCCAGCAGCAGATCTTCCATTTTCCATTTCTTAAAAGCTTCGGTATCTGTTCTTTCCTCCTCTAGTCCTTTATTCTGTACTAACCGTAACAGATCTTCACCGGTGAGGTCTTTTGTGCTTTCGATAAGATCTTTGGGCCAGTCACCTGGGATCATTCTCAGCCGCACCAGCTCTTTCAGGTGAAACAGCATAAAATCGTGGTAGGAGGCAGATTTCAGAATATCTTTATTCCAAATGGTTTTCTTTCCTTCTTTCTTCAGAACATCATACTCTTTTTCATACAGCGGGAACAATTCATTAAAGCGCGGAACCTCATGTATAACTTCCGTCCGGATCTCCATCTGGTCAGGAGAATGTATCGTAAGCACTTTATAGGCAGGGATATATGCGGCCAGTGATGGCACCTGGATATTCACCAGCATATTTTTCCCTATTGTTCTGATCTCGGTATCATTAATATGCATGTGCCCGGCAAAATGAATTTGAAGTCCGGCTTCTGCAAAAGCCTGTGCGACCTGCTCCTCCGGCACTCTTTCCATCTGCCATTTCTTTTCTCCCAACAGCTTTTTGATTTCGTCCGTTGCCCCGTCGTTATAATCGATCATGGGATAATGGGTAAATGCAATCACGGTTTTCCCGTATTTCCTGGCTTCTGACATGGTGTTTTTTACCCAGTCGATCAGGTGTTTTTTATTGGTGAGCACCTTATTGTAACCGATGCCGGCACCTTTATAATTACCTGCATCGGCAGGATTAGCAACGGTATTTTTAGGAATATACGTGTTTCCATCGATTGCCATCAGCCAAATTCCCTGTATCGGCTCTACAACATAGCTCAGGTCAGGAACCGGAAAACCTTCGGAAACGTTGTATATTCTTTTAGCATAATCCGCATCCTGCAACGCTTTTTTGTAGGAATAATCTTTCAGGGAATACTTTGAAAACGGCGTACTCCAAAACAGATTTTCTTTTTTAGGATAAAACCCGAAGTCTTTCAGCTCATCAAGTATTTCAAGATATCCTGATTCCGCAATATCTCTGGTGATGATCTTGTGATCGGTCTTCCCGATGTTTTCTTTACTGTAAATCCCGAGCGGGTAACCATCCTGCCCGAGGAAATCGTCTTTTCCTGCGTCCTGCCGGAAAGGGCCAACCGGATCGTGGTTGCCAGTGGTGATGTAAAATTCGATCCCGTATTTCTGGTGGTACTTATCAAGAATCTTATGCAGTCCACGGAGATTATACGCCTGTCCGTCATCTGAAAAATCACCGGGCATCGCTACAATCCGGATTCCTTTTTGGGCGATATCCTCCAGTGCTTTCAGAAAGGCAAAATAGTTTTCATTGAAGATTCTGGTAGAATGAAGCTGCGCATCCATGGTCCGGAGAATGGTTGCCTTCCCCGTCTTTGGATTGACAATCCCTTTAAAATCATTATCGGAAAAGCTTCCGTACAGATCCTGAAAATGAACATCCGACAGAAAAGCAATCTGCATCGGCTTCTCCTGTGCCGAAACAACCGAAAACACAAAGACTAAAAACGAGAATATTCCTTTATTCATCTTAAAAAAGGCGAAGGTAAAGGAATATTTCAGGAAGGTGTTTAATTGAATTTTAAATAATTGTGAAGGAAGTTATTCTCCTGCATAAGTACTAATTATATATGGGGTTACTTCTTTCAGAGTTTTTCCATTTTCAGGATGTTTTCCGAAGCTTGTAAAAAATTCCACTTCGTTATTGCTTTTATCATACCAGACTTTATGCAATGCATTATCTACCGTAAGTGTATCAGGTCTGGTAATCTTTTTAAGATAAGTGAAGTTTTCTTCATCCATTGGCTCCACTTTTATCTGTGGCCCCAAGTAGCTGCTGTCTGTCGCCATATACCGGTCTTTATTCCAATACATAAAAGGTTTGTCTGTGGCGGGAGGATTTGAACCTGATATGAATCCCAAACGGGTTGAGCTCTTGGGATTGGAAAAAACGACGCCTCCGGTAACAAGGAGTAAAACGAAAACCATTTCCATAATTCCCAACCCATTTTTCTTAAAAAAGTCCGGCATTGTAAAGATTGGCTTGTTCGTAATATTAATTACAATTTTCGATAGAGTTTGACTTATTGTGTATTCTATCGTCTTCCAATCTAAACAATATGCTCTGAAATTATCATATTCCAAATATCTACTCAAATCATCTAAGATTACAGTTTTTATATTGTAATCCTCATCTCTCTCCACTACAGTTTTATAGTATGTTTCAAAAGATTTATAGCTTAAAAGAATTTGGTAATCATCCTTCAAAGTCCTTTCAAGGTAATTTACAATTCCATTAAATGATTTTTCAGGTGTGTCATTTGAAGCTTTTTGAAATACTTCTTCTAATAGTTTTCTTTTCTGAGGTAAAAATTTTGACATATAGCTAAATTATTTGGAAAAATAATGTGTTTACCACTAAAAACATTACGGTTTCCCGTACAAAACTTTCCAAAAACTTTCCAAAAACTTTCTAACCCTTACCTTCTTTTCCGTTGCATCTTTGCATCAGAGATCAGTGATAAACAAAACATTACAAAAACAAATTTACAAAACTGATTTCAAAAATCACCAGATAAAACGGAAGAAAACTCCGGGTTGGGAAGCAGATGTTTCTCTTCCGTTTTTGAAGGTTCACTTCCCAAAAAATTTAAGAAGCGCTTCGAAATTTTTTAACGTGTAACACCGCCTGCGATCGGTTTCGCAGGGAAGAACACGAATGCTTTAACAATTAAATTTTTTGAAACAATGATTCAATTTATATTGATGCTACTAGGACTAGCATTCGGACACCATAATGCCCAAACATCAACATGCAACAACGATAACAACGGACAGGTAACCACGCAATTAGCCCCAGGCAGCGGAATAGATCCGGGAGAAGGAGTGGATCCGGATGGACCGGGGAACGGAGGAAGTACTACAGGAAATACGGGACAAACACCTCCTCCTTTCACTAATCCATAATTTATAAAAGGACAGATTGCATAAATCTGTTCTTTTTTTTTATTTTGTATTAAACTATTAACCATGAAAAATATTTCTTTATTTCTTTTAATATCAATAACCTTATTGTCCTGTCATAAAGAGAAAATAAGTGTTAAAAAAAATCATGTTGAAAATAATTACTATTCTAAAGCTAGAGATTACAGAACTAAAGGTATTTCGGATTCTGCATTTTACTATTACAATCTCGCAAAAGATGAATATTTAAAAGTAAATGATTCTATAGGAGCAGCTGAATCATTAATTAATATGGCAATCATACAAACCAATGACGGAGATTTTTATGGTAGTATTGAATCATCTGTTGAAGCAAATAAACTCCTAAAAAGGGAAACTGACACGATTGTAAAAAGAGATTTAGCCTCAAGCTATAATAATATGGCAATAGCGTCTTCTTTTCTATACAATTATGGTAACGCTTTTGATTTTTATCAAAAGGCTTTAAAATATAATACTGATAAGGAAAGGGAATATATTTATTATAACAACATAGCTGATGCACTTATAAGTCAAGGGAATTCTAAATTAGCTCAGAAATATTTAGGATATGCTATTTTAGCTAAAGACAATAAAAATAAGTCAATGGCTTTAAATAATTTGGGACGAGCAAAACTATTAGAAGATAAAAATTATAATCCCCTCCCAGAATTTTATCAGGCTTTAGAAATTAGAGAAAAAAATAATGATCGAGATGGACTAAATTCCAGTTTTGCAACTTTAGCAAACTTTTATTTAGATAAGGATAGAAGTAAATCCTTAATGTACGCAAAGAAAATGTTAGAAAAATCTACTGAAATTAATAATCCTGAAGATCAGATACAAGCACTACAAAAAATTATCAATCTTGATAAAGATAATTATCTATATTATTTCAAAAAGTTTCAAAACATTAATGACAGTATAACAATTTCAAGAAGTAAGGCGAGAAACCAATTCGCATACTTTAGATATGGGATTGAAAAAGAAAAAGCTGAAAATTTAAACTTAACAAACAAGAATATTCAAAAAGATAATCACATTCAACGTCAGTATTTTCTTTTAGTGATTTTAATTTTAGCAATCATCTTTATTGTCATACTATACCGAAAAAGACAAATCCGTCTCAAGCAGGAAAAAGAGCTTGAAGTAAAAAACACACAGCTCAAACTATCCAAAAAAGTACATGACGTGGTGGCGAATGGTATTTATCAGGTGATGACGAAAATTGAGAATCAGGAAGATTTTGACAGAAACAGAGCGTTGGATGAACTGGAATTCGTCTATGAGAAGTCGCGGGATATTTCTTATGAGAAAGCTGATCCTTCCAATGAAGAGAAAGATATCAGTGAAAAAATATCAGAGTTAATCAGTTCATTTAAGAACGAAAAAGTCAACACCTATACTGCCGGAAACGAAAAAGAGCTCTGGAAAAATGTAAGCAAAAATGCACAGGATGAAGTTTACCAAATCATCCGCGAATTGCTTGTGAACATGAGAAAACACAGCGGTGCCAATGCAGTTTCGTTCAGGTTTGAAAAAATAAACGATACGATTAGCATCTACTACTCAGACAACGGAATCGGAATTCCCGGGGATATCATGTATAAAAACGGCCTCTCTTCTACGGTTTCCCGTATAGAAAGTATCCACGGAGAAATTATTTTTGACACCAAAACTGAAAAAGGACTGAAGATCAATATTTCATTTCCTGTTTCTTAAAAAAACTAAAAGAATGTTCAAAAAAATTTTAATTGCGGAAGACCATGAAAGCATCAATATTTCCGTACAGAAAACGCTGGAAGAACTTAATATTCCGATTGTAGACTATGTGTATTATTGCGACGACGCCCTGGCAAAAGTGCAGAAATCAATCCGTGAGCAACAGCCTTACGATCTTTTGATCACTGATCTTTACTATGAAGAGGATCATCACACCCAACATTTAAAAGACGGACGGGAACTTATTGAGAAGATCAGGGAAATTCAGCCGTCTTTAAAAGTCATTGTTTTTTCTGCCGAACATAAATCCGGTATTATCGATTCACTCTTTAAAGATTATCACATCAACGGCTACGTGCGGAAGGCAAGAAATGACTCCAAGGAACTGAAAAAATCCATTGCATCCGTTTACATCAATGAGAATTATCTTTCACTCGACCTCAAGCAGGAAGTCAGAAAACTGAACAGCTACGAATTTTCGGCCTATGATATTGCATTGGTTTCTCTTCTTTCAAAAGGTGTCCTGCAGAAAAATATTCCATCATATCTACAGGAGAAAAACATCAAACCCTATAGCTTAAGCAGCGTGGAGAAAAAACTTAACAGCCTTAAGGAAGACCTTGAAGTGACCAGCAATGAGCAACTGGTTGCTTTCTGTAAAGATATTGGGATTATCTGATGCTATTTTAGCTCTTTATTCAACAGCCTTTCAATTCTTTTGGAAGGTTTTTTTTATTTTTGTTCGTTTTACGGGAAACCGTAAGGATTGGTTTTGAAAGGGTTATATTTTTGGAGTGTAAAATAAAAACAATCATGGAATATAAAGTAATACCATTTGTTGCCACTGCAAATCAAACTCTAAACGAAACGTAAATTTCAGATAGATTCATTAAACAATAAAAGTTATTAACGATGGGAAAATTTATAGTTACCAAGAGAGTAAACGACGAATTTCAGTTTAATCTAAAAACCGACAGCGGAGAAAACATTTTAACCAGCGATGGCTATAATCAGAAAAATTCATGTCTGATCGGAATAGAAGCCGTAAGAGCGATGGCTCATGATGACGCGAGATATGTGAGAAAAATTGCAAAAAACGACAGAGAATATTTCGTCTTAAGAGCCAAAAACGGAAGAATCTTAGGAAAAAGCCGGCTGTATTACACAGAATTAGAAATGGAAAACGGCATTAACTCATTAAAAATCAATGCTCCGAATGCAGAAGTTATCGACGAAACCATTGACTATATATATGATAACCAACCTAAATAGCTTTACCAACTTTAGAAAATTATAATTAAAAATTAATAACCATGAAAAAACTAATACCATTTATCATACTTACTTTCAGCGTATTCCTTTTACATTCCTGCGTGAAAGCCAATGATAATATAGGACATGATGGAAGATGCACAGGTTCTGCCTATTGTACGGCCTGCTCAAACTGCTCGCGATGCGGACATTGCAGCAGCGGCGGAACCTGTGGAGTCTGCAGTGATGGTTCTTCCGGCAAAAACTCATCTTCCGGAAATTCCTACAAAAGAAGTAAATCGAAAAAGCACAAAACTCCGGATTCTTACAACTCTTCAAAAGCTAAAACTCCGAAAGTTGAATTGAACGTAAATGTTAATTCCAACAACAGGTATATCGCAGGAATCAATGCCACAACCATTTACGAAAAACCGTCATTTAAATCTAAAGTGGTAACCATCGTTTCTAAAAATACCAAATTGATTCAGCTTTCAAAAGAAGGACAATGGTTCAGGGTACAGGTGAAATCAAGTGGCAAAAAAGGATATGTTTATTATAAAAATGTAAAATAAAAAATCATGAAACCATTTCTCACTTTCTGTGCGTTATGTTGTTTCATCGGTATTTTCAGGCTTCCCATAGAGTATTATACTTTTCTCAGAATTCTCGTTTCAGTTGCGGCGTTACTTGTTCTGTATGTAACCCTACACGCTAAACAACATTATTTCAGCATCATTTTTCTTGTTGTCCTTATCGTTTTTAATCCTGTTTTTCCCATATATCTCTTCCGGAAAAGCTTGTGGATTCCTATCGATACGGTTACAGGAATATTATTTCTGCTGATCACTTTTGTGGATAAGTTGGAACTGAAAAGTGAAGTCACCAATACCGAAGAAACGGCAGATCATTCCGCCAACCTCAGCTTTCCTTCGCGGGACCGAATTATTAACACTAAAAAACCAAAAGAAGAACAATTGTATGGAAAACAATCAGATAACGGAAAATCTTAAAGCTCACTTCTTAAGATTGTATCAAATGGCCATCTGTGATGATGATTTCAGTGCCCTGGAACTGAAAATGCTGTACCGGTGTGCCGAAGAAAGAGGTATTTCCTCCAAAAACCTGGATGAAGTGCTTTTAAATCCGATTAACATAAAATCACTGGTTCCCAAAACGATTGAGGAAAAAGTGGATTATCTGTACGATCTCACCGTAATGATCTGGGCAGACGGAGTCGTTTCTCCCAATGAATATTCTGCGATGCAGAAATACGTACTGATGTTCGGGTTTCTGGAAGAAAATGTAACGGCCATTGTCGATTATCTCATTGAAGCCGTAAAAATTGGAAAAAATAAAAGTGAAATTTTATATGAACTAAAAAACTAACCTGTCATGGATACCACCAGCATAAAAAACTTATTTAAACTAAAATCCGTTCCGATAGAAAAGCAAGAGGAGCAGCTGCCTAAAGCCGAAATCAATACAAACGAAGAATCTTCTGAAGAAAGCAGGAAAAGAACCTATCACGAATCAGGATACAGAGACAGCTCGCGCACCAGCGGAAACCACTCTACTCTATCCATCTGCCTGGATGCTGTTTATTCTAAATTCCAGAACGAAGAAAAAGAAATGGTCGAAAAACAGCAGAAGCTGAAAGAGTCTTACATTAATGAACAGAAAAACAGGGAAACGGAAATCAAAGCCTTAACGGTTTCGCAGGAAACTAAAGAGGAACAGCTCAAAACTAAAAATAAGGAAATTGAAGACCATCAGAATTCCATTGAAAATCTGAAATCTGAAATTCTTGACCTGCCCAGAAACCCTGAAAAATACAATGTAAAAGCCACCAAAGGAGCTTCTGCAAAATTCTGGATCGGACTGATTCTTCTCATTCCCATTACTTTGTATTTAGCAACATTTTATATTTCCACTTCCTATTCGGCTTTCTTTAAAAGCTTTGATGCAAAAAGCACCGTTATACAGAGTGTTCTGGATGCCAATGCATGGATGAAAGCATGGAATGACGGATTCATTGAAGTAGCTTTCGTTACCCTGATTCCTTTTGTGTTTCTGGGCTTAGGCTTTCTGATCCACATGTTTGGGGAAAATAAGACGAAAGTCAATTATGTCAAATTGGGCATGCTGTTTCTGATCACTTTTGTTTTCGATTCCATTTTAGCGTATGAGATCGAATCAAAATTATATGAATTGAATAAAACCTTTGACTCTCCTCTGTTTGATCTGAAAATCGCGTTTACCAAGATTCAGTTTTGGGGAATTATTTTCGCAGGATTTATTGTCTATATCATTTGGGGATTGGTTTTCGACTTTGTCATGAAAGAGCATCGTGAAAAAGACCGAATAAGAAGCGAACAGGAAATCAGGCAGAAAAAAGTACTTTCTCTTTCAGAAAAAATCACTGCCTTAAAACATGAAATCGAAGAAATTACAGCAAACATCGGAAACATTAAAGAGCTGATCATCAAGACACGCGGCAGGACCGAAGAACTTCAGAATATCATAGACGGCGTTATTATTCCTACCAAAGATTATAAGCTGTATGCTTCAGAATATGTTCAAGGATGGATCACCTTTATCGGAGAAAAAATTGCGGTTTCCAAAACAGAGAAACAGACAATGATCGACAGCTGTATTGAAACCTACAATACCAATCTTGAAACCGTCGGAGCCAATTCGGATACTCAGAATTTAGTGTATTTATCAGCCTTATAAAATCAATCTTATGAAAAAAATATTTTATCTGTTCATGATTATTTCTTTGATTTCCTGTAAACAAGAAATACCCAAACGTCCCTGCATCAACTGTCCGTCTAAAATTGACTCAAATAATATCAATATCAGCATCCTGATCGACCTATCGGATCGGATCGATCCCGAAACAAACCCTAATCCTACGATGCCATTTTTCCAAAGAGATGTGGAGTACATCAAAGCGATTGAAAAAGGGTTTTTAAATCATATCAAATCCAAGAAAATCATCACTTACGATGATCAGATGCAGGTGTTTTTTAATCCTGAACCTTCCGATCCGAAAATCAATGACTTTACGAAAGAGCTGAAAGTTTCATTTACCAAAAATACGCAGAGAACCTATTTTGATGAAGTTGATAAAAAATATTCTGAATTGCCTTTACACATTTATCAGTCGGCGATTAAAGATGGAAACTATTTGGGTTCCGATATCTGGGAGTTTTTTAAAAACAAGGTAAAAGATTACTGCATCAAAGATGACAAAAGAAACATCCTCTTTATTCTCACGGATGGATATATGTACCACGACAACACGAAGTTTGCAGAAGGAAATAAAACTTCTTACCTGACCAGTAAATTAATTAAAGCCAACCATCTCACCACTTCTGATTTCAAAAGTTTAATCGAAAAAAAAACCTACGGTTTTGTAAAAGCGAATGACAACCTCAGCAACCTTGAAGTGATCGTTCTGGGAATCAATCCGGAAAAAGGAAATCCTTTCGAAGAAGCGGTTATCAAGGAATATTGGGAAAACTGGTTTAAAGAAATGAAAGTCAAAAAATATGAGATAAAATCTGCCGACCTGCCTTCTAACCTGGAGCCGATTATCTTAAAATCAATTTCAGGAAAATACTAAAAAAACACAATTAATATAAGCGTTCTTCATTTGAAAAAATCGTATCGAGAAGTTGTGACCTTGAAGTAAATTTCATTCTCGATACATTTTTTCTCCACTTTGTTACGAAAAAACACTCGAATGGACGAAGCATAAAAAAATAAGACGTTATGCAGTAAATCCTTAGTGGTAAAAAGATGTTTTCATTTAAAATGATTTACCATTTTAATTTAAACTGTCAGTTTAGACTAAACCGGACTTCTGATTTATTCTAAACTGATAGATTAAACTAAATCAGGCTACCGTGAGAATATAATACGGTAGATTAGATTAAAACAGACTACCATTTTAGTTTAAAATGGTAGATTAAGATTAAATAGATTTCCCGGAGAGTGTAATCTGGTAGAAGTAAACTTTGAGGTGTTTTTTTAAGCTGATCGTTAAAGCGAAGAGATAATTTCTCCTCTTTTTTTAATTAATCCCAGTCTGCCGCTACGAATTCCATCTTATGTCCCTGATCATCAGTAAAGGTTAAAGAATGTCCCTTTACAGAATATTTAGTCATGTTCTTGAATTCCTTGCCGAAATCCATTTCCAGCTTCATATCCTGGCAGGCCTTCAGAGTAGAGCCGATCTCCGAGATTTTTACATTTCCGTCACTTTTAAATTCGGAAGTAAAAAACATCCCGTTGCAGCCCATAAAGGCTGTTCCTCTTATCTCCCCGTTTTCTGCCTTTTCTGTAAGGTTAATCTTGGCATCTTTACTGATCAGGTCAGATTTAGAATAATCTCCGTACGCGATAAGCATCCACTCTCTGTGAAGCTGGGCATCTTGATTCGAGCGTGAGGCATTGCCGTTTACCGTACTACAATTCAGCAATATTCCTGAAAATAAAACACTCAAAATCGAAACTAATATTGTTTTCATACGCTTCCAAAAACCAATTTCATACCATTCCGAGGCCAGAATACGGTAAAAATTAGTAAATTAGCGACACAAAAATTATTTTATAAAATGAAAAGAATACTTCTACTATTCACTTTCCTTTTAAGTTTTGCCCAGATGAGGGCAGACGAAGGAATGTGGTTGTTAATGCTTATTAAGAGACTTAATGGTGTAGATATGCAAAAAGAAGGCTTGCATCTTACACCGGAAGAAATTTATTCCGTGAATAACTCAAGCTTAAAGGATGCGATCGTAAGCTTCGGAGGATTTTGTACGGGAGAAATTGTTTCCGGACAGGGCCTTATCTTCACCAATCACCATTGCGGTTATGGTGCAGTAGCAGCAGCTTCTACTCCTGAAAAAGATTATTTAAAGAACGGATTCTGGGCGATGAAGCAAAAAGATGAATTCAATGCTAAAGATCTGTATGTAAGATTCTTGGTAAGAATGGATGATGCTACACAGAGAATCAATTCAAAACTAAACAACAACATGTCCCCTGCAGAAAGAAAAGCGGTGATCGATGCTGAAACCAAAGCGATCCAGTCTGAAAATTCTGAAAACGGAAAATATACAGTAGTCGTAAGAGATTTCTTTAACGGAAATGAATTTTATTATTTTGTTTACCAGGATTATAAAGATATCAGATTGGTGGGTGCACCGCCATCCGCATTAGGAAAATTCGGGGGTGATACCGACAACTGGGAATGGCCTAGACACACTGCAGATTTCACTGTTTTCAGAGTGTACGCCGATGCAGCAGGAAATCCTGCAGAATATTCTCCAAGCAACGTTCCTTTAAAGCCTAAGCATTTCTTACCTGTTTCCCTTAAAGGAGTAAAGCCGGGAGATTTCTCAATGATCTTAGGATATCCGGGAAGAACAAACCGTTACCTGACTTCTTATGGAATTCAGCAGATGGTAAACAAAGATTACCCGGCTTGGGTTGAAGCTTCCAAACTTGCCATGGATGTTATGAAAAAGTACATGGATAAAGATAAAGGAACGCAGTTGAACTATGCTTCTCAATATGCTTCAGTAGCTAACTACTGGAAAAACAGACAGGGAACGATCGATGCCGTTATTAAGAACGGAACAATCACCGACAAGCAAAAGGTAGAAGAAAGATTTAAAACATGGGCACTGCAACCGGAAAATATTGCTGAATATGAAATGGTATTGGAAGATATCGGTATTTATTACAAGCAAACTTCCGACAGAAATGTTGAAAGAATGTACATGTCACAGCTTTCGAGAAATGCGAAGTATTTCTCGCTGGCATTACAGGTAGGAAGCGTGCTTAAAGCATATGCAGACCAGGATATGAAAGGCAGACTTGCGATGAAACCTAAAGTAGATGCTGCTTTAAAATCAGCTTACGAAAACATCAACACCAAGCTTGAAGGGGAAATGATGAATTCTATGGTTAATCTTTACCAGACAAGAGTAAACAAAGATGTTGCTTCAGAAACCATTATGGGTCTTGATGCTAAGAATCTTTCTAATGTTGCCTATTCTTCAATCTTTGCCACTAAAACTTCTGCAACCAACTTCGTTCTGAATCCGGACAAATTGAAACTGGATGCTGACCCGCTTTGGAAAATCGCCAACGGAATTGTAGCTGACCAGAAAGTTTCCGCAGAAAGATTCGTAAAGATTGATGATAATTTTGCTAAAAACAACAGATTATTCTTAGCAGGATTAATGAAGGCAATGCCTGAGAAAAAGTTCTACCCGGATGCTAACTCTACCATGAGACTTACATACGGAACAGTAGATACATTGCCGATCAGAACAGACAGAAACTACTTCGGTGTTACAGATAACTATTATACAGATATGACCGGTCTCGTTGGGAAATACAAGAAAGGTGATGAAGAGTTTGATCTTCCGCAAAGAGTGATTGACCTTTATAACCTTAAAGATTTCGGTCAATATGCAGATGCCAAAGGATATATGCCGGTTAACTTCCTTTCCAACAATGATATTACTGGAGGAAACTCTGGTTCACCGGTAATCGACGGAGACGGAAACCTTATCGGTATTGCCTTCGACGGAAACAGTGAGGCATTAAGCGGAGACATCGTTTTCGAACCTGAATGGCAAAAAACCATCAACGTAGACGTTCGTTTCGTTCTTTGGACAATCGACAAATATGCCGGCGCAAGAAGACTGATCGACGAATTACAATTGGTAAGAGACGAAAACACGCCTGCAGATACCAAAACAAAAATGCCTAAAGCAACTTCTGCTAAAGGAAAAAGAAAATAATCCTAACCGATATATTTTAAAAACCGTGAAAGTTTTCTTTCGCGGTTTTTTTGTTTTTAAGTTTAAATTAAATCATAAATTTAATGTTGAATGATTCAATTAACTCTAAATATAAATTATTAGTAGTCTAAAAAATTAAGCAAATGAAGCCTCAGCCTATACAATTCAAAGCTGTTATTAAGCAACACAGAACTATGAATGCCGCTTTTGTGGAATTTCCTTTTTCTACAGAAAAGTTATTTAATAAAAAAGGACAGGTTAAAATTAAAGCCCTCTTCGATGACAAAGTAGAATATCGCGGGAGCCTTGCAAAAATGAAATCCGAATGTCATATGTTAGGATTGACCCAGGAAATAAGGAAGCAACTGGGAAAGACTTTCGGTGATGAAGTTTCGGTCAGTCTTATTGAAGATAAAGAAGAAAGAACGGTAGAAATTGCGGATGATATTCTTATCGTTTTCAATGAAAATCCGGAAGCAAAAGCATTGTTTGACAAGATGAGCTATACGCATCGGAAAGAATATATCCGATGGATTAATGAAGCCAAAAAGCCTGAAACACGAGAAAACCGAAAGATTAAAATGATTAAGATGATTTTGGATGGGAAGAAGGGAGTTTAAATTGTCATTAAGATTAATGACTTTTAATTTAGCATCACCCATTCCAAAACTCACGATCAAGACTCCTGTACTGTATCGCTTCTGAAACATGATAAGAAAGGATATTTTCAGACCCTTCCAGATCGGCAATCGTTCTGGAAACTTTCAGAATTCGGTCGTACGCTCTCGCTGACAAATTCAGCTTTTCCATGGCTGTTTTTATCAGGCTGAATGAGCTTTCATCCAGACTGCAATATTTATCAATTTCTTTTGGACCAATTTGAGCGTTGTAGCTTATTTTCAAGTCCTTATACCGCTCTCGCTGAATCTCGCGCGCCAGAAGAACACGTTTTCTAATCTCTTCACTTTTTTCGCCTTTTCTTCGTTCCGCTAACTGTTCAAATTCTACTTTCTGCACTTCAATGTGAATATCAATTCGGTCAAGCAGCGGCCCGGAAAGCTTGTTCATATAACGCTGCATTTCGTAGACTGTAGAAGTATTGTTCGGATCATCAGGAAAAAATCCGCTCGGACTTGGGTTCATTGAAGCGACCAGCATAAAGCTCGCAGGATAATTCACTGTAAATTTTGCCCGGGAAATCGTTACCTCACGATCTTCCAACGGTTGTCTCATGACTTCCAGTACCGTTCTCTTAAATTCCGGCATTTCATCAAGAAACAGCACGCCGTTGTGAGCCAGGGAAATCTCTCCCGGTTGCGGATAACCTCCACCACCGACAAGTGCTACATCAGAAATGGTGTGGTGTGGCGCACGAAAGGGACGAACTGTCATTAAAGAAGTTTCCGTTCCCATCTTACCGGCAACGGAATGTATTTTTGTCGTTTCTAACGCTTCTTTTAAACTTAATGGTGGTAAAATACTGGGAACTCTTTTCGCCAGCATGGTTTTTCCGCTTCCGGGAGGTCCGATTAAAATGATATTATGTCCGCCTGCTGCGGCAACTTCCATAGCCCGTTTTGCAGTTTCCTGGCCTTTAACCTCGGAAAAATCAAACGGAAAATCATTTATTTTTTCCTGGAATTCTTTCCTGGTATCTATTTCAACTTTTTGCAGCGGTTTGCCTTCATTAAAAAAATCAATAACTTCTTTGATGTTTTCGGCAGCGAAGACATTCAGATTGTTTACAATCGCAGCTTCACGTGTATTTTGTTTCGGAAGAATAATTCCTTTAAAACCTTCTTCACGGGCCTGTATAGCGATGGGTAAAACACCACGCACGGGCTGTAGTGTTCCGTCGAGAGAAAGTTCTCCCATAATAATATAGTCCTGAATATTTTCTGCAAGAATCTGGTCAGACGCCGCAAGGATACCGATGGCTATGCTCAAATCGTAGGCAGCACCTTCTTTACGGAGATCGGCAGGAGCCATATTGATCGTGATCTTCTTTCCCGGAATCTTGAATCCTACATTTTTCAGAGCGGCAGAAATCCTGTAGCTGCTTTCTTTGATCGCATTATCCGGAAGACCTACCAGGTGATATCCTACTCCGCCGGTATCAACATTAACTTCAATAGTGATGGTTTGGGCAGAAACGCCATGAATTGCACTTCCATAAATTTTTATCAACATTGTCTGTGTTTTGATGCAAAAATAATAATTTTTTATCTTCTGTACTGACGAAAATTTATGACAACATAAAAAAGGCTCCGTACATTAAACCGGAGCCTCTCATCAAATTGAATTCAAACTATCACTTAGATCTATTTCTTGATAAATTTATTTTTAAATACTTTTCCGTTCTCAGACTTAGAGACAATAATATAGGTTCCGGGAACTAAAGAGCTTACATCAATAGCTTCAGAAAACCGATGATCCTTTTTTTGCTGGATCAGCTTTCCTGACATATCAATGATGGATACTTCAGTATATTTCTTATCGGATTCTTTTCCGATGTAAATGACTTGCGATGCAGGATTCGGATAAACGCTGAGGTTATTCTCTTTCGGTTTCGTTTCACCAGTACCAAGAGTTCCACAAAAATCCCAGTTTCCGAAATTTAACTTCGTAAAAGCAAATTCTGAAAGCATTTCACACTGATCAGGACAATATTCTGTACAGGCGTAGAATCCAAAAGTTCCCGAAGTTGTAGCGGTGTAAGAATCTCCTGTTTCTCCCGGAATAATACAAGGATCTGAAGATGAAGGCGGATTACTTCCCGGAAGACAGCTAAACCATGTATGAGTTCCATAAAGCTCTGGAAATCCGTCATTAAACTGTACTGAAGCTCCTTCGCAAACATTATATTCTCCCGGAGCAATCTCTTGAAAAGTTCCCGGCTGCAAATCGACCATCATGAAAGGAAGCCCGTAAGCATAGCCATCTGCAAGGATAGGTGTACTTTCTGCGGTACAGTCGGCCTGGGTCACTTCAACTTTAAAATAATACAGCATATCATCGGTTCCGTTGATCGTTAAGGTTTGCGATGTTGCCCCTGGAATTGCTACCCATGGATTCGTATTCGGTGTTTGCCAGTCCCATTCCTGCTTATACCATTGATAAGAACCGTAGGTCTGAGTTGTTGAAAGCGTTTCTGTTTCCGTATTACAGAAAACAACTTTATCAGGGAACATGGTTCCCAGCCGCGGACTTGTAATTTCCGGGGTACATTGTGCTTTTATATTTAAAAAACTTAAAAATAAAAGACTTAAAAAAATCAGTTTTGTTTTCATATAAAATTATTTGTCATTATTATCTGCGACTAATCAAGCAATATTCTGATCCCGAATTTTACATTAAAATTCAAAGGTTTTTCTTTATAAATGGTTTTCAGTGAACTATTGTCTTTGAAATGATATCCTATTCCCGGCTCGGCATAAATGCCTATATATTTTACCACTTTAAGCTGAACACCTACGGCTGTATTTACAGATATCTGAACGGGTTTTTCATGGATTTCCTCCTTTGTTTCCTGTTTTACCGTTCCGTCTACAATATATTTTGTCCTGATATCTCCGGAAACAGCTTTCTCCACTGCCCCACCTCCTGTCATATAGCCTGTAAAAGCACCTTTTTTCACGACATTATAATTTACCTGCACCGGAATCCCTACATAATGAATATTCTGTTCACTGCTGATAAAATCAGACTGACTTCCCGTAGTCAGCTCCGCAGAAAGCTTTGTATAATTAATTCCCGTCCCGATGCTCCATCTTTTTCCTAAATTCTTGTATACGGAAGCTCCGAAAGTGATCGGGGTTTTATGTCTGATGGTTGCATCCACTTTTTTATCCTGATTAGCCAGAAGAATAGCCATCAGAGGATCCTCGCCTGTTTCCAGTCCCCAGATTTCAGGAAGGCTGGGCGTTGTTCCGTTCAAAGCGGCATATCCCGGAAACTGATCAGTAGTATTTGAGGAGGCGTTACCCGTAGCAAGACCAAGCATCCAGTTTTGTTTAGTTTTGTTTAGTGCCAGCTTTGACTTTTGATCTTTTTCAAACTTTTCCTTCCATTCCCTTTCTTCTTTTGTCATGAGAGGATTGGTTTCAGCCTCTTCGTGATCAGATTTGTTTTCAATCGAAAGCGCTTCTTTTTCCTGTGCTAAACTTTGATTAGAACCATTATCATTCGTAATATTTACAGAAGTATTATCCTGGTTTTGTATTGCAGAATTAATACTGTTTAAAGGAATTTTAGTGCAATCTTTAAATACAGATAATGCTGTTCTTTTATTAAAATCAAATTGCTGTATTTTAACAATTTTACTGGGAGAAACAGCAGACTCTTTAGGTTCTAATATCGTACGATTCTGAAAATCTTTTCCCGTGATTTTATATTCTTTTTTTAATTCCCTGTCTTGCTTTTTAATATTAAAATCAAACAGCCTACCCAGAATCAAGAACAAGGCAATAACTGCCGCAGCACCGCCAATACGATACCATAACGGTAAATGATTAAATGGAATAACAGCCTTCTGCGCCTTCAGATCACCAGGTACGGGACCAGGAATTCCCTTGGTCTCATCCTTTACAAATAATTCTTCACTGATACTCTTCCACAATCCATCAGGAACATCTTCTGTGTGATCTTCCATTTTTCTGCGCAGATCATTTAACCATTCATTACTCATATTGCGCTGTTTTAGATATTTTATGTTCTTTTATTTTCCGGGCAAGCATTGATTTTGCCCTGTGAAACTGCGATGCTGATGAATTTTCTGCGATTCCCAGTATTTCCGCTATTTCTCTGTGACTTTTCTCTTCAAAAACAAACAGGTTGAAAACCGTTCTGTAGCCGTCCGGAAGCATATGGATCATATTCATAATTTCCTGCTGCGATATTTCCTCAAGATCAGGCTCATCTTCATGCTGTACATCCGGAATTTCCGAATCATCAGCGATGATCTTAAAATCTACATTTTGTTTAATATGCTTTAAAGATTCATTGACTGCAATTCGGGTAATCCAGGCTTTCAAAGAACCGTTTCCCCTGAATTCAAAAGAATCTATCGAACGGAACATTTGTATAAAGCTGTTTTGCAACACATCATTCACACTGTCTCTGTCAATGATATATCTCGAACAAACATAGGCCAGACTGCCTGAATGAACTTCAAAAAGCTCTTTCCAGGCCGCTTCTTCCTTCTGTAAAAGGCGGTTAACCAGAATTTGTTCGTTACTTTCTTTCATTGATTTTATGGCATCCTCAAGGATTTCCACTTACTTAACATAATGCAAAGATAGGCTGCTCCAAATTGAAGCCTGCCTATCTTGCCAATAACCGTTGCCTAATTTTTAATACTAATGGGAATTTCATACTTTATGCTCTGATAAGGGGCCAGATCAACTCCTCCAACGGTTATTTTTTCTGCTTCCCATGCAAATCTCATAGACCAGTCGTATCCTACAAAAAAACCTTTTTGCTTGGCTGCCATCATGACTGAGACATCTTTTGTCACTCCATCCAGCGTCATTTGAAAACTAAGGATTTTAGGTTCAAAAGTAAGCTCTACAACATTCTGTTCTGGATTTACTTTGGGTTTAAAATTCAGTTGATATTCAATTTTTCCTAAATGTGCCAAAACGGTATCTGCTTTCACAGGATCATTTACAATGCTTCTTACGATCTCTTTCATCGGAAAATTCCCGAATGTGATAACACTGTCTTTAGCGGTAAAATCAATAATTTTTTCGTTAAACATTCCTTCCTGTGAGGTTACTAATCTTGCCCGGTATTTCCCGTTGATATCATTCAGCTTTACCGGTATTGGTTCATAATTATCATTCATACATGATGTTAAAGAGAATCCCAATATGGTAATCGCAGCAATGATCAGGAAATTAAGTACTGTCTTTTTCTTCATTGTTTTAAATTTTAACATTAAACATTATCCTTGAGTACTCACTATATAAATCCTGATTTTGAGAAATCTTGCATGAAAATTGACAGAAATCTTTAAAAAATTCATAATTACCTGATTTTTAACAGCAAAATTTTATATTTTAAAAATTATTTAACTTTCATTATTTTAATACTTTTGCTAAAGCATACATTTTTAATCATCAACATAGAATCTATATAATTCTCTATCATGACAGTAAAACCTGAAATCTCATGGGCAGATTTTGAAAAAGTCGATATCAGATGCGGAACCATTATTTCAGCGAATGATTTTGAAAAAGCCAGAAACCCTTCTTATCAGTTAGAAATAGATTTTGGAGATTTAGGCATTAAAAAATCTTCTGCACAGATAACCTCATTATATCAAAAAGAAGAATTAATTGGCATGCAGATCCTGGCGGTGGTAAATTTTCCGAAAAAGCAGATCGCCAATTTCTTTAGCGAATGCCTGGTTTTAGGACTGTATGGTGAGGATAAAAAAGACGTAACCCTTCTGACCCCTTCATTGCCGGTAAAAAACGGAATGCAGGTAGGATAAAATTAAAACAAATGATACAGCACATCCCTCTGGAAAGAATCTTATTTATTGATATTGAAACCGTTCCAAGCTCCGGAGCCTGGGAAGAATTATCCGAAACAGAGCAAATGCTTTGGGATAAAAAAACAAAACACCAACGAAAAGATGAAATTTCCGCCGGTGAATTTTATTCCGAAAGAGCAGGAATTATGGCCGAATTCGGAAAAATCATCTGCATTACCATCGGAATGCTGGAAAAAAATGATACGTTAAAAATCAAAAGCTTTGCAGGAGACGACGAGAAAAAAATTCTCATGGAGTTTGGAGAGATCTTCAACAGTCCACGATTAAAGGACGTAATTCTGTGTGCCCACAACGGGAAAGAATTTGACTTTCCTTGGATTGCCCGGAGATTCCTGATTAATGGCATAATGCCGCCAATACCGTTCCAGATGTTTGGGAAAAAACCTTGGGAAATCCCGCATATTGATACAATGGAACTCTGGAAATTCGGGGATTATAAAAGCTTTGTTTCCTTGGAGTTACTGGCTCATCTTTTCGGAATTCCTACCCCGAAAGATGATATCGACGGCTCAATGGTTTCATCAATCTACTACATAGAGAAAGACTTGCAAAGAATAGTTGACTATTGTGAAAAAGATGTCTTAACTTTGGCAAACATTTTCCGGCGCATGCGTCAGGAAGATTTATTGAAAAGGTACATCAATTTAGATTAAAAAATGAAATTTACAGACGATCAGATTGCTGACATTGGTGAAGAGATCATCAAAGTCTTAAAAACCGTATATGACCCTGAAATTCCGGTAGATATCTACGAGCTTGGACTGGTATATGATGTTCAGATTTCCGATGATGCGGATGTTAAGATCATCATGACCCTTACAACGCCGAATTGTCCTGTTGCTGAAACACTACCTCAGGAAGTAAAAGACAAGGTGGGCGAAGTAGAGCACGTAAAAAGTGTAGATCTGGAACTTACGTTCGAACCAAGCTGGCATAAAGATATGATGAGCGAAGAAGCCAAATTTGAGCTGGGAATGCTTTAATACAATACAAAACCTCAGAAAATTCTGAGGTTTTTTGTTATTGAAAAGAAAAAGTCATGGTCTGTTTCAGATCCGGATGGAGACTTTTCGCAACCGGACAATGATGCGCCGTATTTTCGATAAACGCTTTTTCTTCATCAGAAAAATGGCCCGGAAATACAAAATTGCATATAATCTCACTGATTCTTCTCGGATTTGCTGCCATTATCTTCTGCAGCTCGCAATATGCTCCTTCTATATTTATATTCTTTTCTTTTCCCAAAATGGCAATAGTTGTAAGGGCACATTCTGCCAGGGAAGTAGCGCAAAGATCGGTAGGAGAAAACTTTTCACCTTTACCGTGATTATCCGTCGGTGCATCGCTTTCTATCAATGTTCCGGACTGTACATGTTCTGCAGAACATCTTAAATCTCCAATGTATGTAATTTTTGATGTGATCATATTCAACTGAATTTTTTAAAAATGAAAAATATCTTTGGCCTTGTTATAAGAACTTTCGAAGTGTAGTAAATTTAATTTATGATTTACTTTTTCTACGCTCATGAAATTGATGACCTGCTCAGTCGGCATATTTCCCACCAGATCATCCTTTGCCATCGGACAGCCACCAATCCCTTTAATCGCACTGTCGAATCTCCTGCATCCCTTATCATAAGCTGCTTTTAATTTAGAATAAGAATCTTCGTAACGATTATGAAAATGACCTCCGAAGTTAATCTCCGGATATTTTACAGGAATTTTTTCAAATAAAAGAGCAATCGTTTCCGGTGTTGCAACGCCCGTTGTATCAGATAGTAAGATATCTTTAATTCCAATATCTGAAAAACGTTGAGCCCAAAAATCTACATCTTCCCATTTCCACATTTCACCGTAAGGATTTCCGAAAGCCATGGAGAAATAAATATTCAACTGTTTATTTTCACTTTTTACCAGTTCGAGCATTTTCAATATTTCGCTAAAGGCTTCTTCCTGGCTTTTATTGGTATTTCTGTGCTGAAAAGTTTCGGAAATAGAAAAAGGAAAACCAATAATATCTACAGACTGATGCCTGAGTGCCTTTTCTGCACCACGATAATTCCCGATAATGGCAGAGACTTTCGTTTTAGATCTGGATTTATCAATATTTTCGGCAACCTGAGCAGAGTCTGCCATCTGCGGAATTGCTCTTGGAGACACGAAGCTGAGGCAATCCAGCACATCAAAACCTACATCCATTAAAGAATTGATGTAATCTATTTTTTTATCTGTGGGAATAAATTCTCCCCAACCCTGCATTGCATCACGCGGACATTCAGTAAGAAACATTTTTTACTTTTAGATTTTCTCAAATATAATAAAACTAAACAATTTAGCTTTATGATAAGTAAATCTACCATTATTTTGATTGTCAAATGCTTATGTATCATTTAAAATTTCGATCACGGATATCAGGTTACAAATAACCTATTCTGAACCTCAAAATTGTTAACTTTGCCATAAATCAATACTAATAATGAGCGCAATAGAATTCAACCCATTGTGGAAAGAAAAGTTACTGAACCGTTTTCTTAATTATGTAAAAATATATTCAACAAGTGATGCCGAAAGCGAGAGCACACCATCAACAGAAAGACAGTGGAATATCGCCAACTATATCGTAGAAGAGCTAAAAACCATTGGTCTTGAAGACGTTTCAATCGATGAGAACGGATACATTATGGGTTATGTTCCTTCAAATCTTGAACACAATAACAAGCCAACTATCGGGTTTATTTCACATTATGACACATCACCAGATTTCAGTGGTGAGAATGTAAAGCCTCAGGTATGGGAAAATTATGATGGAAGTGACCTTGTTTTAAATCAGACCACAGGATTCACTTTATCTCCTTTAAAATTTGAAAGCTTAAAAAAATATATCGGCCAGACCTTAATTACCACCGACGGAAACACCCTTCTGGGAGCTGATGATAAAGCTGGTTGTGCGGAAATTGTAACCGCTGCGGAATATTTAATTGCTCATCCTGAAATCAAGCATGGCAGAATAGCGGTTGGATTCACTCCGGATGAAGAAATCGGAAGGGGCGCACATAAATTTGATGTTGCCAAATTCGGGGCCGAGTTCGCTTACACCATGGACGGTGGTGAAGTGGGAGAACTGGAATATGAAAATTTCAACGCTGCGGGAGCCGTGGTAAAAATCCATGGATTGAGTGTTCACCCGGGTTATGCCTATGGAAAAATGGTAAATGCTGCTTTACTGGCGTCTGAATTTGCCCAAATGCTGCCAGCCAATGAAACTCCGGCTACGACAAAAGGTTTTGACGGATTTTACCATTTAATGGATCTAAACGCTGATATTTCCGAAGCTAAACTGCAATACATCATCCGTGATCACGATGCCGCTAAATTTGAAGCAAGAAAGAAATTCATGGAAGAAAAAGTAGCTGAATTTAATCAGAAACATGGTGAAGGAACCGCCGAAATTGAGATTAAGGAACAGTATAGAAACATGAAACAGCAGTTTGAAGGCAAAATGCACATCATCGATCTTGCTGCCGAAGCCATGAAAGAAGCAGGCATTGAGCCGAAGATTAAAGCGATCAGAGGAGGAACCGACGGCGCCCAGTTATCCTATATGGGTCTTCCTTGCCCAAATATTTTTGCAGGAGGAATCAATTTCCACGGACCGTATGAGTATGTTGCTTTGGAAAGTATGGAAAAAGCAATGGAAGTGATCGTGAATATTGTGAAAGCGTAATCTTATTCATAAAACTGAAAACCAGCTTTAATGAGCTGGTTTTTATTTCTTGTTTAAAAATTTTTCTATTTTAAATCAATATTTACGAACGTATATTTTTTTCTGACAAAATACAAAGATTTATTTTTCATCTGCTTTATTATTTCCACAATTACAATTTTAAAATTCATGATGGATTCTTCGGATAAACCAGCATCTGAAATCATTATTATATTATGTTTTTTAAGCAAAAAATAGGAGACAATCAATAACTTTTCAAATGCTTCCTTTTCTTCAAATAAAGATAAAGATTCTTTCGAAAAAACAATAGTTTTTTGGATTTCAGAGGTAAGAGATTCTTTTTCTTTGTTTTTTAACTTTTCATAATAAGAATATACCTTAATTGCTTTTTTAACAGGAAAATTTATTAGTAAAAACCTTTCATCAACAATTAATCGGCATTCTTCTTCTGAGATTTCTATAAACCCTTTTTTAATTTCCATGCATAAAATTCAAAAACTTTCTTTCTTAAATTTGTAATTGGGAGCTTTTTCAACTTTGCCAATAAATCTTTTTTCACAGGCTCCAAATTCCAAAAAGTTCTTTCTCCCTTCTTTCAATGTCATATGGTTAGGACCGCTTATTTGATCTGGTTCCCAAGCTCCATCATCTTCCCAAAAACAAACTGGACAAATTTCATAATGACCTCTCTCTTCAAGCGTGTAATATCCACAACAATAACATTGAATACTCACATTTTTATTTTCATTCATAAATTTTAATCATTCTGTTGATTTCCCAAAAAAGCATCCCATCCCTGTGCCGTCAAAGCGACCAGTTGATTTGAACCTCTGGCAACCATAAAGTTACCTTCTTCTTTTTCAACCGCGTGCCCAATAATTGTAAAATCAGGATGGTTCTTGATCTTATCAAAATCATTTGGTGAAATGGTGAATAATAATTCATAATCTTCACCACCGCTTAATGCTGTCATGACAGGATTTAAATTAAACTCATCTGCCGTAGAAATCGTCAGGCTGTCCATAGGAATTTTTTCTTCATACAATCTGAAACCTACTTCCGACTGATCCGAAAGGTGAAGAATTTCCGAAGCCAAGCCATCCGAAATGTCAATCATAGAAGTAGGTTGAATATCCAATTGTTCTAAAATCCCTTTCACGTCAGTTCTCGCTTCAGGCTTCAGCTGTCTTTCAAGAATATAGTCGTATCCTTCCATTTCAGGCTGCATGTTGGGATCTGCCAGGAAAACAGCATGCTCTCTTTCCAGGATTTGAAGTCCCATGTAAGCGCCTCCTAAGTCACCTGTTACGACAAGCAAATCATTTGGTTTTGCGCCGCTTCTTTTTACAATGACTTCTTCATTTTCCATTCCAATGGCTGTTATGCTCATCACCAAACCAGCGTTAGAACTCGTTGTATCTCCGCCGATTAAGTCAATTTTATATCTTGTGCAAGCTGCCTGAATTCCGGAATAAATTTCTTCCAGCGCTTCCACCGGAAAACGGTTGGAAACAGCCAGGGAAACAAGAATCTGAGTCGGTACAGCATTCATGGCTGCAATATCACTAAGATTTACTACAACGGCTTTGTAACCTAAATGTTTCAGGGGAACATATCCTAAATTAAAATGTACACCTTCCGCCAAAACATCTGTCGTAAGAACAACTTTTTTATTTTCAGGGTTAATGACTGCTGCGTCATCTCCTACTCCAAGTTCCGAGGATGCGTTGGACAAAGAAAAGTGTTGGGTCAGGTGTTTTATCAATCCGAATTCTCCTAATTTGGAAATCGGCGTAAGTTCCTGTGATTTATCTTCAAACATATTTTAAATATAAGTAATGAATAATTAGTAATGAGTAATGTCAAACTTTAAACTTTAAACTCAAAACTTTAAACCGTAAATTCTGCCGGATCAATATTATGCGGATGGAAAGGGAATTTCTTAAAATCCTCTCTCGTCAGCACTACCGTTTCCGGGGTTTTGTATTTGTTCATCGCTTCCACGACATCATCCGGCGGTGTTGTCATTTTTCTAAGCATCATATCGATCCAAACTCCTGTAGCTTCAGAGGTTGCACAATGTACGCCATCCGGAGTATAGAATTTATGCAGGAAACGGTAGATCGATGAATCTTCCGAACATCCGTCAATTTCTACAGTTACATAAACAATCTGATCGGCATAGATTTCTTTAAAAAATGAATATCTTTCATGCAGGATCACTGGCCCGATTCCCCAACGGCTGAGTTGGGTAACACCCATTTTTTCTTTGGTCATGAATGCCATTCGTGCCTGTGCACAATACTGTACATAAGATGAATTGGCCAAATGTTTATTCGCATCGAGGTCGCTCCAGCGTACTTCAAATTTATGATAAAATGTCATTTACAATTTGTTTTAAAGATGAACTTAAATTTTACAATAAATGTGACAAAAGTTTTTATTTGTTTTAACACCAAGATGAACATGACAATTATGAAAATCTTAGATTTTCTTTTTTGTGATCTGAAATATGCATAACGCATGAAATCCAGATCTAATGTGCCTTATCTGTTAAAAGCCTTTGTGACTTTTGTGGTAAATAATTTTCTGTTTATGACTGAAAAATTATATTCCTCAAAATTACTCAAATAAGATGATTTATAAAAATTGTAGTTTTGCAAAAATAATCTTGAGCATAAGATTAACAGACTATGAAGCGAATTATTATAATCGGAGGTGGTGCTGCAGGATTTTTCTGCGCGGCCAACCTGGATGAAAGCCAGTATAAAATTACCATTCTTGAACAAAATACGGATGTCCTTCAGAAAGTGAAAATCTCCGGAGGCGGTCGCTGTAATGTTACCCACGCCTGTTTTGACCCGAGAGAGCTGGTTCAGTTTTATCCCCGCGGAAATAAGGAATTGCTGAGTGTATTTACCAGATTTCAGCCAGGAGATACGATGAAGTGGTTTGAAAACCGAAAAGTTTCATTAAAGATTGAAAATGACAATCGTGTATTTCCGGAGAGCAATTCGTCGCAGAGTATCATCAATGCAATGCTCAGCGAAATCCAGCAAAAAAATGTTGAAGTAAAAACAAAATGTTCCGTAAAGGAAATCGAAAAGTCTGATGAAAAATATGTAGTGAAAACCAGTTTAGGAGATTTTGAAGCCGATTACATCATTTATACCACCGGAAGCTCTCCGAAATCTTTAAAAATGATCGAAAACCTGGGTCATAAAATCATTGATCTGGTTCCTTCTCTTTTCACCTTCAACATAAAAGACAATTTATTGAAAGATCTTGCAGGAACAAGCTTTGAGATGGCAGAAACATCCATTCCGAAACTAAAAACCGAAGAAAGCGGACCATTGCTGATTACGCACTGGGGGCTTTCCGGCCCTGCCATTTTGAAAATTTCTGCCTGGGAAGCGATCAGTCTGGCAAAGGCAAAATACCAATTTGAAATTGTGGTTAATTTTATTTCGAAGGATACGGAGGATGCAACAGAGCTATTTCAAAACTTCAAACAGTCTAATCCTAAAAAAACCATAGGACAATCTAAGATTTTTGAAATAACAAACCGATTCTGGCAAAGGATTCTGGAGGTTTCGAAGGTCGATCTGAATAAGCAGATTGCCAATATCTCAGGAAAGGAAATGCAGACGATCATTGAAAACCTGTGCAGAAAGAAATTCCAGGTGACGGGAAAATCTACATTTAAAGATGAATTTGTGACGGCCGGAGGCATTGATTTAAAGGAGATTAACTTTAAAAATATGTCTTCGAAAATTTTGGCTAACTTTTACGTTGCCGGAGAGGTTTTAAATATCGATGCCGTAACCGGAGGTTTTAATTTTCAGGCTTGCTGGAGCGAGGCATGGCTGATTGCGCAGGATTTGAATAATTTATGACGAACTATATCATGAAAAAGTTACTTCTATTCATTTTGTTTGTGGGTTTTATAAAAATTTTCTCACAGGAGGGTATTTCATCTAATCAAAAAAATGAGAAGACTAATACTATTTATGATAGTGTTTATCCTGAAGGAATATACAATTTTAGACATAAATTTTATGAGATTTTTGACAGAGATAAAGTCAATGGAAGAGGAATAACAACATCGGAAACAACATTCGTTGTTACTTCAGAAGGAAAAATCATCAATATAAAATCAACCGGAATCAACATTTCTATGAATAATGAAATGGAGCGAACAATTAAAGAAATGGCCAGATTCAAATGGATTCCTAAAAAGCTAAATGGCAAACCTGTCGATTATAAATATAGGTTTCCCATTACAATAACTTTTGTAGAAGATTAGTAAATGTTTTTGATCAAAAAAAATATTCCAAAGATCTTTAAAATCCTTTTAACTATTGGGTTCGGATATTTCTTTTGGTTAATGCTGAAAATTACATGGGAATATGTTCCGCTGAAAACTGATGTAAGTTTTCTGATGATTAAACAGACTGAAGTCACCAGCCGTCCGGAGTATCTTTATTTTTTCTACACGCATGTGTACATAAGCATTTTCGTTTTGCTTACAGGCTTTTTGGCGATTCTCAGAAAAGATTTCGGAATAAAAGATCTTCACCAAAATGTTGGAAAGGTCTATATCTTTCTGATTCTTTTCCTAGCCGCTCCTTCCGGCATTTACATGGGCATCTTTGCCAACGGAGGAATCTATTCTAAAATTTCATTTGTTATTTTAGGATGTCTGTGGTGGTTTTCGACATTGGAAGCGTACCAGCTGGCCCGGCAGAAGAATTTTAAACAACATCAGCAATGGATGTGGCGGAGTTTTGCACTGACCTTTTCTGCCATTACACTGCGCATGTGGAAAGTAATTATCGTATATTTATTTCATCCCAATCCAATGGATGTTTACCAAATCATCGCCTGGCTGGGCTGGATTCCCAATATTTTATTAATTGAATATTTAATCGCAAAAAAAATACTCTGACAGTCTTGTATTATCATTAACACAAACCATATTATATGAAAATTTTAAAATTAACATTCATCTGTCTGCTTGCCATTGGCTTGATAAGCTGCAAAAAGGAATCAAAAAAAGCAAGTATAAACGCAGACAGTCTTACGGCAAAAAAAGATTCTGTTGTTGCTCCTGAAATTTATAAAGAATATTACGGAATTTATATGGGTGATTTTGCAGGCAAGGAAATGATTACCCCGGAGATTGGAGAAGAATATGAAGGCGAAGTGTATAAAAAAATAGCGCTGAAAATCAACAGGATCACGAAAGACAGTGTTTACGGACAAAGTATTGTTGATGGAAATCAAAGACCTTTTCGCGGTATTTTTAATGAAGCCTCAAAATCATTCATTCTTGATGAACCCGGAAATGATAAAACCGATGGAAGATTTGAGGTTAAGTTAAATAACGACAGTCTTACCGGAAAGTGGAATGCATTTAATAAAACAGCAGTAAAGGCACCATCGAAGACTTTGAAACTGATCAGGAAAGAATTTGTTTATAATCCGAATTTCATGCTCAGCCCGGATAATGACCTCATCGACTGGGAAAACCCGAAAAACTTTGTTGAAAAATATACCGACGAACACACTGGTAATACAGAAACGTATACTGCTTCCAAAAACAGGGTGGCTTCTGATGCGGTATTTAAAATCAATGCTTCCACACAGAAATTAACGGAAAAAGATCTTAAGAATCTCCGTAAGCTGGATATGGAAATCATTAAAAATGCCGTGTTTGCGCGTCATGGCTATTCATTCAAAAAGGCTACTTACAGAAATTTCTTCGAACAGACTGACTGGTACATCCCCGTTTCCAATAATGTAGACAACGATCTTACCCCGCTGGAAAAGGAGAATGTAACTTTGCTAAACCGCTTTATTAAATACGCGGAAGACAAATACGACAGCTTCGGAAGGTAATTACACAGTAGTTTCTGACTTGGTGAAAGTCAGTAGCAGCAAACATCCGGCCGCATAACAGGCAATATCCACCCATGAAAATGAGTTCCCGATAATGATATACATCATGCTTCCCGGTGGAAATCCCAGCTTATCAGCAATATGGAAGTACTGTGCCCATTCTACGATACATGAAAATATAAAGATTCCGAGGATGAGTTTCCGGTTGTCTTTGATGACTAAAAAAGATTTTACCAGCGTATAAAGCAGTATCACGACGATTACATCCCCAAGATAAGCCCGGACAAAGAAAATATCTCTGAATACCGTAGCAATGAGAACTTCAATGAAGAAAAGAAGAATGGATAAAAGAAAATATTTCAGGCTGAATGTTAATCTTATCATGGAATATTATTTCGGAGCAATGATATTAAAATTTAATGAATAAGTTTTTCAGATAATGATTTTTTCTTTTCAGGATTAAGGATTCGGCGCCCTGCGGGCGCCGAATCCTTAATCCTGAAAAATTCTTATAAATACCACAAAATTTCATTGCTGAATTTCGATATTAAAAAATATTTCTGTTAATTTTGCGGAAATTAATACAGCATGAGAAAAAATTATTTATTATTCGCTTTATGTTCCGTAATTTCTTGCGGAACTGCAGATCAGGATACCTCAGAATTTGACAACCCAATTTTGGTAACTAAAATGGTTCAAGATGGCGACAATTTTACATTCAGTTACAATGGTGCCAAAATAACCGAAATGAAAAACACCACCGAAAACTGGACAAGAACCTTTACTTACTCGGGAGACTTAATTACAAAATATGTTGATACTTTCTCCGACGGTACTTTTGATACCGTAATACTTACCTACAACAGCAATCAGAAAATTACAAAGAAAACCTATACCTCAAGCGATTTTCCCAATTCATCAAATACCATAACATATATTTATATCGGAACTGATCAGATTAAAATAACACAAACTTCTGCTTCTCCGGGCAATACCAAAACATACATCAGGGATGCTTATACCAATTCTGACGGCTCATTAAAAAACTGGACGGAAACTGTTACCGACGTTCAGGGTACAACAACACGTACAGGAACGGGAAGCCTGCAAAACATTGTTTATGACGGAGGACATTACCCTTTCAAAAATGTAACAGGTTTTATAAAAATGTTGGAAAGTGAAGACATGAATGGATCGGCAAGGAATGTTAAAGAGTATAAGAACATCATAACCTATTCCAACGGAGGAGAAGAATCCACCATTTTTAAATCGACGTATGAGTACAACAGCAAAAGCTACCCTACAAAAGCGATCCGGGATTATTACCACAGCAATAACCAGCCGTACCAATCGGAGATCACCACCTATGAATACAACCATTTATGATATCAGAGCGCTTCGGCGCTTTTTTTGCTGCTAAAAAACAATCAAATATATTACAGCATGAAGAAGGTCATTTTATTTTCAGTGTTACTCGTCAGTACCTTTTTATTCTCACAGACAGATTACAGTTCCGTTTCACAGCTTCCGGATTATGTAGTCTTAAAAAAGAAGATGAAGCTGGATGATGTTGTTACCAAAGCAGATACTCCTCCAGAATTCCCGGGCGGAATGGATAATTTCAGAAGACAGTTTGCAGAAAAGATGGACATTATCGATGTGAAATCAAACAGTATTAATACACGCGTTTATTTCATTGTTGAAAAAACAGGGTATGTAAGATCGGTCGCTGCGACAGGAAGTGACAAAAAGCATTCGGATGCGGCAGAAGCAGCAGTAAGAAGGTTATTTGTGAAATGGAAACCAGCCACCGTCAATGGCGAGCCGGTTCGCTATCTGTATACTTTTCCTTTAACGCTCAAGAAAAATTAAATTAATCGCTTAAACAAATTATTGAAACCCTGTTTAAACTAATTTAGGAATTAACCGAGAACCAAGGATATAAATACATTACAAGAATCAAACACAAGGTTTGTCTTTCCCGAAGGGAATCTCAACATAGTATTAGAGATTCGCATGAAAAGATTCACTTCCGGAATGATAAGCGAGACCCATATTCTGGCACCCCCCTAAAAATCTTTGATTTTCTTCTTCTGTGCTCTGAAATATGCGCAAAGTTTTAGCCTAAATCTAATATGACTCATGTGCCATAAAAGCTTTTGTGACTTTGTGGTTAAATAGATTCACGTCTGGATTCCCTGTAAGAATGATAAGCACACATATTCTAGCACTCCTAAAAATCTTGATTTTCTTCTTCTGTGCTCTGAAATATGCGCAAAGTTTTAGCCTAAATCTAATATGACTCATGTGCCATAAAAGCTTTTGTGACTTTGTGGTTAAATAAAAAATTGAAGCAGACTTAAAATGATTGGTTACCCGCCGATCATTTTTTTTATGGAATTAAGCTTCATTAAAGCTTCTATCGGTGTCAGCGTATTGATATCTATTTTCGTCAGTTCCTCCCGGATATTTTCCAGCACCGGATCATCGAGCTGGAAGAAGGAAAGCTGCATATTTTCTTCAGTTACTCTTTTAATGCTTTCCGAAGAGCTGCCCTGCGCACGGCTGGCTTCCAGGGTTTTCAGAATTTCATTGGCTCTGTTGACTACCTTTGAGGGCATTCCGGCAAGTTTGGCAACATGGATTCCGAAGCTGTGTTCGCTTCCGCCCGGAACCAGTTTTCTCAGGAATATGATATTGCCCTTGTTTTCCTGGATGGAGACATGGAAATTCTTCACCCTTTCAAAATTCACGGTCATTTCATTCAGCTCGTGATAATGGGTGGCAAATAAAGTTTTAGCCTGTGTAGGATGCTGATGAAGGTATTCCGCTATAGCCCAGGCGATAGAAACCCCGTCGTAAGTGGAAGTTCCGCGGCCGATTTCATCTAAAAGGATAAGGCTTCGTTCCGAAATATTATTCAGGATATTGGCGGCTTCATTCATTTCAACCATGAAGGTTGATTCTCCTGCAGAAATGTTATCCGTTGCCCCAACCCTTGTAAAAATTTTATCTAAAATACCGATTTCTGCATATTTGGCAGGAACAAAGCTTCCGATCTGTGCCATGAGACATACAATAGCAGTCTGGCGAAGGATCGCCGACTTACCCGCCATATTTGGCCCGGTGACCATGATGATCTGTTGGGAATCTTTGTCTAAAAATATATCATTCGGAATATACTTTTCCCCTAAAGGAAGCGCATTTTCAATAATCGGATGCCTCGCCTCTTTCAGATCAATGGCAAAGCTTTCATTGAGAACAGGTTTTGTATAGCTTTCAGAAACGGCCAATTCCGATAAACCAACTGCGACATCAAGCTGCGCAATGATATTCGAGTTTTCCTGAATCTGATCCATGTAAATGATCGTATCGCCGCATACTTTTCGGTACAGCTCATTTTCCAGCACCCCGATTTTCTCTTCTGCACCAAGAATCTGGTTTTCGTATTCTTTAAGCTCTTCTGTAATATACCTTTCAGCATTCACGAGTGTCTGTTTCCTGAGCCAGTCGGCAGGAACTTTATCTTTATGGGTATTCCGAACCTCAATATAGTAGCCGAAAACATTATTAAAATCGATTTTAAGACTGGAGATTCCCGTCCTTTCAATTTCCCGCTGGCACATCTCATCGAGGAAACCGCGGCCTTTTGACTGAAGACCCCGCAACCGGTCGAGCTCTTCCGAGATGCCTTCTTTAATGACATTTCCTTTCGCAAGATTCACCGGCAACTCATCATTCAGGTGATTCTGAAGACATTTGATCAGCTCTTCCTGATCGTATAAAGGATCCAGCCACGCCAATACTTCGGCATGAGGGTGAAGCAATCCTTTAATTTTATGAATATTAATTAAGCTTTGGCGCAGATATCCCAATTCTTTTGGGGAGATTTTTTCTGCCGCCAGTTTTCCCATCAATCTGTCCAGATCCGAAATCGATTTCAGCAACTGGGAAATTTCATATTTAAGATGATCGTTTTCGTTTAAAAAGTCAATTAAAGAAAGCCTTCTGCCGATTTCAGCGACTGATTTCAAAGGAAGAATAATTCTTCTTCGCAACAGCCTTCCTCCCATGGGCGTTGAGGTTTTATCGATGATATCCAGCAAAGATTTGCCTTGTGGACTGCTTGGGTATACAATTTCAAGATTTCTCAGGGTAAAATGATCCATCATCAGATAATCCTCCTGTGGGATAACCTGCATTTTGGTAATGTGTGACAGTAAATTATGGTGCGTATCTTCAACCAGGTAAGCGAAAATAGCACCGGCAGCCGTAATGGCCAGCTGCTGGTTTTCAACGCCAAAACCTTTCAGAGAGTTGGTTTTAAAATGGCTCGTAAGCTTTTCGTAGGCAAAATTAAACTGATACGCCCAGTCTTCCAGCTTAAAGGCACTCCGGTTTTTGATCTGCTCCGGAATCTGAACGCTCCGTTGATAAATAATTTCGCTGGGATCAAAGGTATTAACAATATGAAGTAATTTTTCTAAATTCCCTTCACTCACCAGAAACTCACCGGTAGAAATATCCACCAGGGCAATCCCAAACTTCTCTTTTTCCTTATGCAGAGAAAGCAGGAAGTTGTTCTTTTTTGAATTTAAAACCTGATCATTAAAGGTCACTCCGGGTGTCACCAGTTCCGTTACCCCTCTTTTTACGATTCCTTTTACCATTTTAGGATCTTCCAGCTGGTCGCAGATCGCTACACGCATTCCGGCACGTACCAGTTTGGGCAAATAAGAGTCTACAGAATGATGTGGAAATCCGGCCAGTTCGATATGCCCTTCCCCATTAGCTCTTTTGGTAAGTACGATCCCTAAAATCTGTGATGTTCTAACAGCATCCTGGCCAAACGTTTCGTAAAAATCCCCCACCCTGAATAGCAAAAGCGCATCAGGATATTTCGCCTTGATGGTATTGTACTGCATCATTAACGGGGTTTCTTTCTTTGCTGTCTTTGCCATTAAAATCTGTCTTAAAGAATTAGGTCGGTAAAAATATGAAATAAAACAGTAGGAGGAAAGTGTTTAAAAAAGATGTCTTTATTAATATCGTATGGCGCCACCCGCACTGTCCGGACACCGCCATCAATACTGTCCGTTCACTGCCATCAGAGCAGACCGGTCAGTAACGCAGGCATGAGGTCTAATTATTAGTATAATGAGCTCCTGTTTGGAAAACATTTCCTGCCGGAGTTTTTTGTGGGAGGTGCATAAGTATTTGAGATTGGGAATACGAATAGCCTTGAAAGCCTTCACTTTTCTGAACGGAATATTTCCCTATAAAATCTTAAAAAATGTAGTCCCACTTAGACTACTTTTTCTGTGACAAATGTAAACAAATTCTCATTACTTCCAAATAATAATCCGTTGTTTTTTAATAGGTTAATTAATTAGCTACTTTAATTTCGCTTAAAAAATGGCCGATCCAGAGGAAAAGAAACTGCCCTCGTTTTTACCTTAAAAAAAGAGAACCATGCTGATTCCTAAATCATTGTTTATAAAAGTAGTCTAAGTGGGACTACCTTTTTGAACACAATGAAAATACAAATAATGACCCTTTCCCAGCTCCCTCATTTCCTTCGTTTTAGCGTAAGAATGCTGTGTTTGCAGGTATTTTTCATTGCTGTTTTTATCAGTTCCCAGACTCCTTTTTCCTACTCCGACTCAACAATTTTTATTTCTGAAGATTTCAATCTTTTAGAAATTATCACCAACCACTTCAGCCGTCCTCCGCCTATAATAGCGATATTTTATTAAACACAAATGACACGAATTATTTAAACACAAATGAGCACAAATATCTACGCAAGAATAACACGTATGATTTACACAAATAACAGAAAAACCCTAATGCACAGGCCACTTGCCACGCCGTTTGTCATCCCGTAGGGATCTAAGCAAAGCATTTTCACACAACGTTTGTGAAATTAGTGTCCATTAGTGTCATTCGTGTTTAAGAACAATACCGCACTCTTATAAGTGAAATCGAAGATTCGACGTAGTCAAACGCCTTTGTGAAACTCAATAAGCATATCATATTAAAGAAATCTCTGTGTGTTCTGTGTTACCATAAGCTTACATTATTAAACAACAAACAAACTCATAAATACAATACAATGAAAAATATACTAACAACTGCTGCTCTGCTATTCAGCATGACAGCATTCGCTCAGGTGGGGATTAATAACACTTCCCCAAAAGCGACACTCGACATTACCGCCAAAACAACAGATGGCAGCAAGCCGGAAGGCTTAATTGCTCCAAGACTAACTGGTAATCAAATCCAATCAGGAACGTATGGATCAGGCCAGACAGGAGCTATTATTTATGCTACTGCAGGGGCCACCGCTCCCAATGCAGTGACAGTTAATATTACTGCACCAGGCTACTACTATTTCGATGGTAGTGTGTGGCAGAAAATGACCGGGGCTTCCGCCGCCGATGCTACGACAACGGCCAAAGGGATCGTACAATTGGCAGGAGATTTATCCGGAACCGCAGCATCACCAAGTATTGCCAGCAGTGCCGTGACCTCTGCTAAAATAGCAGACGGTACCGTAGCCAATGCAGATTTGGCTTCAGGAGCAGGTGGAATTTACAAAGGGGACGGCTCCTTATCCGGGAATACTACCGTGACACAGGGAACCAACACTTTGGCTTTTACTTCAAATGCAACGAATGGTTTTTCTGTAGATGGAACTACCTTGTCGGTAGATGCGGCGAACAATAGAGTAGGTATAGGAACAACAACTCCTAATGCTACTCTGGATGTTAGAACTAATCCTACATCTACTACCGATCCTGGAACAGGTATGTTTGGCTTGGGTACTACAACAGCGACCGCAACAGCAGCCGGAGCGGGTGCTATGCGATACAATACAACTTCTAAAGATATACAATACTCTGATGGTTCAAGTTGGAGCAGTCTTGCGAAAAGTGATCCATATGGAAGTTTTGTACCAGTTGTTAAATTGGTAGCACGTAAAACCACTGTACAGAATGCCGGCGCAGGAGCTTCATCTACCATTACATTTCCTACAGTTGTTAACAATCCGGATGGAGGATATAATGCAAGCACCGGAATTTACACAGTACCCGCTGGGGAATCAGGATTATATTTCGTATCTTCTGCTTATCAGGTAGGTTTTAATAGCTGGAGTAATGGCTATGACTTGCAAGTGGACTTCAATGGATTTTCTATTTCGTTAATTAGTGTGGGAAACTATCAAGCTTCATCATCTAATATAGGAGGATCAGTTTCATATTATCTTACAGCAGGACAAACGATAAAAATAAAATCTCAAACCTGTTCAGGATGTACTGCTAATTCCTATACCTATAACTCAGGAGTATTTTCTATAACAAAATTAAGTGCAAATTAATCCGATGCTCTGTCGCAGATTTACAATATGTAATCTGATATAATGGATTAACCTTCAAGGTTTCCAAACCTTGAAGGGTTTTAAAACCAACAATCATTTTTAAATTAATTACTTATGGCAACAATTCTTCATCGCATCAAAGCGTATCTGTACGATAACGTTTTAACGAAAGACAATCCCAATGATTTTACGGCGCGCACGGCGAGCGAGCGCAGCCTCAATGTTCAGCAGATCTGCCAGGCAGCGGTATCCCGTGGCGGGGCAGACATCTCCGCCTCTTCCATGGAGCATGCTACCGAACTTTTCCTGAAAGAAATGGCCTACCAGCTTTGTGATGGCTTTTCAGTCAATACCGGTTACTTTACTGCAAGCACAACCATTAGAGGTGTATTCGACAGTCCTTCGGAGACTTTTAACAAAGGCAAGCACAGCATTATTTTCCAGTTCAACCAGGGAGAAAAGCTACGCGCAGAGATTCCCAACATCGAGGTGAATATCTTAGGCGTCGCAGAAGCTTCAGCAGTGATCTTACAGGTTACGGATGTCAAGAGCGGTTCGGTCAACGACCTGCTTACACCAGGAAGAAACCTGAAGATTATGGGCAGCAAGATTAAAGTCGCAGGTGATGATGCTTCGGTAGGGATCTTTTTCGTAGACACTGCTACACAGGAAAGAACGAAAGTAGAGCAAAGTGATATTGTGACCAATAATCCTTCGGAGGTTATGGTGGTAATTCCTGCATTAGCAGCGGGCACCTATAATCTGGAAGTGGTAACGCAGTTCACCCAGGGCGCTCTTCTGAAAGAAGTGCGAACGGCTACCCTTGATAAAGTACTTACTGTGGTGTAAGGGAAAAAGAAGCGCTACAGTCAACACCGTGTTGACCGCCCGATCAAGGGTGCGTTGACCGTTCGGTCAAGGGTGTGTTGACCGCCCGAGTGTGGGGGTGTTGACCGTACGGAGGTTACTTATTACTAAAGTAAGGCTTAACCTCAACGCAAGAACAAGCCATCATTCCATCGTAAAGATGGGTATTTTCATCAGTGTGTTACTCCGGTTGGGAACTTTTCCCGGCCGGAGTTTTGGCTTCGGCTCCGCTCAGCCACCGTTGGGTTGGAGGGTTTAAGTTGAAGGACAGGTGGCTTCTATTCGCCTCAGCCACCGGGAAGGAAAGCGTAAGGGCTGGTAGCTTCGTGTGTGGCAGCGTAATAAACCACCCCGTCGCAAATTCCGTTGGAATTTCCGCCACCCCTCCGGAGGATGGGAATTTGAAGCAGTCGGTGTGAGATAACGAAGGGATACATACCCTGCAGGACAGGTGGCTTCGGCTCCGCCACCGTTGGTTGGAGAGTTTAAGAGTGAGAGTGCTGTAGGGTTTAAAGCGGTACAAAATTCCCCTCAGTGGAGGGGTGGCAAAAATTCAAAGAATTTTTGACGGGGTGGTTTAAGAAGAATTGCGGGACTGGTGGCTTCGACTCCGCTCAGCCACCGGGAGACGGAACGTAAGGACTGGCGGCTTGGCGTGTGGCAGCGTAATAAACCACCCCGTCGCAAATTCCTGTGGAATTTCCGCCACCCCTCCGGAGGATGGGAATTGGGAGCAGTCGGTGTGAGATAACGAAGGGATACATACCCTGGCAGGATAGGCGGCTTCGATTCGCCTCAGCCACCATTGAAGGGAGGACACCACGCTCCCTTGTCATCCCGTAGGGATCTAAGCCTGAATCTTTCCAGGATAATGTTAACGATGCCGAGATTCCTACGGAAATCACAGATTCGACGTAGTCAATGACAAAGTGTGTGGGTAGTTTCGGGAGTTTTAGAGTATGAGCGTTTCAGCGTCTTAGGTTTATGGATATTTCTACAGAACGACAGAAAGCAGTCGACTGGTGGACCCTGAGATTCTCGAAGGGTCGCGTTACAACTGGTGGCTGAGCGGAGTCGAAGCCAAAGCCGCCAGCTTTTTAGGGAAGTCAGCAATTGCGTTAAGCTTAGGATTTTCCGGCAGACATTTCGGCTAAAGCTTTTGCGCTTTTCTCGTACGCCCATTTTTGCTTATAGTTTACCCATTTGGCCTTAAAAAGTTTCCTCATTAACTTGTCCGTGTACCGCATGATGAAGACATGATACAGCATACTGGCAAAAACTCTGGGCTTATTGGGCAGGGCACGGAGCGACATGGAGAAACCGGGCTCCAGGTACCTGTTGAAATGCCAGAAGGCCCCCGGAATAAACAGGGCATCCCCATGTTCCATCAAAATTTCATAGCCTCTTGCCTGCTTTAAAGCAGGAAACTTTTCATAATCCGGGTTTTCGTAATCAACATCGTAGATCGTATGAACCGACAAGGGAACTTTATATAAAAAAGCAGACTGCTTCTGATCAAACAGCAGAATCCTTTTCTTCCCTTCAAAATGAATGTGGAGGAAATCTCCCAGATCAACGTCATAATGCATCAGCACATGGGCTTCACTTCCCCCGAAAAACAAAGTTGGCAGTCTTTTGAAAAACTTCATGCCCAAATCAGGATAGGTGAAATTTTTCAGCAATTCCGGGAGGCGGTCGGTAATAATGTAAAAGAAAATACGCAGATCGGATGGTTTACTTCTGATGGTATCAATATAATCCCTCATTTTCATGTGGGTCACCGGCGCATCAGAGCTTTTGGATGCATCCGCAGGCTTGTTGTCGTAAAGAGGAACTTCCTGATCTCCCGCCTTTTCACGGATAAAATCAAAATTCCATTGATCGAAGGCATCCCATCTGCTGGCAAAATTCTTGATCAGCAACGGCTTCTGCTTCTTAAAATAGTTTTTCTGAAAATCTTCTTTACTAATATCTGTTACGACATCTACATTTCCGAGAATCATCTGGTGTGGTGTTTTAATTGTGAAATAAAAGTAAGGCTTTTTTGAATTTCAGGAAAATTTTAAAGCTACTATCAATTATCATTTTCCATACAGTATTCTTTTTTATCCCGAAATATGTTTAAAACTAATTTTAAATTTAACCACAAAAGGTTCAAAAGATCAGCTCATCTTTTATTTAAAGTTGATGACTACAAATGAAAAAGGTCACAGTAGCTTTTAAAAATCTGAGATTTTTATCTTTTGGAACTCCAAATATTCTACTCATCGCGTTATGATTATCTTTTGCAATTTTTGTGGTTAATTCTAAAATTAGCTAACGGGTTTCAAGCAAATAAATTAACAGAGAAATAATACCTCCGAAAATAATCACCGCACAACCTTGTGGACTTGTAGATTTCCTTTTCCTTCCGAATGTGCTTACATAGTGACCGCTCACCCATTTCCCATCTCTTCTGAAATGTCCTTTTCTGTAATATCCCATAATCCTATTTTTTAACAAAGAAAAAATGAACCGGGCAATAAAATTTATGGTTTTCCGTAAAACAAAAACGAAAGCGAAATTTTATATTTGTACGGACTAACCGATCTTATGAGAGTTTACAATACCAAACATTTTCTAAAAATCCTTTTCAGCCTGCATAAAAGCGACACCCTGAAGATCCTTTTCCCAACCATGCTGCTGATAGGATTATATGCCTGGGGAATTGAATATCTCGAGGTTGAGTATCTTCATCTGTCTTCAAAATCACCAATCAGCAATGTTAGCATGATTCACTCGCTGCTGGGTTTTGTGCTGTCTTTGCTTTTGGTTTTCAGGACCAACACCGCATACGACCGATGGTGGGAAGGAAGAAAGCTTTGGGGTAAATTGGTCAACGACTCAAGGAATTTCGCGGTAAAGATCAATACCATTCTTGCCGAAGACAGAAAAAGTGCTGAGCAGATCGCCAGATACCTGAAGTTTTTCCCGCATTTTCTGGCCAAGCATCTTTCAAAAGAATCGACAAGGCTGGCTTTGGATGAGGATTATTCTGAAATTGAAGAATATATCAAACATCACGGCCCCAGCGAAATTGTAATTCTGCTGACCCACAAACTGAATAAACTAAAAAAGGAAGGCAAAATCTCCGATATAGAAATGCTGTATCTGGATACGCAGCTTTCAGGTTTTCTGGATGTCTGCGGTGGTTGCGAACGGATTAAGAACACCCCGATCCCCTATTCATATTCATCCTTCGTCAAAAAGTTTATCATTCTGTATGTGCTGGCTTTACCGGTCGCATATGTGATTTCTATTGGTCTTTTTATGATTCCGCTTACGGTTTTTGTTTATTATGTACTGATGAGCCTTGAGATGATTGCCGAGGAAATTGAAGACCCTTTTAATAACGATGAAAATGATATCCCGATGGAGACTATCGCTCAGAATATTGAGAGAAGCGTTCATCAGATCATGTGTTCGGGAAAATAATCAAATCTGAAATAATCCTGAACTCGTACATATTTATAAAACATTAATAAAAATATACAATTGGTACAAAAATTAAAACTGGAAGAACTCAACAGAATTGATGTGGAAACCTTTAAAACGGTTGAAAAGATCCCTTTAATTGTAGTATTAGACAATATCAGGAGCATGCACAATGTTGGAGCAACCTTCAGGACGGCGGATGCTTTTCTCATTGAAAAGATTATTCTCTGCGGGATTACGCCTCAGCCGCCACATCGTGAAATTCACAAGGCTGCACTGGGCGCTACGGAAAGTGTGGACTGGAGCCATGAAAGTGATATTAATACAACCATTAATGATTTAAAATCCCAGGGATTTGAAGTCGTGGGCATTGAGCAGACAACAAACAGCACAATGATCACCGATTTTACGATTGATCCGTCTAAAAAGTATGCGGTAATCTTAGGAAATGAAGTAGAAGGAATCAGCGATGAAGCATTGGCAAATATTGATTCTTTTATTGAAATTCCCCAGCTGGGAACCAAGCATTCTCTGAATGTAAGTGTATGCGGCGGAATTGTGATGTGGGAGTTTGCCAAAGCCCTGAAATAAAAAAACTGCATATGTCTAAAACACAGTGCAGTTTGAAATAAATCTAATAAAAAGTAAAAATGAAAGGCGACAAAGATACCTAATTTTTTGTCACAAACAAATTTTAGGATCGCTTTTTTACTTTTTAAGGAAAAAAAGTTTGAAATTCAGAAATAGTTTCGTTTAATTTTTTATAAATTAGCACAATGTTTATCAAGGAATATATCTCGAAAGACTTTCCGTGTTTTAGCCTGACTGACTCTATAGAATCAGCAAGAGAGACGCTAGAAGCATTTGGATATTCTCATATTTTCATCAAAAAATCCCATCATTTTTACGGCGCCATCGCAGAAGATTTTCTTTATGAAGAAGAAGGTATTCTGAAGGATCTGGAACACCAGATCGAGCGCTTTGCCATTCTTGAGGACAATAATATTATGGATAGCATCAGGCTATTCTATACATTCAATGCCAATGTGATCCCTGTCATCAACAAGAATGAAAAATATCTGGGATACATCACCTGTGAGGATATCTTTCAGGATCTGTCAAAATATCCGTTGTTCTCTGAATCTGGTGCTATTCTCACCGTTGAAACACCCGGCAGAAAATACTCGATGACTGAAATCGCCAATATTGTTGAAAGCAACAACTCCAAATTTTACGGAGCCTTCATCAGCCAGATGTCAGATGATGTGATCCAGGTGACGATCAAGATCAGCAATGAAAATCTGAGCTCTATTGATGAAACATTCGACCGGTACGATTATCGTATTGTACAAAAGTATTACTCTGATGAAAAATCAGATTTGTTTCAGGACAGGTTCGGGTTTTTCCAAAAATTTATAGAAATATAAAAACGAATGAAGGCAGCCATATATTCCCAGAAAAAAGATCTAGATACCTTTTTATATTTAAGCAAATTTATTTCTGAGCTTGAAAACAGAGGCGTAAAATCTGTTTTGTATGATGAAATGGCTGAAGCGCTGCAGTTCTCAAAAATCTTCGAAACGTTCAATTGCAAACAAGATCTCCTGGATAAAGAGATTGATCTTTTTTTTACGTTTGGTGGAGACGGAACGATCGTTAATTCTTTAACTTTTATTGAAGATCTGGAAATTCCTATTGTAGGAGTGAATACCGGAAGACTTGGATTCTTGGCCAGCTTTACCAAAGAAGAAGCTTTTAATGAACTTGATTCCATTTTAAAAGGAGATATAAAAACCAGCCGCCGCTCCGTCATTGAAGTAGTGTCGCCGGAAATAGAAGATTTTTCTCCTTATGCTCTGAACGATGTAACGGTTTCAAGAAAAGAAACCACCTCCATGATTACAGTGGATTCTTATATTAACAATGAATTTCTTAATGTTTTCTGGGGCGACGGTGTTATTGTCTCCACTCCTACCGGTTCTACCGCATATTCACTGAGCTGTGGCGGGCCGATCATCTCGCCGAACAACGAAAACTTTGTCATCACCCCTATTGCCCCACACAATCTCAATGTGCGGCCATTGGTGGTAAATGATAAGGTGGAAATAAAATTTAAAGTGGAAAGCCGCGTACCACAGTATTCCCTTTCCCTGGATTCCAGACTGATCCATATTGAAACAGATAAGGAAATCATCATTAAAAAGGCAGATTTCCAGATTCTTCTGGTACAGCCAAACAACCTCAGCTTCTATGAAACCATCCGCCAGAAGCTACTTTGGGGCAGGGACAAAAGAAATTAACAATTAAGCAAAAATGATTACCTTTACAGGAATTTTACAAACCCTAATAATTTATATTAAAAAGTAAAACATGAGCAGAATTTTCCCGGCAGGAGTTGCCACAGGTCAATTAGTTACTGATATTTTTCAGCATGCTAAAGAAAACAAATTTGCATTACCAGCAGTAAACGTAATTGGTTCAAGCAACGTAAACGCGGTTTTGGAAACTGCAGCAAAACTAAACTCACCTGTTATTATTCAGTTCTCTAATGGAGGAGCTGCTTTCAATGCAGGAAAGGGATTAAGCAATGACGGACAGAAAGCTGCCATCCTGGGAGCGATCGCCGGAGCAAAACATATTCACACCCTTGCAGAAGCTTACGGAGCAACTGTAATACTTCATACTGACCACTGTGCAAAAAAATTATTGCCTTGGATCGACGGTTTAATGGATGCTAACGAAGAATTCTATAAGCAGACAGGAAAATCTCTTTATTCTTCTCACATGCTTGACCTTTCGGAAGAGCCTTTAGAAGAAAACCTTGAAATCTCTGCTAAATATTTCGAAAGAATGGCTAAAATGCAGATGACATTAGAAGTAGAAATCGGGGTAACCGGAGGAGAAGAAGACGGTGTTGACAACTCTGATGTTGACAATTCAAAATTATATACTCAGCCTGAAGATGTGGCTTATACGTACGAAAAATTAAGAGCTATTTCCGATAACTTTACGATTGCTGCTGCTTTCGGAAACGTACATGGAGTATACAAGCCTGGAAATGTAGTTCTTACTCCGAAAATTCTTGATAATTCTCAGAAATATGTTCAGGAAAAATTCGGAACTGCTGCCAAGCCAGTGAATTTTGTATTCCACGGAGGATCTGGATCTACTTTGGAAGAGATCAGAGAAGCAATTGACTACGGAGTGATCAAAATGAATATCGATACAGATCTTCAGTTTGCATACACAGAAGGAATCAGAGATTATATGGTGGATAATATCGATTATTTAAGAGCTCAGATCGGAAATCCTGAAGGAGAAGAAAAACCGAACAAGAAATTCTATGACCCAAGAGTTTGGGTAAGAAAAGGTGAAGAAACATTCGCTAAGAGACTTGTTCAGGCATTTGAAGATTTAAATAACGTAAACACACTTAAATAAAAATTAATGATAAATGATGATTGATAATTGATTTCAATTATCATTTTTTTCATCATTTATCTTTCATCAATTATATAAACAATATGGCATTCGAGTGGTTTAAAAGAAAAGCACAAAATATTACGACCTCTACTGATCAGAAGAAAGACGTTCCCAAAGGTCTTTGGCATCAGACCCCTTCAGGGAAAATCGTAGAACACGATGAGCTGAAAAGAAACAACTATGTTTCTCCTGAAGATGGCTTTCATGTAAGAATAGGAAGTGCAGAATTCTTTGATATCCTTTTTGATGAAGGTAAGTTCACAGAATTGGACGCTAATGTTGAAAGTATTGACATCCTGAACTTTAAAGATACCAAGCCATACGCCGACCGTCTGAAGGAAGTAAAGGCTAAAACAAAGCTTACTGATTCTATCAGAAATGCAGTAGGCACCGTAAAAGGAACCGAAATAGTGGTTTCCTGTATGGATTTTGCTTTTATCGGAGGATCTTTAGGATCGGTAATGGGTGAGAAAATCAGAAGAGCAGTAGACTACTGTATCGAGAAGAAACTTCCTTACATGATCATTTGCCAATCCGGGGGTGCAAGAATGCAGGAAGCAACATACTCTCTAATGCAGTTGGCAAAAGTGCAGGCTAAGCTGGCACAGCTTTCTGAAGCAGGCCTTTTGTATATCGCTTATCTTTGTGACCCTACTTTTGGAGGAATTACAGCTTCTTTCGCGATGACAGCAGACATCATCATGGCAGAGCCGGGTGCACTAATCGGTTTTGCAGGGCCAAGGGTAATCCGTGAAACCATTGGAAGAGATCTACCGGAAGGATTTCAGACTTCGGAATTCCTACAGGAAAAAGGATTCGTTGATTTTATCGTAAAGAGAACAGAAATCAGAGAAACGATCTCTAAAACAGTGAATCTGTTAACGGTAAAAGCTTAATAATTTATAACAAAATACAGCAATCTCTCTCTGAACAGGAGAGAGATTTTTATTGATGAGAACTTTCAGCATATTTTTCAATACGATCCGCAGTATGAGTTTTAAAAAGATCATGCGCCTTCTGTCGCTTGTTCTTCCTCATCCTCTTTTCTCCTTGTTAAGTTTTCACGCAACCCTTCAGGCATACTCCATTGCGCAGAAAAAATTTCCGAAAACAGCTTCTACCAACGGCATCGGAAATGCTTTCAGACATGCATTATGGTGTTGCTTTATTATGATGTATTGCTGTAAGATTTCCTCACCGGAAAAAGCACTGGCGTTCTGCAAAAGAATGACTGATCTCCATGAAGAACTGTTTCCTAACAAACCACTGGAAACGAAAATGGATCTTCACAACAACAAAATCGGAATGGATTACTTCATGGAACTCCTTCCGGGAATCCACCGCCAGTTCTTTGAAAAAAGCTTTTTCATCGATGGCCTTGAAAAGAAAATGAAAGATGCTAAAGTTTTAAAGAGTCTGGATGATGATTTTGAGGGATTCCTTGTGTATTTGGATGAAAAGTGAATGGTGAATGGTGAACTTTGCTTCACCAGTCAATTTTGCTATGCAAGTGAATCTTTATCAGCCTGAAAGTTAACTATTGACACCAAGGAATTGACTATTGACAACACAACCCCTTTGTCATCTGAAGTTTTTTTGATAAGTTTAACCTATATTTAATTCAATCAAATGGTTCTCAGCAGAATTTGGTCGGCTTTTATCATTGTTGCCATTGCCATTGCCAGTATAAAATACATTTCATCAAGTCATTACAAAACCATTTTTAATGACATGGTGGTAGGAAAAGGTGGTGATACGGTGCAGATTGCGACTCAGAAAATGAATACGCTTTCTCCTATTGTCCGAGACAGTTTGTTGAAAAAGCCAGATTTTGCCGACAGCAGAATCCATTATAAAACCGATTCGCTGAAACAGGATGTGAAGGTTTACCGCATTCAGGAGGCAGACGGCGTGATCGGAACTTCAGAAACTGCCGTAAAAATATGCCTTGGTCTGATCGGAATTATGACCTTGTTTATGGGTTTCATGAGTATTGCTGAAAAAGCAGGAGGAATTAATCTTTTAAGCCGCTTTATTCAACCATTTTTCTCAAAGCTCTTTCCTGAAATCCCAAAAAACCATCCTGCTTTCGGACATATGCTGATGAATTTCAGCGCCAATCTTCTGGGACTGGACAATGCCGCAACACCTTTTGGCTTAAAAGCCATGGAAAGTTTACAGACGTTAAATCCTCAAAAAGATACGGCAAGCAACTCGCAGATCATGTTTTTGTGCCTACACGCAGGCGGAATGACATTGATTCCTGTTTCTATCATTGCCATTCGGGCTTCAATGGGTTCGAAAACGCCGACAGATATTTTCCTGCCCTGTATGATCGCAACTTTTGCCGCAACCTTGGCAGCGATGATCATTGTTTCTTTATATCAGAAAATCAATTTATTGAGACCTGTTGTGATTGCTTACGTTGGAGGAATTTCAGCGCTGATCGCTTTACTGGTTGTATATCTCGTGCAATTAAGCAAAGATCAGCTGGATGATTTCAGTAAAGTGGTAAGTAATGGCTTAATTCTATTTATCTTTCTGGCCATCGTCTTAGGTGCAGTTTACAAAAAAATCAATGTTTTTGATGCTTTTATTGAAGGCGCTAAAGAAGGCTTTACCACCTGTGTCAAGATCATCCCTTACCTGGTTGGAATGCTGATCGCTATTTCTCTCCTAAGAACTTCCGGAGTTTTTGATGTCATTATTGACGGAATGAAATGGGTTGCCAATACCGCCAATCTGGACCCCCGTTTTGTAGATGGGCTTCCAACTGCTTTAATCAAGCCTCTTTCAGGATCAGGCGCAAGAGGAATGATGGTCGACACGATGGCTACATTTGGAGCAGACAGCTTTCAGGGGAAACTCGCCGCCGTTCTTCAAGGAAGCTCGGATACGACATTCTACGTGATTGCCGTGTATTTCGGGGCTGTAGCCGTCAAAAACACGAGATATACGGTAGTTGCTATGCTTCTGGCGGATTTGGTGGGTATCATTACCTCTATCGCTTTAGCATATTTATTCTTTGCTTAAAAAATTCAAGGTTCAATGTTTAAAATTTAAATATTGAAACATCATATGATCAACCTTAGACACTAAAATTTAAACCAAAACTATGATTACAGATAAAGAATTTACGTTAAGACTGATACGTCAGTTAAGCCAGGCATTGGAAAAACTGATCCTGGATAAACCCGAAGAAAGTTTAATGCAAAAAGAACTGGATTTTGATTCGTTAATGAGAGATATTTTCAAGATGAGCTTCACAGAAATTTCTTCCAAAACGAAAGAAGAGCTGATCGAAATTGTAAACGAAAGACAAGAAAGAGATCACAAAGATTATTATGAAATGTTGGGAAATCTCTTTTATTTTAAAGGAAAAACAGAATCTAACAATGATTTTCTGGATAAAGCAAAAACATTCTATGAGCTCTATCTTCAAACAAGCGGTATTTTTGCACTTCCTGTAATCAACAGAATCTCGGAAATAAAAAAAGCACTTGAATAAAGTGCTTTTGTAATTTAAAATGTAATCTTATAACTTCCGGTGGAAGAAACACTGGCTTTTTCAGCCTTCACATATTTCTTAACCCATGAAATAGCATTTGAAGTGATGCACGGATCTGACGTGCCTCCCGATCTTCTTGCGGAAACTACATTTCCCGCTTTGTCTACTGTATAAGCTATGGTAATCGTTCCACTGGCAGTACAGTTATTTGCCGGTTGTGCACCTCCTCTGCCCATCGTTCCGGGGATGAACCCGACCAGTTTTCTATCGATCCCCACTTTGCTGTCGCCATTACCGTCTCCTCCTAAAGGATCTCCTGCATTTCCAATTCCGTTTCCGTCTCCCTGGCTTCCGGCTTTCGTTCCTCTTCCTTTAATCAGGTTTCCGATGGCTGCCGTTCCCTTCCCGTCCCCGTTTCCGGTTTTTGAATTGGAAGTTACCGCACCGGATTTCTTGGTATTTTTGGTGGCACTGGTGCTCGCTGCAGATTTTTTAGTCTCTGCTTTGGATTCCTCTTTCTTCGGGACACTTATTTTTGAGTTGTTTCCGGTAATGATTTTATCCTTAGCCTCTGATTTTTGTGTTTCAGGCTGTGGCTCTGGCTTGATAACTGTTTTTGTTTCCGGAACGGCTGCTTCGGCAGGCTCTGTAACATTTTCCGTTGCGGCAGCTAAACTTCCCGGCTGATCTGCGGGCTCTTCTGCCCCGTTTCCGTTTCTGTTGTCTCCGAAATTTACCAGCATGGTGGTTACAATTTCCGGTTGCTGATCCAGTTCCGGTTTCAATTTATATAAAAAAACAAACAGTAAGATCGCAGACCAAATCAGGATAGAAAGCAATGCGCTTTTTATCCGGTCTTTATTTTGTTCTTCTCTGCTTATAATGTGGCTTCTCATTTTAAATGGATCCTTTCCGCTCGATTCGGAGTTGTTATTTATCTTTAACCGTTGCAATGGCAATATTAAATTTATGCTTTTCTGCAATTTCCATTACAAAAACAACATCTTTATGCATGGTGTTTTCGTCTGCTCGTATGGTGAAAGACTTGTTGGTCTGGTTAGTCAGTTTATTGACAATCATCTGCTCAAGCTGAGCTTTATCAACAGGATTATCATCCACGAAATATGATCCGTCGGGTTTAATGCTTACCGTGAGCGGATTCGGAATATTATCATCAACGGCTCCCGTCTTTGGCAGCTTTACGTCAATAGCACTCTGATTGGCGGCCGAAGATGTCACCATAAAGAATATGAGCATCAACAGGATAACATCGGTCATCGCTGCGAGACTGAATTCGGGATTTGCTTTATTTCTTCTCTGAATTTTCATCTGTTTACTTTCTTGTTTTTAATGGTCAGACGGAACCTTTCGGTTTCATATGAAGATTTATAAAGGTTTGTTGATAAGGTCTAAAAATTCTCCCGACATATTCTGTGCTTTCAATACAAATTTATCAATTCTTGTCAATAATAAATTGTAGAAGAAGTTTGCCGGAATTGCCACTGCAAGACCAACAGCCGTTTGTCCCAGCGCCGTATAAATACCTTCCGACAAGGTTTTAGGAGAGAAAGATCCGCTAGCATGGGATAAATTAAAGAATGCAATGATCATCCCGATTACCGTTCCCAAAAGTCCCAGCATTGGTGCAATACTCGGAACAACAGCCAAGAGATTCAGGTTCTTTTCCATATTGGCCACCTCAACCTGGGCCTGTGATTCCATCGCGCTTACGATATCGGATACCGGTCTTCCCAGTCTGGATATTCCTTTTTCCAAGATTCTTCCTTCCGGTGAATTTTGTCTTTTACAGTAATCCATTGCAGATTCTATTTTGCCTTCTTTGATGAAGTCTTCAATATTATCCATAAAGTTGGCATCTGTTTTTGAGGTCAGCCTTTTAATAAAGAAAAACCTTTCGAAGAAGAGATAGACGGAAAATACACCTAAAAGGAGTACGGTCACCATTACTATTTTAGCAAAGGCTCCCCCGTGAAACATGATTTTCCAAAATGAAAATTCTAAATCTTCTGCCGCGACTGCAGGTGCAGCAACCTGTGCAAATAAAATCTGAGTAAGTTCCGTTATCAGCATTAATGTGTATTTTTATAAGAGTTGTAACGACAAATGTAATGGAATATTATGAAATGCTATCTTAAAATTTGCTTAAAACAACTTAAAAAATTGTTATTTTCAACAACAGCAAATTTCTTTCCAAAAAAATCTGAAAAGAAACATGATATCAATTCCGCAGAAGGAGAAGTGTTAAAGATTAATCTTCGTCTACTTCAATTTCATCCTGCTTAAATTCGCATTTCAGCCTGAAAGGAATCGGAGTACCGGAACCTGTATAGAAATCATCAATTGTTCCTTTCCATACTACCTGCAGCTCTCCCTCTTCATTCTTATCAAACTGAAGTTCATTATCATAGATAAAAGCCTCTTCATCATCGAAAAGATCTACTTCCGTGAAAGTATCTTCGTCAGAATCACTGATTGTAATTGTTTTTCCTTCTATTTCTGCAGATTCGATAGGGAAATCGAAAACTTCAAGTGAAAGTTGAGGAAAATTGTATTGCAGAGAATCATCATCTACATGATCCAGACCGTCATCCGTAATAATCTCAACCTCTAAGAAATGTTGTTGGTTGCTGTAAACCGCTTTACAATAAGTGTTTCTAATATTGTACTTTAGCGTTTCGTCCGGATGGTAAATTTTTAAAATCCCTTTCATTTTTTCTTAAAAAAGAGCTGTAATAATATGATTGTTAAACGTTTTCAACAAAGATAAAAAATAGATTGAACGTGAAAAATTTTTTGAAAATTATTTTTAAAAATTGCCACATTTAATTACTTAATTTTCCCCTGTAGCTATAATGTCTTAAATAAAACCCTTTGCAATTTTGCTTAAAGCCAAGTGTTTTTTAATTTTAACTTAAAATCAATCATTTTAATATTACATTTGTTTTTTAAAGAATTCTGAGAAATGAAAAACATTTTATCTAAAAGTATTGTAGGGTTGAGCCTGGCCATAAGTCTTGCTTCCTGCAAAAAATCTGATTCGCCTTTAACTAAAGTTACACCCTCCAATTTGGATTCTATTGCTTCCAATTATTATGAGCAGTATCTGAAACTCTATCCGCTGGATGCTACGTCACAGGGAGATCTTAGATACAATGACCAGCTGCCCATCAATATCGACAAGGATTTTATTTCAGGGGAAGTTGCTTTTTACAATTCAGTGCAGAAACAGCTTGAAAATGTTGATTATAAAAACCTTTCAGATGACGATAAAGTAGTGTATGATGTGCTGGATTTCACATTAAAAGATAAAATACAGGCCTATGCTTATCATCCTGAATATATTCCGTTTACACAATTTGGCGGGCTTCCGCTGAATTTTCCTTTGTATGGAAGCGGAGAAGGAAGTCAGCCATTCAAAACAGAGAAAGATTACAGCGACTGGCTCAAAAGAATGGAAAAGTTTCCTGACTGGATGAATGCTGCTACCGATAACTTCCGTGAAGGCATCAACAATAAAATGGTTTTGCCTAAAAAATTGGTTGTAAAAATGATCCCGCAAATGAGAGCCGAGGAAATTACCACGACTGATTTAGAAAAGAATATTTTCTACGGGCCGATCAGAAAATTCCCGAAAGATTTTACAAAAGAGCAGAAAGAAAGATTTTCTAAACTTTATAAGGATGCCATTACACAGAAAATCATACCCGCTTATACCAAAATGGGCGATTTTTTAGAAAAGGAATATTTACCTAAAGCAAGAGATACAGATGGCTACAATAGCTTACCAAACGGAAAAGAAATCTATCAGTATTATACAAAAAGCTGGACAACTACTAATACAACGCCTCAAGAGATCAATAAAATAGGTCTTCAGCAGGTCGCTATGCTCCGTTCTGAAATGGAAAAAGTAAAACAGCAGGTTGGCTTTACAGGAACACTGGAAGAATTTATCAGCTATGTAAAAACAGATCCGAAAGCAATGCCTTATAAAACATCAAAAGAGGTTTTGGATGCTTTTAATGGGATATTAACTAAAATTACTCCAAAGCTGAAAACGATGTTCTCCGTGACGCCGAAAACCAAATTTGAGATCCGGCAGACAGAAAAATTCAGGGAAGCCAGTGCGAGTGCAGAATACATTCAGGGAACTCCGGATGGAAAGAGGCCGGGAATATTCTATGTTCCGCTTCCGGATCCTACAAAATTCAATGTCACTTCCGGGATGGAATCTCTCTTCCTGCATGAAGCGATTCCGGGGCATCACTATCAGGTTTCTCTTCAACAGGAAAATACCAAGCTTCCTAAATTCATGAGATTCGGATGGTTTGGGGCATATGGTGAAGGCTGGGCACATTACTGTGAAACGTTAGGTCCTGAATTCGGTCTGTATACAGATCCTTATCAGAAAATGGGTTACTTAAGTGACCAGATGCTGAGAGCCGTGCGACTGGTGGTAGACACCGGTTTGCATACGGGAAGAATGACACGGGAAGAGGCCATCAAATATTTCTTAAGCAATATTTCTTACGATGAAGCCGGCGCTACCGCAGAAGTTGAACGTTATATGGCAATGCCCGGACAAGCGTTGGGATATAAAATCGGATCTTTAAGAATCCGTGAACTGAGAGATAAATATCAGAATGAACTGGGAAGCAAATTCAGTTTAGCTAAATTTCATGATGAAGTTCTAAGTCAGGGATGTCTTCCTTTAGATGTTTTAAACAGGAAAATGGAACTTTGGGCGAAGAAACAGAAATAATGAAAAAATTTATGTGTTTTTTAACTGGTGCACAAGGTTTAAATTTCAATCAAATCTCAGTGAAAAAGTAGCTGCTACAGGTTCAGATTTCTGAATATTCTGATGGCTCGTAAAAATTAATGCTGATAAACCGTTCAAATTATCCGCATAATTTTCCAAAGTTATCAGCATAAATTGGAAGATTTATCCATATAATTTTTCGGCAACAGGGAACCAACAGAAGAAAAACCAGCAGGAAAGCCGATGAATAGAGGATTTGCGAACATCCGCTCCAACTAACGAAGGGATAGTAAAAAAACAGTCATTTTTATACACTTTTTTTTCAGAAAGTTTTACTTTCAGGCCAGACTTTTATTTAACTTAAATACAAAAAGAAAAAAAATGTTTACACTAGAACAAATTGAAAATGCTCACCGCAAAGTAAAATCAGGAGCAGATTTCCCAAATTACATTAAAGAAATTAAAGAATTAGGCGTAAAATCTTTTGAAACATGGGTCAAAGACAGCCATACCGAATATTTCGGTGAAAATAGCTTTACAACAACTTCACAGCCTCAATATGAAGATTTAGCGATTGCTGATGATTCTAATAAAGAAAAGTTTGTCCAACAGCTTAAAAGTCATCAAAAAGGTGAAACCGATTACATGACGTTTTGTAAAGACTGTGCAGAGACGGGAATTGAAAAGTGGATCGTTGATCTGGATAAATTCACCTGCATTTATTACGATAAAGCCGGAAATGAAATTCTGACGGAAGAAATTCCTCATTAAAATATTGAAGCCACAGATTAGTTTTTGTGGCTTTTTTTGTGAATATTCTTTAATTTTATCTCAAATTCATAAAGAAGATCATGAGGACAGCAAGCCTACAATCACTTTTCACCAGAGATTTGAATAAATTAAAAACAGAGATCGAATCGTATCAAAACGAAGAAACCATCTGGAAAACCGATAAAAACATCTCGAATTCTGCCGGAAACCTTTGTCTTCATCTGGTCGGAAATCTTAATAATTATATTGGTGCTGAACTTGGAAATTCAGGCTATATAAGAAACAGAGAACTTGAATTTTCATTAAAAGACGTTCCGAGAACCGAATTGATTCAGCAGATCGAGAGAACTATCGAAATTGTAAATTCATCACTTGAAAGATTATCCACAGAAGACCTTCAGAAAAATTATCCGTCTGAGCCTCTAGGCTATGAAATGACTACAGGATATTTCCTGATTCATTTGTATGGGCATTTGAGCTATCATTTGGGACAGATTAATTATCATCGCAGATTGCTTGATCTATAGTTATCTTTTTCGCCACCCCGTCAAAAATTCTTTGAATTTTCGCCACCCCTCCAGAGGAGGGGAATTTATTCCGCTATATTTATTTTTCAAATAACATTTTGGTGATAAAGTCTTTTTCCCCTTTTCCACGGGCCGGAGAATATTCTCTTCCGTAAAAAATAATCTGAAGATGAAGCTTGTTCCAGACGCTTTCCGGCCATAGGGCTTTTGCATCTTTTTCTGTTTCTATGACGTTCTTTCCGGAAGTAAGTTTCCATTGCGTCATCAAACGATGAATGTGCGTATCGACCGGAAAAGCAGGAAATCCGAAGCCCTGGCTCATGACTACCGAAGCCGTTTTATGGCCAACTCCGGGAAGTGCCTCCAGTTCTTCGTAGGTTTGCGGTACTACTCCATTGTGCCTTTCCAGCAGCAATTCGGCCATTCTTTTCAGGTTTCTGGCTTTTGTATTCGATAATCCTATTTCTTTGATGAGCTCCCTGATCTCTTCCACTTCCAATTTTGCCATTTTTTCAGGAGTTCCTGCTACTCTGAACAATTCAGGAGTCACCTGATTCACCTTTTTATCAGTTGTCTGAGCAGAAAGCGCTACAGCGACCATCAATGTATAAGGATCGGTATGATCTAGCGGAATAGGAACTTCAGGATATAATTTTTCTAATTCTGTCTGAACAAGCTTGGCCCTTTGCTTTTTTGTCATGTAACCATTAAATTTGGACAAAATTAATCATTATGTTGAAAGTTGGAGATAAATTACCTCAATTTGAAGGAACAAATCAGGATGGAGAAACAGTAAGTTCTGAAAAACTTATCGGAAAGAAACTTGTAATTTTCTTTTATCCTCACGCTAACACTCCTACGTGTACGGTGGAAGCCTGCAACCTAAGTGACAATTATTCTAAATTGGAGAAAGCAGGATTTCAATTATTGGGAATCAGTGGTGATTCTGTAAAAAAGCAGAAGAATTTTCATAGCAAATTTGCCTTTCCATATGATCTTATTGCGGATGAAAGCCATGAAATTTTAGAAAAATTCGGGGTATGGCAGGAGAAGAAGACATTCGGAAAAACCTATATGGGAATTGTGCGAACTACTTTTATATTTGATGAGAAAGGAATCTGCGAACGAGTGATTGAGAAGGTAACTTCAAAAACGGCTGCTGAACAGATTTTGGAAGGATAAGCCAAACACAAATTGCTCAAATGTTTTTCACTAATTTCTCAAACACTTGTGTTCCTTGGTGAAAACATTTGTGAGATTCGTCTTTAATCCGGAGTTTCATAATACATCAATTCCTCCGAATCTCCCGGAATGGTAACAAATTTCTGGAATTTTAATCCTAGCTTTTCAATTAACTTTTGAGAAGAAAAGTTATTCTTGGTAGTAATCGCTGAGATTTTCTTTAGACCAAAATCATTCATTCCGACCGATTTTATCTTTAAAGCAGCTTCGTAAGCGTATCCTTTTCCTTCAAATTTATTAAGAAGAGAAAAGCCGATATCGACAATATCGAGTCCGTCTCTTTCAAATATTCCCACGCCGCCAATTTTATGGTTTCCTTCTTTCGTCATCATCAGATAATTACCATAGCCCAGCCTTTTAAATTGCGGAAGAAATCTGTTTTTAATATAATCTTCAGCATCTGAAACCGTTTTTATTCCGCGATCACCAATATACTGAATGAATTTCGGACTGTTATAAAGTTCAAAAATAAATTCAGCGTCTTCTACGTTCATCGGACGAAGAATCAGCCGTTCTGTTTCGTAAAATTTATCTGCGTTTTGCAGGTTTTCTTGATTTTTTAGGCTCATCTTTTTGTTCTTCTTTTTGTTCAAGTTTTAAAAGCCTTGGATTGTTGGTGCATTTCTTATTGTAAAGTTCAATATATGCTCCGTTATCTTTAACATTTGAAATACTTTCCGCTGATTTACCAATTGTTAAGGTAAAATGTTTTTTCTGATAAGGACATTCTTTTGAGGTCAGCTTTCCAAGATCAAGGTAATAATTGGATTTATCTTCATAATAATTTGCTGCCAGATCTCTGAATTCTTCATCGATAATGTATCCCTCAGTCGATGCAAAAACTGCTGCATCCTGAATATTATCTACTTTTCCTACAAACTTTCTAAGCGCATTCAGATCAGTAATATATTCCGGTTTTCCGGATGAAAAGTCAACAATATAGTAGAATTCATCTTCTTCAGCAATCCCGATATTAAATCCTGAGGACTGGGATTCATATTCTTTTTTAGCACCGGCTTCTCTGAGAATGTTATCTTTTCCATAGCTTTTATGAACCAAAATCCAGGAATCTGTTTTAGTATCCGGATTTATTTTGCTTAAAATCGTAGAAATACCAGGAAACTGCTTTTTCTCCTGAGCATGTAAAAATATTCCGGATAAAACAAAAATAAATATATTGAATTGGTCTCTAAATCTTATCATATTTAAAAGAACGCAGATGCCTCATGATTATTTTATATGAATTTGTCTCCTTTTTTGAAGTTTTTAAGATCAAGCACATAATCCTTTATCAACTGGTCATGTTCTTTCGGGCATATAAGCAACACTTTGTCCGTATCTACAACAATAAAATCTTTCAAAGAATCAATAATAACCGCTTTATTCGTGTTTTTGATGTTGATGATATTGCCTTCCGAATTGTATGTTAAAATATGCTTTTGTTTGGTTGCATTCCTGTTTTCGTCTTTTTCAGCATTTTCATAAACTGAAGTCCATGTCCCAAGATCGCTCCAGCCGAGGTCTGCAGGAATTACGTAAACATTTTTTGCTTTTTCTAAAATTCCGTTGTCAATCGAAATTTTTTGCACTTTGGGATAAATCTGTTCAATACAGCTTTTTTCACTTTCCGCATTGTACTCACAGGCCATAAAATGCTGGGTCATTTCAGGAAGGTACTTTTCGAAAGCATGATGAATCGATTTTACATTCCAGATAAAAATTCCGGCATTCCATAAAAAGTCTCCACTTTCCAGAAAGCTTTTTGCAAGTTCCAGCATTGGTTTCTCTGTAAAAGTTTTTACTTTATAATAGTCAGAATCATGCTTATCTACAAACTGAATATATCCGTATCCCGTGTCTGGTCTCGTGGGCGTAATTCCTAACGTAACAAGATATTCATTTTTAGCAGCAATATCAAAAGCCAATTCCACTTTTTGAAGGAAAATTTCTTCTTTCAAAATGAGGTGATCTGCCGGCAAAACGATCATCGTAGCATCAGGATCAATTCCGGCAATTTTATTAGCCATATAAAGATTACAGGGAGCGGTGTTTTTCAGCAACGGTTCACCCACAATATTCTCCTGCGGAATTTCCGGTAACTGCTGATGAGAAAGCTCGACATATTCTGTATTGGTAATGACAAATATATTTTCATCAGGAATGATTTTACTGATCCGGTCATAGGTTTGCTGGATCATCGTGCGCCCGACTCCTAAAATATCCTGGAATTGTTTCGGAAATTTCTGCGTACTCAAAGGCCAGAATCTGCTTCCGATTCCTCCCGCCATAATCACGCAATATCTATTTGATTTTGACATTATTAAGTGCATTTTTCTACCCTTGCCAAAGGCTTGAAAGAGTACTTCCTTCCTGTAGCCAGGTTCTTACAAAGATAGTTTTTTTTAATAAGACCTTCCAATAAATACTTTTCATTGCGGTAAATAAAGAAATCTCCTTTTTTCAGTTTTTCAATAAATACAAGACTATCATCCTGTTTTTCAATATGAAAATATTTAACAAGGTCAGGGCTTGCCATGAAATTGGCTTTAGGTGATTTTGAAAACTTTATAATGATCGGCTTTAAATCTTCTTCATATACATTAATACTTTGCAGGAGCATTTGCCGGAAAGTTTCTTTCCATTCATTGCCGTGCGGAGAAATTCTTCTTCCATACTTTTCAAAGGCAATAAGATGGGCCAACTCGTGGGTAAGTACAAAAAAGAAAAGCTGTGGAACAAGAGTAGAATTTATGGTAATCTCATGGGAATTATCCGGCAGTTTGCGGTAATCTCCCAATTTTGAATCTCTGTTTCTTGTAATTTTTATATGAATATAATAACCTGCAAACCAGATTTTTAAATATTGAAGTGTATGCGGTGGTAAATATTTTTCTAATGATTGAATAGACATTTTACAAACTTAGTGGAATTCCTGAATAGAAATTCAACAATTTAAGACTGAAAAGATAATTATATTTTGCCTGCGCTACCGTTCCCTGCGCATTGGCGTAATTGTTTCTTGCAATGTTTACATCATAGATCGTAGATCTTCCTGCGGCATAGCTTTTATCTGCAAAATCAAGCGCGAGCTTTGTGCTTTTCTCGGTCTGAACTGCTGATAAATAAATTTCATAGTTTGCATCTACATCAAACTGAGCTTTCTGAACATTTTCACGAACAGCCTGTTTCTGTTGCTGCATGTTGACTTTAGCAATACTTTCATTCAGTTTTGATTGCTCTACCTGAAGTTTCGTAATGCCTTTATTGAAAATAGGAATATTTAGTGAAAGTCCCACATTCTGTCCAAACTGATCGCTATATTGATTAAAAAAAGTTCCCTGTACAACACCTGGCAGCTCATTAAATTGCTTATTGTAGAAAGTGTTAAGACCAGCGCTAGCTGTTAATGTAGGCCAAAACGCAGTTTTATTAACTTCAGTCTGTGCTTCGGCAGATCTTATCCTGCTTTCAGCTGCTTTTATCTGCGGTTGGGTTTCGTAAGCCGTTGTTAAAACCTCATCAACAGATTTCAACTGTGGAGCAAGCTGATCCGGTACATTAACATCTTCCACATCAAAATCTTTATACTCCTGAAGCTGAAGCAATTGAGCGAGTGCAAAAAGACTTCTTCCTACGTTGATTTCGGCTGTTTTCAGATTCTGCTTTTCTCTTGCAAGTCCGGCTTCTGCCTCTGCTAAAACGGTTTGAGCCGTAGTTCCTACTTCTGTCGTAATTTTTGATCTGTCATATTGTTTCTGAGCATTTTCAACTGCTGCCTGTGAAATTTTTACAATTTCCTTATTCAGTAAAGTTGTCAGATATTGCTGAGCGATCTGAAGAGAGATATCATTCTTAATCGTTTCTATATCATATTGACTTGCTTCTACATCAAATTCCGTTTTTCTAACGGTTTTTTCAAGTCTTCCGTTGTTGTAAACCAACATATCCGCCCCAAGGCTGACACTGTTATTGAATCTGTCGTTTCTATAACTTCCCGCTCCTAATGATCCCTGTCCGAAGCTCACACTGTTTCCTACATTTGCAGATACGGATGGAAGATAGTTTCTCTTCGCAATTTTCAGATTGAGATCCTGCATTTGTTTTGAATATTCATTTTGGATCACCTGAAGATTATGTTTAGTCGCGTAATCCACACATTCTCTCAAAGACCACTTCTTCTGGGCACTGACAGCCAGACAAGATAATCCCAAAATAATAGTCAAAACTCTTTTCATAATTACGATTTTTCCTATTAGACGAACCAAATATAAAAAAGTTACAACTTGAAAAAATTATTGTTTCATATTTCTGAAACTTTTGAGAATTTTGCATTATGACAACTGCACAATATCAGGAAGCTGTCGAATGGCTATTCGTACAGGCTCCGAATTATCAGATCGACGGACAGAAAGCATACAAACCAGGATTAGATAACATCAGAAAGCTTTGTGATTTCTTCGGCAATCCTCAGGAAAAAATAAAATCCGTACATATAGGAGGAACCAACGGAAAAGGATCTACGAGCAACATGCTGGCTTCCGTTCTACAGGAGTCGGGATATAAAGTCGGGATCTATAATTCACCGCATCTTATTGATTTTACGGAACGTATCAAAATTAACGGTAAAAACTGCAATAAAGAATTTGTCTTTCAGTTTATTCAAAAGCTGAAAAACCTGCCTGAAGAGATAAGGCCCTCTTTTTTTGAATTTACCACCATCATGGCGTTCGAATATTTTTATCAGCAACAGGTGGATATTGCGATCATTGAAGTTGGTTTAGGTGGCAGATTAGACTCAACAAATATCATTAATCCTTTAGTTTCGGCGATCACCAATGTTCAACTCGATCATCAGAATATTTTGGGGAATACCATTGAAGAAATTGCAGGCGAAAAGGCAGGAATTATAAAAACCAACGTTCCCATTATCTCCGGAGATGAAAATGAGGTCGTAAAAAACATCATTAAAAATAAAGCCGAAAAAGAAAATACCAACTTTATTGATGCAACTTTAATAAAATCTGATTTAAAATCTGATTTAAAAGGAAATTATCAGGAGAAAAATATCCGTGTTGTTTCAGCATTAATTGAAGAATTACGAAAATTGAATTTCAATATTTCCGACGAGAATATTGAAAAAGGTCTTTTAAATGTTCATCGCAATACCGGTTTTATCGGCCGCTGGTTTGAGTTTTCTCAAAGTCCGCTTACCATTTGTGATACCGCACACAACCAGGCCGGCCTGGAATATGTTTTTGCACAATTAAATTCCATCAATAAGCATAAACATATTATTTTAGGTTTTGTGAATGACAAGAAAATAGATGACGTCATTAAAATTTTACCGGAAGATGCTGAATTTTATTTTGCAAAACCGTCTATTCAACGGGGCAGACCCCCTCAAGAGTATGAAGATCTGCTGAAGGAAGCAAAAATTTCTTATAAAATTTTCGATTCTGTACAGAAAGCCTATCTGTCTGCAAAAGAGAAATGTACAAAAGAAGAAATGATTTTTATCGGTGGAAGTAATTTTGTTGTCGGAGAATTTTTAGAAAAAAATTTGGAGATTTCCGAATAAGTCGTATATTTGCACCACTCTAATCGAGGAAACAACGATAAAGAGGGTTCTTAGCTCAGTTGGTTCAGAGCATCTGGTTTACACCCAGAGGGTCGGGGGTTCGAATCCCTCAGGACCCACAGAAAAGGAACGAAACCTTTCAAAAAAATTCGGGTTCTTAGCTCAGTTGGTTCAGAGCATCTGGTTTACACCCAGAGGGTCGGGGGTTCGAATCCCTCAGGACCCACAACTATTAAAACAAAATAGTTCAAAATGCTGTAAAACATAGGTTTTACGGCATTTTTTGTTTTTATGTCTGTTCAAAAAGCGTTAAAATTTAACAATCTGAAAGTGACCTATTCGTTGACCTGTTTAAATGAGCCTTAACAGGTCACTAGAAAATTTGATTACGCTGTCCCGATTATTGGCACCAATCAAAAATTTTAGTAGCACTAATAGCGATCCTTTTAGTGACCTCTTCAGTGACCTAATATATTTAGATCAAATAGGTCACTAGAATTTGAAAGAAATCCTTTGTACAAGCCAGTTTAGAAAGTGAATATCTTGTACGAGGTTAGGCTCAAGATTAATTTTAAACTCTAAAATAAAAGGCAAAATGAACAAGACATTCAACTTACTTTTCTATGTGAAAAAGTCCAAAACAAATTCAGAGGGTCAATCTCCAATCTATATGAGAATTACGATTGACGGCAAAATTTGCGAGATATCCACGAAACGCCATATACTACCTACAAGGTGGAATTCCCAATCACAAAAAGTTGCTGGTTCTTCGGAAGAAAGCAGATCGATAAACTTCTATCTGAAATCTCTTGAACAGAAGGTCTATGACACCTACCATCAAATGATCAGGGACAAAGAAACTCCAACTTGTGAGGCTTTAAAAAATAAACTAATTGGGAAAGATGATTGCAAAAGAACATTAATTCCCATATTTAATGACCATAATAATCGAATGAAGAAGCTTATAGGACAGGAATTTGCGCAAGGAACTCTTGAACGTTATAACATAACTTTGCAACATACCCAGCAATTTCTGAAATGGAAATATAATACAACAGACATTGATATTTTAAAAATAGATCTAGCATTTCTAAACGATTTTGAATTTTACTTAAGAACAGAAAAATCTTGTAGCAATAATACCGCGGTTAAATATGTTAAAAAGAATTTTGGAAAAATTATCAGAAACTGTATTGCTAATGGCTGGATCACAAAAGACCCGTTCTTGAATTATAAGTCTTCATTTGATGAAGTCACAAGAACCTTTCTAACTGAAGAGGAAATTGAAAAGCTTTTTAATAAAGACTTTAAAAATGAGCGTCTCTCTCAAGTGCGGTACATATTTTTATTCAGCTGTTTTACTGGGTTAGCTTATATAGATACCCAGAACTTGACCCACAAAAATATCAGGGTCGGGCTGGACGGCAACAAATGGATTTTCACAAACCGGCAAAAAACCAAAACGGCATCTAATATTCCATTACTCCCACAGGCTGAAGAAATAATAAAAAAATACCGAAATCATCCTACCTGCCTAAATAATGGTAAATTACTTCCTATCCTTAGCAATCAAAAAATGAATTGCTATCTCAAAGAGATTGCTGATCTATGCGAGATTGACAAAGAATTGACATACCATATTGCACGTCATACATCCGCTACCACTATTACTTTATCAAACGGGGTTCCCATCGAAAGTGTAAGCAAAATGCTTGGTCATAAGAATATTAAGACCACTCAACATTACGCTAAGATTTTAGATCAGAAGGTAAGTGAAGATATGTCTAATCTAAAAATGGTTTTTAAAAACAAGGGAAAAATGGAAATATAGACTAAGTTTCTGTACTCTGCATAGCATTTTCTTATCTTGACATTGTCGTCCAGTAATGCAAAACCTTTTTACTGAATTGTTAGAAAATAAATTTACGCATAGAATTTGCTAATCTTAACTTTTCAATACCAAATTATAAACCAAAGATTCAACTATTAAACTATATCCTTACGACTGAAACTTCAACAGCTTTCTGATCTGATAGAAAAAACGTTCAATCAGCCGTAAATCTTCAGTTACAATTTCAGCATTGCCTTTTAGCTCTTTATCGAAAGAAAGATTTTTGTTGTATAATGTTTTAAGACCTCTTGGAAGAATTACATCAACATAATAATTCCCTTTTTCATCCGGAGATAGTGAAATGTTCTGAACTCTTCCTTCTACAATTCCGTATTCCTGATAACGATAGTTGTCCAGCTTTATCAACACTTTTTCTCCCGGAATAATTTTCCCCGAGTTGGTGGATGGAACCTGCATTCTGCCAACAACAGCCATTTTATCGGTTGGCAATATTGTCAGAATCGCATCGCCGGATTTCACGAATTGATTCTCTCCGAAGAATTGCTGAAAACTTGTAACACCATTCGTAGAAGAAATAACCAAATAATTTTGCTCCCATTGCTTCAGAGATTTTCTCAGCTGCTCAAAAAGCTGCAAGGTTTGGGAAGAATAATTGATTTTATCTTTTTCGGAATTGATATTGGCACTGCTTTTCGTTTTTTGGAGATTGGAAATCCCTTCCTGCAATTGCGAAAGTGAAATATGGATTGTTTTAAGATTCTGTTCCGCTTGAAGGTATTTTATTTTTTCATTTTCCAGTTCCATTTTTGAAATGACTCCTTGGTCAAATAAAGACTGGGAACGACTGAAATTTTTTTTACTTAAGTCAAACTTGGCGTTTTCAAGATTTAACTGCTGCTTTAAAGTCGCGATCCTACCGCTGTATTCAGACAATCCTTCGCTAGCTGCAAGATTATCTGGAGAGTAAGGCTGTAATCTTGAAAATAGTTTTTCATCCTGAAAGGCTTTGGCAAAATTATTATAATCACTCTGAAGCTCACCTAATCTAAAGTTCGACGTCAGATTGATCGGAAAAGAAAATAATCGGCTTGGCGTTATCGAATCCATTAATGTTCTGAGTTTCAGAACATCATCATAATTGGCTGTAGACTGCAAAATCATCAGTACATCGTTTTTCTTTACACTTTGATGATCTTTAATCAGGATCTTCTCAATTCTGGAACTGATTCTTGCTTCGATTTTCTCCGGCGGGTTTTGCGAGGTCACTATAATGGGTGCGGGAATAAATTCCGGGTATTTGATAAACCAGCTCATTACCAAAATCATGATGAGAATAATGAAAATAACAGAATTTCCCCATCGGATCATCCAATGCGGTGGTTGCGTTAAAATATCCTGAACGTTCTCACTCCAAAGTTCCAGATTATCTAATATGTCTTTTTTAGTTTCCAAGTTCCAATTGATTTTTAAGGAGTCTGTAATATTCGCCTTTGCTGGCTACTAACTCATTATGACTGCCTTCTTCTACCACTTTTCCTTTATCTAATACAATGATTTTATCGGCGTGTTTTACGGTCGATAAACGATGGGCTATAACGACTGCGGTTTTTCCTTTGAAGAATTGTTCCAGATTTTCCATAATCACTTTTTCGTTATTGGCATCCAAGCAGAAGTGTCCTCATCGAAGAAGATATATTGTGGAGATTTATAAACGGCCCTGGCAATAAACAATCCTTGTCTTTGTCCACCGGAAATCCCGACACCTTCATTCCCGATCTTAGTATTGTAGCTTAGTGGCAAACCTTCTACAAAATCTTTGATGTTTGCGATTTCCACTGCCTGACGTAGTTTCTTTTTATCAACATAATCTTCTCCTACTGCAATATTATTGGCAATGGTATCATTGAAGATATAACCGTCCTGCATTACAACACCGCAAACGTGTGGTAAAAATCACCTAACTCAATATTAAAGGCATCTTCAAATGCTTTAGCAATCAATTTTATATCTGTATTCCCATTGTTAAATACACCGTGGGAGTACAGTGCATATATGAGTTCCGTAAGTGCTGTTTTGCTTGCCGTCCATTTCAATGAATTGTCCGAACCCCTTTTCACATTGATGTTATTGAGCCTGTCTTCCAAATAAACTTGTATCAGGTCATTGGCAATAATCTTGGCAACCTTATAATCGTGTGAAGTAGAAAAACGATGGTCTGCTTCAAAATAAAATGTGTCTAA
>NZ_FOBV01000007.1 GCF_900109935.1 Chryseobacterium taichungense | reverse complement strand
GTGGTTGCAGAAAGATGGCTTAAAAGTGCTTCGGGAATAAATTCTAAAACTTGCTTAAGTGAAATTCTGTGATCTTTAAAAACTGACATAAATAACTGATTATCAGATGCAAATATACAAAATCGCAATCAATAAAACAGTATAAATAATTAAAAATCAATCACTTATCTCTATTTTTCAACGCATGAGAAACAAAAAATCGGAAGAAAAAATCTTCCGACCATGACTACTCTTGAGGCCGCTTTTGCTTTATAAACAATTGATGTTATTCTTTTTATCTTTATTTTTAATAATCAATTTATATTGCTTCATAAACTCTGATATATCACATTTTGTCTCCTTATTGGCAATGGTATTAGGATCCTGATTATTTCCTTGAGATCGTATAGTATAATTTTTCTCAAAACACTGGATCGCTTTATCATTTAATATATATATTCTTCTTTCTTTTATATCATCTTTCGTTGCCGGCTTTTCGGGAGTACCTCCATCATCAAAATTCCAGACCGTTTCTTCATTAAAAATAAAGAATACCTGATCATCTTTCACAAAATATTTTGTTGACGAAGAAAAATGACTGTGCTCGGCATAGAAATCTTTAACCATTTTAAGTTTTTTATCCTGGAAATAAAAGGTGACTTCCCCTTCTTTCTCATCACAATTGTAATTGAATGTGGTTGAATCCAGTTTTTTCGAATTAAGCAAACCGCTGATTATTGCATATTCATTTTTAATATCATCAACCGTTCTTAGGGAATCATTTTTAGCTGTTGTTACAGATTTACTTTTCATAATATCTGCTGAATTATTACTTTGTAACGTTTCCTGGCGCTCTTTCTTGCAGGAAAAAATAAAAAGTAAGCTTAAGCTTATCAGTGTAATTTTCATATGTATTGATTTGGCGACTTCAGTATAACAAAAAATATGCTATTGAATATTCGACATACATATTTTAACAAAAACATCCGGAAATTTCCGGATGTTTTAAGCAGTTTAAATTACTGGTATCTTTTATGTTCTTCTTTTTTCACAAATAATCTGGTTATCGGCTTAAAGAATGCTTTGTATTTTTCTGCATCAAACAGCTGAGAATCCGTAAGCGCTTTATAGGTCATCCATATTCCGAAAGGGAAGAGCACCAGGTTAGGGACCCAGGCCGCAAAATATGGATTTATTTTCCCGGACCAAGCCATGTTCTCAACTCCTACATTAATGACATAAAATATAATAAAGATCACAATTGCAATAATCACGGGAAGTCCCATCCCTCCTTTTCTGATGATAGATCCCAAACTCGAACCAATCAGGAAGAAAATGATGCATGTGAAAGAATAGGTAACAATTCTCTGCTGATAAATTACCACTTTACTGTAATATTTCACTCCTGGATCAATCTCATTATTTTTTGCTTCTAAGGTACTTTTAAGATTGTCTAACCTACTGTAAGCATTATTAATAATCTCAAGTTTTTTCTCACTCTTCAGGGTATCGAGCTTTAAATTCTGTTTTGGTTTTGCTTTCGATCTGTTCTGTTTTGCATCCATGTAGGACATTACAGAATTAGTCTGATTCAATACATCATTATTAATATTTGTAAAGAATTTATCATTATCCTTTTTCGTCTGATCAATCGTTTTATTAAGTTCATTAAAAGTCTCGAAACGGTAATCATCAGTAATTTTCTCTTCCTCAATAGCTTTATCAATAATCTCGCTCACATCAAAATGTGAAGTCAGAGAATCAAATTTGATAGCCTGATCGGGCTGTTTCAAACGGACATTCTCAGCTTTGCCGGCAAAATTGTCCTCATAAACATATCCGTTATAAAGAATGAGTTTAAGGTAATTTTTGTTGGCTGCCGGAACAAATTTTCCTTTTTCTGCGACAATCGATCGTTGATTATCAAAAGTGGTTGCTTTTTTATGAATAAAAACTCCATCAATATTTTCTCCGTTTTCACCGCTGATCTTGTCAAACTTTACCATGTATCCCGGTATCTGATCAATAAACTGACCTGGTGTAAAATTAAGTGCCGGTTTTGTCTGTGCAATATTGAAAAGCATGTTTTTCGCCTTTCGCTGAAAATCCGGGATGATATTGTTGGAGAAAAAATAAAGCATGATCGCCAGAATCGTTGTCACCCCCAACAAGGGAACCATTACCCGCGTCAGCGAAATTCCTGCTGCCTTCATAGCCGCAAGTTCATAACGCTCTCCAAATTCTCCGAAAGACATGATGCTCGCCAGCAGAATCGTAAGCGGTAATACCATACTGATAACACTTACCCCAAGATAGAACAGCAGCTTCAGGATCTGAAAGGTGCTTAGCCCTTTTCCCATAAACTGCCCCAACTGAACCCAGATGATATTCACAATAAATATGAAAAACAGTACGCTGAATATAAAGAAAAACGGTCCGAAGAAAGTTTTTATGATATATCGGTCTAGTATTTTTAACATTTGCCAAAATTAATGAAAAAGCCACAAAGTTTCCTTTGCAGCTTTTATATTTTATGAAATTTTTATAATACGTAATAACATAAATCTTTTAAACCTTAAACCTTTTATAGAAAGCTTTCGGTTTGCAGATTAGAGATTTTAAAAATTAAAGTTCTGTAATCAGGTAATTTTTGTATTTGTTCTTATCAAAAACAAACATTCCCGGATCCAGATTCTGGTTTTCTTTATATTCTTTAATGGCAATTACCGCAACATCTTTGTTATTGCCATGCTGCTCAAGCTTTACCATTTGTTTTTTTGCCGAATCAACGAAAAGATAAACATATTGTATTCCGTTAGCTTTTACAGGAGTCAGTTTTATAAAATCAGTGCTTACGCCATTTACATTTTTCTTACCGTTGTAGGTCACGTTGTAGTCATTTCTATACGTGGAAAGATAGTTGATAGGGGAGAACATAGAACTGCTTCCATTAGGCTTCGCAACCGTTACTTCCATATCTTCCGTATTAACGTTGTAAATTTTGCTTCCGTCGAAAATCTGCTCGGTTTCCATGATCTTTAATTTGTACTTATCACCGGCAGCATAGTAAATTCCAGGTTCCGTTTTTGAAACCTGTCCGTTGGTTCCTGTCCCGAATGAGAATTTAAAATAAGTATTCTTTTTTGAATTATAGTTCGCCGTAATATCATCTAATATTTTTTTAGCTTTAGCATCAATTTTCTGAGCGTTCGTAATTCCTACAGCTCCTACAACCATACTGCTTACTATAATTTTTGAAATAATATGTTTCATTTTTATTTAAATCTTTTAATCTTTAGACATTTTCAAATCCTAAAAGTTAAACCGTACTACAGTTTATTCCTTTAGCTGCGCAGGTCTTCCAAAAACTGTTCCAAAGAATGAAGATCACTGATCAGCACTTCTCTTGCTTTTGCCCCGTTGAATCCTCCAACAATTCCGCTTGCTTCCAGCTGGTCCATAATTCTTCCGGCTCTGTTGTATCCAAGTTTTAATTGTCTTTGAAGCATTGAAGTAGACCCCTGTTGAGTGGAAACAATAATCCTTGCCGCTTCTTCAAACAAAGCATCTTTTTCATTAGGGTCGAAAGCGCCAACACTGCTGGTTGCATCTTCAGAAACATATTCAGGCAGAATAAATGCAGAGGCATATCCTTTCTGCTCACCGATATATTCAGCCAGCCTTTCTACCTCCGGAGTATCTACGAATGCACATTGAAGCCTCAAGATTTCATTTCCGTTAAAATAAAGCATATCTCCTTTACCAATCAGCTGATCTGCACCGGGAGAATCAAGAATTGTTCTTGAATCTACACTTGAAATTACCCTGAAGGCTGCTCTGGCAGGGAAGTTTGCTTTAATCATACCTGTAATAACATTCACAGACGGTCTTTGTGTCGCAACAATCAGGTGAATTCCCACCGCTCTGGCCAACTGTGCCAATCGTGCGATCGGAAGTTCCACTTCTTTTCCGGCCGTCATGATCAGATCTGCAAACTCATCAACTACCAAAACGATGTAAGGCAGGTATCGATGTCCGTTTTCAGGATTCAGTTTTCGTTCTGCAAATTTTTTATTGTATTCCTTTAAATTTTTACAGAATGCATTTTTAAGCAGATCATACCTTGTGTCCATTTCGATACAAAGAGAATTCAGTGTATTGATCACTTTATTCGTATCGGTGATGATCGCTTCCTCAGCATCAGGAAGTTTCGCCAGATAATGTCTTTCGATTTTTGAATATAACGATAGTTCTACTTTTTTAGGATCCACCATAACGAATTTCAGCTCGCTCGGATGTTTCTTATAAAGGAGTGAAGTTAAGATCGCATTAATACCCACCGATTTACCTTGTCCGGTAGCACCCGCCATCAGCAAGTGAGGCATTTTTGAAAGATCGGCCATGAAAATTTCATTGGATATCGTTTTCCCGAAAACCACCGGAAGATCCATATCTGTATTCTGAAACTTCTGAGAAGCAATCACAGAACGCATCGAAACCATCGTAGGATTTTTCCTCGGAACTTCAATACCAATCGTCCCTTTACCCGGCATCGGAGCAATTATACGGATTCCCAAAGCGGAAAGGTTCAGCGCAATATCGTCCTGAAGCTTTTTAATAGCCGCAACACGAATTCCAGCCTCCGGAACGATTTCATACAAGGTTACTGTCGGGCCAATTGTTGCTTTAATTTCGGCAATTCCTACATTAAAGTTTTTCAGTAATCCGACAATTTTATTTTTATTTTCTTCTAATTCTTCCTTGTTAATGGAGATTTCTTCATTGCCATAATCTTTAAGAAGATCAACCGTCGGCATCTGGAAATTGGCAAGATCGAGCTTATGATCATAAAGTCCATGTTTTTCAACCAGTTCCTGAGATTTTCTGTCAGAATCGTCCAGAATATCAATTACGGGAGCTACTTCCACCTTGAACTTAATATCATCTTCTGCTGCAATTGCTGTAGAAGTTACCGGTTTTGTATCAAAAGCCTGTTCTGGGGTTGAAACAGGAACTGACGGCTTTGGATTTAAATTCAAATGCAATGATTGTGAAAAATCATTTTTATCATCATCAAAAGAGGTTTTATTTGGTGTTATGATCGTTTCAACCTCTGATGTTGCAGGGACTTCAATAGGTTCAGAGTCTTTTTTAGATTGTACAGTTTCCGTAACCGTAATTTTAGACGGATTGATCTCTGTACTTTGTGCTTCTTCAATAAGCTCATCATCTGCTTCGAAATTGTCATCAGAATTCGGCATCATGGATTTTACTCTTCCAATCGTATTTTCATTAATCTCATTTAACCTTGATTTAATGGAACTAGGACGAAGATTAAATTCTAAGATAAAATATAAAGCGATGCTGGACACCAAAACAAGCCAAAGTCCTACCGTACCGATGATCGCATTCAGGGAATCCATGATCTGATAACCGTAAACTCCGCTCAAAACTCCCTGTCCTTTTGTGATGGCACCAAACAAAATTGGGAGCCAGCATATGAAGAAAAGAGAATGACCAACTGTTTTCCATGGCTTGAACATCTTCTTTTTAAGAATGACTGTACCAAAGACTAAAAATAAAAACGCAATGATAAATGACGCCACGCCAATACTTTCGAAAATAAAAATATTACCAAGCCAGTCGCCCAGTTTACCAAAAAGGTTGGAAGATTTAATGCTTTTGTCGAGCATGGTTCCCGCCTGGCTCTGATCTGCTTTCCAATTCATGAGATAAGAAACGAAAGAGAAGGTAAGAACGACCGAAAAAAGAATGAATGTAAGCCCGAAGAACACTCTCGGCTTCGATAAAAATTTGCCCTTTTCAGGCGATTCCTGTTGTTTTTTTTGCGTGTTTTTATCCATAATATATTGTGGCAAATTTAATGTTTTTAGGCATTAAAAAAGCGTGTTTGCTTAAAAAGAAATTTTAATTTTTGGACAGAAAATTATTAATCGATTTGTTGTTTTCAAATACTAAAATATTTAAAATAATTTAAAAATGATTTAATTTTTTTATTTGATTTTTCCACAGATAAAATCAGTCAATAAAGCTTTCTTTCCTTAATAATTCTAATTAATTTAAATACATATCCTGTTAACATAACAATCACCAGTAAATTGAAAAGAAACCGACTGAAACTATTAAATTATCCTTAATAAAAATATTCTTATTAAGAATCTTTAAAAATAACGATTATCAGTCTTAAAGTGATAAAAAACAGCTTTTTTTAACGGCTTTGTAGTTTATCATCCTTATTTTTGCCTATCAAGTATATATTTATCATGAAGAAGATCCAGGATATTCTTATCTCGACCAGAACAATGGCTGTGTTGTTATTGGTGTACGCATTTGCGATGGCTTATGCAACGTTCTTAGAAAACGACTATGGAACTCCCACAGCAAAAGCTTTAATTTATGAAGCATGGTGGTTTGAATTAATCATGTTCCTGCTCATCCTCAATTTTATCGGAAATATCGGAAGATACAGACTTTGGAAAAGAGAGAAATGGCCGGTGTTGGTTTTTCACCTTGCATTTGTATTGATTTTCATTGGTGGTGCCATCACAAGATACATCAGTTTTGAAGGGACCATGCACATCAGAGAGGGTGAAACCTCTAATGAAATTGTAACAGACAAAAACTTCCTGAAGATTCAGATTGAAGAAAAAGGTGATGTCTTGAATTATCAAGATGTCCCTTATCTAATGTCTCCTTTGCACAAAGATCTGCAGGCAACGTATGATTTCCACGGAAAGGAAGTCAAAGTGATCGCAAAAGAATATGTTCAAAGAAAAAAAGACAGTCTTCTGGCTGATCCGAATGGTTCAGAATATCTTCATTTGGTATCCACAGGACAAACGGGAAGACAGAATATTTTCATTAAACCCGGCGAAACCAAATCGATCAACGGAACGCTGGTTACTTTCAACAGACCTATCGAAGGTGCCGTAGAATTTAAAAATGAAGGCGGGAAATTATTCATCAAAACGCCTGTTGATGCGAGCTATATGACCATGGCAACCCAGGCTACAGGAAATACGAAAAAGGATGAATTTCAGCCGTTGGCTTTAAGAAGTTTATATTCAATTAACGAATTGAAACTGGTTGTTCCTGAAGGTCTTAAAAAAGGAAAATTAATGGCTATTGAAGGAGACCGAAAGAAAGATCAGAATATTCCCGACATGCTGACGGTTGAAATCCAGGGACCAAAAACAAAAAAGCTGGTTGATCTTTCCGTTGAAAAAGGAAATCCAAATGCTTACAAACAGGTGACAATGGATGGATTAAATATCATGATCGGTTTCGGCCCGAAAATTTACAATACGCCTTTCTCCCTTAAATTGGATGATTTTGTAATGGAAACGTATCCCGGAAGTTCATCGCCGAGTGCCTATGAAAGCCACATTAAAATTATTGACGAGGGAAAGCAGACTCCTTTTAAAATTTATATGAATCACGTTTTAAATCATAAAGGCTACCGCTTTTTCCAGTCGAGTTTTGATCCGGACAGAATGGGTACGGTACTTTCCGTAAACCACGATTTTTGGGGAACTATCATTTCTTACATTGGTTATACTTTCTTATTCGGAGGCATGTTCTTTATGTTCTTCTGGAAAGGGACACACTTCTGGAAACTGAACAAAATGCTGAAAGATGTCAACAAGAGAAGAGCGGCCACCATTGTTTTACTGCTTTTAAGTCTTGGTCTGAATGCTCAGAAAATTGAGACTCATGGCACAACTGACGGAAGCAGAGAGCATATTCATACAGAAGGAGATCAACACAATCATGATGCTGAGATCGCTCCGGCTCAATCGGCTTCAGCAGCACCTTCCGAATCTCATACAAAAATCAGAAGTATTTCTGCTGATGAAATTATTGCAAAAAATAAAATCAGTGAAGAGCATGCTGATAAATTCGGTTATCTGCTCGTTCAGAATTTCGAAGGCAGAATTGTACCGATCAATACGCAAGCACTGGATGTTTTAAGAAAACTGTATAAAAGAGACGAATTCAAAGGGACAGACGGAAAATCACTGACTGCCGATCAATGGTTCTTATCTATTAATACAAATCCTGACAACTGGATTGCAGTTCCTTTAATAAAAGTAGGAACAAAAGGCGGCGACGCCCTGAAAGAAAAAACAAAAGCTGACGAAGATGGCTATACGAGCCTATTAAACCTGATTCCTTCTGATGCTAATGGAAATCTTCATTATGTACTGGAAAGAGATTATGATATTGCCTTCCGTAAAAAAGCTTCTGAACAGACCAATTACGATAAAGAAGTAATCGCAGTCAACGAAAGAGTGCAGGTATTCCAGGAAATTTTCTCAGGACAGTTTATGAGAATTGTTCCTGTAAAAAATGACGCCAACCATACATGGCATTCATGGTTAAACCAAAAATTTGAACCGGATACAGAATCTCAGCAAGTGATGGGACCTTACCTTGCAGAAGTATTGGTCGCACAGCAGACCGGTGACTGGAAAAGAGCAGATGCAGAATTGAAAAAACTTTCAGACTACCAACAGAAATGGGGGAAAGCTGTAGTTCCTGCCAAATCAAAAGTGGATCTTGAAGTTTTCATGAATAAAGTAAATATCAATTTCAAATTATTGATTTTCTACACGATAGTTGGGGGACTTCTTCTGATCTTAGGTTTTGTAGAATTATTCAGGTCTAATAAAAATTTAAAGAAAGTAATTAAAGCGGTTATCGTTATTGGAGCAGTAGGATATGTATTCCATTTCTTAGGATTGGTTGCCAGATGGTATATTTCAGGTCACGCACCATGGAGTAATGGGTACGAAGCCATCATCTTTATTTCATGGGTTGGTATTTCAGCAGGATTGTTCCTGTATCGAAATTCAAATGCATTAATTCCGGCTGCAGGATTTATGGTAGCGGTTATCATGATGGGATTTGCGCATGGAGGTTCTGCTCTTGATCCGCAGATCACACCTTTGGTTCCTGTATTGAAATCATACTGGCTGATTGTACATGTTGCGATCATTACTTCCAGTTATGGATTCTTCGCACTGTCGATGATTATTGCAGTGATCAGTTTAATATTTTATATTATTTCCAATAAAACTACTCATAGCATTCATCACGATACAACATTGAAGGAGCTGGCTATTGTTTCCGAAATGTCTCTTACGATCGGATTATTTGCACTTACAGTCGGAAACTTCTTGGGAGGAATCTGGGCCAACGAATCGTGGGGAAGATACTGGAGCTGGGACCCGAAAGAAACCTGGGCTTTCATTTCGATTATGGTGTATGCATTTGTATTGCACATGAGATTGGTTCCGGGATTAAGAAGCAGATGGGCATTCCACGTGGCAACGATGTTTGCTTTCTGTTCGATGGTGATGACGTATTTCGGGGTAAATTACTACCTAAGCGGGCTTCACTCTTATGCTGCGGGAGATCCAGTGCCGGTGCCGGCTTGGGTGTATATTGGCCTTTCTGTTATGCTTGCTTTATCCGTAGCATCTTACGTTAAGTTTAAAGTTTTAACTAAAAAATAAATTTAAAATATTTATTAAGTTAAATCCCGGAAATTGCTTTCCGGGATTTTTCATTATTAAATTACAGCAGTAGAACATTGAATGTATAATTAACTAAAAACTTTAATACAAAATATAAATTGTCATTTTTTAAATTGAAACTTATTCATATCTTTATGATATTAAAATAATATCAAATTAAAAATTTATATCATGGAAAAAGTTCTAAAGCCAATGTCAGGATATCTTACTCTGGTTATTTGTCTGGTACTGTTTATTGCCTCAGTTTATTTCTTTATCACAGGAGTTGACTACAGCATTACTTTTGTTGTCATCGCATTTTTATGTTTCATACTTTCCTGTTTCTTTTTAAAAGGATTGATGATCATTCAGCCAAACCATTCACGGGTTCTGAATTTCTTCGGAAAATACGTTGGAACAGTAAAAGAAAATGGATTATTTTTTATTAATCCTTTGTATTCATCACAGAGAATCAGCCTTCGTTCTGAAAACCTTCAGGGACAGACGCTGAAAGTAAATGACAAAATGGGAAACCCGATTGAAATCGCGGTAGTTATCGTCTGGAAAGTTGGTGACACGTACAAAGCAGCTTTTGATGTCGAGCGGTATTCTGATTTCGTAAGAATGCAAAGTGAGGCTGCAGTGAGACATCTGGCAATGAGTTTTCCTTATGACAATCTGGAAGATGATCATGCACCGATTACCTTAAGAGAGGGAGGAGATAAAATCAATGCTATTCTCGAGCAGGAGCTTACGGAAAGACTTTCAAAAGCAGGTATTGTTATCCAGGAAGCCAGAATATCACATCTTGCTTATGCATCGGAAATTGCAGGAGCAATGCTTCAAAGACAGCAGGCAACAGCAATTGTAGCGGCAAGAACTAAAATCGTGGAAGGAGCAGTAGGAATGGTAGATTTAGCGTTGAAAAAACTCTCCGAAGAAAATATTGTTGAGCTGGATGATGAAAGAAAAGCTGCGATGGTGAGCAATTTAATGGTCGTTCTTTGTGGAGAGAAAGCTGCAACCCCAATCTTAAACGCAGGAACCTTATATAATTAATAGATGTAAATTATACAGTTAGTAAATCTTCATTGCATTAAATAAAGAAAAAATGAAATCAGGAAAAGCTCAGAATCCTACCGAAAACAAAGGCAAAAAATCTTTTGTCATAAGGATAGATGAGTCTACGTACAAACTCCTGGAAAAGTGGGCAAATGATGAGTTCAGAAGTGTAAATGGGCAAATTGAATATTTACTTCATCAAAGCCTTATAGATTCGGGCAGGAAAAAGAAACAATAATTTAGTAATAAAATTATAATTTTTTCTTATTTTTGTATAAGATAATTCTCATAATATGATAAATACAGTACTTGAGTTTAAGAAATACCGGGACAGTATTCCGCAACTTATTCAGAATTCTAATTATAAAACAGGATATTTTATCAATCTATTGGGCCTTAAAACCCCAACTTATTATCGCAAGCTTAAAGAAAATTCTTTTTCTATGGAAGAGATTGAATTGCTGACCAAAGCATTATACCCTAAAGAAGCACTTTTAATGGAACTTCAGGATGCGGAAGATGATTATGAAAAGGGCAATGTAAAAGAGCATATAGAATTTACGGAAGAACTAAGGCAGGAATTTCTTTAATTTTTCAGGGTTCTGATAATTATTCCAGAAAGAGGCCAGCAGGATTTCATCTTTCTCGGTTAATCGGTAGTATAAATAAATTTGTTCTACAATTAAATATTTTCTGTAATGGATATTTTCTTCGTAGGCAGAGCCGATATACGGATTTTGAGAAATGTTCACAACAGCGGTATCTACCGCCTTCATGAATTTTTTTATTTCTTTTTTAGTCCAGAACTCTTTTAAATAAAGTAAATTATCCCTGTAGTTTTTCTGGGCTTTTACGGACCATACTACTTTTTTCATCTAATGTTTTTTCAAAAATATAAAAAACACAGGAATAGAGAATTACATAATTTATAATAAAATACTTAAACAACAAAAGCAGAGAAATATCTCTGCTTTATTTATTTTATGCAACTTTGAAGCGTATCGGCACCAAAGTAAAATATCACCAGCCATATCAGTCCTTTTATCGTAAAAAAGGCAAATCCTGCCCAGCCAACGCGCTTAAACCACTTCTTCAATTTCGAATTATTTTCCTGTGAGCTTTCCATTTCTGTGTGTCAAAAGATTACCATACAAAGATAAGCATGTTTATAATTAGTCCAAATAAAAAACAAGTTAAAAAAATTTAAATTTTGCAGTTCGCGTAATATTTTTAACTTTAGGGAAAACGAAAAGTAAAATTTTTATGTCTAAAAAAGTAAAAGATTTTGGGATTGAAAAAACGCTCAAAAATCTAGGAATTAAGGATGAAAATAAGGGGACTTCAACAGGCGGAAAATACTTTGCAACGGGGAAAACAATAGAAAGTTATTCTCCGGTAGACGGAAACCTTATTGCTAAAGTTAAAACTTCCGGGGAGTCTGATTACAACAAAGTAATCGAATCCGCAGAAAAAGCTTTTAAAGAATTCAGATTGATTCCGGCTCCTAAAAGAGGAGAAATGGTAAGACAATTGGGCCAGAAACTAAGACAGTACAAAAATGATCTTGGAAAGCTGGTCTCTTACGAAATGGGAAAATCTCTACAAGAAGGTTTGGGTGAAGTTCAGGAAATGATCGATATCTGCGACTTTGCCGTGGGAGTATCAAGACAGCTACACGGCTACACGATGCATTCGGAAAGGCCCGGCCACAGAATGTACGAACAATATCACCCACTGGGAATTGTAGGAATTATCACCGCTTTCAATTTTCCGGTAGCTGTATGGTCATGGAACACAGCCTTAGCATGGATTTGCGGAAACGTTACCATCTGGAAGCCATCAGAAAAAACTCCGCTATGTGCCATTGCCTGTCAAAACATTATGAATGAAGTTTTAAAAGAAAACAATCTTTCTGAAGGAATTTCCAGTGTTTTGGTAGCAGATCATGAGATCGGGCAAAGACTTGTTGATGACAAAAGGGTAGCCTTAATATCTTTTACAGGTTCTACAAGAGTAGGAAGAATGGTGTCTGCAAATGTCGCTCAAAGATTCGGAAAATCTATTCTGGAACTGGGAGGAAACAATGCTATTATCATCACTCAGGATGCTGATATTAATATGTCAATCATCGGTGCCGTTTTCGGAGCAGTAGGTACGGCAGGACAAAGATGTACTTCTACCAGAAGGCTTATTATCCACGAAAGCGTTTATGATGAAGTGAAAAACAGACTGGTTAAAGCTTACGGACAATTGAAAATCGGTAATCCTCTTGATGAAACGAATCATGTGGGACCACTTATCGACGCAGATGCCGTAAATATGTATCAAGAAGCCATTAAAAAAGGTAAAAAAGAAGGTGCAAAATTCATCGTTGAAGGTGAAGTATTGAAAGGAAAAGGCTACGAATCCGGATGTTATGTAAAGCCATGTATCGCAGAAGTGAAGAATTCTTATGAAATTGTACAACATGAAACATTTGCGCCAATTTTATATCTTATTAAATATAAAACTTTAGAAGAAGCCATCGCGATTCAGAATGATGTTCCTCAAGGCTTATCATCTGCTATTATGACACAAAATTTAAGAGAAGCAGAATTATTCCTTTCCCATGCAGGTTCAGATTGCGGTATTGCCAATGTAAATATCGGGACTTCCGGTGCTGAAATCGGCGGCGCATTCGGTGGTGAGAAGGAAACCGGAGGCGGAAGAGAATCAGGTTCGGATGTTTGGAAATATTATATGAGAAGACAGACGAATACCATAAACTATACGACAAACCTTCCTTTAGCGCAAGGGATTAAGTTTGATCTTTAACCATAAACATTACGAAATTCAGAGATTTTAAAAATTAAAAATTGTCAACTTTAATATGATAATCTCTTTGTTTCTACATTATTAAATTTTTATTATTAATCAACCCTAAGATTAATTAAAATGGAACAAACAATTGATATACAAGTAAATAAAGTAAAAGAAATAGTAGGAAAACACGTTTTAGCAGACGGATTCGACTTCGTGATGGATATCGAAAAATCACACGGATCATGGCTTTACGACAAATTGACGAACAAAGAATACCTGGATATGTTCTCCATGTTTGCATCAGCATCCATAGGCTACAATCATCCTTATCTGGTGGAAAAATCAGCATGGTTGGGAAAAATGGCCGTCAATAAACCTACTTTAGCCGACGTCTATTCTGAGGAATATGCTCACTTTCTGGAAGTGTTTGAAAGAGTAGCCATTCCTGAAGAGCTACAGTACGCATTTTTTATTGAAGGCGGAGCATTAGCAGTTGAAAACGCCATGAAAGCATGCTTCGACTGGAAAACCCGAAAAAATTTCGAAAACGGACTCGACATTGAAGCTGGAATGTGTATTCATTTCAGACAGGCTTTCCACGGAAGAAGCGGATACACCTTAAGTCTTACCAACACCTCCGATCCCAGAAAATACCAGTATTTCCCGATGTTTGACTGGCCAAGAATCCTGAATCCTAAACTTACATTCCCAATTACAGAGGAAAATCTGGAAGAAACCATCAAAAATGAAAGATTAGCTTTACTAAACATTGAAGAAGCTATTATCATGAATCCTAACAAAGTGGCATGCATCATCATTGAACCTATTCAGGCAGAAGGTGGAGACAACCATTTCAGAGATGAATTTCTGATGGGATTAAGAAAAATATGTGACCAAAATGAGATTCTTCTTATTTTTGATGAAGTACAGACCGGCATCGGAATTACAGGAAAAATGTGGGCTTTTCAACATTTTACGGCAAAACCGGATATCATTTCTTTCGGTAAAAAAACACAGGTATGTGGAATTTTAGCCAATAAAGAAAAATTCGATGAAGTTCCCGACAATGTTTTCCGTGAAAGCTCAAGAATTAATTCTACTTTCGGAGGAAATTTTATCGACATGCTTCGTTTCCAGTTGGTAATGGAAGTTATTGAAAAAGAAAATCTTGTAGAGAATGCAAGAGTGGTCGGCGATTATTTGCTGGAAGGTTTAAATAGGCTTTCTGAGAAATATCCTGAAAAATTGACAAATGCAAGAGGAAGAGGGTTAATGTGTGCCATTGATCTTCCGACTCATGAGCAGAGAAACGCCATGAGAGACGAGCTTTGGAAGGATGGAATGATCGTTTTATCCTGCGGTGATCTGTCATTACGCTTCAGACCTCACTTAAATGTTACAAAAGAAGAAATTCAACTTGCATTGGATAAAATAGAGAATAACATTAATAAAATTTAAATTCCGGATTTGTAATTTTCAAAAAAATGTTATAAATTTAGATACTCAAAACGAAATAGAACATGGAAAGAAGTACAAGAGTATCAGTTTTTGAAAGTGACAAACCTGCAGAAATTCAGCTTATTAAGTCAAAATTGGATGATGCCAATATAAGGAACGCTGTCGAAAACAATTACCTTACTTTTACAACAACGCCTACGGCAACATCACTGAAAGTAATGGTAAAACTGGAAGATGAAAAGAAAGCATTTGAAGTAATCGATGCTTATCTACAGCAAAATGAAAATCAATAAAACAATTTCATAATTTTAAATTTTACTACTTCGAACCGAAAATTAATTTTAATTAGTTTTCGGTTTTTTGATGTAATATTTTTTCACAACAATGAATTCAGAAATTAAACTAAGAAAGGCGGAAACGGAAGACAGAGATATCATCTGGAATATTTTACAACAGGCCATAGAAAGGAGAAGAAAAGACGGAAGCACCCAATGGCAGCAAGGCTATCCCAATATTAACACCGTAGAAAGCGATATTAAAAAAGGCTTTGGATATGTAATGACCGTCGATGGAGAAATTGCTGTTTATGTCGCTCTGATAATAAATGACGAACCTGCTTACAACAATATCGAAGGAGCATGGCTTAGTAACGGAGAATTTGTGGTTGTACACAGAGTAGCCGTCGATGAAAAATTTGCCGGACAGGGAATGGTAAAAAAGTTGTTTGATCACATTGAGGATTTTACCAGATCCCATGAAATTCAGAGTGTTAAGGTAGATACCAATTATGATAATGTTCCTATGCTGAAAATTTTAGAAAGCAAAGGCTATACGTATTGCGGAGAAGTTTTTCTTGCAGGTGGCATGAGAAAAGCTTTTGAGAAGATTATTATTTAAGGGGAAAGTTAAATCTGTTTTCATTGATTGTTTATAAAGCAATAGATTTATAAACTCTATTATGTTTGTTCGTTTAGTTCAGAACTAATTTTTATTTTTGCTCAAATTTATATACCATGCATAAGAGTATAGAAATTGATGAGAAAATTTTCCAGGATGCCGTAAAGTTTTATGGTACCATTTTTAACCTGCCACCTTTAGCATCAAAAATTTATGCGTACCTTTTATTTGATTATGAAAAGGTGGGTATAACTTTTGACGAATTCGTGGAAGTGCTTTCTGCAAGCAAAAGCTCCGTATCAACAAGCATTTCACTTCTATTGAATGCCGAACTTATTGTAGACCACAACAAAATGGACGAGCGGAAAAGATATTTTTTCATCAATGACGGTTACAAGAAAATCAGATTTGAAAAAATAGTACAGAAAATGAAGGATGAATTGAAACTATTGGACGACCTGGATCATTTTAAGAAAAATCATGATGATGGTTATAACGAAAAAATTGAAGCTTATAAGGCTCTTTTAAATAAATACATAATTAATATTCAGGAATCTCTTAATAAACTATAAAATGAATAATAAGCTAGTTATACTTTCTGTTGCAGCACTTTCTTTGGTGGCCTGCAAAAAAGAAGCTCCTAAGCAGGACGGGCCAAAACCTTATCCTGTAGTAAATGTGGAAGCTAAAAATATAGTAGGTTATCAGACGTTTCCGGCAACCATTCAGGGAAGGGTAAACAATGATGTCCGTGCTAAAATCCAGGGATATATCACACAGGTTTTGGTAGATGAGGGACAGTATGTGACCAAAGGACAACCTTTGTTCCGTCTTGAAACTAATATTCTGAACGAAAATGCCGCTGCTTCCAAAGCAGGAATCGGCGCCGCTGAATCTAATATTGCTGCAGCACAGGCTGCTGTAAGTGCAGCTAATGTTGAAGTAAATAAGTTGAAACCGCTTGTTCAGAAAAACATCATCAGTAATGTTCAGCTACAAACGGCTCAGGCCAATCTTGCCCAGGCACAAGCACAACTAAAGCAGGCCCAGGCGGCAAAAAGTCAGGCTGTTGCCAATTACAAAGGGGTAGAGGCTAATATTGAATATTCCATTATCCGTGCACCTATTTCAGGAGTTATTGGTAAGCTGCCTTTAAAAGTAGGAAGCCTTGTGGGACCTTCGGACCAGACTCCTTTAACGACAATTTCTGATACTTCAGAAATTTACGCTTACTTTTCAATGAATGAGAAAGAATATTTTGATTTCCTTGAAAAATCTCCGGGCGCAACGATGCCCGAAAAAATCAAGAATCTTCCGATGGTAGAATTACAGCTGGCCAACGGAAGTCTTTATCCTGAAAAAGGTCGAATAGAAGCGATCACAGGACAAATTGATCCTACAACGGGGACAATACAATTCAGAGTTGCCTTCAGCAATGCACAAAAACTTTTAAGCAATGGTAACAGTGGAACCATAAGATTCCCTCAACATTATGATAATGTACTGGTTGTTCCGGAAAGTGCAACATACGAACAACAGGGAATTGTTTACGTATATAAAGTCGACAAAAGTGATACAGCAAGAAATGTCGTGATAAACGTAATCGACAGAATCGACAATATGGCTTTAATTAAATCCGGAGTTAATAAAGGGGAAACGGTAATCGCAGCAGGAATCGGAGGATTGAAACCCGGAACTGCCGTTAAAAAGCAACCTGTAAAAATGGATAGTCTCGTTCAATCTATAAAACCGAAATTCTAAAAAATGATTAAAAATTTTATAAACAGACCGGTTTTATCCACGGTAATCTCGATTTTAATTGTGATTCTCGGGGTATTGGGACTGATCGCGCTTCCGGTGACACAATATCCTGACATTGCACCTCCTACGGTAAGTGTTACAGCAAACTACACCGGAGCCAATGCGGAAACGGTAATGAAAAGTGTGGTCGTGCCTCTCGAGGAGCAGATCAATGGGGTGGAAGGTATGGATTATATCACTTCCAGTGCAGGAAATGACGGTTCAGCCAATATTCAGGTATTCTTCAAGCAGGGAATTGATCCTGATATTGCAGCGGTAAACGTTCAGAACCGTGTAACCAGAGCAACGCCACTGTTGCCAAGTGAAGTAACACGTTCCGGGGTAGTAACTCAGAAGCAGCAGACCAGTGCTTTGATGTATATGTCTTTCTATTCTGAAAATAAAGATCTTGATGATGTTTACCTTCAGAACTTTTTGAATATCAATGTTATTCCAAACTTAAAAAGGATTAATGGAGTAGGAGATGCCAACGTTTTCGGAGGTAAAAACTATTCCATGAGAGTATGGCTGGATCCTGCTAAAATGGCAGCTTACGGAGTAACCCCAACCGATGTTACCAATGCGATCAACGAGCAGAGTAGAGAAGCAGCAGCTGGTTCTATCGGACAAAACAGCGGAAGTTCTTTCGAATATATTATTAAATATGTTGGTAAATTTAACGATAAGGAACAATACGATAATATTATCATTAAATCTCTTGCGAACGGACAGAATTTAATGCTAAAAGATGTTGCCAAAGTAGAGCTTGCAGGACAATCTTACACCGGTATCGGCGAAAATGGAAATAACCCTGCCATCAGTATGGGGATTTTCCAGACACCAGGTTCCAACGCTCAGGAGATTATTAAAAATATTAAAGCGTACCTAAAATCAGCGGAAGGAAGCTTTCCGGAAGGGATTAAATATACTTTCAACTTCGATACTAACGAATTCCTAGAAGCTTCAATTGATAAAGTAGTTCATACGTTAATTGAAGCATTTATTCTGGTATTCATTGTCGTATATATTTTCCTTCAGGATTTCAGGTCGACCCTTATTCCGGCTATTGCTGTTCCGGTTTCAATTGTGGGAGCTTTTTTCTTCCTGAATTTATTTGGCTATTCGTTAAACTTATTAACCTTATTTGCTTTGGTACTGGCCATTGGTATTGTGGTGGATGATGCTATTGTCGTCGTCGAGGCCGTTCATGCCAAGATGGAACACGGTATTGCCGATGCAAAAAAGGCTACAGTGGAAGCCATGGATGAAATTACAGGAGCAATTATCTCAATTACCCTGGTAATGGCATCTGTATTTATCCCGGTAACATTCATTACCGGTCCAACGGGAGTTTTCTACCAGCAATTTGGTATCACCCTGATTGTGGCAATCATTATTTCGGCAATTAATGCATTGACATTAAGTCCGGTTTTATGTTCATTATTCTTAAAACCTCATGATGCGCATCATGCAGAATATAAAAATTTAAATTTCATTCAGAAGTTTTTCTATAAGTTTAATATTGCTTTCAGAACAACGACAGAACGTTACGGAAGAGGATTTATTTTCCTTTTAAGACATAAATGGGTAACCCTGATCATCTTTGCCATTACAGGTGGAATCTTATATTGGGCAAGTACTACCATGAAGAAAGGTTTCGTACCTACGGAAGACAGAGGAATTATCTTTACTGATGTTCAGCTTCCTCCGGGAGCTTCAATGGAAAGAACGTACAATGCTTTGAAAACGCTTCAGGCTAAAGCTTTAAAAGTACCTGGTGTTCAAAACGTTACCATTTCAACCGGTAGAGGTTTCCTTTCCGGAAACGGAAGTAATAACGGTCTTGCCTTTGTTAAGTTAAAACCATTTGACGAAAGAAAAAAAGACGGGCAGACTTCAGAAGATATTACTAAAAAATTATTTGGTATTACGGGAGCCGTTCCTGACGCAAAAATAGTATTCTTCCAGCCGCCAAGTGTACCTGGTTTTGGTAGCAGTGCAGGTTTCGAGATGGTTCTTTTGGATAAATCCGGTGGAGAATATGCAGACCTTGATAACAAAACAAATGAATTTATCGGTAAGCTGATGCAAAGACCGGAAATTGAGTTTGCACAAACTTCATTCAACACAAAATATCCGCAGTATGAAATGCAGATCAATGTTCCCTTGGCTAAACAGCTTGGTGTTTCTGTAAGCGACATTCTTGCAACCATGCAGGGATATATCGGGGGTATTTACACAGCTGACTTTACCAAATACGGGAAACAGTTCAGGGTAATGGTTCAGGCACTTCCTGAAAACAGACAAAATATTGACAACTTGAATGAGCTGTATGTAAAAACAGGTTCAGGTGAAATGTCGCCGATCTCACAGTTTGTGACTTTGAAAAAGGCGTATGGGCCACAGTCTGTAAGCCGTTATAATTTATTTACTTCTGTAAAAATTACAGGTGCCAACTCTGCAGGATTCAGTTCCGGGGATGCCATTACAGCTGTACAGGATGTAGCGAAAGAAACATTAAATCAAAACTACGATGTCGAATTTACGGGATTAACCAGAGAGGAATTAAATTCCGGATCCCAGACAGTTCTGATTTTTGCTTTAAGTTTAATTTTCGTTTACTTTATTCTTTCAGCACAATATGAAAGTTATATCCTTCCTCTGATCGTTGTGATTTCACTTCCTCTGGGGGTAATGGGAGCTTATTTCGGACAGAAAATTATGGGGCTCGAAAACAATATCTATTTCCAGATTGCCCTGATTATGCTGGTTGGACTTTTAGCGAAAAATGCGATTTTGATTGTTGAATTTGCCGTTCAGCGAAGGCATCACGGAGAAACAATCGTCATGTCTGCCATCAATGCGGCGAAAGCAAGGTTAAGACCGATCCTGATGACTTCATTTGCATTCATCTTTGGGCTATTACCATTGGTTTTAGCAAGCGGAATCGGTGCGGTTGGTAATAGATCCATCGCTACGGGAGCTGCAATCGGATTGTTGATAGGTACTATTTTAGGACTTTTCGTAATTCCGGTATTGTATGTTATTTTCGAATACCTGCAGGAAAAAGTCAAACCTCTTAAAAAAGAAGAAATCAATTTAGCAGAATAAATTAAGACAGTTTAGGGTTTCGGTGAAGGTTAATGACTGAAAATCCGGAACCCTGAACTTTAACCTTAAACTTCAAATAATGAAGAATATTTTAAACATAATAAAAGGAATCACTTTTTCAGTCGTACTTCTTGCCTTTGTTTCATCGTGTATGGCGAGAAAAGAGTACAACAGACCCAACAATGTGGTAGATGAAAAGCTGTACCGAACCGATATGCTGCCTTCAGATAGTACAAATATCGCCAATATTTCCTGGAAAGAGATTTTTACAGATCCTATCCTTCAAAGGCACATTTCAAAAGCACTGGAAAACAATCTTGATATCAGAATCGCAGTGCAAAGTATTGCCTCCGCAGAAGCTTATTTAAAACAAAGCAAAGCAGCTTATCAGCCTACGTTGGCCGTCGGTCCGAATTACACATTCCAGACTCAGTCTATCAACACCCAATTCGGACAGATCATCGGAGAGAGAAGATATATTAATCAGTACGATATTACAGCAAGTATCGGATGGGAGGCAGATATCTGGGGAAAATTAAAATCTCAGGAAAAAGCACAGTATGCAGCATATCTTGGAACCGTGGCTGCACACAAAGCTGTAAAAAGCGATCTTGTAGCTTCCATTGCTTCAGCTTATTATCAGTTGCTAACTTTTGATGCTCAGAAAAGAATTATTAATGAGACAATCGCCGTTCGTGAAAAAAACCTTGAAACAACAAGAGCTTTAAAAACTTCGGGAACATTAACAGAGGTTGCCGTTCAGCAGAGTGAGGCGTTGGTTTTTAATGCAAAATCTTTATTGATTGATATTGATACTCAAATCCAGCTTCTGGAAAATACCATGAGCCTTTTGATGGGAGAGCCTTCCCACACCATAGAACGTTCTACATTGGAAAGCCAGCAACTTCCTATAGACGTAAAACTGGGATATCCGGCACAGCTGCTTGCTAACCGTCCTGATGTAATGAGAGCAGAGTATAATCTTATGAATGCTTTTGAATTGACTAATTCGGCAAAAGCTCAGTTTTATCCTACTTTAAAGCTTACAGGAAGTGGAGGTATACAATCGGTTGATATTGACCATTTATTTAGCGTAAATTCATTATTTGCCAATGTTGTGGCTGGTCTGGCACAGCCGATCTTAAACAGAAGAGCGATCAGAACCAATTACGATGTGAGCCTGGCCAATCAGGAAACCGCTTATCTGAATTTCAGAAAAGCCGTACTTACTGCAGGAAAAGAAGTTTCTGATGCGATAAGAGTTTTCTCTGTTCAGGATTCTTTTATAGAATTAAAACAAAAAGAGCTGAATGCTTATAAAAACTCAGTTGAATATTCTCAGGAACTGGTAAATTACGGTATGGCCAATTATCTTGAAGTATTGAATGCAAGTGTAAATTCACTAAACGCAGAACTGAATATTGCCAATGCGGAATACAGCAAAATGAAGGCTGCCGTAGATCTTTATCAGGCTCTTGGAGGTGGTTGGAAATAATTTTCACTATAAAAAATTAAAAAACGCACGTTAAAATTCATTAGCGTGCGTTTTTATTTTAATTTGAAAATACCTGAAAAATTGATAATTAGCTATAAATTTCACATTCCGCTTGAAGAAAATTTAATAAAATGTTTGTATATGTGGTTTAAATACTTACTTTTGTACCGCTTCAGAAAACTGATTCAAAATGAATGGGGAATTAGCTCATCTGGCTAGAGCGTTAGACTGGCAGTCTAAAGGTGACGGGTTCGATCCCCGTATTCTCCACAATTTGTTTATAAAACAAAAACTATGAAGAAAATATTTTTACTTGTATTCACCGCTATTTTATTTATGGGCTGCAAAGATGAAGACACAATTTATGACTTCATAGGAACATGGGCCGGAACATATACAGGTACCCAAAAAGGAACTTGGAACATTGTTGTGGCATCCGACGGAAAAGTAACCGGAACTTTATCTTCTGAACAGACTATAGAAAATTATCAGATTTCAGGACAACTGAGTGAATCCGGGGATCTTAATGCGACTATCGGATCGCCTTCTGACGGACAATTTATAGGGAAGTTGAATAGATCAAATAAGAAGGCAAGCGGAACATGGGTAAATGAAGTTCCTACCCCATCAAAATCCGGAACCTGGAAAGGTGAAAAAACATCATAATAATATACTACACTATACAAAGCTATTCGTTTGAATAGCTTTTTTTTATTTTTAAATATTGAACAATTTATTTCATACCACAAATTGAGCGAACTGAAAGCATAATTTATTTATATTTGTATGGTCTTTACCGTAAAATGAAAGAAATATGAAGAACTGTCTGAATTTAAAAAATACACATTTAAAAACAATTCATGCTTTATTCATTGCATCTTTAATTACAATTTCCTGTGGAAGTTCAAAAAAAGTAGCTTCCGGTCATAAGACAATTACAAAATCCGTTGCCAAAACTGAAAATCTCAGAAATCTCGAATCTAAATTTAACGGTAAAATTTCCACATCCATTAATGAAATTCTGAAAGATGCTGAAAAATACCTTGGAGCACCCTATAAATTCGGAGGAAATACTTCATCAGGATTTGACTGCTCGGGATTTACAGTAAAGGTTTTTGAGGAAAATGATTATAAACTTCCCAGAAGATCATCGGATCAGGCAGAAGCAGGAAATAAAATAGACATCAAAGAGGTAAAGCCCGGAGATCTTTTATTTTTCGCAACAGCTGGCGGAACCAGAGTTTCCCATGTCGGAATTGTTCACGATATCGGTAATGACGGAGAGGTAAAATTTATTCATGCTTCCACAACAAAAGGCGTTATTATTTCATCATTAAACGAAAAATACTGGAATAAAGCTTATCTGCATGCACAGAGAGTACTTTAATTTTCCCCAAAAACAAACAAAACAATATTCCTCTGATTGTTATGTTCAGAGTATTTTCCTTAACTTTTTGTATCTTTGACGCGAATAATTTAAACTAGAAACATGTCGTTACAACAAACAATTGAAAATATCTGGGACAACAGAGAATTATTGCAGAATGAAGATAGCCAAAAGGCGATCAGGGAGGTTATTGCTTTGGTTGATAAAGGAGAACTTCGTACAGCAGAGCCTACTGAAAATGGCTGGCAGGTAAACGAATGGGTGAAAAAAGCAGTAGTGATGTATTTCCCAATCCAGAAAATGGAAACTATTGAGGTAGGTCCGTTTGAATTTCATGATAAAATGCCTTTAAAGAAAAACTATGCTGAAAAAGGTGTGAGAGTTGTACCGCATGCAGTAGCAAGAGAAGGCGCTTACATTGCTCCGGGAGTAATTATGATGCCATCTTATGTGAATATCGGTGCTTATGTAGATTCAGGAACGATGGTCGATACCTGGGCAACCGTTGGAAGCTGTGCGCAAATCGGTAAGAATGTTCACCTTAGTGGCGGTGTAGGAATCGGTGGCGTTCTGGAACCGCTTCAGGCTGCTCCGGTAATCATTGAAGACGACTGCTTTATTGGTTCAAGATGTATCGTGGTAGAAGGTGTACATGTAGAAAAAGAGGCTGTTTTGGGAGCGAATGTGGTTCTTACGGCATCTACAAAAATCATCGATGTTACAGGTCCTGAACCAATTGAGATTAAAGGAAGAGTTCCTGCTCGTTCTGTTGTGATCCCTGGAAGCTATACAAAACAATATCCGGCGGGAGAATACCAGGTTCCGTGCGCTTTGATCATCGGCCAGAGGAAGGAATCCACAGACAAAAAAACGTCTTTAAATGATGCGTTGAGAGAGAATAATGTTGCTGTTTAAGAGTAAATTTTAAACTAATACGAATATTTTGAAAGAAAAATTTCTTAAAATAATCCTAAACCCTAAATATATATTTGGGGTTTATCTTATTATATCCATAGTCACTGCGATTTCCAAATATTTACGGGGAGATTACGCGATCAACAATTATCTGATTTTTAAAAATGTATTTTTTAATACGATCCATCAGAAAAACCTGTTTGTCCATTATCCCGATCTTTATTTTGATTTAAATCATTACGGTGTTTTTTTCAGTGCGCTTATTGCACCTTTTGCCATGATGCCCGACTGGCTGGGAATATCTTTATGGAATGCTGCCAATACATTCATTTTTATTTATGGTATTTATAAATTACCGTTTTCAGATTTCAAAAAGGCACTTTTCGGGTTGTTAGCTTTGCAGGAATATATTACAGCAGCATTAAGCCTGCAGTTTAATGTAGCGCTTACAGGGCTTTTATTGTTATCAGCGGTTTATATTTATGAAAAAAAGGAGGTAAAATCGGTAACGGCAATTTTAATCGGAGTGTTTGTAAAAATCTATGGAATTGTAGGGCTATCACAATTTTTCTTCATTAAAAATAAAGTGAAATTTATTCTTTCAGGCATAATCATAGCTGTACTCTTTTTTGTATTGCCTATGGTTTATTCCAGTCCGGGATTTGTTATTCAATGTTATTCAGACTGGTTTCAGTCAATTGTAGAAAAGAATAATGAAAATCAGGTTTTGGGAAATATGCAGGATATTTCGCTGATGGGATTTTTCAGACGGATTCTTGGTGACGCATCGATTTCAAATCTAGTATTTCTTGCATTCGGATTACCACTTTTTGCCGCACCCTATTTCAGGATAAGACAATACAAGCATTATGCTTTCCAGCTGATGATTTTAGCTTCCACATTGTTATTTTTGGTGCTATTTAGTTCAAGTTCGGAGTCACCTACTTATATCATCGCTGTTGTTGGTGTGTTGATCTGGTTTTTCCTCCAAAAAGAAAGAAGTCCTTTTATTATCGGATTATTGGTATTCGTAATCATCTTTACGTGTTTTTCTACCTCCGATCTTTTCCCGAAATTCGTAAAAGAGAATTATATCATTAAATATTCTTTAAAAGCCGTACCTTGCATTGTAATCTGGCTAAGGGTAATTTACGAGCTTCTTACCAAAGATTTTGAGAAAAATTACAGCCTTGAATAATGATATGAAGAAAATTTCAATAGTCATTCCTGCCCATAACGAAGAAGGAAATGTAGCTTTGGTTTATCAAAAAATTAAAGAGGTTTTCGATACACTGGAGCATTACAGTTTTGAAATCATATTCGTAAATGACGGTAGCAGGGACAAAACCCAACAACAACTAGAAGAACTTTCAATACAGTATGAAGAGATAAAATTTATTGAGTTTTCAAGGAATTTCGGCCATCAGCCCGCGGTAAAGGCAGGCATGGACAATGCTTACGGAAATGCAGTGATCTCAATGGACGGCGATCTTCAGCATCCTCCGGAACTTATTCCGGAGTTGATTCAAAAATGGGAAGAAGGTTTTGATATTGTGTTTACCGTAAGAAAATATCCTAAGGAAATTTCTTTATTTAAAAGGAAAACTTCAGACTTTTTCTATAAAATTCTTTCAGGCTTATCGGATGTTGATTTAACGAAAGGCGGTGGATCAGACTTCAGACTCATGGATGCCGGAGCAGTAGAAGTCATGCGCAATTTCCATGAAGATGATCTTTTTTTGAGAGGCCTTACCAGCTGGATGGGCTTTAAACAGACCGGAATAAACTTTACTGCCAATGAAAGGCTTTCCGGAAAAAGCAGCTATAATCTTAAAAAAATGATTACGTTTGCTTTTACGGGAATTACGGCATTCAGCGTTAAACCACTTTACATTGCCGCTTATCTTGGCTTTTTATTTTCTGCTATTTCGGTGATAGGATATGCGATCTATGTGATCTATTCATTCATCGCCAAAACGGAGATTTCAGGATGGGCATCGCTCATTATGACAATTGTTTTTTTCGGAGGTTTACAGTTGATTATCCTGGGAATCATAGGAATCTATTTAGGTAAAATCTTCAAACAGGTAAAAGACAGACCAAATTACATCATCAAAAATAAAAATTTTTAACATGGTTTTATTAAGTTTTGACATTGAGGAATTTGATATGCCATTGGAATACAAAGGTGAAATTTCTTTTCAGAAGCAGATTTCCATTTCCCAGCAGGGTTTGGAAAGAATTCTGGATATCCTCAAAAAACATCATGCAAAAGCGACATTCTTTTCTACTGTTGTTTTTGCGGAAAACAGTAAACATTTAATCGAAAGATTAATCAATGAAGGCCATGAACTGGCCTCACACACCTGGTACCATTCTGATTTTAAGGAAGAACATTTGAAACAGTCAAAAGAAAGGCTGGAAGAATTATTCGACACGAAAGTTATTGGCTTGAGAATGCCGAGAATGATGCCAGTAAGCAAAAATGCAGTGGAAAATGCAGGATATCAGTATAATTCGTCGATTAACCCCACATTTCTTCCCGGAAGATACAATAATCTCAAAGTTTCCCGAACCTATTTTAAAGAAGGAAATGTGACACAGATTCCGGCTTCGGTTTCTCCGAATTTCAGAATTCCTTTATTCTGGCTAAGCTTTCATAATTTTCCGCTGTCTTTTTACAAAAAGCTGGCTTCAGATACATTAAAAAAAGATAAATACCTTAATATTTACTTTCATCCTTGGGAATTTGCAGCAATTAAAGATGATGAATTTAAATTACCGGGCTTTACTGTAAAAAATTCAGGAGAAGACATGATAAAACGTTTTGATGACTTTTTACTATGGCTAAAAAGTAAAAATCATTCATTCGGGACATTTCAGGAATTTCAAAAACAGATCGGCTCATGAAAATAGCTTTTGATGCAAAACGTTTTTTTCACAATACTTCAGGATTAGGGAACTATTCGCGGGATCTTGTGAGAATTTTAGCAACCTATTTTCCTGAAAACGAATATATTTTATTAAACAAAAATAAATCCGAAAGAGCAAAAAATATTCTTGATTTGCAGAATGTTCGTTTTGTAGAAACATCAAAAGGAAATTTTTCGCGCCAATTGAAAATGGGTAAAGATGCCCAGCATCAGAATGCAGATATTTTTCATGGCTTATCGGGCGAACTTCCCTTAAAATGGGGCAGTAAACCTATTAAGAAAATCGTAACAATTCATGATCTTATTTTTATTCGGTATCCGCGATATTATTCATTTTTTGACCGTAAAATTCACTTCTGGAAATTTAAAAAAGCAGCAGATTCCGCAGATAAAATCATAGCCATATCTGAACAGACAAAACAGGATATTATTACGTTCCTAAAAGTTCCGGAATCTAAAATTCAAGTGATTTATCAAGGTTGTCACAAAGCATTTAAAGAACAGCAATCGGAGGATTTTGCTCAACAGACAAAAGAAAAATTTAACCTTCCTGAACGTTTTGTTTTAAACGTCGGTACAATTGAGGAGCGTAAAAATCTCCTGAACATTGTTAAGGCATTAAAAGACACTAATATTCCATTAGTCGTTGTCGGCAAAAAAACAAAATATTTCAAAAAAGTCGAAGGTTTTATTCGTGAAAATAAAATGAAGGTTCATTTCCTTGAAGGCGTTTCCATGGATGAATTGGCCGTGATCTATAAACTTGCAGATATATTCATTTATCCAAGTTTTTTTGAAGGTTTTGGAATTCCTGTCATTGAAGCATTATTCTCAAAAACGGCGGTGATCACGAGCAATACAAGCTGTCTCCCTGAAGCCGGCGGCCCGGATTCTGTCTATATTGATCCAAAAAATCATCTTGACATCCAGGCAAAAATTAAATTTTTATGGCAAAATGAATCGGAAAGAAAACGACGTGCTGAAAAGGGTTTCGAGTATGTTCAGAAGTTTAATGACGAGCCCATTGCAACCGAATTAATGAATCTTTATAAAAATATTTTACGATAAAATTTGCATGTTTAAAATTTATTACTTTAAATTTGCACCATACAATTCAAACAAATGAAACAGATTTTTTTAACAGTTCATCATTATCATCATCATCTCTGCTAAGACGGAATTGATTGATATGTGAATGCGTTAAGAATCAAAATAATTAAAAACCGTCTGAGTAAACAGGCGGTTTTTTGTTTCTAAATTCTTCCCGGGCAATTTATATCCATTAAAGCATTTTGTTTACTCAGACACAACAAAAGTGAAATGAGTATATTAAAAATTGCTATACAAAAAAGCGGCAGACTTTACGACGAATCATTGCAGCTGCTCAAAGATTGCGGTATTTTAGTCAACAACGGTAAAGATCAGTTAAAAGTTTCCGTAGATAATTTCCCAATGGAAATCATGTATTTACGGAACTCTGATATTCCACAATACCTTGAAGACGGAATCGTTGATGTTGCGATCATCGGAGAAAATCTTATCGTTGAAAAACAAAAAAACATTCAAATAATTCAAAATCTGGGTTTTTCAAAATGTCGTGTATCATTAGCCATCCCTAAGGAAATTGAAACTGATGATATCAGCTATTTTCAGGGTAAAAAAATTGCCACCTCTTATCCCAATACACTTAAAAATTTTCTTGATGAACATAATATCTCGGCAGATATCCACGTGATTTCAGGTTCGGTAGAAATTGCGCCCAATATCGGACTTGCCGACGGAATCTGTGATATCGTAAGTTCAGGAAGTACTTTGTTTAAAAATGGACTGAGAGAAACAGTGACCCTTATTACTTCAGAAGCGGTTCTTGCCAAAACATCAGAACTCAGCACAGAAAAAACTGCTATTCTTGAAAAATTTTTATTCAGGATTAAAGCTGTTTTAAAAGCAAAAAATTCCAAATATATCCTGATGAATGTCCCGAATGAAAAAATAGAGATCATCTCAAAAACGCTTCCCGTTCTTAAAAGTCCAACCGTTATTCCGCTGGCCCAAAAGGGCTGGAGCAGCATCCACTCTGTAATTGATGAAGACCGTTTCTGGGAGGTCATTGATGAACTAAAAGAGAAAGGAGCACAGGATATTCTTATTATTCCAATTGATAAAATGGTGATTTAAAATGAACGTTATACAATATCCACAAAAAAATGAATGGTCGAAATTCATTAAGAGGCCGGCTATAAAAAAAGAAAAACTTACAGAAATAATTGCCGGTATTTTTTCACAGGTAGAAAAAAATGGAGATCAGGCTTTGATTAATTTCAATAAAAAATTCGATGGAGCAGAAACTAAGAACATCAAAGTTTCAGAAGAAGAAATAACTTACGCGGAGGAACAAATCAGGAATGACTTAAAATCGGCAATTCAGGAAGCAAAGGAAAACATTACCAAATTTCACGCTTCTCAAATCCCTGGAGTTGAAAAGATTGAAACGACTGAAGGCGTATTTTGCTGGCGGGAAAACAGGCCTATCGATAAAGTCGGAATTTACATTCCTGGCGGTACGGCACCGCTGTTTTCTACGGTTCTGATGCTTGCCATTCCGGCGCAATTAGCCGGCTGTAAGGAAATTATTTTATGTACTCCACCTGATACTCAAGGAAATATACATCCTGCCATTTTATTTACGGCAAAACTTTGCGGAGTAACTGAAATTTTTAAAGTAGGTGGGGCCCAGGCCGTTGCTGCAATGGCTTTAGGAACGGAAAGTATTCCAAATGTTTACAAAATTTTCGGGCCGGGAAATCAATATGTTGTCGCCGCAAAAGAATTCGCTCAAAATTATAATGTCGCCATCGATATGCCTGCGGGACCAAGTGAAGTTCTTGTCATCGCCGACGAACAGGCAATTCCTGAGTTCTGTGCAGCCGATTTACTGTCACAGGCCGAACATGGAAGTGACAGTCAGGTAGTTTTTCTTTCAACTGATGAAAAAATTTTTAACGAAACCATCAGAGAAACGGAAAATCAACTTGCAGCACTTCCAAGAAATGAATTGGCAAAAGAAGCCTTAAAAAACAGCCATTTCATTTTACTCAACACGATTGATGATACATTGGCATTCAGCAATTTGTATGCACCTGAACATTTAATTCTGGCAATAAAGGATTCTGAAAATTTTATTGCTAAAATTCAAAATGCGGGTTCTGTCTTTTTGGGAAACTTTTCCTGCGAAAGTGCGGGAGATTATGCAAGCGGCACAAATCATACACTTCCCACCAATGGATTTGCAAAGAATTACAGCGGAGTTTCACTTGACAGTTTTGTGAAGAAAATTACTTTTCAGAATCTGTCAGAAGAAGGATTGAGAAATTTAGGAAAAACTATAGAAACTATGGCAGAAGCAGAAGGATTATTCGCCCACAGAAATGCCGTTAGCATAAGATTAAAAATAGAAAATGAAAAATTTTAATGTATATAATTTAGTCAGAAAAAACATATTAGAACTTAAGCCGTATGTGAGTTTCAGAGATCAAAATGAATTTATTTCACCTGTTCTGCTTGACGCCAATGAAAGTCCGTTCGGAGAACTGAATCGTTATCCTGACTCCACGCAGAAAGAACTAAAGCAAAAACTAGCTGAAATAAAAAATATTTCAGTCGACCAAATTGCAATAGGGAATGGCAGTGATGAATTGATTGATCTTATTCTTAAAGTCTTTTGTGAGCCTAAAAAAGATTCGATTTTAGTGATGAATCCTTCATTTACAATGTATGGTTTTTATGCTAATATTAATGAAAATAATGTGATACAGCTAGATTTAGATGAAAATTTTGAAATTGATAAAGAAGAATTTTTAAAGATATCTAAAGATAATAATCTTAAAGTTTTTTTTCTCTGTACACCAAATAATCCAACAGGAAATGCAATAGAAGATATTGAGTTCTACATCAAAAATTTTAACGGAATTGTCGTTGTTGATGAAGCATATATTGAATTTTCAGAGAAGGAATCGAACATTAGGCTTTTAGAGAAATACTCAAATCTTATTGTACTTCAGACATTTTCAAAAGCGTGGGGAATGGCTGGCGCAAGGGTAGGCACCGCTTATTCATCAGATGAAATTATAAAGCTGATTAATACTGTAAAAGCACCTTATAACGTCAACTCATTAAGTTTAAATAAAATTATGCAATTAATTAGTTATAAAAATATTATAGATAAAAATATAAAAAGTACTTTAAATGAAATTTCAAGAATAAAAAATGAATTACTTAATGTAGAATGTGTTAAAAAAGTATTTCCGACAGATGCTAATTTCTTTTTAATTGAATTTTATAATGCAGAAAAAGTATATCAGGAATTACTGAAAAATGAAATCCTTACCAGCAAAAGAAGTCCTCAGATTCCGGAATGCATCAGAATAAATGTTGGAAAAAAAGAAGAGAATAATAAGTTAATTAATGTTTTAAAAGGAATTTAATTAAATGAAAAAAGTACTATTTATAGACCGCGACGGAACATTAATCATTGAACCGCCAACAGATTTCCAGGTTGATTCTCTTGATAAATTAGAATTTTATCCGGGAGTTTTTCAGAATCTCGCAAAAATCGTTAAAGAGTTTGATTATGAATTGGTCATGACTACCAATCAGGACGGATTAGGAACAACAAGTTTTCCTTATGAAAGCTTTATTAACCCTCACGAAAAAATGTTGAAGTCATTTGAAAACGAAGGGATTATTTTTAACGATATTCTCATTGACAGGAGCTTTGAACATGAAAATCTTCCAACTAGAAAACCCAGAACTGGATTATTGGGAAAATACATCTACGGAAACTATGATCTTAAAAATTCATTTGTGATCGGTGACAGAATAACGGATATTCAGTTAGCAAAGAATTTGGGCTCAAAAGCTATTTATATCAATAAAACTCAAAATGTAGATGCCGAACTGACAACAGAAAGTTGGAGTGAAATTTACCTGTATCTTAAAAAAACTCCCAGAAAGGCAACAGTAGCAAGAAAAACCAATGAAACAGCGATCGAAATTGAAATCAATCTGGACGGAAACGGCCAGGCCAACATCGAAACCGGGCTTCAATTCTTCAATCACATGCTTGAGCAGATTTCAAGACATGGCAATATCGACTTAAAAATTAATGCAAAAGGAGATTTACATCTTGATGAACACCATACGATTGAAGATACAGGAATTGTTTTAGGAGAAGCTTTTGCAAAAGCATTAGGCAGGAAAAAAGGTATTGAAAGATATGGTTTTCTTCTTCCGATGGACGACTGTCTGGCACAGGTGGCCATTGATTTTGGTGGGCGTTCCTGGCTGGTGTGGGACGTCAATTTTAAAAGAGAAAAAATAGGGGATGTCCCTACGGAAATGTTTTTTCACTTCTTTAAATCTTTTACCGATTCAGCTCAGTGTAATATCAACATCAAAGCTGAAGGTAAAAATGAACATCATAAGATTGAATCTATTTTTAAAGCATTTGCAAAAGCCATAAAAATGGCAGTAAACCAAACGGATCAAAATTTTAATATCCCATCAACCAAAGGAACTTTATAAAATGATAGCCATAATAAAATATAACGGCGGAAATGTAAATTCTGTACAGAATGCACTATCAAGATTAAATGCGGAATCTATTATTACCGATGATACTGAAATCATAAAGCAAGCAGACAAAGTCATTTTTCCCGGTGTCGGTGAAGCCTCTTCAACAATGAAAATACTAAAAGAGAAAGGGTTAGATCAGTTAATTCCCACTTTAACGCAACCAGTTTTAGGTATCTGCCTCGGAATGCAGCTGATGTGTAGAAACAATCAAGAAGGAAACACAAAAGGAATGGGCATTTTTGATGTAAGCGTTAAAAAATTCCCTACGGAAAATATTGTTCCGCATATGGGCTGGAATACGCTTTCCGATCTTACGTCAGATATTTTCTCAGGAATTAAGGCGGAAGACGATTTTTATTTTGTTCATAGTTTTTATTGCGGGCTATCACAGAATACAACTTCTGTCTGCAATTACATTTTACCTTTTAGTGCAACTTTACAAAAGAATAACTTCTTTGCCACACAGTTTCACCCTGAAAAATCAGGAAAAACAGGAAATATTCTACTTAAAAACTTCTTAAACCTCTAATTATGAAAATCATTCCCGCCATTGATATTATCGACGGAAAATGTGTCCGACTGTCGAAAGGCGACTACGGGACAAAAAAGATATATAATGAAAATCCTCTTGAAATTGCCAAAGAATTTGAAAACTTTGGGATAAAATATCTTCACTTAGTAGATCTTGACGGTGCAAAATCAAAACATATTGTCAACCAAAAAGTTTTAGAAACCATAGCGAAAGAGACATCTTTGGAAATAGATTTCGGTGGTGGTTTAAAAACTTTAGAAGATATTGAAATTGCATTTAATTCGGGAGCGAAACAAATTACCATTGGAAGCATTTCGGTTCAGGATCCTGAATTTTGTTCCAGCTTGATTGATCGATACGGAGAAAAAATTATTCTTGGTGCTGACTGTTTTCAGCGGAAAATAAAAACTTCAGGCTGGCTCGAAGAAAGTGAACTTAATATTATAGAATTTATTCTTGAATATCAGAAAAAAGGAATAAAAAATGTGATCTGTACTGATATTTCAAAAGACGGAATGCTGGAAGGGCCTTCCACAGAACTTTATCAGGATATTTTAAATCAAACTGCTGTACAGCTTACCGCAAGCGGAGGCATATCTTGTCTGGAAGATGTTTATAAAATGAAAGAAATAGGATGTTCCGGAACCATTATCGGAAAGGCAATTTATGAAGGCAGAATCAGTTTAAATCAACTACAAAATTTTATTCAAAATGCTTAAAAAAAGAATAATTCCCTGTTTGGATATCAAAGATGGGACGACCGTAAAAGGAATTAATTTTAAAGGACTCATAAATGCAGGCAATCCTGTTGAACTTGCAAAAAAATACGAACAGGAAGGTGCCGATGAACTGGTATTTCTTGATATTACGGCAACGTTGGAAAAACGCAAGACATTCGTTGAACTTGTAAAGAATATTGCCACAGAACTCAGCGTTCCTTTTACTGTCGGCGGTGGAATTGCAAGCATTGAAGATGTGAGAATATTACTCGAAGCCGGAGCCGATAAAATAAGTATAAATTCTTCGGCAGTTAAAAGTCCACAGCTTATTGATGATCTTTCTAAAGAATTTGGAAGTCAGTGTGTTGTAGTGGCTATTGACACAAAATTTGCAGACACGGGTGACTTTGTTCATATTAAAGGAGGGAGAGAAAATACCGGGATAAAAACTTTAGAATGGGCAAAGATAGCTGAAGATTTAGGCGCAGGAGAAATTTTACTGACTTCAATGGACGGTGACGGAACTAAAAGCAGTTTCGATCTTAGAATGACGAAGTTGATTTCAGAAAATGTAAATATTCCTGTAATCGCTTCCGGAGGAGCTGGAAAAATTGCAGATTTTGAAATGGTTTTTAAACAAACCAAAGCTACCGGGGCTCTGGCAGCAACCGTTTTCCATTTCAATGAAATAAAAATTCAGGATTTGAAAAGTGAATTAAAATCTAAAAATTTAACCATACGATGAAAATTAATTTTAATAAAAATGAAAACGGTTTAGTCCCTGTCATTATACAGGATAGCAGGACATTGCAGGTTTTAATGTTAGGTTACATGAATGAAGAAGCTCTTGAAAAAACCGAAAAAGAAGGAATAGTCACATTTTTCAGCCGTTCAAAAAACAGGTTATGGACAAAAGGTGAGGAGTCGGGAAATTTCCTTACCGTAGAAAGTATAACTACAGATTGCGATCAGGACACGATATTAATTAAAGCTTTGCCTAAAAACACCGTTTGTCATACAGGAAGTTTCAGTTGTTTTGGTGATAAAGATTCCAAAGGATTTATATTTGAACTGGAAGACAATATCAACCGGCGAATTAATGAAAAAGCAGAAAATTCATATACTTATTCACTGTTCCGGAAAGGAATAAATAAAATCGCCCAAAAAGTAGGAGAGGAAGCTGTAGAGCTGGTTATTGAAGCCAAAGATAACGATGATAATCTTTTCAAAAATGAAGCAGCCGATCTTCTATATCACTTTTTGATTTTGCTAAAATATAAAAATTTGAGCTTACGTGATATCGAACAAATTCTTATTGAACGTAGCAAATAAAATGATAATGGCTTAAAAAGGTTTCGGCGGGCTTTGCCCGCCGAAACCCCATATCTACGAAAACTAATTATTTTCCAATAACAATTTTTCTTACCGCAGTTTGATTATTTGTTTTTATATTACACAAATAAGCACCGTTAGCCAGTGCTGCAACGTTGATCTTTGTCTCATTTTGCGTATTGCTAATTAAACGGCCGTTCATATCTGTGATTTCTACATGAAAATCTTTAATATCTTTCGGCACTTCAATATTGATAAAATCCCGGGAAGGATTAGGATAGATTTTGACTGATTCTAAAGAATTTAAACTTACATCTTTAGTACCAAGCTGAGCAGTCGTTGCCGTGGCAAAATGTTGCAATGCTCCAACAGCAGCCTTTCCTACGTTAAATACATATACTGGATCTACATTGGCAAAAGTATCATTTATGGTATGTTCATTGTAACTTCTTTCATTTTCATAAAATCCTGTAATGATATCACCATTTGCTTCAAAAGGCATATAATCAGAAGAATATGCATTAGACATGACAGTTTGCAACGGAGAATATAATTCCGTACAGTTAGCCAATTGTTGAGTGAAAGCAAGCGACTGTGCATTATTGCCCGTTTGTCCGGATTGATCACTCTCGCATTTTATAGCGTCATTAATATTACCAAGTTGTCCACCTACCTGGTCGATATTAAAGACTAACCGAACATTAAGTTGTCGCACGCCATTTTGGAAAACTACATTGTCGGCGTAATGGCCACTACCTTGCAATCCCTGCTCTTCACCGGAAAAATGAATAAATTTGATTGAATACTCAGTTGGAATATCTTTCAGAATTCTTGCTGCTTCGAGAATGATTGAAGTTCCACTGCCATTGTCACTCACACCGGGACCTGTAATCGTATCGTAATGACCGCATATAATAACATAAATATTAGGATAAAGCGTTCCTGTCTTCGTTATAATTAAATTTTTTGAATTTACATTTCCTCCAAATGTAAAAGCATCTTCCGTAATCTGATTAGCAGAATACCCATAAGACTGATATTTAGCTTTCAGCCAGTTCAAGGCATTTGTATTGGCCGCTGATCCGGTGGTTTTCACGCCGAGATTTTCAAATTCCTGGAGAAGGGTGGTAATATTGGTTTGGGAAACCTGATCGGCCCGGTTTTTATAAGCCTGAATAAAACTTTGAGCCTGCAAGCCATAGGATGCTAAAGAAATAAGCAGAAGAGTACTTAGTTTTTTCACTTTTAAATAAAATTTTTACGTATTTAATAATTAGCAAATGTATATAATAAAAAAATCCCAGGCAAAAAACCCGGGATTTATATTGATAACAAAAATTTTACATTATTTTACTTGATCTACAACTGCTTTGAAAGCTTCAGGGTGATTCATTGCTAAATCTGCTAAAACTTTTCTGTTAAGCTCAATGTTGTTCTTTTTAAGAGCTCCCATAAATTGAGAGTAAGACATTCCGTGCTCTCTGGTTCCCGCATTGATACGAGTGATCCAAAGTGCTCTGAAGTTTCTTTTCTTCTCTTTTCTACCACGGTAAGCATATTGCATTGCTTTTTCTACCGCGTTTTTAGCTACCGTCCAAACGTTCTTTCTTCTACCGAAAAAACCTTTAGCTTGCTTAAAAATTTTCTTTCTGCGAGCTCTTGAAGCTACGGCATTTACTGATCTTGGCATAATTTAAATTGTTTTTTTGAAATGTGCGGTAAATATTTCATTACTCTTAGTTGCTCCATTTCAGGGTTAAAATGTTGAATTTGTTTTGAATTCTTATAAACCGAAATATAGATTTATAAAAACTACTTAATTGCTAATTGACGTTTAACACTTTTCTCGTCCACAGAAGCAACGTAAGAAGTTTGCGTAAGATTTCTCTTCTGCTTAGTTTCTTTCTTTGTTAAGATGTGGCTTTTGAAAGCATTTTTTCTTTTGATCTTACCAGAACCGGTAAGAGCAAAACGTTTCTTAGCACCTGATTTCGTTTTTAATTTTGGCATTGTTTTGCTTTTTATTGTTTTGTTATCAATTCTTTTTCAATAAGTAATGTATTCGTTCACCATATAGCAATGACAAATAGTTGTTACACTGTTATACTTTTGAAATTGTTACATTACTCTGGGCGTGTCCCTCGCTCGTTCGTTCCGCTTCGCCCCACTCACTCACTCGGGTCGGGCTATTCATTACAAGTCCTCGCTCAGCGCTATTTCCTTCGCTTGCTGTGGGCTTTTCATTACTATCCCTCACGCAAATAATCGCGTCTGCAAAATTACTAAAAATAATAATACAAAAAGAGACTTTCATAGAAAATCTCCTTTTGTTATCTTAAATCATCAGTAAGCCTAAAGCTTTAAAACCGATGATCATACATTATAGATTATTTAGCCGGTTTTTTAGGACTCATCATCATAATCATTCTCTTTCCTTCAAGTTTGGGAAGCTGATCTACTTTTCCAACATGCTCCAGCTCCTGGGCAAGTTTTAAAAGAAGGATTTCTCCCTGGTCCTTAAAGATAATCGAACGTCCTTTAAAAAATACGTAGGTCTTTAATTTTGAACCTTCCTCAAGGAATTTTTCAGCATGCTTCTTCTTAAATTCGTAATCGTGTTCGTCGGTCTGAGGTCCGAAACGGATTTCTTTTACGACCACTTTTACCTGCTTGGCTTTAAGTTCCTTCTGTTTTTTCTTTTGCTCGTATAAGAACTTTTTATAGTCCAAAACTCTAGCAATAAACGGTTCAGCCTTATCGGAAATTACTACCAGATCAAGCTCCTGCTCCTGAGCAATCTGTCTTGCTTTTTCTGTAGGATATACTCCCGGCTCTACGTTATCGCCCACTAAACGAAGCTCTCTCACACGAATTTTATCGTTGATCAAGTGAGCGTCCTCCTGTACCGGACGTCTCTGTGGGCCCCTGTTGTTAAATCTTTGTGCTATTGTATTATAATTTTATTGGTTAACTCTAATTTAATTATATCCAGTATTAATTTATATACTATTTCAATACTGAATTTTGAATCGTTGATTTTTATATCGCAGATTCTTTTTTGAAATAAGAAACGAAATCCTCAAGATTCATAGCTCCTAAATCGCCTTCACCCCGTCTACGTACAGAAATTGTGCCATCCTTCTCTTCATTTTCACCTACAACCAGCATGAATGGAATTTTGTTTAATTCTGCATCACGGATCTTTTTACCCGTCTTTTCGTTTCTGTTATCAATCTGACCGCTAATATCGTGATTTTCTAAAAATTCTGAAACTTTTTTAGCATAATCTGCATATTTTTCACTGATGGGCAGGATAATAAACTGATCCGGGCTTAGCCACAACGGGAAGTCTCCGGCAGTATTCTCCAGAAGGATCGCAATAAAGCGCTCCATAGAGCCAAACGGCGCTCTGTGAATCATTACCGGTCTGTGCTTCTCATTATCATTTCCGATATAGTGAAGATCAAATCTTTCCGGCAAGTTATAATCAACCTGGATCGTTCCAAGCTGCCATTTTCTGCCTAAAGCATCCTTTACCATGAAATCAAGCTTAGGACCGTAGAATGCTGCTTCACCGTATTCAACAACCGTTTTCAAACCTTTGTTTTTCGCCGCTGTGATGATTGCATTTTCGGCTTTTTCCCAGTTTTCGTCGGAGCCTATATATTTTTCTCTGTTTTCAGGATCTCTTAATGAAACCTGAGTCACAAAATCTTCAAAACCTAATGATCTGAAAACATAAAGTACAAGATCAATAACTTTTTCAAACTCACCCAAAAGCTGATCCGGAGTACAGAATAAGTGTGCATCATCCTGAGTAAATCCACGAACTCTTGTCAAACCGTGAAGCTCTCCTGATTGCTCATATCGGTAAACTGTTCCGAATTCTGCGTATCTTTTCGGTAAGTCTCTGTAGCTCCATTGCGAAGTTTTATAAATTTCACAGTGGTGAGGACAGTTCATCGGCTTCAGCATGAATTCTTCTCCTTCATTCGGAGTTTTGATCGGCTGGAAGCTGTCTGCTCCATATTTATCCCAGTGACCGGAAGTTACATACAATTCTTTTGCCCCGATATGTGGCGACATTACGAATTCATAACCTCCCTTTTTCTGAGCGGCAGAAAGGAAATTCTCCAGTTTTCTTCTTAAGGCAGTTCCTTTTGGCAACCAAAGCGGCAACCCGGCACCTACTTTTTCAGAAAAAGCAAAGATTCCTAATTCTTTACCTAATTTTCTGTGATCTCTTCTTTTGGCTTCTTCAAGCCTTTCAAGATATTCTGTTAATTCTTTCTGTTTAGGAAAAGAAATACCATATACTCTTGTCAGCTGAGGATTTTTTTCATTTCCTCTCCAGTAAGCTCCGGCTGCATTTAAAATCTTAACAGCTTTTACAATACTTGTATTCGGAATATGTCCTCCACGACAAAGATCTGTAAAATCATCGTGGGTTACAAAAGTGATTTCCCCATCATTCAGATTAGAGATCAGTTCTACTTTATAAGGATTATCTGCGTAGACTTTTAATGCTTCTTCTTTAGAAACAGGGTACAATGAAAAAGTTGAACCTTTTTTAGCATTTTCCAATACTTTCTTTTCAATTTTCTCGAAGTCTTTTTCAGATAAACTTTCGTCACCGAAATCTACATCATAATAGAAACCGCTTTCGATAGCAGGACCGATCGTTAACTTAGCATTAGGATAAAATTCAAGGATTGCCTGCGCCAGAAGGTGGGCAGAAGAATGCCAAAATGCTTTCTTTCCAAGATCATCATTCCATGTCAATAGTTGTACCGTAGAATCCGTGGTAATAGGTGTGGTTGTTTCTACTTGTTTGTCATTAACAATTGCGGAAATGGTGTTTCTAGCCAATCCCTCGCTTATAGATTTTGCCACATCTAGCGGAGTAACTCCCGCCTCGAATTCTTTGACACTATTGTCTGGAAGTGTAATTTTTATCATTGTTTACTAAGAAATTTTAAGATGCAAAAATACGGAATTTTTATTTAAAATGCTACAGATGTATCTATTTGGCGGAAGATTTAATACTAAAAAGCAAATAAAACCGTTTTTAAAGATTGAAATAATATCAACCTTTTAATTATGAATATGTTAGAATTATTTTAATGATCTCTTTTATATCTCACTTTCTCTTTAATAATTTCGATAACGTCAACATTTCTTACTTTAGATTTTACCCAGCCATGAATATCGATGTATAATAAAGACCTTCTGTAATATTCATTTCCTTCAAAAACATCCAGCTTTTTATCAAATTCTTTAAAAGATTCCAACTGATTGTGAGGCGTTAAATTATTCAGATTTTTAAAAAAATTCACGCTTTCAAAATGAAATTCATCCGGCTTTTTCATTTTTCTCGCGAATTTAAGAGTTGCTTTGATAAACTCATCATAATCTTCATCATTTCCTGACTCATACTTAGCCATTAAAATCAAAATCCGTGTATGAAACAGCAGATCTTCCTGAACATTTCCTTTAGATTCCGTTATTTTTAAAGCATATTTTATTGATTCTTTAAATTTCTTACTTCCGAAAAACATAGCTGCCATTTTAAGATACAAAATCATAAAATGATGCTCATCGATTTTGTCGCGAAGCCTTTCCATTTTCAATTCAATTTCCGGAATCAGTTTTGAGCCTGAAAAGAATTCACCTTTAACAAAGTGAATATTCATCAACGTATTATAATGTGTCAGAAAAATAAGAGATTGTAAGTTTTCATTTTGAGTAAAACTTGAAGAATGTACGACCTTATTAAATGTGTTAAAACTATTTTCTAAAATATCAATATTCCCATAAAGAAAAAGGATTTTCAGGAGGTACGTATTTCCTTTTATATACCAAACAGGATGACTCATGATCATCTCGGGATTTTTGTGAAATAAATCTACCCACTGAAAGGCATATTTCAATGTATATTTATATTCCTGGAGCAATTGGTTTTTCCAGACATGTGCTTTAAAATACCACAGTTTCTCTGTAAAATTCAGTTTTTCAAAAGTTATTTTTTGAATTTGTGAAGTAAAGATTTCCATGACTTCAGCACGCTCTTCATCAGTTTTTACATAGCCGTGTGTCAGCATTTCACTGTAGAGTTTCAGCGAAAGATTGGATAATTCTGTGGCATAGTGATTCTGCTTGCTGATTTCAGTTGACTGCCTGATGAGTTCATCTGCCCGCCCTTCAATACTTCTTGTAATAAACTGTGACTCAATTACTTTCTCCAAATCAATCACTTCCGAAGCAATTGTTTTCTCATCAAGTTCCAATGCCGACTGTTTCGTTTTGTCTAAAATTTTCAAAGCCTGCTTATAAAGACCTTTCTGATACAGAATATTTGCAAAGTCAAGCTGTTCACGCAATTGGATCCGGTAATTCTGGTGACTCGGATTCATACGTAAGCTCACTAAAATTTGCTTATAAAGGTGCGCTTTTAAATTTGACAGCTGTTGTTTTGTGGAAATTTTTTTGCTGATGATTGTATTTTCATCATATTCTTTCATCTTATCGATTGCCGAAAAAAGAAGAAGAAATTTTGCATCAACATTAATTCCAAGACGGTTTACATACAGCTTGAATTGCCTTTTTTCCGAAGTCGTCAATGACTTAATAAGGACAAATAAAAAATCTTTCTGCAATTCTGCCATTGTAAATTTTTATAAATTAAAATACTGATAAACAAATAATTAAATTCAAATTTCAATATTTTGAGTATTGTAATTTTTATTAAAAACAATAAAGACTAAACGTTTCATCTTTCTAGTTTTGATTCAAAATTAAGTAAAAAACTTCATTATGAATTCCGAAAAAGTTGAAATTTTTGATACCACACTACGGGACGGAGAGCAGGTTCCGGGTTGCAAACTCAATACGGAACAGAAATTAGCGATTGCGGAAAAACTCGATGAGCTTGGTGTAGACATCATTGAAGCGGGATTTCCTATTTCCAGTCCGGGAGATTTTCATTCCGTTTCAGAAATTTCAAAATTAGTAAAAAATGCAAAAGTATGCGGGCTGACAAGAGCTAACCAAAAAGATATCGAGGCTGCTGCCGAAGCACTGAAATACGCCAAAAGACCAAGAATCCATACAGGAATCGGAACTTCAGATTCTCATATCAAATACAAATTCAACTCCAACAGAGAAGATATTATCGAAAGAGCCGTTCAGGCTGTAAAATATGCCAAAACTTTCGTGGAAGATGTGGAATTTTATGCCGAAGACGCCGGAAGAACCGACAATGATTATCTTGCGAAAGTTTGCGAAGAAGCCATCAAAGCCGGAGCAACAGTTCTTAATATTCCTGATACAACAGGGTATTGTCTTCCTGAAGAATACGGAGAAAAAATAAAATATTTAAAAGAAAACGTAAAAGGAATTGAAAAGGCGGTTTTATCCTGCCACTGTCATAATGATCTTGGACTGGCCACAGCCAATTCAATTTCGGGGGTAATTAATGGGGCAAGACAGATAGAGTGCACCATCAACGGACTTGGAGAAAGAGCAGGAAATACCGCTCTGGAAGAAGTTGTCATGATTCTTAAACAACATAAAAATTTAAAATTATACACAGAGGTCAACTCCAAAATGCTCAACGCTATGAGTGTTTTGGTGTCTGATCTTATGGGAATGCCCGTGCAGCCGAATAAAGCTATCGTGGGAGCCAATGCTTTCGCTCACAGTTCGGGAATTCACCAGGATGGTGTTATCAAAAACAGGGAAACTTACGAGATTATCGATCCTTCGGAGGTGGGCGTAAATGCTTCATCGATTATTCTTACAGCAAGAAGCGGACGTTCAGCACTCGCGTACCGATTCAAAAATATCGGTTTTGATGTTACTAAAAATGAGCTTGATTTTTTATATCAGGAATTTCTTAAGATAGCTGACCATAAAAAGGAAGTCAATAATGATGATTTAAGTTTAATTATTGATAAAGTAACAAAAAAGATAGGGTAGAGGATTGATTTTCTTTTAGATATAAAATAAAATGAATAATAATAAAACACTTTTTGATAAAGTCTGGGACGCTCATGTTGTGGAAACTGTGCCCGACGGACCTCAAATTATATATATTGACAAACATCTGATCCATGAAGTAACAAGCCCACAGGCTTTTGCAGAACTGGAATCACGAAACCTGGAAGTTTTCAGGCCACAACAGATTGTTGCTACAGCTGACCATAATGTTCCCACATGGGATCAGGATAAGCCAATACGCGACGAGTCTTCCAGAAACCAGGTTCAACAGCTTACAGAAAATTGCAAAAAAAACAATATTGAACTGTATGGTTTGGGTCATCCTTATCAGGGGATCGTTCACATCATTGCCCCGGAACTGGGAATTACACAGCCGGGAATGAGTATTGTCTGCGGAGACAGCCATACTTCAACACACGGAGCTTTTGGGTCTATTGCCTTCGGAATTGGTACAAGCCAGGTAGCACAGGTTTTTGCAAGCCAGTGTTTACTGCTGAATAAACCAAAATCTATGAGAATTACCGTAAATGGGAAATTAAATAAAAACGTTCAGCCAAAAGATGTAATTCTCTATATCATTTCTAAAGTCGGAACCGATGGCGGAACGGGATATTTCTGCGAATATGCCGGAAATGTTTTTGAAGAAATGTCGATGGAAGGAAGGATGACCGTCTGCAATATGAGCATTGAAATGGGAGCCCGCGGCGGAATGATCGCACCGGATGAAACCACTTTCAGTTATGTCAAAGGAAGAACATTTGCACCGGAAGGCGAAGAATGGCAGGAAAAATTGGAGTACTGGAAAACGCTGAAAACAGATGACGGAGCGATTTTCGATACAGAGTTTACATTTGACGCTTCTGAAATTTATCCGATGGTGACATACGGAACAAATCCGGGAATGGGAATTTCGATCAGTCAGAATATTCCTGTTCCACAGAATGATTCTGAGGAAAAGGCACTGAAATACATGGGTTTAAAAGCAGGCCAGGCGCTTTCTGATATCAAAGTGAATTATGTTTTTATCGGAAGCTGCACCAATGCAAGAATCGAAGATTTCCGTTCGGCGGCACATTATATTAAAGGTAAGCATAAATCAGAACATGTACAGGCTTTAATTGTTCCGGGGTCACAACAGGTTGTAAAACAGATTTTTGAAGAAGGCCTGGATAAAATTTTTAACGAGGCAGGTTTCCAAATAAGACAGCCGGGATGCTCCGCATGTTTAGCAATGAATGATGATAAAATTCCGGAAGGTGAATATTGTGTTTCGACTTCTAACAGAAATTTTGAAGGAAGACAAGGACAGGGAGCAAGAACAATATTAGCAAGTCCTTTAACTGCCGCAAAAGTTGCTATCGAAGGGAAAATTTCGGTCTTTGAAAACTGATGGTACGAGTGAATTTTACTTCGTAAGTGAATTATCAATGGTGAATTATCAATGGTGAATTTTATTACATAAGTCAATAGTCAACGGTGAATAGTCAAATGTTTATTTTAATGTTTTAAACAATTTACTATTGACTCACAAAGTGAAAACCGTTCACTTTTCTAGCCCCGATAGAAACGGTTACCCCGCAGCAAGTGAAGACAAAAGCTATGGAGCGAGGAGTATGAGTGGATAGCGGGACAAAGCTCCTGAAAAATAAAGAATAATTAAAACTATTTAGCTAAAAAAATGCAAAAATTAATCACAATAAAATCCACGGCGATTCCTTTGCCGGTAGAAAACATAGATACGGATCAGATCATTCCGGCCAGGTTTTTAAAAAGTATTGATAAAAAAGGCTTTGGAAATAATCTTTTCAGAGACTGGAGATACAATGTTCATACAAACGAGCCCAATCCTGATTTTGTGCTGAACAATCCTAAATACAGCGGTGAAATTCTCATTGCAGGAAACAATTTCGGTTGCGGAAGCAGTCGGGAGCATGCAGCGTGGTCTTTAACAGATTATGGATTTAAAGTAGTCGTTTCCAGCTTCTTTGCTGATATTTTCAAAGGTAATGCATTGAATAATGGCTTGTTACCTGTAAAAGTTTCTGAAGATTTTTTAAAAGAAATTCTAAGCGGAATCACGGAAAATCCTGAAAAAGAAATTCTGGTGGACGTTGAAAAACAAACAATTACTTTTAATGACAAAACAGAAAGTTTTGAAATTGATTCTTATAAAAAAATATGCCTGATGAATGGCTATGATGATATTGATTTTTTGATCAGTAGAAAGCAGGCAATTCAGGAATTTGAATTAAAAACACAAAAAGTATATGAAAACTAACTTTAAAATAGCAGTTCTTCCGGGAGACGGAATCGGGCCGGAAGTCGTAGGAGAGAGTATTAAAATCTTGGAAGCAATAGCTGAAGCCTTTCATTATAAATTCGAGTTTAAATACGGATTAATGGGTGCTGAAGCGATTTATAAAACAGGAAATCCTTTGCCGGATGAAACACTGCAAATCTGCAAAGAATCCGATGCAGTTCTTTTCGGAGCTATCGGAGATCCGTCTTTTGATAATAATCCTGACGCAAAAGTTCGCCCTGAACAAGGTTTGCTGAAACTTCGTAAAGAGCTTGGACTTTTTGCAAATATAAGACCTCTGAAAACATACAGCTCTCTGATTGAGAAGAGTCCTTTAAAAAAAGAGATTATTGAAGGAACTGATATTCAGATTTTCAGGGAACTGGTGAGTGGAATTTATTTTGGTGAAAAATTTACCGATGACGAAGCCGGTTACGCTTACGACATTTGTAAGTACAACCGTGATGAAATTTCCCCGATTGTTCACATGGCTTTTCAGGAAGCACAAAAGCGCAGAAAAAAGTTGACATTAATTGATAAAGCCAATGTTTTAGATACTTCAAGGCTGTGGAGAAAAGTCTGTAAAGAAATCGCTACAGAATACCCTGAAGTGGAACTGGATTTTATGTTTGTTGATAATGCCGCCATGCAATTGATTTTAAATCCAAAACAGTTTGATGTAATCGTAACAGAAAACATGTTTGGTGATATTATATCGGACGAAGCGAGTGTGATTGGTGGGTCTATCGGTTTGTTGCCTTCCGCTTCGATAGGGAATGGTAATGCTTTATTTGAGCCTATTCACGGTTCTTATCCCCAGGCAAAAGGCAAAGGAATTGCCAACCCGATTGCTTCTATTTTGAGTACAGCAATGATGCTTGATTATTTGAAACTCGACCAGGCTGCGGAAAAATTAAGACAGTCTGTAGAACATGCTATTGAAAATAAATATGTAACGGTAGATCTGAATGCAGAACAACCTTATTCGACTGGTGAAGTGGGAAGTTTTATTGCAGATTTTATTACTTATTCCGAGAAATCTTATTACAATTTTGAAAATGTAAAGCTCGGAAAATCTACCATTGTTTGACATCATAAATTTCGCTTCGCTGCAATTAGATAAGTAGTAAAGAGTCCATAAAATTCATATAGCGGAGCGAATTTCTTACGGTTTGATTTTTATTTGTATATTTTTTTTCTGAAAAAGGTTCCGCTTCAATGAAGCAGAACCTTTTTATTATTCTTCCGTATTATCAGTTTTTCCGGATTTATTATTTTGTGAAGATTTCTGAACGTCTTCCTTATCTACATCAGACGGATTTGTCTTTTTTGATGATGCAGGAATATTCGGAAAATCCTGATTTTGTTTTTTTATTTCGGCAGCATTTGCCGGCTCTTCTTTTTTGTTTTTTTCTTGCGGATCCATAGCCTTTAAATTTACAATTTTAAAATACCCAGCTTTCCTGTCTGGTCTTCTATCTTGTAATTCAAAGCCTTTGCCAAAACGAATATTGAATTGAGATTTTCCATTAATTGCTGGCGACCTTCATTTCTCAGTCGGTTCTGGTCGATGGAATTGGTTGCTGTAATTTTAGCTTTCTGCGTTACATTTTTAATATCCTTTTCAGAGATCCTGTTAAAAAAGGAATCATCAAGAGACTGAATTTCAACGCTTGGGGTGATTCTTATTTCTGCTTCGGGTAATTCTGTAATAATCAGTTTTTTGTTAACAGAATCCACTTCCATTTTCATCTTATTAAGATCATAAGAAACCTGCGCATTGGTTTTGGTATACGTAATGATACTGTTGCTGGAAACTTCTTTTCCGAAAAATTCATATCCCATTTTTGTCTTTTGCATTGATGAAGTGTTCTGCTCAAGAACAACCATTTTATTCATCTTTGAAATCTGATTGGTCAGGATATAATAATCTGATTTTTCAGTTTTCTCGGCAGGATTAAAACAGGATCTGAAACTGAAAAACAGGATAATCATCAAAACGACTCCTGCAAGAAAGGGTAGTATTATTTTTAAGTTCCTCAATACTTATTTATTAAAAATTTCTTTGATTACGGATTGGTCGTCTTTTTTCAATATTTCAACCAAATCTCTTTCAATATAGCCCGTGGTCGGCATTTCTATGATTCTTCCGACTTCTTTACCATATCTTTCCAGAATAATTGTCGGGACTTTCTGAATGTTGTAACGAACCTCATCACCCGTAGGTGATTCCTTTTTGCGGTTTACAGCAATGATCGTCAGCTTGCTTTCAGGATATTTTACTTCCTCCAGGATTTTCATCAGTCTTGGAAAATCCCTGTGGCTGTCTTCGCACCACGTTCCCATAAAAACAGTTATGCTGTAAGAATTTATTTTATCTTTTTTAAGTTCACTGATTGCTTTCTGATCCAGTGCATATTCATCATGTTCTTTAACATACCAGTCAGAATAGGGAGCTTCGAGGAATTTTGCTTTTAACTGATTTCCCAGAAGCATTTTACCGTCATCGGTTGTTTCCACTTCACGTCCTACTACAACTTTTTGTGCACTAAGCTGCTGAGCTGTAAAAAATAGAACGGAGATAGTGAGAATGCTCTTAATAATTTTTTTCATGCTATTTTTCAATAATTGTCTTCAAATCGGCAGGAGAATAATATTTGTTTTTCAGAACTTTATGATCTGCTTTTCTGTAAACATTATATTTTTCACCTGATTTTTCATAAAATGATTCTACATCTTTTGCTTTGTAAAATTCAACGGTTTCCTGCGCCTGCTCTTCATTGTCACATGCCTTTGACATGTTTGAACGCTGAACCTCATCGAACAGTTCTACAAATTTATTGCCAAGTCCGAATTCCAGAACGGCGCCACTTAAAACATACTGCAGATCACACAATGCATCGGCAATTTCCACGATATTATTATCGGCAATGGCCTGTTTAAGCTCATTAAGTTCCTCTTGTAAAAGCTCGACACGAAGATTGCATCTTTCCGGTGAAGGAATCTGCGGAGTTTCCAAAATTGGGGCTTTAAAAGTGGTGTGGAATTCTGCTACCTGGTTCAGACTGTCAATTTTATCCATGAATATTTTTTATTTACGCAAATATAAAAATAAGGTTTCAGAAATATGGATTCATGACTTAGGTTTTTACGATTTAATGAAAATGATTCGTTGTCAATTGTCAATCGTGAATTTTTATTTTTTAATCATTAAAGAAATATCATTTATTATTTATCACTATTGCCCGTAAAAAAAAGACTGCACGTTTCCGGACAGCCTTTCGGTTTAATTGAATCAGCTATTAGTTTTTAATGAATCTCTTGGAAGTTTCTCCGATCTGAATCAAATAAGCACCTTTGATAAGACTGCTTACATTCACAGAGCCTCTTTCAAGTTTTCCTGAATTAATTAGTTTTCCACCCATATCGAAGATTTTGTAATCTTCTGCCGTCGTATTTGAGATATATAAAATGTCTTTTACAGGATTAGGATACAGCTTAATATCTGTCAGAAGATCTTTTGTACCCATTTCATTCCTTCCGGATGATACGATATTTAAAGTATAATCTTCTACCTGTCCGTAGGTGTAAGTGCCACATGATGACGAAGGAACAGAGCTATACTGCATCATTACCCTCATTCTTGTGCTTCCCAACGTTGCTGTAGAAGGTATCGTAATTGAACCTGTTACAGGACTTGTTGTTGAACCTGATTTTGACCATGCCAGTTCGCCGCTGTCTGTAAAATCTCCGTCGCTGTTATAATCAATATAGACAGCATAAGCTTCACTGTAAACCGTCGATGTCCACACCGGAGTTATGGAAATTGTATAAGCTGTTCCTCTAGTCACATTGGTAGAAACGGACGTAAAGTTTTCATAACCTGAAGTTCCTGTCGAAGTATTGTTAATAGAGCCGAATTTCACATTTCCGATTCTTTCATCAGCCGTATTATTGGCAGAAGCTGAGCAGTAAGAAACTGTGCTTCCGGCAAGCGTGGTTACACTAACGGTATTGCTGGATGAAGAAACATTTCCTGCTGCGTCCTTCGCTCTTACAGAGAAACTGTATGTGGTAGAAGGAGTAAGGCTTGTTACGGTGTAAGATGTTGATGCCGTGGAACCGATCAGTGAAGATCCCTGATAAACATCGTAGCCAGTTACCGCTACATTATCCGTTGCACCAGACCATGAAAGATTAGTACTTGTAGAAGTGGTGCCTGAAGCGGCTAATGATGGAGCCGTTGGTGCTGTGGTGTCTACCGTTCCGGAGCCTGCATTTACGGTGATATTGGCATTATTCACATCAAAGAAAATATGATTTGATCCTTTTACCATAATCCTTCCCGTTGAAGTCGATGAATTTGGAATCGTTACTGCCTGGGAGCCGTCATTTGGTGTTCCGGCAAGTAGAGTAGTCCAGGTATTCCCGGAATCTGTAGACCAAAGAATATCAACATTCGCTGCATTTACACCATTTGCTGTTGTTCCTGCAACGTTCCAGGTAACGGTTTGAGAGGTTCCTCCCGTGTAGGTTGTTGCTGAATTCTGTGAACTTACACTGAAAGGACCTGCCGTTCCGTTCACAGTGATTACAGCATCATCTGAATTATTTCCTGAACCTCCGGATCTGTTGTCGCGAACCGTAAATCTAAAGTTATAAGTTCTGGCTACATTAGATAAGGCTTCCACAGTAATCTCTGAACCAGCAGTTGTTGTTGCTCCGGCTAGCACGGAAGCCATTCTTGGGAAATATCTTACCGGTGAAGCAGTTGGCGTCCATGATCTGAAAGTTGGTCCTGAAGATTTGGTAGCACTGGCTGCAGAACTGGCCCCTGTCTGGGAAGAAGAAGCATTATCCATTTGCTCCCAGATATAAGTTAAAGAATCTCCGTTTGCATCCGTTCCTGTTCCGGTTAGCATAAACGGTGTTCCTTTCGGTATGGTATAATCTGATCCTGCATTGGCTGTAGGGATTGAATTTCCCGTATTTGTGCTTACGGGACAAGTTTTTGCTTTAATATTATTCGTAATCTGCTGGATACTGATCGCATGGAAGAAAGCATCAGAATGCGGCTGGATATCCTGACTTGTAATGCCTGCATATCCCATGATTGTTGATCCTGATCCCGGCTCCATATTTGCTCCGGTTCCTTCGTTGCTCATTGAAAACGTATGGTTTCCTCCAAACTGATGTCCCATTTCGTGGGCAACATAGTCGATATCAAAATTATCACCTGAAGGAATTCCGTCTGCCGGAGAGGTGTAGCCGCTTCCTTTAGAACCATTTGTACATACACATCCGATACAACCTGCATTTCCTCCGCCTCCCGAAGCTCCGAAAAGATGTCCTATGTCATAATTGGCTTCACCAATAACCGAAGTCAAAGTAGACTGTAATTGAGAATTCCAGTTATTCATCTGGGAAGCCGAAGAGTAGGGATCAGATGAAGCACTTGTATAAATCACCGCATCATTATTGGAAATCAAGACCATTCTTGCAGAGAAGTCTTTCTCAAAAACACCGTTGACGCGTGTCATCGTGTTATTCATGGCAGCTAATGCATTGGCTTTCGTGCCACCGAAGTACGCGGTATATTCTCCTGTACAGGACAGGGCAAGTCTGAAAGTTCTTAGTTTCGCATCATCAGCATTAGGCCGTGCAGTGATGTCACTTGCAGTTGTAGCACCTTTTTGCGCAACATCAAGCACAGTACATTCAAATTTATTAAGATCATCTTTTTTATCCGATTTTTTATAAACGATATACGTAGAAAGATCTTTAGTATATGGTTCAATAAAAACTGCCGACTTATTACCGTAGATTTCCATTGACGACAGTCCTAATGGTGAAATGCTGAAGTATACAGTAGAATCCGGATTTTCCAGGCTTTCTCCTACGTAAGATTTAATATCAGGATATTTTGCGGCGAGCTGCGGATCGAAATTGGAATTTTCCCTGATCTTGAAGTTTTCCATTTTTCCGTCAGCATTTGGAAAGGAGATAATAATTTCTGATTTTTCTCCTGCAGCCAATCTTTTTGGCGCCCGGGCTAAAACATTCTTTAATCCGTTAATGTCAAGGCTGTAAATTTTAGGATTAAGAATATTGCTTTTGTTTTCAAAGATCCCGGAAGTTCCTTTTCCTGATCCCGGCGACCAGAGACGATCGGTCTGCGCGAAAGAAATGCCTGAAAGAAAAAGCATTCCCAACAACGTTAATTGTTTTTTCATATAAAATTATTTTTGATTGTGGAATACCAAATTTAATAAAAATTCAATTACGAAAAACAAAATTTTTTAAGAAATTTTTAGATATTTACTATAAATAATTATGTATTACATTAAATAATACACACAAATATACTGGTATTTAAATAAAAATAGTACCCGCAACATGCGAGTACTATTCACTTTTTGAAGATATAATTCTCTTTTATATCACCTTATTTTGTAATATCTCTGCCGATTACCAATCGCTGAATTTCAGAAGTTCCTTCGCCGATTGTACAAAGTTTTGAATCTCTGTAGTATTTTTCAGCAGGGAAATCTTTAGTATATCCATAACCTCCGAAGATCTGAACAGCATTGTTAGCAATTCTTACACAAGCTTCAGAAGCATAAAGTTTGGCCATTGCGCCTTCTTTAGTCATTTTCTGCTTGGCGTTTTTCAAAGTAGCAGCTCTCTGGATCAGCAATTCTGCAGCATCAATCTCCGTAGCCATATCAGCCAGCATAAAGTTGATGGCTTGGAATTCTGAAATAGACTTACCAAACTGCTGTCTTTCTTTCGCATATTTCAATGCAGCTTTATAAGCTCCTCTTGCCGTTCCTAAACTTAATGCGGCAATAGATATTCTTCCTCCGTCAAGGATCTTCATAGCCTGTTTAAATCCTTCACCCACTTCTCCTAACCGGTGAGAATCGGGAACACGAACATTGTCGAAAATCAATTCTGCGGTTTCGGAAGCTCTCATTCCCAACTTATTTTCTTTTTTACCGGAAGAAAAGCCCGGCATTCCTTTCTCTAATACAAAAGCAGTAGAATTATTTTTAGCTCCCTTTTCACCGGTTCTCGTCATCACCACGGCAATATCACCTGAAATAGCGTGGGTAATAAAGTTTTTAGCTCCACTGATGATCCATTCATCACCATCTTTTACAGCGGTTGTAGACATTCCTCCGGAATCAGAACCTGTATTATGCTCTGTTAATCCCCATGCACCGATTACCTTTCCTGATGCCAGCTGAGGAAGCCATTTATTTCGCTGTTCTTCATTTCCGAATTCGTAAATATGATTGGTACAAAGTGAATTGTGCGCCGCTACAGAAAGTCCGATAGAAGGGTCAACCTGGGAGATCTCATCCAGAATGGTAACGTATTCGTGATATCCAAGACCAGAGCCTCCATATTGCTCAGGAATAACAATTCCCATAAACCCCATTTCTCCTAACTCATGAAACAAATCTTTAGGGAAAGTCTGACTTTCATCCCACTCCATAATATTAGGTCTAATATTTTTTTCAGCAAATTCTCTTGCCGTTTCCGCTATCATTTTAATGTTGTCAATAGTCTCTGTATTCATATAGATATATAGTTAGTTCCCAAAGATAACCAAATTGACGGAAGGTCCAAAAAAATTATTTCAGGCATGGTAAGTTATCCGCAAATTTTTAGTTTTCAGTTTTTTAGATTCTTAAAATCAAAAATGAATTAATCAAAACAAGGCGTATCAATTGATGATTGGCCATCCGATTTTTAACCTCGTTAGAAAACTTCCGGAGCCCACAACGATTATCCCTTTCTATTTTACATCGCAGGCACCGGAAGGATGTTCCAACAGAATCCCGGACTCATCTGAACAGATTTTGTAATCAAAAGATTTATTTAAAAATAAAAGAAGCTGTCCTAAAAGTCTGAATAGTCCTTTTTTGTAATCGCCACGAATTCATCTGATTTAAATAATGATTTTATAGCACAGTTTAGGATTTGCTCCTTGGAACAATATCTTTGTAGGATTAATATTAGCATCTTGTACCGGAACTCCGTAGGGGTTCTATCTTATCATAGCACACCTACGCGTGCTTGCGATATTTCATTGTTTTTTCTTCTGCACAGATATTACTCCTCCGGAGCATAAAAATTACTTGTTCAATTTTCAGACATAAAAAAAGAGGCTGCCCAAACTAGGACAGCCTCTTTGGTTAGTCTTTTTTCCTGACTTCAGCGAGCTTCATAGCTTGCTTAATCAGCTTACCCGGGCGAAAAATAGTTTTCAGAGAAGTAATACAGGAAGCATTTACTTCTTCTGCAGTTTCTTTTCCTTCGCTGGAACCGCCGGCCTGGAGGGTAAAGTAATCCCCGACATATACAATCTTACCATCGGCCACATCATCAGCAATTTTAGAGAATGTACTTTCCAGCACGGCAAGAATATCGGCCTTGGAAACTGTTGAAACGGTAGATGCGTATTTGGCAAGATCTTCAAAAGTTGTCTGACCGTTCCCTACAATATCAGCGTAAAATTTTGGAGGTTCATTTGGAGCAAGAGGATTTTTTCTCGAAATAACATTAAATGTAATAGGCATTTTTTTTCATTTTAAAAGTTAAACAATTTGTATTTTGAGTACGAATGTATAAAAAAAACAGATACCACAAAATGATGAATAAATAAAAAATAGTCCTTTTTTATTTCCAGGTAAAAACATTCATCTGCATAAGGCGGAAAATTCATCCGCATCATTTTGGAAAATTATCAGGATGATTTTGTCATTTTATCCTGATGATTTTTCTGATTTATCCTGATAAATTCTGCAAGGCTTCTTAAAAACACCAAAAAAAATTTCAGATCAATCTCTTAAAATGCCCTGAAACAGGCCCAGACAAAGATTTTCTCCTGAATACCAGGATACATAAAGTAAGAGTCGTGTAAAATAATTCATGTCTTCAAAAAAATTATGAAAAATGAAGCTCCGTTTTTCGGAAATAATACATTTACCATATTTGCGAGAGAGTGAAAATGAGATGCTAATCTTTTCTGAAAAAATTAAACACCTTCCAAAAACAACACAGTGAGGATTTATTCACAGGCAGATAAAATTCTTAAAAATATTCACCAACTTTACAATATGACCGTACCATATTTCGTGAAAAATCATTAATTTGGTATTCTGTTCTAGCAATTGACTATTATGAAGTAATAAAAGAAGCAGAATTATGGACACACCAAATTACAGAATGCCTTTTATTCCGTCGGCACTGATGACGGAGGGAGGAAGTATCGACACATGCGATATGGGAGAAAGTATTGCCCATAACATCATGCTGCTGATCACCACCAAAAAAGGAGAAAACAGATATGACGAAAATTACGGAAACGATGTATGGAATCTTGAATTCGATAATGGCGTAACCAGCGCTGTCTGGGAAACGGTATTCATTAAAAGCCTCAAAAGACAGATCCAGGAGTACGAACCACGGATTATCAATCCTCAGATCGATGCCCATATTCAGATTGTGGAGCATACTTATGATACAAAAGAACATACCGAAATTAAAAAGAAAGTAAAGATCGCCATCAATGCTAAAATGGAAGCTACGGGAGAACGTTTCAGCTTTTCCACAGAGTTGTTTCTGAGCCCGATGTCGATTGATTAATTTCCTTATACTATAACCACAATCTATGAATTTAGACCAAAATATTTACTCTAAAGAATCCGTAAAAGCAAGGATGCTTCAGAATGCCACCAAAGTATGGGGACTGAAAAGTCCACAGTCACTGGATCCGTTCGTGAAACTGCTGATTGATGCTTTCAGTACGGAAGTTTTTAAAGCCAATAACGAAATACAGACCGTAAACGCCAGAATCCTGGAAAAGCTTGCGAAACTGTTAACGCCTTCCATTTATACCCATCCGGTGCCGGCACATGCCATTGCTTTCACGCAACCTTATGAATCTTCGGAAATTCTTCTGGAGCATACTGAGTTTTTCTTCAGAAAGCACATGACTTCTACCATAAAATCCGAATCGGATAAGCAGATCAATATTCCTTTTACGCCGGTTGGAAATGTGAGAATCAATAAAGTGCAGACGTCTGTCATGTTTGTCGGGAATACCTGCTACAGCATTGACGAACGGCTGAATAAAATTCCCGTCGCAAGATTTCAGGGAAGACCGGAAGATTACCGGAAAGTAACGATCGGTATTGATGTCAGCAAATATTCACAGGAAAATTTTCCTAAATATTTAAGCATTTACTGTTCAAATCCCGCGTTTGAGCATTTAGATTTTACCTATAAATTATTACCTTACATCACCGTGACCAGCAATGGAAATCCTCTGTTTATAAAGGAAGGATTAACTTATTACAAGAATACGGAAGCAGAAGGATACGAGCAGATATTTTATGAGCAGTCTATTCAGAATAAAATCATTGAGGATGTAAAAAGTATTTACAGTCACAAATTCATTGAAGTAAGCGGAATTTCAAGTTCTTTATTCTCAGAGCCGGGTGTACTGCCGGAAAACCTGAGCTTTGTAGATTATAAAGAAGAGATCACGAAACACATAGACGGCAAACGCTATCTGTGGCTCACTTTTGAATTTCCTCCGCAGTTTTCTGCTGAAATACTGGATAATTTCTCTTTTGTTTTAAATGCTTTTCCTATCTACAACCGCGGCTGGAAGAAAACAGAATACAGCCTCGATATCATGGGCAATAATATTCCGCTTGTTACGGATGAAGGTGAACATTTTTTGTATGTGGATGAAGTTCAGGACGGTGACGGAAGAAAATATACAGAGATCCCGTTTACTCCGAATGACGATCTTAAAAAAGGATTATATACCGTCAGAAAAGGGGGTATGGAACGCTTCACGAACAGAAACGCTGTAGACATGATCGCCAATGTACTTGAGCTTACACGGGATGAAATTGCTGCTTTCTCACTTCTTAACAGAGACAATGTAAAAGGACTGCTGAGCGAGATGGCCGACAAAATGAAATCGATGGTTCAAAAAGTAAATAATGCAAGGAGAACCATCAAACAGGAACTTAATTATGTTATCATGGAACCTGTTGAAAAGACAGATCATACCTATGCCTCTTTCTGGGTGACCCACTGCACACTGGCCAACCATATGCGCCCCGGAACAGAACTATCCAATCAATTAAAATCACAGGTCCTGGTGCTTCTTTCTGAAACCATCGGCGGAGCAGAAGAGCAGAAAGGAACCGACAGCATTCAGGCTTATAAATATGCTTTAACAACGAGAGATAAAATTATCTCTCTGGAAGATGTTAAAAATTATTGCAGAATGGTGTTGAAGGATGAACTGAAGGAAGTCCGGGTAAAGCGCGGAACCATGATCAGTAATAAACCGAAAGAAGGCTTTATCAGAACAGTTGAGGTCGAAATTGTTCCTAATAATTATTCATTCTACGGAAGGCTCTATTGGGAGAATATGGCAAATATTTTACGGAATCAGATTATTTTAAAAGCCATCGACGGCATCGAATATCTGGTAAAAGTAACAAATGAAGACACCGATTTTTCCTGAAAAGCAATAATCTTTTTATTTAACAAAAGGTGTGAAGATTTAACTTTAAATAGTCTTTTGTCTCTTTGCGGTTAAATTTAAAAATACATAAATATCAACTTAATATAATATGAAAAAAATGATGATGATTGCACTTGCTTTATCGGTAAGTGTAACGGTAGTAAGCTGCAAAAAAGGTCTTGACAAAATTGAAAATGCAGTGGCACAGGCTGGGGAAGATCAGTCTCAGGCTATAATTGATTTTAATAACAACTTCCTGGAATCTTACAAAAGCTCTTCGCGACATGTTGAGAATATCATTCAGTACGCTGAGGCGGCGGTAAAAAAGTCAAAAGGCGAAACGGTCTACAGTATGCCTATGGTTATTAATTCAATGGATTATTCTTTAAGTAAAATTAAAGGCGTTCCATCCGGTTTTGACAGCGAACAAAAAATTATTGAAACAGAACTCGTAACCTATAAGAGAAGGCGGGAAAGCATCGAAAAAAAATATGAGGAACTGAAATCTTACATCACTTCCGAAGATTACAAAGATGACCAGGGAGCAAAAGCACTGGCTTTACAGAAAGATATCGACGCGGAAGCAAAGGCATTTTTTACGGCAGGCGAAAATATTGTGACAAAAATAAAACCTGCTACCGAAGCCGCTGAAGAAGTGATTCTAAAAGATCATCCGATGAGAGATTATATCATTTCATCCAAATCAGTGATGAATGACCTTGATGCTGTAATGGATATTCTCGACAAACAATATACCCAAGGTTTCAATGAAGCAGAAGCACAGAAAAAATACAACGAACTGGAAAAAGCAGTTGATGTAAACGCTAAAAAAGAATTCGACGTCCAAGGAAAGCAATATGCTTATAAGAAAACGCTGTTTGAAAACTTCAACAAAAGGGCTACAGAATTTCTTGACAAATACAGAAAGCTGATACGGGACTCAAAAACCTCCAACAAGATTCCGGACGGCAATATCCAGGAAATCAGTTCAGCTTACGACTCTGTACTGAATTCTTATAATTCTTTTGTACAGTAGATCAGATCATCTCAAAAAGATAAGTACCGGTGAAACTTTCACCGGTATTTTATTTACTATAAACCATTTAAGTCTTAAAGCAGTTGTATATATCGTAAATAATCTAACATTTTTTAACACCGAAAATTTCATAAAAATTCCGTAATTTTGCACATCGTGATTTTCATGTAAAATCATACCAAATTATGAGTAAATCAACAGAATATATAGAAGTTTACGGCGCACGTGAACACAACCTGAAAAACATCACTGTTAAAATTCCGCGCAATGAATTGGTCGTAATTACGGGCCTTTCGGGAAGCGGTAAATCATCACTGGCTTTTGATACTATTTTTGCAGAGGGCCAGCGACGCTATATCGAAACATTTTCGGCGTATGCCAGACAGTTTTTAGGCGGCCTGGAACGTCCTGATGTAGATAAGATCGAAGGATTGTCTCCCGTAATTGCCATTGAACAGAAAACGACCAATAAAAATCCCCGATCAACCGTAGGAACGGTTACTGAACTGTACGATTTCCTTCGACTTTTGTTTGCAAGAGTATCAGATGCCTATTCACAAGTCTCCGGGAAAAAGCTGGTAAGCTATACCGAAGAACAGATTCTTGAAACCATTAAAGAGAATTACAAAGGCGAAAAGATCATGCTGATGGCACCCGTCGTACGATCCAGGAAAGGTCATTATCATGAACTTTTTGTTCAGATGGCCAAAAAAGGATACGGACAGGCAAGAATCGACGGCGAACTTCAGGATATTGAGTATGACCTAAAACTTGATCGTTATAAAACTCACGATATCGATATTGTTATCGACCGGTGGATCATCGGCGAAAGTGCTTCTGAGACCAGAATGGAAAAATCACTCCGTACCGCGATGGAAATGGGAGAAGGACTGATCGGAATTCAAAAGCTGGGAAGTACCGATATTGAATATTTTTCCAAAAACCTGATGGATGCCGAAACGGGTCATTCACTGGCCTTACCTGAACCGAATACATTCTCATTTAATTCTCCGAAAGGAAGCTGCCCGAACTGTAAAGGATTAGGAACCATTAACAAGATCAATACTGATTACTTTGTTGAAAACCCAAAACTTTCGATCAATCAGGGAGGTTTGCTACCGCTGGAAGATATTAAATCCAACAAGTGGATGTTGTCTCAAATCAAAAACATTCTTGAAATATTCGGATTGGGATTGGCTACGCCTATAAAAGATATCCCTGAAGAAGCATTGGAATATATCTATGAAGGATGTCACAGAGAATTTAATAAAGATCTTAAGTATGCAGGAATCAGCAAGAAAGTTAAGATCAGTTTCGACGGTATGGTTCCCCTGATGAACGAAATCATAAATGAACGGGAATCTTATGAAGCCATCATGCTGGAAAGACACTTCACTACAGAAGAGATCTGTCCGCTATGCAAAGGAACCCGTCTGCAGCCTTCAAGTTTAAGCTTTGAAATTGATGGTAAAAATATTGCCGAAGTTAATGCATTAAGCTTGGTTGATTTAAAAGACTGGCTTGCCGATGTTAAAGATAAATTTTCAGAAAAAAAGGCAATCATTGCTCACGAAATTTTAAAAGAAATTGAAACAAGACTACAGTTTTTGCTGGATGTCGGGTTGGATTATTTAAGCCTGAGCCGAAGCTCAAAAACGCTTTCAGGAGGTGAATCTCAAAGGATTCGTCTGGCTACACAGATCGGTTCTCAGCTGGTAAATGTACTCTATATCCTTGATGAACCAAGTATCGGACTGCACCAGAGAGACAATGAAAGACTTATCAATTCCCTGAAAAATCTTCGTGATATCGGAAATTCTGTTTTGGTGGTAGAGCATGATAAAGACATGATCCTTGAAGCCGATGAGGTTTTGGATATCGGTCCGAGAGCAGGAAAATTCGGGGGAGAAATCCTTTGGCAGGGAAAACCTAAAGATCTTTTAAAAGCAGATACCATTACCGCTCAATACATCAATGGGAAAAGAAAGATTGAAATTCCTGCCGAGAGACGGGAAGGGAACGGAAAACATATTATTCTGAAAGGTGCTACCGGAAACAACCTTAAAAATGTAACGCTTAATGTTCCTTTGGGTAAGCTGGTAGTGGTTACAGGAATTTCAGGAAGCGGAAAATCTTCTCTAATCAACGGAACATTGTATCCGATTCTTAATAAACATTTTTACAGAGCTGTTCAGGAACCTTTACCTTACAAAAAGATCGAAGGCCTTGAAAATATCGATAAAATTGTCGATGTAGACCAGACTCCGATCGGTAGGACACCAAGATCCAATCCTGCAACGTACACCGGAATGTTTACGGATATTCGAAATCTATTCGCAGAATTGCCGGAAAGTAAAATCCGTGGGTACAAACCGGGAAGATTTTCGTTCAACGTAAAAGGAGGAAGATGTGAAACCTGTCAGGGAGGCGGTTTGAAGGTAATTGAAATGAATTTCCTGCCTGATGTTTATGTTCACTGTGAGACCTGCAACGGGAAACGTTTCAACAGAGAAACGCTGGAAGTCCGCTACAAAGGAAAATCGATTTCCGATGTTCTGGATATGACGATTGATGAGGCTGTAGAATTTTTCCAACCGATTCCGAAGATTTATTCAAGAGTGAAAACGCTACAGGATGTTGGTTTGGGATATATCACTATGGGGCAGCAGTCAACTACACTTTCAGGAGGGGAAGCTCAGCGTATCAAGCTGGCTACCGAACTTGCCAAAAGACAAACCGGAAATACACTGTATATTCTTGACGAACCGACAACCGGACTTCATTTTGAAGACGTTAAAATTCTCATGGATGCCATTAATAAATTGGTGGAATTAGGAAATTCTTTCATCATTATTGAACATAATATGGATGTTATCAAAATGGCTGACCATATTATCGACGTTGGTCCGGAAGGTGGAAAACATGGCGGACGGATCGTTGCACAGGGGACACCTGAAGAAATAGTGAATTCGAAGAAAAGCTTGACAGGGAAGTTTTTGAAGAGGGAATTGGAGTAATTATATTTAAATAATAAACAGTAGCAGAAGTTACTGTTTTTTTATTTTACTTACTGATAATACGCAGTTTTTACATAGGCTTTTCATTTAAATCTCAACAATAGACCGAAAGACCAGATTTGTTTTATTAACTTTGCAGCTCAATATAATTTTTATGCACAAAGCAGGATTTGTAAATATCGTCGGGAAACCGAATGCCGGAAAATCAACCTTACTCAATCAGTTGATGGGAGAGAAGCTGGCCATTGTTACCCAGAAAGCACAGACCACACGCCACCGGATTTTTGGAATTTATAATGAAGAAGATTTGCAGATCGTATTTTCAGATACGCCGGGAGTTTTGGATCCTAAGTACGGCCTACAGGAAAAAATGATGGATTTTGTAAAAGATTCTCTTCAGGATGCCGACGTTTTTCTTTTTATTGTAGATGTAACCGACAAGGCTGAACCTTCAGAATTTTTAATTGATAAACTGAATAAAATTCCTGTACCGGTTTTATTATTGTTGAATAAAGTAGACCAGACCAATCAGGAAGGTCTTGAAAAACTGGTGGAGACCTGGCATGAGAGAATTCCGAAAGCGGAAATCCTTCCCATTTCTGCATTAAATGCTTTCAATACGGATATTATTTTGCCTAAAATAAAATCATTGCTTCCTGAAAACCCTCCTTACTACGACAAAGATCAATATACCGATAAACCGGAAAGATTTTTTGTGAATGAAGCGATCCGTGAGAAAATCTTATTGAATTATGATAAGGAAATTCCGTATTCTGTAGAAGTGGTAACAGAGCAGTTTAAGGAAAAAGAAGGAATTATTTTTATTGACTCTATTATCTATGTTGAAAGAGATACGCAGAAAGGCATTCTGATAGGACATAAAGGAGAGGCAATCAAAAAAGTAGGAACTGAATCAAGGCTGGATCTAGAGAAGTTTTTCAATAAGAAAATTCACCTGAATCTTTTTGTAAAGGTGAAAAAAGACTGGAGAAAAAACGACAGAGACCTGAAGAATTTCGGATACCGATAGACTAAAAACCGCTGAAAAGCCGTTGTATTAAAAGATTTTCATTATATTTAATTTAAATTTTAACTTAATGAACTATTTGAACCGTACAAATTCTAATTCAGTTTTTAAAGATATTATTTTATTAATAGTAAGAGTATTTATTGGCTTTGCGATGCTGTCGCATGGATTTCCGAAACTTCAGATGCTTTTGGATGGGGGCAATATCGAATTCTATGATTTTTTAGGAATAGGGCCAAAAATATCTCTGATACTAACTGTTTTTGCAGAATTTGTATGTTCAATTCTTCTCATTTTAGGACTTTTCACCAGAGTTGCATTGGGTTTCTTAATTTTTACAATGATCATCGCAGGATTTTTTGTTCACGGAGCTGATCCTTTTGAGAAACGGGAGATGAGTCTGATTTATCTTTCAGTATATCTGCTTCTCATGGCTTTTGGTCCCGGAAAAATTTCTGTCGATTACATGATAGAAAAAAGAAAAAGAGCCAGTGACTGGTAATAAATAAAATACAGGCAGCAATTCTTGCTGCTTTTTTTTATGTTTAAAATTTAGATTGTTAATGCGGTCTAACATAGTAACAGGTATGTTCAAGCTTTCATAAAACAGTTCCGGTAAATAGTTTTATTGAGGTAAAGAAAAATCTTCCTGTATATTTGCAAAAAAATGCTGTCACTTTATGGAAGAACTGACGTTCAGAAATGCTATTCTTGAAGATTTGCCTAAAATTGTTGCCATTTATAATTCTACCGTTCCTTCACGAATGGTAACTGCCGATACTGAAAATGTTTCCGTAGAAAGCAGGATTCAGTGGTTCTATGAACATAATCCGGAAAGCCGGCCACTATGGATGATTGAAGATCAGGAGAGAAATGTTATGGGATGGGTCAGTTTTTCTTCATTTTACGGCCGTCCGGCTTATAATGGTACAGTGGAAGTAAGCATTTATATGGATGAAAGCTGCCGTGGAAAAGGCTTGGGAAAAAAGGTTCTGCAATACTGTATTGATCAGGCAAAGAATTTTGGCATAAAAACATTATTAGGATTTATTTTCCTGCACAATGAACCAAGTCTAAAGCTTTTCAGACATTTTGGATTTGAAGATTGGGGAACTTTGCCTAATGTCGCTGTTTTAGACGGAGTAGAAAGAACATTAATAATTCTGGGTAAAAGAATCGGCTGATTATCTTGCCTTTTTAGCCTGTTCCACCAAACGTTTGATTCGGGAATCCAGATCTTCACTGGAAAGTGTCTGCCGGAGACTGTCGACTTTGATAGGGAAACTAATCGGTGTAAATGAATTAGCAAACTTCAGGATTATTTTAGATTTTTCAATCCTTTTAAATGCTTCTACGAGCCTCTGCTCCTGCAGCTGCATATTGAAAACTTCCGTATAAGCCTGTCTTACAAGGAAATGTTCGGGATCATAATCTTCCAAGACTTTAAAAATCAACCCTGCGGAACTCTGTAAAGATTTATTGGAACGCTGCTGACCTGGGAAATTCTGAATCACCATTCCTGAGATTACGGCAATATCACGAAACTTACGTCTGGCCATTTCTGCCGCGTTAATACTTGAAATAACATCCGTCATCAGGTTTTCGCGGGTTAAAATTTGCTCTAAATTATCCTCATGTAACGGAATTTCTTTATCGCTGAAGAGTTCAAAACCATAATCATTCATCGCCATTGAAAAGGAGATTGGAGCCAGCTTAGAAATCCTGTAAGCAATCAGGGCAGCCATGACTTCATGTACCAGTCGCCCTTCAAAAGGATACATAAAAAGATGATAACCTTCACGGTTTTTAATTAATTCCACCAAAAATTCATTTTCTTCCGGAATATGAGATCGCTCTTCCTGATTGGCCAATAGTGGATGAAGAAATTTCAGCTCTTTTTCAGACGATTTGGGATTGAGTGCTCCTGATAATTTCTCTCTTAAAAACTGTCCGAGATTGGAACTCAGTGGCAATCTTCCCCCCAGATAACTTGGAGCAAAAGCTTTTCCTTTTGAGGCTCTAACGAAAACCGTCATATCCTTAATCATGACGACTTCCAGAACACGTCCCGCGAGGATAAATTTATCTTCTTTTTTTAGCCTTGAAATAAAATATTCTTCCACCATTCCGATATATCCGCCAGAAATAAATTTTACTTTCAGCATGGCATCACTTACGATCACCCCCATATTCATCCGGTGCAGCATGGAAATTCTGCGGGATGTTACTTTATACAAACCAGTCTCGTCAATGACAATTTTATGAAATTCTTCATAACTTTTTAATGCTTTTCCACCGATCGTTAAGAAATCGAGAATGTTTTTCCATTCTTCTTCGGTCATTTCCTGAAAAGCAAATGTTTCCTTAATTCTCGGATAGATCTCGTCCGGATAAAATCCGTCTCCAATGGCTAAAGTCATGAGAAACTGCACAAGAACATCAAAGCACAATACCTGTGGATCACGGGGCTCAATAACGTTATTCTTAACGGCTTCCTTTAATGCAGAAACTTCAATCAGTTCCAATGAATGCGTGGGAACACAATAAATTTTAGAAGTTTCAAAAGGAGAGTGGCCACTACGCCCGGCTCTCTGTAGAAATCGTGCAACCCCTTTTGCAGAACCAATCTGAATTACGGTATCAACAGGTTTAAAATCGATTCCTAAATCTAAAGATGAGGTAGATACTACCGCTTTCAATTTTCCATTGCTGAGATTTTCTTCAATCCAGATCCTCAAATGGGCATCTATCGAACTATGATGAATCGCAATCTGCCCCGCAAAATCAGGATAAGCATCCAATAAAAGCTGGTACCACATTTCGCTTTGGCTTCTGGTATTAGTAAAAACAATCGTAGACTTGGAATTAAGAATAATAGGAACCACCTTATCTGCCAGTTTATGTCCCAGATGTCCGGCCCAAGGTAAAATTTCAACTTCATCCGGAAAGACAGATAAAATATCGATCTTCTTCTTTTCTTTAGCGATAATTTTTGTTTTTTTAATATCATAGGGAATGAGAACCTCCATGGCTTCATCCAAATTACCAATCGTTGCAGTGATTCCCCAGATTTTCATCTTAGGCACATAATTTCTGAGCCGACAGATACCAAGCTCAACCATTACGCCACGTTTTGACCCTAGTAATTCGTGCCATTCATCAATAACAATCGTCTGAAGATTCTGAAAAAAACGCTGATGATTTTTCTGTCCGATAAGCAGATGAAGACTTTCAGGAGTCGCAACCAGAATTTCAGGCATATTTTTAACCTGTTGTTGCCGAACTTTCGGATCCGTATCCCCGTTCCGTACTCCAACCGCCCAGTCCAGTCCGATTTCATCAATCGCTTCCTGCATCGCTTTGGCAATATCTTTTGAAAGTGAACGGAGTGGGGTAATCCAGATCATTTTCAGTCCTTTTTTATATTTTTCAGGTCGATTCAGAAAATCTGAAATTAGGGCTAAAAAAACAGAATAGGTCTTACCAAAGCCTGTTGGCGCTACAACCATTCCACTATAACCATTACCGAATTTACGCCATGTCTCTACCTGAAATTTAAAAGGGGAAATACCTTTATCTATCATCCAGTTTTGAATGATTTGGTAGCCGTCGGTATTTTCAAATGTTGTCAAATTAATTTTGAGTTTTATGGAAAATGCTAAAGATTTTACTTCAGTTATAATATTATCAATTTTTTAACCAAAAAATATTTCAAACAAAAGTTTGCGCAAATTACCAAATTTTGGTAATTTTATATTAAACATAAACAATATAATATGGGTAGAAATACATCAGTATCTCTCGGAGATTATTTTGAGGATTTTGTTGATTCTAAAGTTTCTGAAGGAAGATTCAAAAATGCAAGTGAAGTCATAAGAGCTGGTTTAAGACTTTTGGAAGAGGAAGAAAATAAGATTCAACTCGTTAAAAATGCAATTCAAGAGGGTATTAATAGCGGAACTGCACATGATTTCGATCCGAAGAAACATTTGGAATTATTAAAGTCCAATTTGAAAAAGAATGGCTAAATATTTTTTAACCAACAAAGCCGTTGAAGATATTTCAAAAATATATAAATACACTTATGAATTCTGGTCTGAAAATCAAGCGGATAAATATTATGAAGAATTAATTAATTTCTTTCAATTACTTTCTGAAAATCCATATATCGGTAAAAATTATACAGAAATTAGTGTCGATATTTATGGATTTCCAGCTAACAAGCATATTATTTTTTATAGAATATTAAATACTACAGAAATTGAAATCGAAAGGATTCTTGGTGCTGAAATGGATTTAAAAAACAGAGTAAAAGATTAGCTTTAAATTTTACTGTATCAATTTCTTAATCTCCTCAAGATCATCAATCTCATCAACGGTTTTATCTTTCCGCCATCTTAAAATTCTCGGGAAACGAAGTGCTACGCCACTTTTATGCCGGTTACTGAATCCTATTCCCTCAAAGGCAATTTCGAAAACGAGTTCAGCTTTCACGGTACGAACCGGACCAAATTTTTCAATCGCATTTTTATTTACGAATTTACTGACCTCCATAATTTCCTTATCAGTTAACCCCGAATAAGCCTTGGCAATCGTTACCAGTTTGTCTTCGTTTTTTACTGCAAACGTATAATCGGTATAATAGGCACTACGTCGGCCACTACCTTTTTGTGCATAGATCAGGACTGCATCAATCGTCAGTGGGTTAATTTTCCACTTCCACCAATCACCTTTTTTTCTCCCGGAATGGTAGAGTGAATTTTTCTGTTTCAGCATTAGACCTTCACTATTGATGTCTCTTGAATTTTCCCTGATTTGGTCTAATTCATTCCAATGATCAAACGCAATGACTTGAGAGATTTTTATATTTTCAGGATTTTCATTTAACAATAATTCTTCAAGCATTGCTCTTCGTGAAGCAATCGGTTTTTCTCGAAGATCATTGTTTTCAAGCTCCAGCAAATCGTAAGCAAAGACCTGAATCGGAATTTCAGAAAGCATTTTTTTCGTTAAAGTTTTCCTATTCAGTCTTTTCTGTAATTCGTTAAAGTTTAAAACCTTACCATCCTTTACCGCAAGTATTTCTCCATCGATAACAAAATCACCTTTCATATTCTGAACGACTTCTTTGATCTCAGGAAACTGTTCGGTCACAAGCTCTTCACCTCTTGACCAAATAAAGACTTCATCATTCCTACGGATGATCTGTCCACGGATTCCATCCCATTTATATTCAATAAGCCATTCATCAGGTTTACCCAGCTCATCAAGATCTTTTTCAAGAGGATAGGCAAGACAAAAAGGATAAGGTTTTGAGTTGTCCGGATTAATGTTTTCAGCGGAAATCAGCTCGTGAAAGGAAGCTTCTTCAGGCTGCCATTTTCCCATCAGGCTGTGCATTAATGTACTCGATTCCTGTTCGGTAAATTTAGTCAGCGCATTAATCAACGTCTTATCAGATACTCCAATCCTGAAACTTCCGCCCAGTAATTTATTGAAAATCAATCTTTCCGTGTAATCCAGCCCATTCCATGAACGGAGTACGAATTCCTTTTTTTCGACATCTGTTTTGTTTTTCAGTGCGATAATTTCGTTCATCCATTCAGATAATGAGCGTTCTATTTTTTCTGTGGGCGGCGGAAGAATTAATGAAATTGTTTCTCCAAGATCTCCTACCGAAGAATAGCTCTCCTGAAACAGCCAGAAAGGAAGCTTTGTAATTTCAAGCGCCCATTCTTTCATGTAATTGGTATTGACATTCCGCTTTGGTCTTTTTCCCGTAAAAAGGGCAATGAACCAGACTTTATCTTCATCAGGCGCACGTTCAAGATAATCGATGATTGCATCGATTTTAGCATTGGTTTTATTGGTGCTTTCCAGAGCATTGATAAGTTCAGCAAAATGTTTCATAAATTTTCTGCGTCTATATTTTTTCGTGGGCAGCTTTTTCCGTCTTCCACTCCCGCTTCCCGAGCCAGGCTTTGGCATTGCATTTCGGGAGAGCTCCGTTCAAGCCGGGCTGCAAGGGGCTTGTATTAAAATAAAGTTGTTACTACTGATTTTCGTCTTTTATAATTTCTTTTTCTGTTTCCTCTTCATCATCATCTCCGTAAAGTGTTTCTACAACATCAGATTGTATTCCAAGTTCATTTAAATATTTAGAAAAAACTTCAGTTTGTCCGTGGGTTACATGCACCAGTTCAGCTTCGGTAGCTTTTATGGCCTGCAACAGACCTTTCCAGTCGGCGTGATCACTCATGGCAAATCCCGCATCAGCACTTCTCCATCTTCTTGCGCCGCGCACCTGCATCCAGCCCGAACAGATAGCCGTTGCCGCATTCGGGATTTTCTTAATGACATTACTGTCCAGAAGGGCTGGAGGTACAATTACGATTTCATCCTGAACATGCTTTACACTTTCCCTGAAATCAGGAATTTCATAATCCGGAAGATCAATTCCAACGGTTTCAAAAGCTTCATTCAACTTACCAATAGAGTAGTGAACATAAATTTTTCCCAATCCTTCAACTGCTTTCATGATCCGCTGCGCCTTTCCCAGCGAATATCCGATAAACACCGATGTTTTCTGATTTTCCTTATTCCGTAGTACCCAGCTTTGAAGTTTTTTATTGAGATCCTCCACTTCCAGCCAATTATAGATAGGAAGTCCAAAAGTGCTTTCCGTGACAAATTCATTACATCTAACCAATTCAAAAGGAGTACTCAGTCCATCGTCCTGAACTTTATAGTCACCGGAAACAACGCTTACATAACCTTTGTATTCAAGTCGAATTTGCGCCGAGCCGATAATATGACCAGCAGGATGAAGTGATACTTTCACTCCATTGATATTAATGACTTCACCATATCCAACACTCTGACATTCGATGTCTTCACTGATCCTTTTGTATAAGATTGGCTTTGTAAAATGATGACAAAGGTATTTTTTCATTCCCCATCGGGCATGATCGGCATGTCCATGGGTGATAACCGCAAGATCTACAGGTCGCCAGGGATCAATATAAAATTTTCCCTGCGGGCAATAAATACCTTTATTTGTGAATGTGATTAATTTCAATGGTGTAGAGATTTGAAATTTTATATTCAAAAATCCAACCAAAATAAAGTATGCTGGTTTTTATCTCATTCCGATATGGTTTTAATATTATGTGAAAGAATTTCAACCGCTGTTTTCATTTCATGATCATTAAAATTTCCAAATCCTAACCGCATCGCAGTAAGATTACGGTTTTGATAGAGTAAGGTTTTCGGGATGAAAAGATTGTCTTTCACACACTGTTTTGAAAGTTTCATGAGATTCACAGGAACTTTCCATTCTGTCCAGACTGCTAATCCACCGGAAGGAACCTTAAAATCAATAGATTCACCAAAATATTCTTTCAATAAAAAAGTGAAATAATCTCGGCGTTCCTTATAAATTTTAAGAGACTTTTTCAGATAACGGTTGATTTCCCCTTCAGCAATCATTTCGCCAAGAACATGTTCCATTAAAATATCGCCCTGCCTGTCAATGATTCCAAGGTATTTTCTCATTTCGGCCATTATATTTTCCGGCGCTACGATAAAGCCTGTGCGAAAACCGGGTGCTAGTGATTTTCCAAACGACCCGATATAAATTACCATTCCTTCTGTATCTGCACTTGCCAGAGGAAGAATCGGGCTTTTATCATAATGGAAATCATAATCGTAATCGTCTTCCAAAATGATAAAACCATATTCATGTGCAAGATTTAAAAGTTCAAGCCTTCTGGCAGCACTTAGCGTAACCGTAGTAGGATAGTGGTGATGTGGCGTGAGATATAACATCCTGATTTTCTGTTTTTCACAAATCCTGCGAACTTCTTCAACATTGATTCCGTCTTCATCAATTGATACAGAAGAAATCTTCACGCCGGTCCGCTGAAAAATCATATTGACAGAAAAATAACTTAATTCGCCAACGAGTACAGTATCACCTGCAGATAAAAGAATTTCTGAAACAATGTACATGCTCATCTCCGTGCTTCTTGTAATGAGAAGATTATTTTTTGAAATCGGCAATCCTCTTGATAAATTTAAGTATTGAGATAGATTTTGTTTAAAAAATTCACTTCCATCCTGATTATACTGACCGATTTTATAGGCTTTTCGCTTTAAAATAGAACTGTAATTCCGTGAATATTGATCTACCTGTGTCAGCCGGACATCAGGAATTCCATCATTAAAAATATATTCGCATTCAGAATATTCGAAAGGATTGTCCAAAATATTCGAAGTTTTAAAGGAAAATCCGGTTGTTTTGGGATAATTTTCGAGATGATTTTTCTTGAAACTTTTAACTGCTACATCCTTATTCTGATCCTTTCCGATTATGAATGTTCCTTTGTTAGGAAAGCTTTCAATCCATCCCTGAGCCAATAATTCATCATAAACAGCGACAATTGTATTGCGATGAACTGCCAGAATCATACTTAATGTTCTTGTTCCCGGAAGTTTTGTTCCGAAGGGAAGAAATCCGCGCTGGATGGCATTGATCAACTGATTTGAAATCTGCATATACACAGAAACTTCAGAAGATCTATCTATTGTTATAAAACTTTGATAGGGAATTTCAGCCGGACTATTCATTATCTTAAAACTGGTACCATATAACCATCCGGCAATATACTACTTTTGAGCAAAACAAAATAAAATGACAATTGATTATCTTTTAGAAAGAATTGTTCAGCATAATGTTACTCACGCAAAATGGCTGAATACATTATCATATATGGAAAATGCCGGAGCAAGGAAAATTTCGGCCTGTGAGCATCCATCAGAAGTAAATATTATTCAGCTAAAACATGCCGCGGAAGAGCACAGACATGCGTACTACCTTAAAAAGCAAATTCTTAAGATTACTTCATCAATTTGTGAAAATTACAATAATAGCGAATTGCTTGGATCTACTTCTACCAAAAGATATCTTCACCATCTTGATATTAAAACTTGTAAATATTTACAGCAAAATTTCAGTTTAAATAAAGAAGAATTAAAATACGCTGCTTATCTTTTTGTAACCTATGCGATTGAGGTTCGTGCAGATGAATTATATCCCATCTATCAGCAGATTCTTACAAAATATTCTTCAAAAGTCATGGTGAAATCAATTATCCTGGAGGAAGAAGGCCATCTGGAAGAAATGATTGCTCAGTTAGACAAATTCTCACCTGATTGGAAAATTCACGCAGAACAAATTTTAAAAATAGAGAAAGATCTGCATGAACAATGGATTAATTCTATCTCACAAGAAGTTTTTCAGGAAAATTATGCTTAAAGATTTCCTACAATTTGAGAAAGCCTTAGAAAAGAGGAAGCAAAACGGCATTTTAAGAACTTTACATGTCAGGAGAGATGGACTTGATTTTTATTCCAATGATTACCTGGGATTTGCACGAAACAATGACTTTCAGGGTTTATTACTGAAAACAGTTCAGGAAAATCCTGAATTAATCATGGGCAGTACCGGATCGCGGCTGATCAGCGGAAATTCAATAATTGTCACAGAGACAGAAGATTTTATTGCAAAGGAACATCAATATGAATCTGCTCTTCTTTTTCCTTCGGGGTACAGCGCCAATCTTGCTTTATTATCTGCACTTCCGGGGCGGCATGATACGATCATTATTGACGAAAAAATCCATAGATCGGTGCATGATGCGTGTAGAATGTCTAACTGCAAAAAGTTAAAATTCAAACATAATGACTGTGATCATCTGGAAGATATTCTAAAAAGACAAGAAGGTCAGGTCTATATTGTCGTTGAGAGCCTGTATTCAATGGATGGGGATATTGCACCGTTACCTGAAATTGCTAAGCTCGCAGAGAAATACAATGCAGAATTGATTGTGGATGAAGCCCATTCTTTCGGGGTTTTCGGATATGGTCTTATCGATCAGTTTCAGCTTCAGAAAACAGTTCTTGCAACCGTTATCACCTATGGAAAGGCCTTCGGAACAGGCGGAGCTGTTATCCTGACCAATTCTTTGATAAAATCTTACCTTATCAATTTTGCTTCACCTTTTATTTACACAACCTCATCTCATGATTTTTTGTGGATGAGCATTTTTAAAGGTTATTATTTTTTTAATGAAAATAGAAAATTATCAATTCAACTTTTTGAAAACATTAAAATTTTCCACAATCAGAATATAAAAACTCCGTCTAATGAAAAAAGTCCGATACAAGCGATAATCATTCCTGATAATGAACAATTAAGCACATTAAAAAATACTTTGTCTGAAAATGGATTTTTAGCCTATACGATTTTCAGTCCAACAGTAAAAGAAGGCACGGAAAGACTCAGAATTTGTCTTCATAGCTTTAACAAAAAGGAAGAAATAATTGGTTTGACCAGGATAATTAAAGATTTTACTTAAGAACATGATTTTACAAGAAAAAAAATCAGAAATACAAAACTCCGGACAACAATTGCTTTTCGTGACCGGCATTGGCACTGAAGTAGGAAAAACCGTCTGTTCTGCCATACTGACAAAATATTTCAACGCAGATTACTGGAAACCTGTACAATCAGGTGATCTGGATTTTTCCGACAGTATGAAAATAAAAAACTGGACCGGCGAAGATATAATCTGCCATCCTGAAACGTATAGATTCCAATTAGCCGCGTCACCTCATCAATCGGCAAAGGAAGAAGGAATTGAAATTAATTTAAATCAATTTAAAATCCCAGAAACCCAAAATAACCTGATTATCGAAGGGGCAGGAGGTCTTATGGTTCCGCTGAATGATAGTGATTTTATTATTGATCTGATTGAAAAGCTTAATATACCGGCTGTGCTTGTCGTGAAGAATTATTTAGGCTGTATTAATCATACTTTATTGTCCATCATGGCTTTACATCAAAGAAAAATTAAACTAAAGTATTTAATTCTTAATGGAAATTTTCCTGCCGACACGGAAAAGATTATTGTTAAAAATATTCATCAAAAAACAAAAATTATGAAAGTTCCTTATTTAGACGAAATAACAAAAGAACAGATGGAAACAACTGTTAAACAATTAGAAAAATTATGAAAGATACATCAACACTAAGAAACGACTGGACAAAAGAAGAAATTGAACAAATTTATCATCTTCCGTTGTTAGAACTTATATACAAGGCAGCAACCGTACACCGTGAGTGGCATAATCCGGAAGAAGTACAGATGTCTACTTTATTGTCAATAAAGACTGGCGGATGTCCCGAGGACTGCTCATATTGCGGACAGGCAGCGAGATATCACACCAACATCAAAGTTCAGGCATTGCTACCGACGGAAACGGTTATCGAACACGCCAGAAAAGCAAAAGAAGGAGGTTCATCCCGTTTCTGTATGGCTGCAGCATGGAGGGAAGTTCGTAACAATCGGGATTTCGACCGCGTAATTGACATGGTAAAAGGCGTCAATGATCTGGGAATGGAAGTTTGCTGTACCTTGGGAATGCTTACAGAAGAACAGGCTATTCGCCTTCAGAAAGCCGGATTATATGCCTATAATCACAATCTGGATACTTCTGAGCAATATTATGACGAAATTATTTCTACAAGAACTTTTGATCATAGAATCAATACCATCAACAATGTAAGAAAAGCGGGTATTACCGTTTGCTCCGGAGGAATTATCGGGTTGGGGGAAACGCATGGCGACAGGATTTCGATGCTTTTAACGCTGGCAACAATACCAAAGCACCCGGAGTCGGTTCCAATTAACGCCTTAGCGAGGGTAAAAGGCACACCGCTAGAAAACAATGAGAAAACAGATACCTGGGAAATGGTAAGAATGATCGCCACAGCAAGGATTATCATGCCTTCATCAATGATTCGTCTAAGCGCAGGGAGGATCGAAATGACAGAATTTGAGCAGGGCTGGTGTTTTATGGCTGGAGCGAATTCCATTTTTACAGGAGAAAGAGAAACTTTACTTGTTACCCCAAATCCGGGAGTTTCAGAAGATTTACAAATGCTGAAAACACTGGGCCTTAAACCAATGGTGAAAGAAAAAACGATATGCTAAAAGTGAATAGTAAATAGTCAATTATTAATTTTCAAAATTATTTATGAATTTATCTGAACGTGACAGAGCTGTAAACTGGCATCCTTACACCCAAATGAAAACAGCTGATGAAATTATTCCGATAATAAGGGGAGAGGGTATTTATCTTTTTGATGACGAGGGGAAACAATATATAGATGCGGTTTCTTCATGGTGGGTTACTCTTCATGGCCATGCACATCCTTATATTGCAAAAAGAGTCTCCGAACAGCTGCATACTTTGGAACAGGTTATTTTTGCAGGATTTACCCATGAGCCGGCAATACAGCTTTCCGAAAATCTCTTAAAAATCCTACCCGAAAATCAGAAGAAAATTTTTTATTCTGATAATGGTTCCACCGCGATAGAAGTTGCTTTAAAAATATGTATTCAATATGCTTATAATCACGATAATAAAAAAACAAAAATTCTTGCTTTTAAAAATGCATATCACGGCGACACTTTCGGGGCGATGTCGGTAAGCGGGAGAAGTGCATGGACAAATCCTTTCGGGGAAATGCTTTTTGAAGTTATCTTTATTGATGTTCCGACCGTAGAAAATCTGGACGATCTTAAGACTTTCATCAAAAGTATTTCAGATGAGATTGCATGTTTTATTTACGAACCCCTTATCCAGGGAGCTGCAGGAATGCTGATGCATAAAGCAGAAGATCTGTCGGAATTAATGAAATTCTGCAGAGAGCAAAAAATTCTGATGATTCAGGATGAAGTTTTTACTGGTTTTGGAAGAACGGGAAAACTTTTTGCCGCTGATCACCTTTCGGAACAACCTGATATTATGTGTTTTTCTAAAGGACTAACAGGCGGAACAATGCCAATGGGCATCACCAGTTGTTCTCAGGAAATTTTTGAAGCTTTTTTATCCGATGATCAACATAAAACGCTATTTCACGGGCATTCTTTTACGGCTAATCCATTGGCATGTACAGCAGCACTTGCAAGTATGGAACTTTTGCTACAGGCTGAAACACTTCGTAATATTGATCTCATTGTTAAAAAACATACAGCATTTTCAGAAGTTCTGCGGCAGCATTCAAAAGTTGATCATGTGCGGCAAACAGGAACAATCATAGCGTGGGAAGTGATAAACAATTACCAAACATCTTATTTTAACACAACCGGAAAAAAATTATACAAAGAATTTTTAAAAAGAGGAATTATCCTGCGCCCGCTGGGAAATACAATGTATCTGGTTCCTCCTTACTGCATTACTGCAGAACAGCTGGATTATATCTATCATCAGATCATAGAAGTTTTAGATCATTTTTAAACAATAATTAAATATCAAAAAAAACTAAATTACTCTTGGCTTGTTATTTGAATTTTCAAGCAAAATAACAACAATATGCTATCCATATTTCTTTTAAAATTTGACTGGAAAGAACTTTTGCTGGGACAGGAAGAATGGTCTTTTCTCCTGGAGATTGCGCTTCGTACCATCATTATGTTTGTCACCATCATTATTGGCCTTAGACTTTTAGGAAAAAGGGGAGTTAAGCAGCTTTCTCTTTTTGAACTCGTTGTGATCATCGGCCTTGGTTCTGCAGCGGGAGATCCAATGTTTTATAAGGAAGTCGGAATTGTTTCATCCATTCTTGTATTTGTTCTGATTATTTTAATGTATTCCATCATCACCTATTTTATCGGAAAAAGCAAGAAATTTGAAACCTTGGTCGAAGGAAGATCAATATGCCTGATTGAAAATGGCGAATTTTCAATCGAAAATTTTAAAAAAGAAAACCTGGGAAGCGATGAATTTTTTGCGGAATTAAGACTCAAGGGTATTTCTCAGCTTGGTCAGATTGAACAGGCCATTGAAGAAATTTCAGGTGAAATAAGTGTTTTTTATTTTGAAGATGAAAAAATAAAATATGGACTTCCCATTATGCCCGATTCATTATCTAATCCACTAAAATCTATTAAGGAACAAGGATATTATTCGTGTACATTTTGCGGACATACAGAAGAAAAGCACACTGGAGATGCCGGAAATTGTCAAAAATGCAAAAAAGATGAATGGGTTCCTGCAAGTAATAAAAAGCGCATCACCTAAAATAAACGAAAAAGGCCCCTAATGGAGCCTAAAAAAACACAAATGATGAAAAAAAATTATTTCGATTCACAAATATAATAAAAAATTATATATGTCAAAACTGAAATTCAAACTTATTTATAAAATTATAATATCTACAATCTATCCCGCATTTAATCTCTGTGATGTGGTACAAAAACCAAGTGCAAGCAATGCTAAAACACTTACAGTAAACACTTTTACTGTTTTTTTTATTCCTTCTCGGCATGGTAATTTTTCTTTAATAACCTGAGGATAATCTATTGTTTTCATACAATAAAGGTACGAATTAAATAATAAACGATTATGTATTATAATTCAATATTTCACATAAGAAACAGTTTATGAGTATAGTCATAAAAAAGCTATGCAAAACTTATTAGCTTTGGTAACACGACACTCCAAATTTTCAAGTTTTAAAGGCAAACTCCTCGTTCAAAGAGGAGTTTTTTTATGATTAATAATGAAAAATCCCCTTCCAACACGGAAAGGGACCACACCTAACATTAAGAAATCTGCTTAAACAATAAACAAAGATGCAATTGTCTGCGCTTCACTTCCCGTTAATATTTCGTCATAAGCTGCTGAACCTGCCGCTGCCCCAAAAGCAGTCGCCGTATTAAATCCTGCCTGATTGGTATTTCCTTCTCCTGCATACACAGGATCAGTCGCAGAAGGCATATTCCCTCCGTCTGAAAGTTCTATCCAGCCTTTGTTCGCTCTCATTCTTCTCACCTGTGATGCATGTCTCGCTTCCACAGAATGGATCTGCAATGCCGCTTGTAAAACCGTTTTATTAGACATTACATTGCCTGCCTGGCCTTTGTACGCGCGAACTCCGGTGTCTTCAAATGCCTGAGCAATAACCAGAAACTGATTGTAATCGGTAAAAGGCGTAAAATTTCCTCCGGCCGTAAAATCAAAAGTAGGTTTCGCTCCCGGAGTAACACCCAGTGAAGTTAAAGTATTTTTCAGAAATGTAACATGCGCTGACTCATGTTTTGAGATTTGCATGAAAACCGTTTTGTCCGCATTGGGAATCAACCCTGCTGTAGAAAGCCCGATTGCATAATATTCGTTTTCAAGATATTCAAGAACCAAGGCTAGTTGGAGTGCATCCGTTAAAGCATTTTTAAAAGTATTGCTTTCATTTAAAGGAGCTGCTTTTGCAGGAGTACTCATCAGAGCGCCCAATCCAAGTGGGATAGAAGCAACAGCCGCTTTTTTTCCAAAAGAGGAAATATGAGTAAGAGTATCTAATCTTGAAGCTTCTGAGGTGAAAAATTTGTCGTCAGAAAGCTTATCCAGTAATTTAAGAATGTTCATAATGTAAATTTTTGAAGTGAGTAAATTATCCGATTCCTTGTTCTTTCCATGTGAAAGGGGTTTTTATAAATCCTCCTGCTGCCATGACAATATCTTTAGGGTCTTTCGCAAGATCCAATCCGTTACTGTCGATGACATCATCACCTGAAAACGCTGCCGTTCCGGGATTGATAAGGTTTCTGATCGCCGAAGCATGTCTCGCCTCCACAGAAACAATCTTTCCTGCAATTACCAGATAATCTGCATTGGTAATGTATTTTCCTGCGCCGTTATATGCAGCAACTCCCGTATCTTCAAGCGCTTTTGCCGTTGCCAGAACAGAATTTCTGTCATTAAAATTTACATTGGGATACTGAAATTCAAGCTTTGGCAGCACATTAGAAGTTGCACCGCTAATAGCTGCTTTAAAGAAATCTCGGTGGATTACCTCATGATGATAGAGATCCGTAAAAATTTCTTTTTCTGCAGTTGAGATCCCGGAGTAGAAATTATTAACAACTTTGGTATAGAAATCTGCTTCCAGCTGTTCAAGAGCATAAGCATAATTTAATACCCCTACATCGCCTTTTCCAAGGTCAAAAACATTCGTTTCCATGAAATCGAATTCATTGTCGTCACAGCCGATCAATGTAAGTCCTGCCATGGCAAGACCAACACCACTAAGCTTTAAAAAGTTTCTTCTGCTGGTATCCAGCGTGGCTCCCTGATTAGAGACACTGATAGTTTTTTTCATAATATTATTTGTTTAAGTGTTATTTTTTGTAACAGAATAGAAAAAAACAGCATAATATTTATGCTGTTTTACCACTAAACATACTACGGCATCAAAACCGTATCTATAACATGAATCACTCCATTCGACTGATTAACATCAGCTATTGTCACTTTTGCATCATTACCTTTAGAATCTCTTACATAAAGATCTTTGCCTTTTGTCCAGAAAGTAAGCTCTTCACCTTCTACCGTTTTCATCATGCTTTTGCCGTTTCCTGCTTTCACAGCTGCCCAGATTTGTTTTGCGCTGTATTTCTCTGGTAAAACATGATAGGTGAGAATTTTTGTAAGCATTGCCTTGTTTTCCGGCTTAACGAGATTTTCCACTGTACCTTTCGGAAGTTTAGCGAAGGCAGCATCGGTAGGAGCCAGTACTGTAAATGGGCCTGCCCCCTGAAGTGTTTCCACCAAACCAGCAGCTTTTACTGCTGCAACCAATGTTTTATGATCTTTGGAATTCACGGCATTCTCAATGATATTCTTTGAAGGATACATAGGAGCTCCGCCTACCATTACTGTTTTCTCTTTCATCATCTGGGCAGACATCTTACCACTGAAAGCAAATGATAAAGCCACCATACTAAAAACTGCGATTTTTGATCTTGTGTTCATTTTTTTGATTTTTAATTTAATTATGTATTTGAATGTAAATCGTCTTTAAATCCATTTACGAGGGCGGTTTTATTTTAGTTTTAAATTTTTTAAAATAAATTATAACTAACTATCAATCAGCTAATTATTTTTACATAAAACTTAAAAATATTTTAATACTATTATTAAATTTTAAATTATTCAGCATTAGAATTAAAAATTATTAAACAGTTGATTAATTTTATTAAGATTTTAAAAGATGGTGTGAGTATTGCTTGTTATTTGTTTTATTTTATTACATTTGAAAAGAAAAATATTTGCTATTAAAACACAGTATTCGGAAGAGCAGCTGATCGTTTTACTAAAACAGAAAAACGAAAATGGTTTTCATTATTTGTATGACCATTACTCCGGTGCACTCTATGGAGTCATCCTCCGAATTGTTCAGTCAAAAGATTATACAGAAGAAATCATTCAGGATGTCTTTGTCAAAATCTGGAATTCCATCCACCAGTATGATGCATCCAAAGGAAGATTTTATACATGGATGATCAATATTGCCAGAAATACAGCAATCGATTATCTAAAATCAAAAGGCTTTCAGAACGAACTCAAAAACCAATCGCTACCCGATTTCGTATATAACTCTGCAGAACTTTCTACCACAAATAATTCATCTGATTTTATCGGATTCAATAATGTGCTGGAAAGTCTGGACACCGATAAGAAAGAACTTATCGATCTGGCATATTACCAGGGATATACTCAGAATGAAATATCCGAAAAGCTGAAGATCCCCCTGGGAACGGTAAAAACCAAAATGCGGAATGCCCTTATGAAATTAAAGGATTTGTTAAAAGATTATCAATAAATTGAACACTAAAGAATACATATCATCCGGAATTATAGAATCTTATATTCTAGGTCTTGCTTCGCCCGACGAAGCAGGTATTTTGGAGTGTGTGATGAAGAATAATGCTGAAGTAAGAGCCGCTTTCGAGGAAGCACAAAAAACATTGGAAGACCTTGCTACAGCACAGGCTGTAACACCTCCAGATGACCTGAAAACAAAAATCTGGAATAAAATTCAGCACGAACAGACTGCTAAACAGACGACTCCTGTAATTCCTGCAGATATTCCTGCTGCAAAACCTCAAGAAGAAATAAGAATTCAGGGCAACAGCAATTGGAAAGCATATGCTGTGGCTGCCTCTATACTGTTCCTTATCAGTGTTGCAGGAAATATTTTCTGGATGAATGATCAGGCAAAAACACAACAGGAAATTGCCAGGATGAACACTGAAAAGAAAAATCAGGATCTTGCCATGCAGAAGATGAATCAGAAAATGGAAATGGTTTCAAATCCTGATATGAAAATGGTTATGCTGAAAGGGGTGGAAAAACATACAGATTCCAAAGCCATGGTTTTCTGGGATACCAAAACAAAAGAAGTTTACCTGAATGCAGACAAACTTCCAAAAGCTCCCGAAGGAATGCAGTATCAGCTTTGGGCGATTGCCGACGGAAAACCAGTGAGCGCAGGAATGTATACTGAAGAGAAAGACAGCAAAATTGCTCTTGCCAATATTCCAAAAGCTCAGGCGTTTGCCATAACACTGGAAAAACAAGGAGGAAGTCCCGTACCTACCATGCAGAATATGTATGTGATGGGAGAAATTTAGACAACTTTTAATGTAATAAAATAATAAAGGATCAGCATTTTGCTGGTCTTTTTTGATTGATGAAAAGTATATGCACTATAGAGAAATTACTCGTTCAAAGAATGAAATTTCCCTACCTTTATCTATGAATCACAGATTTTAAAATAGCATTATGAATAAGCGAACAATTAAGAATACAGATTTAGCTGTAGCACCCATTAATTTTGGAGGAAATGTTTTTGGATGGACGTTAAATGAAAAAGAATCTTTTGATATTCTGGACAGGTTTACCGGTGAAGGTTTCAACTTTATAGATACAGCCGACACCTACTCCTGGTGGGTAAACGGGAAAGGTGGACAGTCCGAAGAAATTATCGGTAAATGGATGAAGAGTCGCGGAAAAAGAAATGATCTGGTTATTGCCACAAAAGTCGGCTCCGAAACTAAGGAACACAGTTTTGATATCAGCAGAAAACATATTCTAAAATCTGTTGATGAATCCCTGCAAAGACTGCAGACCGATCATATCGACTTATACTATACCCATTTTGATGATAAAATAACGCCGGTGGAAGAAACACTGCAGGCCTATGATGAGATTATTAAAGCCGGAAAAGTCCGTTACATTGCTGCTTCCAATGTTTCCCCAGAAAGACTCAGAGAATCATTTGAAGTTGCAGAAAAGAATAATCTGCCAAAATATGTTGCCTTACAGCCGCATTACAATTTAATGGAAAGAGAAGGTTTTGAGAAAAACTATGCGCCTCTAGTCGAAGAATTTGGTTTGAGCGCATTTCCTTATTGGTCGTTGGCTGCAGGATTTTTAACGGGAAAATACCGTAGCGAAGATGATTTATCGAAAAGCCAGAGAGGTGAGGGAGTAAGAAAATACCTCAACCCAAAAGGAATGGAAGTGTTGAAAGCACTGGACGAAATCAGTTCAAAACACCAGACAAAACCCGCTACAGTAGCCTTAGCCTGGCTTCTTTCCAACCCTCTGATTACAGCACCCATCGTAAGTGCGACCAGTGAATCACAGTTAGAAACCTTATTTTCTGCACCCAAACTGCAATTAGACAGCACTGATATTGATCGGCTCAACAAAGCCAGTGAATAAATAAAAAACCCGTTCAGATGTACATCTGAACGGGTTTTTATGTTGTTTAAACTAGTATTATTCAGAATATTCCTTCAATAACTGTCTGTAACTCATCAATATGGTCGATTTCGAAATGAATCCGATAAATTTATTCTGGGCATCAACAACAGGGAGGTTCCAGACGCCGGTATCATCAAACGCCTGAAGAATCTGCAATGGCTGATTTTCAGGATGAATAATAGCCGGTGGCGCCTTCATGATCTGGCTTACCGATGCAGAAACCTCATCATTTGTAAAAAGATAAGGACGGATATCATCAAGTGTAAGAATTCCGCGAAGTGTTTTTTCATCATTAACGACGGCAAAAATATTCTTATTCCCGTTTTTTACCAATTCAAATAGTTCTTTAACCGGAGCATTTTCGTTAATGACTTGCGAATAGCGGTCGATAAAATCTTCTGTTTTTAAAGAAAATAAAATGTTTTTATCATGTTTATTGGTAAATATTTTACCCTGATCAGCCAGCGATTTTAATTCCGGCGAGATAGGAGAGAACCATTTTGCAATCAGATAAGACATAATGGAAGCAATCATCAACGGAATAAAAAGATCATACCCAAAGCTGGATTCGGCAATAAGGAAAATAGCGGTCAGCGGAGCATACATCACACCACTCATTGCACCGGCCATTCCTACCAGTACAAGATTTGTTACCGGAACTTCAGAAAATCCGATCTGCTGACAAATAATGGCAAAGAGATAACCCACCGTTCCGCCTGCAAAAAGAGAAGGAGCAAAGTTACCGCCGTTCCCACCACTAAAGATGGTAAATGAGGTCGCAAATGCCTTTAACAACAATACAAGAATCAGAAAAATGATAATGGTAAAGTTTCCGATCTCGAAATATCTGAAAAGACTGTTTTCTATAATTCTGTGCACATCGCCATTGGTAAAAGCCTTCACTGTTTCGTATCCTTCACCGAATAGAGGCGGAAAAAGCACACACAATAAAGAGAGCACAGCGCCGCCAAACATCGCTTTACGAAGTCTCGACATATTTAATTTCTTAATAAAATGCTCAACTTTCTTGGAGATAATAACGAAATATCTTGCATACAGACCAGTTACAATTCCTAAGATAAGATAATAGGGAACATTCTTATAATTAAAAGCTTCTCTGGTATAAAACCTGAAAAGTACATCTTCCTGAAGCAGGATTCGCGAAAGCAAACTTCCACAGACAGCTGCTACTACTAGAGGAATAAAATCGGTAAAAACCACTCCTGTAAGCAGAATTTCAAAAGCAAACATAATTCCCGCAATCGGCGCATTAAAAGCTGAAGCAATACCGGCAGTGGCTCCTGCAGCCAGCAATAACGTACGTTCCTTATAGCTCAAACGGTAGGTCTGCGCAAAGTTAGATCCGATCGCAGCACCTGTCACGGCAATCGGGCTTTCGAGTCCCGCAGAACCTCCTAAGCCAACCGTTACAGCACTCTGCACAATTTGGGAATACATTTTAACAGAAGAAACAATACTTGAGTTTTGCGCAATCTCATAAAGAATAGCGCCAATCCCTTTTCTGTCCTGTCCTTTAAATATGGTCAAAACAATACTCGTCGTTAATACAATTCCCAGAAAAGGAAAAATGATATAAAACAGAATCTGATATTCGAAGTGAACCTTTGTGGTAATAAAATGATGAATCGCATGAACAAGCGATTTCAGTAAAACACCGGCCAGGCCGGCAGTACAGCCCACAAGAATTCCCGACAGCACCAAAAACTGATTCCTGCTTAATCTGTTGTTAAGCCAATGGAGAATCAGTTCGTAGCTGCGCGCTTTTTCAAGTCCGTACTTTTGAAAGTCTCTTTTAAACTTAAGAAAGCTTAGAAACTTTTTCTTATGATGAATATTCACTTTTGAGATTTTATACCGTAACAGAGTATTTACAGCCCCGTAAATTTATGAAATATATCATGAATATTAAAATCAGGAATTATCAGTCGTATCTCTTTTTGGCCTTAATATTAGCCGGATCGATGGATTGTTGGTAATGAAAAGACGCAGCCAGTTAAACGCCAGACGCACTTTACTGCTGAAGCTTACCAACGGAATAATATGGATAAAAAGCCAGGTCAGCCAGGCAAGAAACCCTTTAAATGAAAACTTCGGCAAATCGACCACCGCATTAAATTTTGAAATAATGGCCATACTTCCTTTATCGTTGTATTCAAAAGGAATGAGAACTTTTTCGTCTTCAATTCTTTTAAAGTTTTTACCTAAATTCTTGGCATGCTGAATAGCCACCTGAGCCAATTGTGGATGTCCTTTCGGATATTTTTTTTCGGTAAGCTGAAGGGCAATATCTCCCAATGCATAAATATTTGTCGTTCCGTTTACTTTATTATAGGCATCTACCAGCAGCCTTCTTCCTTTGCCAATGCTATCCTCCGGAATTCCCGGAACTTCCCGTCCGATTACCCCTGAGGTCCAGATCAGGGTTTCTGTTTCGATGACCTGTCCGTCTGCAAGAATGACTTTGCAGTCGGTATAATCTTTCACTGCCGTATTAAGGATGATCTTTACACCCAGCTTTTTAAGTCTTTCATAAGCCGCTTGCTGAGCCATTTTGCTCATAGGCGAAAGTAGGGTTGGCAAAGCATCAATCAGATAGATATTAGACAGTCCCAGTTTTATTTCGGGATATTCTTTTTCAGCAATATATGTTCCCATTTCCGCAATCATTCCGGCGAGTTCCACACCGGTCGGCCCTCCGCCGGCGATTACAATGTTCTGTAGTTTCTGGGCTTCCTTTACACTTTTATTTCTTGCCGCTTCCTCCAGTGTCAGCAGCATATAGTTTCTTAGATAAAGTGCTTCATCAATGGTTTTCATGGGCAAAGCGCATTTCTTTACGTTTTCCATCCCAAAGAAATTGGTTTCGGTTCCCAGCGCCAGCACGAGATAATCATATTTTAAAATACCACTGTCCGTTTCTATGCTATTATGTTCATGATCTACATTTACCAGGCTACCCATGTGGAAATTGACATTTTTATAATTTGAAATTAATTTCCGGAAAGGGTAACTGATGTTGGATGCCTCAATAAATGAAGTCGCCACCTGATAAATAAGGGGTGGAAAGAAATGATAATTATTTTTATCAACAAGTGTAATTCTGAAACGGTTGTCATTCACCAGAGATTTGATCAGGTTGATCCCTGCGAAACCTCCGCCGACAATAACGATATGCTTTTTCATAATAATTAAATTGAAATGGTGGTGCCTGAATCAGTTCAATAATAAAGCCAAAAGGCCAGTTTATGGTATCAATTCATGGAACATTCATGTAGGAGCTTGCTGACACTTTTTGTAAAAATTCTTTATTTGTTTTAAAACATATTTAAAACACTGAGTGATACAAGATTAAAACAGATATTATTTCCAGTTTTAATCGTGCAGTAAAAACGTCTCGACGTTTTCTCCAAAACCTTTCGACGTTTCGAGTAAAACCTTTCGACGTTTTAGACAAAACCATTCGACGTTTTACCAGGTGGGTTATTGTTCTTTTAAATTTTAATAAAATCATGTTCATTTTTCTCTCATGTTTAGTTAGAATTGACATCAATTAATTTAAAATCGGGATTAAAGGAAGTAAGTGCACAATGTTTGTATTTAATTATTAACCAATCATTAAATATTATCATATGAAATCAGACATTTTAACGGAAAAACACAGACTAGGAGTAGGCGGTGTAGCAATAGGAACAGCTTTTGAACCACTCACAGACGGACAATCTTACGAAGTGCTGCAAAAAGCATGGGATCTTGGAATCCGGTATTATGATACATCGCCATGGTACGGACTTACCAAAAGTGAAAGAAGATTCGGAAATTTCTTGCATGGGATGAATCGCGATGAATTTATCCTTTCCACGAAAGTCGGACGTTTGTTCGTAGAAGTTCCTGAAAATGAAGTGCCTCCTACGATGTGGCAGGATCCGCTTAATTTTGATTTTGAGCATAATTATACGGCAGATGCCATTAAAAGATCAATTGAGGAAAGCCTGGAGCGAACAAGACTTGATCGTATTGATATTGTCTACGTTCACGATCTTTCGGAGGATCAGGTGGGAGACCGCTATCCGTATTTCCTGAAGCAGGCAAGGGAAGGAGCCTTCAAAGTTTTATCTGAACTGAGAGATCAGGGAATAATCAAAGCCTGGGGAATGGGAGTCAATAAAATAGAGCCTATCCTAGACTGTATTGATTCTGCAGATCCGGATATCTGCCTTTCTGCAACACAATATTCTATCCTGGAGCATGAAGATGCGGTCGACAGATTACTTCCAGCCGTGAAGAAAGCAAGCGTGAAGCTGGTTTCCGGAGCGGGATATAATTCAGGATTTATCACCGGAAGGCCAAGATATAATTATAAAGATGTTATCCCGAAAGGAATGACCGAAAAGCGCGATAAAATCACAGAGATCGCTAAAAGATATGATATTGATATCGTAGATGCTGCCCTGCATTTTGTACTTGCGGCCGACGAGTTCGTTTCCATTATTCCCGGGGCGAGCAAGCCAGAACAGGTAGAAGACAACTTAGATGCTCTTAAAAAAAATATTCCGACAGATTTCTGGAAAGAATTAAAATCGGAAGGATTAATTTATGAAAAAGCACAGGTTCCCGGCTAATTAATCTGATACAGCTATAATAAAGTCTCCCATAAGGAGACTTTTTTTTATGACATGATTAGAAATTACAATCTAAAAATTAAATCCGGAATAGTTTCCGGACTTCTTTTTTACGAATATCACTAGGGATGTAGTTATATTTATTATATTTGCTGACTTTATTAAGGATAAAATTTAAATATATATTCAAGATGAAAAAGTTAATTACAACATTTTCGATAGCAGCAGGGCTTTTCCTGACAACAAATTTCGTAAATGCACAGCAAAAAATCGGTCATGTAAATTCTGATGATATTTTTGCCAACCTTCCTGAAGCAAAAACGGCAGAAGCTTCTCTTGACACTTTCACAAAAACCAAGCAAGGTGAAATTGAAAAGATGATCACTACTTATCAGACTAAGCTGAAAGCGGCTCAGGATAAAGAGAAAACAATCAGTGAAGCGAATAAGGAAACTGTCATCAAAGAACTTACTGCGGCACAGACAGAACTTCAGACTTTAGGAAAAGGTATTGAAGAAGCAAGAACGAAAGCAGCTCAGGATATTTCAAAGAAGCAGACTGAATTATTCACGCCTATCCAGCAAAAGGTAAGCAACATGATCTCTACTGTAGCAAAAGAAAAAGGACTGGCTTATGTATTTGACGTTGCAACTTCTCAGGGTAACAGCAATATCGCTTATATGGATGGTGGAGAAGATATTACTCCATCTGTAAAATCTAAGCTGGGCGCAACAGGTGCTGCGAAAGCTTCTAAATAATTTCAATAATTTTACAACAATAAAAAAGCTGGAAATAGACAATAAAGTCTTAATTTCCAGCTTTCTATCTTCAGTTTCTTACTTAGATCTTAATCGAGGGGTCTCCTTCCTGATATCAGATTATAAAGTATAACAATAATTGCAATTACCAGCAATATGTGAACTAAATACCCTGTATCCATTCCCGGTACGATACCCAACATTCCTAAAAGCCATACCACAATACAAATGACTGCGACTAACCATAATATACTTCTCATAACTAAATATTTTAAGTGATTCGATTAGTTATATACACATATTGTGCCTTTTTACCATTAATCTGTTAAAAACAGATACCACAGAACATATAAATATGTAATTTCAGTAACAAAACAGAGTTTATATTACAGAACTCCAAAGTGAAGGAGGGCAGATTCAATTCCATGATTGTCAACGTCATCCGTTATGTAATCTGCTATTTCCTTTACATTGGCATTGGCATTTCCCATAGCAACGCCGATTCGTGTAAATTTCAACATTTCGATATCATTTCCTCCATCTCCGAAAGCCATAGTCTGTGAAATATCAATTCCGAAATAATCGCAAAATTGCTTAATTCCTGTACTTTTACTTATTCCTCCATGATTAACATCTGCAAACAGGGGAGTCCATCTTGAAGCTGAAGAATTGGGCATAATGCTTTGCATAAATTTTTTTTCATCTTCCGGCCCCATAAAAATATTTGCCTGAAGCACATGATCTGTATCAATATTTTCTTTATCATGAATTGGCGGGACGGGTAAATTAACATGGCCATACATACCTACAACTTCTGGTGTTGCATCATTAATTTCCACTTTATCTTCGTACATTAACGAATAGCTTAACGGAAAATTCTGCGCATAGCTGACAAGATTTTTTATATCGGCAGCATTAATATATGTTTTGTACATTACTTTTCCTTCAGTCGTTATACAATAACTGCCATTAAAGGTAATAAAGCCGTCAAAAGTAATATGCTTAATATGATCTAAAGAATTTATGGAGCGTCCTGTCGCAACAATTACCTTAATTCCTTTTTCACGCAGGCTTGTTATGGCCTTTTGGGTAGATTCAGGAATTTTATTGGTTTTAAAGCTGATCAGGGTTCCGTCGATATCAAGAAATACGGCTTTTATAGTAGGTTTTTCTAATGAGTTCATATTTAAATTGTGAAAGATTATTCACAAAAATACGTACAAAAAAATTGTTTTTAATTTCAATATTGTTAATTCATGGCCATTTATTAAAAAGATATGTTACCATTTATTTACTAGGTATAATTCTTGTACATCTTTTAAAACACCAAACTATACTATTATGAAAAATAAAGAAGAAGCATCAGTGCTTAATGATCTGCTGCATATTACTAATGACAGAATTGAAGGTTTTGCGAAAGTAGAAGGAAAAGTATGGGAAAACTATCCCGATGTAAAATCAGAGTATGCCCGTTTAAACTCGCTTTCAAGAGTAATGAAAAATGAACTGATCAACCTGATTCAGGATGACGGGGAAACCCCGGAAGATTCACCATCTGTAGCAGGTGCCCTTCACAGAACATGGATCGACATTAAAAATTCTTTTACCTTAGGAAATAAAGAAGAATCAACGATTGAAAATGTGATCTTCGGTGAAAAAGCAGCTATTGATGCCTATCAAAATGCCATTGACAGCGGAAAGCTAAGCCAGGAAAGTCTGGATATCGTTTCTGAACATTTAAAGAACATTAAAGATTCTTACCATCAGTTTGAAAACATGAGCAGATATAAATAATAAATGTGACATTACAATATAAACCTTGCTATAAATCGGGGCTGTTTCTTTGAAACAGCCCCGATTTGTTTAATTAAATATTTCATTCATCTGAGTGAGAATAACAGGTTTTCCGTCCGTAATCATTATGGTATGCTCATGTTGTGCCATGTAGCCCCCTTTATTGCCGACCATCGTCCAGCCATCATTCAGTTCAACAGCAATATGTGAATCGGTAGAAATAAAAGTTTCAATAGCCACCACAGAATTTTTCCTGAATCTTCTGTTATCGAAACGGTTTTTATAATTCATCAGCTCATCCGGTGCTTCATGGAGACTTCTTCCAACTCCGTGTCCTCCCAGATTTTTAATTACTTTAAATCCTCGTCTTTTTGCTTCTGTTTCCATAAGAAAACCAATATCAGCAATTTTAACTCCTCCTTTAATATTATTTATTGCTTTTTGCAAAATTTCCTTAGAAGCATTCACCAGCTTATTGTGGTTATTGATATCTTTTCCGATGACAAATGAGTTTCCATTATCAGCCCAAAAGCCATTGAGCTCAGCAGAAACGTCTATGTTGATCAGGTCACCTTCTTTCAATACGCGCTGATCTGTAGGAATACCATGGCAAAATTCGTCATCAATACTTATACAGGTACAACCTGGAAATCCGTAGGTAAGAGCGGGAGCAGATCTGGCGCCAAATCTCTTAAGAATTGCAGCTCCGAATTCATCTATTTCTTTAGTCGTCATACCCGGTTGGGCATAATTTGTCATTTCTTTTAAAGTATAAGCAACTGCTTCACTTACTTTTTGCATTCCGATAAATTCAGATTCATTGGTAATAGACATATTTAGTATTTGAAGCAAAGATAATGACTTATTAATAAAATATTTCTAACCATCAATTTCTAAGGATTATAAATTCCGTATTAATACTGAGATCCGTTTTTGAGTAAAATTACTCTTGGCATCTCTCTGTTTCCGTTGTAAATTTACAATTAACTAATAACCATGGAGACCAGAAACCATTTCAAACGGGGCGTATCCTGAAAAGCCATATGAGTAAGGAAAAAACACCTTAATTATGAATCACGTAAAGTACAGAGTGGGAAAATGGCTTCCCTCCGACAGAATTTCCTGAACCGATGGATTGAAAAGAAAGTCGCCCAGGCAAAATCAAATCCACTTCCGTTACATCCAGCCATTGAAGATCTTAGAAATGCTATTTACAATGATGCAGTACTCTACATGGCTTTTACCAGCATGTATGATCAGGTTCCTCAAGGGTATAATGACCAGGTAAAAAACTTTGAAACCATGCTTCAGATTATGAATCAGATTCTTCGTGAAGGTCCATGCTATAGCCAGATTGAAGATAAAATAGGATTGGTGGGGTTTCCTATCAACGCTATTCTGGATTGGGCTATGGGAACAGAAGGAGGCTACCTTGCATTTACCAATTCGCTGGTGAACGAAAAACTTTATAATATTCTAAGTGTATGGAAAAATTTTCTGGAATCTCCGGATTCAACATATGTACTGGTACACGGCCCTATAAACCAGCCACAACCTGATTATACCAATCCTGTTGGATGGTTTTCCCCTGTAGCCCTGGAAGCCATTGCGAGTATGGATCCTTTAAGAGGTCAGGGTAATGATCCCTATGACGCATTACAAAATTTCATTTATAATTATCAATGTCAGCCAGATAAGCCTCATTTCGGATATAAAAGCTGGGATGATTTTTTTACCCGTGAATTCAATCCCGGAGTACGGGAAGTGAGTAAAGAAGATTGGGATCCATCCGTGATTGTTAACGCATGTGAATCGGCACCTTACAATTGCGTGACCAATGCGATGATGAAAGATAAATTCTGGATGAAAGGACAGCCCTATTCACTTCTTGATATCATGGATAATCATGATCTGGCCGGAGAATTTGGAGACAACAGCACTGTTTATCAGGCATTTTTATGCGCTAAAACATACCATCGGTGGAATAGTCCGGTAGATGGGAGAGTGGTTGCCATAAAAAATGTTCCGGGAACTTATTACTCAGAAGCCCCGGCTGAAGGATACGATCCGGCTGGACCTAATGATTCCCAAGGATATATCGCAGAATTGGCAGCACGAGCGTTGATCTTTATAGAATCAGATAACGATAAAATCGGACTTATATGCTTCGTTGCTATCGGAATGGCAGAAGTTTCCAGCTGTGAAATCACTGTTCGCGAGGGCGATCATGTGAAAAAAGGAGACCCGATTGGTACATTCCATTTTGGAGGCTCAACGCATTGTCTTATTTTTCGTCCGGGAGTTAATATTAATTTTGACTTTCATGGTCAGACTCCGAGCCTAAATACCTCAAATATTCCGGTGAAAGCAAGAATTGGTGTGGTACAATAAGTATTATTTCCTATTTATGGAAAGCCGTAATGGCATCAGAATCCTTTAATTTATTTTTGATACGGATAACAATAATTATTAACCAGCGAAAGGCACACCACAAAACAAAATTGTATTGATGCTATCAAAAGCAGCAAAATATGTGTAAGTAATTCTAATTTTAGGAATTTTTATCAATACGAAATGAACCTTATTTTACTCAAAATGCCAACAATAATCAAGTGTTGGGAACCAGCGAAATGTATTCGTCAGCTTATGCCAGGGATTCCGGGATAGAAAGTGTCAAACGTTATGCACCAGATGCTATCATTGAAGATTTGTCATAAATCATAACATCGTAAGACAGCTTAATCATGGCTGTCTTTTTTTAATAAAAAAACTCTATAGACACAGGAAAACCAGCACTAAATAGTATTTATCAAAATCAAAAATATATTCTATTTAACATAATATAAATTATAGGACTTTTGTAATTGGTTAATTAGATTTGAAAACAACAGCCATAGGCATCAAAATATTGAGTGGAAAGAAATTCAGCAAAAGCTTGAAGATCATCCCGAAAAACTCTGGTCACTGCATGAAATGGAAATCACTGATGGCGAGCCTGATGTTGTAGATTTCGATAAAGCCACCGGAGAATATCTGTTTTTCGACTGTTCGCCTGAAAGCCCGAAACGAAGAAGTCTATGCTATGATTATCCCGCATGGAACTCAAGAAAAGCCAACAAGCCAGAGGGAAATGCCGTTGATAGAGCTGCTGAAATGGGTATCGAAATATTATCCGAAGAACAATACCGAAAACTCCAGGAGTTAGGAAAGTTTGATCTCAAAACCTCAAGCTGGATAAAAACTCCTGAGAAAATCAGAGAAATGGGCGGTGCAGTTTTTTGCGACAGAAGATACGACACCGTTTTTATGTACCATAATGGCGCAGAATCGTATTATGCAGCGAGAGGCTTCAGAGGCTGCCTTAAAGTTTAATAATTTTTGGACCGCAAATTGATGGGTTTACTCCAATTAATTTTAAATAATAATGTTATTATTTAGTCAAATGAAATCGATTTAACAAAATAAAAAGGGATATGAAAAAATTAATCTTATTAAGTTCATTATCAGTTTTTTTACTGAACTGCAACAAAAAGCCGGAAGCTCCTGTTGCTGGAACATTGCAACCTGATACTGCTGTCGCAACGGAAAAATCAGTGGATACACTCACCGCCAAATCTTTCTGTTATATGGGAGTGACCGGAAAAGACACTGTTTTTGTAAGCATTGATGACAATTTGGGGACCATAACCGGCAAAATGGCTACAAAAAACAGTGAAAAAGACAGCAATAAAGGTGAATTATCTGGGTTTAAATCAGGAGACACGCTAAAGCTAACTTATAATTTTGAATCTGAAGGCAAATCAGGAAATAAAAATGATATCTATTTTCTGCAAACTAAAGATGGCCTGAGCGAAGGTATTGGCGAAAGAGATCCTGAAACCGGGACAAAATATGCTAATGAAAGCAAAATCAAATATGCCGGAGGCAGAATGCTTAAACCTGCCGATTGCAATATTGTTACAAAATCTTTACAATAAAAATATTCGTAAGAGAGTCCTGAAAGGACGATCTAAATCAGAATAGGATGAAATCCTATTGAGAGAAACATAAAAAAACAGCCTTAAACGAGGCTGTTTTTTTTATAATTCATTGTTTATAATTTCAATAAATTCATTGATGGGCTTATCCCCTGTATTCCATGAAGTGATCAGGCGAATAGCAGAAAAATCTTCATCAATTTTTTTCCAGACATAAAATTCAAATTTATCGAATAATTTTTCAATAAGATGATTATTTAAAATAGGAAAAATCTGATTGGTATAAGTATCTGAAAGAAATGCTACTCCCCTTTCCTGCATTGCTTTTTTCATTTTCATGGCCTGCTGATTGGCATGTCTGGCCAACTCAAAATACAAGTCATTTTTCATCAGTTCCAGAAACTGAATGCCGAGCAGCCTGCCTTTTGCCAACAAAGCGCCTTTTTGTTTAATGTTAAAAGCAAAATCCTGCTGAAGTTCTTTATTGTTGATTATAATGGCCTCTCCTATCAACGCTCCGTTTTTAGTTCCGCCCAGATAAAAAATATCAGTCAGCTCTGCAACTTTTTCCAGTGTGAGGTCGCTGGTTTCTGCTGTCAGTCCGTGTCCCAATCTAGCACCGTCCATAAAAAGATAAAGATCATATTCTTTACAAAATTTTGACAGATCTTCAAGTTCTTTAAGCGTATAGATCGTTCCCAATTCTGTAGAATTTGAAATATAAACCAGCTTTGGCATTACCTGATGCGGAATATTGCTATGGCTCTCCAAAACAGGAATAATATCGTCAGGAGCTAATTTTCCGTCTTCTTTGTTAATGCTTAAAACTTTATGACCAGTCGCTTCTATTGCACCCGTTTCATTATTTAGAATATGACCTGTACCTGCAGAAACAGCGCATTGGTAAGGCCTTAAGATCGAAGAAATAACAATTAGGTTCGCCTGCGTTCCTCCGGATACAAAATAAATTTCTGAGTCGGATTTTTTAATTTTTTGTTTGATAAGTTCTTTAGCTTCCAAAGAATATTGATCTTCTCCGTAGCCTGCCTGCTGATCAAGATTAGATGACATTAAAGCCTGTAAAATATGAGGATGACAACCTTCTGAATAGTCGTTTTTAAATGAAAATTTCATAAGCCAAAATTAAAAAAACTAAGAACAACAAGCGTACATTATTAACAATAATTTGTTAGATTTGTATTATAAAGCCTCTAACATTTGAAAACAACACTCACGGAAGAAAATTACCTCAAAGCTTTATTTCACTTAGTTGACAGTGAAAATAAAGTGACGATTAATGAACTCAGCAAGTTTTTATCGGTAAAAATGCCAAGTGTAAACAACATGATGAAAAAGTTTGCTGACAAAAACTGGGTCATCTATGAAACCTATAAGCCGCTCATCGTTACAGAAAAAGGAAGACGAGAAGCTGCTCTGGTCGTAAGAAAACACAGACTTACGGAAATGTTTCTCGTAAAAAAAATGAACTTCGGCTGGGAAAATGTTCACGAAATTGCCGAACAGCTTGAGCACGTGCATTCCACGATATTTTTTGACAAAATGGATGAAATTCTGGATCATCCGAAATTTGACCCTCATGGTGAGCCTATTCCTGATAAAGACGGAAATATTATTGCGCAGGATTTGCAAAAGCTAAGTTCATGCAATATCGGTGACACGGTAACTTTCACGTCTGTTACTCTTTCGGATGATGCTTTTCTCAACTATCTTACCGAAAGAAATTTACTTCTAAATAAGAAAATCAGAATCGTAAAAATTGAAAGTTTTGATAAATCAATCACAATAGAAGTTGACGGAAAACAGGAAATCCTGAGCAGAAAGGCAACAGATAAAATGTTGGTTAAACATAAATGATCAGACTTATCCACAAAAAAATGTGGATAACGTGTGAATTTTAACATTTAGTTTATTGTTTTTCTAAATTTTTATTTCTACATTTACTATGAAATACAACTGAAGTGGATACATATTTTGCTTTTTTCACCTTTGAAATCGCAATTAAATTTATAAAAATTTAAGCACAGCATCGTCGGCTGTGCTTTTTTATTGTTGTCTAATTAAAAAAATGAGATGTTTTTATCTACTGAATCCGTTCCTAAAGAACGGATTCTTTTATTTTTATTTTTAATTTTTTTTAATACATTTGAATACGGGTCTCATAGTTCAACGGATAGAATAGAAGTTTCCTAAACTTTAGATCCAAGTTCGATTCTTGGTGAGACCACATTATTAAAAAACCGACAAAATTATCTGCCGGTTAAAAACAAAAATTGATATGGATATGATTAAGATATGTGTTTTGATTTTTTAACTGAAACAAATTTACATCTATTTAGAATTAATCTAAATAATATTACAGTGATATTTATCATATTTTTAAATATATCTGTTTATGGCTTTCTTGAAAGCTGATCTAATTTCTTTAACAGAAGGTATCCTGAAATTTCCGTGCATCTCCTCTACTTTCGTTTTAATTTCATCTACATCAGCTCCTCTTGCCGTCAGGAATAAAGGTGTCCTGCTGTCTCCTCTGTAGACCTCTCTTCTCATGTTATCCAGCGAATTGAATCCGTTTTTTGCAATGCCTATCACAGGAAATTTATGATCCAGTACATCGAAAAGATGTCCACCCAGACCAATTTTACCATCATTATCCAACGTTACATATCCATCAATAATGATTAGATCATCTTCTTTTAATTCAATCTTTTTCAGCAGATTGATAATGCATGGCAGTTCTCTTTTATAAAAAGCACCACTCTCATAGTCGGATATAATTTCTGTTTTAGCAGTATAAATTCCAGTTTCTTTATCAGAAACCCAGTCTTCAAAGGCGATACAGACTGTATTAGCATAATTATCAAAATAATAGGTATCAAATGCGTAAATCATTTCAAAAAGTCATTAAAGCGGAATGAATTTGCTTTTTTATATGATTAATTATTAAAGAATTCCCCAAAATGCCAGAGAATACCACATGGATCATATACGAAGCACTCTTTGCCCCAAGGCATTGTTTTTACAGGTGTCAACTTTGCTGTAGGATACTTATCAGTAAGCTGAAGATCTTTAAGATAATTCCAGAATTCATCGGTGTCATCTACTTCAATGAAAAGCATCGTATTGTCTATCCAGTCTTTAACATACGCATCCTGAAGATAAAATGAAATTTCCTTCCATCGGAATAGTGAAAGCCTAGGCTCGATGATAATTTCTTCGAAACCAAGATCTCTGTAAAAATTTCTGCTTACTTCAAAATTTTGAGAGCCAACAAAAGGGCGTATCGATTTTAAATTTTGGTTCATAATGATTTATTTAAATGAAAATGGCAAACTGCTTTTTAAACAATTTGCCCGCTTTTTTGATTTTTTACTAGTATTATTTTCTATCAACTACAATTCTCTCAGGTCTGTTCGCCAGTTCCCAGGCTGTCGTAAAAACCAATTGTGTTCTTTTTGCCAATAATTCATAATCGATTTTTTCAACGTCATCGGTAGGCTGATGATAATCTTCATGAATACCGTCGAAGAAGAAAGCGACAGGAATATTATTCTTGGCGAAATTATAATGATCGGAACGATAATAAAGTTTTTGCGGATCATTTGGATCATCATATTTGTAATTAAGCTCAAGATTATTCGTTCTTTTATTAGCCTCCTCATTGATAACTTTCAGTTGAGAGCTCAACATTTCAGATCCGATGACATAAACATATTGCTTGCCCCTGTTTTCAGGATCATCGCGGCCAATCATATCAATATTGAGGTCAACAACTGTATTGGCAAGTGGAAATACAGGATTGTTGGTATAATATTCAGATCCGAACAAGCCATGCTCCTCTCCTGTAACGTGAAGAAATAAGATAGATCTTTTCGGTCCTTTTCCTGCTTTTTTTTCAGCCTGAAATGCTTTTGCAATTTCCATAACCGCAACAGTTCCGCTTCCGTCATCATCGGCTCCGTTATACACCACACCATTTTTTGTACCCACATGATCATAGTGCCCTGAAACTACAATAATTTCCTCAGGTTTTTCAGATCCTTCTATAAATGCCAGAATATTTTCAGAGTCAGGAAGATTAGCACCTCCTCTTTTTTTCATAAAATCTGAAGGGACTTTCTGGTAATAAGAACCGAGTGCTTTAGGATATGAAATCCCAAGATTTTTATAGTAATTAACCATATATTCTCCTGCTCTTTTCTGTCCGGGACTTCCGGTATCTCTTCCTTCCATTTCATCAGAAGCAATGACGTATAAGTTTTTCTTTAAATCAGCTGCTTTAATTTGCTTATAGGCAGAAAGAAAAGCTTTATCACCTTTTACTTGTGATGAATTTTGGGAATAAGAGGCATCTGTAGAGGTTTTTGCCGTACCGCAACTTATCAGGACAGCAATGGAAAATATAGGGATGAACAGTTTTTTCATTACAATTTATTTTTTTAAAAATAACAAAATTTATTTAAATTCCCGTGCATGTGTAAATTTCTTATATTTGATATATATGCAAAATATATGGAAAAAGTTTACGGATTTACCCATTACACCTTTTTTTCTGAAATGTCTGAGCTGGCTTTGAAAAACAACAGCTTTGATCTATCATTGGGGCTTGCAGACTTTGATATTGATCCCAGCCTGAAAGAGTTTCTGAAAGAGGCTGCTGATTTCTCCACAAATCATTACGAACCCCTGGCGGGAAGTCCTTTGCTGATCGAAAGTATCATCCGTTATAATTCAAGAAGAATTAATAATATCTTACTGAATGACAAACAGGTCACAATCACCCCGTGTGCAACCTTCACATTATATACTGCCCTTAAATGCATTGTTAATCACGGAGATGAAGTAATTGTTATTCAACCTTCTTATTATACATACGGTCCTTCAATTGTATTAAATCATGCGACTCCGGTTTATTATGATCTAGATAACGATTTTACGATAAACTGGGAAAAACTGAAAGATTGTATTTCCGATAAAACAAAAGCAATAATTATTAATTCCCCACAGAATCCTACCGGAAAAGTCTGGTCCCAAAATGAATGGAATCAATTGTATGAACTTATAAAGGATAGAGAGATTTATCTTATTTCAGAGGAGATCTATGACATATATTGTTATGATGGAATTGAACATTACAGTGCTTTTCTGCATCAGGGACTTAAAGAACGAACTTTCTGCATTTTCTCTTTTGGTAAAATGTTTCATTCTACCGGCTGGAAAGTGAGTTATCTTTTAGCGTCCGAAGATCTTACGGCGAGATTCAGGTGTCACCAGCAATATATATCGTATAGTGCCAATGCTCCATGCCAGTATGCCATCGCCAAATATCTGGATATATTTGATCCTTATAAAAATCAGCAACTCATGCAGAAAAAGCGTGATATTTTCAATGATCTTATTAAAGAAACACCTTTTATGGTAGAGCAAAAAGCCAAAGGTGCAGTTTTTCAGGTTGCCAATTTCAGGAATATTTCCCAAACTATGACAGACATTGAATTTTCAAAATGGCTCACCGTAGAAAAAAAAGTAGCATGTCTTCCGCTATCTGCATTTTATAATTCAAAACAGAATTCGGATTATGTACGTTTCAGCTTTGCTAAAAATGATGATCTGATTATTAACGCTTTGGAACATTTGAGAAAAAATCTTTAATCATTGATATATCAACTAAAAAAGCACCGCAATAGCAGTGCTTATTTTTTAGAAATTTAATTTTTTAATTAAAAACTTAAAACCCTTACATCAATTCTTCTGTTTTTGGCTTTACATTCATCAGTGTCATTGGCTATACAAACCGGATGCTGGGAACCATAACCTTCCGCTTCTACCCTGTCTCCGGCAATTCCCAATTCTAATAATTTCAATTTTGCGGTTTGTGCTCTCAAATTAGAAAGCTTTTGATTACTTTCCTCATTTCCTGTATTGTCAGTGTAACCACCTAATTTTATTCTCATGGTCGGATATGCGTTCAGAATTTCTACCAGATTTAAAAGCTGTGCTTCAGCTCCGGTCCTTAATTCACTTGATCCTGTTTCAAAATAAAGATTTTCAATGGTAAACCATCTGTTCGGATCCAGCACTGCCTGATCTTTGTTTTTAACCATATTATACATATTGTACAACTGACTGTTTTCACCAATGGAAATTTTCTTTCCGCCTTTCAGCTGAACTTCTTTTAAAGCTCCTGTGTCATATACAAAGTCTCCGTTTTCATTCAAATATCCTTTTACATCAGTGGGAACAACCATCACTGAAGGATTTTCCGAAACGGTATCACTGGTATTTTTAATTCCTGTTAAACTTTCGATTTTAGCTTTTCGGTTGGCTTCAATTTTATCTTTATGCAAAACGGCCAAGGTGGGAGCGATCACTAAAGAAACGATTGACATCAGTTTAATCAAAATATTCATAGAAGGTCCGGAAGTATCTTTAAAAGGATCTCCTACCGTGTCTCCTGTCACGGATGCTTTATGCGGCTCTGAACCTTTATAATAAGTCTGTCCATTGATATTAACTCCCTTTTCAAAAGACTTTTTGGCATTATCCCACGCCCCTCCTGCATTATTCTGGAACATCCCCATTAAAACACCGCTTACTGTTGCTCCGGCAAGAAATCCTCCCAATACTTCAGGTCCGAAAATAAAGCCAATCAATAAAGGCGAAACAATAGCAATCGCACCGGGAAGCATCATTTTTCTGATGGAAGCATCGGTAGAAATGGCGACGCATTTTTCATATTCCGGTTGTGCTTTGCCTTCAAGAATTCCGGGGATTTCACGGAACTGTCTTCTTACTTCTTCCACCATTGCCATGGCAGCCTGTCCGACCGCTGTGATTGCGAGAGAAGAGAATATAAAAGGGATCATTCCGCCGACAAACAGTCCGGCTAAAACATCGGCTCTGTAAATATCAATTCCGTCAATGCCTGCGATTCCAACAAAAGCTGCGAAGAGAGCAAGGGCCGTTAACGCCGCCGAGGCAATGGCAAACCCTTTTCCGGTAGCTGCTGTTGTATTTCCTACCGCATCCAGAATATCTGTCTTTTCGCGAACTTCTTTTGGCAATTCGCTCATCTCAGCAATTCCTCCTGCATTATCCGCAATGGGACCGAAAGCATCAATAGCCAACTGCATGGCTGTTGTGGCCATCATTCCGGCAGCCGCAATAGCAACCCCGTATAATCCTGCACACAGATAGGAACCATAAATTCCTCCTGCTAAGACAATGATCGGAAGTAAAGTCGATTCCATTCCGACTGAAAGCCCGCCGATGATATTGGTGGCATGACCTGTAGAAGACTGTCTCACGATACTGGAAACAGGTCTTTTCCCCATTGCAGTATAATATTCTGTGATAATACTCATTAATGTTCCTACTACTAATCCTACCATGATAGCCCCAAAAACTCCCATTTTTGTGAATTCGTGACCTCTCAGAACCATTTCTTCAGGTAAGATATAATTCACCAGGAAATAAGAAGATATAGCAGTAATAATAATACTGCCCCAGTTTCCGAGATTTAATGCATTCTGAACATTTGATGTGGATGAATCTTCATTATCATTTATCCTTACAAATAAAGTTCCTATTATTGAAAAAATGATTCCTGTTCCGGCAATAAGCATCGGTAGAAGAATCGGGGCAAAACCTCCAAATGAATCTTCTGAAACGGTTTCTCTACCCAAAACCATCGTCGCCAATACGGTAGCCACATAAGAACCGAACAGGTCAGCTCCCATTCCCGCAACATCACCGACATTATCACCAACATTATCTGCAATGGTTGCCGGGTTTCGGGGATCATCTTCCGGGATGCCTGCTTCTACCTTTCCTACAAGGTCAGCGCCGACATCTGCAGCTTTTGTGTAAATACCACCACCTACTCTTGCAAAGAGCGCAATAGATTCCGCACCGAGTGAAAAGCCGGTGAGAATTTCAATTGTTCTTTCCATTTCCTCGGAATCAACATGTGCGTCCGGAGCAAAAATCTGTTTAATAATTAAGAACAAAGCTCCTAAACCCAATACAGCCAAACCTGCAACCCCCATTCCCATGACCGAACCTCCGGTGAAAGAAACTTTTAATGCTTTTGAAAGTGACGTTTTTGCAGCTTCTGCCGTTCTTACATTGGCTTTTGTAGCAATCTTCATCCCAATGAAACCGGCAAGTGCTGAAAATACGGCACCTACAACAAATGCAAGCCCAATGCTCCAGTGGGAGTTGGCATTAGTGGAACCCATTACAGCTAATAGGATAGCTACAATAACTACAAAGTAGGTTAAAATCTTGTACTCAGCCTTGAGAAAAGCCATGGCACCGTCAGCGATGTGTCCGCTGATTATTTTCATTTTTTCACTTCCGGCGTTTTGTTTACTTACCCAATTACTCTGAAAAAAAGTATACAATAGGGCAATAACACCAAAAATGGGTACTAACACAAATAGATCCATAGTTTAATATTTTTTTGGTAATAGAGTAATAAATATAATGAATAATTCTGATCTATTTACTGAAAAATATCATACTTATTTAAAAATCAAAAAGTTAAACGGTTAAGCAATATAAGTTTGCAATTTAGCCCGGATTGAGCGGCATGTCTGAGCTCTTTCAATTTTTCGGCGGGCAAAGCCCGCCGAAAAATTGAAAAGCGAGTAGCGAAAGCCGGAAAAAGCTCCTAAATAAATATCCGGGAAATAAAAAAGGATAAACGAAAATTCATTTATCCTTTTTATAGTGATCAGAAGAAAAATTATCCTCCGTATTTGTTTGCGTAATCTTCCTGAGAGGCTTTGATTACCTTTTTAGCATGTTCAGCACCGTATACTTCCTGAATTCTGCATTTTGCAGGTTCGTCCGGTAAGTTTTTATACGTTAGGAAGTAGTGCATTAATCGTTTCACTTCAGCTTCAGGCAATTCTGAAATATCTCTGAAATGTCCGAAAGCATGGTCACCGATCATTACAGCAACGATTTTATCGTCAGCTTCTCCTCCGTCAATCATTTTGAAACCACCGATTGGAATAGCTTCCATCAACAAACCTCCTGCGTGGATATTGTGCGAGCTTAAAACACAGATATCAAGCGGATCATGATCTCCCATGGTAACATCAGTTGCTCCTCTTTCGATCGCTAAATTCATTACTCCTGTATCACAATATGTTCTCGGAACGAAACCATACAGTGCCGGAATGATGTTTGAAAATTTTTGGGGCCTGTCTACCTTTAAAAATCCGGTTTCTTTATCTACTTCGTATTTAATGGTATCTGAAGGAACGATCTCCACGAAAACATTTACAACATTTGGCGCATCTTCTCCTGCAGAAATTCCGTGCCATGGATGTGCTTTAAAATTTGGAATCATTATTTAAATTAATTTATTTTTAGTTAAGCTATTATTAAAATTTCTCTTCTCAGGTCTTCTATTGTAGCGGAGATATAATCTTCACCATTAATAAAATTCATGATGAAAATTGTTTTAAACTCATCAAGCGTTGCTTCTCTGCTGATTTCACGATAGGTTTTGTGAAGCAGTTCAATCACAGCGTTCTTAGAGTCTACGATGTTTTTCCAGGAATTTTTCGTGATATAAAGCTGTTGGGAAGAATTATAATCAAACTCTTCATTAATGGCTTTTTCCGTGAGAAATATGAATTCGTGAACGGCAAGATCTTTATCAAAACGCTGAATAAGATGAGAAGGTTTTATTCTTTCCATAAAAAGGGTCATCCTTTCGTAGGACTGGGCTTTGTTTCCTGTATTTGATTTTACGGTAAGCAGCTTTATTTCCTGCTCTTTAAGTTTGATATAAGTGAATACAAATTGCCTGAGCAAGACCAGAAAAGGTATTGCAATGATCAATGCAAAAGCATACGGTAAATATCCTGAAAAACTAGCCATAATTTGAGGTAGCAAAATTAATGATAATTTTATAATAATCAGGCAGTCTTTTCCATTATTTGATGTTTGGAATTCTGACGGGCAATCAGCGACAGAATAATAATCAGATAAAAACCGACCATCATTCTGTTTACCAGTGTCGGAAACATAAAAAACCTGAGAAATACAGTAATATATACTGCTAAGTAAAGGCCCAGATATATTAGGGTTTTCCGGTCTTTTTTCATCAGCATTTTATAATCCAGAATAATGACAATGAAAATCAGAAGCAAAGGAAAATAGGATGTATTGAATTCAATTAGGACTTTGCTTTTTATATAAGCAAAATATTCACTGAAATTAAAAGCATCGGGATGTGATATCGGATACAGCTGGACTTTAGTAAACTGATTCATAAACAGTACCGACCATGGAATTTTATTAAAATATTGTATAATCCCGAAGGTCAATGCAAAAAGAATGAATGTCAACGCTATATTCTTTGCTTTAAAAGAAAAATCTTCTTTAAAAATATATACTAATGCTAGTAGAAACGTGTAAAAAATAAAATATTCCGGTCTGGTAAGGATACATAAAATTCCAAAAACTGTAGCTGTCCAAAGATTTCTTTTCACCACCGCAAAATAAAAGCTGAGCAATAATAACAAAGTAGAAAACCCATCAGGAGTTGAATGGCGGGAAGTATCAAGTAAAGGTTTAAATAAAGAAATTAAAATGGTTAAAATCAATGCCAGATAATAATTTTTAAGAATTCCGGTGAGAAAAATAAAAACAAGCACTATAATTAATACATAGGAAATGAGAGTGATCAGAAAAGTAGAGGTTGATGCATCAAATCCTAGTTTAAAGAAAAGAGAATTAACACAATTGTATAAGGGCTTTACTGTAAAAAGATAAAGTTCTTCTTCGTATGCCTTGGGATTCTGAGATAGTTTCTCGTAATAGGTATTTTCTCCGAGCGCTTCTTCTTTGTGACTAAGATCGCTCTTCCCAGTCTCAGGATTTTTTAATTTTAATTCATCATATACCTTTTTATGAATTTCCTCAATTTTCATATCTGGGAAATTGGCTTTGTAAACAAGTCCCATATAGGCCTCGATGTCTGCATTGTAATATTTGTGGGTAAACAGATAATATGACATCAGGCATAAATAAGCTGATAAAATAATAACGACAATACGATTACCTGTTTTTGACATCTGGTTGATTTTTAATTATTTCTAATCCTTTTATAAAATCAGAATTTAATTATTATGCTAAATTGAAAAAATTCTTTACAATTTCTTTCTTAGAATTTTCAATAACACAATAAGGCTTTAGTTCCGGGCGAAAACCTCTGAAAAATTCTTCAATTGCAGGAACTTCGCTTCCTTCAAAATCAAAAAATTTATTCGCTATATTTTTTTTAATCACCGAATCGATAAGTACAGAAGATCCTGCAAGTTTCACAAATTCTTTTTCATTAAATGTTCCGAGTAAAACAGAGGTCTTTTCGTCATGAAATACAGCAATTGCATTGATTATTCTATTCTTGTATAAGAAAACGGAAATGCTGAGAGATCCGGAATCATCAAAATCCTGAAAAATTTTCAGAAATTCCTGTTTGTCATTTTTATTTTTAGCCCCGATCATATTTTTCGAAATGAAAGCATAAGCTTCATCCATTTTTATTTCCCTGATTTCAGAAACTGCCAATATTTCCTCATCCAGCCTCAGTTTTCTTTTTCTTTTCGGTGAATATCTTTTTCGTACCGTTTCATATGCTTCAGGGAAAATCAGAAAATTTTTTCTTTTCTTTAATGAAGAGTTAAATGTATTTTTATCATTGAAAGCATAATACCAGATATTGTAATTCTTTTTAAAATAATTCAGAAAAAGTTCATTTAGCTCAATATCATCCTTTTCAGAAAAAACGCCCAATTGCTGGCAAAGTTTTGGATTAATAACTATTTTTATTCCGAATTTTTTTATGAAAGGCACAGGCATTACCGCTTCGTAATCTTTGAAAACTAAAATTTCCCATTTTCTTTTCGAAGTAATATCAAGAAAAAGTTTGGATGCAGAATATTTTCGCTGCTCAGAATTTTCCAGGCATTTTGTATATTTTTCGAAATCGATTTCGTGATATTTCAGTCTTTTAATCATAATAATCCGTCGTCTGAGAAACTAAAATAGGAATTCTGCGTAATAATAAGGTGATCCAGCAGTTGAACACCCAATATCTTCCCTGCTTCTTTTATTTTCTGTGTAATATCTATATCTTCTCTACTCGGTTTTGGATTTCCAGAAGGATGATTGTGCGCAACAATAATTCCCGTTGCAAAGTGATCGAAAGCTGTTTTAAATAAAATTCTTATATCTACAATAGACTGACTGATACCGCCTTGTGTAAGCTGAGCCTTATGGATCACTTTATTACTCTGATTCAGAAACAGAGCCCAAAATTCTTCCGTTCTTAAATCAGACAAATGATTTCTAAAAATCTGATATGCTTCATTACTGCTGGAAACGACCGGTTTTTCAGGAACTTCCTGGCTGGCTCTTCGCCGTCCTATTTCCAGGGCTGTTGCAATTGAAATTGCCTTTACCTCTCCCACTCCTTTAAATTTCACTAAATCTTTAATTGAAAGCAAGCTTAGCTGATGCCAGTTGTTACCCACCGAAGCCAAAATTTTTCTCGCCAGCTCAACCGCTGTTTCATCTCTGCTACCACTCCCCATAATGATGGCCAAAAGCTCGGAATCAGAAAGCGAACTTCTGCCCTTGAGCAGGAATTTTTCCCTTGGTCGGTCATCTTCAGCTAAAAATTTAATAGACATTTAAGAGTGTAGGTTAAAAGTTATGAATTGGTTTCAGTAAAATACTTATAAGATCATAGATAAGAATGGAGTACCATTACGCGATGCTTTGAACGGTTGCAGTATAGCAGAATAAGTATGAATCCGAGATTCAGACTTAAAATATAAAAGGAATAAAAAAATAAAGTGTTTCATCATTTGCGGAGCTTTATTCGATGATCATTCCATCTTTCATCACGAGCTTACGGTCCGTAATTTCTGCAAGATTCGGATTGTGGGTGACGATTACAAATGTCTGGTTGTATTTATCTCTCAGATCAAAAAATAATCTGTGAAGATCGTCAGCATTTTTAGAATCCAGGTTTCCTGTAGGCTCGTCTGCAAAAATAATTTTCGGTGAGTTGATTAAAGCTCTTGCAACGGCCACCCTCTGTGCTTCACCACCGGAAAGCTGATTCGGTTTGTGATGAAGTCTCTGCTCAATTTTTAAATCTTCAAATAAAGCATATGCCTTTTCAATCGCTTCCTTTTCGTTAGCTCCAGCAATTTTTGTTGGCAATAAAACGTTTTCCAAGGCGGTAAATTCCGGAAGTAATTGGTGAAACTGAAATACGAAACCAATATTCTGATTTCTGAATTTAGAAAGCTGCTTGTCATTCATATTGATGAAAGATTCTCCTGCAATAGTGATTTCTGTATCAAATTTTGATGACGCTGTAGGCTGATCCAATGTTCCCAGAATCTGTAAAAGTGTCGATTTTCCTGCTCCGGATTCTCCCACAATAGAGACCACCTCTCCGACTTTGATATGAATATCAACACCTTTCAATACTTCTAAATTCCCATAAGATTTATGGATATTTCTTGCTTTAATCATAATTCAAAAATAGTGATTTGATTTTAAATCTGAAAAGCAATAGACAGAGAATTTTATTATGTTTATTTAAGCTAACTGAGACTTTTTCTCAATTCTGTTAGCCAGCCAGCTCACATAAAACAACTGGAAGCTGTGATACATCATAACAGGCAACAGAAACAGGACTTTCTGATCTTCAGCGATGCCAAGAACCATAACAAAAAGACTTCCGTGAACAAGTGATTTTTTTGACCCGCAGAATGTCGCAGTAATCACATCTTCCCTTTTAAAATGTAATTTTTTAGAAATAAACTTTAAAATTTCGTATACTGAGAAAAAAAGTACTATAATACTCAATGCAATAATGATAAAAACGACCGGCGAAACCGACGCAAAAACATGCTGGCTGAAAGCTTCTGAAAAACTTTCATAAACGATAAGAAGAATAATCATTTTGTCGAACTCCGCAATGATTTTGCTGTATTTTGTAACTAAATTTTTTAAGATAGGATTTAAAAGAAGGCCTAAAATAATCGGAAGCAAAACTTTCAATAATAATTGTAAAACAATCTCTGAATTATTAATATTTCCCTGATCCGGATTTACAAAGAAGCTCATTAATAAAGGCGTCATTACAATTCCGATAATTCCTGAAATAGACGCATTGAAAATAGCGGAAGTTACATTTCCTTTCGCAATAGAAACCATCACAACGGAGGATGAAACCGTAGAAGGAAGGCACGCCAGAAAAAATATGGAGAGCCAGGTAACGTAATAGGAAGTATCTTTTACAAATCCGTAAAAAAGAAAAACCAACATTGGGAAAAGTATGAATGTTCCGGATTGTACCAACAGATGAAGTTTCCAATTGGATATATCTTTTATGATTTCTTTGATATTCAGCTTTAATCCGTACAGTAAAAAAATAGCGGCAATTCCCCAATCGATAAAACCTGACAAATTAAAATACCGATTATAATCATCTCTGAAAGGAATTATCTTTCCTGCAACGACCATTAATATCAGTAATAAAAGAAAAATATTTTGCTTATCTAATTTTATGGCTTTCAACTTCATTTGCTAAATATAGCAATCATCATTCTAAAAACCGAAAATCATGATTAAGATTAGCTTAAATTCTCATTTTAAAAACAAAAAAGTTTACCGGGAATCCGATAAACTTTTTTATATGATTAAACTTACGTAAAAATTACAGTAACAAAGTTAAAGGATTTTCAAGATAAGTTTTTAAAGTCTGTAAGAACTGAGCTCCTGTAGCACCGTCTACCACTCTGTGGTCACAAGCTAATGAAAGCTTCATAATATTTCCAACTACAATCTGACCGTTTTTAACAACAGGTTTTTCGATAATTGCTCCTACCGAAAGGATTGCAGAGTTTGGCTGGTTGATAATACTTGTAAATGTTTCGATTCCGAACATTCCTAAGTTTGAAATGGAGAAAGTGGAACCTTCCATTTCATTTGCCTTAAGACCTTTGTTTTTCGCTCTTGCAGCCATATCTTTTACCCCAGCAGAAATTTGGGTGTAGTTCATCTGGTCTGTATTTTTCAGAACCGGAACTACCAATCCGTCAGGGATCGCCACCGCTACACCGATATTGATATTTCCTCTGTGAATGATCTTATCACCTGCCCAGCTTGAATTAACCTGAGGATGTTTTCTTAAAGCAACGGCTGTTGCTTTGATGATCATATCGTTGAAAGAAATTTTTGTATCCGGTAAAGAGTTGATCTCTTTTCTCGCCTCGATCGCCTTATCCATATTGATTTCTACCATCAGATAATAATGAGGCGCTGAGAATTTACTTTCAGAAAGACGTTTTGCAATAACATTTCTTACCTGAGAATTTGGAGTTTCCGTATCTTCTCCTTGTACGAAATTTAATGCTACTTGAGCAGCAGGACTTGCAGCCGGAGCTGAAGCAGCTGATTTAGCAGCAGAAGGCTGATAATTTTCAATATCCTTTTTAACAATTCTTCCGTTTTCTCCTGAACCCTGAATGCTGTTAATATCGACACCTTTATCCTGAGCCATTTTCTTAGCTAACGGTGAAATGGCAACTCTGTCTGTAGATGCAGAACTTGCAGCCGGAGCAGCTTTTTCTTCTGATTTTGCTTCAGCTTTTTGTTCAGCCGGCTTCTCTGACGAAGCAGCAGCTTTCGGAGCACCAACTCCTGAAACATCTGTTCCTTCAGGTCCGATGATCGCTAAAACTGAATCAACAGGAGCAGTGCCACCTTCTTCAACACCTTGCTTTAACAATACTCCGTTGAATTCGGATTCGAAATCCTGAACTGCCTTATCGGTTTCGATTTCTGCAAGAAGGTCTCCTTCTTTTACAGTATCACCCACATTCTTGTGCCATTTAGCCACTTTCCCTTCCGTCATTGTATCGGAAAGTCTCGGCATTGTAATCACTTCTACCCCTGCAGTAACTTCAGCATCAGTTTGTTCTATACTGGTTGCATTATTTTCTGTTTTATGGTCTTCCTCAGATTTCTTTTCTTCAGATTCATTAGATTTCGGAGCTTCGCCACCGGTTAATCCGGAAATATCTTCACCTTCATTACCGATAATGGCCAAAACAGAATCTACAGCTGCTGCACCACCTTCTTCCACACCAACGTATAAAAGGGTTCCTTCTACTTCAGATTCAAAATCCTGAACAGCCTTGTCGGTTTCAATTTCAGCTAATATATCTCCTTCTTTTACTTTATCTCCTACTTTTTTATGCCATTTAGCCACCTTACCTTCCGTCATTGTATCGGAAAGACGTGGCATTGTAATTACTTCTGCCATAATTTATTTATTTGATTCGAAATCTGAGATTCGAGATTTGAGAGTCGCTGAACTTCAAATTTCAAATTTCAAATTTCAAATAATGATATTTTTTTAGTTTTCTAATTTGTCTAAGAATGGATAATCTTCCTGAGCATACACATACTCGTAGATTTTTTCAGCATCCGGATACGGTGAGTTTTCCATGAAGTCTATACATTCTTCAACGAAATCTCTTGATTTGTTATCCGTAGCTTCCAATTCTTCTTCAGTAGCCCAATTGTTAGCCAGAATTCTTTGTTTAATTAATTCGATCGGATCATCATTTTTGTGCACAGCAACTTCTTCTTTAGATCTGTAAGGTTCAGCATCAGACATTGAGTGACCTCTGTAACGGTAGGTTCTTGCTTCAATGAAAGTCGGTCCGTCTCCTCTTCTTGCTCTTTCAATTGCTTCATAAGCAGCCTCAGCTACTTTTTCAGGATCCATTGCATCTACGGCAAGACAAGGCATTTCATATCCTAATCCTAACTTGTAAATATCTTCGTGGTTAGCAGTTCTTTTTACAGAAGTTCCCATTGCATACTGGTTGTTTTCCACAACGAAAACTACCGGAAGTTTCCAGTTCATCGCCATGTTAAACGTTTCATGTAGTGAACCTTGTCTGGCAGCACCATCTCCGAAGAAACAGATATTTACTGCTTTTCTGTCAAAATATTTGTCTGCAAAAGCAATTCCGGCACCCAAAGGAATTTGTCCCCCTACGATACCATGTCCTCCGTAAAATCTGTGTTCTTTGCTGAAAATGTGCATAGATCCACCCATACCTCCTGACGTACCTGTAGCCTTACCACAAAGTTCTGCCATAATTCTTTTAGGATCTACCCCCATCGCCATCGGATGGATGTGGCATCTGTAAGCAGTGATCATACTGTCTTTGGTTAAATCCATTGCATGTGTAAATCCTGCAGGAATAGCTTCCTGACCGTTATACAAATGTAAAAACCCTCTGATTTTTTGCTTTAGATAAAGAGAACGGCATTTGTCTTCAAACCTTCTCCACATTGTCATATCTTCATACCACTTCAGGTATACCTCTTTAGAAAATTCTTTCATGTGTTGAGCTCTTGCTTATTTATTATGAAATAGTTGAGCAAAATTATAAAAAAACTTTGTTTTTATTGTATACCTGGCCATTGTTTTTTTGGTTATAATTATATTTACATGGTCAAATTTAGTTATGGAAGAAAAACAGCCTTCATTTATTCATAAAATTTCAAGAATTATATCTGATTTTTTCAATCCTTTGATTTCTTTAGTGATCTTTTTTATTTATATGAGTATAAAAAATTACTCGCTTCATAATTCCCTACTGTACTTTGTTCCTATATTGTTAATGATCATTTTGCCCATTATTATCTGGATTGCATGGAAAGTAAAGACCGGCAGATATACTAATATGGATGTTTCCAACCGTAGACAAAGAAAGAGCTTGTATTTTTTTATTGCCGCATGTGTAATCTCCTATCTTCTTTTCAATTATTTTGAGAACGGCTACATTGATTTTGTTATGCTTTTCATCCTGATTTTACTTTTTGCCATGCAGATCAGTAATTATTTTATTAAAAGTTCCATGCATACAGCATTTAATATATTTGTTGCGGCATTATTTTTTGCCATGGATACAGGCATGGGTCTTTTATGGTTGGGAATTGCAATTCTTGTAGGTATTACAAGGATTATTTTAAAAAGACATACCCCGAAGGAAGTCCTGATGGGAGCCGGGATTGCTTTTGTGGTATCTTTTCTCTATCTTTATTGCAATATTCAGTTTCAACATTAAGAAGTTCAAATGAAAATAAATCATCTTACATCTGCGGAAGAAAACTTAATGAGGTTATTATGGAAACTCGGATCTTTTTACCTGAAAGACATAATGGAACAGCATCCGGATCCTAAGCCTCACCAAAATACAGTTTCCACTTATCTGAAAATATTGGTTGAAAAGGGATATTTATCCACAGAAAAGGAAGGAAGAATATTCCGGTATCATACGGTTGTTCCTTTTGAAGAATACAGAAAATTTTTATTGTCCGAACTTTGTGATCATTTTTTTAATGGTTCAGGCAAAGAAATTTTAAATTTTATGATTCATGAAAATCTGGTTTCTGCTGAAGACCTGAAAGATTTCAATATTGAAATAACTCCTATACAAAAGAAAGAGCCGGATTTTAAATATGCAAATGAAATTCTTAATCCTAAAAAGGACAAAAAGAAAAGCAAGGATAAGAAAAAGAAGAAAAAGAAAGAAAAGGAATAAAAAAACCTTTCAATATAAATATACAAAAGGCTGCCTCGATGTGAAGCAGCCTTATAATTTGATCTGAATCAAATAATTAGTCTTTAACGATTTTAAATGACTGATCTTTACCTTCAGATTTTACTCTCAACAGATACACTCCTTTGCTAAGATCAGAGACATTTACCTGTCTGGCATCTTTGTCAATTGTTTTGATAAGTTGTCCTGTCAGTGAGAAAATTTCAATGCTGTTAAGTTTCTTCTCAGAATTGATGTTCAGAACATCTTTTACAGGATTTGGATATACTTTTACATCTGCATTATTTCTGGTTACATCATTTACCGCCAGAGAAGATGCATCTACAACAGAAACATTATCTACATCGATACCTCTTGCCCAGTTTGAAGTTCCCTCAAAAGCAATGGTATAATTTGCAGACTTGTTCGGAAGCGGTATACTTACATCAAGCCACGCTGCATTTTCAGTTGTATATGAACTTCCTATTTGCGTCCAGGCATCGGAAGGATTTGCTTTATAGTAAATTCTCAGTTCATCTACATCGCCAAACCAGTTTACATTCGCAAGACTGAATCTTAATTGAGGCGTGGCAAGTGCGGAAATATTTAAAACAGGCATTAATAACTTCGCTTTATTTCCCGCGGTTGTCGTTCTAAATTCTGCCATTCTCGGAGCTGACTTAGGCGTTATGGAGCTGTTTCCATTTGCGGTAACATAGGCCCAGGTAGAAGTACCGCCTCCCGTAACAGCTTCATTGGACCAGCATGAAGGAATTGTTGCTGTATCAAAATTTTGAGTATAAGGGAATGATGAAACCGGAGTACAGGTTGTTGTAAAAGATTTTACAGCAGTCCACGAACTGAAACCATTGGTTCCGCAATTGGACCGCACATAAAACTGATATTCTGTAGCAGCTGTAAGATTAGGAATAGTAGCAGACGTAGTTGATGAAGTAATAACAGTACCGGTTCCCTGAGTAAATCCTGTAGGACCATATTCGATCTGATAAGTTGCTCCTGCAGTAGGAGAAGCAGTCCAGCTTACATTTGCAGAATTTGACAATACTGAATTTACCGTAACTCCTGAAGGAGCATCACATGCCGGAATAGCACCTACCGAAATATCATCTAAATCAAAATAGAACATATCTGTAGTGGAAGAGTAAAAACCAATATAAATCGTTTGTCCTACATATGAAGTAAGATTATAAGTATACCTGTAAAAATTGGCTCCGCTCGCAGGTGCTACCGAAGCAGCCAAAGTAGTTGTAAAAGCCGCAGCTGTAGGAGTCGTGGTAGAAATCTTCACACTGATGGTTTCCGGATATTGAGGATCACGGCTTCTGGCATAAAAGGAAAGAAAGTCGCTTACGCCGGCAGTAACCGTAATAGCAGGAGTTACCAGATAATCATCGTGAGCTGAAGAGCCATAACCTATTGAGGCCGTATTTGAACCACTGTAAGCGGTAATGTTTCCTCCGGTATAATCTACAATAGACCAGGTATTGGTATCTCCGCCGTTTAAAACTGTCCAACCCGCCGGAATTGTTGTTCCAGCATCAAAATTCTGGGTGAATTGCGCATTGGCGATAAATGGCATTGCGAATAATGCCAAAAGTAATTTTTTTCTCATAATCATTAATTTAGTTAGGTTAACTTACAAATATTCTGTCAGTTAACCAAATAAAATCATAAAAATTTGAAAAAAAACACATTATCCTTACATTTTAAAAATATAATTACACTATGATAATTACAAAAGAAAAGCGGCTCTTTTCAGAGCCGCTCGTATTTTTTACCAACGTTTTCCGCCACCGTTACCGCCACGATCTCCACCGCCGTAACCGCCGCCGCTTCTGTTGTTACCTCCGTAACCTCCACCGCTTCTGTTGCTACCTCCGTAACCACCGCCGCCTCTGTTTCCGCCTGCGTTGTTACCGAAAGTTCTTCTTGGCTTTTCCTCTCTTGGTTTAGCCTCTGAAACATTAAGTGTTTTTCCGTTGAATTCTTTCTGATTAAGAGCCTCAACAGCCTGCTGACCTTCAGCGTCTTCCATTTCGATGAAACCGAAACCTCTTGAACGGCCAGTTTCTTTGTCTGTAATGATTTTTACTGAAGAAACTTCTCCAAATTCTGAAAATAGATCTTGCAACTCATAGTCTTTAGTTGCGTAATTGATGTTTGAAACAAAAATGTTCATCTGAGTAAAAAAATTAAAAATGTTAAAAATGATTTGGTTTATAAAAGAAAAACAACATAAAGAATGAACAAATATTGATTCCAGATATAAGACAGGTGCAAGATACGATTAATAATTTCATATCAAAACGTTTTTCAAAAAAAATTTAATAAAATTTTCAATCAAAATATAAGTTCGTTAAAAAGTATTAATTCATCATGAAATATTTATGAATATTTATTAAAAGAAGAAATATCATTAAAGTTGTTGATATTAACTAAAATTATTGATATAATTCTACTTTTCTATCTCTTACAGAAATTTTATTGAGAAAATAAATAATACTGTTTCAGATATCAAATATAAATCGGTTGATCGTAAAGCTTATAAACACTAAATTTGCAGCGGAAATATATCATTATGAACTATCATACAAGAAAATGGGTAAAACCCGAAGACCTCAATCCCAACCAATCATTATTTGGAGGAAGATTGCTGCAGTGGATTGATGAGGAGGCCGCTCTATACGCCGTTATTCAGCTTGAAAATAAAAAAGTAGTTACAAAATTTATCTCCGAAATTAACTTTGTAAGTTCAGCCAAACAGGGAGATATCATTGAAATAGGTATTGAAGTTTCCTCATTCGGATCCACTTCTCTGACTTTAAGATGTGATGTAAGAAATAAAATGACTCACCAGACGATCATTACTGTTGACAAAATTGTAATGGTAAATCTCGATGAGCAGGGAAATCCTGCACCGCACGGAAAAACGAAAGTTGAGTTTGTAAAAGACCGGCTGAACAGACAGAATCAGCAATGAAAATTTTCATAAAAAATATGGTGTGCGGAAGATGCATCACTGCAGTTTCCCATATTTTTGACAAGACCGATATTAAAGTAAAGAATATCAGTCTTGGCGAAGTAGAAACAGCATCCGAAGTTTCAGATGAAAAAATTCAGGTTCTGGAAAAACTTCTGGAACAAACAGGTTTTGAAAGAATTAAAGACTCTTCACGTCAACTTATTGAAAAAATTAAAAACCTCATCATATCAAAGATCAGCGAACTGGATATTGATGAAAATTTTCTTCTGTCGGAATTTTTAAGCAATGAGCTTCACAAAGATTACAGTACACTTTCCAAAACTTTTTCTCAAAATGAAAATCTTACGCTCGAACAGTTTTTTATCCTTCAAAAAATTGAAAAGGTAAAAGAGCTGTTACTTTATAATGAATTTACTTTAACGGAAATTGCCGGAAAATTAGGTTATAAAAGCGTTCAGCATTTATCATCACAGTTTAGAAACAGTACAGGCTTTACGCCTACTAATTTTAAAAAACTTAAAGTTCACAACAGAAAACCACTGGATCAGATTTGAGTTTGAGTGTTTGAAAGTTTGAGCGTATTTGGTAATGGCAACGTTGATCTGATGTTAATTAAATTCGATAACACTAAAACCCTAACACTTTCTAATCTTCTAACCAAATTCTATAAACATTATCCTTAAATTTATAACAACCTTCCAATTACATTTTGGAAATTTGTATCATAAATAAAGGATCATGGAATATCAATATAAAATTCTCGGAATGACATGCTCTGGATGTCAGAAAAAAATTGTCGAAAAACTTAATAGCCTGGAAGGCATTAAAGCGGACATTAATCTTGAGGAAAGCTCTGCTACTATCATTTCCGATAAAGAAGTTGATATACCTATTTTAAATAAAGCACTTGAAGAAATAGGAAACTACAAACTGGAAGATCCGGCAAGTCCTGATAAAACATTCATTAAGCCACAAGACCGGGTTTCTCCATCTTCCGTATACTATTGTCCGATGGAATGCGAAGGCGAAAAAGTATACTTTCAACAGGGAAAAAGATGTCCGGTATGTAATATGTACCTCGTCCCCATTGAAGAAAAACAAGCAAAAGATCCTAATTATAAACCAGCGTACTCTTCTACCAACCTTCCTGAAAATTTTAAGGATAATATTGGGAAATATTATTGTCCAATGTTCTGTGAAGGAGACAAAATTTATCCTGACAAAGGCGACTGTCCGGTTTGCAATATGCATTTAGAAGAGATTACAGAAGATCTTGTAAAAAACGCGGAAGGTCATTCACATCATCATAATCATCAACATGAAGCCCCGAAAGCGACCGATGAAATGGCAGGAAAATATTACTGTCCGATGTTTTGTGAGGGAGATAAAGTGTATGATTCCAATGTAGGATGTCCGGTCTGCGGAATGGATCTCGTAAAATACCCTGAAAAAAAGACAGCAAAATATACTTGTCCGATGCATCCTGAAATCGTACGGGACGAGCCGGGAGCCTGTCCGATCTGCGGGATGGACCTTGTTAAAGTCCCGCAAAAAGATGATCAGGAAGAAGACGAAACGTATAACATTCTCAAAAGAAAATTCATTATTTCTCTGGTTTTCACGGTTCCGGTTTTTATTCTTTCCATGGGCGGGATGTTGATCGATTTTCCGTTTTCACATCAGATCCAGGGAATTATTGAATTGATACTAACGCTTCCTATACTGTTTTATTCAGGATGGTTTTTAATGAAAAGAGGCTGGGTTTCATTTAAAACATGGAATCTCAATATGTTCAGTCTCATCGCCCTTGGCGTTGCCGCTGCTTTTATTTTCAGCATTGTGGCATTGGTTTTCCCTGATATTATTCCTCATGAAATCCGCGGCCACAATCATGAAATTCCATTATATTTTGAAGCAGTCTGTGTCATTTTAACGCTAGTTATTTTAGGCCAGCTGATGGAAGCTGCAGCACATAAAAAAACAGGAAATGCCATCCGAGAACTCATGAATCTTTCTGCAGATGAAGCCAATCTTCTTGTAAATGGAGAAGAGAAAAAAGTACTTCTTTCGCAGGTAAAGATTGGTGATCTTTTAAAAGTAAAGCCCGGAGAAAAAATACCCGTTGATGGAAAAATCACTGATGGAAGTTCTTACATAGACGAAAGTATGATTACAGGTGAGCCTGTTGCTGTAGAAAAAAATGTGAATGACAAAGTATCTGCAGGTACTATTAACGGAAATCAGGTTTTCATCATGAAAGCTGAAAAAGTAGGCGACGAAACGCTTTTATCACAAATAATAAGAATGGTAAATGAAGCCAGCAGAAGCAAAGCCCCAATCCAGAAATTAACGGATAAAGTTTCGAAAATATTTGTCCCTGCCGTTATTCTGGTAGCTGTCCTTACCTTTATACTGTGGCAATTTTTCGGCCCGGAAGGACAGAAAAGTCTTTTTGCATTTGTTAATGCAGTAGCGGTATTAATCGTTGCGTGTCCGTGCGCTTTAGGTCTTGCCACCCCGATGTCTTTAATGGTAGGAATCGGTAAAGGTGCAAAAAACGGGATTTTAATCAAAAATGCTGAAGCGCTTGAACAGATGAATAAAGTAAATGTTTTAATTACCGACAAAACAGGAACTTTAACCGAAGGAAAGCCATCCGCCGAACATATTGAAGTAGATAGCGGTGACAGAAACTTAATTTTAAAATTAGCTTATTCTTTAAATCAGAATTCTGAGCATCCGTTGTCTAATGCGGTTATTAAAAAAGCAAAAGCAGAAAATATTAAACCTGAAAAAGCAGAAAATTTTGAAAATATCTCAGGTAAAGGGGTGAAAGGAAACATCAATGGAAAAATGATCTATGTAGGAAATGAAAGCCTTTTAAATACATATCAAATTTCAGTTCCTCAGAATCTTAAGCAAAAAGCCGCAGAGATGCAGTCGAAAGCTCATACGGTATCGTATGTTGCAGAAAATGAAAAGGTATTGGGCTTCATAAGTTTTACAGATAAAATTAAAGAAAATGCTAAAAAATCGATCCAGCAGTTAATAAGCGAAGGTATTGATGTAATGATGATGACAGGAGATAATGAACATACCGCAAAAGCCGTTGCAGAAGAACTTGGAATAAAACATTTTATAGCTAATTGTCAGCCCGAAGATAAATTAAATGAAGTCAAAAAGCTACAGCAAGAGGGAAAAATAGTAGCTATGACGGGTGACGGAATTAATGACTCTCCTGCCCTGGCACAGGCCAATATCGGGATCGCGATGGGTACAGGAACCGATGTAGCCATTGAAAGTGCTGAAATTACCTTGCTGAAGGGTGATATCTCAGGAGTGGCAAAATCAAGGCTGCTCAGTGAAAAACTACTTAAAAACATCAAAGAAAATCTATTCTTTGCCTTTATTTATAATGTCTTGGGAGTTCCTGTTGCGGCAGGATTATTGTATCCGTTCTTTGGAATATTACTGTCACCGATGATTGCAGCAGCGGCAATGAGCGTAAGTTCATTATCTGTGATTTTAAATTCATTGCGATTAAATTCGGTTGATTTAAATAGTAAATAATTTTTCTAATCTATAGAGAAACTTTAAACCAAGAATATGAAAAAAGAAAAGCTATACATTGGATGTTCAGGTTTTTACAATAACGACTGGAAAGGATCACTGTATCCGGAAGATGCCAAAAGTAAAGATTTTCTTGCCCTATATTCTCAGGAATTCAATTGTGTAGAGATCAATTCAACGTTTTACAGAAAGCCGACTGCAAAGACTCTAATAAAATGGACAGAAGAAACTCCTGAGGATTTCAGATTTGTTATTAAAATTCCAAAAGTCATTTCGCATGAAAAAAGAATGAAAGACTGCAAAGAGGAAATTACGCTTTTCTGCGACCATATTTATTCTCATTTGCAAAACAAACTTTCAGGATTTCTCTATCAGTTTCCCCCATCATTTAAAAATACGCCTGAAAATTTAAATATAATACTAAACAATATCGATTCAAGATTTTTAAATGTCATTGAATTCCGTCATGAATCCTGGTGGAATGAAGAAATTTTTAATATTCTTAAAGAAAAAAACATGGTCTTTTCTGGGGTCAGCTTTCCGGGAAATCTGCCGGAAGATGTTGTAACAAACCACCCTGATATTTTGTACTACAGACTTCATGGCAAACCGGTTTTATATAAATCTGAATACAGCGAAGATTTCCTGAAAGATTTAGCTCAAAAAATTAAAAAAGCGCAACATAAGACTTTTATATTTTTTAATAATACATGGGGAACTTCAGCCATAAAAAACTCACTTTTTCTTAAAGATATTCTCAAATAATGCGTACTTATTAAAATAAAATTAAAACTTAAATTTTCACATAATCAGGCATAATTTTTGTTAAGAATTATTTGGAATTTTTAACATTTTTTAACAAGTAAACTCCATTTAATTTTATGACAAAAAACTTTGCGGAAAAGTCTGTAAAAAAGTCTTTTCTAGGGATGGTTGCATTGATGAGTGCAACTTCGATTTTATGTAACAGCTGTAATCAGAAAAATGATAAGAAAGAATCAGAAAAAATGATTCGGAAAGACCATCCCGTCGCAAAAATTGTCCCCAAAATTGATGATGATGAAAATATTTTAGATCCAGATAAGAGAGTTATATATTTAACTTTTGACGATGGCCCCAACCATGGAACTGAAAATCTCCTTAAAATATTACATAAAAGAAATGTCTGCGCAACGGCTTTCCTTGTCGGAAAACACGCCTACGGAAGTAAAAAACAGCAGGAAGATCTTCAGCTTCTCAGAAATGATAAATTGGTAGAGCTCGCTAATCACAGTTTTACACATGCTCACAACAAATACACCGATTTTTATAAAGATCCGATAGCGGTAATCCATGATTTTGATACCGCTAAAGACAGCTTGAAACTTTATGACAAAATTGCCAGAACGCCAGGAAGAAATATCTGGAGACTGAACAACATTACCATTACCGACCTGAAAAGTTCTACGGAAGCTGCAAACAGTCTGAAGAAAGCGGGCTATAAAGTAATCGGCTGGGATCTGGAATGGAAACCAACCAACAAAATGGCTTTAAAAGGAGATCATGAAGCTATGCTGAAAAAAGTGGACAGTATTTTCTTTAATGACCTTGAAAAGACTTCCAGACATCTCGTATTTCTTACGCATGATCAATATTTAACAGATGCAGATTCCGTTAATGAACTGGATCTTTTTATTGAGAAGCTCCAAAAAAGCAATCGGTTTGTTTTTAGAAAAATTTCGGAATATCCGGGAATTAATGAAATTCTGAACTGAGATATTTCTTTAAACTTTATTTGATTTTTTACTTACCACACTACTTTTTGCAGTTAAATTTAAATTGTCGAGATCTGATTACATTTTAATTTAAAATTCAGAAATTTGCATTTATGAGTATTCAGGAAAATTACAACGCTATAAAAAGCCAACTTCCTCAACATGTAGAATTGGTAGCAGTTTCAAAAACACACCCGGTTTCTGCTATTCAGGAAGTCTATGATCTTGGCCAAAGGGTCTTCGGAGAAAATAAAGTACAGGAGCTTACGGAAAAATACCCGCTTTTGCCAAAAGACATACAGTGGCACCTGATCGGCCATTTGCAAACGAATAAAGTAAAATATATTGCTGAATTTATTGATACCATTCAAAGTGTTGATTCAGAAAAGCTGCTCAGGGAAATCAATAAAGAAGCAGGGAAACATCAACGCAAAATCAAAGTTCTGCTTCAGGTGAAAATAGCGGAAGAAGAATCCAAATTCGGACTGGAGGCCGAAGAAGCGAAAAGTTTATATCAGAAATACCTCAACGGTGAATTTCCAAACATCTTCGTCACAGGCTTGATGGGTATGGCAACATTTACCGAAGATAAAAATCAGATAAAGAAAGAATTTTTAAATCTTAAAGGACTTTTTGATGAATTAAATCAGCTTCAGCCTTTAGAAACTTTATCAATGGGAATGAGTGATGACTTTCCGACTGCCATTGAATGCGGAGCTACCTCAGTGCGCGTAGGATCGGCTATTTTTGGCAGAAGAGATTACTCAAAATAGATGATTAGGTATAGTTTTTGCTAATAATTCAATCAAAAAATCTAAATTTGCAACTATGCAAAAAATCCTTATTGTAGAAGACGAAAAAGCAATCTCAGGAGTACTCCAAAGTATTCTTTCCGATGAACTTACTGACTATGAATTTGTAATCGCCGAAGATGGCCTTGAAGGTTATAAACAGGTAGAAAAAGAAGATTTCGCACTTGTGATTTCCGATATTAAAATGCCTAAACTTTCAGGAACAGAACTTTTGAAACAGAGTTTATCCCTAAAGCCGGAATCCACTTTCATTATGATCTCAGGACATGCAGATATCGACTCTGCTGTTTCCTGTCTTAAAGATGGTGCGTACGATTTCATTTCCAAGCCTATCGATATCAACAGATTGATTACCAGCGTAAAAAATGCTTTAGCTAAAGAAAGCCTGAAGAAAGAGAATAAAAATCTTCAGACCGAAAATAAAACGTTAAAGAAAAAGGTAAGCAAGAAATATCAGATGATCGGTGAATCAGCAGGTTTGAAAAAAATTCAGGATATGATCGAGAAAGTGGCCGCATCTGATGCTAGGGTATTGATCACAGGACCGAACGGAGCCGGAAAAGAACTTGTAGCCCACGCTATACACAATCAGAGCGAACGTGCGAGAGGACCAATGGTAGAAGTAAACTGTGCCGCGATTCCTTCTGAATTGATTGAATCTGAATTATTTGGTCACGTAAAGGGTTCTTTTACAGGAGCTATCAAAGATAAACAAGGTAAATTTGAACAGGCCAACGGCGGAACTATTTTCCTTGATGAGATCGGTGATATGAGCCTTATTGCACAGGCAAAAGTTCTAAGAGCATTACAGGAAAGTAAAGTATCTCCTGTAGGAAGTGACAAGGAAATAAAGGTAGATGTAAGAGTTCTTGCAGCTACCAACAAAAATATGCAGAAGGAAATTGAAGCAGGAAGATTCAGAGAGGATCTTTACCACAGACTTTCTGTGATTGAAATCTATGTACCACCTTTGGATGAAAGAAAAGAAGATATCAAATTATTGGTAGAACACTTCGCAGGAATCATCTCCGATGAGCACGGTACAGCTCCGAAAAAATTTGACGATAAAGCTATCGAAGCTTTAAAATCACTTTCCTGGACAGGAAATATCCGAGAGCTGAGAAACGTAGTAGAAAGGCTGATCATTTTAGGAGGAAACACCGTTTCTGCTGATGACGTTGCAAGTTTTGTAAGGAAATAAGTAAATATTACTTTCAATAAATTATGAAAATTGCAGTATCTCAGGTTACTGCAATTTTTTTTGAATAAAACTATTATGAAATTTTTAGATAAAAATTATACTAAAGAATGCCTTACGCTGGCACTTCCTGTCATGCTTACGCAGGTGGGTCAGGTTTCGGTAAATCTTTTTGACAATATTATCGTGGGACAATTATTAGGAGCAGATGCGCTTGCTTCCGTTTCATTGGGAAATGCCGTATTCTTCTCAATGTTTGTGCTGGCCCTGGGATTTTCTTTTGCGATTCCGCCGCTTGTTTCTGAAGCGCATTCACAGCAGGATCATAAGACGATTAATTCAGTTTTCAGTCATGGATTTGTGATCAATATAACCGTCGGAATTGTTTTAATGGCAGTCTTACTTTTAGGAATGCCACTACTCTATCATTCCGGACAGCCTGATAAAATAATCCCTGATACGGTTGATTTTCTAACGATTATGGCGATCAGCATTATTCCCTTCATGGCATTTCAAACACTAAGGGAAGTTTCTGAAGGCTTGTCGTACACGATTGGTGTCACAAAAGCAACAATTATTGCCAATGTAATCAATATAGTTCTAAACTATGTCTTTATTAAAGGTCTTTTCGGAATTCCGCCGATGGGGGTAAAAGGTTCAGCCCTGGCTAGTCTTATCGCCAGAATTTTTATGGTTGTTTTTCTATATTTTGTGCTTTTAAAACAAAATAAGACCAGACATTACATTAAAGATTTTTCTTTAAAGCTTGAAGTTTTTTCAAAAAAAATGTTTGATAAAATGGTACGCCTGGGCTTACCTACAGCACTACAGATGTTTTTTGAAGTCACCGCTTTTGCCGCTGCAGCTTTTATCTGCGGACTAATCTCTGCTCATGATATTGCTTCTCACCAGATTGCTTTGAGTATGGCTTCATTCACCTTTAATTTATGCATCGGTTTTAGTGTAGCCTCTACAGTAATGATCGGCAGAAAACTAGGCGAACAAAACTTTACGGAACTAAGAAAAGTAGGAATAAACAATTTAAAGATTGCTTTTATCTTTATGGCAATTTGTGGAGTAATGTTTGTTTTAGGAAGAAATATCTTACCAACATTTTTCACCAAAAAGGAAGAAGTTGAAGTAATTGCACTTGCTGCAAAATTAATGATTATTGCCGCTCTTTTTCAGCTTTCGGATGGGATTCAGGTAACGGCTTTGGGTACACTGAGAGGCATGCAGGATGTAAAAATCCCTTCAATTTATACATTTATCGCTTACTGGATTATTACAATTCCTCTGGGATATTTTCTTTGTGTGATCTTAAAAATGGGCGCCTTCGGAATGTGGATTGCACTTGGACTTGGGCTGACCATTTCTGCCCTGTTTCTTGTTAAAAGGTTTTTTAATTTATCGGAGAAAAGAATTAGAAAAAGTATAGAGACCGATTTGAAAAGCACTATTTAAAATCAATATTTCAGCGAAAAAATGAATGTACAGACAAAAAATATAGAAGTCCGACAGCAACATTTTACCCTCACCAATCAAAGGGCATTATTCTGGGAAGAACAGAAAGCCCTGATTCTTTCAGATTTACACATCGGAAAAACGGCACATTTCCGGAAGAACGGGATTGCTTTGGCCAATCAGATTATGAAAAATGATCTTGAAAGGCTTTCTATCCTTATAGAATTTTTCAACCCTGAAAAATTTATTGTTGTCGGTGATCTTCTCCACGCGGGAGACAATTCGGATGTAGACGAGTTCTGTACCTGGAGAAATCAATATAACGATCTGCAGTTTCATCTCATCGAAGGAAATCATGATAGAATTTCAAAAAAGCTGGAATCTAAATTATGTTTGAATTTTAAATCCGAATTGCTTGAAATTGATGATTTTATGCTCATCCACGATTTTGAAAAAAAACACCCGAAATTTCAGATTACTGGCCATATTCATCCAGGATTTGTGATCAATTCATCGGTAAGAAAAATAAAGCTGCCTTGTTTTGTCGTAACAGAAAATCAGATTCTCTTGCCGGCTTTCAGTGAGTTTACCGGCCTGGATACGAAAAATCTTCCCAAAAAGGGAAGATTCTATGTATTTACTGATGCGGAAATTTATGAGATTTAACTTTTATTTTAAGAGTTTCTTCAAAACAAAATCCTATTAAAAGCCTCGGAAGCCATATGAACCTGCACTGTCCAGTCATCGGCGGCCTCACTTCCTGCATCATCCGAGATGTATTTCAGACAAAGGAAAGGGATATTTTCTTTCATAGCGATCAGCGCAAGAGGATAGGCTTCCATATCAACGATATTGTAATCTTTTTCAGAATGATTCATTTCAAAACTATCGCCGCTACCGCAAACTCCTTCAGGAAGATCATCTTTTTTAAGTCCATACTCTAGCAACGGCGGAATACCTGATAACGGAGTTTCATACAAGCTAAACCCAAGGCCTCTAACATCCATATCCCGCTGAATAAATTTTGTGCAGCAAACCACCTCACCTTTATGAAAACTTTTGCTGCCGGCAGATCCGAGATTGATGATCAATTTTGGTCTATTGCGATGAATTTCTTTGGTGAGCTCCATAGCGGCATTTACTTTTCCGATGCCTGTGATGAGTTTATTTTTATCGTTAAAAACTTTTCCCGCTTCGGAATCCAATGCAAAAACAAAAAGGGTTTCATCTAAAGGAAATTGGTGATCATCGTTTACTTTAATCATAGAAAATAAATTTTAAATTAACAGAAGCAGATTATCATTTAAATGCTACAGCCATCCGCATCACATGAATTTTCATTACCTGAAAGGCTTTTCAGAGGAGATACCGTTTCATCGTAGGTCTGTTGAAGAGCACCTGTGAAAAACTCAACAGGCTGCGCCCCGGAAACAGAGTACTTTCCGTTTAAAATAAAGAAAGGCACTCCGGAAATTCCATGATTCTTTGCTTCCGAAAAATCTTTTTGTACATCATCATTAAATTCTTCTGATGTTAAAGCCTGCTGAGCTCCATTCTTATCAATTCCCAAAGATTCGGCAAGAGCAATAAGCGTATCAATATTCCCAACATTCTTTCCGTCGATGAAATGAGCGATGAAAAGTGCTTCTTCCATTTTATCGGCTATATTATATTTCTTGGCTAAATGCAATAATTTGTGGGCAGAGAACGTATTGGTTATTATAGCATTTTCAAAGTTGAACTCAATTCCGGAGTTTTTCCCCATCTGCGATACCTGGCCGATCATTTGCCTGGCCTGTGTTTCCGGAACTCCCTTCTTCTCTTTAAAATATTCAAAAGTAGTTTTTGTTTCATCAGGATGTAAAGTCGGATCAAGCTGAAAACTTTTCCACTCTACTTCCACTTCATCTTTAAAAGGTAGCTTTTCAAGTGCTTTTTCAAAATTATTTTTCCCGATATAGCAAAACGGACACATCACATCCGACCATATTTCTATCTTCATATTATTATTTTTTCAATTGATTTTTAATTATTTAGCTTTCTGTTAAAGATTAGGTGAGCCGTCAAAGCCAAAATTCCCATAGACACACCTACAAGGCAAACACCACCCCACTGAGCATACTGCCAGGCAATTGAAGCCAGCCATGTTCCCAAAGATCCGCCAATAAAATAAGATACCATATATACGGTATTGAGCCTGTTCACAGCATTTGACCGGATGAGAAAATAATTGGTCTGGTTCATAATATGACTCGACTGTACGCCCAGATCTATTAAGATTACGCCCACAATGAGCCCCCAATATGTTTCACCAGCAAAATAAGTAAAAGCCCAGCTTATAAGAACTATGATCAGTGCATAAAAAATGATTCTGTTGAGATCCATAACTTTTTGAAGCTTTCCTACTTTTGCAGCCGCCAGAGCGCCTACAGCACCGGCCAAACCAAAACTTCCTACTACAGACGAACCGGCATTGAAAGGTGGCTTTTCCATGTGAAAAACAAGTGTCGTAAATAAGGCACACAGTGACCCGAAAGCCATGGCTCCGCGAAATGAGGCTAATCGCAAAACAGGTTGAGTTCTCGCAAGGTGAAACACCGATTTCATCAGCTCAGAATAGGTTCCTCGGAAGTTTGGATGAAGCTCAGGAAGCTTAAAATATACTACCAGCCAGACCAGGATCATCATCCCGGAAGCTATTCCGAACATTGCTCTCCAGCCCAACATTTCACCAACGATACCACCGATAAAACGGGACAATAGTATTCCGAGAAGCAAACCAGACATCACCAGCCCAATATTTGATGACTTTTCTTGGTCCGAAGAAAGCTCTGCAGCCATCGGAACAAACAGCTGTGGAATTACCGAAGTGGCACCAATAAGCAAGCTGGCGATATAAAGCATCCAAAGCTCTCTGGCAAATGTCATCCAAAGTAAAGCAGCAAATACCAGAAAAAGATCGATAAGAATTAATTTTTTCCGGAAAAATTTATCTCCCAAAGGCACAACCAACAAAAGTCCTGCGGCATATCCAAGCTGTGTAAGGACTGAAATTTTACTAGCTGCAGCTTCGGTAACTTTCAGATCTTCAGAAATAAGCGACAGTAAGGGCTGATTATAATAAATATTTGCCACGACAAGTCCTGAAATGACAGTCATCAGCCATATCACTGTGCGTGAAATACTGCCCGGAGAATTCAATTGCATAGATTTTGTTTAAGAATTTGCGAATTTGCAATACAAAAATACTTATTTTGAAATAAAGAAAATGATGATTCCATCGGTTTTAACGATATTTTAAATTGACAAAAAACACGTTCACGAATCAGAATTTATCAGGAAATTTGTAGCATGAAAATCATACCACTAAAAGAAGGAAATTTTTCTACAAATAAAACTAAAGATTTTACCCTTTTAACGGAAGAAAATTCAGCAGTATTGGGAGGAATAAAAATGTCTGTAACCCCTTTTATAATCACTACAGGAAATGATATCATTCTCCTTGATGCGGGAATAGGCTGGAAAACTGAAACCGGAAAAACGGTAATTTCAGAACTTATGAAAAAAGAAAACATTAAGCCGGAACAGGTCACCAAAATACTACTTTCCCATCTTCATAAAGATCATACTGAAACGGCTATAACCCGTACAGAAAACGGATTTGAAGCAACGTTTGCCAATGCTGAAATTTATATTCAAAAGCGCGAACTTGATTTTGCTATGAATAACAGCGGTAATTATTCTTTTGATTTTGACACGCTGGAAAAGCTTATCAAACTTGATAATATTGTCTGGATGGAGGAAGACAGCGGTTACATTACTGACGAGATTTATTTTGAGGTAGCTGGTGGCCACACCCCTTATATGCAGGTTTTCTGGATAAAAGAAGATAACGAAATTGCATTTTACGGTGCTGATGATCTTCCACAGAAATCCTATTTAAAATATCACCTGGCTTATAAAAGTGATTTTGATGGAAGGAAAGCGATGGAATTGAGACTGAAATGGCAGAAAGAAGCCGTTGAAAATCATTGGAAAATTTTATTGTATCATGATCTTGATACATCTATTCTTCAGCTATAGAACGTAAAAAATGGTTTAAAATTCATTAAACCATTTATAAATATCAACTGTTGATGCTATATTCAGCTTTTTTCTCAACCTGTTTTTTCTGTTTTGAATCGCTTTAGGAGTAACGAATGTATACGTTGCAATTTCCTTTGTTGTTAAATTGAGCTTCAGATAAATACAAAAAATCAGTTCAGAATTTTTTAAATTCGGCTGAATGTCAGACAATTTTTTAAAAAAGTCCGGATCCACTAATCTGAATTTGCTCAACAGACGGGGAGAATTTTCTTTCGCTAATGCCAAAATCTCATCCTGCACAAAAATCTTTTGGTTTAATTCTTCTAAATTGAATTCAGTCTTTTCGTTTCTCATAATATTTTCTCATCTCTACTAATTCCTGCTGCTTGTTTAAGCTTCAGCACTAACACTCTTCGCATTTAACTTCAATAAGAGCTCAATCTCTGTTTTTTTGAAGTTTTTATTTTTATGCTTGATATTTTATCATTTTGAAAATTGGCCTGCTTTTAGTAGTAATTACGTTTTTCTTGCTTATTGTATTTATTATTAAAATATTCTCACAGAAACTGCGATTATAATTTTAGGTAAAGACAAAGAAAGAAAAAATGATTAAAATTTTCCTGAATTAAAATACCACATACATACCACGCCAATTTTTTTTAATGCTGCCGTTAATCCTTTACATCAGGTTGTTTACATAATATTTCAATAATCTGAGAACAAAACTATAGTTTTCTGAATTTGTTTTTTATGATTGTAATCAATCAGAACAAAAAATATGAGTTATATTTATTATGAAATACATAAAGCATTCAATAACAGAATGTAAGCTAATCTGTTATGGTACGGCTATGGTATTGGGCTTTTTAATATATTTTACTAAAAATTTAGACGTATTATGGGGATATACAGCCATTTTATAATCATATCCTAAGAAATAGGATGTACACAACTCTGTATAGTTTCTTCTAAAATAATAGATTATTTTTGTTGAAATAAAAATTTTTAAAATTTGAATTAAATGCAAAATCACTCACAATTTTCATTTTTTGGTAATGACAATTTAATGATAAGATATATGATAAAATAAGTAAGATTAGAGAATTATTTCTTATTGAATACTTTTACAATCTTCTCAAAAGTATTAACATTTCTGCTTGTAAACTGATCTTTCAGATTTTTTTTACCTAAAATTTTCCCGAATATAGAATCAAGCGTATTGCCTTTTGGAACCTGCCAGTAGAAGTTATTCTTCACAATTTGAGCATTTTCGAGTTCTGCCTTTGAAGCTTTTTGGAATTCTTCCATTAAAATATTTTCAATCCCGAAATTTCCTACAAAAGCATAGCAGTGCAAATGATCCTTCTTTTCAAACGGATTTCCTGATAAATATTCTTCCACTTCTTTGTCCGATCTTATGAATAAAAAAGCTTCATATGAGAAATGATCAGACATCGCTTTTTCAAGAATTTGTTTCAATTCTTCTTCCTTTTTTTCAGATGAAAAAAGTATATTTCCCGAGGCTAGAACTGAAGAAACATCATTCATTCCTGCATTTTTAAAAACCTGACAAACATCAGCCATTTTCATATTGGTCCCTTTTACATTGACGCCACGGAGGAATGCACAGTATTTCATTTTTTAGAGTATATTAAAGTATGAGGAAATGTGTATTGTAGAGATCTAAATTTAACCACTTTCATCCGATCAAAATTAATCAATTCTTTCATATAAATTATAATCTGACCCGGAAGGCTTCAGAATATATATCTTTTCAATTAACTTATAATCGCTTTTCAGATGATCTTTGATTCTGAATTCTTTAACGAGCCTGTAATGCAGTCTGAAATATTCAGCATCTTTTCTTTGATATAGATCTTCGTAAGAAAGCAGATACTTTGGTTTTCGCTTTTTTACAGTATTCATCCAGAAATTTGCCTTGTCTTTTTGAATTTCCCGCTGAACTTCTTTGTCTACCAAGCCCACTTCATCAATGGTTTTCAAACCCGAAAAATATGGAATATAACCGGCAGGTTCCAGAAAGATCCACTGATTTTTATCCTTTTCATAAGTATTCAAAAATAGGCCTATATGTCTTCTGTAATTCCATTCCCCATTACCTGTTGCTATAGCATGTACTGTCTGAAAAATAAACATCGGAAAAATATAGAAAATAATTAATAAAGAAAGCCAAAGCTTTTTCTTTGCTTTCTGTTCTAAAATAAAAATCAAAACAGGAACAAAAAGTAAAATCTGAGGAACCCAATAATACCAGTCGAAAAGGCTTTTCTGAGAAATGAAGATCACCTGTTTGATCCATCCGAAAATAAAAATTATCCAAAGAAAATAATTTCTTTTATTTTTTTGTCTGATCAAATAAACAAAACATAATAACTCAAAAGTAAGGATGATAATCGTGACCGGATTAAAATCTCCCGGAAGTTTCAGCATACCCCAGAAATTTGCAAAATTTTGGGTGAAATATTCTATATTCTGGACTAATGTAAAATGATTATCGTAGGCAATTTTTTTAGCAACAATGGTATTATTAATGACTTCTCCGAAATATATCCAGTTGAATCCCAGCACTGCAGCAATTCCTAAAATTCCCCCCAAAATATAAGGCCAGTTGATTTTTTTATTCCAGAAAAGATCAATTAAAAAAACGGTTCCTAGAAAAATTACCGTATCAATTCTTGTGAATAAAATGAAAACCGGTAAAATGATCTGTACCCATTTTTTACCTTTATGAAAGCCGTAATACAACAGCGCCATTTCCAGAAAGAAAAGGATTCCGTACTCCATTCCCAGGATGGAAATTTTTATGGACGGCGGTAAAATCCCGATCAAAAATATAAATATTGCTTTTTGCCAGTTGCTTTTTAATAATACATGTGAAAGGAAAAAACTTCCTATAGTGAAGAGTATGGAATTAAAAATTAAAAGTGGCTCAATAAAATTTTCTTTTCCGAAAATCAGATTAAAAATGTATGAAACGAAAACGTAAAGATGTGTTGTGGAAGCAGAGATTTTTGTATTGCCATTGAATCCGATCACTCCATAATCGAGAAGGTTCTGAGCCACTCTCCAGCTAATAAATGCATCTTCCTGAATATAATGCGTAAATAAAAACAGCAGTTTGAAAATAACCGTAAACAATACGGCATATATCGGGATCTTAAGATTTTTTGTTTCTGACATTGTGCTTCTTTGATCCCGCAAATATAATCTTTTAAACTTTTGAATCCCAACATAAAAAAACGGAACCGAAGTTCCGTTTTAATTTTTTTTATTGTGTTGCCTTAATAATGGCGTTGGTAATCTGGGTTTCCTTTTCTTTCGAATAGGTGGAATCAAAAGGCTCCATCACATCAAACAGATATTGGTAGAATGGCGTGATCTTCTGTACTCCTTCAGATTCATTCATTGCTTTTTCTTTGCCCATTTCTTTCAGATTTTCAACGAATGTATTGAATTTCTTATCGATCGGTTCAATAGATTTAACAAGGTAATCATACGCTTTATCTTTCTTTCCGATGGTTGTGTAGCCATCTGTAACTGCTGAAACGACTAGAGAATATTCCATCGGTTTTGTTCTGATCTGTCTTCTCAAATAATTTTGATCGGCTTTGCTCAGACTCATGCAATAATCATATTCTTCAAAAATGCCTTTTTTCAAAACTTCTGCCAGCTTCAATCCTTTGGCTTCCTGTCCTGAAACAATGTATCCATACACCATTGAACTTAATGAACGCGGATCATTATATTTTTCTGCAGGAATTTCTTTCGATGCAAGATCCAGTAATTCCAAAGCTTTTCCTTTTTGTCCCAAGGTTGCTAAAGCTGCCGCTGCTCTGCTTGCTGAAGCTCTGTAGCTCATAATGTTGGAAGTCGCTGTTTCGTCAAAATGAGTATTCAGATTTTTAAAATTACCCCATCTGAAATTTTTGACAACGTTATATAATGAATTAGGGTCTACTCTACCCATCTCTCCGTCCGGCGTCTGAGGCGTATGGATCGGGATCAGTCGGTAACTGAATCCGTCAAACTGAAGATATTCATCAAGATAAAAAATATTTTCGCTGTCATAGATTCCTCCGGAAGAGAAACTGATTGGCTTTTTCCAGTCAAAATTCGCAAGGATATCAAGCATGATCAGATTATTTTTATACAAAGTATTCGCTTTGTAAGTAATCATGATCTGGTTTACTGTATTCGGAAGATCCGCAGCATTGATGATTCCTGCTTTTACCGCATTTTCTTTGTTTACAGGAAGAATGAATTTATTAACAGGAAGAATATTATATTTTTCAAATTTTTCTTCTCCGAAATACATTTTAAGAAGTTCATTCTTAGCAGGAGATGAATATTTAAGGAAGCTTATCGCCTGTTTCATCGTCATTGAATCCTGTGTAAGATACTTTCTGAATTCTGCAAACTCTGTTTCAGGTGCCCCTTGCTCTTTCAACATAGAGAAAAGTCCTTCCCAGTCTGATTTTTTCATCAGGTAGATCTGGTCGTTTACACCATCTCTGTAGTCATCGTGGGTTAATACGCCCGGCACTGGTGCTGCATTATATGTTCTTCTTTTAATCTGATCAATATTCCATGGAGTTGATGCCAGTGTAAAGTTCACTACTTTTACATCATCCCTGAACTGTTCTGTCTCCTGGATTGCCCAAACCGGATATGTATCATTATCCCCGTAAACAAATAAAATATCGTTTTTAGGCAATGATTTTAAAATAGAATATCCATAATCATAAGAAGTATATCGGTCGTGTCTGTTGTGTACATTGTAATTCTGGAATCCCATCATGAAAGGTACTCCCAATAAAACAACTCCCGCAACAATGTTCGCAGCATTTGATTTTATTTTAGACTGAAGGAACCAGAGAATAGCGCCCGCACCAAGGCCTATCCATATGGCAAAAACGTAGAACGAACCTACCATTGCATAGTCTCTTTCTCTTGGCTCAAAAGGTTTTACTCCCGTATAGAAAATAATTCCGACACTCATCAATACAAAAATGGAAAGCATAGCGTAGAATCTTCCGAAGTCTCTGTTTAACTGGAAAAAGAATCCGATAAGCCCTAAAATCAACGGTAAAAAGAAGAATTTTACTGTACTTTCATTTTTAAACTTGGCTGGCATCTTATCCTGATTTCCCCAAAGTGCATTATCGATGAAAGGAATTCCTGAGATCCAGTTTCCTCTCGTGATTTCCATATTTCCTTCAAGGTCATTCTGGCGTCCTACAAAGTTCCACATTAAATATCTCACAAAATAATATCCGTTCTGGAACGTGATGAAATAATCTAAATTCTGTCCCAAAGAAGGTCTCTGAACATTCAGAAGATTATAAGGTCTTACCTTTAAATAATCTGAAGCGGTAATGGTTCCATCCTCATATTTCTTTCTCAGCTCATCAAAAATCTGCTTGGCTTCAGGGCTGTCTGCAACATCTTCGTTTGAATAATTAAAGCTGAAATCAGGTGCGCCATACATCGAAATATAGTTGGACATTACATCCTTATCTTCGTTAAACATTCTCGGCATGAAGCCTACATGCGCTTTATTAAAGACGTAATTGAATCTGTCGCCGGTCTTTCTGTATGTTCCGGTTTTTTCGTCTTTTTCGTAAATCTCGCCGGTTTTTTGAGTTTTAAAACTTCCGTCTTCATTTTTCTCGATTCCGTTGGCATCAAGATAAGCTGTATAATTCTGACCATAGATTGTTGGCCAGTCACCATATTGCTCCCTGTTATAATAATCAAGCATTCCAATCGCGTTGTCCGGATCATTAAGGTTCATCGGAGGATTGGCATTGGCTCTGATAGGAATTACCATCCAGCAGGAGAAACCAATCATCATGAAAACGACAGATAATGCAATCGTCTGATAAACATTTCTCTTCATTTTTCTGGTGTAAGAGATCAGGAAGTAGCAGATCGCAATCATCAGGATAAACGCTGCAATCGTCCCTGAATGGAAAGGAAGACCTAATCCATTAACAAAGAAAATCTCAAGCTTTCCGAACATGGTCATGATCAACGGGAAGATTCCTTTAAAAACAATAGCCAGAATAACTAATGTAATAACATTTGCCCAGATAAAATTTTTCCAGGTAAATTTATATTTTCTTGCATAATATACAAGGCAAACCGCCGGAATTGCGAGCATACACATCATGTGAACACCTACAGAAAGTCCCAGAATAAAGAAAATCAATATAATCCATCTTTCATTGTCTGCCGCCAGATATTCATTTTCCCATTTGGTAATTAACCAGACTAAAAGTGCAATAAACATAGACGCCATGGAATATACCTCTCCTTCTACCGCAGAAAACCAGAATGTATCTGAGAATGTAAAGCATAAAGCGCCTACAATTCCTGCAAAAAGAATAGAAATTTCCTGATGTTTTGTGATTTCATCAAAATCTTTGTTTAAAAGTCTTCTTACGAAATGGGTAATTGTCCAAAACAAAAACAAAATCGTAAACGCACTGAACAATGCGGACATCGCGTTGATCACGATAGAATAATTTTCGCCTTTCCCTAAAGCAAAAATGGCTGCCACAGCACCCACAATCTGGAATAAAGCCGCTCCCGGAGCGTGCGTTACTTCAAGTTTTACCGCCGAGGAAATATACTCGCCACAATCCCAAAAACTGAAATTCGGTTCTATGGTGGACAAGTATGTAATAAATGCAATGGCGAAAATCACCCATCCGAGAACGGTGTTCCATTGCCTGAAAGTCCAATTTTTCATAGTATTAAATCAATTACGCGAAAATAAGGCTTTTATATGATTTTAGAGGGTTTTTAACAAAATTTAAAGGTTTTGGCTCACTTTTTGAAAACTTTCCTCTTTGGATAGTGATAGAAAAATAATTTTTATCTATTTTAGAGGTTAGAAATCCAAACAAAAGTTTAGAAATAAATTTATTTTTTTGTATTTTTGCCGACAGATTTTTATTGAAAAATAACAAATAATGAGTAATGTTTACGATAATATACTTGGCCTAATAGGAAATACTCCTATGGTGAAGCTTAACACTGTGACGAAAGATATTCCTGCAACCGTTTATGCCAAGTTAGAATCATATAATCCTGGACATTCCACTAAAGACAGAATCGCACTTCATATTATAGAAAACGCTGAGAAAAAAGGTTTATTAAGAGAAGATTCGGTAGTTGTAGAAACTACTTCGGGAAACACAGGATTTTCAATCGCAATGGTTTGTATTATTAAAGGATATAAATGTATTCTTGCCGTAAGTGACAAAACAAAGCCTGAGAAAATTGCCTATCTGAAAGCCCTTGGCGCAACCGTTTATATTTGCCCTGCGAATGTGCCCGCGAATGATCCGAGATCATATTATGAAGTGGCTAAAAGAATTGCCCTTGAAACGCCTAACTCGATCTACATCAATCAGTATTTTAATGAATTAAATGTTGATGCGCATTATCAGACCACCGGTCCTGAGATCTGGGAACAGACCCAAGGGAAAATTACTCATCTTTTTGCATGCACAGGAACTGGTGGAACATTATCCGGTTCCGCAAAATTCTTAAAAGAAAAAAATCCTGATATTAAAATTATAGGAGTAGATGCTGATGGATCTATTCTTAAAAGTTACCATGAAACAGGAGAAATCCATAAAGAAGATGTTCACCCTTACCAGATTGAAGGAATGGGTAAAAATCTAATCCCTTCTGCCCTTCTTTTTGATAAAGTGGATGAATTTGTAAGAGTGAATGATGAAATGTCTGCTTACAGAACCCGTGAAATCGCTTTAAAAGAAGCCATCATGGGAGGATATACAACAGGAGCAGTTACTCAGGCTTTAATTCAGTACGCTCAATCTCATGAATTTTCAGAAAATGATGTAGTTGTTCTTATTTATCCTGATCACGGCTCAAGATATATAACAAAAGTATACAGTGATAAATGGATGGAAGAACAAGGATTCATCAACAATTGTGTTCATAATTATGATGAAGTTTTCAAAACAGAATTCATAAAATAATAAATAAACAATTTATACAAATCAAGCCTTTTGGAATCAGAAAAGGCTTTTTTACTTAAAAATATTAATAAAATGTTGGATATTTTTGACAGAATAAAAGAAAATCCAGGACCTCTTGGACAATTTGCAGATTATGGTGAAGGGTATTTTATTTTCCCGAGATTAGAAGGACCTATCGGACCAAGAATGAGATTTCAGGGAAGAGAAGTTATTTTCTGGAGTGCTAATGATTATTTGGGAATGTGTAATCACCCGGAAGTTTTGGAAGCTGACGCGAAAGCTGCCGCTGAATTCGGAATGTTTTATCCTATGGGAGCCAGAGCAATGTCCGGAGAAACCGAGCAGCACCTGCAATTGGAAAGAGAACTGGCTGATTTTGTACAAAAAGAATCTGCATATTTATTAAACTTCGGATACCAGGGAATGGTTTCTACCATTGATGCACTGGTTGGAAGAAATGATGTGATTGTTTATGATGTTGATTCTCATGCTTGTATCGTTGACGGTGTAAGACTTCACGCAGGAAAAAGATTTACTTACAGACATAATGATATTGCAAGTCTTGAAAAAAATCTTGAAAGAGCAACTAAGGTAGCCGAAGAAACCGGTGGTGGTATCCTTGTTATTACGGAAGGTGTATTTGGGATGAGAGGACAACAAGGTAAGCTGAAAGAAATCTGTGAATTAAAATCAAAATATAAATTCAGACTTCTGGTAGATGATGCACACGGGTTTGGAACTCTTGGAGCAACCGGAGCTGGAGCCGGCGAAGAGCAAGGCTGCCAGGATCAGATAGATGTATACTTCTCTACTTTCGCGAAGTCAATGGCGGGATTCGGAGCTTTTATCGCAGGTGATAAAGAAATCATCAGATATCTGAAATTTAATTTAAGATCTCAGATTTTTGCAAAATCTCTGACTATGCCAATGGTGATCGGAGGCTTGAAAAGATTGGAGCTTTTAAGAACCAGACCTGAAATCAAAGCCAAGTTGTGGGAAAATACATATAAGCTACAGAACGGTTTGAAAGAAAGAGGATTTAATATCGGTGATACCAATACTTGTGTAACTCCGGTAATGATGCAGGGAACTCCGGTAGAGGCAACACTCTTAGTGAAAGACTTGAGAGAAAACTACGGAATCTTCACATCTGTAGTAGTTTATCCTGTAATACCTAAAGGAATGATTTTACTAAGACTTATCCCAACGGCATCTCATACAGACTCTGAAATCAATGAGACCCTCGCAGCTTTTGAAGCAATTCATGATAAACTTGTCAGTGGACATTATAAAGATCAGGAGCAAAAATTGCTGGCTGAGCAAGGTCTAAGTTTTAAAGAAATTTAAATCAAAAATATAAACCACTGAAAACATATCAGTGGTTTTTTCTAATAATTATACTCATGAAATGTTTGTGAGTTTTAAAGTCATGAAGTTTACCTAACTTTGTTAAAAATTTAATTGTTGAAAGATCTGCTTCTTATCACTCCGCCATTTACGCAACTTAATACCCCTTATCCTGCAACGGCTTATATTAAAGGTTTTTTGAATACAAAAAATATTTCAAGTTATCAGGTGGATTTGGGTATTGAAGTGATTTTAGAATTATTTTCCAAAGCTGGAATTCAGAAAATTTTTTACAAAGAAATTGATATTCAACATGTTTCGGAAAATTCACAACGGATTTATACATTAAGGGATGAATATATAAAGACGATTGATCAGGTTATTTCTTTTCTGCAGGGTAAAACGCCTACATTGGCCAGGCAGATTTGTTCTATGAATTTTCTTCCGGAAGCCTCAAGATTCAATCAGCTTGATGATATGGAATTTGCCTTTGGGAATATGGGCTTACAAGATAAGGCTAAACATTTGGCGACTTTGTATTTAGAAGATTTATCAGATTATATCATAGAAAATATTGACTCTGATTTTGGTTTCAGCAGATATGCTGAACGATTAGGCAAAAGTGCTAATTCATTTGATGAATTATACTCAAAATTATCTGGAAATCAAACTTTTATTGATTATTTTACTTTAAAAATTCTTCAAAAAAAAATAGAATTGATACAACCACAACTGGTCTGTTTTTCGGTTCCTTTTCCTGGAAATTTATATTCTGCTTTTCGCTGTGCAAAGTTTATTAAAGAAAATTTTCCTCATATCAAAACGGCAATGGGCGGCGGTTTTCCAAATACAGAATTGCGGGAAGTAAAAGATAAAAGAGTTTTTGAGTTTTTTGATTTCATTACTTTAGATGATGGAGAACTTCCATTAGAATTAGTTTATAAAAACATTTGTCATTCTGAACAAGTCGAAGAAATTCAATATAAAAGAACGTTTTTGATTGAGAACAGCACCGTTACTTATAAAAATAATTCTGCAAGAAACGATTATAAGCAGGCAGAAATCGGAACTCCCGATTATTCTGATTTACAATTAGATAAATATATTTCGGTTATTGAGATTGCCAATCCGATGCATAGCTTATGGAGTGATGGAAGATGGAACAAGCTGACCATGGCCCATGGATGCTACTGGGGAAAATGTACGTTCTGCGATATTTCTTTAGATTATATAAAAATTTATGAACCGATCTCGGCAAAAATTTTAGTTGACCGGATGGAAGAATTGATCCGGACTACCGGAGAGACAGGATTTCATTTTGTCGATGAAGCTGCACCACCAGCCTTAATGAGAGAAGTTGCTTTAGAGATTTTGCGGAGAAACCTGGTGGTAACCTGGTGGACCAATATCCGTTTTGAGAAAAGTTTCACACGTGATTTGTGTTTTTTGTTAAAACTTTCAGGGTGTGTTGCCGTTTCGGGCGGACTTGAAGTGGCGAGTGACCGTTTGCTGAAATTGATTGACAAAGGAATTTCCGTTGAGCAGGTTGCAAAGGTAACCCGGAATTTTACTGAAGCCGGTATTATGATTCATGCTTATCTAATGTACGGTTATCCGACACAAACGGTTCAGGAAACTATTGACTCTCTGGAAATGGTTCGCCAATTATTTGAAATGGGAATTTTGCAAAGTGGATTTTGGCATCAGTTTGCAATGACCGCTCATTCTCCTGTCGGATTAAATCCTGAAGAATTTGGAGTTACTCCGATTAAACAGGAAATTCTTTTTGCAAACAACGATGTTGATTTTACAGACAAGACGGGAATCGATCATGGGAAATTTAGCTTTGGTTTGAAAAAATCATTGTTCAATTATATGCACGGAATCAATTTTGAACTTCCTCTCCAAGAGTGGTTTGATTTTAAGATTCCAAGAACGACAATTCACCCTGACTACATTCATGATGCTTTGCTTGAAAATGATACTTTTACTTTCAAAGGAAATTCAAAAATTGTGTTTTTGGCTAAAAACGTAATCGCTGAGAATCGCATAAAAACAAAAAAGAAATACCAATACTCGTATACAAGAATTACAGTTCACTTAAAAACCAATGTTATCAGCATTGATCTTGATTCCTCACATGCAGAATGGCTAATGTCAATGTTTAATGAATACCCTGTTCACAATCCGAAAAAGCCTACCCTTCAACAACTTAAGGCTCAATTTGAAGAAAATTTTGATGATTTTGAATTGTTCTGGTTTTCAAAGCCGGTACAGCAATTGAAAGAAAATGGTGTGATTTTGAGTTTATAGATCTTGTTTTCAAAAATTCATATTTATCGAATTTCTCATTCTACAAGAATTTAGATACCAATTATAGTAAAAATGATATCGAGATTTCTCAGAAATAAAATCTTGGTTAAATTAAATTTAAATAATGTAAAAATCTCCTGAAATAAATTCTCGGAAGATTTTATGTTTTTTGGCTAAAGCCAACTGAATATTTTACAAAATTAAAACGGGCTAAAGCCCGTTCTATTAATAATTTATTTTTGAACTCCGTCTTTTATCACTTCACCTACAATTACCTTTTCCTGAAATTTTATAAAGTTAGGATCCAGAATTGCCATTCTTTCTGCAATAGCTTTGTAAGTCGGAAACTTCAGAATTGACGCCCGGCCAGACATTTCCCTATATAAAGTGAAAGTTTTTCCGCCCGCCGTTTTAATCTGTTTCGTAGTTGTTATGTATTTACCAATATATTTACTGTTGGCATCATAAATTTCAATATCCACAAAGGTTTTGTCGGTAATAGTATCTTCAGATCCGAAGCTTACGGGTAAATTTGTAAAATAACCTACTGGTTTTCCATTACTTAGAATTTCGCCTACAGTATTCACCGTGATATTTAATCGGTCTATTTTACTTCTAATTGTGTAAGCATCTTTTGTTTTGGTATCAAGTTTTCTTTTAGGAGAATTTTTAAAAAGCTCATCTAAATTTTTTATATTAATTCCTCTTTCATCAATAATCTTCAGACTTTTTACGCAAGTGTAAGCTGCAGACTTTTCTTCACCAGAAAATGCTGATGGTGAAATATAATCCAACTCAAGTGTTTTATCTTTATTATAAATCCTGTTTAATTTTATATAACTATCTCTTACAGAATCGACTACACTTTTATCTACAAATTCTACAGTATATATCGGAGTCTCTTTAAGATCCATGAAAGTATATACATTGGATTTGTTTGAAATTTTTGCAACGTGTATGCCTTCAAGAGTTACAATTCCTCTTTTAATTTTGACTGTTTGAGCATGAAACAAAAATCCCAGAATTGCAAATACAATAACTAAACTCTTCCTCATAAAACCAGACTTTTACATAACATAAAAAAAGTGTAACCAAAGTTACACTTTCTTGAAAATATATTTAGCTTTTCATTTAATTATTCACAAAGGATGATTCCTTTATTATGATTAAATTCTACAACACCGCTTTTGATAGGATAAGAAAAAACAGAATCTTTCTCATTTTCTTTGGTAAAATATTTATTATACGCTTCATCAACAGACTTTGTGTACAATTTTACTTTACCACCGATCAAAGAAGAAACAATTCCTGCGTGGTTTTTCATGATGTGAAATTCACCATTCTTTCCAGGCAATAATACTGAGTCTACTTCCCCTTCAAAAACTACGTATTCTGGTGTTAAAATTTTTATATTCATAGAAACAAATTTGAAATTTGATGTTTGAAATTTGAAATCACATAGAATCTCAAATTTCAGATCTCAAATTGTTAATTATTTATGCGTTATCAGCTAACATTTTTTGTCCGGCTTCGATAGCTTCTTCGATAGTTCCTTTCAGGTTGAAAGCAGCTTCCGGTAAATGATCCAATTCACCATCGATGATCATGTTGAAACCTTTGATTGTATCTTTGATATCAACTAAAGATCCTGGAATCCCTGTAAACTGTTCTGCTACGTGGAAAGGCTGAGATAAGAATCTCTGAACTTTTCTTGCACGGTAAACAACTGATTTATCTTCTTCAGAAAGTTCTTCCATACCAAGAATGGCGATGATATCCTGAAGAGCTTTATATCTCTGAAGAATTTCTTTTACTCTCTGAGCACAGTTGTAATGTTCTTCACCAATTACTTCAGGAGCAAGGATTCTTGAAGTAGAAGCCAACGGATCTACCGCAGGATAAATACCTAAAGAAGCAATTTTTCTGTCAAGTACCGTTGTTGCATCCAAGTGGGCAAATGTTGTTGCCGGAGCCGGGTCAGTTAAGTCATCCGCAGGTACGTAAACCGCCTGTACTGAAGTAATTGAACCGTTTTTAGTAGAAGTAATTCTTTCCTGCATCGCACCCATTTCAGAAGCTAGGGTCGGTTGGTAACCTACCGCAGATGGCATACGTCCAAGAAGTGCAGATACCTCAGAACCCGCCTGTGTAAATCTGAAGATGTTGTCTACGAAGAAAAGTACGTCCCTACCTTGTCCGCTTTCACCACCATCTCTATAATATTCAGCTAATGTAAGACCAGAAAGTGCTACTCTCGCTCTTGCACCAGGTGGCTCATTCATCTGTCCGAAAACGAATGCCGCTTTAGAATCTTTCATTGCTTCTAAATCTACTTTAGAAAGATCCCAACCTCCGTTTTCCATAGAGTGCATAAAATCTTCACCATACTTGATGATTCCTGATTCCAACATCTCTCTTAAAAGGTCATTTCCTTCTCTCGTTCTTTCACCTACTCCGGCGAAAACTGAAAGACCTCCGTGTCCTTTTGCAATATTGTTAATCAACTCCTGAATCAATACGGTTTTACCTACACCGGCACCACCGAACAAACCAATTTTACCCCCTTTTGCATAAGGCTCGATAAGGTCGATTACTTTGATACCTGTAAATAAAACTTCAGCAGAAGTTGAAAGTTGATCAAATTTTGGAGCTTCTCTGTGGATAGGAAGACCTCCCTCCTTAGAAATATTCTGAAGCCCGTCGATAGCATCACCAACAACATTAAAAAGTCTTCCGTTTACAGCCTCTCCGATAGGCATTGTAATAGGATTTCCGTATCCGATTACATCCTGTCCTCTTTTAAGACCATCAGTAGCGTCCATTGCGATACATCTTACTGTATCTTCTCCAATATGTTGTTCTACCTCTAAAACTACTTTTTCACCGTTATCTTTTGTAATTTCTAACGCGTCATAAATGCTTGGAACTGCTTCCACATCAGTAAAGACAACGTCGATTACCGGACCAATAATTTGAGAAATTTTACCTTTAATTTGGTTTGCCATTGCTAAATTTTTTCTTGGTGCAAATATAATGATTCTTGCTTAACCCGCAATTGGTAAAAAACAGATTTTTATCATACTTTTATTCAATGTAGCAATATAACAATTTAACAGTTTACCAATTAAATCACTGGTGATAGAAAGAGCAGCATCTATATATTGTTAAATTAATACATTATTATATTGTTACATTAGTTTGCTTATATTTGCAGTCAAAATTTTTCCAGTTTGAAAGTTTTCAAGAATTTTAATGATTATACTTCTCAAAAGCCTTTAGCATTATCTTTGGGCATGTTTGACGGTGTTCATCTCGGGCATAAAAGTATTATTGATGAATTGCTAAAAGTAGGTACTGAAAACCATCTTGAGACCGCCGTTCTTACTTTCTGGCCGCATCCGAGATTTGTTTTCAATCCCAACGAAGACTTGAAGCTTCTCAATACTTTAGAAGAAAAAAAATTCTTAATGGAAAAATATAGTATTGATACTTTATTTTTAAAAGAATTTGATGAAGAGTTCAGAAATCTTACCGGCGAAGAATTCGTAAGAAAGATTCTGATTGACAAACTTAATATTAAATATCTCATCATTGGTTACGACCATTCTTTCGGCAAAAATAAGAGCGGAAACTTCGAGTTGCTTCAAAGACTTTCAAAAGAACTTGATTTTGAGGTAGAACAAATGGAGGCCATTAATATTCATGAAAATAACATCAGTTCTACCAAAGTCCGAAATGCTCTTTTAGAAGGAAATATTAAACAAGCCAATGAAATGCTGGGCTACGCCTATTCTGTCTCCGGAACTGTGGTACATGGAAAAAAGATCGGAAGAACAATAGGATATCCTACCGCGAACATTAAGACCGATTCTATAAAACTTTTGCCTAAAAAAGGAGCCTATATTGTTGAAGTTTTTGTTAAAAATCAGCAGTACAAAGGAATGTTGAGCATCGGGACCAACCCTACCGTAAATGGAGAAAAGCTAACTGTTGAAGTCTATATTCTTGATTTTGAAGGAGATATTTATGGTGAACAAGTTACTGTAAAATTTAGGGATTTTTTACACGATGAAATTAAATTCGAAGGACTGGAAAAACTGATTGAAAAATTAGACGAAGACAAAAGGCTGACGGAGGAGTTTAAATTTTAAGAATTAAGAATCTCTTCTTTTCCCTTTTTTGTCAAAGAACTGAATACCAAATCATAAGACTGATCGATCATCTTTAAAACGAGTTCCCGCTTTAAACCATCAACCAAAACAGAATTCCAATGTGTTTTGTTCATATGGTAGGCACCCGTAATCTGCGGATATTGCTCACGAAGTTCAGCACTCCATTCCGGATCTGTTTTTACGTTGATTCCTAATGGTTGCTTTTCCAATGCCATTAGTAAAAACATTTTGGTTCCTACTTTCAGGACAAGGGTTTCATTATCAAAAGGAAAACTTTCCGTTACTCCTTTCTTAGCAAGACAATAATCTAAAATTTCGTTGGCATCCATGGTTTATGAGCAATAAGTAATTGGTAATGAGTAATTTTTTTATTAACGATTAATGATGATTGATAAATGAACTTATTTAAAAGTTATCTTTTATCTTTTATTGCTCCAAATTTAGTAAATTTAAGAAGCAAACAACAACTTCGCAAACCAGATTATTATGAAAGCTTTAGTCATAGGTGCTACGGGCGCTACAGGAAAGGACTTGGTCAACCAGCTGCTACAGGATAAAGACTTTGAAGAGGTTAGTATTTTTGTAAGGAAACCTGTTGATATTCACAACGAAAAGCTGAAAGTACATGTCGTAAACTTTGAAAATCCTGAAGAATGGAAAAGCAAAGTACAAGGTGATGTAGCTTTTTCATGCCTGGGAACTACGTTAAAGGCAGCAGGAAGCAAAGAAGCTCAGAAAAAGGTTGATTTTGATTATCAATATGAATTTGCTAAAGCAGCTAAAGAAAACAACGTTACCGATTATATTCTTGTTTCAGCTTATGGAGCTAATCCGAAATCCAAAATTTTCTATTCTAAAATGAAGGGCGAACTTGAAGAAGCTGTCAAAAAACTTCATTTTGAGAAAATAACTATTTTCAAACCGGGTATGCTGGAAAGAAAAGATTCTGACAGAACAGGTGAAGTTCTGGGAAGCCGGATTATAAAATTTGCCAATAAACTGGGACTTTTGGAAAGTCAGAAACCATTACCAACAGATATTTTAGCGAAGGCTATGATTAATTCATCTAAAATCAAAAGTAATGGGTATTCCAGTATAAAACTGGGAAATATTTTTTGTTTTGCAGAAAAAATAACTCAATAATGGAACAACGTAAAAATGTAACAGTGTAACAATTTAATAATTCCAAATTGGTAAATTGTTACACTGTTATATTGTTAGATTAATAATTACAGTTATTTCAGATATTTTGTAATTGCCTCGTCAGTAGGTTTTGTAGTACTTACAAAAGAATCGATCAGCTTTCCGTTTTCATCGATTAAGAACTTAGTGAAGTTCCAAAGAATGGTTGTATTTTTTACTCCGTTTAAATCTTTTTCAGTTAAATATTTAAAGATCGGAGCAGTATCATCTCCTTTTACAGAAACTTTAGCGGCCATAGGGAAAGTTACTCCATAATTTTTCTGGCAAAAAGCACCGATTTCTTTATTGGTTCCGGGTTCCTGTCCTCCGAAATTATTGGCAGGAAATCCTACTACAACCAGCTTGTCTTTATATTCTTCTGACACTTTTTCAAGATCAGCATATTGAGGAGTAAATCCGCATTCCGAAGCCGTATTGACAATCAGTATTTTTTTTCCTTTGAAATCGGCAAAGTTGATCTGCTTCCCTTCTTCCAGGGCATCAACTTTAAAATCATAGATTGATTTTCCCATAAGTTCTTTGGTTTTGGCTTTTGATACATCGCTTTTTTTCTGAGCACAACTGTTGAAGAATGCTACAAAAGAAAGGAGCAATAAAAATATTTTTTTCATAACTAAATTTTATTTTATTTAAACTTGAATGTGTTAGCCGGAAAAACTTTATTGATATCAACCCTATTGATAAGCATTACGTAATCTCCGTCTTTTTTGGCGCTTGATGATTCAATTCTGAAAGGCATAAATAAATTTCCTACCTTTTTATAATCAGAATACAATAAAGTTTCATCTTTTTTAATTTCTTTTAAAAGCATATAGTCTTTTGTATCGAAATAATAGATGTTCTTATTGACGTTTTTCGTTAATTCTACTTTATGACAGTAAACATTTCCTATTTTTTCTTTTCCGAGATATTTGGCTTCAAAACCTTTGCTTTCCCAGTCGATAAAATCATTATCAAAACTTTCCGGAACATAATCGGGATATTCCTGAACTTTATTGGCAGCATAATTCATGGCATACCCTTTAGTTCCGTCATATCCTTCAATGGCAGTGTCTTTCCCTCCGATAGTGATCACTGTCTTTGTAAGGTTCGGGCGTTGCTGATAAATCTTTATGGGATATTCATCTTTAATTCCCAGAATTACTTTTCCCTGAAGCAATACAGAATTTAAAAGTTTCCAATTGGTTAATCCTCCGGACAATTCGATGTTTTTATCAATAATTTCCTTTGCCGTCTGCGCAAAAAATGATTGTGAAAATACCAGAATGAAAACTAAAAGTAACTTCTTCATTAATTTTATTTATAAATTCAAATATAAGGTTTTATTAATTTACCCGTGTATCAGTTTAATAATTTACCAATTAATTCGATAATAAATTCCTTGCTTTCTCCAGATCTTCCGGCGTATCGATTCCTACTCCTATGAAATTGGTTTCTATCATCTTGATTTTCATACCATACTCAAGATAGCGGATACATTCGATTTTCTCAGCAATCTCCAGAGGTTTCATTTCCAGTTTTGAGAACTGTATCAATGCATGCTTTCTGAAAGCATAAACACCGATATGTTTAAAATACTCAACATTGTAGGAGATTTCACGGTGAAACGGAATTACAGAACGGCTGAAGTACAGAGCGAAACCATTATTATCCGTAATAACTTTTACATTATTCGGATTTTCAAATTCTTCCTTTTCATGAAGTTTTATTTTTAAAGAAGCTAAAGAAATTTCCTGGTTTTCATCATGATGAAAAACTTCAATTAATTGTTGTAAAGGCTCCAATTTCAGAAATGGCTCATCTCCCTGAACGTTAATCACAATATCACAGTCAATATTTTGAACAGCTTCTGCAATACGGTCACTTCCCGTTTCGTGCTGACCGGTCATGACTGCTTTTCCGCCGTTTTTTGTAATTTCATTAAAGATAATTTCCGAATCGGTAGCCACAAAAACTTCATCAAATAATCCTGTTTCCACAACATTCTGATACGTTGTAGTGATAACAGTCTTCTCTCCTAGCATTTGCATCAGCTTAGCAGGAAAGCGGCTGGCTTCATAACGGGCGGGTATGACTGCGATGATTTTCATAACAAAGTGTATCAATGTAATAATGTAACAGTCTAACAATAACTAATTGTACATTGTTAAACTGCTACATTGATAAATTTATTTAAGATTGTTCAAAGCATTCTCTAATTTTGGCATCATCGTAGAAATTTCTTCGATGGCCAAACCTCCTACAGAAGCCCTGAACCATGGCTCAGACTTATCTTCTCCAAAAGCAGAGAAAGGAACCAAGGCAACTCCCGCTTCATTGATTAAGTAAAATACCAAATCTGATGAATTTCCAATCACTGTTCCGTCAGGTTTTGTTTTCCCTATATAATCTAATTTAATGGTAAGATAAAGCGCTCCCATTGGTTTGATGCTATCAACTGCAAGGCCTTTTCCTTTCAGATCCTGGATTCCGGCATGAAGGATTTTTAAGCTTTCTTCCAATTTTCCTTTGAAGTCTTCGACGAAAGCGTTTACTTCTTCAGTGTTTTCGTAATATTTTGCAGTGGCTTCCTGTTCCGGTTTTGGTGCCCATGCTCCAACGTGTGTTAAAAGGGCCTTCATTTTATCCATAATATGAGCCGGACCAAATCCCCAGCCTACGCGAACTCCTGTAGCAGCAAGACATTTAGAAATACCGTCAATATATACCGTATATTCTCTCATTTCAGGGAAAAGGGAAACAGGATCTACGTGCTCAGCACCAAAAGTAAGATTAGAGTAAATCTGATCATACATTAGGTAAAGCGGCTTTTCATTTTCGCCTCTTTTTTTATTTTCAGCTAAAACCAATTCGCAGATTTCTGAAAGCTGTTCTTTAGTGAACATCGTTCCCGTTGGGTTTAATGGCGAACAAAGTGCCAATAAAACAGCACCTTCAAGCTGTGGTCTTAAATCGTCTGCAGTAGGAAGGAAATTGTTTTCAGGAGTTGTTTTTACTTCTACAGCGTCTGCTGAAGTAAGATATGCATAGTGATTATTATTCCATGAAGGAATTGGATAAACTACTTTATCTCCTTCGTCAACGATCGTTTTATAAACCGCATATATTAATGGTCTTGAACCAGCTGTGATCAAAATATCATTTGCAGAATAATCCAGGTTCCATCTTGTTTTGAGGTCTTTGGAAACTTCTTTTCTTAAAGATAAAAGTCCATTAGCAGGCGGATAATTTGTCAGATTATTCTGATAAGCTTTCTGAATTTCCTCCTTCAGTTTTGCAGGAATCGGATAAATATTAGAATTAAGATCACCAATCGTAAGGTTGGCAATCTCCGCTCCTTTTGCCTTTAAATCGTTTACTTCATTACCAATTTTTACAATTTCAGAACCGATCAGGTTCGCCGCTAATTTTGAAACTTTCACTTTATTTTTATTTAAATTTATTTCTATTTTCTTTTAATATTTATTCTTTTACGAATCTCTTCATCAGGAACTTTTGCGTCGAGCATATTCATTAATGCTTTCGTTTTTTCAGCAACATAAGAATTCGGATATTTTCTGATCATCCTATTGAATTCATCCCTGTTTTCATCATACAATTTGCCATCTGAATGTTCATAAGTAGGCGTATTATCCATACCGAACAAATAATCTGTTATATAATTATCATATATCTCCTTTGCTCTTGGAAGTAATGGACTTTGAGGATATTTTTTTATAAAATTTTCCCAGAAAACCGCCCTGTCTCCAAGTTCTTTCCAGGAAATCATTATTCCTGCATCTGCAGCGTAAAGACCTTCATTTTCTTTCGCTAACTGTGCTATATAACTATTATAATCCGGCGTAACCTTATTCTTAAATATTGAAAAATAATGTCCGGGCACAGACCATATTTCCGTATAACCTTCTCCTACTTCCCTGAATTCAAGATCTCCTTTTTTTAGTTCGGCACTTAATTTTTTTACATTTTCCGGAAATTTATAACTGTTTGTTTCCGAATCATAATAATTAGCATAATCTATCAGAACTTTTGATAAGTTTTCACTCAAACACAATGTGTATTTATTACGAATCTTAAGATAATCTTCGTATAATTTGTTATTTTCTTCGGGTGAATTATCAGCAACTTCCTTTGCTGTTTTATTTTTATACCATTCAACAGCTTTAATGTAATCTTCTGTTGTATTTGAAGAAAAACATACAGTATCAACAGGTTTAAATACATCTTCATTAGTTTCTACTTTTAAGGCTGTATTTTTTTCTACTTTCTGTATAGAAGTTTTTAAAGCCTCTTTTTTACAAGAAAAAATAGAAACCAAAAGAATAAAAGCTGCTAAACTTTTTTGTATCATGAAGATAATTCTAAAATTAATCTAACTTCAAATCTTTCCTTACTTCCTGAATTTTTTCTTCTAAAGATTTTAATTTTTCTCTGAAATCTGCTTCAGAGGTAATTGAATCTTTTACAGAGATATAAAATTTAATTTTTGGTTCTGTCCCCGAAGGTCTTACACAAACTTTTGTACCGTCCTGGGTATAATAAATGAGTACATTCGATTTTGGAATGTCATTCATCACCTGCTTTTCATTTTTTGAAACGATGAAATTCGTTTGCTCCTTAAAGTCTTTCACTTCTTCTACCGGAGAACCTGACAATGCTTTAGGCGGATTTACACGGAAATTTTTCATCATATTCTGAATTTCTTCCGCTCCGTCTCTTCCTTTTCTTACCAGATTCACCAAACCTTCATAATACATCCCAATTTCCTGGTAAATTTCAATAAGATATTGATACATTGTTCTTCCGTTCGCTTTGCACCATGCTGCGATTTCACAAGCTAAAACTATACTTCCGCAAGAATCTTTATCACGCACAAAATCTCCTGTCATGAATCCGAAGCTTTCTTCACCACCGCAAATGAACTTTTCTTTTCCTTCTACATCGCGAATCATTTTTCCGATCCATTTGAAACCGGTTAATCCAACCTTACACTGAACTCCGAATTTTTGAGCAATATCAAAGAAAATATCAGAAGTTACGATGGTAGAACCAATAAATTCTTTTCCGGTAATTCTGTCCTGCTTTCTCCATTCATTTAAAATATAATAAGTCAGAATCGTATTGGTCTGATTTCCATTTAATAATTCGATTTCTCCATCAAGATTTCTTACGGCAATTCCAAGACGGTCTCCATCAGGATCTGTCCCGATTACGATATCAGCATTGGTAATTTTTGCTAAATCCATTGCCATTTCCAATGCAGCTGGTTCTTCAGGATTTGGAGAATCAACAGTCGGGAAATTTCCGCTCGGAATCATTTGTTCCTTCACCAGGTCTATCTTCTTAAAACCTGCTTTTTCCAGAGCTTTAGGAACTGTAGTATACGTTGTCCCGTGAATCGAAGTAAAAACGATATTTAAATTTTCTTTCCCAACATTTTGATAGGTAGAATTTTCGATACAAGCATCAATGTATACTTCGTCCTGCTCTTCCCCGATCCATTCGATCAGATCATCATTTCCATTAAATTTAATTTCTTCAAATTTTACGGAATACACCTCGTTAATAATCGCTTCATCATGTGGCGGAACTATTTGTGCCCCGTCATTCCAATATACTTTATAACCGTTGTATTCTGGTGGATTGTGAGAAGCTGTCAATACAATTCCTCCGTGGCATTTTCTGTTTCTAACGGTAAAAGACAATTCCGGAGTGGGTCTGTGATCTTTGAAAAGCAGCACTTTAATTCCATTTGCTGTCAGTACATCAGCGACCAGTTTTCCGAACTCTTTTGAATTATTTCTTACATCATAAGCAATTGCCACTTTGATTTCTTCGTCAGGAAATTGCTTTAACATATAATTTGCAAGTCCTTGTGTTGCTTGACCTAACGTGTATTTATTTAAACGATTGGTTCCAACGCCCATAATTCCTCTCATTCCTCCTGTACCGAATTCCAGTTCTCTGTAAAAAGAATCTTCAAGGTCAGGCGAGTTGCCATCAATTAATAATTGTACAGCATTTCTTGTTTCTTCATCAAATGATTCGTGTAACCAAAGTTTTGCTTTTTCTAGTGTTGTCATATTTGTATTTCGTGTATGTTTATTTGCTGGATGACGGGGGCCGGATGATGGATGTCTATCTTCATTCTGTTTGACGAAATGCCTTGAGAAAGAAGATGTTGGAATTCTCCCAGCTTCAAACTCCCAGCTTCCAGTTTATTATTATTCTTTTATCTGATTTCTAAATGCTATAATCTGATTCATAAGAAAATAACTTTCATTATATATTTCTTTAAAATCTTCTTCTGTGATGTATTTTCTATTCTTTGCTTTGTATAAACACGTTACCACTTCAGCTAAGGAACGGATCGAATATCCCAGAAATTTTTTGAATTCCGGCTTCGACTGCAAAATACTTCCTTCAGAAATATTCAGGGCAATCGAATCGGAAGCTCTTCTTATCTGTGAAACTAAATTAAACAGTTCATCTTTGGGGAAATCCTGAGAAGACTTAAAAATTTTCTCTCCAAATTCCATAGATTTCTGCCATATAATCAGTTTCTCAAACTTAAAACTCATAAGCTAATTTTTTTCCAATATATTTGTGTTTAAAGTAAAGGCGAAATGCTGATAAACTTCCAGCTTCCCACATCCACCACCCTACATTTAATCCAGTTTTTTATTCTCTACTCTTGTATCTGTATCAATTTTAAATGCTCTGATCGGGTCATTATAATAGATAAATTTTGCAGTATTCTGAATATGTCCTTTTAACGAATCTTCCACATTCACTTCTGCATAATTTCCGTTTTTGGAGTCAATATTCAAATTTTCAATTTTCCAATAAGGTGCGATCAAACTTGCTGTATCAGAGATCTTTATTACTGCATCTTTAGTCTGTCCCAGAAAGTTAGCCCTGCTTCTGTTCAGCATTTCAATTTCTGCCCTTCTTGTGTTTACAGAACCCATAAATGTAGCATAATTTTTTAAATTAAGCCTAAAATTGTCAGTCTTAATTTCACTTGAAATATTCATTTCTACAGAATCCGAAATAGAAACTTTTTCAAGATTATATTTTGAATAAATTGTGATATTATAAAAATCTACGCCCTTGGTTCCTCGCTTTTCTTTAATCGACAATGTCTTATCTTTCACATCAACATCAAGATTATCAGTCACATTCGGGTACGTTTCAATCTCTACAAAATTTTTTGTTCCTCTTGCATAAAATACACGGAATTTACCCTCAAGATCAAGATTGACGAATTCCGAAACATCTACATCTTTCCGCTCAATGTTTCCTTTAGGAGAAACTTTTCCACAGGAAAATAAAGCAAAAACTGCAATGGCGTAAAAAATATTTTTCATGCTAAATCACTTCGTCAATATTATAATTCTTATGCTCGCGGTTTGTTCTGATGATCATTTCTCCTAAAAATCCGGCTACGAAAAGTAAACTCCCCATGATCATCATCGTTAAAGCAATATAAAACCATGGATTATCCGTGATTAAGTGCCCATAGATTCCTCTGGCAACATCAATTAGTTTTGAAATTCCCAGCCAAAGCGCTGAAAGAAAACCTACAATAAACATCAATGTTCCTACAGCTCCGAAGAAATGCATCGGCCTTCCGCCAAAACGGCTTACAAACCAAAGAGTTACCAAATCCAGAAAACCTCTGATAAATCTTTCGGTTCCGAATTTTGAAACTCCGTAAGGCCTTGCCTGATGCTGAACCTCTTTTTCCGTAATTCTCCTGAAACCTGCATTAGCAGCCAATACCGGAATATAACGGTGCATATCTCCATACACGTCGATGGTTTTTACCACCTGCTTTTTATATGCTTTTAATCCACAGTTGAAATCGTGAAGATAAACTCCTGAAACTTTTCTGGCTGCTGCATTGAATAATTTTGATGGTACATTTTTCGTCATTACATTATCAAAACGCTTCTTTTTCCAACCCGAAACGATATCGTAATTTTCATTTACAACCATTGAATATAATTCCGGTATTTCTTCCGGAAAGTCCTGGAGATCAGCATCCATAGTAATAATAACATCACCGTTTGTTCTTTCAAAAGCAGCATGAAGAGCCTGAGATTTTCCGTAATTTTTAGAAAATTTAATGGCATGGATCTGTGGATTCTGAACTTTAAGATTTTCAATAATACTCCATGACAAGTCTGTACTTCCGTCATCTACAAACCAGATCTCATAGGATAAACTGTTGGATCTGCAAACATTATCAATTCGTGAAAAAAGCTCTTCCAAAGAAGCTTCTTCGTTTAATAACGGAATAACTATAGATAAATTCATTTAATTCTGATAAAAAATTATTCTTTAATTTCTGTTTCCTGGTAGATTGTTTTTGTTCTGAAAAACGCTCCGAAAAACAACGACAAAACTACGTAAAATATAAGTATTGCCGCAAAATATCCTGAAAAATGACTTGCTGTAAGCATATCTTTTCCTTTAACCGCTTCTGGTGTAAAACTTTGTATTCTTTCCTTGTACTTCTGATCAAGCTCATCGATATCTTTCTGATGCTTTAAAATCTTTCTGGCAGAAGTATATTCTTTATCCAGCTCCGATTTTTGTCTTGTTACATATTGATAATTGAGCAGTTTTTTTGCGTCGGTATCCACAAAATTCAGGAACACATAAATACTTAAAATCGATAAAATTCCACCGATAAACATCGGAACGAAAGCTCTCTTAAACGCATCTTTAAAGCTTACCACTTTATGGCTGCTCCAGTATGTTTTAACAGACCAGAAAGCTGCTCCGGCATAAATGATCGGTAATATAAAGGCATTGGCTTTCAGAGAAATATCAAAATATTCAACTCCTGAAAAGAAGTAATAAACTACGAAGAAGACGATCATCGTAGCTCCAAACAATAAAATTCCTAATGTGGAAGGGCTTTTTGTCATATTTAAATTTTTAGAAAATTTCTGAAAAATTATTGCTCTTAATCTCAGCAATTTAGCATCGTTAAAGGCTTTTTTCGATTAATTTTCTTTAATAACACTTTTAATTTTATAAAATATTCCTATCTTTGCAACGGCAAGTCCTAAACAACCAGCTCCTGAGAATCCTCCAGGGTGGGAACGCAGCAAAGGTAATCGGTCGTAGCGGTGTGATTTAGGTAGCTTGCCATTTTTTATTGGCTTAAATTGAAGAGAGGTAATTTGAAAATTATCTTTTTTTGTTTTTAAAGCATTCAGCACTTTTTCCATTCTGATTTTCAAATTACCTTTCAACATTTATTTAAAATTCGAACTCCTCTCCCAGTTTTGGTAAAACAAGTTCAACATTTTTATCCGCAAAATGCTTTAATGCACTTTCGTGGTTAATTTTAATTGCAGGGAATGTATCAAAATGGCATCCGATTACTTTTGGTGTTTTCAATAATTCTGCCGCTGCAAAAGCCGCTTTTCTTGGACACATTGTGTAGTGGCTACCGATCGGAAGAATAGAAAGGTCTAAATTTCCGTACAATCTTGGAAATAAATCCATATCAGCCATTACTCCTGTATCCCCTGCTAAGTAAAGGTTTTTACCCTCAGGAAGTCTGAAAATATATCCTACAGGAACACCTCCATAACTTCCGTCCGGAAATGAACTTGTATGATGCGCAGGAACCATTGAAATTTTAAGATCATCAATTTTAGCCGATCCTCCTAAGTTCACATCGTCTGTATTTTTAGCGCTTTTAAAATATCCACAGATTTCAGGCACTGCAATAATCGTTGCATCAGGATGATGCTGCAAAACTTCTTCAACGTCTGCAATATGATCTCCATGCGCGTGAGTCAGTAAAATATAATCTATTTTCTGAGCAGAAATATCAAATCCTGATTCTGCTTTTTTGTAATTATAAAAAGGATCTGATAAAATCGTTTTGTCTTTATAAGTGAACAAAAAACAGTTTTGTCCTAAAAATTTTATTTTCATTTTAATTTATTTTGAATATTATTTTAATTGAGATACTTCGACAAGCTCAGCATGACACCAATACTTGCTAACTTTATCTTAATGAAAAAAGTTAAGTCCTAAAGCAGTAAGAACCGCCATCATAAAAGTCATGATTCCCACTTGTTTTAAGAATGGATCAAGTTCTCTGGGATTTTTCACGGTCATTATTTTTCTTCTGATCTTCATCAAAGGAAGCATCAAAATCATAACGATAAACACATAATAATTCTGAGTCTGGAAAAAGCCGTTTACCGCTAAAAACATCAGTATCAAAATTAATGGAAGTTGTAACAGAATCATTTCATAAATCATCGCATTTTTAAATCCGATTCTTAAGGCAAAGCTATTCTTTCCGGATAATTTATCGCTTTCGATATCTCGCATATTGTTCAGGTTTAAAACCGCCATGCTCATCATTCCGATCGCTGTCCCCGGCAATAAAATATCCCAGCTGAAAGATTTCGTAAATAAGAAATAACTTCCGCATACAGAAACCAATCCGAAAAAGATGAATACAAAAACATCTCCCAGTCCCATATATCCGTACGGTTTTTTACCAACCGTATATCCGATGGCTGCTAAAATACTTGCAACGCCAAGACCTATGAAAATGTAAAATTCATTCATATAGTCCGGGATAAAAGCTACGTATAAAAGCGCAACGGTAGCTACAAAAGATAATATTGAAAAAATAATTACCGCATTTTTCATTTGTTTAGCCGTAATTCTTCCTGAAGCGACCGCTCTGGATTCTGCTTCCGTTGCTCTTTTGGCATCAGTCCCTTTTACTCCGTCTCCATAATCATTTGCATAATTCGATAAGATCTGATACAACAAAGTCACTAAAAGCGCCAATGCAAAAATTCTCCAGTCCCATGTTCCGCCTTCGCCATATAATCTCCATTTGGCAATGAAAGCACCCATGATAATTCCACTTAAAGAAAGCGGTAATGTTCTAAGCCTTGCAGCTTTTATCCAATCAGTCATAATTTATAAGTGATAAGCGATAACTGATAAATGATAATCAACCATCATCTATCAATTATCATTTATATTTTTACGATATCCATTGATTTTCTCCGAAGTCCGGTTTTCTTTTTTCGAGAAATGCATTTCTTCCTTCCTGAGCTTCTTCCGTCATGTAAGCAAGGCGTGTTGCTTCCCCTGCGAAAACCTGCTGCCCAACCATTCCGTCGTCGGTAAGATTCATTGCGAATTTCAGCATTCTGATTGATGTCGGTGATTTCGCTAAAATCTCCTGTGCCCATTCATAAGCAGTATCTTCCAGCTCAGCGTGAGGAACAACTTTATTTACCATTCCCATTTCGAAAGCTTCCTGAGCGGAATAATTTCTACCTAAAAAGAAAATTTCACGGGCTTTTTTTTGTCCTACCATTTTTGCTAAATAGGCAGAACCGTAACCGCCATCGAAACTCGTTACGTCAGCATCAGTTTGTTTGAAAATAGCATGTTCTTCGCTCGCTAATGTTAAATCACAAACTACATGAAGAGAGTGTCCTCCGCCAACAGCCCATCCCGGAACCACCGCAATCACAACTTTCGGCATAAAACGGATCAGTCGCTGAACTTCCAGAATATTCAATCGGTGTCGCCCATCTTCACCCACATATCCCTGATGTCCTCTTGCTTTTTGATCACCTCCACTGCAGAAAGCCCAGCCACCATCTTTCGGACTTGGTCCTTCTCCCGAAAGAAGTACAACACCTATCGAAGGATCTTCGTAGGCATCATAAAAAGCATCATACAATTCTGAAGTAGTTTTGGGTCTGAAAGCGTTACGAACTTCCGGTCTGTTGAAAGCGATTCTCGCGACACCATTACATTTTTTATAGGTAATATCTTCGTATTCTTTGGCGGTTTTCCACTCAATCATTGTTGTAAAAATTTTTCCCAAAGATAAGGAATTGCACAGAATTTTAACATTGATTTCTAATGATAATGACGGGAAAAATTAAGTTTTAATAATAAAAAATTAAGCAAATTCAATTTTATGATCAAAGATTAAATTAGAGTAAAACAAAGTAATTCAAAACTTGATCTTAATCCATAAAAAAAAGACGCCGTTTTCAGCGCCTTGATTATTTGTAAATGCTTATCATTAAAGCATTTTAAGATTATTGACTTCCTGTTCTGTAAGAATCCTCCAATGTCCTCTTTTGATATTTTTCTTCGTAAGTCCTGCAAACATCACCCTATCAAGCGCTTCCACTTCATATCCCAACCTCTGGAAAATTCTTCTTATAACGCGATTCCACCCGATATGGATTTCTATTCCAACTTCATTTTTAGGTTTTCCTTCGATAAAAGAAATCTGATCTACAACAGCTACGCCTTCATCCAGACGAATTCCTTCAGCAATAAGCTTCATATCTTCGTGTGTCAGTTTTTTATCTAAAGTCACGTGATAAATTTTCTTTGCATCAAAAGACGGATGGGTAAGCTTCTTCGTCATATGACCGTCGTTCGTTAAAAGGATAACTCCTGTAGTAGAACGATCTAGTCTTCCTACCGGAAATAAACGGTAAGGTGAAGCATTTGCGACAAGATCCATTACTGTTTTTCTTGCTTTATCGTCTTTGGTGGTAGAAATATATCCTTTCGGTTTATTAAGAAGAACGTAAACCGGTTTTTCAGGAGTAATACTCTGTCCGTCAAAAACAACTTTGTCCGTTTTTTGAACCTGATATCCCATTTCGGTTACAACTTTCCCATTTACCTCAACAAGTCCTTGTATGATAAGGTCATCTGCCTCTCTTCGGCTGCAGATTCCGGAATTAGCGATGTATTTATTCAGACGGATGGTGTCTTTGTGTACATCTTTTTCAATTTTGTTCAGTCTTCTTTTCTGTACAAACGATTTATTTTTATCTTCCCGGTTTTCTGTTCCCGGTCTTTTTCCGTATTTCAGACTGCCTCTTTCGTATTTATCTCTGGTATCGAAATTATTGGGTCTGCTTCCTCCTCTTTTCGGTGCAGATTTTCCGAAAGGTTTTTTCCCTTCTCCTGAACTGGTTATAAAAGGTTCCTGTTCGGTTTTACCATATTTCTTATCCATTCGAGCCTGGTAACTGGTGTCACCGCTTCTTCTCGATTCCGAATTTCTCTCTCCTGCTTTTGGAAATGATTTTTTAAAAGGTTTTGATTCTGAAGAATTTCCAGATCTGGAAGCACGAGAATTATCAGAATTTTTCTTGGTTGAAATTCTTGGTCTCTTTGGTCGTTCTGAATTATTATTATCTCTGCTCATTCTAAAAATTTCTGCAAAGATAGTATATTTAATAACGAGTTAAAAATTAAGAATCATAACTTTGCATATCGTCTTACGATTAACACAACAGAAAATCTGAAAATGATAACAATATTAAACGACAATTTTTCGCAGCTAAACGATTTCTTACATACCAAATCCTTCAGCAAGATCTTTATTCTGGTTGATGAAAATACCCATGAATACTGTCTTCCGATACTTCTGGGAAACCTTGAAACGGATCTCGCATTTGAAATTCTTGAGATTGAACCGGGCGAAGAAATGAAAAATATTCAGACGGCCAACCAGCTTTGGGAAATTCTTACAGAAATGCAGGCAGACCGTAAAGCGTTAGTAATCAATCTTGGAGGTGGTGTGATTACCGATATGGGAGGTTTTGTGGCTTCTACCTATAAAAGAGGGGTACAGTTTATCAATATCCCTACTACTCTTTTATCGATGTGTGATGCTTCTATCGGCGGCAAAACCGGAATTGATCTGATGCATTATAAAAATATGGTAGGAACATTTACTTTCCCGGAACAGATCTTTGTCTATCCAAAATTCCTGGAGACACTTCCTTATAAAGAACTGAGAAGCGGTTTTGCTGAAATGCTGAAGCACGGGTTAATTGCAGATGAAAAACACTGGGAAAACCTTATTCATATTTCTAAACTGGATTTTGAGGCGGTCATTCCTCATATTTCTACATCAATGGAGATCAAACAGGAAATTGTTCAGCAGGATTTTCAGGAGAAAAACATCCGCAAAACTTTAAATTTCGGACATACGATCGGGCATGCGATCGAAAGTTTGTGCCTGCATCAGGGAAATGCAATTCTTCACGGGGAAGCCGTTGCTATGGGAATGATTACGGAAACCTATCTTTCTTATTCAGAAGGCCTTATTTCGGAAGAAACCTGCAACATTATTATTGAAAACATTCAGAAATATTATCCTTATCTGGATATTAGTGATTTTAAAGATGAAGATATTTTCGAGCTGCTCATCAATGATAAAAAGAATACAGACAGTAAGATCAATTTTTCATTGATTTCAGGAATTGGTTCATGTACATATGATTATCAATGCAGCAGAAAAAAAATCACTTTATCGATAGAATATTATAGAAAATTAAATGATGCTTAACTGTAATTTTAATTAAAAATTTACTTTAAAATTCACTTTTTTGACAAAATTGTCAATTTAGATTATTTCTAAACGCTTGTTCAAATAATTATATAAATATTTAATTATCAAACAAATAAAAAATTCAGTATTCTATAAAGTAGGGCTTTTTATACTGACTTTTATCATGCTTTATTTTTTTGGCAAGCAATTTGAAAGATACTCCCCGTCAAATGAGTTTGACAGTAGTAAAATTTAAAATTAGAAAAAGTAAATTATTAAAATTAAAGTTATGAAAAAGTTAATCTTAGGAATCGCTCTTACAGCTGGTTCATTAGCATTTGCTCAGACTACAACAACCACTTCTACCTCATCTGCTTCCCCTGTAGCATTTGGTATTAAAGCAGGTATGAACGTATCTTCCCTAACAAATGAAAGCGGATTAGATGATCAGGGATCTAAAATTGGTTTTAATGCAGGTGTATTTGCAAACATTCCGGTAGCTACTTCTTTCAGTGTTCAGCCGGAGGTTTTATACTCTCAATATGGAGATAAATATGACCAAACTATCGCAGGAACACGTTATTCTAGTGCAAGACATTTAGATTACATTACTGTTCCGGTAATGTTACAATATAACATCATTCCAAATCTTTATGTAGAGGCAGGTCCTGAATTTGGTTTCATGGTTAATGCAAAGAATAAATTAAAGAATGAAACAGATAACAATACAATTAATGAATCTGGAGACTACAAAGACAGCTTAAACAAATTTAACTTCGGTATCGGTCTTGGTGCAGGATATTACTTTACAGATAATATTGGTATCACAGCAAGATACGTAGCAGGTCTTACTGATATCGCTAAAGACAGACCAAGTAACTCTGATGCTATCAGAAACAACCTTTTCCAAGTTGGTTTAGCATTTAAATTCTAGGAATTAAACAATTTTGATTTCAATACGAAAAAGGTCAGGTTTTATAATGAAACCTGACCTTTTGACTTATTTAAAAGTTATTATTTTAATTGAATAACTCAATCTCTTCGCCTTTTCCTACAGGATATTGTTCTGTGAAACATCCGAAACAGTGATTGGCAGAGCCTAAAATCTCTTTTAAGTTTTCAACACTTAAAAACTCTAATGAATCGACACCCAAATAATCTCTGAGTTCTGCTGTCGTCATATTGGCAGAAATAAGATCGTCTTTGGAAGGCGTATCAATTCCAAGATAACAAGGCGCAATGATCGGTGGAGAAACACTTCTGAAATGTATTTCTTTAACACCGGCATCCTTTAAAATCTTAACCAGTCTCTTGGAAGTAGTACCACGAACGATAGAATCATCAATGATAACAACTCTTTTGTCCTTAATCTCTGAAATAATAGGATTCAGCTTAAGATTTACTACTCTTTCTCTCATTTCCTGAGTAGGAACAATAAAGCTTCTTCCGATATATCTGTTCTTGATTAAAACAGGACGGAAAGGTATTCCCGAAGCTTTGGCAAAACCAATTGCAGCAGGAACTCCCGAGTCAGGAACTCCAATAACCACATCTGCTTCTACCGGAGCCTGATGCCAGATTTTTTCTCCTGATTTTTCTCTGATTTCGTAGACATTGATATTTTCAAGCGAAGAATCCGGTCTTGCAAAGTAAATGTATTCGAATGAACAGATTCTTTGTTTTCCTTTTTCTTCATCAGCCATGTATGAATGAAGTTTTCCCGGCTCATTTTCGTTGGTATAAACGATTTCCCCCGGCAAAATATCACGAACGTACTGGGCGCCTACTGCGTCCAATGCTACAGACTCTGATGCAACAACATAAGATTTTTCATCTATTGCTCCCAACACAAGAGGTCTGATTCCGTTGAAATCTCTGAAAGCAAAGAATTTATTTCTCGTCATTCCTACAACCGAATACGCTCCCTTGATCTTCTCCATGGTCATCTTGATAGCGCCACGAAGACCCAAATCAAGATTTTTCTGGATGAGTCTTAAGATCACCTCAGAATCGGATGTTGCCCTGAAAACCACTCCTTCCGCTTCCAGTTCTGCCTTCAGCTCTTTTGCATTGGTAAGATTACCGTTGTGTGCTATCGAAAGAATAATCTGATCATATTCATTCTTCGCAAAGAAAGGCTGGAAGTTATATTTCTTCTTATCTCCTGCTGTCGTATAGCGGGTATGCCCGATGGCAGAATTTCCCATAAAAGTTTCAGGATCCGGGATCTCTTTATAAACATCCAAAACGAGACCCTCATCTTTCATATTGGTAATTTTTCCGTTTTTCAAAACAGAAATACCACATGCTTCCTGGCCTCTGTGCTGTAATGCAAAAAGCCCGAACTGTGAAAGTGAAAACGTATCAAGATCGTTATCAGAATACATTCCGAAGATACCGCACTCCTCATTCGGGGCGTCCAGTCTTTCTTCTTCCTGCGTTCTGAAAAGATTTCTTCCGTAGGTTTGTGTTTCAAATTGTTTTAAATATTCACTTTTATGAATGTCTAAACTTTTCATTTCTATTTTTTCTAAATTTTGATGATGGAAGCTGGGAGCTTGAAGTCTGAAGTTTACAACTAAACTCCTTTTTTTGCCGATAAACTTCCAGCATCGAACTTCTGGCTTCTAGCCTATAATTATTTACCTAAAGCTTGTTTCAATCTGTTGTAGATCTCCACATACGCTTCAGTAACTTCGCCAAGATCTCTTCTGAATCTGTCTTTGTCCAGCTTCTTCATCGTATCTTTGTCCCAAAGTCTGCAAGTGTCTGGAGAGATCTCATCTGCTAAGATAATTTCGCCGTCTGAAGTTTTTCCTAATTCTATTTTAAAATCAACCAAGATGATATTCATTTTGTCGAAAAGATCAATCAGGATTTCGTTGATGTCTGAAGTCAGTTCATACATTTCATCAAGTTCTTCATATGTAGCTGCACCTAAGAAAACTGCATGGTGATCGTTGATAAGCGGATCTCCCAACTCATCTTTCTTATAGCAGATATCGAAGATGGTAACCGGAGATTTGATTCCTTCTTCTACTCCTAATCTTTGAGCCATACTTCCGGCAGAATAGTTTCTTACCACCATTTCCAAAGGAATGATTGATACTTTTCTTACCAGCTGCTCTCTTTCGTTCAATTGTTTAATGAAATGAGTTTTGATCCCTTTTTCATTTAAATATTCAAAAATAAGAGTCGTGATCGCATTGTTCATTTCTCCTTTAAGATCTACAGATCCTCTTTTCTGAGCATTAAATGCAGTAGCATCGTCTTTGAAACGTACGATTACCTGATCAGGATTGTCGGTTGCAAATACTTGTTTTGCCTTACCTTCGTACAACATTTCTTTCTTTTCCATTTCTAAATTGTCTTTATTAGATTTATATTTATTTGATTACTATTCCCGTTAAAACTGCCATTCCGAAGCTGAGGAGCGTACCGATGAGTACATATTCCGTGAGCTTTCTTTGCTTGGCCTGTGCAAGATCGCTGAATCTGAAAACCGATTTTGCAGCAACCATAAAACCTACTCCTTCCCAATGTCCTACCATTATGAAAGTAAACACAAGAAGACGTTCCAGAATTCCTATATATTTACCTGCATCTGATAGTGATTCGGTCTGGATATTACCGGCTGTTTCCGGAGCGGGTGTCCAGGATGACAGCAATATCCTGATGATTACGGATGCAGGCGTCGTCAAAAACAAAGCTGCTCCTACTATTTTTAATATATTAATATCTTTCAGAAAATTAAAGTTGAACTCATTATAATAAAAAGAGATTCCTGCAATAACCAATACATGCAAAACCTGATCAACAAAAAACCAGCTTTTCTTATTCTGAATGGTTTGAAAGCTCAATTTTGCGGCATCAATAATAAAATGGGAAACGCCTACTAAAACGGCTACCCACCAAAGTTGAATATCCCAAAGAAAGATCAGACTTAGAACGGTATGGATCAGTACGTGAATGTACAGATACACGCTTTTCAGTTTTTTGCTTTCTTTGTCTGCAACCCATGAATCTGGCTGAAGAATAAAATCTCCAAGTAAATGTGCCAATATGAGTTTAATAAAAATCATGCTTAGAGTTCTGAAATTTTCTTTTTGAAGTACTGATTGGTTTCCACTATTAATTCGTAGTTGGCACGCTTCAGTCTCTGGCTTACCGAGGACTGTGAGATCGCAAACTTTTTCGCAAGGTCTTCCTGCGTGATTTCCTTATTCATAATCATTTCGTGAATGATCTCTGCCGTCGCCATCGTCCAGTTGTCAAAATCTTTAGATGACCATTTCAGTAAAATGTTAAGATCCCGGTCTACAGAATCATTTGAGGTTTTTACAGATACCGTGTGGCCGTCATTTTTAAGATCGTTGAGAAGTCTTCCGGAATGAACATACGCCGTTCCGTTGGATTCCGTGATCTTATCGGAAGAGAAATTTTCTTCACCGATACCGATGCCCATTCTTACATCCAGATTTTCCTGGCTTTTGATTAATGATTTTATGGCTAAGAAACGCCAGAATACTTCGTCGATATTGCATTTAAACTGAAACTCATCTCCTCTGTAGATTTCCCATGTATGGGGAGCGCTTCCCCAGTTTTCGAGAAGATTTTTAAGTTTGGTGATCCAAACTTCCGTATCTGCTTGTTGTGAATTTATAATGTCTCCGGTAATGACCGCTATCATTCTGCAAATATAAGCATAATTACTTATATACAAAAAATATAAGGCGATGGACTTATAGATAATAAGTATTGGTAAATCTGCTTATATCAATTTTATTTGCTATCAATAATTTATGTCTTCTATTAATAGTACCCACCAATACCCTAGCCTTGATTGCAGCGGCATCCTTTTGGGTTGCGGCCGGAGCGAAGCAGAGGCTGCAACCCAAAAGATACAGCGGAAAGCAAGATTAAGCTCCTGAAAAAATAAATCCTTCACGGCAGAAATCCCAGGCCGTACTCTTTCTTTTTTAATGCCTGCTTATGATCCGTCAAACTCCTGCGCAGGAGTTCACCAACTCTTGCTTAGGAGTTGAGCAACTCTTGCTTAGGTTTTTGTCAACTCTTGCGCAGGAGTTGAAAGACTTGCAAGTAAGATGTTGTTTTTGGATTTAAACTTTACCTATTACCTCCGAAAACGATGGGTTAAATAAAGGATGATTTACTCCATATTGGGAATCATAACGGGATTACGGCTGCGGATTTTTCCTGTTGATAAAATAGTACACCGGAAGTCCGAGCAACACCAACACAAAGCCCGGCCATGTGTACTGTTGTTTGTAGATCAGCAGTAAAATACAGAAGACCGTTCCTATTAATAAATAGATAACAGGCGTAACAGGATACAGCCATGTTTTGTAAGGCCTTTCCAGATCAGGCTTTTTAAACCTTAAATAAATAACCCCGAAAACGGTAATCATATAGAATAAAACAATGACAAAGGAAATCATATCGAGAAGGTTTCCGTACTGCCCGCTAAGACATAACAGCGAAGCCCAGATTCCCTGCATCCAAAGCGCATTTTCAGGAACATCATTTTTATTGTTCTTTTCGGCCTGTCTGAAGAACATCCCGTCTTTCGCCATGGTCTGGAAAACTCTTGCTCCGGCCAGGATCAGTCCGTTGTTACATCCAAACGTGGAAACCATCACAAGAATAGCAATGATAACGGTTCCGGCGCTTCCAAAAATGAAATGTGAAGCGGCAACGGCTACCCTGTCATTTTCTGCGAAGGCAATGGAGTCTCTGTCGAGCGCATTCAGATATACATAATTAACGGCAATATAAAGAATCATCACGGCTGTTGTTCCGTAGATCATTGATTTCACCACATTCTTTTTCGGATTTTCGATTTCTCCCGATACAAAGGTTACGCTTTCCCATGCTACGGAACTGAATACCGAGCCTACCATCGCTGCGGCAATTCCACCTAAAAGGGTCATTCCACCAATAGGTTCCCAGCCTTCTTTCAGGAAATTACCAAAAATATCTTTTTTAAGATTATTGAAAGATTCGTATCCGAAGCTGAAATTTTCAGCAAGATGAGAAATGTCTACCAGAATAAATCCTGCCGCAATAAGTCCCAACAACGCAATGATCTTTGATCCCGTAAAAATGTTCTGAAGCAATTTACCACTTTCCACTCCTCTTGTGTTAATGTAAGTAAGCAAGAGGATGATCGCGATGGCCAGTATCTGGATCCATGTGATTTTAAATTCACCACTTTGAAAAATAGGAGCTGCATCATTTAATGACGGAACCAGATAGGCGGTAAATTTACCGAAAGCCATAGCTACTGCAGCAATCGTTCCGGTCTGGATTACTGTAAAAAGTCCCCATCCGTACAAAAATCCCATCTTTCTGCCGAAGATTTCTTTGAGATAAGTGTATTGTCCGCCTGCTTTAGGAAATAAAGCTGAGAGCTCACCGTAGCTTATCGCTGCAGCAACTGTCATGATTCCTGTGATGACCCAGACTACAATCAGCCAGAAGCCCGATCCGAGGTTACGCATCATATCAGCGCTTACAATGAATATTCCGCTGCCGATCATTGAACCCATTACCAGCATAATGGCGTCCCAAAGTTTTAGTTTTTTCTGCATAGTGAAGTATAGGCTTCAAATATAAATAATTATAGGATTAGTTTGTTTTAAAATTATGATGGAGTTGTCTTAATTGTTTTTAACGCAACGGCCGCAAAGGTTTATTGAATAAAAGGGAGCATATTTTTTGAGCGCAACGGCACTTCGTTCAGCCAATAATAACAGTTTATTATGCGTAACGCCTTTGTGAACGGGGTTTTGCGGGATCATTGATTAATTTTCTTTGTGGACGTTGCGTTAAAATTATGCATTATGAGTAATTTTAACGCTGAGTTCGCAAGGGTTATTGAATAACAATCAGGATATTTTTTGAGCGCGAAGGCACTCTGTTCAGCTAATGATAGCAGTGTAGTATGCGTAACATTTTTGCTGAGTAGAACGCTTTTGTGAACGGATTTCTGCGGGATCATGATTAATTTTCTTTGTGGACGTTACGTTAAAATTATGCTTCATGAGTATTTTTTACACTGAGTTCGCAAATTTATTTGAATAACGAGGGAGCATATTTTTGAGTACTAAGGCATTCTACTCAACAAATGCTTAGGTATAATACGTTGCTATCATTTGCTGAGTGCAACGCCCTTGCGAACGAATTATGCAGGATGATTACCCATTTCTTTGCGCATGTTGCGTTAAAAATTATGCCTCATGAGTATTTTTTACGCGAAGGACGCTGGGATTTGTTGAATAATTTTGTGGCTATTTTTTGAGCGCAACGGCACTTCGTTCAGCTAATGATAGCAGTGTAGTATGCGTAACGTTTTTGCTGAGTGCAACGCCTTTGAGAACGGGTTTCTGCGGGATCATTGATTAATGTTCTTTGTGGACGTTGCGTTAAAATTATGCATTATGAGTATTTTTTCCGCTGAGTTCGCAAGTTTTTTTTGAATAACGAGTGAGCATATTTTGAGTGCTAAGGCATTCTATTCAGCAAAGGCTTAGGTATAATACATTGCTATCATTTGCTGAGTGCAACGCCCTTGCGAACGAATTATGCAGGATGATTACCCATTTCTTTGCGAACCTTGCGCTAAAAATTGGGGCGCGCGGATTTTTAACACAAGTAGCGCAAGGGTTTTTATTGAATAACAGCGAGCATATTTTTCGGTGCGAAGGCGTTCTATTCAGCAAATGCTTAGGATAATACATTGTTATCATTTGCTGAGTGCAACACCCTTGCGAACGAACTATGAATGATGATTGCCTATTTCCTTGCGCACGTTGCGTTAAAAATCAGAAATCTACGTCCGAAAGATGGCCTGCTTTTTATCAAGTTTTCAGTGATTTATCATTCAGATTTTATTAGTATTTTTGGAAAAAATATTAAAAAATGAAATTCAAATCATTATTATTGGCAGTTACAGTAAGTGTTTCCACTTTAGCTTTTGCACAGGAATCAAAAAAATTCGGTCCACCGGCAGGAAATGCTGTTGTAGGTGATACTTATGGCGGAGGTGTTGCATCCAATGCGGAATCGAAGGCAATATCCGTTGATAAACTAAGCAAGAAACTAAAAAAAGACAATAAGAAAGTCGAAAATGTTGCCGTAAAAGGGACGGTAACAGATGTTTGTGATAAAAAAGGATGCTGGCTGACAATTCAGACGGAAGACAATTCTCAGTTCTTTGTTAAAATGAAAGATTACGCTTTCTTCGTTCCAACTGCTTTGAAAGGTAAAAATGTAGTATTAGAAGGTAGTGCAGAAAGAAAAGTAACTTCTGTAGATGAACAAAAGCATTATGCGGAAGATGCCAAAAAACCTCAGTCTGAAATTGATGCTATTACCACTCCAAAAGAAGAGATCAGATTTGTAGCCAACGGAATTAAGGTGGTTAACTAAAAACTGTTATTTAAAACACTTATAGCTTTTAATTTAAAAATTAAGAGCTATCAGCATAAAACTAAAGCGGAACCGATGTTCCGCTTTTTTAATCTTCTATTGTAAAATTTACTTCTGTATCAAGCTTTGGATATTTGGTAGGAGAAACAAATCTTTTGCCCGTGCAGTCTATTTCCTGCCATCCTTTTCGTTTCTTAACATCTCCCACTTCCTTAACAAAAGGGATAAACGAGATATCGTCTTTTTCTTCTTCTTTTATTTCAGCATACTGTACCGCAATATCCAATACACATTCATGATCGGTATTTAGCTTTACATTTCGGTAAATAATATCATAATGGGTCTCTTTATTCTCAGGAATTTCCAGATATGTTTCCCAGTTCTCTGTACTGGAATTAAGTTCGCCAATCGCTTTCAATGCATAATATAAAGCAATGGTGTAATACTTCCGTGTTCCTTTTCTGGTGTAATCATCAACAAAATGTCCGCCTTCGAAAAGAATCGTTGGCATTCCGGCCTTGATGAAATTATCACCCGTAGATGTAGGGTAAAATTCGTCAGAATATCTCCCGATCTGGTTCGGGATTATTTCTTTCAAATGGTTATAAATATCAGCAATTACAGCCATACATTTCTTTCTGTTTTCAGTAACGGTACGTTCAACGTTTTCTGAAGGTGCCAAAAATGATAATGTAGCAGGATGAATTCCATCTGTTGTAAAAATCGTTCTCTGCTCGTGAAGATTCAGAGCATAGTCATATTTTTTCTTTAAAACAGTTTCTTTTAAAATAATGATCTCCTTACTCGCTTCATTGTGAAAGTCTCTGTTGAGATCGATCTCAGAAGCGTTTAATCTTGTCCATTTTTCAGACCCGTCAGGGTTTAGCATGAAAATAAAATCGAGCTTTATTTTATCAAACAGTTCGGCTTTTAGTACAGAAGCTTTATCCAATGTAAATAACAGATCAAGCATTGCATGGGTAGCATTTGATTCATTTCCGTGCATCTGCGACCAGGCAAGTACATTAATATTCCCATTTCCTATTGAGAATTGATAAAGAGGCTTTTCCAAATATGATGTTCCAATCTCTTGAATATAATCGCTGTAATTCGTCTGTAAGTAAGAAAATAATTTTTCCGGGGAAATATAACGATATGGGAAATTAGGATTCGACTGATAAATCTGTTCAAAATTCATTGTGTAATAATTTACAAGAGTCAAATTTAATCAATTTTTCAACAAATAATAAAATTAACATTTGTAATTATGTTAAACATTGTAAACTGTCAAAATGTCTGTGGATAAAATTGTGGATTAATAATAATTTAATATTAAATATCTATATATTTAAAAGTGAACTATTTATATGTTTTATCTAAATACTAATTTGAATATTACTTTAATACCATAAAACAATAGTTTTTGACATTTGCTCGTAATTCTGTTAAACAAGTTTAGCTGTGGAAAATTTGAAATACAATGCAATATACAAATGTAAATTGTTGATAATTTAGAAGTTTAAATTCGTTTTTTGAATAATATTTTACCCATTATTAGAAATCTAACTTCTATTTAATAAATGAAATCCCTGTGTTGATTTAATATTAAATAGTATTGCTAAGATCCCCTGTTAATAGCACTCTACACATATTTCAATTTTTAAAATAAGACCATTTAAAAGTGATTTATCGGTTTATCAGATATTTACAACAACCCTACCCCATTTTGTCTTTTAAAGACTGCTATTGCCTATGAATATAGGTAAAACAATTGTAAAATATGATTAATTAATTATTAATTAGTTTACTTCATGTATTACTTGAAGCTTAAAGAGTTTTATTGAGAGATGTTGAAAGTTTGTTAAATAAAAAATCTTGCATCATATTGCTTTTAATATAATATTTTGAAAATAAGTGCGTTATGAATTAACATTTGTATACAAATAAAATTTAATATTGTTTACTTTTGTATTTTTCAATTGTAAATTTTATTTTTACATTTGTAAAGTGATTGTAAAGCATAGTTTATGAGTTTAAATGAAAGAATTTCCAAGGTTATCGACTATTCAGGACTTACCCCTTCTGAGTTTGCTGATGAGATTGATGTGCAGCGATCTTCTATTTCTCATGTTACCTCTGGAAGGAATAAACCATCTCTGGAATTTATCATTAAAATAAAGTCACGTTTTCCTGAAATTCTCTGGGACTGGCTCGTGACAGGTGAAGGACAAATGCTCAAATCTGATTTACCTGAGATTAAAGTAACAGAAGATAAATCGCCGAAGTTGGCAGATGAGGAAAAGTCTAAACCAACATCTCTTCCCGATCTTTTTACAATGATGAATGAAGATGATGATTTTGGAGCAGATGAAAATGAAATTATACCGGTAAAAGAAACTCCCGGAGAATCGTTTATATCACACCAAAGTAAAGGACAAGAAAAAATAAACGATTCTCAGCGATTAGAAAATTATAATCCTGCAAATTTAAAACAAACTTCTGAAAATCAAGGAAGTACAATAAAACGTATTGTAATTTTCTACGAAAATGGCAAATTCGAAAGTTTTGAGCCATAAAAGGTGTTCCAGAAATATAGCACATAAAAAAACCTTGCAATCTGCAAGGTTCTATCAATATTTTTAAAACAGAAAATTATCTGCTATTTTTTCTCCTATCAAGTTCTTTTTTAATAAGACCAAGCTCTCTCCCGGTCTGACCGGCAACAGAAGTATTTTCCTGAGCTCTTCTTGTCAGGTACGGAACAACATCTTTTACAGGTCCGTACGGAAGGTATTTTGCCACGTTATATCCTTTATCTGAAAGGTAAAAAGTAATATTATCACTCATCCCGTAAAGCTGTCCGAAATAGACATGAAGATTGCCATTTTCAAGGCTTTTATCCTTCATCTTATCCATGACAAGCTCGGAAGAAATTTCATTATGCGTTCCAAAAAATGCTGAAACTTTATCGAGGTGATTCATCACAAAATCAATTCCTGCATTATAATTTTTATCAGAAGCTTCCTTATTCGGCTGTATCGGGTCAGGATAGCCTTTTTCTGCAGCTCTCGCTCTTTCCTTTTCCATGTAAGCACCACGAACGATTTTATAGCCAATAAAATATCCTTTTTCCCTTGCTCTCTGAAGATGTTCTTCCATATACTCTAATCTTCCGGTGCGGTACATTTGGATGGTATTCCAAACGATCGGTTTTTCCTGATTGTATTTTTCCATCATTTCTTCGCAAAGGTGATCTGCGGCATCCTGCATCCAGGTTTCTTCAGCATCCACCATTACTTTTTTATCATTTTCGTGGCATAATTGACAAACCTCATCAAATCTTTTAATGACTCTTTGCCATTCTTCCTTCTGGCTTGAAGTCAATTCTCTATTGTTGCCAACAGCTTCATAAAGATCAATTCTTCCGAAAGCGGTAGGTTTAAAAACAATAAAAGGAATCGCCGGGTTTCCAACAGAAAATTTTACGATATCTTTAATCTCTCTACAGACAGCATCAAATGTTTCCTCATCTTCCTTACCTTCAATGGAATAATCGAAAATACTTCCTACGCCTCTCTTGAATAACTGTTTCACCACTTTCATGCTTTCTTCACGAGTTTCACCGCCGCAAAACTGCTCAAATAAAGTGTTTTTTACAATTCCGGTTACAAAAGGAAAGTTATTATGAACGGAAAAATTAAGAACAGAAGTTCCTACTTTGGTGAGTGAAGGCTGCTCAATCATCTTGAACATCCAATACGCTTTTCTTAACTGTGCATCAGATTTATCTGCAAATGCGATTTTAGTATCGTTAAAAATGGGCATTACTTATTTAAATTTAAGGTTCTGCAAAGGTAAGAATAACCTTAGTTTTTTTAAAGAAAATTCTCTATAATTTGCCTTCCAGACCACTTAATAACATGGAAATAATTCCCAAAAAAATCCAAAATCTAAGAATGTTGATTGTGAGGAATTTGTTCTTCCTAAAATGGTTCATAATGAGATAAATACAAAGAATAAAGACAAAAAGTCCAACAGCAAAATAATAAGCCATAAATCCTGAAATTCCTGTGCGGAGAATCAGCTTCATTGATACAATCATCGTTGTTATAAGTAACGAAACAATAATTCCGTTAACCGTCTTACTGTCAAAATAATTGGGAATAGTCGTATAACCAAATGCTTTATCTACGCTTTTTGTTAAAGTATCTTTCACGATATCAATACATAGCAATACCAGAAAAAGAAAAACCGCCATTAAAAGAACTTTCTTTGAAAATGTTTCGTAATATACCATCATTCCGAAGAAAGGGTATAAGGTAAGGCTTACAAAAGTGAGATTATTGAGAATTAAAATACGGCTCAGCTTATGACTGTAAAACCACATAAAAAATTGGTAGACAATAAAAAACACGAAAACTTTGTGTGAGATCATCCATGCTACACTCAAAGAAATTACACTCAAAACAAGATAAGCATAAAGAAAATATTTTTGCTTGATAAAGCTTTGGATTCTTGTTCTGAAGGGCTTTACAATATGATCCTTTTCAAAATCGTAGAACTGATTGATGATTCCACCGGCTAAAATCGTAAGTACTGTACAGAAAATGATTCCGTGAACCTTAAAATCAAAGACAAACTTTCTGAAGCTTTCATCCTGATTAAAAAGGAAAAAAGTAGACACATACAGTGCAAAAGTAAGAAGTGCAGCAACAAAAAAGCGAGCTCCCAAAAGAAAGCCCACAAATTGTGATAATCTGTAAATAAAAGATTTTTTGATATATTTTTTCTCCTGGAAATTTTCTTTTTCAGAATTCATTTCCAACAGTTTAGAATCTGTAAATCACTTCTTTATTGAAGCCGTCAAGCATTTTTTCTGCTTTCTCGTAATCTTTGGTAAAACCTAAAATATAACCACCGCCACCGCTTCCGCAGAGCTTTAAATAATAAGCATTAGAATCCAGTCCTTTTTTCCATACATTAAAAAGACTTTCCGGAATCATCGGACGGAAGTGTTCATATGCCCAGTGCGAAAGTTTTTTTAGATTTCTGAAGAAAGGATTCATATCTTTTTTCAAAAATGCATCAATACAAGCATTATTATAGCGTATGAATTCTTCTTTCAACGTTTTTCTGAAACCTTCAGTTTTCATTTTTTCGAAGAAAATCTGTACCATTGGCCCTGTTTCGCCAGTCATGCCGGAATCAATAAGGAAAATAGCACCTTTCCCAGCTTCACTTGCAGGAATCGCAACTTTATCGACACTTTCTTTGCTTTCGATAAGAATTGGGAGATTCATATAACAGATTAATGGGTCTATTCCAGAACTTTTACCATGGAAATAGCTTTCCATTAAACCAAAAACATGTCTCAGATTTTTTAATTCGTCCTTTGAAATGTTTTCCGGCTCATGTTTTGAAATAGAATATCGTTCAAAAATAGCTGCTACGAGTGCACCTGAACTGCCTACTCCATATCCCTGCGGAATATTGCTGTCGAAAAATAGCCCTGAAGAAATCTCTTCTTTAAACTTTGAAACATTTAATTCAAAAGTTTGCGGAAGCTCCAGATTTTCCAAATAGCCGGCATAATTTTGAAGGTGTTCATTAGATTTTTTTTCAAATTCGGAATCTAATGATGAAAACTTGAGGGTACCTTTATAAAAACTATAAGGTAATGTCAAACCTTGGGAATCTTCAATGATTCCATATTCTCCGAACAAAAGAATTTTCGCGTAAAATAGTGGGTTTGTCATTTAATGTAAATAAATTTTTTGCAAATGTAAAATTATTCTGTTGAATATGAGCAAAACCCGCGCCGAATTCTAACATATTTTAACATTAAGCAAACTGTCTTTTTTTAAATATTGTAAAAAGTTGTTATTTTATATTAAAGTTAATAAAAAAGCCTGAAATAATCATTATTTAATTATAGCTAAAATATTAAAAAACTATAAAGCAACATAAAAAAAGACGCTTCCATGAGCGTCTTATTATCGTGAATATTTTGTCTAATTATTTTTCGGTGGAGTAAGCTTTAAAAATCTTATAAGAATTAAACCTACGAAGAAGAAAATTGCCATTGAAAATGCTGCAAACCTCATTCCTGAAGCAGATGGCAGTATGATATCTATTTTAGCGAAAATCTCTTTTAAGGAATCATATTTATCGATAAATAATGCAAAAACAAATGTTCCAACAATAATCGCTATTTTTTCCAGCACATCATAAAAACTGAAAAATGTAGTATTTTCCATAGAGTTTTCCGGTAAAAGCTTGGAATATGTAGATCTCGACATAGCCTGAAGACCTCCCATCACCAAACCTACTACAGCTGCCACACCATAAAACTGATATTCAACTGTAGGATTTTCCTTATTAAGGAAATATGCCCAAATACATGCAACAATCCATAATATAACAGCGATGGAGATCACATTTTTATTCCCTATTTTTCTTGATAATCTGGAAAAAATTACCGCCCCGATAATCGCTTCAATCTGAATTACCAATAAAGTTCCGATTAATTTATCCTGAGGAAGGTTAATTTCGCTTTTACCAAATAAAGTAGCCATCAGGAAGATCGTCTGCATTCCTACACTGTAAAAGAAAAAACTTGACAAGAAAAACTTCAGATTTCTGTGTTTAAAAAGTTCTTTTCCTACTTTAAAAAGCTCATTAAAACTTTCTTTCCCAATATCTTTATAGAAACAAAGATTGTCCTTTAAAACCTCAAAAAAGCCACCCTGCTCTTCGTGTTTTTTAAATATGTTTTTATAATTTAACAATACCAGATCTTTTGGAAGCTTTTCCTTCACGTCTCCAAACTGGGGTAAATGCTTGAAAGTATATTGTGAAAAACCAAACCACCAAGCTCCTGTTAATAAGAAACTTACTCTGGTAAACAATAACTGTTTTTCAGGATTTCCTTTGGCCACAACCTGAATTAACAGCAGGCAAATAATAACCAAAACGACAGAACCAATATATCCGTAAACATAGCCTTTCGCAGAAAGTGCATCCTGCTTATCACGGGTAGCGATATCCGGAAGGAATGAATTATAAAATACAAGACTTCCCCAGAAACCTACACTTGCTGTAATGCTGAAAAGTAAACCCAGAAAGACATTGTGCATTCCTGTAAACATTGCTAATCCCATACATGAAGTTGCTCCCAAATAACAGAAAAACTGTAAGAACGATTTCTTATTCCCGATCGTATCTGCTAATGAAGACAGAAATGGTGATAATAAAACCACGATAAAGAAAGAGATTGTGAGTGAATATCCATAGACAGCATCAGGCTGATATTCTTTTCCGAAAATCGTGATCATGTGCCTCACCGGAACATCAATATAGGATTTTGTTTCCTGTACATATTCTTTCTTTTCATACGCAGTGGTAAGAATAGAATAGTATATTGGGAAAATAGTAGAAGTAATCACTAAAGAATACACCGAATTGGCCCAGTCGTAAACCGCCCAGGCTTTCATGATCTTTGGATTATTTTTTATGTTTTGAGTTTGCAGATTCTCAATTTCAGACATTTCAAATAATATTAGTAGCACAAAAATAGGAAAACGAATGAATATTCAGAGATTTTATTTTGCTTGGGAGAAATTTTATTGTTCAGTTAAAATTGGAATTGAGGTTCTGATCAATTAAACAAAAATCCAGAAGCATAACTTCTGGATTTAAAAAATATTTTAATGATAAATTATTGCATATTCTCTATAACGATTGCCGAAGCACCGCCGCCACCGTTACAGATCGCTGCAGCTCCATATTTACCGTTATTTTGTTTTAAAACATTGATCAATGTAACAATAATTCTTGAACCTGAACTTCCAAGCGGGTGTCCAATGGCTACTGCTCCACCATTTAAATTCACTTTAGAAGCATCCAATCCTAAAATCTTATTATTAGCCAAACCAACTACAGAAAACGCTTCATTAAATTCAAAGAAATCGATATCCGTAAGTGACAAGCCTGCTTTTTTAAGAGCAATCGGAAGTGCTTTTGAAGGCGCTGTGGTAAAATCTTCCGGAGCCTGGGCAGCATCAGCATAAGAAACTATTCTTGCCAGCGGCTTAAGGCCTAATTCTTCCATTTTTTCTTTAGAAACAAGAATTAATGCAGATGCTCCGTCATTAAGTGTGGACGCATTTGCTGCGGTTACTGTTCCTTCTTCCTTTTTGAAAACAGTAGGAAGTGTCGGAATTCTGTCGAAATTTACTGCTTTATATTCTTCATCTTCAGCAAAAATAATCGGTTCTCCTTTTCTCTGAGGAATTTCTACCGGTACAACCTCATCAGCAAACTTTCCTTCACTCCATGCCTTGGCAGCTCTTTTATAGGACTCAATAGCGAAATTGTCCTGATCTTCTCTGGAAATACTGTAATCAGAAGCGCATTTTTCAGCGCAAACACCCATGTGTACTTTGTTGTAAACGTCTGTAAGGCCATCTAAAACCATTCCGTCCTGCATTTTTACATCGCCAAGTTTTGTTGCATTTCTGGCATTATAATAGTGAGGAACAAAAGACATATTTTCCATACCTCCGGCCACGATCACTTCAGCATCGCCTGCTTTTATGGCCTGTGCAGCCATCGTAACGGCCTTCATTCCTGAAGCACAAACTTTATTCACGGTTGTTGAAGGTGTTTCATTTGAAAGTCCTGCTCCCAGTGCAACCTGACGTGCAGGAGCCTGCCCTTCGCCAGCCTGCAGAACATTTCCCATATAGATTTCCTGAACCTGCTTCGGATCAAGACTGATTTTGTCTAATGCGCCTTTTACGGCAACAGCGCCCAGCTTTGTAGCCGGTACAGCTGCTAAACTTCCTAAAAAACTTCCCATCGGAGTTCTTACTGCGGAAACGATGAATACTTCTTTCATTTTTTATAATTCTATTTTTAATTTAAATATACCTTTCAGATTATTAATTTCACAAAATATTTATGTGTTTCTATTAATCTTTATTATTTCAAGAATCGATTACTTTTTTCTTATCGGAGCGAGAATAATAATGAAAGCTCCCAGGAACTCAACAATCCAGCCCCATCTTAATTTTACAATGCCTGCAAGCTTATCCTGCCATGATTTAAAAGGCATAAAACTGAAATATTCAGAAGCCTGAAGCTTTACTGCAAATAAGGTAAAGACAAATAATATCACCAGCAAAACGCCAAAAATCTTTGCCGTTTTTATACTGTTATTAACAATTCCAAACACAGATCCGGCGGCAAGAATCCAGCATGCAATGGCAAGAAAATGATCAAGCTTCCAGTAGTTCCAATTTCCAATTATGGGAACGTGAACCAATGGCAGAAAACTTCCTGCAACAACCAATACTACACCTAATAACTGAATATTTTTCATAATTCCTAAAATGCCAAAATACAAAAAAAAACACACTTATAATCAGTGTGTTTAAAAAGTAAATTTTATTCAGCTATCATTCATGAATGATAAAACAATTAATAAAAATTTAATTATTATGTAATATAAAATGAAAATCATTATATAATTAAAAACTTGCATTTAATAACTCTATTCCGATCTGAAGTCCATATTTGCTTCTGAGGTTTGCATTATTGTTAAATGTTGGCGTAAAATCTTTCTGTACATACACATTAAATCCTGCATATCCTATTCCTAATTTTCCTCCAAAAATAATGTCATTTACGCCATGATTGATAGATTCTCGTTCAACAATTTTTTTACTGTAATCGTTAGAATATCTGTTATAAATATTGCTGGCAATTCTTACACCGCCGTAAACACCAGCGACAATAGAAAACTGGCTTACTCTGTTGTTTAAGTATTTTGTACCGTTGTGTTCAATATATTTAGGATTCAGAACAAATTTAAAATCGACAGGAATAAAAAGATAATGATTGTTAATATGAGTATCTTTCAGATTTCCTTTTGTGAATTCTTTGGTATCCAGCGTCAGATTTTCCTGAGTAAACGTTTTTCCGTATTTAGCCTTCGACTGATCCCAACGGTAGCCAAGTCCTAACCGGTAAAAAAACGGGCTTGTAAAGCTTCCGAGCTGACCTTCATATCTCACCATATACATTGCGGAATTGAATACTGTATTTTTAAATTCCGAATTATTATTTAAAAATGCAAAAGGTTCATTTTTAGTGGTGTAGCTGGTTCCCACCAATGCTACCACGTATTGCCACGTACGAAGATAGTCAGCTGGTTTATTTTTATCTTCATCCATGCGTATTGATACACCACCCAGCCCGAAAACGATCTGATTTTTATCTTTATGCAGCGAATCGAGAGGCTTTAAAACGGCGTCTTTCACAGCCTGTCTGGTAAATTCCTCAAATTCGGTTTTATGAGCATCTATTTTTTCATTGATTGTCTCTTCATATTTTGAGGCAATGTCTGCTCTGAGCTTTTGTTTCTCATCACTTGTAATTTTGTTTTGCTTAAAATCGTGATCAACACCATCGAGCTCCTTATTCATTTTTATCTTTTCAGAAACTACGATGCTGTCAATCATTTTTGAATAATTCTTCATGGAAGCATTCATATTCGGAGTTTCCTGTGCAAATGAATATGAAAAGGCCATGAAAGCACTCACTAGGGCAATTTTAGTTTTCATGTATATTAATTTTTAGACAATATTTTAGTACTGATCATCTTTTGAACAATCTTTTTAATTAGAAAATAATAGTAATTTATTTGGAATCTACATAGACGGTTACTCCGAGTACGGTTACATTCTCAACATTGGGACGCGGTTTATCGAAATTAAAAATTCCAATTTTTATATCTTTTTTATACGGATTTTCCGTCGTTTTATCAAATTCTCTTCCTAAAAGGAGCTCATTTGAGTTGATATAAGAAGGCTTCACTTTTTTAACTTCAGCAATTACGGGAGCATGACTTTCAATTTTCGGAGGTATTATCGTAATCTTTTCATCCGTAGTTATCTCCACTTTTTGTGTCTTAATATCTGAAAGTTTAGCAATGGTTATTTTATTTTCGTCCTTAGAAACAGGAGTCGCATCGGAAGATTTTTTCTGATTTTCAGTGGCAATCTTTAAATTCTCAGCATTGGCTTGTGATGTATCTGTTTGGTTTTGAAATTCAGGACTTATCGGATTAATGGTTTGGTTTAAAACTTTCTTAACAGCATAATCGGTATTTTTATAATTGAACTCCTTTTTTCGCGAATTGAAATAAAAAATACTTCCCAAAGAAACAAAAAGTAATATAACGGCTGCATATTTCCACCACTGAAAAGGCTTTTCCACTACTTTTCCGGATTCTTCAGTCAACCTGATTTCCAGTCTGTTCCAGAGGTCAGAAGAAGGCATTTTTTCAAGCTCTTCGTAGTCTGATTTTAATTTATTTAATGTATTGTTTTTCATCCTTTTTTTTCTTTAAAAAATCAGTAATCCATTTTTTGGATTTGCTTAGCTGGCTTTTGCTTGTACCTTCAGAAATATTCAGTATTTCTGCAATTTCATGATGTTTTCTTTCCTCAAAAACATAAAGATTGAAAATAATCTTGTAGCCATCTGGCATTTTAGAAAAAATTTCATCGAGATCAACTGTTTCCATATCCTCATTCCAATCATCTTCCGGATATTCCAGGTTCTGTATTTCTACATCGGAGTACAGAATATTTTTACTTTTCCGAATCAGATTTATGGAATTATTAACAACAATTTTCCTCAGCCAGAACGGAAAACTTTTCCACTCTCTGCATTCATCAATTTTTGAAAAACAGATAAAAAAAGAATTCATTACAATATCTTCGGCATCGTGAATATTATTTACATAAGAGTTTGCAATGGCCAGCATTTTCGCTGAAAACATTTCGTAAAGTGCTTTCTGCCCTTTTCGATCCTGTTTTTTTGCCCTTTTAAAATTCTCTTCTAAATGCTTCATGTATCTGTTTCTATCTATAAGACGGAACTTCGATTAAATAGTTGCCTCAAAAAATAAAAAAATTGCACTTTTTTTGAAAGTGCAATCTAATATATTAATTATCAATAATAAAAGTTAATGTTTTATCTGCGAAATTTCTTCAGGATTGTGTTTGTGTTTAAAAACAATAGCAAAAGCAATAGTTACAATTAATGCGTATCCGGCAAAAATATACCAGGAAGTTTGCCATCCTGCAAGCTGTAAAGAAGGATCTGTCTGTGAGAAAACATAATGGTTGACAACTTCCTGTGCAGCCAACATTCCGATCGTCGCTCCGAAACCGTTGGTCATCATCATGAATACACCTTGTGCACTTGAACGTATGCTTCTATCAGTTTCTTTGTCAACAAATAATGAACCTGATACATTGAAGAAGTCGAATGCAATACCATATACAATCATGGAAAGGATAAACATCCAGACACCTCCGCCAGGATTTCCAAGACCGAATAATCCGAATCTTAAGAACCATGCAAACATTGCCATCAGCATTACCTTTTTAATCCCATATCTTTTTAAGAAAAATGGAATCAGTAATATACAAAGTGTTTCAGAGACCTGTGAAAGGGAAATAAGAGCATTAGCATTATTGGATCCCCAAGTATCTGCATATTCAGGGATTGCTTTAAAACTGGTTATAAAAGGATTTGCATATCCATTGGTGATTTGTAATGAAACACCGAGAAACATTGAAAATATAAAGAAAATTGCCATTTTTTTCTCTTTGAATAAAGCAAAAGCTTTGAGGCCAAGTGCATCAGATAATGTTCTTTTTTCGTTGCTTTTATTCACTTCACAATTTGGCAAGGTGAATGAATAAAAGAATAGAATAATACCTAAGATACCGGAAACGAAAAATTGACTGTAGCTGTGTTGAAAACTTGGAAAGTCTGTAGCGTTTGAAAAGTTGAACTTCAGGCTTCCATCCTGAATTCCAGCAAAATTTACGAACAACATGGCACAAATAAATCCTACTGTTCCCAATGTACGAATTGGCGGAAACGATTTAATTGTATCAAAATTGTTATTGACTAAAACTGTGTACGCCACAGAATTGGAAAGGGCGATCGTCGGCATATAGAAAGTCACACTTAAACTGTAAAGAATAAAAAGCTTTGAAAATTCTACATTCTCGCCCGCTGACATCCCGTAATATCCTGCCCAAATTAGAAAGACAGCAGCCAGAAAATGCGAAATCCCCAGAAGTTTCTGAGCCTGAATCCACCGGTCTGCAATGATCCCCATGATAGCGGGCATAAAAATCGACACAATCCCCTGCATCGCATAGAAAAGTCCTATTTTAGAACCCAGCCCAACTGAGCCCAGATAATTACCCATGGAGGTAAGGTAGGCACCCCAAACTCCAAACTGCAGAAAGCTGAGGATGATCAATCGTAATTTTAAATTCATCTTTTATATTATATCGCTAATCAATTTTCTTTTTCCTCCTTTTGATTTCTTCCTGAATTTCCAGGGCCGTATCGTAATCCTCTTCTTTGACGGCTTCATCCAGTAACTTTTGAAGTTCTTCCATTGAAACCGATCTGAGACTGTCTTCAGTATTTACTGTTTCTGAGAATGACTGTTCTTCTTTGGCTACATCTTCCAGTTCCAGAAGAATTCCTGCTTCGTTTAATACCTGTTGAGTGGTAAAGATTGGCGCATCAAACCTTACGGCCATAGCCACCGCATCAGACGTTCTTGCATCGAGAATCAGTTCTTCTTCGTTGGCTTTATTTTTAAAATTAATATTTGAAAAGAAAACGCCGTCTACGATCTGGTAAATGATAACAGAAACCAGCTCATAATTGGCAGAAACTATAAATTTTGTAAATAAATCGTGTGTAAGCGGACGGGGCGGATGTATATCTTTCTCCAGACCAAGAGAAATGGATTGTGCCTCGAAATTTCCTATAACAACAGGTAATTTTATATGTGTTTCTTCATGTTCCAATAACAATGCGTACGCTCCTGATTGTGTCTGGCTGTACGATATTCCGCGAATAATTAGCTGTTTATAATCCATAAGTACAAATATAGATTAATTTTTGAAAGTTTTTTTTACTTTTTAGACAAAAATAAAAGCCCGGAAGGGGCTTTTATAAGTGAATAGTGAATAACTTCTTGTCAATTTTGCTTCGCAAGTGAATTTCTAAAATATTCTTTTAAAAATTGACGAGTGAAACGGATTGACCATTGCCAATTCACTTTTTTATCCTTTTAATGCCTTAATTTTCTCTGTTAAAGCAGGAATAATCTGGAAAGCATCTCCTACCACACCATAATCGGCTGATTTGAAGAACGGAGCTTCCGCATCACTGTTGATAACAACAATAGTTTTTGAAGAGTTTACTCCGGCAAGGTGCTGAATGGCTCCTGAAATACCTACTGCAATATATAAATTCGGAGAAATCGCTTTACCAGTCTGCCCAACGTGCTCCGTATGAGGTCTCCATCCGATATCGGAAACTGGTTTAGAACATGCTGTAGCGGCGCCTAATACATTTGCTAGATCTTCGATCATTCCCCAGTTTTCAGGCCCTTTCATACCTCTTCCTGCAGAAACTACGATTTCCGCTTCCTTTAGGTCAAGTTTTCCTGAGCTTTGCTCGTGAGAGATCACTTTGGTATCTTCATTGGCAACAGAAAGATTTTTCACTTCTTCTGACCCTGAAACAGGATTTTCCTTTACCCCAAAAGCATTTTGTGAAACGGTAATAATCACTCCTGCCGATTCAGCTTTTGCATGCATGAAACCTTTTCCTGAGAAAGCTTTTCTTTTCACCTGGAATGGAGAAAGACTTTCCGGAGCATCCAGAGCATTGGTAATTAAAGAATGTCCGTTCATCACTGCCAACATTGGCGCAATCGAAGAAGCATCTGTGGTGTGTGGAAAAATGATGATATTTCCGTTTGCCACTTCACTGATTGCCTGAGCATAAGCTTTAGCCGAGAAACTTTTAAGACCTTCGTCTTTGATGTTGATTACATTTGATGCTCCGTATTTATACAATACATCTGAAGCATCGGTTGGGTTTACAGAGATTGCTGTTACGGTATCTCCAGCCTGATCTGCTACAGCTTTAGCATAAGAAACTGCTTCAAAAGCTGCTTTTTTATAAATTCCGTTTATATTTTCTGCGTATACGAATACTGCCATTTTTTTGAATTTTAAAATTAAAGGTTTAGGTTTAGGCTAAGATTTATAAAATTAAACCTCAAACTCAGCCTTAGCCATAATAATTAGATCACTTTCGCTTCTTCGTGAAGTAATCTTACCAATTCATCCAGATTATCAGGAGAAACCATTTTTACGGCAGCTCTTGGAGGTACGCTGTCATAAGAAACGCCCTGAACTTTCACTTCAGAAGAAGCCGGCTCTACTACCTGCAATGGTTTGGTTCTTGCAGACATGATTCCTCTCATATTTGGGATGATCAGATCTTTTTCATCAACCAATCCTTTCTGGCCGGCGATTACAGCAGGTAATTTTACAGAAATTGTTTCTTTACCTCCTTCAATTTCTCTTACGGCAGTTGCTTCACTTCCGTTAACATCTAACCCTACAGATGCATTTACGAAAGGCTGATTCAATAACTGGGCTACCATTCCCGGAACAGAACCTCCGTTGTAATCGATGGATTCTTTACCGCAAAGAATTAGATCATAACCTCCGTTTTGTGCTACAGCAGCGATTTCTTTAGCTGTTGAAAAGCTGTCTTTAGGATCAAGATTTACTCTTACAGCATCATTAGCACCGATAGCCAATGCTTTTCTTATAACGGGTTCTGTAGCTGCATCACCTACATTGATTACCGTTACGGCAGCTCCCTGTGATTCTTGCAGTTTAATTGCTTTTGTTAAGGCAAATTCATCCAAAGGATTGATTACCCACTGAATTCCGTTTTTGTCGAATGCGGATTTATCCGCGGTAAAGTTAATTTTTGAAGTAGTATCGGGAACACTACTAATACAAACTAATATTTTCATATGTTGTTTTAATTTTTTGCTTTAAAAGCCTTAAAGTTTTATTCGCTAATATAATTAAAAAATATATTATGCATGCATAATACTTAGTAAATTATTATTCAGCGCATTAGATGTATTTAATTGGCTGGTTTTGTTGCCCTAAATTCTATCTTGCTTGGTAAAACCCTAGGATTCATCTTTAAAATATCAAGAACAAGATTTCCCATATCTTCCGGTTGAATCTTCCATGCATCCTTTTCAGAAGGAATATTACCGTTAAAATGTGTGGCTACCGAACCAGGCATAATGACTGTGCACTTGATATTATATTTTCTCAGATCAATCATGGCAGCTTGTGTAAAGCCGACAACCCCAAACTTTGAAGCGTTGTAGCCTGATCCGTTTTCGAAAAAATTGCTTCCTGCCAGACTGGCAATTGTGATATAATATCCCTGAGTTTTCTTAAGCTCATCCACAGAGGCTTTTAATGTATAAAATACACCTGTTAGGTTTGTTTCAATCATATCATTCCAATCTTCAGCAGAAAGCTGATCAACCGGTTTAAACACACCAAGTCCGGCATTAGCTATGACAAAGTCCAGTTGTCCGAATTTCTGTATGGTATATTTTATTGCCTCTTCTTCACTTTCTAGATTTCTTACATCTGAAACGATTCCCAACACATTTTTAGAATATTTTTTTAGTTCATTCTCTGCTTTCTCAACATCATCTCTTTTTCGTCCTGAAAATGCAACTGAAACTCCGTTTTCAAGTAGGGTTTTAGCAATTCCAAAGCCGATACCTTTCGTTCCACCTGTAATATAAGCTACTTTATTGTTTATCATATTTTTTGATTTAGCTCTTAAAAATAAGAAAAACGATTTAAAATAAGTTTATTTGGGGACTAACATTTGTCAGTTTAAATATATACCAAGAAAAAAGCGCTTCATTAAATGAAGCGCTTTAATAAATATTTTTAGAATATTTTAGTTTGAGATTATTTCCCCAAAATTAAAATGATTAATCTTTAATTATCTTTTGAATGTATACTTTACCATCACTAGCCTTCACTCTTAAAATATAATTTCCTTTTGCATATGAAGACATATTTACTTCATTAACATTTTTGCTGTTGCTGATAGAAGTAATTACTCTTCCGTTAAGATCATAAATATCAATAGATTCAGATTTCAGGTTATTAAATAATTTAAACTTAAGAACGTCTTTAACAGGATTAGGATAAATCTGAAGGTCTGGAGAATTGATCACTTCAGTAGTTCCTAAAGTAGAGTTCTGGCCCGTAATTGTCATCACCCATTTTGCAGAAGCAAAACCAGCCAAAGCACCTGTACCAGTAGCTATAGGATCAGTAAGCCCACAAGTTTCAGAAACGAGATAGGAAGGACCTGTTTGTGCACTGGTATTTGTTCCCATATAAAATCTTTCATATGGATTACTACTTGTACCAGTATGACCTGTTGCACCGTCATGCCAGATTTCAATCACAAAATTAGACCCTGCAGGAATAATTTGATTTACACTTGTACCCGTATTTACCATTGCTGCATTATTGGCAGAAGAAACATTTACTGTAGTAAGTGGTGTATCTCCAGAAACCGAAGTCAGATCTAGAGGATCTAGCGTAGTAGCTGATGTAGTATAAAGCCAAACTTCAACAGGAAAAGCCCCTCCTACATCCGTAGAACTTCCTGCGATTGTTCTTGATGCCAATTGCACACCAAAAGCAATATTAGTAATTCGGTAATTATAATTAATTCCATAATCTGATAATTTAAATAATCGCAAGTAAGAATTGTCAGCTGTATAATAGTTAGTACTCGTAGAACCACTTGCACAAGCTACTGAACCTGTTGCAGCAACTGTGTTAGGCGTTGCATTCTGTGTAATAACTTGTGCATTCATTAGGCCTGCTGTAGCAAAAGCCATAAAAGAAAATAGAACTTTTTTCATAGTAATTTTTATTTTTTGCTAATATAAAAAAAATTGTTCAAAAAGTATCCTAAAGTAAATATTATTTAACAATTACTTCACATAATTCTCAAAAAACAGCGGTATACTTTCAATTCCCTTATAAAAATTAAATAATCCGTAATGTTCATTAGGAGAATGGATCGCATCTGAGTCAAGACCGAATCCCATTAATACGGACTTAGCACCCAAAACCTGCTCGAACATTGCTGTAATAGGGATACTACCCCCTCCTCTGTATGGAAGAACTTCTTTTCCGAATGTAGATTCCATGGCTTTTTTCGCAGCCAAAAACTCTTTTGTATCTGTCGGTAAAACATACGGCATTCCTCCGTGATGTGGCGTAACTTTTACTTTTACATTTTCGGGAGCTATTTTCTCAAAATATCTGGTGAATTTTTCTGTAATTTCTGCAGGAGTCTGGTAAGGAACAAGGCGCATCGAAATTTTGGCAAAAGCTTTAGATGGAATTACCGTTTTTGCCCCTTCACCTATATAACCTCCCCAGATTCCATTACAGTCTAATGTAGGACGGATTGAGGTTCTTTCCAAAGTAGTATATCCTTTTTCACCTTCTACTCCATTTAAGCCAATGGATTTCTTAAATTCTTCAGGATTGTCTTTCAACTTATTCATCTCCGCTCTTTCAGTATCTGAAACTGTTTCTACATTATCATAGAAACCGTCAATAGTGATATGCCCATCTTCGTCGATAAGCTTGGCAATCATTCTCGAAAGTACATGAATTGGGTTTGGCACCGCACCACCATATAATCCGGAATGAAGATCTCTGTTGGGACCTTCTACCTCAACTTCTACGTAGCTTAGTCCTCTCAGCCCTGTAGTAACCGTTGGCTGTTCATTGCTGTAAATATGAGTATCTGAAATTAAAATACAGTCACATGAAAGTTTTTCCTTGTTTTCATTTACAAAATCACCAAGACTTACGGAACCCACTTCCTCTTCTCCTTCTAAGATAAATTTAACATTACAAGGAAGAGCATTGGTTTTCATCATAGCTTCGAAAGCTTTAAGATGCATAAAAAACTGTCCTTTATCATCAGCCGAACCTCTTGCAAAAATGGCTCCTTCAGGATGCAGTTCAGTTTTTTCAATATAAGGTTCGAATGGCGGCTTTTTCCAAAGCTCAAGCGGATCTGCCGGCTGAACGTCATAATGCCCATATACCAGAACGGTTGGCAGGTTTTTATCTAAAATTTTTTCTCCAAAAACAATAGGATATCCTTTGGTCTGACAAACTTCCACATTATCTGCTCCTGCATTTTTCAGGTGTGCTGCTACAACATCCGCACATTTCAGGACGTCTTCCTTATAAGCCGGATCCGCAGAAATTGAAGGAATTCTCAGTAACTCAAATAATTCATCCACGAAACGCTGTTTGTTTTCGTTGATGTAATTTAATGTTTCTTGCATCGTAAAATTTATTTTGCTAAAAGTAAAAAAATTACCACGCCGGGACAAACAAAAAGATATAATTTTCTTCAGGTTTTACGATATACTTCACTGATGAAAATGTGAAATATTTATACAAGGACGAAAATCCTAGCCCGGATCTTAGCGGTTACCCCACAGCGGGGATGGAGTGTTGGAGAGTACGAGGGTTTGGTGTTGGAGCGCATCGGCAAAGGTCGGCGCGAGGAGTAGTAGCGGAGAGCCGGATCAAGCTACCAAAAAAATATCCCGCATTTCTGCAGGATATGTCTATTTTTCTTATCTAAATTAGTGTTCAGCCTTTGGAGTCTGAGAACCTTCCGGAATTGGAGTCGCATCAGAATGCTTATTGTTTTCTTCTTTATGCTGTACCGCTCCGGCAGTATCTGTTTTAACAGGTGTTTCATGGCCGTCATGAGCGTCTCCTCTGTATTCAGAAAGATTATCCTGCTCACCGCTTGTCTGTTCGTCATCAGAATATCTTTCTACACCTTCTTCAAGTTTTAAAGTATCCTTATTTCCGCCAGCCTGGATTTTTTTACAGCTTACCGCAACAGTAGCAAGGGCTAAACAAATAACTAATTTTTTCATATGGAAAATTTATTTTTTAATGTATCATCTGAATCGCTTTATCGGAGTGCTTGAATAATTTCAGCATCGAGCGATTTCAGGCTTATTTTTTTAATTGTCCAAAATTAAGAAATCTTGCATTTTACAGCAACATTTTTATACTGATTTTAAAATTATTTTACCTTTTTTGGACTGTGTAAAAATAAGATAATGATCGCCTCCATCTTTCAAATTGTATTTTTTCTTTATTTCCTCCGGTTTTAAAGGATAATTTTTTGAAATGATATTGTACTGGCTTTTCTTTTTAATCTTTTTAGGATCAGTGATTTCCATTTCGAATATTCTTCCTGGAAAATTTTCAATTCTTAAATCTGAGGTATAGATGTGAGTATTGGGATGAAGTTTTTTCAATCCTGCCTTTTGTGAAATAAGATTAAAGATACCTGCTTTTAGAATAGTATTATTAGGGATGTATATATATTTTTCCGGTTCTCCGTAATTTGCAACAGCCTCTTCTTCCTCGCCGATTATAAACTCAAAAGGTGGATCATCCGTTTCAAGATTTGTACAATTGCAGATTATTTCCCGGTGATTTTCTCCAGATAAAAAGACAACAATTTCTTTAACATCATTTTTAACGGCAATAATTTCGATCCTGAAAACACCCTTCAATACAGAAAGTAAATATTTTATATCAATTAAGGGCGATAATTTTATTACTACCTTATCACCTATGGAAACCAGTTTTTCCTGAATTTCAAGAATATTCGGCGACAGATCTTCAAGGAGAAAAACTTTATTTTTATTATGGTCTCTTCGTGCTGGATCAAGATAAATTACATCAAACAATTCTTTATTTTCAGTGAGGAAATCTTCAAGTTTCTGGTGTATAAATTTTGCTTTTTTTTCTAAAATATTCCAATTATGCTGAACAATATTCAAAAGCTCGTTATTTTGTTCTACAAGGGTAATATCTTGAAAATTTTGTGACAGATAGTAAGCATCAATCCCAAAACCACAAGTAAGATCGATAAACGATTTGCCTTTTAACAACTGTGATTTGTACTGGGCGGTCTTTTCGGAAGAAGACTGTTCTAAATTAAGTTGTGGAGGAAAAACTATACCTTCTTTCAGTAAAAACGGAAACTTTTTCTGCGCAACTTGTTTTCCTCTGATCTGCTGAACAATTTCCTGCATGGAAACCTCTGGAAAAGGTGATTTTTTTAATAACAATACATGCAAATCTGTATTCAGATTGGCGCTGATATATTCTTGAATTTGTTGATCTAATAATTTATCTATCACAAGTTGAAGTAAGTTAACAAAAAGAACTTAAAATCAATTAAATTTATCTTTTATAAAAAATGTAATCCGTTAAAACCGGCTCTATTCCGTTTTGCTTCAATAATGAATTGATCTGTCCTCTATGATAGGTTGAGTGGTTGATTGCCTGAAAAAGCATTTCAAAAACAGTATTTTCAAAAGCCACTCCTCTTGAGTTTTGGTATGTGATCTTTTGGTCAGGATCAAAATTATTGATGACTTCAATACTTTTTTCAAAGTTTTGCTGATTAATTTCTCCTAACGCTTCAAAAGGATTCATCTGCCATACTTCAAACGTTTTTTCGTTCAAAATTCTTGAGTTCCAGATCTGTTGGGCATTTAAAGTATGGTTGATAAGGCTAATCGTTTTCTCATCAACTCTTTCCAAATTTTCGGAAATAACTTTAATCATCTCAGTGTTAAAATGATAAGTATATTCAAATAAATCAATTAGTTTTTCTTTCATTATTCAAACATCTGAGCCCATCTTACAGGCTTTATTTCACTTTCATTATACATATCTTCGGCAGCTTTTTTAGCCTCTAATTTGGGATATAAGTTAACGCCAATAAGCTTTATTTTTCCGTTTTCTACCCACTTCTGCTCTTCTAAAGCATGGTTGTAGATCTGCTTTTGAATCGTTCCGCTTTTTAACAGCTCAAGATAACCTCCTGCTTCTTCAATTTCAAGGAAATAAGTCCATGATTTTTCAGCGATCTGCCGGGTAATATCTTCTACAAAATAACTTCCGTTAGAAGCGTCTTCAAAAACATTAATAATGCTTTCATAAGCCAGAACAATCTGTTGTTTAAAAGAAATTTCTTCCGAATTTTCCGTAGTTCTGTCCACAAGATAATTGTTGCTGAAAACAGCATCAGCTCCGCCAATCATTGCGGAAGCGAGCTCTAAGGTTGAACGGATCAGATTATTTTCATTATCCGATACCGCTTTATTTCTAAGCGATGTTTCTGCAAAAATATATGGAATTTCGTCTACACTGTATTCCTTGGATAATTCGTTAAAAACAAGTTTAAAAGCCCTTAATTTTGCCATTTCAAAGAAATAATTTCCTCCGATTGCTATTCTGAAAATTAATTTATTTAAAATTTCCGGGCCATACACTTCAATCAATTCTTTAGTTTTTGCCAATGCAATTCCTAATTGCTGATACATTGCGGCTCCTGCGTTCTGGTGTAAAGAAATATCAACACAAATATTTCTTCTGAATTGCTTTGCCAGTAATTCTTTAACCAACTGATCATTTATTACAGCTTCTTTTTCATCAAAAACATCAATTAATGAAAAATACTGATCCTCTTCTTTCGGGCTGATATGTCCGGCAAGATCGATATCGTCGATAAAAATCGTTTTCTGTGCAAGATTTTCGACGTTGTGATCCAAAAGGAATGCAAATACATCCTCTTCCAGACTTTCATGATATTTTGCCACCAGATGTGTATTTTCTTCTACTTTCGGAAGATTTACCAATGGCGTATTAATTCCGTCATAGAACGGCTTTACTACAATTCCTTCTAAATTTTCTTTAGTAAGAACAGAATAAATATCTTCGGTTTTAAGTTGTTTTCTGACTAAATTTTCCCAAGCTGTATTTGACATGGCGAATGGATTATAGGTGGTGGTCAATTGTGAACGGTGAATTTACCAAACAGGCTTATTTTTTACCTTGTGATATTGACAGGCGCAGCGAATTCACCATTCACCATTCACTTTTTAATTATTTCTTTGCTACTTTTGTGCTGTCTACGACCAGAATAAAAATTTCTTCATTCGGCTTTTTCATAAAATAATTTTCTCTGGCGTATTTTTCCTTTTCAGATTTATTGTTCATCAGTTTTTTATAAAACGTGTCATTTTTTTCATATTCGGTTTTATAGTACTGAAGCTGTTCTTCATATTTGTTAATCTCACCATTCAGTTCATTGATTACCAGGAATGAAGTTTTATCAAAAAAAATCATCCAGACCAGAAATAGACAAATTGTGATGGTATATTTATTAAAAATATACTTCTGAATAAATTTAAAAGTGTCAGATTTTGGCTGAATATCTTTGATAAGTTTGGTCCCTTTCATGTATTTAATGTTTTCTCAGAGAGTTTTTAATCACAGTTGTTAAAAAATCAATCGCCACGGAATTTTGCCTCATGTTTGGAATGATAAGATCTGCTTCATTTTTTGAGGGCTCAATAAATTCCTGATGCATAGGTTTCAGAGTCGTCTGATAACGGTGCAAAACTTCATTTAAATCCCTTCCTCTTTCCTGGGTATCACGTCGTATTCTTCTGATCAGTCTTTCATCGGAATCCGCGTGTACAAAGACTTTAAGATCAAATTCTTTTAAAAGCTCCTTATTGGTAAGAACGAGAATTCCTTCTACTACCAAAACATTTTTAGGCTCTACGGTAACATGATCTCCGGTTCTGGAATGGGTTACAAAGCTGTAAATCGGCTGCTCAATAGGCTCATTATTCTTTAAAGCTTTCACATGTTTTATCAATAAATCAAAATCAATGGATTTCGGATGATCATAATTCAAAGCTTCCCTTTCAACCAATGTAAGATTATGATTATCATGATAATAATTATCCTGTGAAAGGATGTTCATTCCTTCAATATCAAGCTGCTGAATAATTTTGTCAACAACTGTAGTTTTGCCGGATCCTGTTCCTCCTGCAATTCCTATTACAAGCATTCTTTTTTATTTCTTTATCGTTTTACAAATATACTATTTTAGTTGAATGCAAATAAAAATATGCTATCTGAAATTCTTTAAAACAAAAAATCCGATGCTTTACGACACCGGATCTATTTTTATTTTTTAATAAATTTTGTTGACAATTCTAATCCTTTTATCTTTAAAATATAATCTCCTACCTGCAGTTGTGAAACATTTATTGAGTTTCTACCATTTGTAATGGTTGTTTCTATTACTTTTCTACCTTCCATGTTGAAGATTTCTACTTTTTCTTCTTTATTTATTTTCATGGAAATATTTAGTACATCCGAAACCGGATTAGGATAAATTGCAATAATCTCTTTTTTAAACACATCCTCTACGCCCAATTGGCAGGAATAAGCCGGCATAGTATATCCTGCTGCCGTAAATTCTGTCGTCATTTGTGTAATATCACTGCAGGTAAACCCAAACGTTCCCAACATATCAATAGCCGCCTGTCTTACGGCAATAGCGGCATTTTCCTGGTTTGTACTAGAACTTGTCATTGCTAACCCTTCAAGAAATGCCCTGTCCGTTTTTTCTTTTCCTATAGCATTATAAATTCGCATTAATGCAGAAGCCCATATTTGTCCGTCTGTATGTATGGAACCGGTCAATCCTCCAGGATAAGCTGCAGTATAATTTGTTATTCTTCCCGGCCAGAAAGAATTATGCCCATCCCAATTGAACATCCAGTGATAAGCAGCATCCGTAGGTTGCCACTGATTTAAGCTTCTACTGTATGATTGTGCCCAATAGTCACCACAACCTTCGCTCAAACCATCTACCTGTGATAATCCTCCATTAGTAATCCAATCATGAATCCCGTGTCCTAACTCATGGAGAATAACGTCTGCATCTTCTGCATCGTCCACACCACCTTCTCCAAATGTCAAAATCTGTGTTGATCCCACATAATGAGAGTTATCGGAACCATTAAATCCATGTGGATCAAATTTCAATACACCTGCGTTCTGTGTAGGTTTACAAAGAATTCCAAGAGTCAAATTAATATACCTTAAATTATTATCGAGATGCCAATAAGCATTTACAGCTTCAAATCCCTGTTCATTTCTATTAAAAAGAAATTGGTTATTGGTCTGTGTAAAGAGGCCTGTTGTCGGAGCTTCCAAATCTGCAATTTCTACATAGGTTCCTTTTAACTTATAGATTCCTGCATTCAATTCAAGCTCAGGAATAGTAACTAAAGTTCTTGCAGCATCCAGGCTCGCATTTGTAGCATCATTGCCATCAACATACTGACCTCCATAAGCTACCTGAGTCTTAGAGAGTGGATCTGGATTAAAAATATAAGCTGAACCTGTAACTAAGGTATTTTTTTTCGTTATACTTTGTTTACTTGTCTTTTTCGGAGGATTTTCAGATTTTTCTTTATGATAAAAAGAAATATCTTTTACACTGATCACATCACCATTATGAGCATCAATAATTGTCTCCCAATCACCAGGATTATCATAAGAATTTGTTATTACACGGTAAACCAGTTTGGTATGCCCTTGCTCTGTAACATAAACAAAAAGCTTGTTTTCTTCAAAAGTAGTCTCTCCTTTAGAATGCGATGCAATATATGCTTTTTTTATGGCTTCAGTAGGAGAAAATGAAGGAATTGTATTGATCTCTTGTACGTTCTTTTTAAAACTTTCTGTAGAAGTATAGGTTAAATTGTTCTGCTTATTAAAATGAACTATAATTTCAGATTGAAAAACAGGTACATCTTTAATCATGTGTTGAAAACGTAGGGTTTCACCTGTGCCTCCTTTTCTTACAAAGTTTAGTTTAAATTGACTGAAGCTTTGGATCCCTAAGTTTCTAGAATTTTCTATTATCCATTTTCTTGCCGGAACTTCAAAAGATGATTCCTGGCCCATTAATGCTGAAGCAGACATTAAACAACCAAGAATTAGCAAATTTAATTTTATTTTCATACAAATGTTATTTAAGATGATAAAAGTATCAAAAATATTATGAAATATTCAAAATTAAATTTAAAATACTGATTAATATACATCAAATTATTATAAAAAGAAAAAACTCTAACATTTAATTAGAGCTTTATTATACTATCTCGCTTGTCAATTCTCTTGAAAGCAATTTTTCATGCATGGGCTTAAGCAAATCCATTGATCCTGTTTTAACCGTACATTTACCTTTAAAATGAACTAAAATTGTACATTGTTCTGCCTGTTCCAATGTATGTTTGCAAATTTCTATCAGACAGTCGATTACATAATCGAAAGTGTGAACATCATCATTATGCAAAACCAGTTTATAGACTTCATCCGTATCTTCCAGCACAAGAACATCTTCTTCATACTTACGTTTCGGATCGTCATAATCTTTAATGCTGTTATAAAAATTCATCCGTCGTTATTTAAGAATTAAATCAGACCTCGCCGATTTTTTCAGCCAGATCATTTATATTATTTGGTTCTTCATATAAAAGCTCAACCAATTCGACACTTTTATTATTCATTTTTAAAATTTTAAAATGATAATTTTCAAGTTCAAACTCCTGGTTTTCTTCCGGAATGTCTTCTAAAGCATGCAAGATAAAGCCGGCAAGTGTGTTATATTCACTTTCTTCTGAAAGCGGTAATTTTTTAGGCAGAAATTCATTGATTTCGTCAAGAGGTTGCGTTGCCTGAACCCAAAATGTGTTCTCCGCAATTTTATCAACTATCTTTTCTTCATCGTCTTCTTCATCCTGGATCTCACCTACCAATTCTTCAAGAATATCTTCAAGGGTAATAATTCCCTCCGTACCACCAAATTCGTCTATAACAATGGCAAGGTGCTGCTTTTTCTGCTGGAAAATTTTCAAAAGATCTGAAATCTTTTTACTTCCTACCACAAAAAATGCGTCACGCATTAAGTCTTTAAGATCTTCATGGCTGAGTTCACCTTTTCTCTTTACAAACTCCCTGATGATTTCTTTTGTATAGAGAATACCAATAACATTGTCAATAGAATCTACATAAACCGGAATTCTGGAGTATCCGCTTTCCATGATTTTGTTGATAATTTCATTGACATCTTCCTCAAAATCGATAGAAGTAATATTCTGTCGGGGAACCATGATCTGTTTTGCCGAATGATCCGTAAAATCAAAGGCATTTTTGATAATTTCGTAGTTTTCTTCCTCAATTTCTCCACTGTCCGCACTTTGCTTTACCAAAAGCTGAAGCTCTTCCGTAGAATGGATTTCATGTTCTGAAGCAGGATGGATTTTTACTAATCTCAAAAATGTATTAGACATTAAATTCATCAACCATATAAAAGGTTTAAAAACAGTATAGAAAACCCGTAACGGAATAGCAGTCGCCATCGTAGTTGATTCTGATTTCCTGATTGCAATGGATTTTGGGATAAGCTCACCAAAAACGATATGCATAATAGTGATCAGAACAAAACTTGTAATGACGGAAATTGAGGTAATTGTTGTCTCTGTAAGGTCAATATTGAGTGAACTGAAAATATTTTCAACAATATGATGCAAGGCACTTTCTCCCACCCAACCTAAGGCAAGGGATGCCAGCGTAATGCCCAGCTGTGTTGCAGAAAGATATTCATCAAGATGCTTGATGATGTGTTCTGCCTGTTTCGCCATAGAATTTCCTTCTGCGGCTTTTAACTGGATTTGTGAATAACGAACTTTAACAATTGAAAATTCTGCGGCTACAAAGAAGCCATTAAGTAAAACAAGTAATAAGGCCAGCAAAAGCCTGACTATGTCCGAGTCCATTTAGAAGTTGTATATAATTTGATACAAATATATACAAAATAAAAATAACAAAAAAAGCATCGTGGTATACGATGCTTTAATAAATATTGTATGAAATATCTTTTTAAGAGTTTTTCAAAGCTTCTGCTCCAGAAACAATCTCTAAAATTTCGTTTGTAATAGCAGCCTGTCTTGCTTTGTTGTAGAAGATTACCAGATCATTCTTCAAAGCCTGAGCGTTATCTGTTGCTTTATGCATTGCAGTCATTCTCGCTCCGTGTTCAGATGCTACCGAATCCAGGATTGCTTTGAAAACCTGAGTTTTGATAGATTTAGGAATCAGATTATCTAAAATTTCCGTTCTGTTCGGTTCGAAAATATAATCCGTTTCTACCTGAGGCTCTGTAGTTTCAGGCATTGAGATCGGAAGAAGTTGTTCTGTTGTCACTTCCTGTGTAGCAGCATTGATGAATTTATTGTAAATTAAATAAACTTCGTCAAATTTGCCTTCTCTAAAGCTGGTCATCACTCCTTCTGCAACGTTAGATACGGCATCGAAGTTTAAATTGTCATATACTGAACTTGCATTAGAATATACTGTACGGTTTCTTCTTACAGCATCAAAAGCTTTTTTACCTACCGGAAGAACTTCAATCTCATACTGAGAATTATGCTGAAACTGTGCATTAAGCTCCTTAACAATAGAAGAATTGAAAGCCCCCGCAAGACCTCTGTTTGAAGTAACAGCGATAAAAAGCACTCTTCTTACTTCTCTTTTCTGAGCATACACAGAAATCTGGTCAGGATCTGAGCTGGAATTTACATTCTGGATAAGCTCCTGCAGTTTTTCAGAATAAGGTCTTAACATTACGATAGCATCCTGTGCTTTTTTAAGTTTCGCTGCCGAAACCATCTTCATAGCACGTGTAATTTGCATCGTAGATGAAATTGACGTAATTCTACCTCGTATTTCTTTTAAGTTTGCCATTATTTTGGTTCAAGGTTTAAGGTATGAAGTTTAAGGTCTAAAACATTCATTCTAAACCTTAAACATTGAATTTTTAGTTATACTTGGAAGCTAAATCATTAGCTGCCTGCTTAAGAACACCAGTGATTGAATCATCGATTTTCCCAGCTTTAATTGCAGCCATTGTATCTGGGTGCTTAGATCTAAGGAACTCGATATATTCGATTTGGAATTCTTTTACTTTTCTGATAGGAACGTTTCTCAATAAATTCTCTGTTCCTGCGTAGATCATTGCTACCTGGCTGTCTACAGGAAGAGGAGAGTTTACCGGCTGCTTAAGGATTTCCACATTTCTTTCCCCTTTAGAGATTACGGCTAATGTAGCAGCATCAAGGTCAGAACCGAACTTAGCAAACGCTTCTAATTCTTTATATTGTGCCTGGTCTAATTTTAATGTACCAGATACTTTTTTCATTGATTTGATCTGAGCGTTACCTCCTACCCTTGATACGGAGATCCCTACGTTGATCGCAGGACGAACCCCTGAGTTGAATAGATCTGATTCAAGGAAAATCTGTCCGTCTGTAATAGAGATTACGTTGGTTGGGATATACGCAGAAACATCACCTGCCTGAGTTTCAATGATTGGAAGTGCCGTTAATGAACCTCCACCTTTTACGATTGGTCTTAAAGACTCAGGTAAATCGTTCATCTGGCTTGCGATCTGATCATCAGCGATCACTTTTGCCGCTCTTTCCAATAATCTTGAGTGAAGATAGAAAACGTCTCCAGGGTAAGCTTCACGGCCCGGTGGTCTTCTTAAAAGTAGAGAAAGCTCACGGTAAGCAACCGCTTGTTTAGATAAATCATCATAAACAATCAAAGCTGGTCTACCAGTGTCTCTGAAGAACTCACCAATCGCAGCTCCTGCCATTGCAGAATATACCTGCATCGGAACCGGATCAGATGCATTAGCAGCAACGATTACTGTATAAGCTAAAGCCCCTTTATCTGATAATGTTTTAACGATTTGTGCTACAGTAGACGCTTTTTGTCCGATAGCAACATATATACAATATACAGGTTTCCCTGCATCAAAAAATTCTTTTTGGTTGATGATCGTATCGATCGCAACAGTAGTTTTACCTGTCTGTCTGTCACCGATGATAAGCTCTCTCTGTCCTCTTCCTACAGGGATCATAGAGTCGATTGCAACGATACCTGACTGTAAAGGTTCAGTTACCGGCTGTCTGTAAATAACTCCAGGAGCTTTTCTTTCCAATGGCATTTCATATAATTCCCCAGAAATAGGACCTTTACCATCGATAGGGTTACCAAGAGTATCTACTACTCTTCCTAACATCCCTTCTCCTACCTTGATAGAAGAGATTCTGTTTGTTCTTCTTACGGTATCTCCTTCTTTTACTAATTTACTTTCACCAAGTAGAGCAACACCTACGTTGTCTTCTTCAAGGTTTAGTACAATACCTTCTACATCACTAGAAAATTTCACCAACTCTCCGTATTGTACGTTTTCTAACCCGTATACACGAGCAATACCATCACCGATGGTTAAAACTGTACCTACTTCCTCAACGTTTGATTGAGTATCGAAGTTGGCCAATTGCTGTTTTAAGATCGCAGATACTTCTGCCGGATTTATTTCTGCCATTGTATGGTTGTTTTTTCTTTAATTTAATTGAAAATCTTTTTTAACTTTATTAAGTTTAGACTTTACAGATGCATCTACCTGCTGATCACCTACTCTTAAAATGTAACCTCCTAAAATTTCAGGCTTAACATTTACTTCCAAATCGAATTTGGCGTCAGCATTTACCATATTGGTAGATTTCAAAATCTGATCGATATTTTCTTTTGAAAGCGGAGTTGCTATTGTAAGCGTTACTCGCTGTACGCCGTTGATGTCTTCAACTTTGTTGATGAATTCCTGAGCAATATTTCTAAGCTGATTTTCTCTTCCATGTCTGATCACTAAGGTAATCAAATTCTGTGAAGAAGCCGATAAACTCTTAAAAATCTCACTTGCTACCTCTACTTTCTTTTTAGAATCTATGTAAGGTGTAAGGAAGAACTTCTTTAAATCCTGGGACTCAGTCATGATCTTCACTACATCTTTCATTTCAGAAAATACAGTAGCTGTCTGACCTGATTCATTGGTAAAATCAAGTAAACCTTGTGCGTATCTTTTAGCTACTTTAGATGTAAGCATTATTAGTTAAGGTTTGATTTGTTTAAATAATTCTGAACTAATTCGTTTTGAGCCTCAGTATTGTCAAGCTTTTGCTTAAGGATAGACTCAGCGATGTTTACTGATAAAGTACCGATCTGAGATTTGATATCTGCCATTGCAGCATTTTTCTCTGAAGTGATCGTTTGTTTAGCAGCTTCGATCATTTTATCTCCTTCAGCTTTAGCAACATCTTTAGCTTCCCCCACGATTCTATCTTTAATTTCTCTTGCTTCTTTAAGGATAGCATCTCTTTCGATTTTTGCTTCACGAATGATTCTCTCGTTATCCTCTTTTAAAGTTTCCATTTCTTTTCTTGCCAAAGTAGCTTGGTTAAGAGCATCAACGATAGAAGTTTCTCTGTCGTTAATAGCATTAACAATCGGTTTCCAAGCGAATTTTGCTAGAAGAAATAATAGGATAACAAAAGTAAGGGTCATCCAAAACAAAAGTCCAATTCCAGGTTCTATAATTCCCATATCTGTAGATTCTTTTTTACGTGTTATTTTATGGATTGTGTTTTAAAAAACTCTTAGCAGCAGCCAACCGCTTCACTGCTAAGAATGTTTTCTTGAGGATAGATTACTTGATGAAAGCACCAAAGATAATCGCGATAAGACCAGCACCTTCGATAAGACCTGCAGCAATAAGCATTGCTCCTTGAATCTTACCAGCTTGCTCAGGCTGTCTAGCGATAGCGTCCATTGCATGACCTCCGATTTTTCCGATACCAAGACCTACTCCTAGTACTGCTAAACCGATACCTACGTAAATTAATCCTGCTCCAGTTGATAAATCCATAATAAATAAATTATATTAGTTAAAAATTATTTTAAATATTCTCTTTTTAATTAATGAGCGTGCTCTTCGTGACCGTGCTCATGCTCGTGCTCTGCTACTGCAATACCGATAAATAAAGCGGATAATACAGTAAAGATATATGCTTGTAGTGCTGCTACTAATAATTCCAATACAGAAACGAATAACGCTAAAGGCACAGATGCAAATCCTAAGAACGGAGATTTGAAAATGAAGATCAATGAAATAATCGCCAAAATCATAATGTGTCCTGCTGTAACGTTAGCGAAAAGTCGCATCATTAAAGCAAAAGGCTTTGTAAAGATTCCGATAATCTCAATTGGAACCATGATAGGATACAATAAGATCGGCACAGGCGGCATAAAGATATGTTTCCAATAATCTTTATTAGCGCTAAATAATGTAATCAATAAAGTAATGATTGCTAAAACAGCTGTAATTGCAATATTACCTGTAAGGTTTGCCCCAAAAGGAAAGAAAGGAATTAATCCGAATAAGTTATTGAACCAGATAAAGAAAAATGCTGTCAATAAATAAGGCATATATCTTTTATATTTAACTGATCCGATATTCGGAATAGCTACTTCATCTCTTATAAATACAATTACAGGCTCTAATAATTTCCCTGCACCTTTTGGCAACTGGGATTTTTTATAGTTTCTTGCCATTCCCATGAAAATTACTGCCATGAAAATTACTGAAAGAAACATGGATGCTGTATTTTTTGTAATTGAAAGATCAAAAAATACATCGTTTGATTTTTGCTTTCCGCTGATTATTGAAAAAAGCGTTGCTTTTTCAATACCTTTAGTTGAAACAACCTGTCCTTCTTCTAAAGTATAACCGTCATGTTCATGACCGTGAGCAATGCTGCTTGAAAGAAAAGTATGCCACCCTTCATTATCTTTAATAATTATCGGAAGCGGAACAGAAACATGATGCTCTTCACCATTATCATCTTTTGTAGTCCATAAATGCCATTCATTTGAATCACCGATATGCTCCATGATCATTTTAGTAGCATTAAAGTCTTCTTTCTGCTCTATTTTTTCCGCCGGCTCTTCGCCTTCAGAAGTATGCTGAGCAATAGCTAAACTGCTCACAAACACAAATAAAAATGCGAAAAACAATGAAGAAATCTTTCTATTCATATCTCTTTTTTAATCGTGTGCAAATATATCGATTTTATTAAACTTTACCAATACTAAAAATTGATTTTTATCATCAAAAAAATCAGGATTTATTAATGAGTTTTATTACAGGTATATATATAAGGAGTGACGCGATTATAAAACATATCACTATAAATAGAAAATTTTCTCTTGTTTTCTCTATGATCATCAAAGAAAGGGCAAGCCAGATAATATCCTTGGAAATATTCAGTGACAAAAACTTCATGGCAGCATCTGCTTTACCATAAATACGTTTTTTAAAAAGTATAAATACAGTAATATTCAGGATTAAAATTAGCAGGATGATAATTAAACTGTCTATAAAATTCATTTTGCAAAAATAGGACTATAATTCTGATCCATTACAAATCTCTGCACCTTATATATTATATATACTAAAAAATTCCTTATTTTTGCACACTATAATTTACAATACATATGTTTAATAGTTTACAGGATAAATTAGACAAGGCGCTGCACAATATTTCAGGACGTGGAAAAATCACGGAAATCAATGTAGCGGAAACCGTAAAAGAAATTCGTAGAGCATTGGTGGATGCCGATGTTAATTATAAAGTTGCAAAGGATCTTACAAAAAGAGTTCAGGACAAAGCCCTGGGACAGGATGTACTAACATCACTTACGCCGGGACAGCTGATGACGAAGATCGTTCACGATGAACTTGTAGATTTAATGGGAGGCTCTCAGGAGGGAATTAATCTTTCTGGAAAACCATCTGTGATTTTAATTGCCGGACTTCAGGGTTCAGGTAAGACCACTTTCTCAGGAAAGCTTGCTAATTATTTAAAAACAAAAAGAAATAAAAAACCTCTTTTGGTAGCATGCGACGTTTACCGTCCTGCTGCGATCGACCAGCTAAAAGTTTTAGGTGGACAGATCGGGGTTCCTGTTTTTACGGAAGAAGGTTCTATGGATCCTTCAAGCATCTCTCAGAACGCCATTAATTTTGCTAAATCCAACGGTCATGATGTTGTGATTGTGGATACAGCAGGTCGTTTGGCGATTGATGAGCAGATGATGAAGGAAATTAAAACAGTTCACTCTGTTATTACACCTAACGAAACGCTTTTCGTAGTAGATTCCATGACCGGTCAGGATGCTGTAAATACAGCAAAAGCATTCAATGATACCTTGAATTTTGACGGAGTTGTTTTAACAAAATTAGACGGTGATACCCGTGGTGGAGCTGCATTAACGATTCGTTCTGTGGTTGAAAAACCGATCAAATTTATTTCGACTGGTGAGAAAATGGAAGCTTTAGACCTTTTCTACCCGGAAAGGATGGCCGACAGGATCTTAGGAATGGGAGACGTTGTTTCCCTGGTAGAAAGAGCTCAGGAACAGTTTGATGAAGAAGAAGCGAAAAAGCTTCACAAGAAAATCGCTAAGAACGAGTTTGGTTTTGATGATTTCCTGAAACAGATCAACCAGATCAAAAAGATGGGTAATATGAAGGATTTGATGGGGATGATTCCGGGTGTTGGAAAAGCAATCAAAGATGTAGAGATCAGCGATGATGCTTTTAAACACATTGAAGCGATCATCTACTCTATGACGCCTGAAGAAAGAAGAAAACCTTCTATTATCAATACACAGAGAAAAAACAGAATTGCCAAAGGTGCCGGAAGAAAAATTGAAGATGTAAACCAACTGATGAAGCAATTCGACCAAATGGGTAAAATGATGAAGATGATGCAAGGACCTCAAGGTAAGCAAATGATGCAGATGATGAGCAAAATGCCGAATATGCCTGGAATGGGTGGAATGTTCGGAAAATAAAAACACCAAAACGACCAAAAAAATATTCTTATGGAAGTGTACGGAAATAATCAAGGTAATTATAACCAGCCTTATAGATCAGAGAAAAAAGTAGCAGCTGGTATCCTTGCTATTCTTTTAGGTGGATTAGCCATTCACAAATTTTATTTAGGATATACTAAAGCGGGAATCATTCAATTGATCCTAAGTATTGTAACATGTGGTACAATTGGAGGTCTTATCGGTTTGATTGAAGGAATTATTTATCTGACAAAATCAGATGAAGAATTTGACAGAACGTATGTTCAGAATCAAAAAGAATGGTTTTAAATTTTTAAATACAATATAAAATCCGGCTCAAATAAATTTGAGCCGGATTTTTTTAAGACTTTGTCAAATTTCAGATCTTTGACAAAGTTTTTTATTTATCAGATTTCTGAGCTTTGGCTTTGATGAAATAAGAGAAACCAACGTTTACACCGAAAGTTTTTACGTTTGTTTTAACATCGGTATTCATGATCGTTTCTTTATTTGAGAACTGATCGTAAGAAACACCAAGGTTGATCCCTAAAGACTGAGTAGCCATATAAGTAACTCCACCTTTTACTTTCCATGCAAGACCATCCGTTGTATTGTCATCGGAAGTAGAAAGTCCCATAACATTTATTTCTCCTTTATTTTTCACTGAAGCATACCCGATACCCGCACCAAGGAAAGGAACGAATTTGCTGTCATTAGCAAAATAATATGTAGCAGTAGGCATTACCGAAAAGCTTGTTGTAGTAGCCTTTGCTCCCTCATACTTTGTTGTAGCGCTTGTAAGTCCCAAATCGATTCCTACAGCCAATTTATCAATAACAAAATATCCTACAGAAGGAGTTACTGAGAATGTACTTACTTTTGGTCCGTCAGCAGATTGACCTCCTACCTTTACGGTTGTATTTACATTATTAAATCCGAAACCTGTGTTTCCGCTGATTACCCAGTCTCCTTTGGTCATTTGAGCATTTGATAATCCGAAAAGTGCAACAGCACCTGCTAGTAATAGTTTTTTCATGATTTTTTATTTATAAAAGTTTATTATTAATTATTTAGCAAAAACATATTTTACTCCGAACATCACCGAAGATAAATTCAGCCCGAAATTGAATGTGTCAGTTCCTTTATCCAGATCTTTAATTTTTGTATTTTTATAGCCAAATTCTCCGATGGTTGCTTCAATCGTCCAGTTTTTACTGATAAAATAATCTAATCCCGGCTTCACATTTACACCGAAAGAAGTATATTTCTGTTCGATATTCATAGTCTGAAAATATGTATATCCGTTCATATCAATATAATCTAATTGTAGATCTGCTGTACGTTTTCCAATTTCAATTGGAACTTCAAGCTGTCCGAAAATATATAATTTATCTGAAAGCGTCCAGTATTTTCTGATGAATGGTTTTGCTGTAAAAGCATTTGTTTTAACGACTGTTTGCACTGTTTCAATACCAGATCCGAAATTAGTAATATCCGTATGATCCGCTCTGCTTCCGGCATAGCCTATTCCTGTACCAACAGCCAAATTAGGAGCAATGAAAATACCAACAGTTGGTACAACACTAAAGTTCTGATCTTTGTTGTCTGTATTGTTATCTTTTTCCTGAGAATAGTCTACCTGTCCTGATAGATAAATAGTACCTGTTTTAATCTGGGCATTAGAAAGCCCGAAAAATGCAACAGCAGTTGCGAGTAATAATTTTTTCATGGTTTTTAATTGTAATAGTTTAAAAGTGGAAAAGCCCTAAGCAAAAACTTAGGACTTTAACAGTTTATGTTTTGTTTATTATTTAGCAAAAACATATTTAACACCGAAAGTAACTGAAGATAAGTTTAATCCAAAGTTGAAGTTATCAGTGCTTTTATCAAGATCTTTGTATTTGAAGTTGTTGTATCCGAATTCTCCGATAGTAGCTTCAATAGACCAGTTTTTGTTTAAGAAATAATCTAAACCTGGTTTTACATTTACCCCGATTGAAGTGAATTTAGATTCAGTATTGAACTGAGCAGCAGTACCGCTGTATTCAGCTTTATCTTTACCAAAAGCCATAGGAACTTCCAATTGTCCGAAGATGTAGAACTTCTCTCCTACAGTCCAGTATTTTCTTACGAAAGGAGCCACTACGAAAGCGTCAGTCGTAAGTTTAGTTTCAACGTTTGTTAATGCACTTGTTGAAGTTGTAGAGCTGTTTGCATAACCAACACCTAATCCAACAGCAACGTTATTTCCTACGAAATATCCAACAGTAGGTACGATTGTGAAATCTTCTACTTTAGCGTCAGTATTGTTATCCTGAGTTGAAGAATAGCCTACCTGCCCTGATAAATATGTAGTTCCTTTAGCGATCTGAGCATTAGATAAACCGAAAAGTGCGATAGCACCTGCTAATAATACTTTTTTCATTTTTTAAAAATTTAATACTTTCTGGCGGCAAATTTACAGTGGTACCAGTGAATATTAAAATTTGTTAATGTGATTAATATCATTGATTATTATTAGCGTTTTACAACAATAATCCGTATTAATAGATAGGTTTTGAGTTTTTCACAATTATTTGAATAAAAAAACTCCAACTTTTCAATTGGAGTTAAATATGGTTGATTTTTAAAAATTTTATTTCAGGAAGAAATTTGCTCCGAAATTAATGGCTCCGAAATTGAAACGGTCGTCACCATGCCAGCGTGGGTCAGGTCCTGGACCATGATCCTTGTATTTACTACCGATATTCTGGAATCCTAAATATAATTCTACATTTTTCATCTGGTATCCAACTCTTGGCGCTACATAAAGACCACTGTTAATATAGTTTCTTGTAGAAATTGCTGCTCCCAGATCCAATCCTACAAAAAGTGGCACTTTATTAAAAGTATATTTTCCTGATACTGCAATTGGAACAAAACCAAAATCATCTACATTATCTTTTCCGAAAAAATGAGAATATCCCGTAGTAGCACCGATATCCAGCCCTCTAATAATATTCCACATGTAAGCAGCATCAATTCCGATTGTTACACTTGAAGCGTCTGCGGCGTCACCAAGCGGAGCACCAATATGACCACCAAGTCTGAAACCCTCCTGCGCCTGCGCAACACCACCCAAAAGTGCAAAAGCACCTAGTAATAGTAATTTTTTCATTTTAATAAGTTTAAATATTTAATTGTTGAATTATCTGCAACAGAAAATGTGGTACCTTTAAAACCACGAAAAAAGCGGTACAAATTTTGTACCGCTTTGATTTCTTTTGTGAAATAATTCTTAATTTCCTCCGAATTTGAAGCCAACTCCAATTTGGAAGAAGCTATTTTTTAAAGTTTCATTTCCTTCCGGATTCTTGATCAGATTAGAAACACCAAGATTATATCTCGCATCAAAGAATAAACCATTCTCCAATGTATATTCAGCACCAATAAAAGGAGCTAAATTTAACGTGTTTACATCATCTTTCACATCTTCAGTAGAACTTGTCGACTCCGAAAAAGATTGTCCCATAGCTGATCCTGATAATGTAGCAGTGGCTTCTACTTTCGCTGAAGTAACAATACCTACATTAAGCCCTAAACCGAAAGCTAAATTTTCAGTAGCATAATATTTGGCACTAACAGGAATCTGTACAGTTCCAAATTTCCAATCTGATTTTTCAGTACCTGTAACAGTAACACCCATTTCGTTATAAGTTACGGATTCTTCCTGCTTTCCTCCTAGTGGAGAATATAAAACTTCCCCTTGTACCGCAAATTTATCACTGATTTTATATTCGGCTAGTATCCCCGCGTAGAAAGTAGATTTTGAATCAAATTTATAAGATTCTCCATCTCCTTTTGCGTTTAGCATTGATAATGAGTAACCTGCTTTAGGTCCGAATCTGAATTCCTGAGCGTTAGCGCTCATTCCCATAACAGCAACTGCTGCCAAAAGTAGAAATTTCTTCATTGTTAATAGTTTTTTAAAGTAATCCGGGACAAAAATACTCTTTTTTTTTAAAATTCAAACACTTGTGAGTTTTATTTTTAAATAAAAAAAATACAAGAAGATAACTCCCTGTATTACAATATTCTTTTAAGTATATAAATTATTTTTAATCGTTCCGCTGTCTTTTCTCTTCATCATTATAAGCCAGGATAATCTTTTTAACCACCGGATGTCTTACCACATCTTCTTCCGTAAGATGTACAAAACCAATTTCCTTTACCCCTTTCAGAATCCTCATGGCTTCTTTCAAACCTGATTGCTGTTTAGGCGGAAGGTCGACCTGGCTGGGATCACCTGTAATGATGAATTTTGCATTCATCCCCATCCTGGTTAAAAACATTTTCATCTGTGAATGGGTAGTGTTCTGAGCTTCATCCAGAATCACAAACGCATCATCCAGCGTTCTTCCTCTCATAAAAGCGAGTGGTGCGACTTCAATCACTTTTTTCTCAATAAATCCTTCCAGTTTTTCGTGAGGAATCATGTCGCGAAGTGCATCATATAAAGGCTGTAAATACGGATCCAGCTTTTCTTTAAGATCTCCAGGCAAGAAACCAAGGCTCTCCCCTGCTTCCACAGCAGGTCTTGTGAGTACAATTCTTTTTACAGTTTTATCCCTTAGCGCTTTTGCAGCAAGAGCAACACTCGTATATGTTTTTCCCGTTCCCGCAGGTCCGATTGCAAAAACCATGTCTTTTTTCTCAGTTTCCTTTACTAATTTTTTTAGGTTGGTGGTTTTAGCTTTAATAATTTTACCATTTACCCCTTTTACGATGATATCCTGATCAAAAACAAGCTGTTTCTCATTTTCATCCTTAATATTCAGGATATTTTCAACGTCTTTAAGATCGATAGAATTATTTTTTGAGATATATTTCACAATATCATCCAGCTTTTGCTTAAAAATGTCAAGCGCTTCCTGATTACCCATTGCAAATATATAATGATCTCTACCCGTGATTTTAAGTGTAGGAAAAGTAGATTTTATTAAATTGAAATATTGGTTATTAACTCCATAGAAGATTTTCGCATCGATATCCTCCAAATCATATGTTAATTCAAACATGCAGTATCTTTATTAATTTTAGAACTTAAATGTAAAGCTTTTTTTGGAAATTTATATCAAATTCTTTTCCACAATCATTCGGGCATTCTTTTTATTTTAAATAAATTTGCATTTCTACTATTCTTATAAAAAATCAATGTCAATTATTACACTTACTTCAGATTTCGGAAATTTGGATTACAGGGTTGCCGCTGTAAAAGGCAGTATACTTTCTCTGAATCAGAAAGTTAATATTATTGATATTACCCACGATATTCAGGCTTTTAATCTGGTACAGACCTCTTATATTGTCAGAAATGCCTATAAACATTTCCCTAAAAACTCTGTTCATATACTTTCTGTCGATAGTTTTCACAACAAATCAAGAAAAAATATCGTTTGTAAAGCCGATGGACATTACTTTATTGCTGCCGACAACGGACTTTTAAGCCTCATATTTTTTGATATAAAACCCGAAGCCATCTACGAAATCACACTTAATAATAGGTTTGATGATATTGTTAATTTCACATCAACCGATGTTTTTGTTCCGGCTGCAGTACATTTGGCCAATGGTGGACTTCCCGAGGTAATCGGAAGAAAAATTGATACAGCCAAGCAACTTTTATTCCCGAAACCTGTTTTTAATGATTCCGAAAAGATGATTATTGGCGAGGTAACCTATATTGATAATTTCGGAAATATAATATCAAATATTAGCAAAGATTTTTTTGAAAGTTCCGGTAAAGGGTACGAAAATTTTACTATAAAATTCAGAAATCTGAGCCTTTCACGCATATTCCTGAGCCACACGGAAGTCGTTTCAGATTGGGAAAGAGAAACCGAATTCCACGGCCAATCTGCAGCAATTTTCAATGATAGTCAGCTTTTGGAATTAACGATTTATAAAGGAAGCAAGAAGAACGGCGCCAAGTCTTTGTTTGGACTTAATGTTGGTGAGAATATTTACATCGAATTTTTCTAAAATTTAATATTTCATAAAAAAATCGATTTTTTTTATATATTTGTCAAAATCTAAAAAATAAAAATGGCAGAGTACAAATTATTGCTTCCTTCCATGGGAGAAGGTGTTATGGAAGCGACGATTATCACCTGGTTATTCAACGAAGGAGATAATGTGAACGAAGATGATTCCGTAGTGGAGATTGCAACTGACAAAGTAGATTCAGACGTTCCGACACCAGTTTCGGGGAAAATCGTAAAGATTTTAAAACAGAAAGACGAAGTTGCAAAAGTAGGCGAAGCTATTGCCATTTTAGAAATTGAGGGAGAAGGAAGTGCTCCTGCTTCTGAAGAAACAACTACAGAAATTCCCGCTTCTACTCCGGATGCGGAAACTTTACAGACAATAGAAGAACCGTTAAAAGTATCTGCTTCTACAGAGTTTTCGGGAGACCTTTATCTTTCTCCGCTTGTAAAATCAATTGCACAACAAGAAAATATTTCTGAAGCCGAACTGAAATCCATCAAAGGAAATGGTTTAGAAGGAAGAATTACCAAAGAAGATATTTTAGCATACGTTAAAAACAGAGGAAACCAGCCAACTCCACAGGCCGCTCCTGTACAACAGGCACCTTCTGCTCCACAATCATCTGTAAGTTCAGCTCCGGCAGCTACCATTACGGCTGCTGCAGGCGACGAGATCATTCCGATGGACAGAATGAGAAAAATCATCGCTGAAAACATGGTAAAGGCTAAGCAGATTGCTCCTCACGTTACTTCTTTTATCGAAACTGACGTCACCAACGTGGTAAAATGGAGAAACAAGAACAAAGCTGTTTTCGAAAAACGTGAAGGTGAAAAGCTTACTTTCATGCCGATTTTCGTAAGAGCTGTCGTAAAGGCAATTCAGGATTTTCCAATGATCAATGTTTCTGTAAATGGTGAGAACATCATTAAAAAGAAAAATATCAATATCGGTATGGCTACTGCTCTTCCGGACGGAAATCTTATCGTTCCTGTGATTAAAAATGCAGACCAGCTGTCTCTTTCCGGATTGGCGAAAGCGATCAACGACCTGGCTTACAGAGCGAGAAACAAAAAATTAAGACCTGAAGATACGCAGGGCGCCACATATACGATCTCTAATGTTGGAAGTTTCGGAAACCTTATGGGAACTCCGATCATTCCTCAGCCTCAGGTTGCAATTCTGGCTATTGGAGCCATCGTTAAAAAGCCTGCCGTTCTGGAAACACCTGACGGAGATGTGATTGCGATTAGAAACCTGATGTTCATGTCGCATTCGTACGACCACAGAGTGGTTGATGGTTCTTTAGGCGGAATGATGCTGAAACATGTTCACGACTACCTTGAAAACTGGGATCTGAACACTGAAATATAAGTAATGAGAATTGGTAATAAGTAATTAATTACTACCAGTTAATAATAAAGATAAGTCATAATGCAATTGTCATGTTGAGCTTGTCGAAACATCTCATCAATACAAAGCCTTCGGAAATCCGGAGGTTTTTTTGATTTAAATAAAATTTCTTATAACAATCCTTCACATATTTACCAATAATATTCATTAACTTCCCCAAACGTTTGCATATTACAAATAATTTAAATACTTTTGCACCTCGAAATAATTAACAAATTTATTTACATTATGAACAATTACGAAACTGTTTTCATTTTAACTCCCGTTCTATCTGATGCACAGGTGGAGGAAGCAGTGAACAAGTATGTAGATCTTATCAAAGAAAAGAACTGCGAAATCGTTGCTAAAGAAAACTGGGGATTAAAAAAATTAGCTTACCCGATCCAATTGAAAAAGAATGGATTCTACACTTTAATTGAATTTAAAGGTGAAGGTTCTGTAGTTGCTGATTTAGAATTAGCATTCAAGCGTGACGAGAGAGTAATCCGTTACCTGACTACAAAACTAGACAAACACGCTGTTGACTACGCGATAACAAGAAGAGCAAAAGTAAAAGCAGCTAAAGCTTAATTATTAACCCTATTTTTTAAAAAGACAACACATGGCAATAGACGAAATGGCTAAACAAGCCTCAGCTGGAGGAGAATCAGAAGTAAAATTCCTTACTCCGCTTGACATCAATACAAAATCTGAAAAGAAATATTGTAGATTCAAAAAATACGGAATTAAGCACGTTGACTATAAAGATGCTGATTTCTTATTACAGTTCGTAAACGAACAAGGTAAAATCTTACCAAGAAGATACACTGGAACTTCTTTAAAATACCAAAGAAAAGTTTCTGCTGCTATCAAAAGAGCAAGACACCTTGCGTTACTACCATACGTAGCGGACTTATTGAAATAAAAAAAATTGCAATTAGCCATTAGCGTTAGCTTTTGGCTTTTTGTTGCTGAATAAATAATTAATTCTAACTTGATTTTAGATTTCAGATCTCAGACAAAAGACATTAAGTCTAATTTCTAATATCTCATTTCTAACATCTAAAAAAAGGACAACAACAATGGACATTATCCTAAAAAAAGACGTAGAAAACTTAGGTCTTGAATTCGACACAGTAAGTGTAAAGCCTGGTTATGCAAGAAACTTCCTTATCCCTCAGGGATATGCGCTTTTAGCTACACCAAAAAACAAAGCAGCTCTTGAAGCTACTTTAGAAGCTAGAAAAGAAGAAGAAGCTAAATTAATCGCTGCTGCAAACGCTGTCGTTGATCAATTGAAGAAAACTTCTATCACTATTCCTGCAAAAGTAGGTTCTGGTGATAAATTATTCGGATCTATCAACAATGCAGATCTTTCTGCTGCTCTTGAAAAAGCTGGTGTTTCTGTAGAGAAAAAATACATCAAAATCCCAGGAAATACAATCAAGAGAACTGGTAAAGTAACTGCTAACATCAGATTACACAGAAATGTAGAATACAATTTCGAATTCGATATTGTATCTGATGCTCCGGTAGAAGCTGCTCCTGCTAAAAAGGAAGAAGCTAAATCTGAAGAAGCTTAATTTATAAGACTTTTACAAAATACAAACCACTTCAAATTGAAGTGGTTTTTGTTTTTACTCAATAAATAACGAGAATAAATCCCAATTTAAGTTTTTATGACTTTGGAGCCCATTGCTTAAAAAACTCTTTTGTTTTCTCAAGACTGTACCCCTTTCCTTCTTCCAATACGTCGCTTTGCTGAACATGGATCATCTTACCATTTTTATCTAGAATAATGAACACAGGATACCCGAATTTGTCTCCAGGATTACCATATTTGGCAAAAATCTTTTCATTCTTATTTTCAGGCGAATAATTTAAGTGGTAATACTCGTAATTTGCATCAACGAGCTTCTTCAGCTCCGGTGTCGTTTGTACAAACTGGTTGAATCTCAAGCACCAGATACACCAGTTTCCACCAGCCTGGATCATTATATTCTTTTTCTCTTTTTTTGCTTTAACAATAAGATTCTGAATATCTTTTTCAGCATCAGCTTTCGGATCATACGGCTTCGGTAATTTTGCCTTTTCTTCTGCTGCTTTCTTTTTTGCGTCCAATTCTGAATGATCAGTTTGTACCAATAATGTTTTATCAGTATTCACTTTATCGTCGGCCGGCTTTATATTTTGAGAAAAAGCAAAAACGCTTAATCCCAGAAAACCTATTAATGATAACTTTTTCATAATATAAAATTAAAAAAATAATACTATTTGCAAGCAAAAATACAACCATATTTTTATTATCCGTAAATTTGCCTGTTTTATGAATTTTTTAATCAAAATATTATACTTAATTTCTAAGCTGCCGCTGAAAATCTTATATCTCTTTTCGGATATAATGTTTTTTCTGAACTGCTATATTGTGGGCTATCGTAAAAATGTTATTACAAAGAATTTAAAGAATTCATTTCCTGAAAAATCAGATGAGGAAATTGATAAAATAAGAAAGAAGTTCTACCGCAATTTTTCAGATTATCTGGTTGAAACCATCAAATCCTTCAGTATCTCAGAAACCGAGTCAAGGGTAAGAATGCAGCACATCAATCAGGAAGTTTTTCATGAGGCAAAAGAGGAAGGGAAAAATATTATATTGCTCGCCGGACATGTTTTTAATTGGGAATGGATCAATGCACTGGCAACTATAATTCCCCAGGATCACTGCCATCCTGTATACAGAAAGGTAAACAGTGATTTTTGGGAAAACCAGATGAAAAATGTACGCAACAAGTTCGGGAATGAGGCTCTGGAAGCTAAAGAAGTTATTTTAAATATCGTACGATCTAAAAATGACGGAAGTTCCGCCTACATGTTTGTTGCCGACCAGACGCCACATTTTGCACATATCACATACGGATTAAATTTCCTGAATCAAAGAACGCCTGTATTTACCGGCTACGACCGATTGGCGACAAAAATGGATCTTGCATTCATTTATTGTGAAATGAAAAAAGTAAAGCGTGGATTTTACCAGGTTAATTATCACAGAATCTATCCTGACGGAGAAAAATTTGTAGAGCATGAAGTGGTAAAAAAATTCCATAAATTGTTGGAAAATACAATTCATAAACGTCCAGATAATTATCTTTGGTCGCACAGAAAGTGGAAATATCAGGATTCCATCAAAAACTTTGATTCTGAAAAAATTGAGTAATAAATGCCGAAAAAATTAGCTGTCGTTATATTAAACTGGAACGGAAAATCCTGGCTTGAAAAATTTCTTCCAGGGATAGTAAGGTTTTCCCAGCAATCTAATATTTATGTGATCGATAATCTTTCTACAGATGATTCCATTGATTTTTTACAGAATAATTTCCCTGAAGTGAAAGTTATTAAAAATGATAAAAATTACGGTTTTGCGGGTGGTTATAATGAAGGATTAAAACATATTCAAAGTGAAATATATTGTTTGCTCAATTCTGATGTGGAAGTCACCGAACATTGGCTAGAACCAGTACTGACTCTGTTTGAAAGAAATCCTGAAATATCAGCAATCCAGCCAAAAATTTTGTCTTATGACAGAAAGAATTATTTTGAGTTTGCAGGTGCTGCGGGTGGTTTAATTGATAATTTAGGATACCCGTATTGCAGAGGGAGAATTTTTGATGATATCGAAGAAGATCATGGGCAATACAATGATGAAACGGAGATTTTTTGGGCCTCTGGATGTTGTCTGTTTATAAGATCAAAAGATTTCTGGGAGCAAGAAGGCTTTGATGAAAGATTTTTTGCTCATCAGGAAGAGATTGATCTTTGCTGGAGATTAATTAATTCCGGAAAAAAGATTTTTTATACAGGAAAATCAACAATTTATCATGTGGGTGGCGGAACATTAAATAAACAAAGTGCAAAGAAAACTTTCCTGAATATGCGGAATAATCTTTCTATGCTCTTAAAAAATATGCCCTTTCCAAATATGATTGCCGTTATATTTGCCAGACTCGTTCTTGACGGATTGGCTGCTGTATATTTTGGCTACAAATATGGAATATCACATTTCTGGGCTGTAGGAAAAGCACATTTTGCTTTTTACACTCAAATTCCGGGGACATGGAAAAGACGTCAGAAGTACCAAAAACATAATTTTTATCAATCAAAATGGTTGATTTTTAAACATTTTTTATAATGAAAACAACTCCAATATCGCTGCTGTTATTTTTGCTCATTTTCCAGTATTCATTTTCGCAAAAAAATGCGTGGTCTGCAATTGATAAAAGCTACAGTTACCGTATAATAACAGAAAAAGGTTCAGAAAATATAAAAGATTCGGACGTCGTAAATATTGAAATTTATTCGTTCCGTGATCTTGTGGATAATATTGACCTGGAAAAAGAAAAGCCTGTATCTAAAAAGGTTATGTCATTAAATGATATTACTGAAAAGATTGATCGTAAAAGAAAAGTAAGCTTTAAAAAAGGTTCCGTTTATCTGGTAAGACTTCAGGAGGGAATTCATGGAGGAAGATTTCGTATAGAAATAAATAAAAATGCTGACAAAAATACTGTTGAAAATATTAGTAAATATATCAGCGAAAAAGTGACGCACGGAAGTATCCTTACAGAAACAATTGATACCCCTGAAAGAAAGAATATCATTAAAAGTTTCATTATTACCATTACTGATAACGATCATTTTGATGTTAATACTTTAAAAGATAAATTTAAAGATGTAATTATCAATATCACAAAAGTGGCGACCAACAGAAATACAACATTTTTCAAAATAACAACGTAGCATTATGGATTTTTGTGCAATAGATTTTGAAACGGCTACTCACGAGCGAAATTCCGCATGTGAGTTGGGCGTATGTATTGTACAGAATTCTAAGATTGTAGAAACAAAGACGTGGCTTATCAAACCGCCAAGTTTTCCTTATTTTAGCCCTTTTAATGTAGATGTTCACGGAATTTTGCCTGACGATGTAAAAGATGCTCCAACATTTGACGAAATCTGGTATGAAGTGGAAGAAATGATGTACGGCACTTTAATGATTGCTCACAATGCAGGTTTTGATGCCGGAGTTTTGCGAGGATGCCTTAATCACTATGGAATGTTTACGCCGAAACTTAATTATTTGTGCAGTATTCAACTGGCAAAAAAATCATGGAACTATTTACCGAGATATGGATTAAAAAATTTGGCAGAATACCATCAGTTAAACTTTAATCATCACAGAGCAGGCGATGATGCAGAGGTTTGCGCTAAAATATCCTTATTAGCTTTTGAAAAACTGTTTCTTACAACAAATGAAGAAATTGCAGACTATATGAAACCTAAGATCAAAAAGCTTTAATTAGTTGCTTAAAACTTCCGATAATAAATTAAATTTAGGAATATCAATTTCAAAATTTTCCTGAGTTTCCATGTTTCTCACGAGGTATTTTCCGCTCATATTTCCTACTCCGGAACGTAACATCACATTTGAAAAATACGCGAAATTTTCATTAATGGAAATTTCAGGAGTAAGCCCGATTACTCCATCTCCGATAATTTCTGTGTAACCAAATCCCACATCAAAAATAAGCCATTTTCGTTTAAGGATTTTTATAGGAAAATTTCCGTCATTTTCGATCGTTATATTGTATTTGAAAACGTACCTGTTTTCAGACGGATAACTGTTTTTGCTATCATATTCAGGTATTACTGAAACTTTGATATTAGAGGTCATTTTTGAAAACATCATCTTGGTATTTTCTAAAAATATACAAAAATCTCGCCTTTTTGGGGCGAGATTAAAATTTATACTATAATTCTTTTCTAAGATTATAAGCCTAAGCCTTTTCTTTCGTCACCATTCATTAAAATACCTACCGGATTGTCGATGGCTTCTTTTACAGCAACCAGGAACCCTACAGATTCTTTTCCGTCGATAATTCTATGGTCATAAGACATTGCTACATACATCATCGGACGAATTACCACCTGCCCGTCAACCGCTACCGGTCTCTGGATGATATTGTGCATTCCTAAGATCGCAGATTGAGGAGGGTTGATGATCGGGGTAGACATCATAGACCCGAAAGTACCACCATTTGTAATAGTAAATGTACCACCTGTCATTTCGTCAACAGTAATTTTCCCGTCTCTTACTTTTGTAGCTAAATCTTTAATATTTGCTTCAACGCTTGCAAAAGACATATTTTCAGCATTTCTCAACACAGGAACCATTAATCCTTTAGGGCCTGAAACCGCAATTGAAATATCACAGAAATCATAGTTTACTTTGAAATCACCGTCGATCGATGCATTTACATCCGGATACATCTGTAATGCTCTGGTAACCGCTTTGGTGAAGAAAGACATGAAACCAAGCCCTACACCGTGTTTCTGAGCAAATTCTTCTTTATATTGTTTTCTCAGTCTAAAGATTTCGGACATGTCAACCTCGTTGAAAGTCGTTAACATCGCTGTTTCATTTTTTACAGAAACCAATCTCTGTGCGATTTTTCTTCTAAGAACTGAAAGTTTTGTTGTTGTCGTAGATCTTGAACCGGTAGCAGTAACCGGGTTTCCTCCTAATGCTGGAACAGCCGCCAATTCTGCGTCAGATTTTGTGATTCTTCCATCTCTTCCGCTTCCTGAAACCTGTCCGGCATCAATACCTTTTTCGTCAAGGATCTTTTTAGCTGCAGGAGAAGGAGCACCTGTTGCATACGTTTGAGTCGCAGCAGCTGGCTGAGCGGCAGGTTTTGGAGCCTCTTGTTTAGTCGGTTCAGCCGCTTTCGGAGCTTCTTCCTGTTTTGGAGCCTCAGCAGCAGGAGCCGAGTTTCCTAAAGGTTTTGCAGCATCCATATCGATTAAACAAACCACTTGTCCTACCTGTACTACATCACCTTCTTCAGCTTTTAAAGTGATAACACCACTTTGTTCAGCAGGCAATTCAAGAGTCGCTTTATCTGAATCTACTTCAGCGATTGGTTGATCTTTTTCTACATAATCACCATCTTTTACAAGCCAAGTTGCAATTTCAACTTCCGTAATTGATTCGCCCGGTGAAGGAACTTTCATTTCTAAAACTGACATATCGTATTTTTTATTTTTTTAATTTTTAATTTTTTGGACTTTAAGAAAATGGATAAAAGAATAAAGAATCATTTCTAACTTCTAATATCTAACTTCTATTTAAATTTAAGCGGTTACCGGTCTTTTTGCCGGAGCATCATCTCTGTCGAATACTCTGTTGATTACTCCATTTTGATTTTTTTCAAACATTTTGTGACTTCCCGGAGCCGGAGCACCACTTGGAACAGGAGCAATTACCTGAATTCCTGTATCTCTGAAGTTTCTTAAGATGTAAGACCATGCACCCATATTTTCAGGTTCTTCCTGAGCCCAAACGATCTCTTTTTTATTTTCATATTTACTGAAGATTGCTTCGATCGCATCTGTCTGAAGAGGATATAACTGCTCAAATCTTACCAAGGCAATGTTTTCAGCATTTAATTCTTCTTTTTTAGCCAATAATTCGAAATACAATTTACCTGAACAAAGCACTAATTTTTCAATTTTCTTAGGATCTGCAGCCGGATCATCTAAGATTGGCTGGAAGCTTCCTGTTGCAAAATCTTCCAAAGGAGAAACCACTTTTGGATGTCTTAATAGTGATTTCGGGCTCATAACAATCAAAGGTTTTCTGAATGACCATTTCAATTGTCTTCTTAATAAATGGAAATAGTTTGCCGGAGAGGTAATGTTTGCCACGACCATATTTTCATTAGCACAAAGTGTTAAGAATCTCTCGAGTCTTGCGGAAGAGTGCTCTGCCCCTTGTCCTTCTGAACCGTGAGGTAATAACATTACCAGCCCGTCCTGAATTTTCCATTTTTCTTCTGCAGCTGCCAGATATTGATCTACAATAATTTGAGCTCCGTTTACGAAATCTCCGAATTGAGCTTCCCAAATCGTCAATGTATTAGGAGAAGCCATAGCATATCCATAATCGAATCCAAGAACACCATATTCTGAAAGGTGAGAATTGTAAACATCAAATCTATTTTCTGAAACGTGTCTTAGCGGGATGTATTCTTCTTCAGTATCTTCAGTTTTCACAACGGCATGTCGGTGTGAGAAAGTCCCTCTTTCTACGTCCTCACCTGAAATTCTTACATTATGACCTTCTACTAAAAGCGTTGCATAAGCGAGCCATTCTCCAAGAGCCCAGTCTAATGAGTTTCCTTCAATCGCTTTAATTCTGTTTTCGAAAAGTCTTGTGATTTTATTTAAAAACTTCTTATCAGCAGGAAGAGTAGACATTTTAATCGCCAGCTCCTTCAGCTTTTCCAGATCATATTTTGTATCAACAGGTTCCTGAACAGCACCTCTTTTACCAATCGGATAATTGGTCCAGTCATCTGCCATAAATACATCCATTACATTTTTTTCAATTTCTTTGGATGCATCAAAATCTTTATCCAACAACGCCTTGAATTCAGTTTCCATTTTAGCGATAACATCGTTTGAAGTTACACTATCTTTTAACAACTGATCTTTATAAATTTCTCTTGGATTCGGATGTTTTGAGATGATTTTATAAAGGTTAGGCTGCGTGAATCTTGGCTCATCACCTTCATTATGACCGTACTTTCTGTACCCCAACAAATCGATGTATACGTCTTTACCGAACTTCGATCTGAAATCAGCTGCGAAATGAATCGCGTGTACAACCGCTTCCGCATCATCAGCATTTACGTGCATTACAGGAGATTCCGTAACTTTTGCGATGTCTGTACAATAGGTAGAAGATCTCGCGTCCATATAGTTCGTTGTGAAGGAAACCTGGTTATTTACCACAATATGAACTGTTCCTCCAGTTCTGTATCCTTCCAAAGTCATCATCTGAGCTACCTCATAAGCAATACCCTGTCCTGCAATAGCACCGTCACCGTGGATAACGATCGGCAAAATTTTAGAATAATCTCCTTTGTATTTATCATCCACTTTTGCACGGCAGATTCCTTCTACAAGGGCGGCTACCGTTTCAAGGTGAGACGGGTTGGGTGTTAAATTGATCGAAACTTCCTCACCGGAAGCCGTCTTGATTTTTTTTGATGATCCCAGGTGGTATTTAACGTCTCCTGAGAATACGTCTTCTTCAAATTCTTTTCCTTCAAATTCCGAGAAGATCTGCTTATATGATTTCCCGAAAATATTGGTCAGCACATTCAGCCTTCCTCTGTGGGCCATTCCTAAAACCACTTCATCCACGCCTAATTGGGAAGATCTTGTGATCAATTGGTCCAACGCAGGAATAAGGGTTTCCCCTCCTTCCAGGGAGAATCTTTTCTGCCCGACAAATTTTGTATGAAGATAATTTTCAAACGCTACGGCCTGATTTAATTTTAATAAAATTTCAGTTTTTTCGTTCGCTGAAAGACTTGGATGGTTTTCATTAACCTGAAGCCATTGCTTGATAAAGTCTTTTTCTTCAACGTTGTTGATGTGCATATACTCTACCCCGATAGAATCACAGTAGATATTTTCCAAATGCGTGATCAGTTCCTGTAATGTTGCAGGACCTTTCATTCCGGTTTCAACCGCACAGTTGAATTTTGTGTTCAGATCTGATTTATCCAAACCGAAATTTTCGATATCTAAAGTCGGAGTATAATGTCTTCTTTCTCTTACAGGATTGGTTTTTGTAAACAGATGACCTCTCGTTCTATACGCTTCGATAAGGTTTACCACCTTAAATTCTTTCTTTATGTGTTCAGGAACCTCTCCGTTTGATGCGGCCTGAGCAGCCTGCTGTACTACAGGAGCTGAAACTGCCGGAGCCTGGGTATATTGAATATTATCATCGTCTCCGTAATTCTCTAATGCAAAATCAAAACCTTGAAAAAAGGCCTTCCATGATGGTTCTAAAGAGTCGGGAAATTTTAAGTACTGTTGGTATAAATCCTCAATTAATTGAGAATGAGCTGCGTTTAGGAATGAAAATCTGTCCATTATTACAGTTTATCTGTTATTAAAATTTGTTTATAGAATTAAACCCCAAATTTAATAAAAAAAACCGACTTGGAACAGCCCGCAACTATTAAAAAAACTATAAAAGAAATAATTATTTTGAATTTACTTAAATACTGATAATGAGAGTTTCATATTGACATCCTGATCTTCCGTAGGGCGCTCTATAAAGGTCTGTCTGATATCCCCGAAACGCATTTCGTCCTTTTTAGCTTTCTGAATAAGTTGCTGGATTGCTTTTATTCTTCCTGCATAATTTCCTTTGTAATACATGACGTAATTCTGTGTAGGGCTTTGTGTCCTGAAACTGAAATTATTATCGGTAAGTCCAAACTTTTTAGATAATGGAATTCCAAGAAAATAAGACACTTCTTTATCTTTATAATTGTCGGCATCCGTGATCAGAACCGGAAATCCGAATTCATCGTCTTTTTTGCCTAAATCCATTGTTGTATAATTATAAATTTTATTATAATTCATCACAATATTTTTGTAAAGAGCATCCTTCTTGTTTGAAGTACTCACGTTGATACCTAATAAAAGTTTTTCTTCTTCATTTTCAACCATTAAACTGTCGTATTTTATCGCAGCCATCTGATTGTCTTTCTCCACTTTATTTCCTAAGACATTGTTGAGATTACCCATACTCTTGTCGATATTTTCTGCAAATCTGTCTTCCGTCCAGAAATTTTCAACACGTCTTAAAACGGATAATTTTGGGGTATGTACAATCCAGGTAATTTTTGTTTTCTCGGGTGCAACAGCTTTAAATTTAACATCAACTAAGGTCGGGCTTTCGTTTCTATCCTCAAAAAGCTGGTATCTGAGCGTTTTATTAGGGTTTTCATAGCGAAGAAACATTTCGCCGTCCGTATCGTTTTTAGGATCTGTATAACTGATAGAACTTCCCTGCCCTTCATAGGGCGTATAATAATCAATATCAATAGATTTGGAGCTTGTAAAGAAATTATTCCAACGGGTAAAATTCTGCAGGTTATTAAATTGACTGAAAACTTTTTCCACAGGATAATTAATTTCCTTTTCTATTTTAAAATCTTTGCTTTCATCCACAAAATAATACATAGAAGCTGCATAAGCTCCAATCAGCAAAATGATAAATACGGCTATAATTTTAAAAAAACGCATCGTACAAATGTATAGAAAATAACAAAAGTGACCAATATGATGATCACTCTGTTTTGATTTTATTTTTAACGGATGAAAGATGAAGAAATTGATATAGAAAGATGATTTGTGAATATCTTACATGTTATCAATTCCTTTTTTTCCAACTCTAACACTCAGCTCTTACCCAATATGAGTTCCCGGCGCAAGAACAGCTCCTTTTTTCACCACAATAATGCCATCCTGAACGGAATAAGTCCCGTAATCACCGTCGCTAAGATGTTTTCCTCCGATGATGCGTACATTATCCCCGATGTAGCAGTTTTTATCTAAAATTGTTTTTTCAATGTAACAGTATTTTCCGATTCCCATATTAGGTTGGCCTTTTTTATCATTCATAACAATTTCTGCCGTATCCTGATAGAAATCTGATCCCATGACATAAGAATTCACAATAGTACTTCCCTTATCAATTCTGGTTCTATTTCCGATTACCGAATTTTCAATTTTGTCAGCCATAATAATACATCCGTCACCAAAAACCGCTTTACTCACATAAGAACCGTTGATTTTTGATGGTGGCAGCATTCTCGCTCTGGTATAAATTGGAGAAGAAGAAAAAAGATTAAACTGCGGAAAATCCTGACAAAGATCGATATTTGCTTCAAAAAAAGATTCGATGGTACCAATGTCTGTCCAGTATCCTTCATATTGATAGCTAAGGGTTGTATATTTTCCGATGGAATTAGGGATAATATCTTTTCCGAAATCATCTCCTGCGCCTTCATCAAACATTTTTTTCAGAATACTTTTGGTAAAAATATAAATTCCCATTGAAGCAAGATATTCTTTACCAGCATTCTTATTTTCTTCAGAAACTTCAGACTGTAAACCATCCAGCATATCATATCCCGGTTTTTCAACGAAAGAGGTAATATTTCCTTCATCATCCGAACTTAAAATTCCGAAACCTGTTGCATCTTTGGCATTTACAGGAATTGTAGCAATAGTAACATCACCACCTTTTTGAATGTGGAAATCCAACATTTCCCTGAAATCCATCTGGTAAAGCTGGTCTCCCGAAAGAATTAAGATATAATCATAATCATATTTTTCCAGGTGCTTCATCGACTGACGTACTGCGTCAGCCGTTCCCTGATACCAGTTTTCATTTTCAACGTTCTGTTCTGCAGCCAGAATATCTACAAATCCTTTGCTGAAAATATCAAAGTGATAAGAGTTTTTAATGTGTGAATTTAAAGAAGCTGAATTAAACTGTGTTAAGACAAGAATTTTATTTAATCCTGAATTCAGACAGTTTGAGATAGGAATGTCTACCAATCTGTATTTCCCTGCAATGGGTACGGCAGGTTTAGATCTTGAGTATGTGAGCGGGAACAGCCTCGTTCCCCTACCTCCTCCTAAAACAATGGAAATTACATTGCGTTTCATAAATTATATTGCGTTTTTATGCTTATTATTAAATGGTTAATTCTTATATAAAGCTATATATTTTTCTGCAGACTTTTCCCATGCAAAATCAAAATTCATATTGGCGTGGATAAGATTTTCCATCATATCTTTCTGATTATATAACATTAATGCCCTGTTCATTGCATGGATGACATCATCTACGCCTGGATATGTGAAATTAATTCCTGCTCCACCTGTAGAAATATCAGCAACAGTATCCCTTAGACCTCCGGTATAACGCACAATCGGAACTGTTCCGTACCTCATGGAATACATCTGGTTGAGTCCGCAAGGTTCAACCCTTGAAGGCATCAGCAAAAAATCCGCCGAAGCGTATATTTTATGCGAAAGATGTTCTTTATATCCTAAATCCAAAGCAAAATTGGTGTAGGTATAATCATATTCTTTCAGCTTATTTTCAATATAAGTATTTCCGGATCCTAAAATCATGATATTAAGAGCTCCGTAGCTTTGCTTAATACTTCTCCATACAATATCTGGCAGTAAATCTGCTCCTTTTTCGGTGGCAAATCTTCCTATAAATGCAAAAAAAGGAAGCTCGGGCTTTAAGCCATATTCTTTGCAAAGTTTCTCTTTACTTTTCCTTTTTTGTTCAACGGCATTTTTAACATTAAAATTAAAATCCAGCATCGGATCGGTTTCAGGGTTCCAAACCTCTGTATCAATCCCGTTGATAATGCCATATGCTTTGCCAAATTCATCTCTTACAAGACTTTCAAGTCCTCTGAAGCTTACGTAAAGCTCTTCAAGATATCCTTGCGAAACTGTTGTAAATGCACTGGCGCATTTGATCATACTCGCAAGAGGATTTATCAGTCCATTCCAGTCCAGCAATCCCCATTTATACTGATCAAAAGCGGGAAGATATCTGGCCATTTCCCAGCTCATCATTCCCTGGTATTCTCCGTTATGGATCGTGCCTACGGTTTTTACGCCTTTAAGGAAAGAAAATTCAGGACAATATTCAATCATGAAAGGAACCAGTCCTGTATGATAATCATGACAGTGTAAAATGTCCGGACGGATTTCCATAGCGCTCAACCAGTGCAATACGCCATGCTGAAAAGCAATGAACTGAAAATTTTCATCCTGATATCCATAAGGATTATCTCTGTCCAGAAGTCCCGGGATCTTTACCATGTACAATTCAAATCCTAAAACATTGGATTTTTCCTTTAAAACCTGTACCTGAAGCATATTTCCGCCCTGGTGTATAAAGCCATCAAAAACTGTGTCAAACTCATGATCATACACAAAAGATTTATTATACCAGGGCATAACAACCTTCGCATCAATATCTTTAATTTTGTTTTGATACTTCGGCAAAGCGCCTACTACATCCGCCAGACCTCCTACTTTTGCCACGGGATAACATTCCGTACTTAGATGGTAAATTATCATTTCTAACTTATCTTTTATGGTGTTTAATTCTGTTCTGTTTATACTTTTTATCTTTCCTCTTTAAAATAATCCCTGCCAGCGGAGGTAAGTTGATGCTGATTGACTTCTGATGATTCATATAATCCTCATACTCCTCGTTGAAAATATCTGCTTTCACTCCACTCCCTGCATATTGCTCATCATCGGAGTTAAAGATAACTTCCCAATGGCTTCCCGCAGCTACACCGATCTTATAATCGATCACTCTTGGTGTGAGATTGAGAATAACCATGCATACATCATCCTTTTTTTCTCCTTTTCTCAGATAAATATATACCGAATTGTCGAGATCATCAGCCTGCACCCATTCAAATCCATAATGATTGAACTGATTTTCGTAAAAAGCAGTCTCATATCTGTATAAGTGATTAAGCTCTTTCACCAATTGCTGTAAACCTTTATGAACAGGATATGCAAGCAAATGCCAGTCCAGACTTTTCTTGAAGTTCCATTCACTGGTTTGTCCGAATTCATCACCCATAAATAAAAGCTTGGCACCCGGATGAGTAAACATGTATACATACAAAGCCCTGAGATTGGCAAATTTCTGCCATTCGTCACCAAACATCTTATAAATAAGACTGGCCTTTCCGTGCACCACTTCATCATGAGATAAAGGCATCATATAATTTTCATTATACATATACATCGATGCGAAAGTCAGCTTGTGATGAAAAAACTTCCTGTTGATAGGATCTACTTTAAAATAATCCAGTGTGTCATGCATCCAGCCCATCATCCACTTCATCTCAAAACCGACACCTCCGTCGTGAACAGGTTTTGTCAATAGAGGAAAATCCGAGCTTTCTTCAGCAATTGTAAGGATATTATCACCGAATTCTTTATAAACAGCAGTATTAAATTCCTGTAAAAAAGTTTTTGCCTCAAGATTGACGTTTTCGCCATAAATATTTGGTTCCCATTCTCCTTCATTTCGGGAATAATCAAGATGAAGCATCGATGTCACAGCGTCCACACGCAGTCCGTCTGCATGATACCTTTCCAGCCAGAACATCGCGTTTGAAATTAAAAAAGATTTTACTTCATTTCGTCCGTAATTGAAAATATAAGACTTCCAGTCGGGATGAAAGCCTTTTCTGGGATCTTCGTGCTCATAAAGATAAGAACCATCAAATCTGTGTAAACCATTGGCATCTCCGGGAAAATGGGAAGGAACCCAGTCCAGAATCACACCGATATCATTTTTATGAAGCTCATCAATCAGAAACATCAGATCCTGTGGTGAACCGAAACGGGAAGTTGCCGCAAAAAAACCGGTAATCTGATAACCCCAACTGGGATCATAAGGATATTCCATAACGGGCATGAATTCCACATGAGTGAATTCCATCTCTTTGATGTAAGGAACAAGCCTTGCAGCTATATCACGGTAATTAAGAAATCTTTCAGAGTCCTCATCACTTCTCATCCAGGAGCCGATATGGAGCTCATATACAGACAAAGGAGCTTTGAGACTGTTTTTTTTCCAGCGGTTTTTCAGCCATTCCTCGTCATTCCATTCATACCATGTGGTAGAGACCAGTGATGCCGCCTGGATATTCTGCTCCCAACTCAATGCATAAGGATCACTCTTTTCGAGAATTTCACCTCTTGCAGTTTCTATCGCGTATTTGTATAAAGTTCCCCAGGTAAGACCTTCAATGAAGCCTTCCCAAATACCTGATCCGTCCCATCTGGGAAACAAAATATGATCTTTATGATTCCAGCTGTTGAAGTTTCCGATCACCGAAACTTTTTTTGCGTTGGGTGCCCATACTGAAAAATAGGTACCCTTCACTCCATCTTTTTCCACGGAATGCGCACCGAATTTGTCGTACAGCTTATAATGTTTACCTTCTTTAAAAAGATAAATGTCGTGATCCGTAAAAAGAGTGTATGTTTTAACCGAATTCATCACGGTTTGATTTAAATTTTATTATTTTTCTGAAAATACTAAAAAAATCAGAAAGGATTGTTAATTAATATTGAAGTAATTATTATGTTAATTGCATATCATCACTTGTTTCTATCAAATATAGAGCTTTTTTCAGGAGCGTCCGGTGATTTTAAAAATAATTTGTCACAAAAAGATTTTATTATAAATTTATCATTCTTAATTGTAAAAACGCACGAATGAGATTTGAACTCTTTACTGAAGAAAATGATGAAAGAAATATTTATATCACAGGAAATTTCAACAGTTGGAATCCTAGAGATGAACGTTATAAACTCACTAAATCCGAAAACCAGAATTACTTTATCGAAATAGACAATCAGCTTTTGCCTGAAAATATTGAATACAAATTTACGAAAGGCGGCTGGGAAAATGTAGAATTGGATATATACGGAAATATTACCCCAAACAGAAAAGTCAGCAAGTCCACAGGAAAAATTGCCGACCTGGTAAAAAAATGGAGACTGAATTGGGGACCTTTTAAGAAAGAATTTTTCCCGATTGTGGAAGTGATCTCTGAAGAATTTTATATTCCTCAGCTGGACCGCCACCGCAAAGTATGGGCACTTCTTCCCTATGATTATTATATTTCTGATAAAAGGTATCCTGTTCTTTATCTCCAGGATGCTCAGAATCTTTTCAATGAAGGAAGCGATTACGGAAATTGGGAGATCGACAAGAAACTCTCTGTACTTACCGAATATGGTCGCGGAGACATCATTATTATTGCGATCGAGCATGGAAGTGAAGACCGGATCAAAGAATATATTTTTGATAATGACCATGTTGCAAACGGGTCTGAAGGAAAGAAATACATCCGCTTCATAACAGATACCCTGAAACCCTTTGTTGATGAGAATTACCGGACAAAAAAAGACCGTGACAATACCGGAATCGGAGGAAGCTCGCTGGGTGCGCTGATCAGTATTTACAGTGGTTTTCTTTATCCTGAAGTCTACTCCAAGCTGCTGATTTTTTCACCATCTCTTTGGGTTGAACCCAATAATAATTTTCCGATGATGAATTTCAGAGTTCCTTTTACCATGAAAATTTATTTATATGGCGGAGGACGCGAAGGATCCAAAATGGTAAAAAGAATTCATATTTTTGAGCAGTATCTGAAACGCTGGGAGAAGAAAAATCTTTTTGACTTTGAATTCCGGACCAGCATTAATCCTGAAGGCAATCACAGTGAATTCTACTGGTCTCAGGAGTTCCCAAGAGCGATCGAATGGCTTTTTTACAACAATACAGAAAATCCGGTTGAAGTAAAACCTCAGCAAAAACAGTAAACATTAAATTATGAAATTAGTCAATAAAAAAATCAAAAATTACACGCAGATATTTCACCTTTTCACCGAAGAGGAATGGATAAAAACATCTAAAAATTTCAATAAGAATATATCTACTTTTTTCTCCGGTAAAAAACACGAAGTTTTCATCAACGCTCAGGAAGAAGGAATTGCTTATTTCATTGGTTTGGGTAAAGAAGATTTGGCGTTGTTTGAAGTTCAGCAGGTTGCTTTAAAGTTTTCGCAAACCTATAAAGAGAAAATATTACCATTACCCACATTAGTTGTCGGAGACTTCATTAATGAAAGGCAATTCGAAGAGTTTGTGAAAGGATTGTTAATCGGCACTTACAATTATCCTTTCGAAAAGACACATCCGTTCTGGAATGCAAAGTTTGAGCTTCATTTCGAGAATTTAAGCCAGAAAAAGCTTGATTTTATCAGACGGAAATCAGAGGCAATAAGTAACGGGCAAATCACCTGTCAGGAATGGCTGAACAAACCGGCCAATTTAAAGAAGCCAGATACTTTCAGTACATATTTAAAAAATTTATCTAAAAAATATGATCTGAAATATACTTCATTTAATAGAAAAAAGTGTGAAGAACTTGGCCTTGGAGCATATCTTTCGGTAAACCAGGGAAGTGCTTATGAAGCAGCATTCACAATCCTTGAATATAAAACTGCTGCTAAAAATGCAAAAACCTTCGGCTTGGTTGGCAAATGTGTACTGTTTGATACAGGAGGAATTTCTTTAAAAAACCCGGACAATATGCATTATATGAAGTCGGATATGGGAGGTGCGACCGCTGTTTTGGGTACTTTAATTTATGCCGCGGAAATGCAGCTTCCTGTGAATATTATAGCTATTTTACCGATTACCGATAATGCCATTTCTGAAAAAGCTTTTCTTCCAAGTGATGTCATTACGGCCTACAACGGCAAAACGATAGAGGTTCTCAATACGGACGCAGAAGGAAGAATGATCTTGGCCGACGGACTTTCTTATCTCTCAAAAAACTACAAAACCGATATTCTTATTGATATTGCTACGTTGACAGGAAGCTCGGTGAGAATGTTCGGCGATACCTGCGGAGCACTATTTTCCAATAATGAAGAGCTTAAAAATCTTATGATTAAAACCGGTGACAAAACCAATCAAAAGCTTTGGAACCTACCACTTTGGGACATCTGGAAAGAAAATATCCGCTCTGATGTAGCCGATATAAAAAATATATCAATGAAACCCATTGGAGATTGTATTGTTGCAGCAAAATTTCTTGAACAGTTTATAGAAAATCATCCAAAATGGGTGCATCTTGATATTGCCGGAGTAGCATTTGGAAATGTAGGATATGCCAAAGAAAAAGCGGCAACCGGCTTTGGAGTACAGCTGCTGGCGGATTTAATCGAAAATTATCATTAAAAATTAGTTTATTACAAAAATTCTCTGTATAATTGAAATAGAATTTCCAAAAGCTTATTATATTCATTAATTTAATATTAAATAAATAATAAAAAACTGCTTTTATTTTTGAAATTTCATTAAAAACTAAAAAACATTATATGGAGAAGAAAACAATAGTATGCATTTCGTGCTATTACAAAGGCTATGATTTCATGGATGAAATGAAAAGCCTCGGTAATAATGTGATTTTGGTAACTTCAGAAAATCTGAAAGAGAAAAATTGGCCGTGGCATGCTATCGACGAAGTCTTCTACATGCCCGAACTGAAACCCTCAGTCTGGAACCTCGATCATCTTATCCAGGGATTTTCTTACCTCATGCAGACCCGGAAAATTGACGCCGTTGTCGCGCTCGACGATTATGATGTGGAAAAAGCAGCACTGATACGCGAGACCTTCCGTATTCCCGGAATGGGACAGACCACGCACCGCTATTTCAGGGATAAGCTTGCGATGAGACAGAAAGCAAAAGATTCCGGAATCAATGTTCCTGAATTTACTGCTGTTTTCAACAATGATGAGGTTAATGCTTTTGTTGATAAAATTCCTGCGCCATGGGTTTTAAAACCTCGTTCAGAAGCTTCTGCATCAGGAATCAGAAAACTGACTTCCAAAGAAGAACTCTGGGAGGCCCTCAATAGTCTCGGGGAAGAACGTCATTTATTTTTACTGGAAAGTTTTAAACCTGGCGACGTGTATCATGTTGACAGCCTGACTTTTAATAAAGAGATTGTTTTTACATCAGCTTCAAAATATCTGGCGCCTCCGATGCAGGTTTCTCATGAAGGCGGAGTGTTCAGGACGAAAACATTAGGACGGTATTCCGATGAATTTCAAGCTCTTGAAATTGCCAACGCTAAAGTTTTATCTAGTTTCGGCCTGCTAAACGGAGCCACTCATACAGAATTTATAAGAAGTAAAGAAAACGGAAAATATTACTTTCTGGAAACTTCTTCAAGAGTTGGAGGAGCGCACATACCAGACCTTGTGGAAGCTTCAAGCAGTATTAATATCTGGAGAGAATGGGCAAAAATAGAAGATGCATTGCTTTGGGGAAAGGATTATCAAATTTCAAAGCCTACAGGATATTATTCCGGTCTGATCATCGCATTGATCAAAGATGAAAAAGCAGACTACAGCAAATTCGAAAGTGAAGAAACGGTAAAATTCTTACCTATTGATTATCATGTCGGTATTGTTTATAAATCTAGCGATCCGCTTATTATAGAGGAGAGATTAGACAAAGCAGCGGAAAAAATTAATGCTGAAATGTTAAATATTCTTCCTCCGAAAAGCAAACCGACGAGTTAGCAATTAGCAATTAGCAATTAGCAATTAGCAATTAGCAATTAGCAATTAGCAATTAGCAATTAGCAATTAGCAATTAGCAATTAGCAATTAGCAATTAGCAATTAGCAATTAGCAATTAGCAAAAATAATTCATAATATATTATTATTCATAAGTTATTAAAAAATGCCACATATAGAACATACAGATTACTATTCACATATTTTGTGTACAAGCATCAAAGTGGAAGTTACAGGACATTACGGTCATCCGGTCATAATGTTTCCGACTTCGCAGGGGCTTTATACCCAAAATCATGATTTTCATCTGAATGAAAGTGTGAACTGGTTTGTTGAACAGGGAAAAATTAAACTTTATAATATCCAGACGATTGACAGTTGGAGCTTCTATGATGAAGGGATCTCTCCTCAGCAAAGAATTAAAAATTATGAACGATATGTACAGTTTTTGATCCAGGAATTTCTGCCCTACATTCAGAAAATTCATAAGACACACCGTGTTGCGGTAGCAGGAGCAAGTTTCGGCGGATATCACGCTGCCAATTTCGCCTTCCGATTTCCGGATGTTGTTTCACACTTGTTTTGTCTTTCGGGAGCTTTCAGTATCAGGAATTTTATGGACGGATATTCCGATGATCTCGTTTATTTCAATTGCCCAAGGGAATTTGTAAGAAATGATGAAGCATGGAAATACAAGCATATGCATATTGTTTTAAGCACTTCCGATCAGGACATCTGTAAAGACAAAAATATCGAAATGGCAGAAATTTTACGTTTAAAAGGAATTGATTTCTGGTATGACGAAAGAAAGTGGATCAGTCATGACTGGCCGCTTTGGAGAATGGTTTTTCCAACATTTATCGGAGCATTTTTCTCTTAATTTAAATAAAAATTAATACACATAAAAAATACAACTATGGTAAAAAAAGTCGGAATACTATTCGGAATGGAAGATACGTTTCCCTGGGCATTTATCGATAAGGTAAACGAGCTTGGAAAAGGCGAAATTGTTGCAGAACCTGTAAGTATTGACAAACTTGAACAGGGAGCAGATTATGACTATGCTGTTATTATTGACAGAATTTCACAGGATGTTCCTTTTTACAGGGCTTACCTTAAAAATGCAGCACTGAACGGAACGTACGTCATTAATAATCCGTTTTGGTGGAGTGCAGATGAAAAATTTTTCAACAATGCTTTAATGACCAAACTCGGAATTCCTCTTCCGAAAACAGTTTTACTGCCTTCATACGAAAGACCAGCCAATACTTCAGAAACGTCTTTCAGAAATCTGAAATTCCCTCACGACTGGGATTATATTTTTGATTATGTGGGATTTCCGGCTTACATGAAACCGCATGACGGCGGTGGCTGGAGAAATGTTTACCGTGTAGAGAATCCTCAAGACCTCTGGGATAAACATTCGGAAACCGAACAGCTTGTGATGATGGTACAGGAAGAAATCATTTTTGATGATTACTACAGAGTGTATTGCTTAGGCCGAAAATATGTTCATATTATGCCTTACGAACCGAGAAATGCTCCCCACCTGAGATATGAAACCACCCATAAAACAGAAGGAAAAGAATTGGAAAAATTATTAAAAACCATTCATGATTACACCATTAAAATGAATGAAGCGTTGGGCTATGATTTTAATACGGTGGAATTTGCCGTTCGGGACGGAATTCCTTACGCCATAGACTTCTGCAATCCTGCGCCGGATGCCGACAGGAATTCTGTAGGAGAAGAAAATTTCGCCTGGATTGTGGAACATTCTGCAAAATTGGCCATAGAAAAAGCCAAAGAATATGTTCCGGGGAAACCTAATATTGCCTGGGGGAATTTCGTAAAAGATTCTTTACAATAAAAAACATAAAAACACGAAAAAAATGCATCAGTTTACTATTGGGATCGAAGAAGAATATCAGATCATTGATGTTGAGAGCAGAGACCTGATCTCTCATGTTTCGAAAATTATTGAAGGCGGGAAAGCTGTTTTAAGCGAAAATTTAAAGCACGAAATGCACGAATCCATGATCGAAATGGAAACGGGAATCTGCCAGAATATTCAGGAAGCTAAAGCAGAACTAACCAACCTGAGAAGACATCTTATCAAAACCGCACACGAACAGGGACTTCGCGTTTCCGGCGGTGGAACACACCCATTTTCAAACTGGGAACACAACACCATAACCAACGGCGAACGGTACAATAAAATTGTAGACGACATGGGCGATGTTGCGCGTGGAAACCTCATCTTCGGACTTCACGTGCACATCGGAATACCGAACCGTGAAGAAGGAGTAAGAATCCAAAATGTGATGAGATACTTTCTTCCGCATGTTTATGCATTATCAACAAATTCACCGTTTTGGATCGGCAGGAATACCGGTTTTAAATCATATAGACAGGAAATTTTTGTGAAGTTTCCAAGAACAGGAATTCCTAGCTTTTTTAATTCTCTCGCGGAATTCGACAGTTATGTTGACCTCTTAGTGAAGACAGGTACGATCGACAATGCCAAGAAAATCTGGTGGGATTTGAGGGTGCATCCGTTTTACCCAACCATAGAATTCAGGATTTGCGATATGCCTTTAAGAATAGATGAAACGGTATGCCTTGCAGCGATTATGCAGTCTTTGGTTGCTAAAATATACAAGCTGCACCAGCAAAATTTAAGCTTCAGAAGCTATAGAAGATTACTGCTTAATGAAAATAAATGGAGGGCCTCCAAAAGCGGAATTGAAGCTCATCTTATTGATTTTGGTAAGGAGGAATCTGTGCCTTATCCTGATCTTTTAAAAGAACTTTTGGAATTCATCGATGATGTTGTAGATGATTTGGGATGCCGCAATGAAGTGGAATATGCCTGGAAAATTTTAGAAAACGGAACGGGCGCGGACCGGCAGCTTAGAATTTTTAATGAAACCGGCGATCTTACAAAAGTTGTTGATTATATGATCTCAGAAACCGAATATGGTATTACGCACGGAGAACCACTTCACAATATTTAATAAATTTGTACAAAATATGAAGTAGCATGAAGGATATTCGAATTGCATTGCTGGATATGAATAATAATCAGGTAAATCAGGGATTTAAAAATATAAAAGAAATTTCTGAAGCTCTTCAGCAACGTTGTGTGGAAGAAAGCGTAATCATCAAGACGTTTGATGTAAGGTTTAAAAATGAAATTCCGGAGATTGAAGATTTCGACATATTTATTTCTTCCGGAGGTCCCGGAAATCCTCACCGTGAAGGATTGGAATGGGAGGATAAATTTAGCGGATTCTTAACTGCTATTTTCGAACACAATAAACACAATCCTGAAAAAAAATATCTTTTCCTGATCTGTCATTCATTCCAGTTGGCAAGTATTCATTGGAAGCTCGGAACGATCAATAAAAGAAAATCGTATTCTTTCGGGGTAATGCCGGTTCATAAAACCGAAGAAGGTGAGCAAGAATTTTTGTTTAAGAATCTTCCAGATCCCTTTTATGCCGTTGATTCTCGGGCTTATCAATTTATCGAACCGGATCATGAGCGTTTTGAAGAATTGGGAATGAAAATTATGGCGATTGAGAAATTCCGGCCACACATTGATCTTGAAAGAGCGGTAATGGCTGTCCGTTTTTCTGAAGAAATTTTCGGAACTCAGTTTCATCCTGAAGCTAATCCTGAAGGAATGATGGAAAATCTTAAGGATGAAAAAAACAAATTGGCCATGATCGAAAATTTCGGTATGGAAAAATATCTTGAGACGATTGACAGAATTGATGATGAAGATAAAATCATTCTTACACAGTCCCAGATTCTCCCAAGATTTTTAGACTTTGCAAAACAGAATATTTTAAGCAGAATTCATGCTTTAATGTAGAAAATACTTCGATAAAAATATATATACAATCGGGCTAAAATGTCCGATTTTTTAAATCACAAAGAAAAAGATTTATGATTCCAAAATATAGAAAACAGTTTAATCAGGATTTTTCACAGGAAAAATACAGCCTTCTAAAAGAATATTTAAAACAAAAAAGCGGACTAGAACCGGGATTCAGAATTTCTGAAAGTCCTATTTTCTTAACAAAAGATTTTGAAGCTAAACTGATCAGTGCGAGCGAAAGTATTATTGACCAGATTAAGACTTTATCTCCAGACCTTTTACAAAAAGCCATTCCGGACAACTGCAGAGTCCCTAATGATACCAATAAGCCGCATTTCTTTACCATAGATTTCGGAATCTGTAAAAATAACAATGGAGAAATTGAGCCACAGCTCATCGAACTTCAGGCATTCCCTTCTCTGTATGCTTTTCAAAAGATTTTTGAAGATTCTTTCTGTGAAATTTATCCATTTCTTTCGGAAATCAGGAATAATATGTCTCAAGAAAATTTTAAAAATCATCTTAACGATCTTATCGTCGGTGATGAGAACCCTGAAAATGTTATTCTACTGGAAATTTACCCTGAAAAACAAAAAACACAAATTGATTTTATTTTTACTGAAAAACTGCTGGGAATAAAAACAGTTTGCCTTACTAAAATCAAAAAGAACGGTAAAAAATTATATTATGAATACGATGGAAATTTAATTGAGATTAAAAGGATTTATAATCGGGTGATTTTTGATGAATTAGACCGTATTCCGGATCTGAAAACGGAATTTGATTTCCGTGAAGATGTCGATGTAAAATGGATTACACATCCGAACTGGTTTTTCAAAATTTCTAAATTTTTGTTACCGCTTTTAGAGCATCAGTTTGTCCCGAAAAGCTATTTTCTGCATGAATTTCCGGAAAATGAAAACCTCGAAAATTTTGTTTTGAAACCTTTATTTTCTTTTGCTGGAAGTGGTGTTAATTTAAACCCGACAAAGGAGATAACAGACGCTATTGAAGATAAGCAAAACTATATTTTACAAAGAAAAGTTAATTATGAACCGGTTTTTGAAGATATCAACGGAGATTTTTCAAAAGGAGAAATCCGTTTGTTGTATATTTGGCATGAAAATGATGAACGTCCTATCCTGCTGGAAAATCTTGCAAGAATGACCAAAGCCGATATGGTAAACGTAGATTTCAATAAGAAAGATGCCATCTGGATTGGAAGCTCCAACGCTTTTTTTGCACAAGAATAAATTATAAAACTAATATACAATGAATGAAACTTCAGCTTTTGAAGAATTTGAAAAGAAAACAAATTTTACCCGAAGAAGAAATCTTCTGCCAGTCTGGATCAAAATTTTTGTCTGGTTCTTTCTAATCGGAGGTTCAGTCACAGCTTTGTTCCTTGGTATCGGACCTTTTGTAAGGGAATTTAAAATGTCAATTTACGGAATTCAGGCAACACATGTTTATACCCTTTACGGGCTAATAACAAGTTGCTTAATCATCTATAAAGGAATTGTGGCATATGGACTTTGGTTTGAGCAAAAGTGGGCTCCGCAAGCAGCTATTGTTGATGCTGTTATTGGTATTGCAGTCTGTATTATTATGATGATCATACCATTTATATTACCTGATAATAATTTTTTCACCTTACGATTAGAGTTGATTCCATTATATTTTTATCTGGTAAAAATGCGGGAGATCAAGCAACTGTGGGAAAATTTATAAAATTAATTTATAAAAGTAAGATAAAGTTTCGGCGGCATCTTCGATGCCGCCGAAACTTTTAAATATAATGATTAAATCTTATCGTCTTCGAGCAATTCTCTTGCCTGATAATCCTGTACCAGATCAATAGCATTTGAAATCACATCACTTAAAGCCGTTATAAATGTTCCTTCTTCGGCCATTCCCATTGCATGCTTCAGAGCTTCGATTTCCTTAGGAATGATTTCATAGCTCACATCTCTTCCTGAAGACTGCATTCCTTCAATGATAAGACCGTTGATCTCATCTTCCGTTCTTCCGCGAAGATGTTTTTCATTTCTGATGATGATATGGTCGAACATTCTTCCTGCAATCTTACCGCATTCCCTGATATCGCTGTCTCTACGATCTCCGACACCGGAAATAATACCGATCTTTTTCGTCGCTTCTACATTTTTAAGATAGTCTTCGATAGCTTCATATCCCGAAGGATTATGGGCGAAATCAATCAGAACTTTAAAGTTTTTAAACTTAAACACATTCAATCGACCCGGTGTAAGCTGAGCGCTTGGTATAAAAGTTCTTAAAGAATTAGAAATATCTTCAATGCCAAATCCGTAAAGATAACAGGCGAGACTCGCTGCCAGAACATTTTCAATCATAAACTTTGCCTTACCCTCCATGGTGATTGGGAAATCTTTGGCCTTGCCTATTCTTATCTTCCAGTCTCCTTTTTTGATGGTAACAAAACCTTCTTCATAAACGCAGGTAATTCTTCCCTCCTTCGCAAATTTCTGAATATGCGGATTGTTTTCATTCATACTGAAAATTGCGACCTGACTGTCAAGATCGTTAATGATCTTCATTGAATACTCATTATCGGCATTCAGAATACTCCATCCGCCTTTCTTTACGCTGTCAAGAACGACTCTTTTTACACGGGTAAGATCTCTCAGGTTGTGGATATCATTCATTCCGAGATGATCTTCTTCAATATTGGTCAAAACCCCTATATCACACTGTGAAAAGCCCAGTCCAGAACGTAAAATTCCACCCCTTGCCGTTTCCAGCACGGCAAATTCCACCGTTGGGTCTTTTAAAATAAACTCCGCTGAAAGAGGCCCTGTAGTATCACCTTTAGACAACATCGTATTCTGAATATAAATTCCGTCTGAAGTCGTAAAACCAACCCTGTAGCCGTTACTTTTTACAATATGAGAAATTAATCGGGTCGTTGTGGTTTTTCCATTAGTTCCGGTCACTGCAATAATCGGAATAGTAAAAGGTTTTCCCGGTGGATAAAGCATGTCAACAACCGGAGCGGCAACATTTCTTGGTAACCCCTCACTTGGAGCAAGGTGCATCCTGAAACCCGGTGCAGCATTCACTTCAATGATTGCTCCACCACTTTCCTTTAGCGGTTGTGTAAGATTTTCAGCCATAATATCAATTCCGCAGACATCAAGTCCGATGATTTTTGATATTCTTTCGGCCATTGTAATATTTTCTGGATGAATCATGTCTGTGACATCGATCGATGTACCACCCGTTGAGAGATTAGCGGTTGACTTCAGGTAAACAACCTCCCCTTTCTGAGGAACTGTTTCCAGTGTATAATTCAGTTTTTCAAGAAGCTCGGTGGTGTCTTTGTCGATCTCAATTTCGGTCAAAACATTTTCATGTCCATACCCTCTTCTCGGATCGTTATTTTCTTTTTCAATGAGTTGCTGAAGATTCATTTCACCGTCCCCGACAACGTGAGCCGGAACTCTTCTGGCTGCCGCAACCATTTTATTATTGATGACCAGAACCCTGAAATCATATCCCGTAATATATTTTTCAACAATGACACGTTTAGAATATTTCTGGGCGTGTTCCAATCCTATTTTGGCAGATTCCCAATCGTTAACGTTAATCGAGGAACCTTTCCCATGATTTCCATCCAAAGGCTTAATCACCACCGGATATCCTATTTTTCTTACGACACTGTCCAAACCTTCTTCATCGGTAATAAGATCTCCTATTGGCACCGGTATAGCCGCATCATGCAGCATTCTTTTGGTCAGTTCTTTATTACATGCAATATCTACCGCAATAGAGCTTGTTTTTCCGGTAATTGTGGCTTGGAATCTCTGCTGATTAACTCCATATCCAAGCTGCACCAGCGAATTCGTTCCCAAACGTATCCACGGAATTTTCCTTGAAACGGCTTCCTCAACGATACTTCCGGTCGAAGGCCCAAGACGTACTCTCTCACGAATTTCTTTAAGCTTATGGATACATGCGTTTATATCATAATCTTCTCCGTTAATCAAAGCTTCTGCGATCTTTACAGATTCTTCTGCTGCAAAAATTCCTGCATTTTCTTCAATATAATTAAATACAACATTGTAAACTCCCGGTGTTTTTGTCTCACGTGTTCTTCCGAAGCCCACATCCATACCAGCAAGGGTCTGAATTTCCAACGCAATATGCTCGATAACGTGCCCCATCCAGGTACCTGTTTCTACACGGTGAAAGAAGCCTCCTTCTACCCCTTCAGAACATCTGTGAGTAAACAAAGAAGGAATTAATTTTTCTATTCTTTCTCTGAATCCATCGATCTTATTCGTGGGAAAATTTTCCATTTCTTCCAGATCCAACCGCATCTGTATCAGCTTCTTCCTCCTGATACTCCAAATATTCGGGCCGCGCAATGCCTGTATTTTTTCAATTTTCATAATCTATTTGCATTTTTAATAGTTAACAATAACTGCATTTAGAATCAAAGATAATGCAAAACCCTAAACAAAACTATACCACGCTTGAATATTTACTAAAAATAATCTGGATTTTTTTATCATTCTAAAATCCTCAAAATCAATTTTATGTACCCTGAATTTTCTCAGCTGTTAATAATTTTTTAAATTTGCAGCCTATGACGAAACCTGTTGGAAAATTAATTGTAATCGGCGGTGCTGTAAACAAAGGAAGTTTTGCCGAAACTGATTTTGATCAGAATATCGAAAAAAACCTGAACTTTTTTGAGAGAGGAATTCTTAGAAAAATTATCAACGAATCTAAAAATAAGGAAAATTCTGTCATTGAAATTATTACGACAGCCTCACAGATTCCACAGATCGTAGGCGCAGAATATAAAAAAGCTTTTGAGTTTCTAGGCGCAAAAAATGTAAATATTCTTGATATTCACAACCGTGAAGAAGCCAACTCTGACGCTATCGTCGCAAGAGCCAACGCTGCCGATGTTGTCATGTTTACAGGAGGAGATCAGCTGAGACTGACATCCATTCTTGGAGGGACAAGATTCCACGATACAATTTTGCTGAAATATCAGGAGCAGGATTTTATTTATTCCGGAACTTCTGCCGGGGCTGCCGCTGCTTCTGAAAATATGATCTATCAGGGGAGCAGTTCTGAAGCTTTGCTGAAAGGCGAAATAAAAACCACACAGGGATTAGGACTTATTGATAATGTGATCATCGATACGCATTTCGTGCAGAGGGGAAGAATCGGAAGACTTTTCCAGGCTGTAGTGAACAATCCCAGAACGCTTGGGATCGGCCTGGGAGAAGATACGGGACTTTTTATTCATAATGATGTAATGACTGCTGTTGGCTCCGGGCTTGTCATTCTTGTAGACGGAAGATTTATTAAAGATACCAATCTCACCAACATCAATCTCGGAGAGCCTATTTCTATTGATAATCTCACCGTGCATGTAATGTCTATGAACGATCATTATGACCTCACTACTAAAACCCTGACCATCGAGAATTCTCAATTTAATCCGATTTCTCAGGAAAAATAAAAAATTTAAAGCATGTTCAGACATAAAGGCAGGACAAGAACTTATTACCACAATCTTCGTATTGCCTGCTTACTGTCTTTTGTCGCCGGTATCGTAAATGTAGCAGGATATTTATCTGTTCAGACCCTTACAACGAATGTTACAGGCCATTTTGCATTCTTTATTGATGAGGTATTCAATTTACAGTTCTGGAAAGGCACTGTATACTTCTTGTACATTCTTTTCTTCTTCTTTGGATCATTTGCTTCCAATTTTATGATCGAAATTGCTTCCCGAAGGAACAGTAAATACTTATACATCATTCCTACTCTAATTGAATGCTTACTTTTACTCTGCGCAGGCCTATGGGGAAATTATTTCATTGCATACAATTCGGTACTGCTTTCTTTTATCCTGCTTTTTGCCATGGGTTTGCAGAATTCTCTGGTGACGACCATTTCCAATGCAACCGTTAGAACCACACACCTTACAGGGCTATTTACGGATTTAGGAATTGAACTTTCACAGCTTTTTTTCTACAAAGAAGCAGAGCAGAGAAAAAAGCTTCTTTCTTCTGTAAAGCTTAGAATCTCAATCATCGGTTTTTTCTTTCTGGGAGGAATTACCGGAGGAACGCTTTACGGTTTCATTACTTTAAAGATACTTATCCTGGCAGCAGCTATTTTAGTGTCGGGGATCATATATGATTTTATAAAAATTGGCTATCTTGTCTACAAAAAACAACATTAAAATGAAGGTAATAATTCACGGTGGATTTTTCTCTGAAAGTGATCAGAGTCATGAAGTAAAAACGGCGAAGCAGGAATCTTTAAAGGAAATTGTAAAAAGAACCTTTGAATATTTACAGTATCATTCGGCGTTTGATACTGCAGCATTTGCCGTTTCCCTGCTTGAAGATGATGAGCTCTACAATGCAGGTACAGGATCTCAAATCCAGAGTGACGGAGTGATCAGGATGAGTGCTGCTATTATGGATGGAAAAACCGAAAAAATGAGCGGCGTGATTAACATTCAGGATGTAAAAAATCCAATTTTTGTAGCAAAAGCGCTCATGAAAGAAGACGACAGGGTCTTAGGCGGAAGCGGAGCGAAAAAATATGCCACAGAGCACGGCTTTGAAAACTTTTCAACGGAAATTCCGAAAAGAAGAGAAGAATATCAGGCAAAATTAAACAATGGCGGAAAAGGCACCGTCGGCTGCGTCGTGATTGATAAAAACGGGAAATTAGCCGTTGCCACCTCTACAGGTGGGAAAGGATTTGAGATTCCGGGAAGGATTTCCGATTCTGCAACCGTGGCCGGAAATTATGCCAATGCTTTCTGTGCTGTAAGCTGTACAGGAGTGGGTGAAGATATCGTAAGCAATGCAACAGCAGCAAAGATCGTCACAAGAGTTACTGACGGAATGTCTCTGCAAAATGCTTTTGAGAAAACGTTTGAAGAACTGAAAACAATCGACGGATTCGCAGGAGCTATTGCCATTGACAAAGATGGAAATAGCTATCATCAAGACTCCTATCCTACTATGGTTTTTGCAAGTTTTGACGGGGAAAATTTAGAAACTTTCAATTAAATTTAACATTATTTTATATTTCTGTCATTTTTTTTGGCACGTATTTTACATGTTTACTAATAACAAATTTTAGTATTAACATTTAAAAAATAGAAATCATGGGAAATAAGACAAAAGGTTTATTAGCGTTAGTTGGTCTTGGAGCTTTAGCATATTGGAAATATAAAAATTCAAGCCCTGAACAAAAACAAATGGTAAAAGATAAAATCAACAATGCAAAGGATAACCTAAACAAATGGGGAAATGATCTTAAAGATAAAGCTAATAATGTCGCTTCCCAGGTTCAGGACAAAGCAGATGAATTTAAAAACAAAGCACAGGATACTGTAAATAAAGCACAGGAAACTGTAGGATAAGACTAGTTATTTTAACATTCATATATTCAGAAAGTCATCGTAATTTGAAACTACGATGACTTTTTTTGTGCTTCTATCGCAAAAACAAGCGGGATCTTATTTCCAAATTGCGGAATTCTCCATTTTCCTTTTTCAAATTCTTCTACATGCCTGAAACAAGGATAGGGTGACCAGTCGTATTCTTTAAACTGATGAATATCGATTCCATTATTAATCAAACTTTGAAGAACCTCTGCCAGAGAATGGTTCCACATCACATATTCCTGAATAATATCTGCAGACTGATCTGCATAGGTACCTTCATAAGTTTCTACGATCGGTTTTTCATTAAAATAATTGTATTTCACCCCTTCAAAATCATCATCAAACATCCATACGACTGGATGAAATTCTGCCATAATGAATTTTCCATCAGGCTTAAGAAAATGTGAAATAACGTTTGCCCACCGCTCCAGATCCGGCAGCCAGCCAATTGTTCCGTAGCTAGTAAAGACAATATCAAACTGCTGATCAAGAACATTCGGGAGATTGTATAAATCTGTGCAAATAAACTGTGTGTTGTTACCACTTTTTCGGGCCAGCTCTTTTGCTGCATCAATGGCTTTATCCGACAAATCAATTCCTGTAACTTCAGCGCCAAGCCGGGAAAGAGAAATTGAATCCTGACCAAAATGGCATTGCAGGTGCAGAATTTTTTTATCTTTTATATCACCTAAAAGTTCCAACTCGATAGAATTCAGTGAGGTTCTCCCCTCTAAAAATTCATTCACAAAATAAAAATCCGATTGTAAATGAGGCTCAACTTTGGCATTCCAGGATTTTTTGTTGATTTCTAAATAGTTTTTCATGACTATATTTTGGGTCTAAAAATATAAAAATAAATGTAACTGCAATTACAATCCTATTTAAAAGGAATTTGATTAAAAAGGACTTTTTATTATTCTTTTGATGTAAGGTTACTTTTTTACAAGGTAAGGTTACACTCTTGAGATGTAAAGTTACTTTTTTACGTGGTGGTTTTACTTTGGCACGAGGTAAAAAGATATTCTTACGTTGTGAAGTAATATTTTGACATTTATTCTCTCTCAATGACAATAGACGTATAAAGACTGTAGAGTTTCCAGCCTAATAATTCATATAGTTTTTTACCTTGTTCTGTGGCAACCAAAAAATTATTAAAAAAGCCTTTTGACAGTGCTATTTTTTCAAGCTCTTTCATTAAAAAGCTCGCCAAGCCTTTTCTTCGATGATCTTTTTCCGTAAAAATTCTGTCATACACAGCAAGATCATCAACAAATACGATGCGTCCTGATGAAGCTACGACATTATTTTCCATAATATTGACCAAAAAAGTAGATTCATACTGTTTATATTCGAATCTGTATTTATCCGGTAAGTTTTTATCTGCAAATTCCATAGGAGAAGAGCAGTACATCATGTATCCTTGTGGCTGCAAGACCCATCTTTCCGGGATTTTGTCTTTAAATTCCTCGAAAGATGCACATACTTTCAGGAAAATCCAGGGTTCATTAATGGTTTGTGCCAGTTCAAAAAAATCATCATTACATGTTGGGAATACATAACGCTTGCTTTGCTTTTCTTCTCTTACATCCACCATCAATCCTGATTTATAATGCACGGGCAATGGCAGCTGTCTTGACAATGACCATGCTTTAAGCCACTTTTCAATAAGGTCTGATGAAACTTGTCCGTCCATAAAATAATGATTTACATAAAAGTCAGCAGATATCCCATTACAGAACCCAAAACAACAATCAGAGCACTATTGATTTTTCTATATACAAAGCTTAGAAAAAGACAGACAACAGCAATCAGAATCGTCCTCCAGTCAGTAACAGTATCCACTCCCATGCTAATGCATACGGATACAATAATAGCAACGGAAGCAACATTTACCGCATCCAGAAATAATGAAAAAATTGTTGATTTCCTCATTTTCTTTACTAAAGGATTAAGCAAAGCAACGAAAAGAAATGACGGCAAGAAAATCCCGAGAGTTGAAACGGCAGCTCCGGTCCATCCGTTAATCTGATATCCTATAAAAGTCACCGAAGAAAAAACCGGTCCGGGAGTGAATTGTCCTACGGCAATAGCGTCTATCAGTTGCTTTCTTGTCATCAATCCTGTAGAGACAAGCTCAGCATCCAGAAACGCAAACAATACATAACCGCTTCCGTAAAGAATAGCGCCAACTTTAAGGAAAATAAGAAATAATTTAATATTTAATGGAGATAATAAATCGTTTCCCGACGCATGTAAAGAAATAATGGGAATAAGATTTTTTAAATCTTTCGACTTTCCGGAGTTTATAAAATATAAAAAGACATAAATTATCCCGGCGCCAAAAAGAAGAAGGATTTCATTAACACCCAATAATGATCCTGTCAACACAAGCAATCCTAAAACAATCAACAGCCCTGTTTTCAAAGATTTTTTTGCCAGCGGAAAAATTGCAGATAAAATAACCGCGATGATAGCGGGCTTAATACCATACACAAAAGGCTGAACTTCAGGTAATGATCCGTATTTTTTATACAGCCAGGCAAAAATACCTGTAATAAAAACTGCAGGAAGAATAAAACAAACTCCTGCAGTAATTAATCCTTTCCAACCTCCTTTTTCTCTTCCTATATGGATCGCCATTTCTGTACTGTTGGGACCGGGAATTAAATTGGTTGCTCCTATCAGATCTAAAAAATGCTGTTGTGTAAGCCATTTTCTTTTGGTAACAACTTCATCCTGCATCATTGAAATATGTGCAGCCGGCCCGCCGAAACCTATGATTCCCAATTTGAGAAAAAGTTTAGCTATTTCTTTTAAGTCTTCTGTATTTTTCATGGCATTACAGAATTCTCAGGATGATATTATTTGTTTAAAAACTCTTCTAAAGTAACCGTTTTCTGCTCTCCTGCTTCAAGGTCCTTATATGTTACATTTCCGTTCTTAATTTCTTCCTCGCCAAGGAAAACAAGATTTTTAATTCCTTTTTTCTCAGCATATATAAACTGCTTTCCGATCTTTGCAGATTCAGGATAAAGTTCGGCAGAAATTTCTTTTTCTCTTAACTGTTTGATGATTTTTAAAGCTTCTAATGTTTCATCACCTCCGAAATTAGCAAACAGAAACTCCACTTTTGAGGTGGCTTCTTCAGGAAATAATCCCAACTCTTCCATAACCAGGTAAATTCTGTCTAAACCAAACGAGATCCCTATTCCCGGAATATTTTTAACTCCGAAAACTTCTGTAAGGTTATCATATCTTCCACCGCCACCGATAGAGCCCATCTGAACTTCATCAGCTTTCACTTCGAAGATCGCTCCGGTGTAATAATCCAATCCTCTTGCAAGCGTGATATCAAATACCAGATTCTGAATATCAACACCCAAATTCAAAGATTGCGTGATCACGAATTCCAATTCTTCTACCCCTTTTAATCCGGTTTCGTTTCCTGCAAACTTTTCTTTCAGCTGAAGAAGATTTTCCAATGCATCATCGGATTGGGTAAAAAGAAAATCCAGTTTATCAATAGATTCCTGAGCAATTCCTCTTTCAAGAAGTTCTTTAACTACGCCATCTTTTCCTATTTTATCCAGCTTATCCAGCGCTACCGTGAAATCAATAAGCTTATCTGCGATCCCGGCATAGTCTGCAAGGCCAGAGAGTATTTTTCTGTTATTGATATGAATTGTTACAGAAACACCCAATTCGGCAAATGACTTCAAATATAACTGAACCAGATCAACTTCCTGCAAAAGGCTTTCGCTGCCCACCACATCCGCATCACATTGATAGAATTCTCTGAATCTTCCCTTTTGAGGACGATCTGCCCTCCATACCGGCTGAATCTGATACCTTTTAAAAGGAAAAGTCAGCTGATTGTGGTTCATCGCTACAAATCTTGCAAAAGGTACAGTAAGATCGTAACGAAGGGCTTTATCAGAAATCTGCGAAGTTAATTTCTGATGATTTTTGTTCTCCCAGTCTTCCTGATTTACTTTTGAAGTATAATCTCCTGAATTTAAAATCTTAAAAATCAGGCGGTCTCCTTCTTCTCCATATTTCCCCGTTAATGTCGAAAGATTTTCAAAGCTCGGTGTTTCCAATGGCTGGAACCCGAATAATTCGAAGTTTTTCTGTAAAGTCGTAATAATAAATCTTCTTCTTGCAACTTCCAATGCTGTAAAATCTCTCGTCCCTTTTGCTAAACCTGGTTTCATTCTATAATTGATAAATGATGATTAATGTATAAGTGCTGCAAAAATAAGGAATTGAACTGACTTTATCCTACAAATAAGAGCTGAAGAAACAATCTTCTCCAGCTCAGGATTATTCATCACTTGTGTTTCTATTAAATAATCAGATGTTCTCTAAAATTTCAAGAATCTCTTCTCCGTAATTTTCTATCTTATGCTTCCCAAATCCTTTGATATCCAAGAGCTCTTCTTTGCGTACAGGTTTATATTTTGCCACGGACGCCAGTTCTTTATTCGTTGCTATAAAATACGTCGGAAGGTTCTGCGCTCTTGCTTTTTCGGACCGCCATTCTTTGAGAGCAAAAAGGATTTTCTCTTCATCAGAACTCAGTACATCATTTTCAGCGGTATATTTTGTCTGCTTTGATTCTCTTACTGTGTTGACGGTTATTTTCAATTCATCAAAATATAATACCACCGACCAGTAATTGTCGTCATTTACAAAAGCCGTTTCAACTTTTACAATCTGATGGGATTCGAGAAAATCATCAAGCATATGCTGATCATCATGTAAAAACTCTGGCTGCAGTCTGATTTTAAAAACTTTTACTTTCATCATTTGTGTTTTTATTATTTGCCTCCCAAAAGCAGAATTTCATCTACTCTGATCTCAGTAATATACCTTTTTACACCGTCTTTATCATCGTATGATCTGTATGTAAGCTTACCTTCAATCGCAATTTCTTTTCCTTTCGGAACATATTTCTGAAAGATCTCGGCAGTTTTCCCAAAAGCGATCAGATTATGCCATTGTGTTTCTTCTACCTTCTCACCTTTTGCATTGGTGTAATAATCGCTAGTAGCAATAGATACTACTGCTTTTACGCTTCCGTTTTCGAAGTTTACCATTTCAACTTCTTTTCCTGTGTAACCGATTAATGTTACTTTGTTTCTTAGTGACATAATTCTATTTTTTAAAGATTAATACTAAATCTGAGACGTTCACCTGTTTCTCAAATCTCTGTTGCAAAGATTGCCGAAAACTGAAATTCAAGCCGGTACGAAACTATTTAAATTCGTTTGTAGTCGTTTGAAAACGAATATCACAAACAATCTGAAAATTTATCCGTTTGAAAACGGATAATTCCGTACCTTTGAGTAGATATGAAGAAAACCATCAAAAGAACGCTGAGAGTCTCAAAATATGTAATTTATAAAGAAACACTGGTAGACTACAAAGAACATTTCTGGTCATTTCTGGGAGCGTTTTTCGGAATTGGAATCATTGCTTTTATCCAGTCGCATTCTTTATCGGCAACAGAAAATATTTTTCTTATCGGATCTTTCGGAGCCTCCAGTGTATTAATCTATGGAGCGATACAAAGTCCCCTGGCACAACCCCGGAATCTCATTGGCGGGCATGTGATCTCAGCCTTGGTAGGCGTTACGATATATAAAATCGTTCCTGATATTATCTGGCTTTCGGCGCCTCTTGCAGTTGCTTTCTCCATTGTCATAATGCAGTATACAAAGACGCTTCATCCTCCGGGTGGCGCCACCGCATTGATTGCAGTAAGCTCAACGGGTAAAATTCCGGAGCTGGGATTTTGGTATGTATTATCGCCGATTCTTTCCGGATGTCTTATTCTTTTAACAGTAGCACTTTTTTTCAATAATATTACCTCTAACAGAAGCTATCCTACTCACAGCAGATTTATAAGGTTGCTAAAGAAAAAACATGCTCATCCACACAAACTGAAAAAATAAAATTATGGATTGCCTTGAATGCGGCGAAAAGATCATCGGGAGATCAGACAAAAAGTTCTGCAACGATGCCTGCCGAAATGCTTACAATAACAAACAGAACAAAGATTCTAATAATCTGATGCGTAATGTCAATAATAAGTTGCGCAAAAATTACAGGATTCTCTCTGAAGTGAATACAGATGGTAAAGCGAAAGTCCCCCGCTCGAAACTCGATGGCTTAGGTTTTGATTTTGATTATTTTACCAATCTAAAGGTTTATAAAAACGGTTCTGAGTATAAATTTATATATGACTACGGCTATAAACTTTTGGATGATGATTTTGTTTTAATCGTTAAAAATCAGTCGTAAATATCAAACGCAATAATGAAATGAAAGACATTATACTGATCACCGGAGCAAGCGGACTTATCGCCCAAGAGCTTTCAAAAAGGCTTGAGAAAAACTATACCGTTCGCTTATTAACCCGAAATAAAAAGCATGACAATGAGTTTGAATGGAATATCAAAGCGCAGACTATGGATGAAAATGCACTTGAAGGAGTCTCACATATCATTCATCTGGCGGGTGCCAACATTTCTGAAAAACGGTGGACAGATGAACGAAAAAAAGAGCTGATCTCCAGCAGAATTGATTCTGCCGGACTAATTTTAAAGAAACTACAGGAGCAAAATATTAAACTAAAATCTTTTATAACCGCTTCCGGGATCAATTACTACGGAACAAAAACCACAGATAAAATTTTTAATGAGAATGACGGTCAGGGAGATGACTTTCTAAGTGAAGTCGTTGTCTTATGGGAAGCAGCCGCCGACCAGTTCAAAAAGCAAAACCTTGCGGAAAGAGTGGCGAAAATCCGTACAGCGGTTATTCTTTCAGAAAAGGATGGCGCCTTAAAGAAGATGCTTCCAACCATCAAAATAGGAATAGGTTCTCCTCTGGGAACCGGAAAACAATATATGCCATGGATTCATATTGAGGATGTTGTTGCGATCTACGAATATGCCATTCAAAATTCAGAGATCGACGGAGCTTTCAATGCTGTGTCACCTCAGCATACTACCAATGAAAATTTAACCAAAACAATTGCAGAAGTTATAAAGAAACCGCTCTTTATGCCGAATGTTCCCGGATTCCTTTTAAAACTTATCTTTGGTGAACTGGCAGATGCTTTATTGGAAGGTTCAAGAGCTTCTGCAGGGAAAATTCAGAAAGCGGGGTTTCACTTTGAGTTTCCCGATTTAAAAGCTGCTTTAGAAGATTTATTAAAGAAATAATTACCAAGATCATACAATCTATGCCTAATACAAACGTTCAGATAGAAAAAACAGAAATATTATCAGACAACTGGTATACCTTGAAGAAAGTAACTTTTACTATTCAGAAAAAAAACGGCAGCGTTGAGCAACAGAGCCGTGAAGCATACGACCGTGGAAACGGCGCCGTTATTCTGTTGTATAATAAAACATCGGGTACAGTGATTTTAACGAGACAGTTCCGTTTGCCTACATTTATCAACGGAAATCCTTCAGGAATGATGATCGAAGCATGTGCAGGACTGCTGGATAATGACAATCCCGAAGAGTGCATCAAAAGGGAAACTGAAGAAGAAACAGGATACCAGATATCTCATGTCGAGAAGATCTTTGAAGCCTATATGTCACCGGGATCCGTAACGGAGATTCTTCATTTCTTCATTGCCGAATATTCAAAAGAAATGAAGATCGCAGACGGTGGTGGACTTGAAGATGAGGGCGAAGATATTGAAGTCCTTGAACTTTCTGTTAATGATGCCCTGGCAATGATCGAATCCGGAGAAATTAAAGATGCCAAGACCATTATGCTGCTCCAATATGTAAGACTTAAAAATATTCTTTAAATTCATAAAAGTTAATTAAATATCATGAAATTATTATACACTGCCGGCCTTTCATTAGTTTTATCCATGCCGGTTTTTGCACAAAAGACAGAAAAGCCGGGTCCGAAAGACAAAGCTGTGATTGAACATTTTAAAAACGACTACAAAAAGAAAAGCTATAAGAAATTTGCTGGAAATATGGTGGTAAAAGACAATCAGGTGCTGTTTGACAGTAAAGTTGTTTTTTATGATAAATCTGATAAGATCACCAAGGCTATTCTTCAGGAAGGATTGATCTATCCACAACTTTTAACCGATTTTCAGATTGATAAGTTTGAAAATGAAGACAGCGACAGAACCCAGAAAAGATTTGCCAAACTGCAGAAAAACTGGAAAGATGCTTTCGATGTAAACAATATCAGGTTTTACAATGCTTCGGAACTTGCATTTTTAAGTACTGATGACAAAGTAAAAAGATTCAGAATTTTGTGTAAGGATCCGAAGTTTCCTAATACGATGATCTATTATGTAGAACTTACTGATAAAAATGCGGTGAAAGGTACCTCATTAGAGGATTTTATCAAAAATTCGAAAGTAACGCATATTTACCAGAGGACGGAATAAAATTAAATATTAAATTGTAAATTGCCATTAACTTAGATGACAGCTTTAAATAAAATATATTTGTTTCGAATGACACATATTGAGAATATACCACATATTTTACAATATGGAATTACTCATAGAAATTCACAATATAGTAATAAAAACTATATTCCAATTGGTGATAATTCAATAATATCAACCAGGAATCATTATCCGCTTAATTCTGGGAAAACTATAGGAGATTATATACCTTTCTATTTTGCTATAAGAACTCCTATGCTTTATGTAATACAAAAAGGATTTAATGGCGTAGCATCAACAAAACCAACGAATATAATATATTGTGTAACTTCAGTTCAGAAAATTTTAGATTCCAATCTAAATTTTATATTTACTGATGGACATGCAAATAATAATTTAACATCGGAATATTCTAAAAGTCAAGTTTACAATATTGAAAATATATTGGATCATGAAGCTATAAATTGTAAAGATTGGAAAGATGAAAATGATTTGGATAAAAAAAGGAGAAAGGAAGCTGAGTTTTTGTTAGAGGCAGATTTACCCTTAAATAATATTTTAGGTTATATTTGTTACGATAAAGAAGCCAAAGACAGGTTAATTTCTTATGGGATCGATGTAAATAAAATTGTTGTTAGACGTCAATACTATTTTTAATTATGATACAATATAAAATTGGAAACTTATTAGATAGTAATGCTAAAGCATTAGTAAATACCGTTAATACCGATGGTGTAATGGGTAAAGGTATTGCTTTACAATTTAAAAATCAATTTCCAAATAATTATAAAGAATATGTAAAAGCATGTAAAAATAATGAAATTGGAATAGGCAAGCTATTCGTATTTGAAGAAAATACGCTCTTGAAAGGTAAGAAGATCATAATTAATTTTCCCACAAAAACAAGTTGGAGAAAGCCATCAGAATATTCATATATTGAAAAGGGCTTAATTGATTTGATAAAAATCATTAATGATAAAGAAATAAAATCCATTGCGATTCCTCCTTTAGGAGCAGGAAATGGAGGCTTGGATTGGAATAAAGTCAAAAAAATATTAGAAGAATATTTAGAAAACATTGATTGTGAAGTTCAAATATACGAGCCTAATAGTAAAATTATAGAAGTACTAAGAAAAGAAAGAACTTCTCTAACACCAGCGCGCGCTATGTTACTGTATGTACTTTTTGATCTAGTGAAGAATGGTGAATTTTTATCAGAATTTTCTGCTGAAAAAGTTGCATATTTTCTACAAAAATTTGGGGCAAGAGATATTTTAAAATTAGACTATAAAAAAAATTTCTATGGCCCATATTCAGGTAAAATCAAACATGTTCTTTATCACCTCAATGGAAGTTATATAACAGGCTACAGTTCAAAAGATAAAAAGCCTTTTGAAGAATTGGGATTAATATTAGATGCTGAAAAAGATATTATTAAATATTTAAACAGAGACGAAAATTTAGCATATAAAGATATTGCTGACAAAACCAAATCGTTTTTATCTGGTTTTTATTCAAATTTTGCATTAGAATTATTATCTACAGTTGATTATATAAAAGAAAAAGAGAAAGTAAATAATGTAGAAGCTATAATTCATAAAATGGAACAATGGAACAATAGAAAAATTACTTTGTTTGCTAAAAAGCCACATTTCATTGAAATTGCTTTAAATAACATAAACAATTCACTGTATACATAATATATATATATATATATATATTTGATTCCAAAATAATTAAATAGATTCATTCCATACTATCAATTTAAAACCCTAATTTTGCATCCCGAAATAAGGATCCAACCATATGAAAAAATTAGGCGAATACAGAAAGCTTCTGGAAGTAGATAAAAACGTAACCTTAAAAGAGCTGAAAACCATTTACAGAAATGTAATGAAAGACACGCATCCTGATAAATTTATCAATGATGAAGCCGGTAAGGTGGAAGCAGAAGAGAAAAGCAAATCGGTGATTGAAGCCTATCATTTCCTGGTGAGCATCAACCCTGAAACGCAGGAAAAATATAAAGAAGAATATACGGAAACGGTTACGACCTCCAATATTCAGGATTTCTATCTTGAAAAATCGATACTGACCATTCAACATCTTAACGGAAACATTTATGAATACCTTGGTGTTCCGAGAAATACCTATATCAAAATGGTGAATGCCGATTCTCCGAGCCGTTTTGCAAGAAGACATATTTATGGCAGCTTTGTTTACCGAAAGGCAGGTGAAGTAATGGCGGATTAATCTGTTTTAAAATATTGATTATTTAAAATAAGGTGGCTTCGAGATCTCGAAGCCACCTTTTATTTTTTGTAACGCGGCCTTCGACTCCGCTCAGGCGCCGCCAGCCGACTACTTTTCGTCGTTCCAGAAGAATATCCATACAGCTATCTCTAAAGACGCTTAATCCACTCCCAAACACAACAACCTCAATGGTGGCTTCGGCTCCGCTCAGCCACCAGTCCTTCAAGTGTACGCGGGCCTTCGACTCCGCTCAGGCGCCGCCATTCGACTATTTTTTGTCGCTTCGTAGAAGTCCATATACCTAACCGAAGGGAACTCTCATACTCTAAAACTCTCCAACCCTCACACACTCACCACACATTTTTGTCATTGACTACGTCGAATCTGTGATTTCCGTAGGAATCTCGGCATAGCGTTTAAAGTTAGCATGGAAAGATTCGGGCTTAGATCCCTACGGGATGACAAACTAGAATGATAAAAACCATTACATTCTATAACTCTCAACCCCTCCCACTCAAAGTTGGCTGAGCGGAGCCGAAGCCAAAACTCCGGCCGGGAAATTCCCTAAGCCGGAGTACCATTATACTAAAAAAAATTACCCTGTTAAAGGTTTTAGGTTTTCGAGAAGTGTTCTCATCGGTCGATGAGAACACCTTATCTCGCTCGAGATAACCCTCTTATCACGCCCGATGAGAGCATCTCTCATCGGGCGACATGATCGTCTCTCGAAAACAAGTGCTGTAAGCTTATGCCACCGTCAGTATTTTATCGAGAGTAGCCGTTCTTGGATCTTTTAATGAAGCCCCGCTGCTGTATTGCGTTACCACTTCCAGATTATACGTCCCTGCCGCCAATGCCGGAATCACCACCATAACCTCCGAAGGATTATTCGTGACAATATCACTCTGCTCTACTTTGATTCTTCCTTGAGTCGCTACATCTACAAAGTAGATCCCTACCGAAGCATCATCACCGGTAACTTTGATCTTGCTGCCCACGATCTTCAGGTTTCTGCCCGGAGTAAGCAGATCATTCACCGAACCGCTCTTCACATCCGTTACCTGTAAGATAACGGCAGAAGATTCTGCCACCCCCAGAATATTAACTTCAATATTCGGGATTTCTGCCCGTAACTTTTCTCCCTGATTGAACTGGAAGATGATGCTGTGCTTGTCTTTGTTAAACGTCTCCGACGGGCTGTCGAACACCCCGCGGATGGTGGTGCTTGCGGTGAAGTACCCAGTGTTTACAGAAAAGCCATCACAAAGCTGATAGGCCATTTCTTTCAGGAAGAGCTCGGTGGCGTGCTCCATGGAAGAGGCGGAGATGTCTGCTCCGCCACGGGATACAGCTGCGTGGCAGATCTGCTGAACATTAAGGCTGCGCTCGCTTGCCGTACGGGCAATGAAATCATTGGGATTGTCTTTGGTTAAAACGTTATCGTAGAGATACGCTTTTATGCGATGAAGAATTGTTGACATAAGTAATTTATTTTAAAAATGATTGTTGATTTTAAAACCTTCAAGGTTTCGGAAACCCGGAAGGTTTAGGATTATTAATTACAAATTATAACTAAGATCAGCAGTCTGGCTAAAGCGTTCTGCTTGTAAGTAAACCCTATCCTATTCTTGCTTTAAAACCGGCACGAGCGGAACGTTCGCACCAGCGTGAGATACTAATGTAATTAGTTGATATAACTCGCATTAAAGCTCATCGACATTACTCCACAGTTCATGTTTTGTCCACTAGTAGTCCCGTTATTATAAGTTCTCTTCATTCTTACATCAACAGTATGACTACCTGCAGTCAAAAATATTACTGAATTCAAATTATATTGCGTTTGACTTCCTGTGCCTGGCTCCTGAGTAGTTTGAAATACATTTGTTGCTACTCCATCTACAAAAAGCCTTGACGTATAATATGCCTGACCTCCTCCTGTTGGAGAGCTCGCGTAATCTATTCCTAACATGAAATTGATAAATAAACCCTTTCCTCCTGCCGGAATTGTAATTGTTTGGCCGGTTGATGGAATTTGAGTCCATCCTGAATCATTAACATTGTAAGGACTAACATAGTTACCGCTTCCACCTAAAAAAGATTCTGAAGTTGTCACACTTGATGCTGTAGGATTAGGAACGGTAATTACGTTTCCACTTGAGTCTACTCCAAGTGCTTGACCTGTACCTACTGCTGTGGAAGAATTAAGATTAGTGAATTTAAGTCCTGAAGTATTTGCTGTACCTGAATTCACCTCTAACTTAGCAGACGGACTAGTTGTGCCTATCCCTACTCTATTATTCACTCCATCTACAGATAACGTTGAGCCTGCCACAGAAAAGCCATTAGTAGCCGAAGAACTGAATGCCAAAGTATTGTTTCCCTGTGTCACAGTTGTATTCCCGGATAATGAACCGTCTCCTTTGTAAATCCCTCCTACTCCCGAAGCTAAATCTGCGTTGGCTACAGTCCCATCTGC
>NZ_FOBV01000018.1 GCF_900109935.1 Chryseobacterium taichungense | reverse complement strand
GGCATAGGCACATTTGCCTATTGGTATGCAAGCAGTGGAGATATTGCCTTTGCGCTTGAAAGAATGGTGACGGTAATGGTAACGGCCTGCCCGCACGCATTGGGCGTGGCTATCCCGTTGGTAGTCGCCATTTCCACAACGCTTTCGGCGACCAATGGCCTGCTCATCCGCAACCGTACGGCATTTGAAACCACCCGAAAACTTTCCACTGTCATTTTTGATAAGACCGGAACGCTCACCAAAGGTTCCCATGCCGTAGAAAAGGTTATACCGTTAACAGACGAATATAATGCCGATGAGATTATCCAGTATGCTGCCGCAGTACAGCAAAATTCGGAACACCATATCGCCAAAGGCATTATGGCTACATTGAAAGAAAAGAGCCTTGCCTTATGGAAGTCTGAAAACTTCAGCTATATGCAGGGCATAGGTGTTAAAGGTGTTGTGAACGGGAAAAATGTCGTAGCTGGCGGCCCGAATTATTTCACCGAAAACCACCTTTCCCTGCCTGAAATTCCAAACGAAATCAATCAAGAGGCCGAAACGGTCAACTTTGTCCTCATTGATGACCGGGTAATCGGCATCATTACTTTGGCAGACAGCATCCGTGAGGGTTCGGCACAGGCGATTGAGGAACTCAAAAAAATGGGCATCAAGTCCTTTCTGCTCACCGGGGACAACGACAGGATTGCTGCTGCCGTAGCCGGAAAATTGGGTATGGACGGGTATTTGGCTAATGTGCTTCCGCACAACAAGCAGGAGAAAGTAAAGGAGTTTCAGGCAAAAGGCGAAATCGTAGCAATGACTGGTGATGGTGTAAATGATGCACCTGCACTGGCACAGGCAGATGTGGGCATTGCCGTGGGTTCCGGTACGGACGTGGCTGCCGAAACAGCGGATATCATATTGGTAGACAGCGACCCGAGGGATGTGGTCAAACTGATTGACTTCGGCAAACTTACCTACAAAAAGATGGTACAGAACTTGATATGGGCGGTTGGCTACAACGTGGTGGCAATACCGCTTGCGGCAGGCGTACTCTATCCGAATTTTGTTTTAAGTCCCGCTATGGGTGCTGTGCTGATGAGTGTAAGCACCGTTGTAGTGGCTATTAACGCAAGTTTTTTAAAAATCAAAAAATAAATAAAAATGAAAAATCTAACATTATCAATCATTGCTGTTATCATGGCATTTGTAACAGTATCATGCAATCAGGCATCCAACAAAAACGAGCAGTCTTCAAGTGATACTGCTGTTGTATCACAAGAACAGTCAGCTTCCCAACCAAAAGAGGATGATACGGTAGCTGCGCCCGTTGTGAGTGAAACTCCGAGCGGTCAGGAAGCAAAAGCAACAGGAAAAGAAGAAGCAAAAAACTTTTCTATTGCGCCCATAGTTACCGATTATCTGTCCTTAAAGAACGCCCTTGTTTCGGACGATGACAAAGCTGCCGCCAGTTCAGGGAAAAAGCTGTTAGCTACCCTGAATAAAGTGGACATGAAAGCCGTTCCTGCCGATAAGCACAAAAAGTACATGGACATAGCGGACGATGCTAAAGAACACGCAGAACATATCGGGGAAAATGTCGGCAACATCCACCACCAGCGGGAACATTTGGCCTCGCTTGGCGAAGATTTGAAAGACCTGATTGATTTGTTCGGTACATCGCAAACATTGTATCAGGACCATTGCCCGATGTTCAATGACGGTAAGGGTGCTGTTTGGTTCAGCGAAAACAAGGAAATCAAAAACCCTTACTACGGTTCTAAAATGCTGACCTGCGGTAAGGTGGAAAAAACAATTAACAGCAAATAAAATTCAGGGTTATGGAAAATATGCAAAACAGTCACCATGCGGGTCATTCCTCGGAGCATGGCACGCACAATACAAAACATGCTTCGGCCATGTACAAACGCTTTGCGGTGATGGCTGTCGCAATGTTCGCAGTGATGTATTTTATCATGTACGCCATGATTGACGGGTGGCAGAACCTGATACCCAATATCAACAATTTGTACATGACCCTGCTGATGACCTCGGCAATGCTGCTTATCGAATTAGCGATAATGAAAGTAATGTACCCCAACAGGAAGATGAATTGGGCGATAGCCATCATCTCGGTTGCTGTTGGCATCTTTTCATGGTTTGGTATCAGGGAACAAATCAATGTCGGGGACAAGCAGTTTGCAAAGGGTATGATACCCCATCACGCAGCAGCCATATTGATGTCCGAAAAGGCACACCTGACCGACCCGGAACTGATAGAGCTGCAAAAAAATATACTTAAAACCCAAGCGGAAGAAATTGAACTAATGAAGCGCAAGCTAAAAGAGTTTGAAGAAAGTAAATAATAAAATTTAAAAAAACAAGTTTGGACATGAACAAAATAATAATTGGCTTTATTTCCTTATTAACCCTGCTATTCACCGCTTGCGGTCAGGCGGGGTCAAATAAGGATGAAGCGGAACAGCAGCATTCGCAGGCAACTCCGGAAAGCAACGGACATACTACCCAAATAGGTGAATTGGTTCCATCGGATGAAGTCTGCATGGTCAACGATGCCTATATCGGCAAAAAGCAGTTTGAAGTAAAATTTGATGGTAAAACCTATTACGGATGTTGCGAAATGTGTAAGGAACGTATTCCAAAAGATGCGACCGTGCGGATGGCGATAGACCCCTATTCCCATAAGCAGGTAGACAAAGCTAATGCGGTGATTGCTGTGACAGGAAATAACGGTGAAGTTTCTTATTTTGAAAACAAGGAGAATTATGCCAAGTATGTGAAAAAACAGTAGACACAAAAAGATGAAGCCACAATAAAATAATTATGACCATAAAGAAGAAAATCATATTGGGGTTGGCTGTCGTCCTGATTGCCATACAGTTCTTTCAGCCCTTACGGAACCAGGCGGTTGAAGTGCCAGCCACCCATATCGAAAGGGTGTACGCCGTACCCCAAAATGTAAAGGCTATCCTTGTTCAGTCCTGTTATGACTGCCATAGCAACAATACCCATTATCCGTGGTACAGCCGTATCCAGCCCGGCGCATGGTACATGGCAGAGCATATAAAAAAGGGGAAAGAGGAACTCAACTTTAGCGAATTTGGCGACTATTCTGTCCGCAGGCAGCGAAACAAGTTCAGGGCTATGGCCGGGCAGGTTAAGGACGGGGAAATGCCGTTGTCATCATACACACTAATTCATCGCAATGCAGTATTGTCACCGGAGGATAAGCAGGTTTTGATAGCGTGGTTTAGCACAATGGAAGACAGCATTAAATAAAATTTTTCAAATCATGAACAGATATAATAAAATACCTATAAGAATTTTGCAAACAGTGCTGATACTGCTTTGCACGCAAACGCTGTTTGCACAGAGAGTGGTGCATTACGAGCTGTATGTAAAAGATACGCTGGTCAACTATGCAGGTAAGCAAAAAAGGGCAATTGCCGTAAACGGGCAAATCCCCATGCCCACCCTTACCTTTACCGAGGGCGACACTGCCGAAATAGTGGTGCACAACCAATTGAAAGAAAGCACATCACTTCACTGGCATGGTGTGTTCCTGCCCAATAAAGAAGACGGTGTGCCCTGGCTTACACAAAAACCCATCGCACCGGGCACAACCTACACCTACCGTTTTCCGATTATCCAGCATGGTACGCACTGGTACCATTCCCACTCAGGATTGCAGGAGCAGATTGGCATGTACGGAAGTTTTATCATGAAGAAAAGAAGCGATGATAAGACATTCAGAAAAGGAATTGACGATTTGCCGACCGTTCCAATTATATTAAGTGAGTGGACAAATCTTAACCCCGATAATATCAACCGTATGCTACACAATGCAAATGATTGGGCGGCCATTAAGAAAGGCGCAACACAATCATATGTTGAAGCTATTAAGGAGGGAAAATTAGGGGTAAAGGTAAAAAACGAGTGGAAGCGGATGCTGGCGATGGATGTCAGTGACGTTTACTATGATAAAATCCTAATAAATGGTAGCCATAGCACCGATTTGAAAACAATTGATGGTAAAAAGCTAAAAGCAGGCGACAAAGTCAGATTGCGTGTTTCCAATGGAGGGGCGTCTTCATATTTCTGGCTACGGTATGCTGGAGGAAAAATTACAGTAGTAGCGAATGATGGGAATGATGTTGAGCCTGTAGAGGTGGACAGGTTAATCATTGCCGTTTCTGAAACTTACGATATTGTAGTGACTATCCCTCAAGATGGTTTGGCTTACGAGTTCTTAGCAACAACCGAAGACAGGACACAATCTGCGAGTTACTTTATAGGTGATGGGGTCAAACAGCTTATTTCTCCACTCCCTCGATTGAAGTATTTCGAGGGGATGAAGATGATGAACGATATGATGAAAATGAATGGCGATTTGAACGATATGGGCATGAAGATGAGCCTTAACCAAATGGACATGAATGTAGTGATGTATCCCGAAATTACCGGAGATGCAACAAAAAAAGCAGACCACAGTAAGCATGAGGGTATGGATATGGATAACGACGCTAACCGTTACAACGCTAATGCCTTGGGAGACATCAAAACATTAAATTATGCTATGTTGCAATCACCTTATAACACCTCTCTTCCAAATGATGCGCCTGTAAAAGAGTTGAAATTCACACTTACTGGCAACATGAACCGCTATATATGGAGCATGGATAATAAAATACTTTCGGAAACTGACAAAATACCTGTAAAAAAAGGAGAAATTCTACGGATTACCATTTATAATAATTCAATGATGCGGCATCCAATGCATCTTCACGGATTTGATTTCAGGGTGATAAACGGAAAAGGCGAAAAATCGCCGCTTAAAAATGTGTTGGATATCATGCCTATGGAAACAGATACCATTGAGTTTTTAGCAAATGAGGAAGGTGATTGGTTCTTTCATTGCCATATATTATATCACATGATGGCGGGAATGAACAGGGTCTTTGAAGTTGGAGACTACAATAACCCCTATCTACCCGACAAGGCAAAAGCCTATAAAGAATTGCAAAGAGAAAGTAATATGCCTCATTTTATGGCACAAAACGATTTTGCAACCAATGGTAATGATGGAGAAGCTATGCTAATGAATGCACGCTACCAATTAGGAACAGAATGGCGTTTAGGCTATAATAGTATGCACGGTTATGAAGTAGAAACCCATTTAGGTAGATACATTGGAAAGATGCAATGGTTCATGCCCTTTGTAGGTTTTGATTACCGCTACCGTAAAATGGGAGAAGATGAACACGAAAAGAACATATTTGGACAAACCAACAAGAAAGACACCCGCAGGGCGTTCAGTTTAGGGTTTATGTATACGTTACCTATGCTGGTCAATTTTCAGGCAGAAGTATATAATGATGGAATTGTGAGATTGCAGTTAATGCGTGAAGATATACCAATTTCAAAAAGACTAAGAGGTGGTTTTATGGTGAATACCGACTTAGAGTATATGGGAGAACTTAGGTATATCATTAATAAGAATATAGGTATACGTACCCACTATGATAGCGATATGGGCTTTGGTGTGGGGCTGGCATTGACTTATTAAAATTAAATAACTAAGGGTTGTAAACTGCATAACCGTAAAAAACTATCGGTAAAAAAAGGAGGTGATGCAGGTGTAATTCGCAAAGACTAACCTGCATCATACTACAACCCTTTAAAGTATGCAACAAAAATCTATCTATCGTTCCATCATCAATACGGTAGAGGTTGAATTTTTTTAAGCAGTAATTGCATCATAAGCTAATACGAACAGTGTTAGCTTTTCTGTATTAACCAATAATATATTACATCAAAATGAAGCGAATGGATAAATTTTACAATGAAACATATCTTAAATTGGAAACTGCAATCCAGGAACTGGAGATTGAAACCGACTGCCCCATAAAAAGAATTGAAGCCGTTATACACCATATCATACAAAGCCTTGCCGACTTAAAGGACTTTGTCCTGAAAAATGACTTTAAAAATATGGAAGAAGAAATCCATTTTTTCAAGTATCAGAAACCTGTTATTGTTTCAAAGCTCATCTACTACAATGCCATCTATAAAATCGAAACAAGAAGACCCTACGGGAACAAGCGTACCAAGAAATATTTTACCAAAGAACTGAAAAAGCTAAAAAGGTTCTTTGAAAACAACCTTGATTTTTACAAGTATTACCGCAGCAATAATTCTTTCGTTGACGAAAAATTCTTTGTGCGTGGCAAGCACGATATAAGGCTGTGGTTAGACACATTTTATTTTGAAGCAGACCATCGTTTTTCTACTTCACACGATTATAAGGTTGCCAAGATTATTGCCAATGACCTGATACAAGTTTA
>NZ_FOBV01000015.1 GCF_900109935.1 Chryseobacterium taichungense | reverse complement strand
TTTAGGGTGGTTTTAGCGGTGGGGCTCACCTGTTCCCATTCCGAACACAGAAGTTAAGCCCACCAGCGCCGATGGTACTGCGAATAGCGGGAGAGTAGGTCGCCGCCAGTTTTTTTATTAAAAGTCTCATACAGCAATGTGTGAGACTTTTTTCGTTTATACCATTCAAGATTCAAGATTCAAGATTCAAAGTTTAAGGTAAACAGCATACCCCAATAACAAAGAACCAGGGAAAAAGTAAAAAGAACCAACGAGAAAAGACCATGAGATTGAAGATTTAACGTTTAAAAATTTAACATTTAACATTAAATCACTTATTACCTATTATTTATTACCTGTCATTCATTACTCATAATTACGCTCATTAGGGTTCGATGGAATTTGGGATTAACATTCCACCGGGTTGTACCCGGTGCTATAGGATGGCGCCCCTTCAGGGCTTGCTTTAAAATATTATTCATATCTTATTCTAAAGGGATATAGGCATCGCATCAGGGGTTACTTAGATCAGGGAAAATTAGAAGTTTATAGAATTAGAGTCGGGATAAATAACATCTTAAAAGACTGTAATTTTATTGCTTATTACTCATAGTTTATTTTAATTCCGACTTCCGGCCGAAGAGTTATTTGTAACAGGCCAGTGCTGAAATACCGACAAACATCCTAGCCTCGATAGGAGCGGTTACCCCACAGCAGAGAATGGCGTGTTAAGCCTTACCCGGGACAAGCAACGGCGCGAGGAGTAAGAGCGGATAGCGAGAATAAGCTCCTGGAAAATGGATTCAATTATGTTATTTTTATTCTTAAAAGTTAAAATAGACTAAATCTCTTATTAATCGAAAATTTATGTTGTAACTTTATGTTTATGAAAGAGCATATTGTAAGAGGTTTTAGGTTTGGCAATTATAATCCGCCGGAGATGTCTGTATTTGACAGGCTGCTGGAAATCTTTACGGATTTATTGACTCATACTTCGGGAGATTTCGATGAAGCTATTGACTGGTTGAGAATGCTGGATGAAGAATATGAACTCACTACTCCTGATTATACCATTGATGATTTTATAGAAGATCTTAAGAAGAAACGCTATATTCGTGAAGAAGTTGATCCCAACGGAAATGGAAGCGGTGTGAGACTCAGTGCTAAAATGGAACAAAATATCCGGAAACAGGCACTTAAACAGATATTCGGTAACCTTGAAAAAAGTGGAACCGGTAATCATAAAACAATTAAAAGCGGAGTAGGAGAGGATAATACCGGTGAATTGCGCAATTACAATTTTGGTGATCCAGTGGAAAAGATCTCCATTACAGAGAGCTTGAAAAATGCCCAGATTAATAATGGAATTGGAGATTTTGATCTCACAGAAAGTGATCTTGTTGTGGAAGACAGTATTCATCAATCTCAAATGAGTACTGTTTTAATGATTGATATCAGCCACAGTATGATTTTATATGGTGAAGATCGTATCACTCCTGCAAAAAAGGTGGCTATGGCCCTTGCTGAGCTTATTACAACTCGTTATCCAAAAGATACACTGGATATAATTGTCTTTGGAGATGATGCCTGGCCGGTGAAAATTCAGGAGCTTCCTTATCTACAGGTTGGTCCTTATCATACAAATACGGTTGCAGGACTTCAGTTAGCGATGGACATATTACGCCGCAAACGAAATACCAATAAACAGATTTTCATGATCACCGATGGAAAGCCGAGCTGTGTAAGAGAATCTGACGGAACTTATTATATGAATTCTTATGGACTGGATGAATATGTAGTCCAAAAATGTTATAATATGGCTTCACAGGCTCGTAGGCTTCATATTCCGATTACTACTTTTATGATCGCTCAGGATTCTTATCTTCAACAATTTATCAGAGAATTTACAGAAGCCAATCAAGGTAAGGCATTTTATACGGGTCTTAACGGTTTAGGGCAAATGATCTTTGAAGATTATGAAACAAATCGTAAGAAAAGAATACGTTAATTCATTAAGTCTTAATTGACTTTAATTATAATACATAATCATATTTAAATACAATGACTGCAAAGCCAGATTTAAAAACACTAGGTTCATTAAAATCATCAGGATATAAAATTAAAAGTATAAAAGACGAATTAAGAGATAATTTAATCAATAAAATTCGTAGTAAAGAGAATGTCTTTGAAGGCATCTTCGGATATGAAAACACTGTTATTCCCCAGTTAGAGCATGCTATTCTTAGTAGGCATAATATTAATTTGTTAGGCTTAAGAGGTCAGGCAAAAACCAGGCTGGCAAGAATGATGACCAGTTTACTGGATGAATGGATTCCTTTTATAAGTGGCAGTGAAATCAATGATGATCCATATCATCCGATTTCACGATATGCAAAAGAACTTATCGAAGCAGAAGGTGACAATACACCTATAGAATGGTTGCACCGTGATGACAGATTCTTTGAAAAGCTTGCTACTCCGGATGTGACAGTTGCCGATCTTATTGGCGATGTAGACCCTATAAAAGCAGCAAACCTTAAGCTTTCTTATGCCGATGACAGGGTAATTCATTTCGGAATGATTCCGAGGGCGAACCGATGTATTTTTGTTATTAATGAATTACCGGACCTTCAGGCGAGAATTCAGGTTTCGTTATTTAATATATTACAAGAAGGAGACGTCCAGATCCGTGGATTTAAGGTGAGGATGCCTTTGGATATACAATTTGTTTTCACGGCCAATCCTGAAGATTATACTAACAGAGGAAGTATTGTTACACCACTAAAAGACAGGATTGGATCACAGATTCTGACCCATTATCCGGAAAATATTCATATTGCTAAAGAAATCACGAAATACGAATCCAGCTTAGATAAAAGACAGGAAAAAGGAATATATGTCCCGGATCTAGCAAAAGATCTTCTGGAGCAGATCGGATTTGAAGCCCGCGACAGCGAGTTTGTAGATTATAAAAGCGGTGTAAGTGCCCGTATGAGCATTACAGCATTTGAAAATCTTCTGAGTACGGCAGAAAGAAGATCACTTTTGTCAGGAGATGAGAAAACTTCTGTGCGGTTAAGTGATTTCATGGGAGTTATCCCTGCTGTTACCGGAAAAGTAGAATTGGTTTACGAAGGTGAGCAGGAAGGGTCAGAAGCCGTTGCCCAGATTCTTATTGATAATGCGATAAAAACATTGTTCACTACTTATTTCCCAAAAGTGGAAAAGTTAGAAAAGAAAGATGTTGCCGGGCCTTTTCAGCAGATCACCGACTGGTTTCTGAAAGATGATGGCTTTATAGAAATCACCGATGAATCTTCGGATGAGTTCTATTCAAAGGCACTCAACAGAATTGGCGCACTCGATCAGATGATTGAAAAATACCAGCCGGATACAAAAAAAGAAGATCTTTTATTTATGAAAGAATTTATCCTTTGGGGCCTGGCTGCTAATAAAAAACTGAATAAGGAAAGATTCAGAACGGGAGTATTCTTTTCCTGATTAATTTTAATTTTTTAGGAGCTTTTTCCCGCTTTCCGCACTCGCTATTTTTGCTTATTCGGCTGCGGCGGCGAAGCCGCCGCAGCCGAATAAGCAAAAATGAGCTCAAACAAATGCTTCAATCAGGGCTAGGCTTGTAGTCGTAGATTTAAATATTGGTATTCACAAATTGTAATATTACATCTAGCCTCAAATAGAAAAAAATAAAAGATGTGGAGATATTCCGCATCTTTTTTATTTATAATCAAACATCAAACATCAAACATTAAACCTGTATCACTCCCAGATTGAATTTTTCAGTAATCGGAGAATGATTGGCGGCTTCAATTCCCATGGAAATCCATTTTCTTGTGTCTACAGGATTGATAATGGCATCTGTCCAAAGTCTTGCAGCTGCATAAGTAGCTTCCGTTTGCTTTTGATATTTTTTTGAAATGGAGTCTAAAATTTCATTGTGTTCCTCCTCAGAAATTTCTTTCCCTTGCTTTTTCAAAGTCGATTCCTGAATCTGGGCCAGTACTTTTGCTGCCTGTGCCCCACCCATTACCGCAAGATCTGCCCAAGGCCAGGCTACGATCAGCCTAGGGTCATATGCTTTCCCACACATAGCATAATTTCCGGCACCGTAAGAATTTCCGGTGATGATTGTAAATTTAGGAACGACAGAATTAGAAACGGCATTCACCATTTTGGCGCCGTCTTTTATAATTCCGCCATGCTCAGATTTTGAACCAACCATGAAACCTGTCACATCCTGTAAAAATACCAATGGAATCTTTCTTTGGTTGCAGTTTGCGATAAATCTTGTGGCTTTATCAGCAGAATCAGAATAAATTACTCCTCCGAACTGCATTTCGCCTTTTCCGTTTTTTACCAATTTCCGTTGGTTGGCAACAATTCCAACAGACCATCCGTCAATTCTGGCAGTAGCGCAGATAATACTCTTACCATAGTCAGGTTTATATTCTTCATATTCGGAATGATCAACCAAACATTTGATGATTTCATACGTATCATATTGCTCCGCTCTTGAAACCGGCATGATGCCGAAAATGTTTTCAGGCTTTTCTTTAGGTGGTGCACTTTCAATCCTGTCAAAACCAGCTTTCTCTGTACTTCCCAAAGATTTCATAATGTTTTTGATCCTGTTTAGAGCATCTTTATCATCTTTAGCCTTATAATCCGTAACCCCGGAAATCGAACAATGCGTTGTTGCTCCACCTAGGGTTTCGTTGTCAATACTCTCTCCAATAGCTGCTTTTACCAGATAACTTCCGGCAAGGAAAATAGAACCCGTCTTATCTACAATCATTGCTTCATCGCTCATAATAGGAAGATAAGCGCCTCCTGCCACACAACTTCCCATCACAGCAGAAATTTGGATAATTCCCGCAGCACTCATTTTAGCATTATTTCTGAAAATCCTGCCGAACATTTCCTTATCTGGGAAAATTTCGTCCTGCATTGGCAAATAAACTCCTGCAGAATCTACTAAATATATAATAGGAAGTCTGTTTTCCATGGCGATTTCCTGTGCCCTCAGATTTTTCTTTCCCGTAATCGGGAACCATGCTCCCGCTTTCACAGAAGCATCATTGGCCACAATGATACATTGTCTTCCTGAAACATAACCGATTTTTACAACAACTCCTCCGCTTGGACAGCCGCCGTGCTCTTCATACATCTCATATCCTGCAAAAGCACCGATTTCTATGGATTCAGAATCTTTATCAAGAAGATACTCAATTCTTTCTCTTGCTGTCATTTTACCCTCATCACGAAGCTTTTGTAGTCTTTTTTCTCCTCCGCCTTTTTTGATTTCAGAGAGCAAACGATTTATTTCTGATAATTTTAATCTGTTTTGATCTTCTCTTTTGTTGAATTCAATGTCCATAAAATCTCAATTTTTTCCTTTTAAAGATACTATTTTTTCAATGGAATGAAAATTGATGTAAACAATTGTTTAAGAAATTGGTTTTCAGAAATTTATGAAATTTTTAACAAAAAATATATTTTTTATGGTTCGTTATTTGCTAACTTTACCATAGAGAAAGTAAGAGTGAAATCTTACACTTCTCTAAGTTCCTAGTTTATTTTTTTAATAGTTTATTATTTGAAGGCCCTGAAAGTTGAACAAATTTTCAGGGTTTTTGTTTTGATACATTAATTTATTCTTATATAACAACTTATTTTCTTACAATCTTTAAAAATATAATGATTTAGCCATAATATTTTACACCATTGTGAAAGCGATTTGTAAATTTGCACAAAATATATAAAGAAGTAGGATATGCATAAATTGGCTCTTTTCAGGTTGCATTTGATTGTATTTTTATGGGGATTTACGGCAATTTTGGGAAAACTGATTCATGCAAATGCAGAAATTCTGGTTTTTTACAGAATGTTGTTTGCCGCGATCTGTCTTTTTATTTACATCAGAGTATTCAGAAAAGAAAGCATAAAAGTTTCAAAGAAAATCTTTTTTCAGCTTGCTGCTATTGGCTTTTCAATGGCTTTACACTGGTACTGCTTTTTTTATTCTATCAAAATCTCAAATGTTTCCATTGCATTGAGCTGTCTCTCCTTATCAACTTTGTTTGCCTCTATTTTAGAACCTGTAATTTTTAAAAGAAAGATTGATATTTCAGAAGTTATCATGGGCGTAGTGATTGTTGCCTGTATTTTACTGATATTCAAAACAGAATTCAAATTTAAAAAAGGAATCTTCTACGGAGTGCTTTGTGCGATTTTCGGGACCATATTTTCAGTATTCAATGGAAAGATGTTTGGTAAAACAAGTTCAGGAAATATTATTTTTTATGAAATATTTTGTGGATGGGGTATTTTAATGTTAATTTATTTGTTTACCGGACAAATTTTTCACATGAATGAAATAAGTTACCGTGATATTGCGTTAATATGCTTATTAGCAAGTGTTTTCACCGCTTTTCCGATGTTGGAATCGGTAAATCTGATGAAATATATTTCGCCTTTCACTCTAATTTTAACAGTTAATTTAGAACCGGTTTACGGAATTATACTAGCTTTTTTTATCTTTGGAGAATCAGAACATATGAGCCCTGTTTTTTATGTGGCGTCAGGCGTTATGATATTGGCAATCATTGCCAATGGGTTAATAAAAGCTAAGAAACAAAAAACTTTAAATTAAGCATCAATTTATATGATGAAAAAATATCTTTTACTTGTATTTTCTCTGGTGTTCGGGATATCGCAATCACAGATCATCAGAAAGTATTCCAACGAATTCCTTAATATTGGTGCCGGTGCCAGAGGACTGGCAATGGGGGGAGCTGTAATTTCCAATCAGGACGATGTTTACTCCCCGATGTGGAACCCGGCAGGACTTATGGCCATTGAAAGAGATTGGCAGGGAGCCGCCATGCACGCCGAATATTTTGAATCGATCGCAAAATACGATTATCTCGCCTACGCCAAAGTATTGGAAACTGGTGTTTTCGGAGTTTCTGTGGTGAGATTGGGGGTTGATAACATCTTGAACACAACCCAATTAATCGATACAGAAGGAAATATTGATTACGATAAGATCACCAAATTCTCCCAGTCTGATTATGCAGCCATTCTCTCTTATGCATTCAATCCCGGAGGGAATACTAAACTGGATGTAGGGATCAATGCCAAAATTGTATATCGAAATGTGGGTAAATTTGCCAACGGATACGGATTCGGTTTTGATATTGGTGCGATCTATAAAATGGATAACGGCTGGAAATTGGGAGGTATGCTGAGAGATGCGACCACTACGGTCAATTTCTGGAGTGTTAATCAAAAAGAACTTTCCACCGTTGTAAACGGTGAAGAATTCAACCCTGCCCCAAAAGATAAAATGGAGCTTACCATGCCTAAGCTGAATGTGGGAGCAAGCAAATTGTTTGAAATCAATAGCAGTGTATATGTATTGCCGGAAGCGGGAATTAATGTAGATTTTGCAAAAACAGCAGCTTTGGTTTCCACAGATTTTGCGAGTTTAACACCTTACGCCGGTGCGGAATTAGGTTATCAGAAAATGATTTTTGTGAGACTTGGAGTCAACAGATTCCAGTCGATTACAGATATTGAAGATCTCAGACGAAAAGTTTCCTTTCAGCCTAGTGCCGGTATTGGGATCAAATACAGAGGTCTTACGTTGGATTATGCCATTACCAATTCGGGAATTGGCGGATCCAATTTCTACTCAAACTTCTTTTCCCTGAAACTGGATATGGGACAATTTAGAAATGATTAAATCAACGAAATGAAAAAATTATCATTTGTTATATTAACAGCATGCTCAATGCTTGCTTTCGGACAAAAAGTTTCCGACTATAAATATATTTCACTTCCGGCTAAGTTTGAAACTTTCAAGGAAGATTTCGGCTTGGCTGATCTGCTGACCAAGACTTTAAGAAGTAAGAATTATACAGTAATTCCCACGGATAAATTACAATGGCCGGCAGATGCACAGGCAAATCCCTGCAATGTTTTAATGGCAGCTGTATTAAACGACAGTGGTTTCCTTAGAAATAAAGTGATGCTTCAGTTTAAAGATTGCCATGATAAAGTTGTATCTTCTATAAAAGGTGCTTCCAATATCAAAGATTTTAAGGAAGGTTATCAGGATGCATTGAAACAGACTTTTATATCAATTTCTCCTTCAAATCCGGTTAATCAGACTAATACAATTGTTACTCAGACAAACATTACGGAGAAAGCAGTTTCGGCTCCTTCTAATACAGTTTCTTCGACAGCCATGGATAACAGTGCCGTTCGATTCAGCAATGGTAAAACGGAACTGCAGAAAATTCAGATCGATAATCAACAATTTATTTTAGTTGCTCAAAACAGTTCTTCACCTTTCGCTACTTTTAAGGCAACAACGAAAGCTGATGTATTCAGGGTAAAGCTGCAAAATGGGGAATCTACGTTAGGGTACTATGAGAATGGGAATATTGTTATAGAAATTCCACAGTCGAACGGAGAATACACTAAAGAGATATTTGCAAAGAGATAATTTCAGATACTGAAGAGGTTGGAAAATTTTCCAACCTTTTTTATTCATTGTTAAAAAACTCCCAAACAATCTTCGCTTTACTTTTTCCCAATATCTCCTCCAGCGTTTCCAGGCTTGATTCCTTAATCCTTTTCACAGATTTTAATTTCGATAAAAGCAATTCAATCGTCTTTCCTCCCACACCCGGAATTTCCTCAAGCTCAGATTTTATGGTTGAGTTCTTTCTTCTTGTTCTGTGATGTTTTACGCCAAACCGGTGGGCTTCGTCCCGAACCCTTTGCAAAATTTTTAAGGTTTCAGACTTTTTATCAAGATATAAAGGAATGGAATCTTCAGGAAAGAAAATTTCCTCCAATCTTTTCGCAATTCCCACAATGGTAATCTTCTCGTATAAGCCCAATAAGCGTAAGCTTTTTACTGCTGATGACAATTGTCCTTTTCCTCCATCAATAAGGATCAGTTGTGGTAAGCTTTCTCCCTCATCCAACATTCTTTTATATCGGCGGTAGATCACTTCTTCCATCGTTGCAAAGTCATTCGGTCCTTCCACGGTTTTTGGGTGGAATATTCTGTAGTCGGCTTTACTCGGTTTTCCATCTTTAAAAACAACACAGGCAGAAACAGGATTGGTACCCTGAATATTGGAGTTGTCAAAGCCTTCGATATGGCGGGGTTCTACCGGCATTCTCAATAACTTCTGCATCTCTGCCATAATACGGTTGGTATGCCTTTCCGGATCTACGATCTGCACCTGCTTCAGTTTTTCCAGACGGTATTCTTTTGCATTCTTTTCAGAAAGTTCAACAATACGTTTTTTATCTCCTACTTTAGGTACGATCAGTTTTACATTTGGGATTTCAATAGGCAAATGGAACGGCAGCAGTACCTCTTTAGAATTCGAATCAAACTTTTGACGGATCTCTATTAAAGCCTCTTCCATGATTTCCTCATCGGTTTCCTCAAGAATCTTTTTGATCTCTGTGGTAAAACTCTGGATGATATTTCCGTTCCTGATTTTAAAGAAGTTCACGTAAGCTGCCGTTTCGTCACTGGTCATTCCGAAAACATCCACATCATCAATACTTGGGTTTACGACAGTATTTTTTGCCTGGTAATCTTCCAGTGCATCAAGTCTTTCCTTTACGATCTGTGCATTTTCAAACTTCAGGTTTTGGGCATATTTCATCATCTGGTTTATCAGATATTCTTTTGCTTTCCGGAAATCTCCTTTAATAATTCCGCGGATGGCATCAATCTTCTCATCATAATCTTCCTTGCTTTCCAGGCCTTCACATGGTCCTTCGCAGTTTTTAATATGATATTCCAGGCAAACCTTATATTTTCCTTCTTCAATCTTAGCAGGAGCAAGATTCAGGTTACAGGTTCTGAGCTTATAAATATGTTTAATGGTATCAAGTAAGATCTTTGCCGGTCGCACTTTGGCGTATGGTCCATAATATTCAGAACCATCTTTTATTTTGGTTCTCGTCAGAAATATTCTCGGGAAATCTTCATTTTTGATGCAGATCCAGGGATATGTTTTATCATCCTTCAACATTACGTTGTAGAAGGGCTGATGTTCCTTGATCAGATTATTCTCCAGTAACAGAGCGTCATATTCGCTGTTGACAATGGTCGTTTCCAGGCGCTGAATTTTTCCCACCATGATCCGGGTTCTGTATCCGGAAAGATTTTTATTGAAATAAGAAAGTACTCTTTTCTTCAGATTTTTTGCCTTACCCACATACAAAAGCTGATCGTTTTTATCATAATAACGATAAACGCCAGGTTCAGATGGTAAAGTTTTCAGCTGTAATTCTAGAGAAGGATTCATATAACAAATTTAAGGAATTTAAAGCCATAAAAAAAGCTGGAGAACTACCACAGTTTCAGAAGCATTTATTGGTAAACTGCTACATTGGTATATTGTTACATTAATTTAAACAAATGATAGCTTTAATCGCATTTTATCTAAATGAAATCTATCCGGATAAAATTGAAGGATTTAAACTTAAATAATACTGATGTAATGTATTGATTATCAGTGATGCTTGTCGTTGCAGGAAAACCTCTCGACGTTTTGGACAAAACCTTTCGACGTTTCAGGCAAAACCTTTCGACGTTTTACTTAAAAGGTCTCGACGTTTTAGATAAAAGATGCTGACGTTTGTATAAAACCTGCTCGCTTATATAAATTGAATGAAAATGCCACCTTGATAAAGGCGGCACCATTTAATATTTTACTGGTTAAACTAAATTTACCATAAAGAGAAAAAGACTGTTTTTAATGCTATTGTTGGATAAAAAAGTTCTTAAATGAATAAAAAATCAAAGATTTTTAAAGACTATTGTGTTCTTTATTCTCATGCTGATTAACTTTAATTAAAGTATCTAAATCTTTTGCATCTTTTGTGGTTAAAAAAGTTTAACCTTCTTTCAATAACTATCCGTTAGTCATCTGCGTATATTCATTCACCAGGAAACTGAAATAATCCCATTCCACCGATTTTTTCGGATATTTTTTCATGAATTCAGCGTTGTCTCCGAAAAGAAAATCATAATTGTCTTCAAAGTCATCTTTATGAAGCCAAAGTACTTTATCTCCTTTCTTTACGTAGAATGATTTGATAACTCCACCGCCCAGCTGAGGCCCGTATCCGAAAGAGACACCTCCTGTTTCCTTTGCCCTCGGATCATGATAAACGGAAATAATATCGTCGAACCCAGGATTGATCACCTGCATAAGGAATTCTTTGTCATCTTTTTTGTTCTTTAAAGAAACCGTTTGATTCACAAAATAAATTCTGTCATTGTTGGCTGTTTTAGACAGTTTTCTCGTGCTATAGTTTCTGATGTTGCCCATATATTTAGCTACTTTAGCCATTTTCTCAGCATTACTTGGGTAGATGTACATTTCTGCGATCTGGTCTGCTTCAAAAGTCTGGCTTTTTTTCGTGATGCTGTCTTTAAGAACAACCTCAAAAATCTGCCCTTTTTTAGTGTCTGTCTTACTGCAGAACCCTTTGTGGGTGCTTCCGTCTTTCAAAATAACGGTAGATGTTTTCTTGGGAGATGGTGTATTAAAACCTTCATTGAAAAGGTATTGTTCCATCTTTTTGATTTCTTCTTTGGTGTATTTTACTTTCTGTGCGAAAGATGCCGTACCTGCCAAAACTAATGCAAGCATCAAAGTTTTAAGTTTCATAAGGATATTAATTTTTTTATTTCGGTGGTAAAAATAGGAAATTAATCTGCTTGTTTTCAGAAAATGTTCATCGTGGAAAATTAGTTTTCGCAATTATCGCCAAATGTGTAATTTTAGGACAAAATTTAGAGAATGATATACGGTGTAGATGTTTTGAGTTTCCATGATGTTTTGGAGATCTGTAAAACTCCCAATAAAGCTAAACTTAATAAAGCAGCCAAAGAACAGATTTTAAAATCACAGGAAAACGTTCAGAAAATTGTAGAGTCAGACCGTTGTGTTTATGGAATCAACACAGGATTTGGACCTCTTTGCGATACAAAAATTTCAGCGGATGAAACGGCACTTTTGCAGTACAACCTGATTATTTCGCATGCGGTAGGTGTTGGAAAACCTATTGATAAAGAACTTTCGAAGATTATGATGATCGCTAAAGTACATGCATTGTCGAAAGGATTTTCCGGAGTTTCTCTGGAAGTGATCGAAAGAATGATCCTGATGCTGGAAAAAGATATTATTCCCGTGGTTCCTGAACAGGGATCTGTAGGAGCTTCCGGTGACCTCGCACCACTGGCACATTTGGTATTGCCACTCTTAGGACTAGGAAAAGTATGGGTTGGAAACGAGATTTTCAATACGGCAGAAGTATTGGAAAAGAACGATCTTTTACCATTGTCATTAGGTCCAAAAGAGGGGTTGGGATTAATCAACGGAACACAGTTTATCCTTTCCCACGCCATCAAAGGCCTTGAGAAATTTGAGTACTTACTGGATCTTGCAGATATGACGGCTGCCATGAGCCTGGAAGCGTACAGAGGTTCTGCCAGTCCGTTCAGGAAAGAGCTGCACGACATCAGACCTTTTGAAGGAAGCAAAAAAGTAGCTGCCAGAATGCTGAAGTTTTTAAAAGGTTCGGAAAACCTGCAGGCTCACGAAGATTGCGAAAGAGTTCAGGATCCGTATTCGATGAGATGTGTTCCGCAGGTGCATGGCGCAAGCAGAAATGCATTTGAACATCTTAAAATGATGGCCGAAACAGAGCTGAATTCCGTAACCGACAATCCGATCGTATTAAGTGCCGAAGAATCTATTTCAGGAGGAAACTTCCACGGACAGCTGATGGCCCTTCCATTGGATTATGCAACTTTGGCTGCGGCTGAGCTTGGTAATATTTCTGACCGAAGAAGTTATTTATTATTAGAAGGAAAATACGGATTACCAAGATTGTTAACAGAAAGCTCAGGATTAAATTCCGGATTTATGATTCCGCAATATACCTCAGCGGCATTGGTTACTGAGAATAAAACATTGTGTTTCCCGGCTTCTGCGGATTCCATACCGACGAGTCTTGGGCAGGAAGATCACGTTTCCATGGGAAGTATCTCGGGACGTAAGTTTAATCAGGTGCTTGGAAATCTGGTAAATATTTTAGCGGTAGAATTAATGTTTGCTGCGCAGGGATTAGAGTTCAGAAGACCTTCGAAATGTTCAAAGATTATTGAAGAAAATTATGCAATTCTTCGCTCTAAAGTGGCTAAGCTTGAAGACGACCGACTTATCGGTGAAGATATGCTTGCGATTGCAGAATTGATTAATGAAAGAAAATTTGTAGTGAATTAATCTAACGAAATAAAATTAAGGCTTCCAGAAATGAAAGCCTTTTTTATTGCTAAGCCTGTTTAAGCTTTTTAAACACGTGAGTCACATTAGATTAAAGGATAAAGCTTTGCGTATTAGAACACATAAGTTTTTAAAAATTTTCGATTTTACTCTTTTGAAAACATTGAATATTCTAATCATAGCATTATTATCTTTTGTAACTTTTGTGGTTAATTCCGATATTGGTTTAAAAGGTTTATTAATAAACGTGTCAATAAATAGATCAAATTAATCATGATGATTTTAAAAAGAACAGATTCTACCAATAAAGATTTTCAAAGTCTGGTAAAACTCTTAGATGCAGATCTTGCGGTTCGTAATGGTGAAGCTCAGGCGTTCTTCGATCAGTTTAATAAACTTGATACAATTAAAAATTGTATTGTTGTTTATATTAATGAAGTTCCTGCGGCCTGTGGAGCATTCAAGAAGTTTGATGAAGAGACGATAGAGATAAAAAGGATGTATACCCACCCGGATTTCAGAAAAAGAGGTTTGGCGACAACTATAGTGGAAGAGCTTGAAACATGGGGGAAAGAATTAAACTATACAAAAGCCGTTCTTGAAACATCGCTGGGACAGAACGAAGCACTCTCGGTATATGAGAAAAGTGGTTATGTGAGAATTCCAAATTATGGGCAATACATAGGCATTGATAAGAGCGTCTGTTACGAGAAAGTTCTATAAATTTCTTTTGAATATTATTATAAGCATAATAAAAGTTTAGTAGAACATTGTCTTTAAGGTTCTGTAATTCAATGTAAAATGATATCTTGGTTTTACCAATCAAATATTATTTTATATGAAGAAACATGTATTTTACGTACTTATGCTGTTCTTTGTTGTAACGGCATGTAACAGGGATGAACTTCAGAATTCAGCCTCAAATATGGAGATTGTTCAGAAAGATCCTTTATCGGCAAGACAGATCAATGAGAAAATTAAAGCAACCATTAAAACCAAAGGAAGGTTTTCATGGAAAGAATCATCCGATCATTTTGTGTGGAGCGCTATTTTTCAGGGAAATAAAATTGCCTCTATCGGTTTCGGATCTTCTTTTGACAGAAATCTTACACCCGACAGCAAAGCGACAGAAGCGGAGATTTTAAAAGTAATCGAGCATTATGAAGGAAAAAATGACAGAATTCTCCTTTCATCTGATCAGTATCTCAACCAGATGGATGTTGCGATTGAAAAGCAGGAAACCATAATTGCGCTTCGCAAAATGAAAAACATCCGGTATGTGGAGCCTGCAGATTACCGGTATTTTGAAAATGAAAAACAATTTGGCAATGCAGCAAAATCAAGCAGCTCGTCATCCGGTTGCGGATTTGAATCTACGGCTTTAAATGCAGCTGATTATACAACAGTCTCTCCCAATGCAAAAGCGCCGTGGTCATTTACAAAGCACAATATTATCAGTGCCTGGAACTACAGTACCGGCGCGGGAATTACCATCGGTGTCATCGACAGCGGGGTTTCTTCTGAACAGTCTTTATTAGGATCTTCTTTCAATAACGGACTTTCTTCAGGAAGAAGCATCAGTAAAAACGGAGTATATGTAGATTCTGTATGGCCCTGGAGTTCGGGATATGATGGCTCTGCAGACAAGTGCGGTCATGGGACAAGTATGGCTTCTGCGTTGGCCGCCCCAAGAAATAATATGGGACAGCCTGTCGGTATTGCCTATAATGCCAATCTGGTAACGTACAGAGCAGCATCTAACGTCGTTCTGGACGGTTATCATGAACAAAACGGAGTGAAGATTGCGTTTACTGAATTAGGAAACAATAATAATGTAAAGATCATCTCCATGTCGATGGGACATATTTTTTCAGTGGGTAAAATTGAAGACGGAGTGAAATATGCCTATTCGAAAGGCAAACTGATCTTCTGTGCGGGAGGAACTTCCACCAGCTTTACGAACTTTGTTGGAGTAATTTTTCCTGCGTGGATGCCCGAAACACAGGCAATCACAGGAGTAAAGGAAAATACAGCCAATCAGAAGTGTGATGTCTGCCATTCCGGTGACGAGATTGATTTTACATACCAGATGGAAAGAGCTTCAGGAAGTAATATTCCTGTACTGAGCTATTACAACGGACAAACCGATTATGTAGGAGGTTCTTCTGTTGCCACTGCATCCACGGCGGGGATTGCCGCTTTGGTATGGGCTAAAAATCCGTCATGGACGAGAGATCAGGTGCTGAATAAAATGAGACAGTCGGCAACCTATTATCCGACTCCGAATTCCAGTTACGGATACGGTAATATCAATGTATTGCAGGCTGTACAGTAATCATTAAATAATTAAAGACGGTAATAGTACGATTTAATCTCCCAGCTGATAATCCAGAGGAAGCATATTTTCAATCTTATTTTTTGTAAATTCTCCTTCGGTGATCAGCAAATCAGGAGTTGTAATATTACCGTCTTTTGATACTTCAAATGTTTCCCCTTCAGGATGAAGAAATGAAGTCTGAACCACGGGGATTTTACCTTTAACAAAATCTTTTCCCTTAAGCTCATAATCGTATTTCTTATAATTTACCTGCAATATATCTTTGAAAGAGAACAGAACTTCATCATTATTCCTTTTTACATAATCAGAATCAGGAATCAACGTTTTCACAATCGCAAGAGAATACTGATTTTCTCTTCTTTTTCTTTCGGCAATATCTCGGATGTTGTCAGGGAAATTGATCACTTTTGTATTTTTCACAACCGCCATATAATCTTTCAACGTATTCAGTTCTTCTTCCGATGGATACTTTGGATTGGGAACTTTTATGACATGATTTACGATAAATTGATCAGCAGCTACCTTATTATTGTAAATACTTCTGAAAAAGTGAAGCAGACTGCCGTCATAGGCATTCATCCTGTTGAGCCTCGTTTTGTTATTGTTTTTTGTTTCTTTAAAAAGGCTCGTCCCTGAACAGTTGATAATTTTAGTATTAAAATCTGAGGAAAAATTCACAAGGTTATATTCAATTTCGTAACCAAGATTTTTGTTTTCAATGATTAATGTTTTGGGAGCCTTTACTTTCAGGATTTTGTTTTTTTTATCAAAGGAAAACTTCAGGGAGCGCTGGTTTTTAATTTTTACATTTTGCTTGTCATACCCGATAAAACTATCAAGGAAATAATTAATATAATTTTTGTAAGCCTCTTCGGTATAAGGAACGATGGTTACCTCTTCAATATCGTTGCTTTTAAGAAGGACAACTTTAAGGGTTTTATTGGCAACCTCAGAAACCGGTGTTGCAAAAGTTTCATAATTTTCTTTTCTGAAAATAACATTTCCCAAATTTTTACCGGAAACATTTAACGTAAAGCTCCCATCTTCACCGGAAACCGTTCCTGTTTTGGTTCCGTCGATATAGATATTCACATTCCCGATTTTCATTCCGGCGTCATTCACAACAGTTCCTTTAATCATTTGGGCAAATGAAAAGCAGAAAGGAAGTAATAGTAAGAGTAATACGATTGATTTTTTCATGGTAAACAATATTACTAAATTTTTAGTGATAAAAAAAGTTGCTGTTATACAAGTGTAATGAATCAAACAATATCAAATGAGGTAGTATGAGTATCAAGGTAAGTAAAGCGTTACCAAAGGTAAGTAGAGCATTACCAGAGGTAAGTAGAGCATTACCAAAGGTAAGTAGAGCGTTACCATAGTGAAGTAGACTGTTACCAAAGGTAAGTAGACTGTTACCATAGTGAAGTAGACTGTTACCATAGTGAAGTAGACTGTTACCAAAGGTAAGTAGAGCATTACCAGAGGTAAGTAAAGCGTTACCATAGTGAAGTAGACTGTTACCAAAGGTAAGTAGAGCGTTACCAGAGGTAGGTAAAGCGTTACCAGAGGTAAGTAAAGCAATACTCAAGGTAAGCAGGTCAAGTACATTGATTTGAGAATTGCTTAAAATCTGAGTTTTTTAAGCTAAAGAACCTGAACAGGCTCTAAGTAATTATACGTATTCCGAAAAATGAGTAAATGTACTCTACAAAATCTTCTTTATCTAAAGTAGCTTTGTCATGTGATCACAACAATACATTTTGATCAGGGTCGTAAGGTCAGGAGCAATATGTATTAAAAAACTTATAACTATGGAGCCAGAAACCATTCAAACGGGGCGTATCCGAAAAGCCATAAGAGTAGGAAACAAAAATATTAATCATGACAGAACAACAAGAAACATTAGTAGGAGGGTGGACAAGATTTCACGCAGTTACTCCTGAAGATCAAAAAGTATTCAACGAAGCAATGGAAGGATTCGTAGGGGTAAAATATACACCTCTTGAAGTATCAACACAAGTGGTAAACGGTACCAACTACCGTTTCAAATGTGATGCTTCTGTACCACCTGCAGATGTGGTTTGGCAGGCAATTGTGGAAATTTACCAGCCAACTCAGGGTAAACCACACGTTACTGCTATCACAAGAATCTAGCAACTTTATGCATATCTTAGATCGGAGGATTTTTATCTTCCGATTTTTTTATGTAAAATTTTATCCAATTCTCACACTGGTCATGCTCAGCGAGCCGCCGATCAATTCATCATTAAATAAAGACAGGTCATCGGTCTGGTCTTTTAGTCCCAATGTATAAATAAGGGGCAGATAATGGTCAGGGCTTGGTACGGCATACTGCAGGGCAATTCCCTGATCCTGGTACTGAATAATATTGTTGAAATTACCATCCAGCAGCCAGTTATTGGTTTTCTCGCGGGCTTCCACTGCCCAATCCCAGCCGGCTCCGACGGTGTTGATGTTTCTCCAGTCAATAAGTCTTAGGTTATGAATAATATTTCCGCTGCCAATAATCAGAATTCCTTTTTCTCTGAGTGTATTGAGTTTTTTAGCCAACTCAAAATGATATTGGGCAGGTTTTGTATAGTCGATACTCATCTGAATTACCGGGATATCGGCATTGGGATACATATGTTTAATCACAGACCATGCACCATGGTCAAGCCCCCAGCTATGGTCTTCCTCTACCGAAACGGGCATCAGCAATCCGGCTGTTTCATGCGCAAGTTCCGGGGATCCGGGAGCAGGATATTGCACATCAAATAACGCCTGCGGAAAACCTCCGAAGTCATGAATCGTCCTCGGCATTGACATGGCGGTTACTTTAGTTCCCTGGGTAAACCAGTGAGCGGAAATACAAAGTATCGCATTAGGCTTGGGAATTTCAGCAGCTGCTTTGCGGAATCCCTGCACAAACTGGTTTTCCTCAATAGCATTCATGGGTGATCCGTGTCCCAGGAACAAGACGGGCATTTTTTCGGTATTGCTGAAAAGATCACTGATGTTTTGAAGATCGTTGAGGTTCATTTTTTTATCCTATTCTTTATTAAAAAAGGTTCAAGGCTTTTGCTCCCTGAACCTTTATGTTTTAATTTATTTTTGTTGAAATTAAAAACGCTGTTGAAAAAATTAAGCTTGTTTTACAAACTGTAATTCACCGGCGATTTTTACTTCTTCGCTTACCATAACACCACCTGCTTCAAGAGCAGCGTTCCAGTTAAGTCCGAAATCTTTTCTGTTAATTTTTCCTTCGAAAGAAAAACCAGCTTTTGTATTTCCCCATGGGTCAACATTGATACCGTTGAAATCTACATCCAATGTTACAGGCTTAGTAATACCATTGATGGTAAGGTTTCCTGTTACCTCATTATTCAATGCTGAAGATTCGAAAGTAATGGTAGGATTTACTTCTGCGTTGAAAAATTCTGCAGATTTCAGGTGATTATCTCTGTCTGTATTGTGGGTAGAGATAGAATCTGTCTGAATGGTAGCGGTAGTTTTTGCATTTGCAAAAGTATCGTCATCAGCATCGATCTCTGCTGTGAAGTTGGTGAAGTTCCCTTTAATGTTAGAAATCATCATGTGTTTTACTTTAAAAGTAAGTTCACTATGTGCTGGGTCTAATGTCCATTTTGTTGCCATTGTCTTTATATTTTTGATTGTTATTAATGATGCAAATTTATATCAAGAGATATACTCAAGTCATTGACGTAGGATAAGAAATGATTTTGGTGTTATTTTAATTGATAAGTTAGGTAATATTTTCAAGCCATACCACAGAATTAAGATGTGAATCTTTTATTTTAACACTTCTTAACGGATGACATTTATTTCTTATTTTTGAGCCATTCAATTTTTATCCAATGAAATTATATAAATTATCTTTATTGATGCTGGTTTTCGGGAGTTCTGCATTTGCACAGACCCAGAAATTTACGATGGCGGAGGCTGTGAACGGACTGAGAACGAATCTTGCGGTGAAAAATATTTCCCAATTTTCCTGGTCAGGGGATGGGAAATCATACATTCAGGCTGTGAAAGGTGGTTATCTCATTACCGATCTGAAAACAAATAAACAGGACACGCTTGTTTCTTTGACACAGCTGAACAGAAATCTTGCAGACAATAAACTTAAAGCCGTTCCGCAGATCAAATTTATCAGCAATTCGAAAGGGTATTTCAATAAAGAAGGAAAGATGATCTGGGTTGAAAAATCCGGAAACGACTGGAAAATAAAAAATCAGATCGAAATAGACCAGAATGCTTCCGATCTGAAAGTTTTTGGGGATAACGAGACTTTTGCTTTTACGGTAAAAAATAATTTATTTGTTAATAAAAACGGTAAAACGATCGCCGTAACGAATGATACTGATGAAAATATTCTGAACGGTGCCTCCAATGTACACCGAAATGAGTTCGGGATTGATACCGGAATTTTCCCGGCCCCGAATTCTGAAAGTGTTGCCTTTTACAGAATGGATCAGACCATGGTTGCGGATTATCCGATCATCGACTGGTCGGTAACGCCTGCCGTGAATCACAACATCAAATACCCGATGGCCGGGCAAACGTCTCATCAGGTGACTTTGGGTGTTTTTAACATCAGAACACAAGCGACTACATTTCTCAATATTGAAGGAGAAAAAGATCAATACTTAACGGCAGTGACCTGGAGTCCTGACTCTAAATACATTTTTGTAGGTGTTCTGAACAGAGGACAAAACCACATGAAAATGAATCAGTATGATGCTGCTACAGGAAATTTGGTAAAAACGCTTTTTGAAGAAACCAGCGACAAATATGTTGAGCCGCAACATCCGCTTACCTTCTTCCCGAATTCTACTACGGATTTTATCTGGCAAAGTCAGAGAACGGGTTACAACCATCTTTTTCACTACAGTCTGGAAAAAGGTCTTGTTGCCCAGATCACGAAAGGAGACTGGCTGGTAACCGATATTTTAGGCTTTAACGAAAAGAAAAAGGAAATTTATTTTGCGTCCACAAAAGAAACGCCGCTCGAAAAGCATTTGTACAGAATCAACTGGGCCAACTTCAAAATGCAGCGTCTGGATAATACGGAAGGAGTTCACACCGGTATTTTAAGTACTGACGGAAACCATCTTTATGATATTTATACGAATGCAAATACGCCGAGAGTGGCCAATATCATCAATACAAATACGCTGAAATCCACAACTATTCTTACCGCAGAGAACCCGTTGAAGAATTACCAGCGTCCGGAAATTAAAAATGTAGTCTTAAAAGCTGACGACGGAACTCCGCTATACGGAAAGATCATCCTGCCGACTAATTTTGATTCCAATAAAAAATATCCGGTAATTGTTTATTTATACAACGGACCACACCTGCAGCTTGTGACCAATTCATTCCCTGCTTCCGGAAATCTCTGGTATGAATATATGGCGCAAAATGGGTATATTATTTTCACAATGGACGGAAGAGGTTCTTCCAACCGTGGATTAAAATTCGAGCAGGCTGTTTTCAGAAACCTGGGAACTACTGAAATGAATGATCAAATGAAAGGTGTTGATTACCTGAAATCTCTGCCATATGTAGATGCAACGAGAATGGGAATTCATGGATGGAGCTTCGGAGGATTTATGACGACAAGTTTCATGCTTCGCCACCCGGAAGTTTTCAAAGTAGGTGTTGCCGGTGGACCAGTAATTGACTGGAGCATGTACGAAATCATGTATGGAGAACGATATATGGATACACCACAGGAAAATCCGCAGGGATATGCTAAAGCCAATCTGTTGGATAAAGTACAGAATCTGAAAGGAAAACTTCTGATGATTCACGGTGCGCAGGATGATGTGGTGGTGTGGCAGCATTCGGTTAAGTTTATAAAATCTGCGGTGGACAATGGTGTACAGCTGGATTATTTTATATACCCGGGGCACCCGCACAATGTAATCGGAAAAGACAGGGTACATTTAATGCAGAAAGTAACAGATTATTTTGATCAGTACCTGAAAAAATAATCCATATCATACAATGAATTTTACAAGGCAGAATACTTTCATACGGCTGATTCGTTGAGGTTTTCTGTCTTTTTTATAAAACTCTTATAACCAACGGAAACAGCTTAAAATTAAATATTAATTCCTTTTATGAATAATAAAAAAATAGAAAGGATTCACTTCCATACTTTTGATTCACTGAGATTTTTTTCTTTTCTATTGGTATTCTTTTTTCATGCAGGAGTTCCTAAAGATCATTTTCTAAATTACTTTTCACGAGGAGCAATAGGAGTTGCATTCTTTTTTGTTTTAAGCGGTTTTTTAATCACTTACATATTGCTGGTTGAAAAATTAAATAATCATAAGATTGATCTCGGAAACTTTTTCAGGAGAAGAATGTTGCGAATATGGCCATTGTATTATCTTATGGTTTTGTTTGCTTTCTGCACCCCTTTTTTGGTTAAATTATTTCATATTCCGTCTTCCGATGCCGGTTTCGCGCCCAACTGGCTGATGGTAGTCACTTTCCTTGAAAATTATCAGGTCATGTACAAAGGAGGGCAGCCGAATGTCTCGCCGCTTCAGGTAATATGGTCACTGTGTGTGGAAGAGCATTTTTATCTGATTTGGGGGATTGCGATGTATTTTATCTCAATTAAAAATATTCCCAGGCTTCTCATCACCGGTATCATTACAGCTTTTGTATTCAGAATTATTAATATGCTCTCCGGAGTAAGAGATTGTGATGTGTTTTCGAATTTAGATTACTTTGCGCTTGGTGCGATTCCGGCATATATTTTCGTTTTTAGAAAAGACATTATAGAAAAGCTTGAGAACATCCCTGCCATTTATAAATACATCTATTTTCTGATCGTAATTTTGTGTATTATGATGCCTGAAGATGGTCTTATTTTTAAATATTTTAATTTCCGACATATTTTCTTTGCTATTCTTTTTTCAGTGCTCATTCTTTTTACCTTGGGAAATAAAAACGTATTTAAAATTTCAGATAAAACTATTTTTGCAAAACTCGGAAAGTATACGTACGGATTGTACTTGATTCATATGATGCCCGTGATGCTGGTCAGAAAAATCGGAGAAAATTACCATTGGGATTGGAAGATCGTTTTATCTTTAACGTTTTTGCTTACAGCTGTTCTTGCCTATTTATCCTATCATCTTTTTGAAAAACAATTTCTGAAACTCAAAAAGAAAGTGAAGGAATAGTCTTGTCCTTTCTTATCAAACATCAATGTGCCTGATTTTTGACTGTGTTATCTTTGTAATATAAAATCAACAATATGGAATTAGGAATTGGAATGTTTGGCGACTTAGGTTTCGACCAAAATACCGGAAAATATAAAGATGCAGGTGTGAAAATCCGTGAGATCATCGACCAGGTAAAACTGATGGATGAAGTGGGAATTGATGTTTTTGCCATGGGCGAACATCATCGTCCGGACTATGCGGTTTCTTCACCCGAGATTGTGCTGGCTGCTGCGGCAAGTGTGACCAAAAACATCAAGCTGGCAAGTGGTGTTACTGTACTAAGCTCATCAGAACCCGTTAAAGTATATGAAGATTTTTCAACACTGGATTTGATTTCAGATGGCCGTGCAGAAATTTTTGTAGGGCGCGGAAGTTTTATTGAGTCTTTTCCTCTTTACGGATATTCTCTGAATGACTACGAAGAGCTTTTTAATGAAAAGTTAGAATTGCTGTTAAAAATCAATTCAGAAGAAAACGTTTCCTGGTCAGGAAAGCTTCGTGCTCCGATGCAGAATCAGACGGTTTATCCAAGAGCAAAAAACGGCGGAAAACTTCCAATCTGGAGAGCGGTAGGCGGAACTCCGCAATCTGTTCTGAGCGCTGCAAAATTAGGAATGCCTTTAGTGGTAGCAATCATCGGCGGGATGCCGATACAGTTTAAAAATCTTATAGAATTTTATAAGCAGGAATATCTTAAAGCAGGTCACTCCGAATCGGAAATGCAGATTGCTATTCATTCGCATACTTTTGTGAGCGATGATAAGGATGTGATAGACGGATATTTCAACAATTATAAATCACAGATGGACAGGATCGGGTCATCGAGAGGCTGGGCTCCATTTACCAAAATGCAGTATGAAGGCGGAAGAAGCAAGGATGGTGCTTTATTCATAGGAAATACCAATGAAGTTGCCGATAAAATTGCTTATATGAAAGAGATTTTCGGAATTACAAGATTTATTGGCCATATGGATGTTGGCGATCCGGCTGATGATATTATGAAAAAATCAATCGAACTGTTTGGCGAAAAGGTTGGTCCACAGGTAAAATAATACAACAAGAGGCTGTCCTAAAGTTTGGGCAGCTCTTTTTTTTTCACCAAAAATGAACAAGTAGTTTTTATGCTCCGGAGGAGCAATATCTGTGTAGCTGAAAAAAACAATACAATATTGTAAGCACGCCGTAGGTGTGCTATGATTAAAAAACTAAAAAGTCTTACTAAAGAGACTATCTAAACTTCTCGGACAACTTTTTTAATTTATGCGTTAGGGGAAAATTTAGCTTTGTATTCATTCAGAAGTTCGGCAAGCTTTGTGGCAGACATTCCATAGGTGTCAGGAAGGCCTCCCTGTCTCAGTTTCGTTTTGTTACCCACCAGAGCTTTATTAAGGTCAAAAACCACAAGCTTGTTGAAAGCGATCCATTTTGTTTCAAAGGTATTGACGGAATGCCACGGAATAAAAGTAACCCTGAAAAGATTTTTCATTTCAATTCCCTTCTCGTCGATCTTGAGATAAGAAGAGCCGGGAATGAGGTTGAGAAGAAAAACCACAAAGCACATTCCGAAAAAAACAATATTCAGAATCGCAATGAGTTTATTTTTGTCTAAAAGGGAAATTCCTAAAATAACAAAGCCAATGCTGATCATCAGTAAAATACTGCTTTTTACTTTTCCGGGTTTTAAAATAAGAGGTAAATTTTGCATGATAATTTTATTGATTTAAATGTAATAAAGTCTTTAGGTCTAATTCAGTTTAAATAACCTCGATAAGGCTGCCTCTTTCCTCATCTTTAATGATATTCAGTGATACGGGGATTTTTTCTTTAAGCTCTTCAACATGAGAAATGATGCCTACAATTCTGTTTTCCTTCTGAAGGTTGACCAGTGTTTCAAACACAATATTCACCGATTCCAGATCCTGTGTACCGAAGCCTTCATCAATAAAGAAGAAATTCTTTTCCGCTTTTGCATTGCTCTGAACACTTTCTGCCAGTGCAAGGGCAAGACTTAAAGAAACCTGAAATGCCTGTCCGCCGGAAAGGGTTTTGACACTTCTGCTGCGGCCCTCGTTGAGGTAATCAATAATTTCAAAATCATTATTATCGTTCAATTGCAGGCTGAGCTGATTTCGCGTCATCCTGTGAAAACGCACATTGGCATGATCACAAAGCTGACGAAGGTAAATGGATGAAACATATTGCACGAATCCTGCTCCTTTAAAGAGGTTCATCATGATCTTAAGATTATCCGCACGCTTTTGAAGCTGTGCAAAAGTTTTTAAAAGATCTTCTTTCTTCTTAAATTCTTTTTCAAGCCTTTCAATTTCCGCCTGAATTTTTACCACCGAATCATTGGCCGTTTTTACCTCAAGCTCAAAAGAGGCAAACTGTATTTCAACAGCTGAAAATTCTTCATGATCAAAAGTGAAATCTTTTAATTTGTATTCCAGCTCAAGGATGCTGTTCTTCAGCGTTTCAAAAATGATTCTGAATTGCTGAATAATATTCTTTTCTTTCTGAACATCAATTTCTTCAGCTAGCGTTTCCAGTACCTTATGCAAATCAAACTGCTGCTCTGCAAGAGCCGTTTCTATTAAAAGAGTATTGTCCGCAATTTCTTTTTCCAGTTCGGAAATGCGTTTTTCCAGCTGGGAAACAATGGTTTTATGTTCAGCTAGTTTTGGCGAAATTTCCTTTTCTTCTTTCAGTAATTGCTGGTAATTCTGTTCAGTTTCTCGATTGGATGTGGCCAGCTTATTGAAAATTTCTTCTACTTCTGCAACTTCTTTTTCAGCATAATTATTCCATTCCAGCACTTTGAGGTTGGATTCATTCGTCCTGATCTGCTCTTCTTTTTTCGCTTCATCCAGCCTGAATTTTTCCAGCGCTTTATTGTAACTGTCGAGATTGCTTCTTTCTTTATCAAGGTTTTTCTGCTCCTGGCTGATCTGCAGATTCAGTTCTTCCATTTGCTTTTCGATCGCGAAAGAATGCTGTCTTTTGGCTTCAAAATCACTTTCATTATCTGCCTTAAATTCTTTCCAGATAAAATTCTGATGATGAATTTCCATTTGAATCTGAATCTGTTTTACCAGTTCTGTTTCAGATTTCAGCTGTTCTTCAAAGATTTTTTTTCTATCAAGAATCTTTTCCGCTTCTGATAACTGTTTCTGAATATGCTCTTTCTGATGATCAATGTGGTCGAGCTGTAGCTGAATTTCATTTAACTCTGAAGTGACATCATCATATTCCACAATATTCGGATGCTCCAGAGCTCCACACAGCGGGCACGATTCTCCTTCATGAAGTTCACTGGCAAAATGAGCCAGCTTCTGCTGAACTGCCAAATGATTTCGCTTTTCTGAAAGTTTTTTCTTTTTGTTTTCTAAATTTTCGATCTGAATCCTGAAATCATCTTTAAAGGTTTCGGGATTGACTTTTAAAAGCTCCAGCTCTTCAGAAATTCTGCGGATTTCAAAATTTTTAGCATCCGCTTTTTTGATTTGTCCGCTGAGGTTTTCCTGCAGTTTTTTGTTTTCGTGAAACCAGTTTCCTACGTTGACTAACAATCCGGGATCCAGCTTTCCCGGCTTCAGCAGTTCGGCATTTTTAGAAAGTTCTTCAATTTTTTGCTGAATCATTTTCTGGTGAGCCTCTACTTCTTTTACTTTTTGGGAACCGTTTTCCGTTCTTTCTTTTAAGGTCTTGATTTCATCAGAAACGTTCATCATCTGAAGGATCAGACCTAAATCATTTTCCTGCGTTTTAGATTGTGGCAAGGCTTCATACTGAGGCTGGAGGGATGTAAGTTTGCCTTTAAGCTCATTAAACTGAAATTCGGTGGTGTTGAGAATTTTCTCCTGACGTTCTTTTTGCTGTTGCTGTTCCGAAATCTCCTGAGCAAGTTTCTTTTTTTCCGAAAGAAGAGGTGTGAAAATCCTTGATATGCGGTCGTAGATTTCCGTTTTTGTTTCCAGAATATCTATTTCAGATTTTTGTTGGGTGACTTTCTCAAAATCATCTTTTTTCTGATTTAATAATTCAAAATCATCTTTTAAACTTTTCAGTTTGATATATTTTTCTTCGGTTTCGCGGTATCTTTTCAGTGTTTCCTGAAACTTAAGTTCTTCAAGGCTTAAATTTTCTTTTTTGATTTTAATCTGTTCCTCTGTAATTTCCTCAAATCCTTTCAACTGACCTTCCAAGTAATCAAGCTCTGATCTGTTTTTGGTATTAATCAAAGAAACATTATTCTGAAGGTCAAAACGCTGAAGCCCGAAAATTTCCTTCATCATGTTGGTGCGTTCAGCCGCACCCAGTTCCAAGAACTCTTTAAACTGACCCTGTGGAATGATGATGGTTCGTTTAAAATTAGCATAGCTTAAACCTACAATCTGTTCCGCATTTGAATGGTCAAGCGGAATCCAGTTTTCATTTTTCCATTCATAAAATGTGACTGAAGGTGTTTTTACATCTTTAAAATTTTTAGAATTCCTTCTAAATTCTCGGGTGGCCCGGTATTTTTTATTTTCGTAATTGATGAAATCAAACTCGATGTACGATCTGTTCGATTTCAGATTCATCATATTATAAGCACGCTTATCTCTGGCGTTGAGCCTTTCCGTCTCTCCGTACAGGGCAAAAGAAATAGCTTCCAGAATCGAAGACTTCCCGGAACCGACCGCTCCGAAAATACCAAAAAGCCCAGCTTCCGTCAGATTTTCAAAGTCTATTTTCTGGCGCTCCTGATAAGAATAAATCCCTTCTAAAGTAAGTTGAACAGGAATCATGGGCTAAGGATTAATAATTTCGTTAAACAAATCGATAAGTTCCTCATTAGCCTCCTGACCACCATTTTTAGATTTAAAATAATCTTTGAACAAAGACTGAATATCCTGACTGAGGTTGATATCCCGAAGCTGATTTTCATGTAATTCCTGATTTTTAATTTTCGGAATGAGGTGTACGATTCCGCTGTGAGTCTGATACAAAAGTTTTCTCTCATCGGCTTTTAAAAAGCTTTCACTTTCCAAAGTAAGCTCTACAAAGGTGTCCTGATTTATAGTGAGCCATTCTATCGTTTTTTCGATACAGTCGAAACTTTTTCTCTCCAGGCATTTCCCGTTTTTGATCGGAATTTTTGTAAACTGAACGGGTTGATTGGGTTCTGCTTCAATGATGGAAATATGTTTAGTCTGTCCTGCTTCACTGAAGCTGTAGCAAAGCGGGGAAGATGAATATACTACAGGTTTCTCGTCCGTTCCGATGTTCTGAAAACGGTGAAGATGCCCGAGTGCCGTATATTGAATCTGATGAGGAATGATTTCTGAAAAAATAAGATCTGCATTTCCTATTTTGAGCGGCTTTTCGCCTTCGGGTTCGTCCAGCAGGGGAGCTCCTTTTTTGTTCATGTACAAATGGGTCATGAGTAAATTGACTCCATTTTCATCGCAGAATTGATCTGCATTTTTCTGCCAGTGTTCCGCAAGAACCTGATTCAGTTCTGCTTCTTTATCTTCACCCAAATATTGTTTCAGCCTTATTTCATTGGCATAAGGCGTATGAAGAATTCTTACCGGAAAATCATGATTTTTTAAGGTGAGTTCAATAAATCCTTCCGCTGATTTTGAGATTTTAAAATGCTCCAGTTCAAAAGGATTGATGATCGCTTTGGGATGACCGATCAGGATAATACCGCATTCACGGGCCAGAGGATCGGGAGCATCGATAAGGCTGGGAGAATCGTGGTTTCCTGAAATGGCAATGACAGGGCGCTTTCCGTTTAATGATAACCGTTTTAAGGTTTGATAAAACAGTTGAACAGCCTCCGTTCCGGGATTAAAGTTGTCAAATAAATCTCCGGCAATGAGAACAAGATCAACCTTTTCTTCATCGGCGATCTGTACGAGCTCGTCCATCACCAGAATCTGCTCTTCCAGTCTTGAAAAGCGGTCGAGCCGTTTACCCAAATGCCAGTCGGCAGTGTGCAGAATTTTCATCCTGTAAATTTAAAGAAGATAAATTGAAAGTAAAGGTTGCGGCTTGAAGTTTATTCTCAGCGGATGATGTGAAAGTTGGTTCTAAAATATATTTTGTTGTTATAGAATTGTTTGTCGTGAATATAATTTAATGTCTATTTTTACCAAATGGAACAGCAATCTAAAGATCCGCTTCATGGAAAAAGACTTGATGCCATTCTTGAAGAACTGGTAGAATATTACCAGGGCTTTGAAAGATTGGGTGAGCAGATCAACATCAAATGCTTTACAGATAACCCGAGCATCAGCTCGTCATTGAAGTTTTTACGAAAAACGCCGTGGGCAAGAACCAAGGTGGAAAGTCTGTATCTTTTTATGCTGAGTGAGAAAAAAAGAAGGGACGCTAGAAACCAGAAATAGAACGCCACGGATACTTCTTTACGGCTTACTCTTCTGTCGGTGAATTCAAAAACAGTATATTTGTATCGTTAATCGTGAGATTCACGAAAAAAAAGAAAAAAATATGACAATCGAAAACAATCATGTTGTAGCTGTAAGTTACATACTTCACACCATCGAAGAAGACGGAAGTAAAATTCTTGTAGAAGAGACCACCGCAGAAAATCCACTTACGTTTTTATACGGTGTTGGAATGATGATCCCAAAATTTGAACAAAATATTCTGGGATTAAAGGCTGGAGATAAAGCAGCATTTGTAATTCAGCCGGAAGAAGCTTATGGTGAAAGACAGCCTGATGCCATTGCACAGTTGCCAATCGATATGTTCCAGGAATCCGGAACACCGCCGGTTGGAGCTATTTTGCCATTATCTGATAATCAGGGAAACAATTTCCAGGCGTTTGTGGTAGAGGTTACACCGGAAGCGGTAATTGCAGACCTTAATCACCCAATGGCAGGGAAAGTTTTGGATTTCCAGGTAGAAATTTTAAATACACGTCCTGCAACAGAAGAAGAGTTGTCACATGGTCACGCACACGGGATCGACGGAAACGAAGCTCACTAACCAAAATATGAATGTCCGGTTTTGCCGGACATTTTTATTTTATGATAAAACTTTTACAATCAGCTTGCCGGATAAACAGCTTCGATAAAGCAATCAACCACTTCGAATGGGGAACCAACCATTCCGAATGTACAATCAAGCATTTAGAAGAGGTAATCAACTACTCCGCAGTGGCAATCAATTACTCCGAATGCACAATCAAGTGTTTAGAAGAGCCGATCAACCAGTCCGAAAAGCCGATCAACCAGTCCGAAGAAGCAATCAAGTGCTCCGAAGAGCCGATCAAGTACAATTTGTTATCTTTCAGTATTTTATGGCGTATTTTAAAAGAATGTATCTAATGAAGAACATAACATGATGTAGGCAAGGTTCCGATGATATTTTAACCATAAAAAATTATTTCTTTGGAGGAATAACGGAAGGTGGGAGCCTCCAAATTCACATATAAGATAGAAAATCAAAGATTTTCATTAGCATTTATTAATCTATTCTTTATGATCTCTTGTCAGAATGAATGCAACAGTACTATTCCAGGAATTCTCCGGTTGCGTAAAACCATCGGTTTTGGATCATTTTAAATGTTGACAACTCGTGATGAATTTGAGGGTCTCCATTTTCATCGGTATAAAAGGCTTTAAATTCTACTTTATTGACGGCGGGTTTTGCTACTATTTCCAGTTTTGCCCATGTATTGATTTCTCCCCATTCCTGTAAATCCTTTTTATTGTGATATTTTCTCTTGCTGGGCAGCGTAGTTTCCATCAGATAATTAGCATTCGGAATGGCAAATGCAGAAAACCGGGAACGCATAAGTGCTTCTGCGGTCGGCGCATTCTTTTCTCCGGTATGATACGGTTTACAGCATTCTTCATAAATTTTTCCGGAACAGCAGGGACAATTCATTTTTTTATTTTAAGACACAAAATTACACGAATTATTTTCACGGAGTCCACAAAAGTTCGTATCAATTGGGGAGGTTTTTACGGGGCTTGATTTTCGATATAATTTCACAGTTATTAAATCTGCGTTATCTGCAAAATCAGCGGGAGAAAAAGCGTCATCGTGAAAATACATACCATTAATATTTAGAACTAAAAAAAGCATCCAAAAATGAATGCTTTCCAAAACTATTTAATAAAACCTCTGTTTCTCAATAAAGGCTTAATATCCGGATCATGTCCTGTGAAATCTCTGAATGCCTGATTCAGATCTACCGAATTTCCCACAGACAGAATATACTTTCTGAAGCGGTCCCCGTTTTCTCTGGTTAGTCCGCCGTTGTCTTTGATCCATTCCCAGGCATCATTATCCAGAGTTTCAGACCATAAATAAGCATAATACCCTGCAGAATAACCGCCTCCCCAAATGTGCGCAAAATAAGGAGTGTGATATCGTGGAGGAACTGTTGCCAAAGTAAAGCCATGTTTCGCTAATGATTGCTTTTCGAAATCTAAAACAGGAATCAATTCACTTTCATTGGTTACAGTGTGCCAGTCCATATCCAATTCGGCAGCGGAAACCAATTCTGTAGTCATATAACCCTGATTGAAAGTTGAGGCCTTTTTTATTTTATCAACCAATGTTTGTGGAATCGGCTGTTTGGTCTCGTAATGCAAAGCGTAATTTTTCAAAACGACAGGATCTAAAGCCCAGTGTTCATTAATTTGTGAAGGAAATTCCACAAAGTCTCTCGGAACATTGGTTCCTGATAGCGAAGGATATTTCTGGCTGGCAAACATTCCATGGATTGAGTGACCGAATTCATGGAAAATCGTTGAAACATCATCAAAGCTTATTAAAGAGGGCTTTCCGGGAGCCGGTTTCTGATAATTGTAGCAGTTTACGATAACAGGTTTTGTTCCCAATAAATAAGACTGCTCAACGAAGTTGCTCATCCAGGCACCCCCGTTTTTAGAATCTCTTGTGTAGAAATCCAGGTAATAAATTGCAATCGATTTACCGTCATGGTCAAAAACTTCATAAGTTACTACATCAGGATGGTACACTGGAAGGTCTGTTCTTTTCTTGAACGTCAGTCCGTAGAATTTTTCGGCTGCGAAGAAAACGCCTTTTTCCAGAACAGTAGTAATTTCAAAATAAGGTTTTATCTCGCTTTCGTCGAGGTCAAATTTGGCTTTTCTAACCTGTTCAGCATAGAAGTTCCAGTCCCAAGGTTCCACTTTGAAGCCGCCGTTTTGTTGATCGATAAGGTCCTGAATATCTTTTGCCTCGCGTGTCGCTGTTTCTACAGCCGGTGTTGCAATCTGATTCATTAAATGAGTGGCTGCTTCAGGCGTTTTGGCCATCTGATCCTGAAGTTTCCATTCAGCGAAACTTTTCTTACCTAAAATCTGTGCTTTTTTAAGCCTTAACTTCGCCAATTTTTCAATCGTTTCTCTGGTGTCATTTCCGTCACCTTTTTCAGCTCTCGTCCATGATGCCTTAAACAGTTTCTCACGTGTTGATCTGTTTTTCAGATTTTGCAGAAGTGGCTGTTGGGTTGTATTTTGTAAAGCCAATAAATACTGGCCCGGTTTTCCGGCATTTTTAGCATCGCTTGCAGCTGCAGCAATTTCATCAGCCGAAAGGCCGTCAAGTTCTTTAACGTCACTAAAGAAAACACCTCCCTGTTTTCTTGCTTCCAGTAATTTATTGGAATATTGGGTAGACAGTGAAGCCAGTTCCTGGTTGATCTGCTTTAGTTTTTCTTTGTCAGCAGCCGAAAGATTTGCTCCTGCAATTTCAAAATTTTGCTTGTAATATTGTAAAAGTCTTTTGCTTTCAGAATCTAAACCATTTTCCGGAATTGCTTTTATCCTTTTATAAAGATTCTCATTAAGATACATTTTATCCGAATGTGCTGCGAAGATTGGTGCATATTCTTCATCCAAAGCCTGTAGCGTAGGATTGGTATTGGCACTTGTCAGGTTGGAAAATACGATCATTGCCCTTTTCAGAATTTCGCCGCTTTTTTCCAGGGCTACCAGCGTATTGTCGAAAGTAGGCGCTTCAGGATTGTTGGCAATCTTCAGGATTTCAGCATCATGTTGCTTAAGTCCAAAATCAAATGCAGGTTTAAAATGTTCGTCTTTAATTTTATCAAATTCCGGTGCCTCATACTGAAGTTTGCTTTTCTTCATAAAAGGATTTGACGAAAGAGAAGCGTCCGGAGTAGGAACTTCCTTTTGGGTTTCGGTACTTTTCATTGTTGTACAGGATTGATTAAATGCTAATGCAGAAATTAATAATACTGATGAAATCTTCTTCATAAACGATTTATTAATAATGCCTAAAGATATTAAATCTTATGTTAAAAAGAGCAGGAATTAAATCTTATCATCAAAGAAAAAGAGCTTTTCCGAAATAAGGAAAAGCTCTCATATTAAATTGAAAAATTAAAGGAGTCTTATATCTGTTTTGGTGCAGGAACGGTTGATGTCGCTTTCCGGGAAAGCAGTACCGCCACAATTTCAAATGCGCCCACAATTACATGAGGGAGATATACTCTGTCACTAAAACCAAACAGCCATGGTGACGTCAGTAATAGGATTCCGGCTAAAAAGTCGATTGTAAGATGTACTTTATAAGGAATCATTCTGGCCACAGAATATTCATAATTGGTCAGAAGACTATACAAGATAGTTGATATTCCAAGAATGACCGGAATCGTTGTAGCTGCGCTGTCATCAGCAAATCCCAAAAGCCACGGAGCGGCAATTAACAATATACCTACAAGGTAATCCAAAATAGCGTGAGTTTTTGATGAAATCATAATCAATATTTTTGTAATGTGTAGGTCTATTAGTTCAATACTTATACCATTGAAAGGTAAATTGTGGTATAAGTTATTGATTTTTAAATGGTTTTATCACTTAAGCAATAGAAAAATAATATCCGAAAAATGGTTAATATGATCCGGGTCTTATTTATATCAACAGCAATGTAATATTTTTTATAAATTAGTTGTTAATAAATAAGTAATCATAAAATTCAACTGACTATGAAATCAACAAAACTTTTTATTTTTTCAGCATTTGTACTTCTGGCATCATGTGATGGCAGGAAAGATAAAAAACACGGTGATAACGGAGACGGAAGCTGGGTGAAAGACGTAGTTTCAACCGATCACGGACCTATTCAACAGAAGCAGGTAACCGGAAATTTTGATGAAATCGAAGTTTCCCAGGCTATTGAAGCTGAAATTATAAAATCTGACATGGAAAAAGTAGTGGTTTCTGCTCCTGAAAATATTATTGACGATGTGTTGGTTGATATCAGTGGAGGCAAACTACACATCCATTATAAAAAAGGAATCAGGGTGATGAATAACCACAATGTTTCTGCAAAGATTTATACTAAAGATTTTACTAAAATTGAAGCCAATTCCGCGGCAGGAATTACAATCAAAGATAAATTTGTTCAGGAAAAAACAGATATCGAAATATCGAGCGCAGCATCTGTAAGCGGAAATCTTGAAGCCAATGATTTTGAAATTTCTGCAGGAAGCAGCAGCAGCTTTTCAGGAAAAATATGGGCTGTAGATCTCGATATAGAAGCCTCATCAGGATCAAGTTTAGATCTTTCAGGTAAAGCAAAAAATGCTGAAATTTCGTCCTCATCAGGAAGCAGTATTTCTGCTAAGAATGTTACAGCTGACAAGGTGAAAGTAGACGCATCCAGCGGTGCAAGCGTAGATATCAGCGCGACATCATCTATTTATGCAGAGGCTTCCTCCGGCGGCAGCGTAAGTGTATACAAAAAAGGAAATGTAACCTCAGTAACGAAAGAAGAAAGCAGTGGTGGAAGCGTAAATATTCAATAATCATTTATCTCCTTCATCCTCATCATCATTGGAGGAATCTTCCCATTGCCTATTTTCAAAATTAAGATTATCATAAGCCAATAATTCCTCCTCTCGCTGGAGGATTTCTTTTGTGGTAAAAAGATGAATTTCATCGTCTTCCTCTGCCTTCGCCAGCTTTCTAATAGATTGTTTGTCAATAGCCATAAATCTTTGTCCGAGCCGTCTGGCGGCATACTTCCGCATACCTGTTTCATGAAGGACGTCTACAGCCATATCAACGGCTGTACCAAGTGTTTCACGATAAATGTTATTGATCCCGTTATTCAGATAATTATAAGCATCGATTCTGTTTTTGGCCCGCACAAATATTTTTACGTTGGGATAATGATCGCGTACCACATCAGCAATAAATTTATTGTCATCAGGATCATCAAGGCAGAGTACAAGTATTTCAGCATCTTCAATCCCGGCTGCGCGTAAAGTGGGAATTTTAGTGGCGTCACCATAATAAACTTTAAAGCCAAAGCTTCTTAATAACTTTACCCGGTCAGAGTCTCTGTCCAACACCGTGGCGGATATTTTATTAGCCTTTAAAAGTCGCCCGACTGTACTTCCGAAATGCCCAAAACCAACAATGATAATCTTCTTTTGCTTAACATCGCTGTCTAAAATATTGAAATTATTTTCAGGGTCCGGAACTTCTTTGATGAATTTTGGAGTAATCAGCTTGTCATTAATAATCAAAAGAAATGGTGTAATACACATCGTAATGGCTGTAACGGCCATCATCTGGGCGTTGAGCTCCGGACTCAACAAATAAAGATTTGAAGCGTAATTGATCAGTACAAATGCAAATTCTCCCACCTGCGAAAGGGCAAATGCATAAAAGAGACTTTGGGGCGTATCAATCTTGAAAAACCTGCCAATTGCAAATAAAACAATAAACTTAATTACTAAAACGGCAAAAACAGTACTGAAAATAAATAAAGGATCTTCCTGAATGATATTAAAATTCATAGTAGACCCGACACTTACAAAAAAAACAGCAAGCAATAGACCTTTAAAGGGATCAATCTGAGCCTCAAGCTCGTGCCGGAATTCACTGTTGGCCAGCATTACTCCTGCGAGAAAAGCTCCTAAAGCCGGTGAAAGACCAATGGCCACCATAAGTTCCGAAACTCCAATGACCAGGAATAGGGAAGAAGCAGTCAGTAATTCCGTCATTCCTGATTTTGAAACATATCTTAAAAAAGGGACAAAAACATATCTTCCCAGTAATATTAATAGGGCAACTCCTAAAATCACAGTTGCAAACTGCATCCACTCAGGCAGTGTCTGAATCAGTACCTGAATTTCATTATCATGATGTCTTGCTTTGTAATGCGCAATCAGCGGGAGGATCGCCAAAATAGGAATCACTGCAATATCCTGGAACAACAGTGTGGAAAATGAAGCTTCTCCTGCCAGTGTTTTTAAATTATTTTTTTCCTGTAAAGTCTGTAAAACAATAGCCGTAGAAGAAAGGGCAAAGCACATGGCAATAGCAATGGCTTTATCTAAAGGCCACCCGACCATTATAAAGACAAGGAAAAGCAATGAAATGGTAAGAAGCATCTGACTAAGACCCAACCCGACAATTTTCTTCCGCATTTCCCAGAATTTCCGGGGTTCAAGCTCGAGTCCGACAAGAAAAAGAAGCATGATTACGCCAAATTCACTGGCATGCATAATGTCGTTAACATCCTTTCCTGTCAGCCTTAAAACATAAGGGCCAATAATAATTCCCCCTGCAATATAGCCAATTACAGAACTTAGTCCGAATTTCCTCGCCAGCGGAACCATAATAATGGCAACGCCCAGGAATAAAAGTGTATTCATGGCTAAGCTTGTTTCCATATTTTATTGATTGAGTAGTTCCGAAAATTCCTGCTTGTGTAAAATAATTTCTTTTTTAGAAAGTTTATTGGCTTCGTAAACGATTTTGATATTTTTGATATCTGCTTTAAATACATTCAGAGATACGATAAGACCGCTGATCAACTCTTCGACCGTAAACTTGTACGTTCCTTCTTTGTGAAATGATCTTTCTTTTCCGCCTGTTGTGACCAGGATATAAACTTCTTTTCCCTGTAATGGATTGTAATTATCTTCTTTAAGCCAATCGCGATCAAAAACTTCATCGATCCAGAGTTTTAACAGGGGTGGCATGCCGAACCAGATGAGAGGAAACTGAAAAATAAAACGTTCATAATTCTTTATTCTTTTCCGTTCCCTGAATGCTGCAATATGAAAATCAGGATATTCTTCGTAAAGATCCCGAAGGGTAAAATGTTGTTGACGAACATAGTAATTAATGAGCTCTGCATTCGAATTTGAGTGCTCTAAATAAGGATGCGCAAAAACTACCAATGTCTTCTTCATAAACCTGTTTTCAGTAAATATAATGAAAAAGTTTTAAATTAAAAACAGTTTTAAGGCAGGTTTATTAATTTTTTAATATCAATAAATCATATTTTAGCTAATGAACATTAAAAAAGTGTGCAAAAAATGTCTTTTTACGAAATGAATAAGTAATTGGTATAATATCAGACAATAAAAACCTACCAGCCACCAGAAGCGCCGCCTCCGCCAAAGCTTCCGCCTCCGCCAAAGCCTCCAAATCCGCCGCCTCCAGAGCTTCCGCCGCCAAATCCACCACCCCCGAAACTGCCCGGGAAAGGAAAAAATCCACCAGGATAGTTTCTTCGGCCTCTTCTTGAAATAATGACATCGTCGTCATCACCATTTCCGCCTCTTCCGCCACCTCGGCTTCCGAAAATTATAGAGAAAATGATGAAGATGACAAAGGCAATAATCATGATTTTAATAAGGCCTCCATCGCCGTTTTTTTTGTGTTCTTTTAAAGGTTTAAATTTACCCTGAACGGCTTCCATAATTGCAGACGTTCCGCGGTCGATTCCTTCAAACCATTCGCCCTGCTTAAAATGTGGAGTAACAATATAATCCAGAATCTGGCCTGCCACGGATGCTGTTAAGTACTGCTCGACTGCACGTCCCTGCTGGATCGACATCGTGTGGTCTTCGCTGGCGATTAAAAAAACGACTCCATTGTCAACATTTTTCTGCCCGATACCCCATTTTTCACCAAACATGGTAGCAAGAAAATTAACATCTTCTCCCTGTGTCGATTTGATGATAATAACTTCAATTTCAGTTGAAGTAGAGTCTGAGAAAGCAATAAGCTTTTTATTAAGATCATTTTTTTCCTGTTCAGAAAGAAGGTTAGCCTCATCAAAAACCGGATACAGTACTGCTGGCTTTTTAGGAATAGAATACTGTGCTGATACGAATGTGTAAAAGCATATAAGGATGAATGAAAGTACTAATTTAAGAGAACGTAATTTCATTAGACAGCTGGTTGGGGTTTTCTCCTGTGACAGGAAAATGTTTTTTTAGTTCAAGACCGGTTTCCAGAATGGCACTTTTCAGCGCTTTGTAGTAATTTCCTTTGGAAAATTCAGAAGTAATATAGTCGTGCAGATGATCCCAGTAAGACTGACTTACCTTTTCATGAATACCCGTATCACCTATAATGGTAAGGTATTTTTGTTCAAAATTAACATGGAAAAGAACTGCATTTTTTTCAGCGGTCTTTCCCATACATAATTCCTCAAATACCTTGAATGCCGTTTTTGCATTGTCGTTGTCTGTATTCGAATCGATATGTACGCGGATTTCGCCGGTAGAATGTTCTTCTGCTGACTGAATAGCTTCCACGAGGGAAGCTATCTGTTGACTTGTTAAGAATTTACCGGCCATTTTACTCTGTAAATACTTCAGGCGCTTTTTCAGCTCCAGCTTCTGCTTTGAAATATGGTTTTTCTTTAAAATTGGTAAAGTTTGCCAGGATATTGTTCGGGAAAGTCTTAATCGATGTGTTATAGTCCTGAGCTGCCTGGTTGTAATATACCGTTTCTGTACGGATGCTGTTTTCAATAGCCGTATATTCTCTCTGGAAATTAATGTATTGCTGATCCGCTTTCAAATTAGGATAAGATTCCACAACAGCCATTAATCTGCTTAATGCTCCGGATAATTCACCTTGTGCAGCCTGGAATTTTGCCATATCCTGTTCTGTCATATTCGTTGGATCGATGTTCACAGAAGTTGCTTTTGATCTTGCTTCAACAACTTTTGTCAAAGTTTCCTGTTCAAATTTCGAATATGATTTTACTGTTCTTTCAAGATTAGGAATCAGGTTGGCTCTTTTCTGGTATACTGTTTCAATATTAGACCATTTGGTATTGACATTCTGTTCTTTCGTTACAAAATTATTGTAGCCGCTTTTTCCCCAGAAGAATAAAACCGCAACGATAATCAGAAGAGCAATGCCGATAGTTCCGGCGCTCAGACAGCCTCTGTTTTTCATAGTTTAATTTTTTTAAAAATTTTTTGTGCTAACCAAATATACAAATTATGTGCTAATTTTGTAAAAAATAATTTTAATGACAACAATCGTCGTGGCAATGGGAGAGAAGAACGAAATTGGTTTTGAAAATCAGTTACTTTGGCATCTTCCGAAGGATTTAAAACATTTTAAAGATCTTACATCGGGACATCCGGTGATCATGGGAAGGAAAACATATGAGAGCATTGGAAAACCGCTTCCCAACCGTACAAATATTGTTGTATCAAGAAAAAGCGACTGGTTTCAGGAAGGAATTCTTATCGTAGGAAGTATTAAGGAGGCTATAAAGTTTGCGAAAAAGATTGATGAAGAAGTTTTCATTATCGGAGGCGGAAAAATTTATGAACAGACGATGGATATTGTTGACCGACTGGAAATTACCAGGGTGAAAGCTGATCTTGAAGCTGATACTTATTTTCCAAATATTGATGAGAAGATATGGAAAAAGACCAACGAAGTTTTCCATGAAAAAGACGAAAAGAATCAGTATGATTTTTACTTTCAGACCTTTGAAAAGATTAATGTTTAAGTTATTAGTTCAGAGTTTAATGTAAAACTTTAGACGTTGAACCATAACCCCTAAATCATAAATTTCTTATCTTTGCACTTCTAAAATTTAATAATGAATAAGTATATAAAAATTGCCGTTGCTGCAGTTCTCATACTTTTGGGACTTTTTATGATGATTTTTACGAGAAATCTGGGTTGGGGAATTGTTGTCTTTCTTCTGGCAGCAGCTCCGATTTTACTTTTCTTTAAAAATGAATATATCCTGCTGGCTTTTTGGCAGCTGAGAAAACAGAATATGGAGAAAGCAGCAGACTGGCTGAAAAATATTTCGAATTATCAGATGCAGCTTCACAAATCCCAATATGGTTATTATCATTATCTGATGGGATTGACGCAGGCTCAGGATCATCCTACAAAAGTGGAACCTCTGATGAAAAAGGCGTTGGAATATGGCCTTAACATGAAGCATGACAGAGCTATGGCTACTTTAAATCTTGCTGCTGCAGCCATTTCTAAAGGAAGAAAGCAGGAAGGTCAGAAATTGCTGGAAGAAGCAAAAAGATTAGACAGTGCAGGAATGATGACCGACCAGATCAAAATGATGAAAGAGCAGCTGAAAATGCCTTCTATGCAAAAGCATATGCATAACCCGAACATGAGACAACGAGGGAAATTCTTTTAAGAAAATTTAAATTAAATATAAATGCATTTGAGAAATCAGATGCATTTTTTTTAGGCTTAATTTAAATCAGATAAATAGGTGAGGAAACTGATATTTATAGTTCTTAAATAAATTTCACAATGGTTAATTACATTTCAGAATTATTGTGATCATACCCGTAAAATTTAGGAATCTGCCAATGGTATTTTACAGCCAGCGTTCTTATAGCAACGATCAGAAGTATGGTGAAGATTTGTATGATCGTGTAAGTGAGTGTTGTGAATTTAGTCAATAGTAAGAAAGCAGAACCGCCTACGATACACGCCGTTGCATAAATCTCTTTCCTGAAAATTAATGGAATTCTATTAAGCAGTATATCCCGGATAATTCCTCCGAAACAACCAGTGATGGTTCCGAGTCCGATACAGATCAAAGGATGTATATTTTCGCTCAACCCTTTCTGGATACCGATTATGGTAAAAAGCCCCAATCCGAAGCTGTCAAAAATAAATAAAGTAACTCTGAAATTTTTCTCAAAAGATTTAAAGATCATTGTGAAAATGCTGGTCAGGATAATCAAAGCGCAGGTCAGAAGATCATGCATCCAGAATACCGGAATATCAAGGAGTAAATCCCTTACAGTTCCGCCACCCACAGAAGTAACAAAGGCGATAATCAGTACCCCGAACGGATCAAGCCGTTTCTGCATGGCAGCAAAGCTTCCCGACATTGAGAAGGATATCGTTCCAAGAACTTCTATCGCAAAATTAAACTGTTCGTGCATGTTTTATGAGTAATGAGTAATTGGTAATAAATAATATCAATTATATTGTTATTTGGGACAACTTAAATTTATATGATGTCATTACTTTTACCAATTCATTACATTCGTTTTTTAAGTCGAGAATTTTTTCCTGATTTAAATATTTTAGCTCTTCAATAAGTTCAAGCCAGAATTGAGTTTCGTCAATTTCTTCAACGACAATGCATATTTTGGCAAATTTTTCCTTTTCAGATCTTGCTCTTGAAACTGCTCTGTAGTTGGCGGCCACTGAAGTTGAAGATCTTATGATTTGCTTTCTGATTACTGAAAGATCGTCGGAATAAGGTAATGGAGACAATGATTTAATAATGGCAATAGAAAAATTCTTTGTTCTGTCCCTAAATAGCTGATTAAAATTCATATTTAAAAATTACTTATTGCCGATTACTTATTACTCATCTTTCAACTCTCACCGAATCCGGGACCAGTAGTTCGTATTCGCCGCCGTGGTTGATGATTTCCCGTACAATGCTGCTGCTGATAAAAGATTTTCCGGATGAAGTCAGCAAAAATACCGTTTCGAGTTTTTTATGGGCCAATGTTCTGTTGGTATGGGCAATGGCCTTTTCAAATTCAAAATCTGCAGGATTTCTTAATCCTCTGATGATATACTGGGCATCTTTTTCAAAACAGTAATCAACGGTTAGCCCTTCAAAATAATCAACCTCTACATTTGGAAATTCGGCAACGGAATTCTGTATAAACTCCATCCTTTTTTCAAGAGGAAACATGTATTTTTTCTGAGAATTCTGCCCGATGGCAATAATGAGTTTATCAAAAAGCGGAGCTGCCCGTTCTATGATATCGTAATGTCCTAACGTTATAGGGTCAAATGACCCGGGAAAAACAGCAATTTTCATGCGTGATAAAGTTATAAGTTATAAGCTAATAATTAAGAGTGTATTTTTACTCTAATGGTTAACTTCTAATATCTAATTTCTTTTGTTTAAAGCTTTTTCAACCTCATTTCCACAAAGGTCGGTGATGGAAATTCCATAAATCTTTGCCTGCTGCGGAAGGATACTGGCCGGAGAAAATCCGGGGTTTGTATTCATTTCCAGCATATAAGGAATTCCGTCCATCAGAATAAATTCGCTGCGTGAAAAACCGCTCATCCCCAGAGAGTTGTATGCTTTTTTTGCGATTTCCTCCACGCGGATTCTTGTTTCGTCGTCAATCCTTGCGGGGGTAATTTCTTCAGAAGCGCCTTCATATTTAGCCTCATAATCAAAAAACTCATTTTTAGGAACAATTTCCGTGATTCCTAAAACGATAGTTTCTCCTTTATAATCAATAACTCCTACTGAAACCTCCATTCCATTAAGGAAACTTTCAATTAAAATTTCATCATCTTCTTTAAAAGCAATTTCTGTAGCTGCAATGAGTTCAGATTTTTCTTTAACTTTTGAAATTCCCAGAGAAGATCCCGACTGATTCGGTTTTACAAACACAGGTAAGCCGAGATTATCTATGATCTCATCAACATTGATGTTTTCCCCCTTTCTTAAGTACACACTTTTTGCGGAAGGAATACCATATTTTGAAAGTACCGCTAAAGTATCTTTTTTATTGAAAGTAAGAGCACTCTGGTAAAAATCACATCCGGTATATTTCTGTCCGATAGCGTCCCAGTATGCCTGGAGAATTCCATTTTCACCCGGTGTTCCGTGAATAATATTGAAGCAGACATCAAATTTTAAGGTCCTGTTATTATCTAAGGCTACTGTAAAATCACCTTTGCTGATCGGAAATTTGTGATTGTTTTCATCTAAAAAATACCATTCATCCTTAAGAATAATCACTTTATATACATCATAAAGATTTCTGTCCAGAGAATCATAGATTAATTGTCCGCTTTTTAATGATACAACATATTCATCAGAATAGCCTCCCATCACTACGGCAACACTTTTTTTGCTCATATTTGTAAAGTATCAAGTAAGGCAAATTTAATGAAATTATACGCTTGGGGGAGGAAATTGAAAATAGTTTTTTTTCTTAAAGAAAATTTTTTTAATTTGGAACAGCGGATTCCGAAAAGCTTATAGAGTAGGAAAACCAAAAAAAATATTTTATGAAAAATTTAAAAAAACTTTCAAGAACACAATTAAAAAGTGTAGTCGGAGGGCGTGCTTGTAGTATTGCAATTCAACAAAGTAATGGTACCTGGGTAACTCATTCCGGTAGTTGTGCCTATCATATGGGAAATGCTAATGAAGGAACCGGATATGCGCAAGGTAGTCACTATTGTAACATAGGTGATGGTAAAATATATCATTTGACATCAAATGGAGGTGTTAGTCATTGCGATGATTAAAAAGAATAAGTTGGGTATTTCCTAGTCATGGTCGGAAGAAATTCCGACCTTTTTATGTTTTGAAAACTTTTGTGGGATCCCCTCCCGCAAATACGATTAAAATAGCAGTAATCA
>NZ_FOBV01000011.1 GCF_900109935.1 Chryseobacterium taichungense | reverse complement strand
TACAAAAAAGTAAATAATTTGGGATACAAAACCGCAAAAAGGAGAATAGCTATGGAACTTCGAGATATGATTACTGCTATTTTAATCGTATTTGCAGGAGGGGATCCCACAAAAGTTTTCAAAACATAAAAAGGTCGGAATTTCTTCCGACCATGACTAAAATTGTATCGGTCTTTTTCTTTTTAAAGGGTTCTTTGTTTTTGTATAAGATTTCCCTGAATAACCAAAGCTCCCAATCCGATAATTACTTCCGCAATTCCTAAAATTCTCACAAGATTCGGTCCGCAGACAAGACATTCCGGTTCCGGAAAAGGCTTTTTGCCTGCAACGATGATCAGAACTCCGCCAATGATGATGATGACTACGATAAATGCTCTTAATAATGCTTTCATGATAATATAAAATTAGTTTTTAATGCCTACTTTTTTAGGATTTCGGCTTTCCCTTTCTGTCTTCCAAAATTGATTATAATTACCAGAAAATCAATACGTAAAATCACTATTTTACTACAGTGATTCTACGATATTAATCAAAGTAATTCCTCAAAATGGGCTTGTGTGATTTTAAGAGCTAAAAGATAAGCTTGAAGTTTAAATCATATTATTAAAAAACACTTTTGGGTCTCTTTTAAGTGAAGCGGCTTCGTGAAACTTATACACTAATAAGATCCAAAAAGCTTTGCGTGCTTTGTGTTCAAAAAACAATCAGTGAAAAACTTCCCCTTTATTACAGGCGCTTTAAATTTAAATAAAGAGATTTCACAGAATTTTCATTTTAATGTTGACCGTCTTTGTTTAAATTGTAATTTTGTGTACTCACAACGCAAATCTGGCAATGAACACTCCAAAGAAATTACAGGATATAAAAGTAGCGGTAGATGCCGTCGTTTTCGGATATTTTGACAAAGAAGACTTACATATTCTTCTTATTAAAAGAAATATTGAACCATTTAAAGGCGGATGGGCACTTCCGGGCGGACTGGTTCTTGATGATGAAAACTTGGATGATGCTGCAAAAAGAGAACTGCATGAAGAAGCCGGCATTACACCGGATTTTCTTGAGCAGCTCTACACCTTTGGAAATGTCGGTCGTGATCCCCGGAACAGGGTAGTTTCTGTAACCTATTTGGGACTCGTAAATCCTTCTTATCACCAGCTCACTGCCGATTCAGATGCCGATGATGCCCAATGGTTCAGCGTAAATAACCTTCCGGAGCTGGCTTTTGACCACAAAGACATAATTGATCTGGCCTTAAAGAGGCTTCGTACCAAGATCCAATATCAGCCGATTGGTTTTAATTTATTGAATGAAGAATTCCCGTTTTCAGATCTCGAAAATCTCTACAAAACCATTATCGGACAGGAAATAGACCGTCGGAATTTCCGGAAAAAAATCATGAGCTATGGACTGTTAAATGAAACTGAAAACGTCAAAAAAGAAGGGAGCGGCAGGCCTGGAAAACTATTTACCTTTAACCAGGAAAAATATAAAGAACTGGAAGAGCAGGGATTTTATTTTGAAATTAAATAAAAAATATTCAGCGATCAGGAATATTTTAAAGATTTAAATACATCGTATTCGATTAAAAAAAAGTAGTCACACTTAGACTACTTTTTCTATGACAAATGTAAACAAATTCTCATTACCTCCAAATAATAATCCTTTGTTTTTTAATAGGTTAATTCATTTCGAATAGTAAATTCCCTTAAAAACTGGCCGTTTCAGAGGAAAAGAAACTGCCCTCGCTTTTACCATAAAAAAAGCAATTTATATTGATTCTTAATTCATTGCTCTTAAAAGTAGTCTAAGTGTGACTACTTTTTTAAGCACAATGAAACTACAAATGATGACCCTTTCCCAGCTCCCTCATTTCCTGCGTTTTAGCGTAAGGATGCTGTGCTTGCAGGTATTTTTCATTGCTAGTTTCATCAATTCTCAGACTTCTTTTTCTTACTCCGACTCAACACTTTTTGTCTCTGAAGATTCTTATCTCTACATTGAATCACCGGTTGAGATCTCCAATACTGTGTTTCTGTCAGAAGACAATCAAGCAACAGTAAGACCGTATAATACGACTAAACATAAATCTTTTTTAAAGCTAAAATCTTCTTCCATAAGCAAAAATACTTTTACCGAATCAGATCAGGTGAGCTTTACGGTTCCAAAGAGTTCACATTATCTTGGGAATTCAAAAAATTCTTTACAGGTAGCTGTTTTAGGAAGTTCTTTTCACGTAAAACAACAACACAAAATGTGGGACTCGGCTCAGAGAGTTTTCTTAAATATCAATCTTTCCAGAAAGAAGCTTATATATCCCCTTATTAATCATATTAATCTCTTAAAAATTATCTACAATCAATTCAGCCGCCCTCCGCCCATATTTTCGATATTTTATTAAACACAAATGAACACAAATATCTAAGCACAAATAACACGAATGCTTTAATCTACATAAAATTTCACACTCCATTTGTCATCCTGAAAGGATCTCAGCAAAGAATTTTCACACAAGTATTTGTGAAATTAGTGTTTAATCCATTAGTGTTAAAAGAAAAAAACAAACAAACCCATAAATACAACAAACAATGAAAAATATAATTACACTGGCTGTTCTACTCATCAGCCTCATTATTAATGCTCAGGTGGGGATTAATAACACTTCGCCCAAAGCAACCCTCGATATTACGGCCAAAACAAATAATGGTACCAAACCCGAAGGATTGATTGCACCCAGATTAAGTGGCGACCAGATCCAGTCAGGTGATGTGCAGTATGATACCGCTCAAAAAGGAGCGATCATTTATGCCTTGTCTGCTGCCACTTCTCCAAGTACTAAAACAGCTAATATTAACGCAGAAGGATATTATTATTTTGACGGAAGCTTATGGCAAAAGCTTTCTAATTCTTCAGTACCAGCGGTAGTTGTAACTTCATCAGCCCTTAATGGAGTTTATAAAGCAGGAACCGCCATGACTGTATCAAATACATTCACCGTTACTTTGACCAATAATTCTTTCAGTACAGCTACTATTGCATTCAGCACATCAGATCTGGTGCTTTCAGGGGTTACGGGACTTTCAGTCGCTTCGGTGAGTACAGCTTCCAGTACGCTGATTGCAGGAGCAAGTGTGACGGTAACTTATACTTTATCAGGCACTCCGGCTTCTTCAGGAACATTAGCAGCAACATGGACTAAACTTAGTTTAAGCTCAGTTAAAACCGCAATGGTTTCTCCCAATGCAGTATGTGCAAGCGGACAATGGAGCAGCGTAAGCCCTGCAATAGGAACTAATGGCCTACGTACAGGAACAACATACAGTGCAGTTTATTCAATCCCTTATACAATGGGAGCCGGAAATCTTCCTGCTGAATCTTATACGTCTAATGGACTAACATTTACGCTTACCAACACTAACCCTATTTCTTCATCAGGCAATCTGACCTATTCCATTTCGGGTACTTATACCGGTACAGATAAAGGGATGATATCGTTTACGACTCAGGCAGGATGTACCGTTAAATTTGGAGTAACATATACGGCTTCCTATTCATTTAACATTTCGTCTTATAATGGTGTTAGCAATGGGACATTTAATGTTTATCAAAGCTACTCAAGTAATGACCCGAGCCTTAATTATGCCAGTACAGTACCTAAATCCGTATGGGTTCCTTTAAATGGAAATTATATTACCACAGGGTCAGCATCTTGTACTATAACAGGTTACAATCATGGTTATGTAGATTTCTTTGGCCAACATTTACTGAGCGGGCAAAATGCCAATTTTAATAATAGTTCAAATCCTTTAACACAGAATACGTATGGTACATGGATTGAGGCATGTTATGGTTGTTCACCTATTACTACAACTAATGGTTCAGGAAGTTTGACGCTTACGTATATTCATCCATAAGAATTTAATGACAAATTTTAACAACCATTTAAAACCAATACAATGTCAGCAATTCTTCACCACATCAAAGCGTATCTGTACGATAACGTTTTAATCAAAGACAAGCCCAATGATTCACGGTCCGCACAGCCAGCGAGCGAAGCCTCAATGTTCAACAGATCTGTCAGGCAGCGGTAACAAGAGGCTTGCTTCGGTGCAAGCAAGGTGATTGTTAGGTAGCAAGCAAGGGTCTTACTTCGAGGCTAACAAGGTGCTTGCTAGGGAGCAAGCAACCGGCTTGTGATAAAATGCAATAATTTGCTGGAATTATGAAAGGTAATCATTTTAGTCAGTGAAAAGGATTCCTAATGAAAGAACTGACAATCCTTCTTTTAGTATAATGGTGCTCCGGTTTGGGAAAGATTCCCGGCCGGAGTTTTTGTGCCTTCGACTCAAGGAAAGATGACTTCCGTTCCGCTCAGCCGGCTTGAGTGGGAGGGTAGAAGGGTAGTTGTGTTTTAGAGTAAATGTGCGATTTATAGGGAACGACAAAAAGTAGTCGGCTGTCGGACCTGGGGCTCTCGAAGGGTCGCGGTACACTGCCGGCTTCGGTTCCACTTAGCCAACATTGTTATTTAAGTCATGTGAATAAGACTTACATCATAAAATCAACATTCATAACAGATAATAAATTTTAATCTCAGGAAATCAGTTGCTTATCTATTTTTAGTGTAAAATTAACGCAAATTAATTTGGAGATTAAAATCATATTGCTTTAAATTTGTGTAATAATAACACAATTAAAATCAGTTCTGATTAAAATGTTATTATATACTAAGTCTTTAACTAAAAATCTAAGTTATGGGAAGTACAAGATACGACATGGACGCTCGTTTCGACAGAGCAAGAAAGATGGGATATGCATCAAAAAGTGCAGGTGAAATTTTCACTCAGAATGCTAAAAGGAGGGCACATGAATCGATGAATCCTAACGGTATTTCTTTCCTTGAAGCCAGGGATTCATCCGTACATCCAAACTCATTCCCAATAATTTTAGGACTTGATGTCACCGGAAGTATGGGACATATTCCTTACAACCTGATTCAGGAAGGGCTTCCTAAACTAATGGGTGGCATTATCCAAGGCGGTGTTCCTGATGCAGCGCTTCTTTTCATGGGAATCGGAGATCATGAGTGTGATAATTATCCTTTGCAGGTGGGCCAGTTTGAGTCTGGTGATGAAGAACTGGATATGTGGCTTACCCGAACGTATATCGAATCCGGAGGTGGCGGAAATGCCGGAGAAAGTTATCTTTTAGCTTGGTATTTTGCCGCTTTTCATACCCGAACCGATGCTTTTGAAAAAAGAAATCAGAAAGGGCTGCTGTTTACCGTAGGTGATGAACCTTGCCTGAAAACACTTCCTGCATCTGTCATCAGAGAGATTATGGGAACAGGTCAGCAGACATTTACGCATAAAGAACTCCTGGAAGAAGCAAGAAAGAAATACGAGGTGTATCATATCAGTGTTTTGCATTCAGATCAGGCGATCCGGGCAGATCGCGGCTGGAAAGAACTTTTAGGGCAATATTGTGTTTCTATTACCGATTACAGGGATGTTCCGTATGTAATTAAGGAGATTGTCTGTAAAAGGTATAAAGAGGACGGATATGGAGATCAGCAGGGATGGAATCAGATTCAGATATTTTAAAATGAAAACAGCAGATATTGTTATAGGACTGGGATTCGGAGATGAAGGTAAAGGGATCACTACCGACTTTCTGGCAGCGAAAAATCCCGATGCTATTGTCATCCGGTTTTCAGGAGGACAGCAGGCCGCACATACTGTTATGATTGATGACCGTAAACATATACATTCAAGTTTTTGCAGCGGTGCATTACGGGGATTGCCTTCTTATTTTACGGAACATTGTACCATTCATCCTGTTTTTCTGTATAATGAATATCAGGAACTGAAAAAGAAAAACGGCAACACAACCCTGTATATTCATCCGCTTGCAAAAGTAACCACTCCTTTTGATGTTCTATACAACAGAAAAGACAGCAGAAATACGGAGCACGGAACTTGCGGAAAAGGAATAGGAGCTACCATGAAACGGCATGAAAGTCCCTACAGGTTATTTGCAGCAGATATGATTGCGCCCAGAGCTATGCTGATTGAGAAGCTTAAAGGCATCGCCTTTTACTACGGTTTTACAGAAGGAGAAAAGATCCAGAAAGCATTGAATGATTTTTTATATGCCATTGATCAGATAGACTGGAAGATTCAGGGCTATGGCTTTCTCAATTCATTTGATCATTTTATTTTTGAAGGCAGCCAGGGAATTCTGCTCGATATGGACCATGGTGTATTTCCGAATGTTACGTATGCTCATACCACTTCAAAAAATGCACATGAAGTATGCAGGAGAATAGGCGTTGAGCATATTGAAATGTTTTATGTCACCAGAGCTTATGCTACACGCCATGGAAATGGCTGGATGAGCAATGAAAAGCAACTGTCGTTGAAAAATAATGAAGAAGAAACCTGTATATTTAATGAATATCAGGGCGCATTCCGTACGGGAGAGCTGGACTATGATTTATTGAATTATGCATTAACTGTAGATGAAGGATATGGAACTGCCCAGCGGAAAAATCTGGTGATTACCTGCCTGGATCAGATCGATGAAACATTGAATTGGAAGAAACTTGAAACAAGGTTTGATGCAGTATTCGGATCATACTCACCATATTCTAAAGATTTTAAAATATTGTCGAATAATATTTAAATTCAGAAGGAAATTTTAAACAATGATTTGGACAGCCTAAAGGTTCCGCAAGAAAGACCTTTGCCTGTTTGACGATGAAGATTTGAATATAAAATTGAGACTTAAATAGAATGAAAATTGAAATAATAAAAGCAGATATTACGCGAATTCAAGCAGACGCTATTGTCAATGCGGCTAATTCTTCTTTACTCGGAGGAGGAGGAGTTGATGGAGCAATTCATCGTGCGGGAGGAAAAGAACTTTTAGAGGAATGTATTAAAATTCGAAACAGACAAGGCGGATGCAAAACAGGTGAAGCCGTTGTTACGACTGCAGGAAATCTACCCGCAAAACATGTAATTCATACGGTTGGTCCGGTTTGGAATGGTGACAAAGAAAGATCATCAAAATTATTGACCCAATGCTATAAAAATTCGTTGAAATTAGCAGAAAGTCTTGAAATAAAAACCATTGCTTTTCCCAATATCAGTACAGGAATTTATAGGTTTCCGAAAGATCTGGCAGCAGCTATTGCTATAGATGTGGTGAGTAATTTTAAATCAGAAGTCATAGAAAAAGTAATTTTCGTGTGTTTTGATGATGAAAATGAAGAAATTTATAAAGAATTACTGAATAACAAAGATTAAAAATAAACCAATGAAAAAACTAACCATATTAACCGGCGCAGGAATCAGTGCCGAAAGTGGAATAAAAACCTTCAGAGACGGCGATGGACTCTGGGAAAATCACAGTATCACAGACGTTGCCAGTCCGGAAGGATGGCGTAAAGACAGAGCTCTGGTATTGGATTTTTACAACCAGCGCCGCCGCCAGCTCCATGAATTTGAGCCTAATGAAGCCCATCAATTGCTGGCAGAGCTGGAAAAGTATTTCGAAGTTCAGATTATTACACAAAATATCGATGATCTTCATGAAAGAGTGGGTTCCACAAACATTTTACATCTGCACGGTGAATTGTTCAAATCCTGCTCATGTAATGATAAAACTTTGATTTATGAACAGAAACAAGACATCAAAATAGGTAATAAAGCGGAAGATGGAGCACAATTAAGACCTTTTATCGTTTGGTTCGGAGAAGAAGTCCCTTTAATGGTAGAGGCCACAAAACTAGCCAAAGAAGCCGATATATTTTTAGTCATCGGAACATCTCTGCAGGTGTATCCCGCAGCAGGATTGATTCATGACATTAAAGATGATTGTCTTTTAATTGTCATTAATCCCAATGAAACAGGCTTCGGCTATGGAGAAAGAGCCGTTGTAATGAAAGAAATCGCTACCAGAGGCATAAAGCTGTTGTTTGATAAGCTTTTCAGTCTTGCGTAAGAATTGTTGTAAAAGATAAAGATAAATCGCATTATCAGTTATAAAAGTATAAAAGACATTTCACTTAGGAAATGTCTTTTATTATGTTGTCTATTATAGTTTATTTCGGTAGTCCTCTTTTCAAAGCAATTTCTGCTCTTTTCACGGCGATTTTCTCTTTCCAGTCCATGTACTTCTTTTTGAAGTTCTTCTTCATGATATCATCAAATTTACGCTGAACGGTAAGGTTCCATAAGGAGTGTGCTTTTACGGCCCACGATTTGTCCCAGGCTCTTAAGGATATTGAGAAACTGCCGTCAAGATATTTCATCCAGTGCCACCATCCGGTCGGCATAAATAACGTATCTCCATGCTCAAGGAAGCATTCTATTCCTTCTACACCGTCTAATGCAGGAAACTTTGTGAAATCAGGATTTTCGATATCATAATCTTCCAGGGCGTACGTTGCATAAGGAATCTGGTACAATCTTTCTTTCCATTTGTAATCGAAAAGAAGGATATGTTTTCTTCCGTTAAAGTGCGTATGGAAAATGTGTGCCATATCAATATCATAGTGAAGGAAGGTTACAGAACCTTTTCCTCCGAAAAACATCGAAGGATATTTATCTAGAAACCCACCCATTAATTCTTTTGGAGCAATATAGTCTGCCAGTAATTTTTTGGCATGTTTAATAGGGTCAAAAAAGAAAATTCTCAGATCGGTAGGCTCTCTTTTGATAAGGTCTATATAGTCTCCGAACTTCATTTTTGCTGCAGAAGCATTAATGGGAGCAGCGGGATCAGCCTTGGAACTGTCATACAACGGAACCTCCACATCTCCAACCACTTCCTTCATGTAATCCATAGTCCATTTCTGGTATGCGGGCCATTTTCTTGCCATATTTTTAATTACCACTGGCTTTCTTGGCTTTAGATACTTTTCAATGAATTCTTCCTGAGTAATATCATCAACAATATCAATAGGCTTTAAATTGATTCCCATTTGTTTTAAAATTTAATGTTACAAAATTATTAAATAAAAATGTATGTTAACGGTTTTAAGGTTTTTTTAATTTATGATTCAAATCATTTTTTACTATTTATTCTAAATAAAATTTAAATATATACAAAAACGCCCTGTAAAGTATTACAGGGCAAAAACACAATAATGAACAAAAAAGATTCATTTTCACGCTAATATAAAAACTTTATTTTATAAAGCTAATCGTTAAAAAGTTGATAAAATATGACGGAACTAATCATTTTTAAAATATTTTTCTTTATCCGAAATATATCATGATCGTAAAAAAACAGTGAGCTTCGTTTTGTATAATATTTTTCTTTTAAAAAATATTTTATAAGTATATAAAAACTAATCAGGATAAATTAATTATAACTATTTTTGTAGTGATAAAGAAGATTTTAACTTTTCTAAAATTAATCAATCTTTAAAATTGTGTAACAAAAAGCTTTAACCATTAACTAATTGAGTAAATAGTAAATTATGAAATTAAGAATTACTTTATTCCTGATGATTCTTTTCTCTACATTTTCTTTCGCACAGAAAACAGTTTCGGGGAAGATCACGGATGAAGATGGCGTGGCAATCCCTAGTGCGAGTGTTACGATCGAGGAGCCAGGCAAAGATGCTATTCTTGCCTATGCAATTACCAACTCCAAGGGAGAATACAAAGTTACTTTTACTTCTGCAGAGTCTAATGTAGACCTGAAAGTAAAGGCGTTCAATCAAAGGCCATTAACCAAGCAGATCAGCAATAGTGATCAGACCGTAAACTTTAAGATGGAGGGGGAAGCTACCGAAATCAAAGAAGTGCAGCTGAAAACAAAAATGATCACGGCAAGAGGGGACACCATCGCTTATGATCTCAAAGCTTTCGACAGTAAAAGCGACAGAACGCTGGCCGACGTCATGAAGAAAATCCCGGGAATAGAAGTAAATACCGATGGTACGATCCTATATCAGGGTAATGCCATCAATAAGTTTTATGTAAATGGTAAAGACCTTATGGAAGGCGGATACGGGACAATCAACAACTCTCTTCCGAAAGATGCGGTACAGAAAGTTGAGGTTCTTGAAAACCATCAGCCTGTAAAGATTCTTCAGGATAAAGTGCCTTCTGATCAGGCTGCCATCAACATTAAACTTAAAAATTCCGTTACCATGACGGGTAGAGGTGAAGTAGGAGTAGGAGGAAGTCCTCTTCTATGGAACGTTAAATTAACGCCAATGTTTTTCGGGCAGAAAAGCCAGTGGGTCGTTAATTACAAAACCAATAATACCGGCGAACAGGTAGAAAATGAAGGAAATATATTGGCATTCGGAAACAGATTTGAGGGAAGAAGGATCAACGCTTCCCAAAACGACTGGCTGAATGTGGAAAATGCAGATACACCCAATCTTCCGGTTAAAAGATACCTAATGAACAGCGTGCATTATGTGTCTGCCAATTACCTTACCAATATCGACAAGAAAAAAGAATGGGAACTGAAAGCCAACGCCAATTACACCAATAATGCAGTAGAAAGGGAGTCGTATGCTAAAACAGATTATTTTGCAACAACAAATGAACCAGCATCAACAGTTACTCAAAATATTTTTAACAATTTCTATACAGATAAAGCAAAAGGAGAATTAATATTTACAAAAAATGCTAAGAAAGGATTCTTTAAAAATACAACCAGTTTTTCCCAGTACTGGAATGCAGACAGGGGAATTGCAGACAGAACAAACACAGTAGCAAATTCTGACAGGCATGGAGAGCAAGCTGTTGAATCTCCTACGACGTCCTTCCAGAACTCATTGAGCACCATTGTTCCGTGGAAAGAGAAAATGGTGAATGTATTATCTTATATCAGCTATCAGAACGACAGGCAGACCCTGGAAGTATCGCCTGCTTCGTATCTGCAGATTCCGGGATTCTTTACACCATACACGTCGGGTCTCGCCACACAAAATATGAGACTGAAAACTTTTGAAGCCAACCATTCTGCGAACATTGGTTTCTCTACAAAAGGATGGACATTTACTCCGGAAATAGGATTTAATTTTAAATCAACAAATCTGGTATCCGATCTTTCTAATGTACTGACCAATCTGCCAGCTATTGATGATCCTAACCCGGTCTATACTCCGATTTCGGCTTACAGCAATGATCTTACCTATACTACAGCAACGCCTTATGCGAGTGTCGGCGTGAATTATAAAAATGATTCCTGGATGATTTATGCAAACTTCCCGGTAAATTCAAATAATATAAAGGCAGATGATCCTGCAAGATCCGTTTCAAAAGATGTGAATAAAGTGACTTTTGAGCCGAATATTTTTGCACAATATACATTTGCCTCATTCTGGAAAGCTTCCGTAAATGCGAATATAAACAATAACTTTGGAGAGGTGAATACCGCATATTCAGGATTTATGATGACTTCACCCAACGGAATCAATGCGATGGATGCAAACAATCCGATACCTCAGAATAACAATAAATCTGCAGGGACAAGAATAGAGTACAGAAACCCTCTGAACAATTTATTCTTTAACGTTAATTACAGATTTTCCGATGCAAAAAGAAATCTGATCTCTTCTCCGATCAGAAACAATGCCGGATATACCATTATGCAGTATATTGAGCAGGATAATCATGTCTTAAATAACGGTTATTCGGCAGAAGTTGGAAAATATTTCCCAAAATTTAAAACCAATGCTTCATTAAGCTACAGCAATAATACCTCAAAATCTGATGCGTACCAGAATGGATTTGCATATACGAGTAGAAATAACGCTCAATCATATGGATTCAAATTCAACAATACCTATTTCAGTTGGATGAGTATTGATTACAATTTTAATATTTCCAGAACAAAGCAGGTGAGTAAAAGTAGTACTCCACAGCTTAATAATGAAAATTCAAGAAGCGGATTCAATCATAATTTAGGAGTTTTCTTATATCCTATAGAAAATCATACGATTGGATTTAATTGGGATCAGGTGAATACAAGTGCTGCCGAACAGCATTACAACAATGGCTTCTATGATCTTTCTTACCAGTTTACATGGGCTAAAAAGAAAATTGATTTTGAGCTTAAATGGATGAACATAGCCAATAAAAGAGTGTTTGAAACATACAATATAAATCCTCAAAGTATTTCTTACACCAGAATACAGCTTCGGCCAAGCCAGGTAATGTTTACTGTAAAATTCAACTTTCAATAAAAAAGCAAAACCAATCTCAATGAGGTTGGTTTTTTTATGTTTAAAAGGGTTTTATTTAAATTTCATTGTTCTCCTGCATCGTGCTGTAAAAATTTGGGAAACGCAGTTGTACAGTCGTTCCCTGGTTCTCATAAGAGCTTACAATAAGTTCACCATGATGCATTCTTACGATATTGCGGGCTAATGGCAGGCCGATCCCGTAACCTTCATAATTATGGGTATTGGAAGCCCTGAAGAATGGGTCATAGATCTTGTTCATTTCCTGTTGAGGAATTCCGATTCCATTATCTTTAATAATGATATAGACATCATTGTCAGTAGCTCCAAGGGAAACTTTTACCTGCTGGAAATCTGAATATTTACAACCGTTCTGAATAATATTGGTGACAGCAAGATGGAGCAGTTGCTCATTACCCTGTACCTTTAGTTTTTTAGGATTTTCAGGAAGCATGCTGATGTCGAGATAAATATTATTTCTTGAATCTATCCTTCGTAAAGTCTCAATCACGTCCCAGAGAAGCTGGTCTATCCTTACCTTGTCCATTTTCTGGATTTTACCGTCGAATCCGGTTTGCGCAATCATTAGTAATGCTTTGATCTTTTTATCGAGTTTTTCGGCTTCATCCAGGATGATTCCAAGGGTTTCCTTGTATTCGCTGTTGGTTCTTGATATCGAAAGGGCAACATCCGCCTCTCCCATAATGGAGGTTAATGGAGTTCTCAGCTCGTGTGAGACATTTCCGATGAGGTGATTTTGAGTTTCAAACGAAGTTTCGATACGGTTCAGCATATCGTTGAATGTTTCTACCAGCTCGTTGAGTTCTTTATTGTCGGGTTGCGGTTCCAGTCTGAGGTGAAGGTTTTCGGAACTGATTTCCTTTACTTTACCTGTAATTTTTAAAATTGGTTTAAACAAAGTTTTAGATAAATAAAAAGAAAAGATCATACTGAAAAACAGAGAGAGAACGATGCATGTTATTAATGTTCTTTTCAGAAAGCCGAGATAATAAACCACATAATGATTTTTGGCCGAAGCAATCGCGATATAGCTTTTATCATCATGACGGAAGGTCTGGCCTATGTAATAAAATTCCTTGTCATTGTAATTGGCCTCTTTATTTCTTACAATATTCTTGAAAAAAGATGCCGGAATATGAATTTCCTGAGAGATTTTATTGAAATTGGAATCGGCAGGAACGGCGAAAACATAGTCGCGCTCCATGGGAAGCTCTTCATCATTCAACCCGTTCAGAATATAATTTTCCGGAAGATCCAGATCATCCTTGCTTTTTTCAACCTGAATGATGGTGGTGGTACGGATTTTTAAGAGTTCATAAAACCTTTGGTGAGAAAAGTTGACAATCGAAAAATACACCAGACCGCTGAACAGCAGAATAATGGCTGTAAAAACCAGCATCAGGAGTACCATGGTCTTGGTTTGATTGGTGATGACTTTATTGAACATCCGTTATGGTTTTTTTAGAACATACCCCATTCCGATGACGGTATGGATGAGTTTGTTATCTTCCTGATTATCCAGTTTTTTCCTTAGGTAATTAACATAAACATCTACGACATTGGTTCCCAGTTCATAATTGACACCCCATACGGCATCCAAAATTTCCGCTCTGGAAATTACCTTTTCGGGATTATTCAGGAAATACATCAGCAACTTATATTCTGTTGAGGTGAGTGAGATTTCTTCCCCATTTCGGGTAACCTTTTTGGTATAATCATTCAGGATAAGATCTGAAAACTGGTAAATATGTTCTTGATCTACTTCCTGCTCATGAATTTCCGGAGTACTTCCGTTGTTGCTTCTTCTGAGCAGCGATTTTATACGGGCTACCAGTTCAATGAATTTGAAGGGCTTTACAAGATAATCATCGCCACCACTTTCCAATCCCAGTACAATATTTTCTGATGCTCCTAGCGCAGTAAGGAAAAGAATAGGGACATGTTGATTGGTTTTGCGAATTTCTTTGCAGACATCAAGTCCGTTCATTTCCGGCAGCATAATGTCCAGAATGACGAGGTCGAAATCGCTTGACTGTACAAGCTGAACACCTGTTTTCCCATCAAAAGCAACGGAAACTTCATACCCGTTTTCCTGAAGTCCTTTTTTGATAAAGGATACTACGCTTGTTTCGTCTTCGATGAGAATAATCTTTTTCATTGGAGTAAGGAATTATACAAAAATAGAAAAAAGATCGGAACTGGGTTTTTGGATTAAAGTGTAAAAACTTTCCTTATTTCCTTGTGCCTAAAATAATCATCCCTACAATAATCCCCCAGCTTATAAATATAAAAGGTAAAAGGCTTGAAATTCCGTAAGCAATAATTTCGTAATATAAGAACGTACTCCAGGAAGCTTCACGGGTATCAAAAATATTGCTGTTTACCATTATTGAAAGAATTGTAAAAAATATTATAATAATTATGACTAAAGCTTTTTTACTTATTTTAAAGAATTTGATAGTTAATAAAACAAACAACATTCCAATAAAGTTTAATGAATTTGTATATAAAACCTCATCTAAAAATGAGCATTCCATACAAGAAGAGGATAAATTATCCTTTAGAGAATATAAACTGATATAACTTTGCAGACTTCCTAAAATGTAAAAAACAACACAAAAAATAATAATTTTGATATAAGTCATGGTTTTACTTGGTTTATTTATTAATCCTTTTTGGGCAGGAACCGCACCAAAATCACATTTCTCCATAATAATAAATTATCTTCAAATTTATGAATATCATTATTATATGGGATAAAATCGTAGTCTTTGGAGGCGCATAAATTATTATTTCCCTGTCCATCCATCAGATACGTATTTCCGCTCGGATCTTCGATAAATACGCTGCCTTCTGCATCATTTAAGATAATCTTCGTCCCGCTCCGGGTGTGAATGACTTTTTTATCATTGCCTACTGTGTTATACGAACTCGTCTCAGTTCAATTGTAGTGTGTTCCCATGACAAAAGGCTTCTCCGCATTTCCGCTTTCAAAACCTACAAGTATTTCCTCGCCAATTTCAGGGGTAAAGTGAAATCCTTTACAAATAGAAAGGTTTAATTATTACTTATAAAGTGCCGTGCCGCAGTTGCTCCCCTGCTGAAACCATAAACATTGACTTTTAGATGAATATCTTCTTGTGGATAGTTTACTAGCTTCTTAGCAGCCTTAATACATCCTTTAGTAACTTTAGTTTCCAAACTTCCATTACCTGTGCCCAAATCTATATTTTTAATATTATTTTAAATCCTTAAACCAATTACCTTTCAACATACTGTTTGTCCATCCGAATATCCTGATACTATCTGTTTTTAAAGGTTGATTATTTAAAAATACTCTTACCTCTTTATTGTCTTGTGAAATCTTTATCTGCATATCTATTGTATTCCCAGCTTTTTTGAAAGCTTCATTAACTTCCTCCCAGTTGAAAAAAATATTTGCCTGAAGACGTTCTGAATCCTCTTTGCCTGTCTGCCAGAATACGTACAATTCTTGAGGAATTGCTCTTTCCTTTATTGGAGGATTTGAAACCCAAGGGCGAAGCATATTTTCCTGCTCCCCATTATAATACTTATTCATGATCTCCATCACTTCAAAGTGGGGATTTTCCGAAGTTACTAAAGGATGCCAATTATATCGGATCCGGTAATTATCCCATTGCAGGGGGGAGGCATCGGAGATATGTAAAATAGTTTTTTCCTCCTCATACCGTTCAGGGTCTATGCGATACATTTTCATGTGCATTTCTTTGGTTTTGGCGATTTCTGCAGGATTGGTAAGCGCCTTGGCCTGGTATCTTCCCAATTCTATCTGGGTAGTACCAAAACGTAACCATATCACTACCATTCCTTTGGGAGCAAAACCAAAGACTAAATCTGAAAAGCTGTCGTAGGACTTTTTAGGCTCAGAATTACCTGCTTCATATCCCCTTCCCAGTATTTTGTATTCCTATGTTCCCCCATATTGGTCATCCCACCTTGGGTAGGCGCGTTCCATATAATCTTTGATGGCGTCTATGGGGAAGTTTGCATCCAAACGATAGTAAGTGTCTTCATAACCTGCATAATAGGTAATATCAGCTCCAATAGGAGTGCCATACTGTTCTGTCCAGCCTTTTCCTGAATTACCCCATGTCCCGGAGCTTCCTCCATAAGGTAAACCTGCCGGGGTACCTTCCAAAGTCTTTATTTTGTCGAAAATAGGCTCTACCCTATATTTAGTAGCTGGAGAGGATATTTCTATCTCAAAGGCTAATCTTGGATCGTTTTCTTTCATTTGTTGACATTGTATGAGTTGGGTACAAAACGGCAGTGATAGTGTATATAAAAGTTTCTTTATTTTATCCATTTTTCCCACATCTATTATTTGTAAGAATCATTGAACTTATCATTGGTCTTAAACACCCTCATGCTATCCGTTAGTACAGGATGATTATCTAATAACACTTCAAAAGAACTGTTATCAGAAGCAATTTTAAATTCCAGCTTAGCTTGATTACCTACTTTTTTAAAAACACCATTGGTCTTTTCCCAATTAAAGTATGCGTATACCGTATACTGTTGATCTTTGCCTGTTTCCCAAGTGAAATTCAATTCTTTGGGGATGGCTCTTTTTTCATAAGACGCTTCATTAATCCAAGGACGGTAAAACACTTCTTGTTCTCCGTTGAAAAAATCCATCCACATTCTAAATAATCGCAATCCTCTGTTTTCTGAAGTGAAAATAACAGTGTAATTATACCTTGCCCTGTAGTTATCCCATTCTTGCGGGGAGGCATTGGGGATAAAATCTCTTTCTTTTACTTCTCTCCTATTCATAGACCAAGACGCAAAAAGTTTTTTTTCTAATTCTATGTCATCTTTAATTACTTCTGCTTGATAACGTCCTAATTCTATCTGCACCCCAGCTCCAAAACGCAACCACACCACTACCATTCCTTTAGGGGCAAAACCAAATACCAAATCACTGAAGCTATTATAGGGATTTATGGGATATGCAAATTCTTCATATCTGCCTGATCTTTTGTATTTCTGTAATGGTTCTTTATGAAATTCGGGAAGTGCTTCGCCGTTGGCATACGCCCGTTCCATATAATCTTTTATTTTTTCTACAGGAAAATCGGCATCCAGGTGGTAAAAGGTATCTTCATATCCTGCATAATAGGTAATATCTGCCCCTATGGGTGTACCATGCTGCTCTGTCCAGCGCTTTCCAGATTGCCCCCAGTCTCCAGAAGTACCGCCATAAGGTAAACCGGCATGGCTACCTTCTAAGGTTTTAATATGATCTGATACGAATTCTATTTCATATTTATTTGCTGGATGGGATATTTCTACATGAAATTCTGGTGTTTTATTCATTTCTTGGCAGTGAATTAAATTGGTAAATACAAATAAATAAAGCAGCAGCGTTTTTAGTTTATCCATTTTTCCCACATCTATTACTTGTAAGAATCATTGAACTTATCACTGGTTTTAAACACCCTGATGCTATCCGTTGGTACAGGATAATTATCTAATAACACTTCAAAAGAACTGTTATCTGAAGCTATCTTAAATTCCAGCTTAGCTTGATTGCCCATTTTTTTAAAAACGCCATTGGTCTTTTCCCAATTAAAGTATGCGTATCCCGTATACTGTTGATCTTTGCCTGTTTCCCAAGTGAAATTCAATTCTTTGGGGATGGCTCTTTTTTCATAAGAGGCTTCATTAATCCAAGGACGGTAAAACACTTCTTCTTCTCCGTTGAAAAAGTCCATCCACATTCTAAATAATCGCAATCCTCTGTTTTCTGAAGTGAAAACAGCAGCGTAATTATACCTTGCCCTGTAGTTATCCCATTCTTGCGGGGAGGCATCGGGAATAGCCAATTCTTTTTTCGCTTCTAAAAATCTCTCTTGGCTAATGCGATAGGTTTTGAGATATTTTTCTTTTATTCCTATAATTTCTTGCTTGTTAGTTATTACTTCTGATTGATAACGCCCTAATTCGATCTGAACTCCTGCGCCGAAACGCAACCACACTACTACCATTCCTTTTGGAGCAAAGCCAAATACCAAATCACTGAAGCTATTATAGGGATTTATGGGATATGCAAATTCTTCGTATCTGCCCGATCTTTTATATTTCTGTAGCGGTTCTTTATGAAATTCGGGAAGTGTTTCGCCGTTGGCATATGCCCGTTCCACATAATCTTTTATCTTTCCTACAGGAAAATCGGCATCCAGGCGGTAAAAGGTATCTTCATATCTTGAATAATAGGTGATATCTGCACCTATGGGCGTACCGTGTTGTTCCGTCCAACGCTTTCCAGATTGCCCCCACTCTCCAGAACTACTACCATAAGGCAGACCTGCAGCATTACCCTCTAAGGTTTTTATTTTATCATAAATAGGGGTTATTAGATATTTATTATTTGGGTGTGATATTTCCACATGAAATTCAGGTGTTTTATTCATTTCTTGGCAGTGAATTAAATTGGTAAATACAAATAAATAAAGCAGTGTTTTTATTTTATCCATTTTGTATATTTCTTTTTCGGTATTTAGCTTCCAAAGCACCTTCTTTTTTCGGGGCATTGTTTTGGGATTTGGCATCCAGTCCAACTTCGTTGGCTTTTACCGACCAGTGCAGGTAGCGATGGCGAAGGTCTTTCAGGTCTTGTTCCCCTACAAAATCCAAGTACGATATTTTTTTTATTTCTGCCAGGTATTCTGCAACCAAATGTTTTCCCGTTCCAAAAGCTATATTTTTAATATTATTTTAAATCCTTAAACCAATTACCTTTCAACATACTGTTTGTCCATCCGAATATCCTGATACTATCTGTTTTTAAAGGTTGATTATTTAAAAATACCCATACTTCTTTATTGTCTTGTGAAATCTTTATCTGCATATCTATTGTATTCCCGGCTTTTTTGAAAGCTTCATTAACTTCCTCCCAGTTGAAAAAAATATTTGCCTGAAGACGTTCTGAATCCTCTTTGCCTGTCTGCCAGAATACGTACAATTCTTGAGGAATTGCTCTTTCCCTTATTGGGGGATTTGAAACCCAAGGGCGAAGCATATTTTCCTGTTCCCCATTATAATACTTATTCATGATCTCCATCACTTCAAAGTGGGAATTTTCCGAAGTTACTAAAGGATGCCAATTATATCGGATCCGGTAATTATCCCATTGCAGGGGGGAGGCATCAGGAATTAACCTTGTCTGTCTAATTTCTTTTCTTGTTACTGAGATTGTTTTTGAAAACATAACTTTCTCTAAATCTTTGTCATCTTGTATTACCTGAGCTTGAAATCTTCCTAATTCTATCTGCTGAAAATAATTGTAACGTAGCCAAACCACTACCATCCCTCTAGGAGCAAAACCGAAAACCAGTGTAGAGAAGCTGTCGTATGATTTTTTAGGTTCAGAATTACCAGCTTCATAGCCTCGTCCAAGTTTTTTATATTCCTTTGTTTCCTCATACTGGTCATCCCATCTAGGGTAAGCACGTTCCATGTAATCTTTTATCTTATCTATAGGAAAATCTACGTTTAAGCGGTAAAACGTATCTTCATATTTTGAATAATATGTAATATCAGCTCCAATAGGTGTACCGTATTGTTCTGTCCAGCCTTTTCCTGAATTACCCCATGTTCCCGAGGTTCCTCCGTAAGGTAAGCCTGCCGGGGTACCTTCTAAGGTTTTGATATGATCTGATACAAATTCGATTCTGTATTTATTTGCTGGGGCACAGATTTCTACGTGAAAAGCATTTTTTTCGTCATTCATCTTTTGACATTCTACTAAATTAATAATCAGTACAAATAAAAAATATTTCATATTATCCATATTGTATTTTTCTTTTTCGGTTCCTTGCATCTGTTACAAAGCCTACCCGGGGACCCAGGCCTGTTTTGGTAACACTGGCAGACCAATGGAGGTATTGGTGTCTCAGCTTTTTAAGGTCTTCTGGCCGGATATAATCAAGATAACTTATTCTTTTCAGTTTATCTATATAATCCCCTGATGTATTATTTTTATTGTATTCTTGTATGTAAGTATTCCTTACTTCGTTACACGCATTCATATAACCAGTAAGCTGGCTATTGATTTTTATTAAAAAGAATTCTTGTATTTTATGATTATCATTAATTATATCTTCCAAATATTTCACTCCAAATTGTTTGGAATAGTGGAACATTGAGTTGAGCGGGATTTTGTCATAAGTATTATGCAGTTTTCTTCTGCCTTTTAGGAGAAACCTTGCATCTGATCCATGTATATGCGGAGAGAGCCTTTCTATCCATATTTCTTCGGGCTTATCGTTATACCAGCCTTCACTTATTAATATGTTCCGAAATTTTTCGCATTCCTTACCACTACCTTCTTCTTTATATAAATCTGATGTTTCTTCTGCCATCTCTACATAGCATCCCCCAATATCCGAATGAACTCCCGGTAAAGTAAAAGTAAGACCTTTAACACCAGCACTGTCGATATCCGTTAAATCAAAATTATCCCGAAATTCATCGTCTGCCGCCAATTGCAAGACAAAATGGGCTTTGTTTACAGCATCTAATCCCAAGTCTATGGTATCATTAGAATGGACTGGCCCAAAAGATGCCACTGTATCATATAGTCCCACAAAATTAAATGCAATTTCTACGGGATTCACATCGTTATGTAGCAAACACGCACCAAAATAGCCATACCTTGAAAGAAATGTATTTATACTTCCATCTTTGTCAGTAAAAAGATATATTTCCTCTGATCTTCCTCCATCATATGGAGGAGAAATCTGTATTTTTTGTCCCCCTTGGGTATAAGACATTCTGGCTGTTTTGGTTGCAATATGCAGAAAGTGTCGTGCTGCGGTTGCTCCACGGCTGAAGCCATACACATTTACTTTTAGGCGAATGCCCTTTTGTCCGGCATATATGCTGAGAGCTTTTGCTCCTTTTATACAGCCTTTTGTCACCTTGGCTTCTACTCCTCTATTTCCCATGCCAAATGGTATTCCTATATTATTTGGTAATGTTGTAAAGGGAAGAGATTCGCTTTTTAAATCTTCCGTACCAATACCTTCTATATATTCTGCAACTTGATTTTCCGCTTTCGGATCCAAAGCATCATAACCTCTTGCCACATTAGAATAGTCATTTGTATAGCTGTCATCTTCATGGTTAGATTCTGCATAGTCTTTCCCCGCTTCCGTATTGGTTTTATTATTCTGCGTGCCATCAAAAAAAAGGTTCAGGCTTACATCAATCAGATTACTAGGTGTATCATTGGGATTTAATTTTTTTGCATCTTGATATTTTACACCCGTTTCTTTTCCCTGCTGTTCTACAGAACAGGCTGTATTATGAACAATATTTTCTTTTGAAAACGCCAGATAATTACCCTTTATCTGTGTTTTTATTTTACCTTCTACAAAATATTCGATGCTCATTATTAATGGTTTTTAGATTTTTCACCACTATTATTTTGCACTTCTTTTTCTGCGTGATGCTCTATCTTGGATTCGCTGCTTATTTCCATTCCTTTCACGGCGATCGTCTTATGCTCTTTATCAGCATATGTTTCCATGTCACCTTTTACGTAATGGGTCATTTTTCCAATGACATTTGTGGTGAAATCAGAACCTACCATTAGCATATTTATCATCCCTATACTTACGTTTTTGTTCATTCCAACAGTTTCTGTAGAGTTCATTCCAACATTTGTATTCATATTTTTTCCCGCCGTAATATTTATATCTTCTCCCGCCGTAAAAGTCATATTCTTCGGTGCATTCACATTAATATTCCCCTGTCCATCCATCAGATACGTATTTCCGCTCGGATCTTCAATAAAAACACTTCCTTCTGCATCATTTAAAATAATCTTCGTCCCGCTCCGGGTGTGAATGACTTTTTTATCATTGCCTGCTGTGTGATAAGAACTCGTCTCAGCTCCATTGTAGTGTGTTCCCATCACAAAAGGCTTCTCCGCATTTCCGCTTTCAAAACCAATCAGTACTTCCTCGCCAATCTCAGGGATAAAGTGGAATCCTTTTCCAGCACCGGAATGTGGCTGTATCAGCCTGATCCATGGGGTCATCTGGTTTTTATCTTCCTGCCATGGAAATTGCACTCTTACTCTTCCCATTCCCATAGGATCGCTGTTATCGGTCACTCTTGCTGACTGCTCTTCTCCTATTGGTAAGGCTTCCGTATCTATGTAAGGAGCTGCGTTAAATACATCTGGAATTCCAACAAACTCGTTATAATAATCATCACCGCCTTCGTGAATATGTCTTATTTCTATGATACGATAGGTTTCCATTGCTCTGCCGTTGAGGTCTGAAAGTTTTGCGCGACCGCCTATTTTCAGGTTGGGATCTTTGCTTTTTCCTTTTACAATCAAGAGATTTTCGCGACGTTCTTTTTCCAGACACGAGGCTTCTTCAAGCTCTTTTTCTGAATCCGGACCAATTCCTGTATGGTTGAAGTACATCCTGGGCTTTTTAGAAAATATTTTTCTCGAACTGCTGATACCTAATGTCTGAAAAATATTTTCTTTAAATTCGGATTTGAGGTTGCTGTCCTTTTCTATCTTACCACCGATTTGAGCATCAAATGAAATATAACTGAAATCCTGTGCTCCTATTTTCAGATCAAATTCAACATCGATAAGATCAATATTTTCGCTGAGGTTGACGACTGGCTGTGTTGCTGTTCCAAAAATAAGTTTCTCTCCATTGTAATAGAAAAATTCGCCGTATCTGATCGCCAGTCTTCTGATAAAACCATAATCTGATTCTTTGTATTGTACCGTATAGGGTAATGAGCGGACGGTATTTGGAAGATCCACTTTTATCCGGGCTTCCTGAGGATAATCTTCATTAATCTGTTCGATGATCTCTTCCAATGTTTTATCTTCAAAACTTTGACAATCTTTGCCGCTTTCCATTAAAATACTCGGCGCATGGCCTGTGATATAAAGATTGCCATAGCCGCCTCCTTCATCTTTCTTATTTTTAATTCCGGTAATAATTCCAGAAAAGGACTGTCTGATTTGTCCGAAACGCCAGTAAGTAACAGTAAGAGTTTTCCCCAAAAGATTTTTGGAGTTTTCCATGACGATTCCCTCAAAGCTATCCAGTGCATCATCGGGAACGGTAATGGTAAAATAATCATGATCAGATGTTTTTTGAATCAACTCTACCGAATAACTGCTTTTGGTAAGAAAATCCTCCCCATCGAGAGTAAGAAGGCAATAAACTATCGGATTGGCGGAATCGTGAAGCCAGTCCCCGAAGGAACGCGCTGTCCCGACAATTGTGGGATTATCAAAATCTGGATTTTTCATGTATTTGAGTTTTGCTATTCATAATCTGATACGGATTCAGAAGTTTTTATTCCTTATTCTCTCCACATTTTCTCGTGAATGGCGCCATTGATATTCAGCTTTTTAGCAACCAGGTGCATCTCGATCTGCAAAGGTTCTTCATTGGAAGCATTGAAATGCTCAGAAAATTCTATACAATAAGCTTTCTCAAAGACCAACTCCTGTAGTTTGCTCATTGCATCCCGACGATAAAAGATAATTTTCCCGTTTTTTACCTGATTATGATCGAGCATCCAGCCTAAAAGTTCCGGATTTCCGGTACTTTCGATACGGATGATTATTTCTCCTCCTTTAGGAATTCCTTTTGGCTTGCCGGTTCCATCAACCGGTTGTGTAAACTTGTATTTACATTCCAGAATGGTATAGGTATTACCATCCAGTTCTAATTTTGATAAAAAAGACATGATTATTTAATTTGTCAATTGGAAAAGGGTAGTGCAGGAATTTGTTCTAATGAAAAAATGGATAATATACTCATCATCCATTTTATTCTGAAACTTATACCCATTCATTTTCGTAAGCGCCATTTCCCATTTCTATTTTTCTTGAAGAAATGGTAAAAGATTCGGTAAGCGGATTTTCTCCATCCGAGTCAAATTTCTCTTTATGTTTCACAAGATATGCTTCTGTGAATTTTAGCTCTTTCAATGTTGCTTCACTATCCCTCTTGAAGAATACTATTTTTCCATCTTTTCTTTCAAAAGAATTAGTCATCCATTCAAAAAATTCTGTGGATCCTGTTCCTTCTACCGTAACATCTATTTTACCTCCTCTTGTAATGGTAGATGGGCGGCCTGTCGTGTCTGTTTCCTGGAATAAGCCGTAATTTACATTTAATATGTTGTATTTTTTTCCGGCTACTTCTAATATTGCTTTAAATGACATAATTAAGATTTTTTTTGATTAATGTTTATAATGTATTGTATAAAATACCCTTCCGAATTCTTTATTGAAATCAGAAATAAATCGTTGATTATTTTATAGTTGAAAGGAAAATTTCGAAAGAAAGCTTATATAAGATATAAATTATCTTTAATAAACTGTGGTCTTGTCTGATTTAAAAGTACTTTCATTTGTGTTAAATAAATAATAGAGGGCCTATACCCATTCATTCACATGCTTGGCATTGCCGAGCTCAATTTCTTTAGCTGAAAGAACAAAAGCTTCGGTTAGCGGATTTTCTCCGGATGCATCAAAATTTTCGGTATATTTTACGATATAAGCTTCTTTGAATTTAAGCTCTTTCAATACGGCATCACTGTCTCTTTTAATGAATTTAATGCTGCCGTCTTTTCTTTCAAACGAATTGGTCATCCATTCAAACAGGTCGGTAGCACCTGTTCCTTCTACAATTAAATGAATTTTGCCACCCCGGGCAACGGAAGATGGTCTTCCTGTTTTGTCGGTTTCCTGTAGCATGCCAAATTCTACTGATAAAACGTTACGCTTTGTTCCTGCGTATTCTAAAATGGTCTTAAATGACATAATTGATATATTTATTTTAATTATTTAATATTACCAACAATGGAATATCCCTCTATTAAAGAGGATTACAATAGCCAAAAAGCTTTTTTCAAAATTAAAATTTATTTGTAGAATAACAAATTAAATTCATAAAAAATAGATAAAAAATTTATTATGTTAATATATAATTGATGTAATTGAATAATAATTGTTTAATATTTTATTTAATTATGTGCATTTTTAATATTTTAATAAACAAGACGTAAATATTCGTTTATGGTTGTCAATAGTTAGCAATAAACAAAAAAACACAGGAACAATTAATGCTCCTGTGCAATAAAAAAACACAAATTATGAAAAACTTCAGAGGATTTTCAGTGATCTATATCCCCCTCCACACTAATCAAAGCGCGATTCTTCAATTTATTTTTGTTGATATTCCGTATTCCACTCATTTCCTTCATCACCTTTATGGCCGTCCATTTTGATCAGGAAGTTCTTTGCTGGGAAATAAGGTTTCATATGAATATCAAGGTGTATACGGTCTTTTTGTACCGGATCCTGTTCAAATTTTCTGATTTCAAAATTTTCAATCAGCTTACCCGGACCGGTAATAGCGTCTAAAAATTTAACGATCTGATTCATAATCTCTTTTCTGGTAACTGCTGTGAAATTTTCGAAAGCTCTTCTGTTTAAAAAATCCATAAGCACTTTAGTTACATAATCAAATACTCTAACAACAGAATATGTCTGCAACCCCAGGTTATCACCATTGAATAATGTTTTTCCGGAGAAAGCCATTACTTTTCCATACTCATTGACCATAGGGATAAGTCCCATATTTTCAAGGTTGGCAATTTCGCTTTTTTTAAGGTCAAATTTTACACCTTCCACTTCGTTGATTCCACCAAACTTTTTTCCTGCAGTTACCTGTGACATCAGTGTTTTATAGACTTTTCCCGCCAATGCTCCTGATGGAGGAACGAATAAATCATCCATTTCATTTATTTCTTCAAATCTTCCTCTTCCTACCAGCCAGTTACAAGTCATGAGTATATTAGAACGATACATTTCTCCACCTGTGAGGTAAGACTGATCAAACATTTCCATCACATCGTCGGGCTCGTCAAGGTGTTCAAAATCTGTGACAAGCATTACTTTGTTTTCGTGGGCAATCTTCGCCCATTTTTCAACGACTGTATTAGATCCCAAATATCCCGGGATAACCAAAAGTCCATAATTGTTTTTCAGGTCAAGTCTGTCGTAGTTATCCGAAAGTTCAGCGTGAATGGTATCTATAAAACGGGTATTATCAAGATCTTTCAGTTGTTCCAATGTAGCATTTACTACAGTAATATTTTTTACTTTATCCGATTCTGTGTTTTTGTAAAACAGAGCTACTGTGCGGTAGTTACCTTCCAATTCCCGTGTGGCATCAACAGCTTTGGAAAGATTTTTAGAAAGTAATTCTTCCGCAGATTTCCTCTGATCTTCGCAGTGTGCTACCATATCGGGTAAAGAATCGCTTTTACTAATTACACCAGCCCAGAGCTCCAGTGTTTTTTTCAGTGTATCTCTTTCTTTTTCTTTACTTTTTTCGGTAAGGAAAATTTTTCTTCTTGCCTTTCTGTCCGGATTGATATTCTGAACGTTTTCAATGGATGTTTCCAAAAGATCAAACCCTCCGTAGCGGGCCATTTTCTCCAAAGATTTCTCCAAAGATAATGATCCTCTTTTAGGCTCCAGAACAGGAGCTTCCGTTATGTGTTGAGCTTCTTGCTGTTTTTGTGACATATCGATTTGTGTTGTTGGTTATTTGTTTTCTTCGAGTTCTTTTATAAGTAATAGTAGGGTCTCATGTAATGCTTTCCTGGCTTCAGGATCTTCTAAAGCGGACTTCAGGATTTTGTTGCTTTTGAGCTGTCTTACAATTTTCTGATATTGATCTTTCTCTGTTTCCAAGCCTGTAAGAAAGTCACTTTGGGAAGTGATGCCTTTGGTTCCGAAATCTCCCAGGTTTCTGAATCTTAAATTTTCCATCCTGACCGCTCCGTTAGCATCTTCAAAATCAACTTTAATTTCGGGCTTATAGTGTTCAAAAACTTTTTCCACAGTGGTAAGACCTTCTACGAGTTCAGGCTTTACAGGATCATCTGCTGTAAGTTTTTGTGCAAAAAGGGTTCTGTTCTGCGGGATTTCCGTAATGGCTTCATTTGCATCCAATGGTACTTCGTTACCACCGATTCCGTTTTTTGATAGCATAATATTTTGTTTTAAAAATTATTTAAAGCGTTTCGTTTTTGCCGTCAAAGATGATATCGTAATCTTTCAAAGAAATTGCCGGAAGTTGAGAATTTACGGCATTACAAAGAATGGATGCGATTTCATCATTGTGTGTTTTCTTTTTTATAAATGTATAAAAAAATCTTTCAGTGTACAAAAAAATATTTACTTTTCGAATAAACGATAAGGATATATATTGGCTGAGACATTTTTAAGTTTTAATAAAAAATTTTCACATACATACTTCCACTCAGTTTCGTGAATAGTTTCTATAAGTTCTTTATTTCTGACGACGTATATATCAATGGTTCTACTAAATCCACCTTTCAGGGACACTTCTTTTTTAGTTCCTTTTTTAACATCTATTCCCGTAATGGTATTTTTAAAATGATTCATTCCAAAAGCTCTGATATCGGCAATGGTTACAATTCTTCCACGGGTAAGAAGTGCACTTCGGTATTCAAGAATTTTATCCTGAGGAGAAAGTTTTTTCCGGCCTCCTACGGAAGCGCGTATCATTATGGCCGTTTCTTTAAGTATATTTTTTCCGTTTCTTTCCGCTGTCAGAATGGTAGCTGGTTTCACATTATTGGCTTCTTCAGAGGCTGTAGACCAATAGGAGATGGTGCACCTGGAATCTCCATCCGGATTTCCGGAAGCGATGATGAGATATGGATTGCTGGTTTGTACGAATTCCTTTTCTTTCGCCACCTGATGTAATGACGCTAAATTCTGACTGATCTGTTTTAAAATTTCGGTAGCTACATTACCTCCCATACCGGCAAAAGCAGCGGTCTCATCTTTGATCAGTTCTAAAAGATACTGCAGCAATTCGGAAGCATTTCTCTTATCAAATCTCGAAACCCCTCCATTTCTAAGAAGAGCCGTAGCATCTGAATTTCCGGATTCATAATTCTTGATATCCAGTCTCTGACCATTTTCTTCTGAAACATAATCTAAATCCAGAAAATGATCTTCTTCATTAATCGGAATGATATTCATTTTTCCTGTGATCTTTCTTGTTACGCTTTTGTTTCGGATATTAAGAGCTGGAATACAGTTCAGGGCAAACCGTACATTCTGTAATATTTCGGGAACAATAGCTTCAGAAAATTGGAATTTCAGCCAGATGATATCATCTTCGTTACCGGCTTTATGGGTGGGAAAGTTTGTCAAAAACAGCTGCTCTTTTTCCGGCCTGTCCGAAAATCCGATTTTTCCTTTTAGAGTAAAAAAATGTTTGTGATAATAATGGTTGACTTCACTATAGATATAATCTAGATCAGAATGGTTCTGAGTAATAATACGATCCAGATTGAAGTTTTCGCTTTCGACATTATACCCTTCTAGAAAAACATATTCTTTTGCTCCAACAAATACTTTTACCTGTTTCAGATAATGAAAGAAGATTTCATCCTGATATGTATTGTTGATGTCTATAAAGAACATCAGATCTTCGAGGTCTTCTTTATCTGCAGACTGTATTCCCAGCCATAGCTCACCGGAGGGAAGCTGTACATCTGCTTTCCTAATCATTTCATCAAAGAAGAAATTTTCCACATGATGAAGCATTTCGCCATAAGCAAAATACTTTAACCTTGCTGTTGTGGCGATCGCTTCTATAGAAGGACTGAAATAAATTTCCTTAACAGTGTTTTCTGTCGGATTGTATATATTTTGTTTTCTTATGGAAGTTTTAAAACTGCTATATTGTGATATTTTCACATTGTTTTCAAACGGGATTACCTGAAGAACAGTTCTTGCAGGAATAATGCCTGAAACTTCTTCCGGGAACATGACCTCCAATACTCTTTCAATAATCCGTGCTCTTGAACTTTCAAGTTCAAATCCTAACTTTTCCAGTTCGGCGGCGCAAGCCGAAAGCAATAAGCCCACGATAGGGTCAAATGAACTTTCTGCTTCCAGTTCATTATATCCCCATAGGCGGGCTGCCCGTCTCAATATCCTGTTTTTTATTCTTTCCTGATTCATTTGTTGTTTTCTTTACTTATCTATAAGCAAAATTCTAAACGTTTTTCCTTAATAATTTTTATTTAATTGAAATAATTCTAATATGAAAGAGGCCCTACAAAAAAGTGGTTTCTGAAAACAAAAGGATGATTGGTTTCCAGTATGGTCCCTTTAATTCCGATTTCTACTCTTTTTTTCATCCTGTTTTTTCCGGCTGTTCCAATATTGTAATCACGGATGCTTATTTCTACCTCTTCTAAATGAAGTCTTTTCTCATGCAGGCGGATTGATTTTTTCAAAGCCCCTGAAATAAAATCTTTCAGACTGTTATCCGTTTTCAGCAAGTCAAAATCCAATTCCCAGATCTCCGTGCCATAGGCTTCATCGAATTTACATTCACCGAAAGATGTCGTTGCCAGTAAGAAAATGTGCTGACTAATGGATGTATCTAAAGAGATTCTATCAGCATCTTTTTTTGCCGTCAGACTTTCAAACTCAAGTGGTAATTTGTAGTAAGTTCCTTTCATCTTGTTATAAATAGATAAGTTTTGTTGTTTTCCCCTTATCATCATATTCGAAATGCTTAACGATCCTTTTTCTTTTGATGAGAAGCAGTTCCACTTTTGGAGTTAGTTTTAAAAACTTCTCGCGATACAGAATATCTCCAATGAAACTTTTGCCATTATTTCCGTCTACAACGATAAAATATTTTTCAATATGCTTCGGTATGCTAAAACTGTTGATATCACCCGTGTAAAGCATTAGGTTTTGCCCGTTGCCTTCAAACTCATAAGTAAGTATATCCGGGGTTAATTTTCGATATTTTGAAATGTCAAATTTTTCAATGTCTTCCTGCTGAGGTTCAAAAGCAATATTTTCATATAGAAAAGAGGTTTTATCGAATTGTTTAAAACCCAAAAATGATAAAAAGCTCTTTCTGGTTTTACTTTTCACAAACGTTAATGTATCTCTCGTAACTTGGTAAACCTCTGTTTCATTGGTTTTATCATCGGTTACTGTTAACTTATAAGTGGGTATTTCAATTTCCTTTTCTGCTATTTTGAGAGAAATTCTACCAACTTCCTGATCTGAAATGATAAGGGTGATCGTATGCTTTTTCAATTCCGAATCAGTACGGATGATTATAGGTTCTCCGTTTTCTTCAGGGAGCGCCGAATTTGTTTCACGGATCATACCCAAATTAAGATTTAGTTGAGGAAGTGGACTCATTTCAGTAGTGATTATAAGGGTTAATTATTCTTCATGTTACTGTTTATTCTTAGCCTTTACTTCATCGGATTTCTTAATTTTATATTCCGATAAGCAGTCAATATAATGATGAATATCCTGATTCTGAATGTCGTTGATATACATTTCATAATTCTTTGTATAAGTATACATTTTGATCATAGAGATTTCATTTTCCTTGATTTTCCGGATTTCTTTTTTATTCAGTTGTCGGGCAAATAATGCTTCACAATTCAACGGATATTCGTTGTTGAGCGTGATTATCTCTCCCGATTTAAAGTAGATATCAACATTTCTATCATTTTTAATACAGATATTGTCTGCTAGTATTTTAAGGTAGAGATAGATTTTATTTTTTCTTTTTCCGAGCTGAAATGTGGTATAAACCAATTCATCATTATTGACCCGAAGCTTAATTGCAGGAGCACTGGCAAAAAAAAGCTTATCCAGTTTTTGTTTGGTCTGGATAATCCCACAATCGAAATGCGCATATTGAGTGCTGTCAGCCTCCTGATTTTGTGCACTGCAGAATGCTGTTCCCAATAAAAGGTAGAATAAAAACCAATATCTCATATCTTGTCATTATTATCTTTTCGTTATTGAGCCTGGTATAGCTGTTTGCACACATCCAGATCGGTTTTCATTTTATCATATTCCTCTTTCAGAATCTTATTGATCGTACTAAGACTGTCCATTAAAGCGTGATTTCCTGAAAGCTGCTTTATTTGCTTCTTGGCATCGATCAGATCTTTGTACGTCATAATGGTATTGTTGTACATGTTTTTATTCTTCAGGGTGTCCTTTGGGAGCTGTTTGTACATATCGGCGAGGATAGAAAGCGCCAGCTTTTCATTAAAAAAGTCATTCTGTTTCGGCATCCCCATAGAATCTACCGCTGCTTTTACTTTTTCCAGCTGGAAAGAAAATTTATTTTGGGTTTCCATTTCCTTTTTCATCCTTGTATTTTCAGCTTTGAGAAGACTGTTTTCTTTAAACGGAAAATAAGCATTGAAGAAGACAGCAACCACAAGTATCGAAACGGTGAGCATAAAAAATAATACAAAAAACCAATAGGCGCTTCTCCGCTGGCTTTTATTTAAAACTTCCATGAATTATAATATTTAAGTATAACTTTATTTCTTCTAAACTTCAGATTAGTCGGCCAGGAAAGTCCTGCTTCTTTTAGCATGAATAACCGCATCTTTTTCATCACTGCTTTCCGAAACGAAGATGCTTCCATCGCGTTTTTTTCCGATGTAATCCAGTCTGCTGAGAATAGAGAACAAGTCTTCAAGCATTTTCATGAAACGAATAATCTTTGCTATAATCCTGTCCATATGATTATGATTATAATCGGAGTTAATCACATCTGAAAACAGCGTTTCAAAGTCACCCTGACTTACATTGCACCATTCTGCAAAGTAGTTCAGAAGCTCTTCTTTGCCGGCTCCGGAACGCGCATCTATAAAGTTTTTCAGTATTCTTGCGAAAGCTACCACTGACAGCAGCATGCCTGCAGGTGAGTTGTGTGGTGACATCCAACGGAAGCGGTTGATCTCCGAGCCTAAATAATTCAAAGCTTTATCAGATATTATTTCCATCATGAGCGCGAGGCTGTTAGATTGTTTTTTGGCATAAATCTTTTGAGAGATCTGTGTCGCATACAGTTCGATTTGCCCATAAAACCGGTCAATTTCGATATACAGCTCCTGAAGCTTATGATGACTGGAAATGTTGAGACTAGGTGGGATATAATTATGGTCAATTTTCGACTCTCCGGCATTTACCAAAATCTTTCCGATGGTAAGATGATGATTTCCAAGACCGATGGTGTTGTTTAATTCATCTTCTGAAATTAAGTGAAGTGAATATTCCGGATGGGTATAGGGGTAGCGTGGCGGGTTTTCTTCCGGATCTGGCTCTCCGTAAGGTGTTCTTTTAAACAGATTAACAGAAATGCACACCAGTAAAACGACATTTTCATTTTCCTTAAGTTCACGCACCGCTTCAGGATATGGGATAGAGAGGCTGAGGCTTTCTGAAGTGCCTCCTCCGATCTCAATTCTTGATCCGTTGGGGGTGATGGCATGGCATTCTTCCACTTTTATTCTGAGAAGCTTATGATTATCAATGATCAGATTAATTTTTATTGAATTTTGTACCGGCAAAAGTCCATAATCGATCATGGAAGTGTGAATTCCTACGGCGTCCCGTACCGTATCACTCACAAAATCCTGTACAGTGGTAAAGTGCGTTTTATTGATCTTCATTCCGTCTATCCAGTTGACCGGAAAGTGCGTTAATTTTTCTATCATCAAATGTTTTTTAGTTTTTAATATATGGTATAAATTTTTTCCTTCTTGGTGTTCTAAAAAACGTCGAGACGTTTTAGTGAAAACATCGAAACCTTTTGGTCAAAACGTCGAAACGTTTTCAGGAAAACGTCTCGACGTTTTTGGATGCCTTGCGAAGCCCTTACTGGAAGGCTCTGGCAGGGACTACTTTTCTTTTTCGTACTTCACTGTGGAAAGCATATCTCTCAGGTCAATGCCTGGACGGAAGAGGATCTTCGCTCCTTTGATCATAGAGATATTGAATTTTTCTGCAGTTTCTGCTCCTTCACTGCTCAAGCTGATCTGGAATGAGCCAAAGTCTCCGAAACGTACGATCTTACCATCAGACAGGTGTCTGGACAATACTTTGGTAAGGTCATTTAACACGGCCATAACATCGGTATCGCTCACGGTGGTAGAGCCTGCGGCGATCTCTTTGCTGAGGCTGCGAAATGTAACCTCTCCTGAAGACTTGGCATTAGCATAAAATTTCTTTGGGGCAGCGGGATTTCCCGGATTGCCTTTTTCGCTTAAGTTGTACTTTACTGGCATAATAAAAATGATTTAAGGTTTAAAGTTTAATATTCAGTTTAATGTATTGTTTATTTGTTCTCAAAATGATTTACGTATCATCATTCATGATGTCTAATTAATCGGGATCTCTTTCTGTATTTTGATGATCTTTCTCCTGGTTAAATTCAAAATCAACCTTTGTTTTCTTGTTGTCTTTTAATACCCGATCTGTCCTCATACAGAAGACTACGCTGTTTTCTTCAATTCCGTTCATATAGAGGGTGAGATTGGGATCAATATACTTCGTAGATTCATACCATTTGGGCTGAAGAAAGAAAACCCAGCTGAAGAGTCCGTTTTCGTCTTCTATCTCTATCTGGTCGCCCGGATGCCGCTGATTGTAGTCTGCCACAAAATTATAGAAGAGCCTTCCGAAATCTATCCTTGTCGGGCCCTTAGCCCTATACACACTGTATTTCCTGGCATTTTTATCTTTTTCCATGATATAGGTAAAAACCACCATGTCTCTCCATTCGTCATCAGACAGTCCGATATTTTCTTTATAATTTTCCGGAAACTGCCAGGTGACATACACTTTGGGAGGGATGCTCATGGCCCGGTTGAAAGTATCATTAAGAAATGTCGGAATAAAAAATACGATGAAATGACCCAGCATCAGATACATGAGATCCGGTCCGTTCAAAAACGTGTAAATAAGCATAAACGGAACGGCGGCATAGGACACTGATAGCAGGGCAAAAAGATATTCATTACCCGGTTTTCCGGAGCCGAATCTCTCGAAATAGGCACGATAGGCAGAACAATGTATAATACCGATGATGAGCGAGCAGATCTGGTAAAAAATAAATTCATACAGATTATTACCCTGAAAAAGTTTGTTATAGCCTAATAAAGCAATAATAGCATAAACAAATGCAAATGAAAAAACATAGATATAGAATCTGGACTTGTATTTTTGTTTAAACTCTTCTGTCTTCTGTGCAAATATCATTGTAAGGATAATGCAGATTGCAATCATTATTAAGGTAACAACAAATAGCTGCGGGTCAAGCAAATTGGTAAAGTATTTTTTAATCTTGCTCATATGCATGTATTATATCCTAAAAAAGCATCAGTTTTATTACTTATCTCAAATTGTTCATCTTCTTCGTGAAGAAGAATGATGGTGCTAATCTCTATTTCGATAGGGAAGAAATATTCATAAAACAGGTCTGTAAATTTTTTCTTTTTCCCTTCATGAATGAAGTCTGTAAGGGAAGAGTTTTGTAAAGGGCCGATCTTTACTTCGATATGTTCAGAATAATCATTGTATTCCGTTCCAGCAATGGAATCCAGTCCCAAACGACTGCTTCCAAGTATTGTTTCGTTGTTTTTATCACTGTATTTCTGGTATTGTCTTTCATTTACTTTTACATCTTCTTCAAGTAATGCAGAAAGAATGTGGCTGGCCTGAGAAATGTTTCCAACAATCTTATAGGCAAAAGGAAGAAGCCTGATGAATTTTGAAATAAGCATGGGCGGAAAGTCCCGGTCGATATTCCAGAATGTATAGAACATGTCTGGGGCTTTGCTTCCGTTCAGTTCAAACAGAAAGTTGCTTTCAAAGTTCTCTATTTTTACGCCGTATTCAAATATTTCGTTTTCAAAGGGCTGGAAAAACTTCCTTGCGGCCTTTTGTTGTTTTTTCTGATCAGTATGCTCCCGAATCATCGTATCCACTCCTTTACCGGGAATGTCGTTTGTTGGGCTGTGCGATATGCCTTCGGGTAATGCATCGTAGATACTATCCCGTGAAAGATTGAAGACAAGCGTTTCGTCAGCATCAATTAAAACCTTAGTATCGAGTACATCAAAACGATAGGCTCGTGCGAACTGTCCTTCTTTATGAATGATATACTCATCGGCTTTTAAGCCACCGCTTTCAATAAGATTATTGATGATAGCCTCTGCACGGATATCGTGCTGTAGAGCGTTAATGTTGGATGAAATATGTTGTAAATGATTCATTTGTGTTTAATAAAATATTTAACTGAGCAAGCTGTCCCAAAAGCTTTTTTTCTTTTTTGATGTTGGCTCATCATCTGCCAAAAAGCTATGTTTTGGTTGTTCTGTTTCTTGTTTTTCTTTTCCGGCTTCTTCTGTCGGGAGATATCCTGTGGTTCCGGCTACTTTTATAAAATCCCAACCTGAAGTATTGTAGCATATTTCTATTTTACCTTTTACAGTGACCTTGCGGGAAAAGCTTGAGAAATCTGGGCGGTCGAAGAGATGGAGAATATTCAGTTCTTTACTTTTGTTATTATCATTAGAGGCTTCATCCATTCCAGGAAGCCAAATACCTCCTGTTTTCGTCTCATCCCAAACTTGTTTAAAATCCGGAATGTTATAATAGTTTTGCTTCTTAAATTCTTCCTCAAATTCTTTTCCTCCTTCATGTATAGTGAGAAATTTGAAACATTGATAAGGCATACCGATTTTTTCTCCTATCTTTTCCCCATAGTAACTTAGTTTTCCTAAAATTTCGGCTTCTTGAGAAAAATCATTTTTTAATGCAGAATCTGTTCTCTGCATCTCTTCCAGAATATAAGCGCTAATTTGATTTAAATATTCTTCCTGCTTTCCTTTTGGAAACTGTTGAATTAAATCTATTACTTCTTTATTGAAAATTATTTTTCCGTCGCATTTTTTGTTCCAGAGGATTTTTTCAAATTCCTTTATGTTTTTATAGTTATTCTCTAATACCCATTGTAATAGTTCCTTATTTTTGACATAGCCAAAAATCTTAACCAAAGACTCCAAAAAAGTTTTGTCATTAAACTTGAGCCAAACTAAACTTGCTTTCTCGTCGTTGAAGAGATATTTATTACGGAAAATGATTGTTTGTACATTATGCTGTCTTCGCAGTATTAGATTATATGACTTATCAGTATTTTTCTCTAAATCACTCCATTTTTCTATTAAAATTGAATTTCCTTTATTGTCACGTTTTTCCGTGGGAGTACTTTCTTCTAAGCTAACTAATTGAGGAAATATTTGTTGATAATTTATTAGCTCAGGAATAAAGAAAAAGTCAGAAATAAAGTTATTTTCTTTAATAATATAAGTCCCAAAATAATCAACACCATTATTCTTATAATTTAAATACTCATGATTGCATTTATCAAGATAATTGATATACAGGTATTTATTTTTAGAAGTATAAATAATTTCTCTATTAAAAATATCTTTTATTTTCTCTTTAAACTCGTTATCAGACGGAATTTTATACCCTGATTCTTTTAAAATATTATTAACAACATTAATTTCGACTTCGATATCTTCTTGTTCAAAAAATAAAGGAATTGCAACTCCTGCTTCTTCGATATACTGATTCGCACCATTCCTTATTTGTTTCTGTAAAATTCTCTCCATACTATTTGGATTTTTAATGTCATTTTTTTGAAATGATTTTTCTAAATCTACTTTTTGGCAGCTATATAAATTAATAATTATAAAATAGCTTAAAAAGCTATTTTTTATTTTCTTCATACGCTTATCTTGAACTTTCTTTTGAGTTTTCTGCAATAATATCATATTTGGGTAGTTTTTTATCTTCTTCGGTTAAAGATGATCTCTTTTCCTGCAAGGTTTACACAATAAGCTTTAGCTCTGAGTTTTTCCATAAAGCTGAAAGTGCTGCCTTTGGTATCGTCGACATAATAAAGCTCAACTTTGTTTATTTTCGGAACCGTACTTGGTTTAGGGGTAATAATAAGGCCTCCTCCTTCAGGTTTATAAAGATAGGCTTCCAATCGATAGGTATGTTTCCAGGCTGTTTCTCCGAATGTAAATTCACCAACGCCTTTTTTCTTTATATTGGTTGATGTAAATTGGCCGTTTTTTCTTTTTTTAAAGAGCTCCCAGGTTACATCAGCAAGATTTCTTTCAGATACAGATGTATCAGCGTACCATTCTATTATATGGTATACTTGTTTTTCACCTACTACAGGAGAGATGTTGCCCGATACTTTCGATACTCCTTTTTTTGACATGTTGTAATTCTTAATAAGCGTCTAATTCCTGCTCATCCAATTCATCCATTAATTCATCAATATTCAGTAGAGAATTCATGATGTGTATTTTGGTGGAGCTGGTATTTTTCAGATTCTGCTTGCTGATTTCTACAGTTTGTCCGTGCTTTATAATCTTGATACAATCTTTTCCACCAATAGGGCAAGTGGCTTTGCTGTCTTCTAACAGTGCTTTTCCGCCTCCGTTATATGCTAATGTTATGTTTTTGTAAAAACCGCTCCATTCAGTTATTAAGGCCTGACATGGATTGTTATTCATCTTGGCGCAGCTTCCGAATGAATTTTTCTCAAACGTTTTACCGATATCTTTGTGTGTTGCGGTCAGTTTGGTTTTGCCTTCTTGATCATTAATATAATGTTTATTTTGGGTAAGCACTTTTAATGTATCGGTTGCAGAGCCGAAGTCGCATTTGCAGATAGCTCCTTGACAGACTAAATATTTTTGTCCCATATTATTGTGTTTTTGTAATTTTAAGAATCAGATGTTCCGGCATATTGAACAAGTTTATTTCTGCGTTAAGCAAAATATTACTTTTCGTATTCAGGATATAGAATCCCTTCGCTTTCATTTCATCAGAATTACGCTCAAAAATCTCTTGACGGATTTGAAAAGTTTTACCATCACCAATGATTTTTTTCTCCATTATATTGAGTACTGGAAATTTTGAATATTGATCAATAAGATTAATTTCTTTCTCACATTTTCCGTTTTCATATTTTCCTGTTATAGCACGAAATAAAAATGTCCAGACAATACTAAGATTAAGTGTACTTACAAGGCGTTCCGGTGCATGCAAATTTTCCTCAACATCATCCAGCATTTTCTTTCCAAATTCTCTTGGAAAAAATTCGTGTAAATCCGCTTTCTTATTATTCCATTTTTTTCGGACTAAGAAAACCTCATCGATTTTCCGAATACATCCTTTTTCATCAATACCTGCTTTTAGCGGATAAATGTTCTTATTGATCTCTGAAGCCAACAGTTCTACACAGCTTTTATCTGTATTTTCATTTTCATTTATTTCACTTTGTCTGATATTCAGGTAATATAATTCTTCTTCTTTTTTCACAAATTCTGTCTGTAAAGTGAAAAAAATAATTTCATCACTTCCATCTTCCTGAAGACTTACTTTATATTTATGATTTCCGTTGACAAAAGGAAATTTCAGATTCTGATTGAGGTGCTTGTTCTGCTCTATATCCAAAAATTCTTTCGCTTTTATTTTTCTTTCCGAAATAATTGAATCAATCTCTTTTTTTCCTGGAATAAAAAGCTTTTGCCCGGAAAAAATCGAAAAACCAATATGATTACTGTCTTTCGGAGCATTTTGGTTATGAAAAAACCGTAACATTTCAATCGTAGGAATATTATATAGCGAAATAATATTTTCCAATGTTTCTCCTTTTTTTACCATATGGATTTTCATAATTTCTTACTTCTTTTCCTTTAATCTTCCTGCAGCGATAAAACGCAGCTGAAAATATTCATCATTAAAATCATAAATGCTGAGACCTTTAGCTGTACACGCCAGAATGCGGTCGTTGTGAAGATAAACGGCCACATCAGAAATTGGGTGAAATTTGTCGTATCGAAAAAAGACAATATCCCCTTCTTTCAAAAAGTTTCGACCGGTAAAAAGCTGTAGCGACTTGGAACGAAATATGCCGTCAGGTGTTTTGGGGAAAGTCTCGCCATACACATCACTGAATAATGCCTGTACAAAATATGATGCATCGACTCCTTTTTGTTTTTCCAGCGATTGTTTTTTGTAAGGTGTTCCCAACCACGGATCAATGTAAGAATAGAGTTTGTAATCCCTGACTTCATTAGGCATTACCTCCATGATAATCGAATATTTTTCTTTGATCTTTAAAGTATCATCATTCAGTCCCTGTGGATTATCATCTACTATTGAATATGGTGAACTGGCCAATTTTTCATGAGATATTTCAGAAAATTCTGATGAGGAATAACTGTACGGAATTTCCCTAATGTACTTTTTGCCGCCACAGGATAGTACGGCAGTACAGAAGAGCGAATAAAGGATCATTTGAAATTTACCTTTTTTCATCTTGTGTTTTTAATGGTATTCGTTTTTTAATAACTTGCAAAGCTGAAATACTTAATAAAGTAAGTCAGGCTTATTTGACAAATATATTCATTTTGCTGTGAAATGTTTAATTTTTACGGATTAAAAATTAAATTATTTTGAAAAATTACTTATAAAAAATACGAATTTGATAAAATTAGGGTATTGTATGTCTTGACAATATTTGATTATCTTAACGATGCTTTAAAGTATAATCATCATTAAAATATACTTTTTACAACCATATTTATATTCCGTTGAAAACTAATAAATAGTCGTATCGTCTAGTTATTCTTCCATCCACATCATCCATTTTTTTATTTTATAGTGAATGTTGATGTTCTGAATACAGTTTTTAGAATCTTTACTTAATCTTAATGCTGTAATTTTAATTTTTTTTCCAGAAATTTTCTGGCAGAATTGGTCGAATGGAATTAAATTTTCATCATTAACAACTACAGGAATATTGTATTTGTCACAAAGATATTCCTTAAAATCATCCTTCGTTTTGGTTTGTGCAGCAACCTGATTGAGTAAGATCTGAAATTGTTCATTCGATATTTCAGGAATTTTATTATCTGAAACAACTGAGTCTTTTTTCAGTTTCGCTTTTGGAGAAACCGGAATATATTGCAGCATGTCTACCAACGGATCTTTTTGTGCTTCTCCCTGTGGCAAAGAAAAAGAAGAATGAGACTTTTCAAATTCATAGGATTTGATGTCGATTTTTTGTTTTGCTTTGATGACTTTAGGAGCAACGTAGATGGTTTTTATTGCTGTATGTTCCACATCACCATTTACAATGAGTGTGATTTTTTTATCTCCTGTTGTTTTATAATGATACACCGTAGATTTTTCCAATGCGTCAGTGTTGCCCGTTTCTCCAAAGCTCCATTCCCAGGATTCTCCACCGTCTTTTTCTGCATTGAAATGAACGGCCTCTCCCACAGTGGCTACATCCGGTGATGTAATGATTGGTAAATAGCCTGTTTGCTGGCTGATGCTGGTAATGGTGATCAGTTTTTCATGTATGCAGTTAGCGTTGATCTTCAGCTTTACGATATACTCTCCTGGTCTTTTGTAATAATGAATGGTTCGCTGTCTTCTGTCTATCTCAGTGCTGTCACCAAAATCCCATTCCCAAGAGGTGGCGCCTTTGGTATTATCGTTGAATTCTACAATTTTATTAACAATATATTCTTCAGCATGGATATAAAAATTGGCATTTTCACAATCGACATGACGAAAATACTGGTATAGAAAAAAAATCAGGCTAAATAAAAAAATTAATCCGAAGCTCAGGTAAATTTTTGGATCAATATCAGGCAGAAAAGCAATTCTTTTTTTCTTCATTTGTATCGTTTGTGTGGCTACAAATGTATTTATGTTTTTGGTTTTAAACAAATTTTTCTGCTGTGAGCTGTAAAATGGAATGATTTATTTATTCAGATTTAATGGGATTGATAGAGCCGAAAATCCCGGCTCCCAGGAATATTTATTTTTTTGACAGGAAGATAATAATGTGCTAATAAAGATCATACCCAAGAAGTTCAGGGTTATAAGATTTCCTTTCGTAAGGAGGGTTTTTAAATTCTTTTTCATCTGTGAATTGAGGTACGTTTGCATAAGCGAAATTATAATGATCCAACGCATCTTTTAAAGGTGAGTTGAAGTTTGCCGATAAATGTACAAAATTCCCTAAAATGTACTGAGACATTTCTGCTGAAAGCTTATAATATCCGTCATTATTTACAAGTAAGGGGTAGGTAGTGGTTTTTCCTTCTTTATTAGTCCAGCTATCCTCTGCTACTTTAATAAGAAGATCTTGGTAATTTTTCAGATCTTGCTCTTCACCATTTCCATCCGGAAGTATATATTCTTCTGGGTGAGGGGTATCTTTTACTGGGAATGTAAATGGCACGTCTGCATAATGTAAAGCTATATATTTCATGACATTCATATAGACCAACGATAATTTATTATTCAACGGTCTTTTAGATAGTAGTTTATGGTGATATCCTTGTAGTACGTAGGTTCTGTTTCCCACTGTTTTAACGGTGCTATTTCCCATAAAAGTTTCTTCCAGAAGTTCTTTTTTAGTTGTAGATGGATGTTCCCCAATTTGTCCCTCATATGATAGTACGTGATGAAAAAGTTTCCAATGTATCTGGTGGGCTTTGCAAAGATTTTGTGTAATATACCAATTACGCAACAATTCTTTCTGCTGTTCCAGTTTCTGTTTTTCTACTGAAGATGCATTTACGCCTAAATCAAAAAAATGCAGTGTATTCAGTTCTGCTTCAGTTTGCCAGTAAGCACCTCCTACATCAGAATGAGCTCCTAATACGGTAAGCTCTTTGGCGTGTACCCCATTAAATTTTCCTATAGGTGTTATCGGGAAATTATCACGCCATTCAGTTTGTGCTTTCAGATGCAATACCTTCTTGATATTAGGATTAGAAAGTGTTGGGTTTACTTTTTTTATTAATGCTACTCCTAATGCGGGACCGGAGAATATGGGAATGACGGGATTAAAAGGAGCAATCAAAGATTGTATTACAGGATTTCTTGCCTCGTCAATAATTCCTTTTTTTCCAATATTTGGGAGATTACAGTATCAAATATTCCTAAAAATTCGATACTTACATTAAATTTTGGATAATTTATATTTCTTTGTTTAAGAAATGCTCCTAAGCTTCCTCCTGTAAATACATTTGTAACAGGAGCATTGATCTGAGGAACGACCTGAGTATTGTCTTTTACTTTTTTTGTTCCGTCTGCTTTGTATTGCCTAACTTCTGCGCTAAAATCTTTCGGTGTTTCAGATTTTTTAATGACGGGCCGTCTTATATTTGTAGGAGTACTCCTGCTTTCAGTATTAGTATCTCTTCCTGTTTTCAATACCTCATTACAAAAATGCCTTGCTGCAGCTGCTCCTCTGCTGAAGCCAAAAACATCGAATTGTATGGAAATAATCTCCGGAACTTTATTGGTGATTTTTTGTCTTGCTAAGAAAATTTTTTGCTATTTCATCGGCAATGCTTTTACATGCCTGCTGTACTCTGGAAATCACACCATTCTCACCTTCTCCCATTCCTGCGCCAATCATATCATCTTCTTCGTTTCGTAGCGTACCAACACCCTCCATATAAAATTTTAACTGAAGGTTTTGAGTTTTCAAATCTTGTTCCCACTTTGTTTTTTCTTCGTAGAGGTCGTGAAGCAAGGCCACATTAGAATAAGAGTTCCAATAACTGCTTCCTGATTCTATAACGAAACTTTTAAAGTCTTTAATTTTAGGTATTTCATCTTCTTTTAACGGAAGATTGCTATATTTTGTGTTATAATAAACACTATCAGAATTATACCTGTTATTTCCTGTCCCATCAAAGAACACCCCAATACGCAGCTTTACTTTTTCTGTTTTTTCAAAAGCCTTATATTTCCTTTTATCTGTCTCATATGGATCGATATCACCGACACCAATATTCGCAAGATTTCGTATTCCTATATTTCCTGTTTTCATTTTTGTGAATTTATAAATTAATAAAAAAGAAAGCGGTGGTTTCCCACCACTTTCAACCTTAAAAATTGTCTATTTTAATTATATAGGTTTAATAATAGTACTTGGCAATGTTGTTGTCCCATCACTATGAGAAAGTTGGGCATCCTTATCCAAAGAAAAGCTTGTTTCAAACTCCAATTCTTCAGGGTTCTCACAGTTCTTCGGATCTTTTTCAATGAAGATTTGAAGCGGCTGTTCCACAGGTAATCCGGTAGAAGATGCCTGCAAAATCGTAAGCGTCGTAGGAATTCTCGTAATCCAGTATTTTCCTTGCGGTTTGCCGGTAGGCTGTCGCATTTCATCTACAATACTCATATACATTGGATCTCCGATCACAGGAACGGCCCCACCATTCCAGATGATGCCTGTTTCCATGAAAAACTGTACAGCCGTTTCAAAGCCCGGTTTTACAGTAACGATGATTCTTGCCATACTTATTGGTATAAAAAACGCTACCCTTTAAAGGTAGCGATAGGTTTGTTTATAAACTCCGAAGTTGCAAATTTCGGAGAACGGAGGCTGCCAAAACTATTTGGACAACCTATTTTTTATAATTTTACTCGTGCCATTATACAGAAGATACATTTGAATTCTCAATTCTCACAGTTTACTCACTTGATAAATACCCTATTAATCTAGATTAGTATTTAAGTATATATTCTATTTTATTTGTATTCAAATCTTTAAGATCGTACGAATGATTCATATTTTTTTCAATTAAATATGTTTTTTTAAAATTATCAATATTTATATCTATGTAAAATTCTAAATCATTCCAACTGTCGTGATAATATGGATTAGAAGAATAAATAATATAGGAAAATTTCATTACATTATTACTACAATTTACACGCCTACCATCGAAAGCACATTTTATATCTGATTCTTTATTAAGCTTTATGTTTTTAATTGAAGATAATTTTGAAAAATTAATATATCTCTTTGTAAGCAGCGTTTTTGTGTCAAATAAATCATTTAGATTTGTATTTTGATTTCTGATAAAAGTGATTTCTTTTGTTTTATATAGTATAGTATTAATATTAATAAGAATGTAAGACGCTGATCCATTCGTATAAGTATCTTTTCCTATTTTTTTTAACAATTTATATTCAGGATCAACTGTTGGTTCTACTTGATAATAATTTGCTATTTTACCTTTTGAAATTTTAAAAAACATAGGTTTCATGATTTCAAAACTTTTAGATTTTAATGAGCCATCTAAAATTGAGCTTCTAAGTTCTTTGTTGACCCAAACTCCGTCTATATTCTGCGAAAAACAAAAAGTCCACAAAATACAACAAAAAAGGATGCTTATTTTTTTCATATTCTTAATTATTATTTAATTTCCCAAAATAAAATTAGTTTAGCCTTAAACATCTGATTATCAAACCCGCTTAATAATTTCTTTCCGTCCCAAACTTCAATATGTCTATAGTTGGAACTTCTATTTGGATTATCTGTACCATCGTCCGTATTGTCTTCTTCAAAAGCTTCAAAAAATAAAATTCCTCTTTTTTTAGATACTTTATTTAAAACATTATTATCAGTCGTACCATTAAATTCCTGTGCTTTACCAAATAAATTTTCATCAATAATAAATTCTTTCAAATTATATGCTCCTAAAATATGACCATGAGAACACTTAATCTGCCCGCCAGGATTGGTTTTGTTTTTAACTCCATTTAATTTTATACCTGCTCCTAATAATGAAATACTCATTCTAATCGCACATTGATTATAATAATTTTCATTACAAGGTTTTTTACTATATGGTTTGGGATATTTTGCATATATTTTTTCCCAGAGCGTTTGTTTATTAGGAAAAAGCAATTTAAATTCCTCACTATTCGCAGAAAGTCCATCACAGGCAATGGTAGCTTGAAATAAATTTCCATCATCAAAAAAACTTTCTCTAAAATCTTTATTTTTATCAAAACTTAAAGTAATCCTTTTTGCTCCTGTTTTTAATATTGAAACTTTTGTTTTAGGGACAGCTTCATCATTTATCATTGAATCGATTTCATCAACATAAATACTAGCGTCAGCATTTTCTAAATTATTTCCAATTACATTAAATACCAAATATATCAATTTGTCATCTTTTGAGCAAGAAATATATTTTATACTCAAACTTTTTGACTGGGTTTTAACTATTCCATTTATATTCTTCAATCCTAATGCTTTTACTTTAGGAATTCCCAATGGCTTTATTATACTCATCTTTTTAAATTTAATTGTTAAAAAAAATAAAAATGGCGGCAGAAACCGCCATTCCATATATTAATTAGTCTAAAGTACTGGTTGTTATGCCACCTCCAATCATATTAATGTCTTGTGGTTTTCCAAAAGCACTGCTTCCTTCTAGTTCCAAAGGATTTTCACAGTTTTCAGGATCATCCGGGAAGATAGGCAAGGCATCATCCACTATGAGACCTGCAGAACCAGCCTGAAGAATAGTAAGCGTAGTAGGAATTCTTGTAATCCAGTATTTCCCTTGCGGTTTGCCAGTAGGCTGTCGCATTTCATCTACAATACTCATGTACATAGGATCTCCGATCACAGGAACGGCCCCACCATTCCAGATGATGCCTGTTTCCATGAAAAACTGTACAGCCGTCTCAAAGCCAGGTTTTACAGTAACGATGATTCTTGCCATACCAGCCTGAAGAAAACTTCTGAAAAGAGGATCCATACTTTCGGTAAGGTAGAATTCCTGCCAGCTTTTGCGGTTTGCCCAGTAATACGGATAGAAAGTATAATCCATGATTTCCCATTCAAACGCCTGTTCCATGAACTTGGCCAGCGCTGCATACTGGTCAAGGTTATCATTCAGATACACCTGGAAATTATCCATTTTGGTATTGTCATTCAATGCATTTGTGGTTTCCTGCCCAAGTGTATTGAGGTAATCCTGTAGCAGATAAGCGATACAGTTGTGCTTTAATGTATCATGCTCCATATAACGGTAGAAGTTTCCTTCTTTTTCTTTCGCTTCGGCTTCTTTTTCCTTATGCTCGGCATCCAGCTTTGCTTGCTCTTCCTGAAATGTTTTGTACGCTTCTTCATAAGCTTTAATGATGGCGTTAAAGTTTTCATTTTTCCACTGAAGCATAAAATCGTCAGAAAGTTCGCAGTCGAATACAAAAGAAACATTGAAAGAATCTGCACCACGCCCATGATAATTAAAAGGATACGAACCAGTTATGTTCAACCCATTCACATTATAGCTCCCGTCATTGGAGCCACGTCCTACATCCGGAAGATCAAGCATTCCGCCCTGGAAATTATCTACACTCATTCCTCGTCTGTCATATCCGTAATTCACTTTTACTTTTTTCCCGGCATAGTTTTGAGGCATGTCCAGCATCATTATTTTATTACCCCAATCTCCGCTGAGCTTGATATATTGCAATCCTATTACATGCCGGATTTTCTCCTGAGGAAGGCTAGTGAGCGTTATGCTATAGATTCCTGCCCAATATTGCAGCAATTCTTTAGTCGCTGTTTTGGGACTATTCATTGCATTAGGAGCCGGAGCTGTTCTCGGATCTACCGGGGCCGTCAATACCTGGGATTTAGAAACAGCAACTGCCAGACGATGCAGTCTTGAAGGTTCCGGCACCATGAATTCAAACATGGTACGTACCCCATAGTTGTAAATCTGGTTTTTCATCTTTTTATCAATCCATCGGTATACTCCTGTAATATGTTTAGGCTGCGCTGCTTCAGCATCATCCGTTTTGGTTACTTTTCCTCTGTTGTCATACTCATGAACATTGGTTTCTGTATATTCTTTGATGATCTTTTGTACTCTCTCGTCGGATACTTTTGTCAAGACTCTTTCCATGGCCCTTTCCGTAATTTCCTGAGATTTGGCAACTGCCTGTCTCGTGCTGTCATGCTGTGCGGTGTTGTTGGCGTAATCGGCTCCTGTCTCTAATGTCCAGCCCCAGGCTTTTCCGCTTGCTCTGGTGTGTGCCTGAAAGCTTTGTTGCTTATCCAGTTCTTTCGCCACTTCCGTCTGCATGTCTGTTCTGGACGTTTTGGAAGTATCGGAGATTTTTTCGGTTTCCTGAGATTTTGATGTCGTATCTGTAATTTCGGAGTAGTCTCTGGCAACGGAAGATTTGTGTCTCAGCTCGCTTGCCATGACGTTCTCAATATTAGATACTTCCCCTGGAACATACGCATGAACACTTTGCACCACTTTCAGATAATCTGCAACTCCTAATCTTTTAATTCCGAAATTTTTACGCTTCTGAATTTTTATGTTTTCAGGCTCTCCCGGATTTTCTGCTACACCTCTCTTTAAAGTAAGCATACCGGTAAGGCTCAGGTCTTCTTTAATAATTTGATTTCCCAGGTCTGCGTAGGCCAGGCTTCCATTATCAAAAATAATTTCTATTCGGAAAGAAAGGCTTACCCTGAACTTATTAATAAGGCTGGCAGGCAATGTAATTTTATCATTGATTACCGGAATGTTGCTGAAGCTTTCTTCAAAACTTCCTGCAGTATCAGTTGTGGCAATAATTTTTGCTGTAGCCACACTCCATGAAGTATCTTCGACTTCAAAGGAAAAATTAATAAATCCTCCGTTACCTAAAAACCCATAGGCATTATGAGCAAAAAAGCTATAGGCCATTGGCGTCCTTGCTGTACTTTGTACTACAGGGACAGATGCCCCTGCAAGATTGATATACTGCTGTTGCTGAAGGGGAGAATTTTCCAAAGCAGACTGTAAGGAAGAAGAAATATTGCTTCCGATGATATTTAAAGCATCGGTGTAAGTTTGCAAATCAGCATCAAGGTTAATATCTTGAGAACCAATTCTCAGGGTATTGTCCGAAAGGATTCTGATCCCGTCTTTTACAACTTCTTCAAAGGCTTTTTTATGATCAAATGCAGCGAAAAGCTTAATAAAAGTATCAAAAGATTCCTGTGAAAGATTTTCTTTCAGATCCGGCAAATTGATTTCTTTTTTATAAGAGAATTCAAAAGGCTTTACCTCATATCGCCTTAATTCATCATAGAGAAGGATTTTTTCTTCTTCAGGAGTTTCTTCCGTAATCTTGGTTTTAATCTCAGCCAATTTCATTGCGTAGGCATCGAGTGCCTCTCTGTTTTCTTCCTGGTATTTTGTGAACTGATCCTGATAAGCTTGATGTCCTAATTTATGATATTCTTTCTGAAGTTTTTCCAGTTCTGCATAAAGCTTTTCCAGTGATTCCTTTTGATGAATTGCTTTGTTGACCGTTATTAAAATTTGTGCTTCAAAAGCCAATCTCTGTGTTGTTTTTGTGCTTAGGACAGCGGTGGATCCGGAGGCGGTTCTTGAAGATGCTGATACTGTAGCAGCGGTATCTTCAGAGAATAATAATTTTGGCAGTACTATTTTCCCATCCAAAGCCTTTTCCAATGGCTTTTCACCGTTGATTTTGATGATTTCAGGATCCGTTAAATTCATACTTTGCGCAAAACCAAGATGAATGGCCATCAAAATATGGCTGATTGCTTCTTTCACATAGAAATCTCCCTGGGTTATAATCTGGAAAATATAGTTGTTCCATAGTGTAGAAAATATTTTGATTCCGTCGGCTGTTAGCTCTTTATAGTTATCATTGAGACTTTTATAATAATCTTTTACATAAGCCCACTCAGCAGATTGAATTTCTTCTTTTTTAGAAATCTTTCTCCCAATGATCAGAAGTCTTCCGAATTCGCCTTCTTCGATATTTTTTTCAGTTTCAAATTCCTTATTGCTGAATGTTGCCGCTGTTTTCAGCATTTCTCCAAGTTTTGAAGCTCTTGAAGATTTTCCTGCAACGGCAGTATCAAATACGCCGGTTATTTTTTCGGCCTGTGAATAAATCCTAGATTTTTTTCTTTGGTTTCCGTAAGTTGTGGGTTTCTTAAGCTTACGAATCTGAATAGCGTCTGAGACGCGTTATTATTTGTATCCATTTGTGTATATTTTATAAAGGTTAAGATTTGAAGTGCTTTTTTAGTAGTGTTACTTCAGGTTTTAGCCTTATTTTTTTAGGTGGTCTTCAGGCTAAAATATATCCACCGGAGGTTTCAATTTTGAATTTCATCTTTTGTTGTTTTACATTGCAAATATCCATCAGGAAAGCGACAGAACTTGACGTATTAAATTTGTTCTTTGAAATTTTTGAAAGAAATTGTAGTATTCTGATAATCAGATAGAAGAATTTATAAGGCATTCATAGCAGAAATTATTTGCCTTTCTATTGAGTAATTTTTTACTATTTTTATAGCGCTAGAGAAGTTGCAGTAATGCAGTTTAATGGCATTTGTGTTTTTGGCCTTCCAAATGGAAGGCTTTCTTTATCTGGCAGAGTAACACTGCAAACGCTCATATCATTTAGACGATATTAATTCTGATTTGAGTATGATCGTTGATGAATATTATATAGTAAGAATCTGCTTTTTAAAGTTAGAACATGCAGCCTGACGTCAATTTGATGCAAGAAATGTTATAAATTGGTGACTGAATTCTTGGCTACGGCAATTTTAAATGATCTGAGAACATAAAAGTATATTTAAACCCGGTAAATGTTAATGTTTGGGCATAAAAAAAGCCCTCTTAAAAAAGAGAGCTTGTATGCTGATATTCAGCTAGTACCCCAGGCGGGACTTGAACCCGCACGCCAAAAGAGGCACAGGATTTTAAGTCCTGCGTGTCTACCAGTTCCACCACCAGGGCAGGCGTGGAGCGAAAAACGGGATTCGAACCCGCGACCCCAACCTTGGCAAGGTTGTGCTCTACCAGCTGAGCTATTTTCGCAAACTGTGCGGATGAAGGGACTCGAACCCCCACGCCTCTCGGCACCAGATCCTAAGTCTGGCGTGGCTACCAATTACACCACATCCGCGTGTTTTTTGTTTTTTACTGTATTTTAAAGAGCTTCTCTCGTTTTCAGTGGTGCAAAGATAGAATAAATTCTTTTACCTCCAAAACTTTCCCGGAAAAAAATTAAAATTTTTACATTTTTTATGTCCGACCCCCTTTATTACATTTCATTTTATTACTTTTACATCGTTAATTAATATGATATGGAATTACAAGGAACGGTAAAGAAACTTTTTGATGCTCAGACATTTGCGAGCGGTTTCCAAAAAAGAGAAATGGTTATTTTGACTCAGGAGCAGTATCCACAGCCGATAAACATAGAATTTTTGTCTGATAAGATCAGTTTATTGGATAATCTGAAAGAAGGCGAAAACGTAAAGGTAGGAATCAATATCAGAGGAAGAGAATGGGTTTCTCCGCAGGGCGAAACGAAATACTTCAATTCTATTACAGGATGGAGAGTAGAGAAAGTTTCTGATAATGCTTCAGAACCTACACAGGCAGCACCTTCTCAGTCTGCATCTTCGGTTTCCAATGAAAATCCTTTCGCCGGAGACGATGATGACGATTTGCCATTTTAATTAAAAAATACTATTGAAATACAAATCCTGCTTTCTTAAGTGGGATTTTTTTTCCTGAAAAAATGATTCGATTAGACGAAAACGAGATTTCTTTTCCCGATCCGGAACGGTATGACGGCCACGAAGGCGTAATTGCTTTCGGTGGCGATCTGTCGGTAGAAAGAATTTGGTTTGCTTATCAGCACGGTATTTTTCCCTGGTACAATCCGGGTGAAGAAATTCTCTGGTGGTGTCCCGATCCAAGGTTTGTACTGTTTCCTGATGAGATTAGAGTTTCAAAATCAATGAGGAAAATTCTGGACCGGCAGGTTTTTTCATTTTCTGAAAACAAAAACTTCAGAGAGGTGATAAAAAACTGTCAGGAGATCAGCAGGAGAGGGCAATCAGGAACCTGGCTTTCGGATGAATTGATGGAATCTTTTATTAAACTTCATGAATACGGTTTGGCAAAAAGTATCGAAGTTTGGCAAAACAATGAACTGGTAGGCGGATTTTATGGGCTTCAAATCGGCAATGTTTTCTGTGGGGAAAGCATGTTTGCGAAAGTAAGTAATGCTTCAAAAGCAGGATTTATTCATTTTGTTGAAACTCATAGAAAAGAACTTGAATTAATTGACTGTCAGTCTCATACTGATCATCTGGAAAGTCTTGGTGCAAGGATGATTCCTAAGCGGGAATTTCTGAAAATTTTACATAAAAATAATGAACGCAGATAGAGAAAAATGGATTCTTCTGATCTTCCTGAGTATGATTTGGGGATCATCTTTTATTTTAATTAAAAAATCTTTGGATCACTTTAGCCCGTATCAGGTAGGCGCATTAAGAGTTCTTATTGCCGGAATTATCCTGATGCCTATTGCGATCTCCAAATATAAGCTCTTTCCGAAAAAACACTTGAAATGGCTTTTGCTCGCTGCTTTTACGGGAAATTTTATTCCTATGTTTCTTTTTCCTATTGCGGAAACTGAAGTCAGCAGCAGTATTGCCGGAATAGTGAATTCTATGATGCCGATCTTTGTGATTATTGTTGGCGCTCTGGTATGGAAATTTGAAACCACAAAGCGGCAAATAATGGGAACTTTGATAAGCTTTATAGGTGTTTGTCTGCTGGCTTTCGGTGGTAATGCGGAAAGTGGGACATTTAAACTGATTCCTATTCTTTTGCTCTTGCTGGCAACTTTATGCTATGCGGTAAGCACGACTACGGTAAAATCTAAATTAATGGAAGTTTCTTCCACGGTTTTATCGGCTTTTGTTTTTTCATTTGTGTTATTTATACCTTCACTGATAGCACTTGTTTTTACAGGATTCTTTTCAACATTCAGGGCTGATAAGGATCATATGATAGGGCTGATGTTTGTAAGCTTGCTGTCCGTTTTTGGAACCGGATTAGCAATGATGATGAATTACCGCCTGCTGAAAGTATCATCTCCTCTATTTGCGTCTACAGTAACATTACTGATGCCTATCGTCGCCATTATCTGGGGGATTATTGATGGTGAGAAGCTTTCTGCTTTGCAGTTTGTCGGAGCGGGAATTATTATAGGAGGTCTGATCTTTCTACGGAGTAAGCCTAATATTGTAAAAAAATAAATCCCGCACTATTTGCGGGATTTTTTATTGTCAGTTTAATGATAAATTGATATAATTATCCTTCAGAATTTTTCTTCTTTACTTTTGCTTTAGCCTTCTTTACTTCATCTTTTATAAAAGGATATTTCTTCTGCATATCCGAAACGAGAGAAGGATCAAGTTCCAAAGCGTAGATCAGTGTATTCTTTCCTTTTTCCTGATCTTTCAGGTTGAAGTAGCAATTGCTAAGCTGATAGTATAATTCTGCTCTGTGATGCGATTTTACGGCTTTATTTAAAACCAAAATAGCTTCTTCATATTCACCCAATAGCATCAAAACCTCAGAATAGGCATACCAGTTGTAAAATCTTGAAGGTTCTGCCTCTACCAGCTTTTTAAGGCAAGCCAGGCTTTCCTCAAACTTTCCTGCATCAATGAATAGGAAGGCCAGTCTTTTCTGGTAATCAAGATTGTTTTCATTAAGATGAGTCGCTTCCCTTGCAAAATGTAAGGCTTCTGTCATTCCACCCATTTCTTCATAGATGTAAGATTGCTCCATCATCGCAAGGTAGAACTGTGGATCTTCTCTTAATGATTTCTGAAAAGCATTTAAAGCAACAATCGGTTGTTTTAAAGCTTTATAGCAAAGTCCGATTTTATAGAATGTAAATGCTTTTGTGTATTCCAGTTCAAGCATCTCTTCATAAACGGCAATTGCTTTTTTATAATCACCCAACGCTTCATAACAAGCTGCCTTATTGGCATAAACTCCTACTGAACTTGAATTGATGGCCAGTAAATAATCATAACCTTTAATTGCTTCTTCGTAATTTTTCCTGTTAAAGTAAAATTGTCCATACTCAAACCAGGCAATTTCAGAATAGGCATATTCATCCAGATATTCATTCAGAAAGGCAATTGCCTCATCACTCTTATTTAAATCTGAAAAGCACACCATACAGTTTTCCAACGCATAATCGTCGGTTGGATCTTCTTTCAGGGCTTTTCTGTAATGTTTAAGAGCGTTAAAAGGATCTCCAAGATTCACATATTCATCAGCAATAAAGTTGTGGAGAAAATTTTCTTCTTCTTTCAGCTCTAAAGCTTTTTTACAGATATCAATCGATTTTCTCGGATTTCCCAAATTCGAATAATACTTTGCATAGCAGACCAAAAAATCTGTATTTTCCATAGAAGAACCTTTCAATTCGTCGATCAGCTCTTTTGCCGTATTATAATCTTCCCATTCCAAAAGAATTTCAAGTTTTTTGATCTTGATGTCTAAGGAATTGGGGTGAAGCTTCAGACCATAATTGACTGCAGTATCTGCATAATTAAAATCTCCCAGCTCCAGATAATAAACAATAATGTCTTCTAATTCTTCTGTATCAAAGTAGAATTCATCATTATTTTCCATCATTTCCTCGAACTTTTTTACAAGTTCATTTCCAAAATATTCTTCCAATATAAAACAGTTTTAAGATTTAAGACCAGAGATATGAGATATACTAATACTCGCTTCTGAAAATCTTAGTTTTAAATTTAATAATAAATACGATTAAAATGATGAAACAGATGTTAATTTTTATTAAATCAAGCTATTGATTTTAGCTATCATTTCATCACCCAACCTGTCGGCTTCCTCTTGTGATTTAGCCTCTGTATAAATCCTGATAATAGGTTCCGTATTAGATTTTCTCAGGTGAACCCAGTTGTTTTCAAAATCTATTTTTACGCCGTCTATCGTGGATACCTCTTCATTTTGATATTCTTTTTCCATTTTAGTTAAAATATCATCTACGTTAATCTCCGGAGTCAGCTCTATTTTCTTTTTACCCATAAAGTAACTTGGGTATCCGGCTCTTAGCTCAGAAACTGTTTTGTTTTCTTTCGCCAGATGCGTTAAAAATAAAGCAACCCCTACCAAAGAATCTCTTCCATAATGAAGATCAGGATAGATGATTCCTCCGTTCCCTTCGCCACCGATCACGGCATTTTTCTCTTTCATTAAAGTGACCACATTTACTTCTCCTACCGCACTGGCAAAATACTCGGAATTATGGTTCTTTGCTACATCTCGTAATGCACGGCTAGATGACAGGTTGGAAATGGCAACACCATTTTTGTTTTTTAGCAAATAATCTGCTACAGCGACCAGCGTATATTCTTCCCCGAACATTTCACCTTTTTCATCGATTAGCGCTAATCGGTCTACATCCGGATCAACCACGATTCCGAAATCTGCTTCTTCTTTTTTTACCAACTCACAGATGTCTCCCAAATGTTCTTTCAACGGTTCAGGATTGTGAGGGAAATGTCCTGTCGGCTCACAGTATAATTTTATCGTTTCGCAACCCAGCTTATCCAGAAGCATCGGAATAGCAATGCCTCCTGTAGAATTTACCGCATCAAGAACGACTCTGAATTTTTTAGCCTTAATAGCATCCACATCGACCATCGGCAGATCGAGAATCTGCTGAATATGAATGTCAAAAGCATCATCCCTTGTTTCATATTTTCCCAGATCATCTACTTCTGCATAGTTGAAATCTTCACTTTCTGCAAGCGCTAAAACTTCTGCACCGTTTTCTCCGCTGATGAATTCTCCTTTATTATTGAGCAGTTTCAGGGCGTTCCACTGTTTTGGGTTATGAGAAGCAGTCAGGATAATTCCTCCGTCGGCTTTCAGTTCCGGAACCATGATTTCTACAGTTGGCGTAGTCGATAATCCAAGATCAATAACATTAATTCCCAATCCCTGTAGTGTAGCGGTAACCAAAGAAGAAACCATCTGCCCGGAAATTCTCGCATCTCTACCGATAACGAGAGTAAGGTCTTTTTTATTGTTGTTATTCTGAAGCCATGTTCCGAATGCAGAAGCAAATTTTACTACATCAAGTGGCGTAAGGTTATCATTTACTTTTCCTCCGATGGTTCCACGGATTCCTGAAATACTTTTTATTAGTGACATTTATTTTTTCTTAGTTTGTTTTAGAATTTTCTTTTCATCTCCTCCAGTTTCCGCTGAATTTTTTTGATATCTTCTAATGCTGGAAGACTTTCAGGTTTTATACCCCTTTCTCCTAATATCTTTCTTACCGCCAGATTATTTTCTATATGTTCATTGGTAATTTGAAAATCTCCATTCAGATCTTTTTCAACTACATTATGGCTGGTCAGTTCAGTAGCAAAATCTTTGGCTTTAATCGTTAATGTCGGAAGAAAATCAGCTAATGAACGAGTTTGCGGAACGTTCATTCTTTTCTTCATATCATTTGTCGTAAAACCGCCGAACAAAGCCTGATCTCCTTTAGACCTGATTACAGAAAAGCTTTTTTCATCAACACCTCTTTCATAAATAATTCCTGAAAGTTTCTTTTCTGTTTTTGATAATTTTTCCCTTGCTGTTACTCTCTCAACATCCAACAGCCTTTTTTCTATAATTTCCTGTCTTCTTGTCTGGACAGCAAAATAGGTTTGAGCAAAAGCAATTTCAGATTTTGAAGAATCTCCATTCTGTGCAATTAAATAGCATCCATATCGTGTTAAAGCAATATCAGGAATTTCTCTTTGTGCTCCCTTAGCTAATTCTATCATTTTCCCGATATCGGCAAAATGATCAGAAACCTTTCCTCCAACATTATCACAGGCCTTCTTAGCTTTTTCAATAACCTTTAGAAAATTATCCCACTTTGTATAGTTAAGGATTTCCTGCAAGTCTCTTGCGCTCCAGCATTCTATGTCATTATACTGATGTGAAGCATTCTCGAACTTTAAAAATAGCTCTTCGATCAATTCTTTTTTCATGTATTCCTGTGTATTTTTTACAAAAATAAATAAAAACTGAATCCTAAGAATGTTTAGTTTTCCACAAGAACATTATTTTTTTATGAACAACCGCAATCCTTATCGCAGTTTGTTCTTTTAGAGCTGAACTTCTTCGATGCGAAATTCTTTTTAAGTATCCTGAACAAAGAGTAACATGCAAATGTCACAACCAGGAGAACAATAATGTATTGTAAAATTAAGGAAGAATCCATTATTTTAAGATTTGATATGCAAACATGGACACAAAATATGCCAAACCTGTCATCATCACCACCTGAAAAGCTGTCCATTTCCAGCTTTTGGTTTCTCTGTAGACTACTGCGAGTGTAGAAACACACTGCATTGCAAACGCATAAAACAAAAGGACTGAAATACCAGTGGCAAAGCTGAAAACTTTTTCGCCATCCGGTTTCACGTCTCTTCTCATTTTATCAATTACTTTCACTTCCGGGGCATCGTCCTCAAGGCTGTATAAGGTAGACATCGTTCCTACAAAAACCTCTCTTGCAACAAAGCTGGTCAGGATCCCAACGCCCATTTTCCAGTCGTAGCCGAGTGGGGCAATCACAGGTTCAATTTTTTTCCCCATTTTGGCAAGGTAAGAATGATCAAGCTCGACATTAGTCGCTACAAACTGATCCGGTTTCTGTTTAGGGCCGAAATAGCTTAGAAACCAAATGATAATGCTCACAATGAAAATAATTTTCCCTGCTCCTGTAATGAAGTCCCATACTTTTCCCAAAACCATTTTAAAGTCGTACCCAAAAAGTGGTTTTTTATAGGTAGGCAAATCCATTACAAGGTAGGTTTTTCCTTTATTTTTGATAAATTTATTAAGAATTGCGGCTGAAAATAAAGCGACTACAAAACCTAATAAATACATTCCCATTAATACGAGGGCTTTATATTTTATTCCTAAAAATGCTCCGTCAGAAATAATTAAACCAATAATAATACTGTAAACCGGAAGCCTTGCAGAGCACGTCATGAAGGGGGTTACCAGAATTGTTAATAATCTTTCTTTCAGGTTCTCTATATTTCTTGTTGAAATGACTGCCGGAATTGCACAAGCTGTACCGGAAACCAGAGGAACAATACTTTTTCCGTTCAGTCCGAAAGGGCGAAGAATTCTGTCCATTAGAAATACAACTCTGGCCATGTATCCTGAATCTTCGAGCAGGTAAAGGAAGTACAATAAAATCCCGATCTGTGGTGCGAAAATCACAATTCCGCCAATTCCCGGAACAATTCCGTTGGAGATCAGTGAATTTAAAGGGCCTTCTGGCAAATGTTCTCCTGTAAAAGCGGAAAGCCATGAAAAGAAATCATCGATCCAGTTCATCGGGTATTCTGCCAGGAAGAAAACGCTTTGAAAAATAATCAATAAAATCAACATAAAAACCACATATCCCCAGAATTTATGAACGAGTATTTTATCTAATTTTTCAGTTAATAATTCTTTAAACTGAGGTTTTTTAGAAATAACATCAGATAATATTTTGTCAATATGCTGATATCTTCTTACGGTTTCCTGTACTTGTAATCTTTTTGGAACAAGGCTTTTCGAGTCAGGCTCATTGATCTGCTCGACAATAGAATTTATTTTTCCCAAGTCTGTTCCCAATGACAGTGTAAGCCATGTTTTGTATTCATTTTCAATGCCTTTGTGTGCGGCGACTTTATGAATAAAATCCTTATGCTCAGCAGGTGTTTCAAAGGATTGTACGGATGTTTTTACGAAATCATTCTTTAAAACAGCTTCTTTTATTTCATCAATACCTATCTGTTCTTTGGCGTTGGTCTGGATAATTTTTATTCCCAAAGAATCAGAAAATTTCTGAATGTCTATGGAAATTCCTCTTCTTTCAGCCTGATCGATTTGATTAACTACCAAAATCATCGGGATTCCAAGATCCTGGATTTGCTGAAATAAAAGCAACCCTCTTTTAAGGCTTAAAGCTTCAAGAATGTAGATAACTCCTGCGTAATCTTTCTGATTATTCATCACAAACTTCGAGAAAATAGCTTCATCTTCCGAACTTGGATAAATGCTGTAAGACCCCGGAAGGTCTACTACTTCCACCTCCTCCTTTTGATATGTATAATACCCGGAATGGCTGGCGACTGTTACGCCTGCATAATTCCCGGTTTTCTGCTTTTTATTACAAAGCGCATTAAAAACCGTTGATTTTCCGACGTTAGGATTTCCGACTAAGAGTACCTGTTTTTTATGATTTCCCTGCATCAATTCAATTCTTCAACAATAATAAAGTTGCCCTCTTCTTCACGAAGGGCAATACGGCTTTTCTCTTCACCGAATTCCACATACATCGGCCCTTTGAAAGGCGCCTGATAAAGAATCCTGAAGAAGGTTTCCGGAAGAAGCCCCATTTCAATGATTTTGTTAGGCATTTTAAGGCTGTCGTTATCATACCCTAAAATCTTTCCCATTCTGTTTTTGGGAAATCCACTTAATTTATGTAAACCCATCTCTTTCAAAGCCAAAATTTTGTATGCAAATATACGCTATTTAAATTTAATCTAAATAACAAGTTTGTATGAAAGAAATCAACCCAAATGCAAAAATGCATTTGGGTTGATTCTAAATATAATTAATTAAATATGAATGTCTATTTTTTCTTCTTATCTGCAGACGGTGCTGTAAGCTCAATAGGATTGTCGTTGGCATTAAAGAAATCCTTATACATTTTCTCCTGTCTCTTCATCATATCTCCAATCGTTCCATCCATTCCCGGGATTGTTCTCGACATGATTTCCTGTGTCATCATTGGTCTTGCTGATGCGAAAGGATCTTTTTTAAAGTCATTGAAAGTTTTTTCAAATTTCTCTCTCGGCATATCGGTTACTTTAGAACTCATCCCGGAAATTTTTTCAGCATAAGAAAGCTCTTCCCAATTCTGAACTTTTTTATTTCCTTGTAATGTCCATGAGTAATTTTTCCCGTCATCTTCAATTTTAACAATAAGTCCCGGAAGTCCCGAAAATTTGTATGGTCCGTCCTGAAAAGGAAGATCTGTAGTAAACAAGGCAGTCCATTTTCTTCCTCCGAAATCAGCAGTCGCTTTTTGAGCGTTGTAAGGGCCTATTTTTTCTTTTTCATTCGAAATTTTCCAGTCAAATTTGATGTTTTCAGTATAAGAAATACTCATCGGTGTAAAACCGCTTGCAATTCTGTCAATGTATTCTACCTTCATATCCGGATAGTGCTTTACGATCTTTTCTGAAAACTTAGGCATTCTGATGGTTTTCGATAAGTCCTTGAAAACACCTGATTTTTGCATTGCTTCAATTTGCACTTTCATTATAGAATCCTGTCCGATCACTGTATAATCTCTATAAACAGATCTGTCTTTCACGATATCAAGTGCGGTTAATACTTTTTCAAGTTTGGCGGAATCTTTTTTAGGCTTAAAAGTAAGTTCATAGAAAAAACGGTTGGCGGTTTCCTTAGAATCATTGTCCTGAGCGCTTGCAAATGCAAAAAGAGCGATAAAAAATATTGAAAATAGCTTTTTCATTGTTTTCGAATGTTTATATGATATTAGTTAATGATGTTTAGTTTTTGTTACAGCTTTTTGCAAATTTTCTTTTTACAAAATATTCTAATGTGATTTTAATCTCTTTAATCACATTTTAATTTCATTCCAAAGAACTTTTAATCTGGTCATTTTAGTTTTGTATCATCGGAAAAGATAAATATGAACCTAAATCTTAAAATATGAACAAGACGATTTTAATAGCCACGGATTATTCTCTCGAGTCTCTTAATATCCTTAAAAAAGTAATGAGAGAGAAAGATGCTTCGGAAGACAAGAATCAGTATAATATTCTTTTGGTTTCAGGATATGATACGGGAGATTCGATCAGAGATCTTCTGTTTAATACGAAAAGCACGATTTTCAATAAGCTCCGTCCTGAGGAATTTTGTGAGGCTTATGGAATTATTAAAAATAAATATCCTCATCTGATCAATAAAATTGTGTGTGATATTTTCACGGGAAGCTTTCAGAGGACGTTTAATAACTATGTGAAAGCTGAAAATATTGAGGAGGCTTACTATTCGCCATCAATCAAAAGTAAAGGGAAAGGAAAATTTGACCTTATCCCATATATCAAAAATTGTAAAGATCTTAAAAGCTACGAAATTTCTGTAGAGCTTCAGAAGCGTCTTCCGGAAAAAGGAAGATTGGCAGAAATCTTTGCAGAAGCATAAAATCGAATAATTAAAAATAAAGAAAATGTTAAGGAATTATAGTAACAGCAGGACGTTGGGAGACAACATAAGACTGGGAACGCTGACTGCCTTTACGGCGGGTACTATAAATATTGCTTCTCTGTTGATATTCCTCTCATTTACGTCAAACGTGACGGGGCATTATGCAATTCTGGCGGCAGAAATCAGTAAGGCAAACTGGTCACAGGTTGCTGTAGTAGGATTGTGGATCTTCCTTTTTTTCTTCGGAGGATTTGTGTCAAACTTTATTGTGATCAATTTCAATAAAAAAAGCAAGTATTTTGCGCATGCTATGCCTCTCGTACTTGAAATAATATGTCTCCTGTTTGTGGGAGTTTACGGACAGTTTTATTACCGAAAAAGCCTCGAAGAAACTCAGTATTTGGTAGCGGTAATGCTTTTTGCAACCGGTCTGCAGAATGGGTTAACGGCAAGTATATCAAATTTTTCCGTGAAAACCACTCACCTTACGGGTACTACTACCGACCTGGGAATTCTGTTCTCAATGTTTACTCAGAAAAAATTCAGAAAAAATGGTGAATTGGTGGGAAGGGCCAAACTGCTGATGAGTATTATGGTTGCCTATGTTTTGGGCGCGGTTTTCTCAGGGCTTACCTATTATTATCTGGAATTCAGGGTTTTCTATGTGATCAGTCTGTGTCTATTGGTTGTTATTGGCTATGATGCTTATAAAATTCATCTCAGACATTTTAATACCCAATACAGATACAGTAAAATTTATAAAAAACCGAATCTGTTAGCTTTTCTTTATGATAAGATTCACGGATCTTCAGAGATTAAGCAGAAAAACGAGAAAAAGAGAAAGCTCATTTTTGAAGAGTAATTTCTTTAACCCTAAGACTTCATGTGTAAGTAAAGATAAATATCAGTATTAATTTTGTGTAAACTAGCTGTGAATCAATCCTCTAATTGTATAGTGCAATTGGGGGATTGTATTTTAAAAAAAGACTTTCTTTTGGCTGTTTTGCCGGAATTTTCCCTGAGGTTACCCTGTTAATATGTTGATAATTAAATTTTAATTCAGCGCTTTATTGTTTTAATTCTTATTCTGAATCCCTATTTTTGTAAGTTGATTTACTTTTTTATGTCAGATATTATTCAGCTTTTACCGGATCATGTAGCCAATCAAATTGCGGCAGGGGAAGTCGTGCAGCGGCCTGCATCCATTGTAAAGGAACTTTTGGAAAATGCCATTGATGCCGAAGCGACAAAGATTGAACTGATTGTAAGAGATGCCGGAAAAAACCTGATTCAGGTAGTGGATGACGGAAAAGGAATGTCGGAAACAGATGCCAGAATGGCTTTTGAAAGACATGCCACCTCCAAAATCAGAGGGACAGAAGATATTTTCAAAATTGCGACGAAAGGGTTTCGTGGGGAAGCACTCGCTTCTATTGCGGCAGTTTCTCAGGTAGAACTGAGAACGAAGCAGAAAGACGCAACGATAGGGACCAATATTTACATAGAAGGTGGTGTATTTCAGTTTCAGGATCCTATCCAGACGGCAGACGGATCCAATTTTTTAGTAAAGAACTTATTTTATAATGTTCCGGCCAGAAGAAAATTCCTGAAAAATAATAATATCGAATTCAGGCATGTTATTGATGAGTTTCAAAGGGTAGCATTGGCGCACGAAAACCTTGAGTTTTCCCTGTTTCATGATGATGAGGCGGTTTTCAGACTAAGAAAAGGAAGCCAGATGCAGCGTATTGTGGATATTTTCGGGAGAAAACTGCAGCCACAGCTGATACCTATTAAAGAAGATATTATCTGGTGCAAGCTTCACGGATTTGTTGCGAAACCTGACGGCGCCAAGAAAACAAGAGGAGAACAATTTCTTTTCGTGAACGGAAGATATTTTAAAAGTCCGTATTTTAATAAAGCAGTGCAGGAAGCTTTTGAAGGATTGCTGCTACCGGGATATATTCCTACATTTTTCCTTTTCCTCGAGCTGGATCCGGAGAAAATTGACGTTAATATTCATCCTCAGAAAACAGAAGTGAAATTTGAAGATGAACATCTGATCTTTGCCTTGCTGCGTTCTACCATCAAAAGATCGTTGGGTATTTATAACGTGGCGCCGAGCCTTGATTTTGAAAGAGATCCTCAACTGGATGAAATCATGCAGAAAACATTCCCAAGCAAAGGCAACGGAGGTGGAAGCGGATTTGTAAAGATGCCGGAAATTATTGTGGATAAAGACTACAATCCGTTTTTAGAAGAAAGAGGGGTAAAGCAGGCAGAAATCCAGAATCTCGCAGAAATGTACCATCAGAATATTTCCGCTGAGCCTTCGAAGATCAATTTGTTTGAAGATGAAGATTTTGATGAAGACCTGATGAGGCTTCCGAATGGGTACTGGCTATTTAACAAAGGCGATAAAACCCTGATGCTGGATCTTGGAAGAATGCACAGACTGGTGGTTTCAGAAAATTCAAAACCCGTAAAAAAGGGAACAACAAACAGCCATTCATTACTTTTCTCTCTTGAATATCATATGAATGAGATCGAAAAGAATAAATATAAATCGATCAAGAAATTTCTTCCCGAATTGGGCTTTGAGATGAGTATTGCTCATGAAAGCGTGCTCAGAATCGATGCTGTGCCTGAGGGACTGAAAGAAACCCAGGTGATGAAGTTTCTGGAAAATCTTTTCGATATTCTGGAGTACAAAACGGAAGAAGAATTCATGCAATATTATCAGAACCAGTGGAATAAAATGCAGTCGAAGTCAAGATTTGATTTTATCTATAAAAAAGATGCGGAACAGCTGATCAGAGATTTTACAGCATTAGGTTTCCCGGAATTTTTACCAGATGGGAAAAGATGTTTTTTTGAAGTTCCGTTTAATGATTTTAAAAATAAATTTTAAGTATGTTTAACAGTATCCCTCCGATTACGAGAAATATTATCATTATCAATGTTGTTGTATTTATTGCAGTAAATTTTTTATTTCCGCAATTTTATGCTTCTTTATCAGCGTTTTATCCTTTTTCTCCCAACTTCAGATCATGGCAGGTGATTACACACATGTTCATGCATGGAGGCTACGCACACATTCTTTTTAATATGCTTACACTGTGGAGCTTCGGGCCTGTTTTAGAACAGGCATTAGGAGAGAAACGATATTTGATTTTATATTTCTTGAGTGGATTGGGGGCATTTTTCTTATTTAATCTCTGGAATTTTTATGAAGTGCAACAGCTTACCTCCGAGCTTACTAATGCAAATATCAATGTTTCGGATATTTTTATGAAAGCAGATCTTAATAAGTTTGATTTTAATCCTGCGGCATATGCTTATAATGAGCAGGCATTAAATCTCTATTATGCTTTGACTACTCCTATGGTTGGCGCTTCAGGAGCTATTTTCGGTGTTGTTGCAGCGTTTGCCACGCTGTATCCGGATGCTAAAATCGGAATCATGTTTATTCCGATCCCTATGAAAGTTAAATATTTGTTGCCAATTATTGTTATCGGTTCCGTATGGCTCGGAATTTCTGGGAATGTCGGAGGGGTAGCTCACCTGGCTCACGTTGGCGGGGCATTGGTAGGATGGCTTCTGGCAAGAAACTGGAGAAAACATTTATACAGATTCAATTAAGGTCCTGTGAAAGTCTTACGTCTCATCCTTTTAGTTGTACATATAGGAGTTTTTTTTCTGCTGGCAGCAATGCTTTTGAATGCTTATGTTCCGCCGAAAACTTTTCCGTGGTTTAATCTGCTTTCTTTGGGATTTCCGATATTGATCTCAGTGTATATGATGCTTACGCTCTTCTGGATATTTAGCTGGAAGAAAAGAGCGTTCGTTTTTTTATTTTTAGGACTGATGTTTTTTAAACCTGTCATTAGATGGATTAATTATTCTCCACAGAAAAACGAAACTCCTGACCTGAAAGTGCTTACCATGAACGCGAAAGGTGGCTATTATGGGATAGATCACATTAATGATTACATCAGCAGTCAGAATGCCGACATTGTTATGCTACAGGAATATGGAGGGTACATGAAATATCATTTCGATGGACTGAAACAGGCTCCGGATAGTTGGGTGATCCAGGTTTTCTCAAAACACAGAATTATTGAGCAAAAACAACTTATAGAGAGTGACCCTACATATAATAATGCCTATGCCTCACAGACTGATATTGAGATCAGAGGAAAGATTTACCGGTTTATCAATGTGTATCTTCAGCCTTTTAAGTTTAAAAAGAATATGGTGAAGCTTGTTGGCAAAAGTGAAGAAGATGAGCAGAAAGTAAAAAACGTAGTCAAAAGACTTATTCCTACTTTTAAAATGCATCAGGAGCAGATCAGCTCAATACGGAAAAGTATTGACAATTCTCCGTATCCAGTTATTCTGGCGGGAGATTTTAACTCGGTTCCCAATTCCTACGAGTATTATCATTTGCTTGATGGTCTTCAGGATGCTTTTGTTGAAGCAGGAAAAGGAAGTGGTACAAGCTTCCACGATTATAAATTCCCGATAAGAATCGACTACATTTTTTCTTCAAAAAATATAAAACCCCTCACTTATAAGGTAGACCGGTCTGTAAAGCTTTCGGATCACTTTCCTGTGATGGCTACTTTTAAGCTCGAAAAATAATCATCTGTATTTTGTGATCTGATGATTTAAAAGCATACCATAAAAGTTATCTTGTCATTATTTGTAATTGCAGAATTTCTGCTAAATTAGTTCTCATGAAAAATTTATTTTTTATAATCCTGGTTTCATCTGGCCTGGCATTTTCTTGTTCTAAAAAAGAACCGCAGGACCTGTATCCGGCGGACCGTCCGAAGGCAAACTATGATACTGTAGCTGTAGATTCTTTTTCCGCCGGTGCGACATCTGTCGATGTGGCGCAACAGATCAGAATGTCTTCGCAGAAGTATCAGGATTCATTAAAAGAAGTCTTAAAGGTTCAGGAACAGGAGAAAAAGATCAAAGAAGAACTGGAAAAAGAAAACAAGAAAAAAGAAGAAGAGGAGAAAAAGCAAAAAACTGGCGGATTACCCATAACTTCTGAACCAAAAACAGAATAATATTTAAAAACATTTAAATTATCAATACGTATGAAAAAAAACATTTTATCAGGATTAATGATTGCTGCATTGGTTGTATCCTGTACCAAATCAACATCAAAAACAGAGAAGGTTGAAAATCCTGACGGTACCGTTACTACTACGACGACAACCGTTTCAGAAACCGGATTGGGAGTTGATACAACTAAGATCGACGAAGTAAAAGAGAAAACTCAGGCGAGAATTGACGCAGCGGGAGAAAAAATAGACAATGCCGCAGAAGATGCTAAAAATAAAATAGATGCCACTGCCGACAAAACGAAGGAAAACCTTCATAAAGCAGGGCAGGACATTAAAAGCGAAGTCAATAAAGTTGGGAAAGATGTAAAGAATGCTGCTGCAAAAGGGGCCGGAAAAGTGGAGGAAGGAGCAAAAAAACTTAAAGAAGATTTAAGCAAATAAAAATAAGGCTGTTGTACAATTGCAACAGCCTTTATTTATCAATCAAACAATTTCAGTTGCTGATCCCGGGAACCGGTAAAATTCTTGGTGGAAAGTTTCGGAAACTCTTTGCCTTCGAAAAACTTCTTTCTCCCGATTTTAAATGTATTGTGAATCATCTCGGCGATATTTCCTTCTCCTTTTTGGCGGTCAAAATATCTTTTTTCTCCCAGTTTCCCTCCCCGCATAGATCGGATTAAATTTAAAACTTTCTGCGCACGATCCGGAAATGCATTTTCAATCCAATTGACAAAAACGGGTTCAACAGTATCATTTAATCTTACCAGTGTATAGCCAAAACTTTGTGCTCCTGCATCCGAAATTGCTTTTAAAATAGCCAAAGGTTCATCACTGTTCAGTCCCGGTATAATCGGTGCAACCATTACGCTCACAGGAATATTATTTTGTGAAAGGATTTCTACAGCTTTCAGTTTATTTCTTGCAGAGCTTGTTCTGGGCTCCATCTTTCTGCGCAGATCTTCATTAATCGTTGGAATACTGAGGGAAACCGACACTAGATTCTGTTCGGCCATTGGTTTTAATATATCAATGTCTCTGAGAACCAAAGCATTTTTGGTAAGCACATTTACCGGATGCCTGTAATCCAGGCATACCTGGAGAAGCTTTCTTGTTATTTCAAATTGCCGTTCTGCAGGCTGATAGCAATCTGTATTTCCGGAGAGCAGAATAGGCTCAGGTTTATACCCTCTTTTCTGAAAGAATTTTTCAAGTAATTCCGGAGCGTTTTTCTTCACCATGATTTTTCTTTCAAAATCGATCCCAGCGCTATATCCCCAATATTCGTGAGTAGGTCTTGCAAAACAGTAAGAACAGCCATGCTCACAGCCCTGATAAGGATTCATGGAATATTCCATCGGGAGATCCTCGCTTTTTACCTGATTTACAATTGTTTTCGGAAACACTTCAGTAAAAGAAGTTTTTACAGATTCAAGGTCTTCATCTTCTGGCTCATAAGTATACCGGTCGAAACGATTGATCACATTTCGTTGAGCTCCCTGTCCTTTTATGATATGTTCATTCTGCATTATGTTGTAAAAATAGAATGGAAATTTCAGATAATAATGAGTTTTAACATTAAAGTTTTCCACAAAAAAATCCAACACCGTATCAGTGCTGGATTCCTAAAAATTGAATATATTTTTTCTACTTCAATGCGTAAAATTCAATGCCATGATAGTCTTCTTCATAATTCTTTTTATCAAAATGTCTGTGATAATCAGAATATGCATCACTGTATTTTCTGTCTTTTTTATGTAATATTTTTTTTATTCCGATGATACTTAATACTGCCAAAAGACCAACTCCTCCTGCCAGTAAAATGCCAACTTCCTTTTTCATATTCTGTCTGATTTATTATCCTGTCTATTGCAAAAAGTATACCCAATTAAGTTATGATTTTATAATTTTTGTTAACAATAAGCATGAATAAAATTACTGTGTTTTAAAAACAAATGGTTTAATTATTGTATTTTAGAAGAAAAATATTATTATGGAAGGTACAGGAAATATTGACAAAATGACTACATTGAGTCAGGTCATGACAAGACTCGCCCAAAGAGGCATTCACAGAGAATTCAGGATGAATGAAAACTGTGAAATGAAACTGGAAAATTCTGATAAAGTATATCAGCCTAATGAGCTGACAATCATAAAAACATACCGTTTTGAAGGACCAAGCAGCCCTGATGATAATGCTGTATTGTATGTAGTAAAAGATTCTGATGCAAATCTCGGTATGATTATAGATTCTTACGGTGCAGGAAGCAATTATCCTAAAGAATTTGATAATTTTCTGCGCGAAGTCCCTATTCTTGAAAGTGACGAATTTGACTTTGATTAATATGAAAACCCGGAACTACTTAGTTTCGGGTTTTTCTTTCTTCTTGAATATTCCTTTTAAGAAACCTTTTTTTTCTTCTTTACCGGTTTCAGCCTGTTTTTCTGCTGTTTTGTCAGGATTGTCTTTTTTCGCTGCCTGACCTATTTCTTTAGCAGACTGCTTCATGTCTTTTACGCCATCCTTTACATTTTTCGCGGTAGAAACCGCTTTGTCAGCAGTTTTTTTAGCTTTGTCAATATTAATTCCAATAAGGGTTTTCTTTAATCCCTGCTCAATTCCTTTCCAGAAAAGATTGAAGAATGATTTGGTTGGGTCTCTTTCCACGTCTTTCACGTCTACATCTTCCGGCAGTTTTCCGGAATCAGATTTTACCAGCAAATTGGCTACGGCGGTTAAAAATCCTTTTTTCTCTTTATTTTCTTTATCCAGAATAGCGACCTTCAGATCTTTATGCTTAAGGTTGAATTTGCCATTCAGGCCTTTAGGATTTCCCCTGAAATTAAAAAGCATTTCCTGAATTGTTCCGGTAGCGGTAACGTGCAGATAAGGACGAATGAAAGGATTGATTCCTGTCGCAGGAAGATTGGTTGTTCTTCCGGAAATAGTAAAATGATCTCCCTGATCTGCAACATCAAAATTCCAATTTACAGAAAGTGGTGCCAGATTCATGAAAGAGCAGTTGATTTTTATGTCAACTCTTGTCGGTCTGCCTTTTGTTTTCGCTGAATTCAAATTTTTTACGTTCATATTAAAATTGCTGAACGTAAGCTTTCCGGGTCCGGCACTTTCCGGCGTATCTTCCTCATATACTAGTTTTGAATCTTTAAGGTTAAGATTATTAACCACCATGGGAATTTTAATGGAACGAAGCATTCTTGAATACAACGGTTTTTCCTTCGGATCGTCTTTGGGAATTTTACTTCTGAAAATATTGGCGTCGGCATTCCGGATCGTCACGTTCGAGGCATTGATTGACTTCTGGTCTGCAAATAGATTCCAGGTTCCGTTTGCACTGATCTGATTTGCTGTAATGTCATATAAATCTCTTTCAACAGGAATCATTTTGATAAACTGTGCTCTCGAAACGAGAGGTTTCATGGCAAAACCAGTAATATTCACATTATTTTGATCGAGCTTTACAAAGCCAGCTGTCATATTATAGAACTGTGTTTTATAAACGAAATTTTTAGTTGAGATAGTATACTTGTCAATTTTAGCTTCTATTCCGGAATTATCTTTTTTAGAAACAAGCTGAATATCATTAATCGTCGCGTTCAGATCATTAAAAGTAAGAGGTTGGTTATTTTTAGAATAGGTAATGTCTGAATTCTGCAATACAACTTTTCTGATTAAAATCGGAAACTGAATGCCACTGGTATCTGATTTTTTATTGTTTTTAACCTGGGCAGTACCGGCTGTTATTTTTCCATTGATGCGGCTTACCAGAATATCTTTTACATCAAGATTCATTTTTTTATCAGTAAAATCCCATTTGTTGATGTTGAATCCAATATAATCTGCCAAAAGATTCATTGATGTTTTACCGGCTGAAGTACTGTTAGGAACAACTGAAATATTTCTTATTTCTCCTTTCTTAGGACTCAGGTTAATGCTTGCGAAATTAAAATCCTGATGATTTGAAAATAGAACATCTTTCCCGGAAATCTGAAAATTTTTATATCCTACAGGGATCAATTCCTGTCGGGTTTCTTTGTCAAATTTCAGCTGGCTAACATCTACATTAAGATTTTTAGCGTACAGAAGCTTATTGCCGTTGGGCTTCATGATCTGCACGGTAGCATTATTCAGTTTTACATTTTCTAGATTAATCTCAAAATCGGAAGGTTTTTTTGCCTTCACAGGATTCACATCTGTTGTGTAAATTAATAGATTAGGCTCATAAAAATTAGCATGAGCCAAGGAAACATTATTCTTTTTCAGGACCAGATCTTTAAATTCCATTTTTCTGATAACAAACTGAAAAAGTTTATTTTTTTTAGGATAATATTTTTTAAACTGATCAAAATCCAACACGGGAATCAGCTGAAAATTTTCAACGGACATCTGCCCGTCTGAGGTCCTAATGGAATTGATTTTCAGCGCATATACATCATCGGGACGAACAAAGAAATTCTTCCCTCGGATATCATATTTATCAAAAACAACGGGAAGTTTATTTTCAACTGATTCCTCAGTAAGTTGTAGATTTTCGACATACAGATAAAGATCCTCTACCGATAAAAATTTTTGTTTGGTGTGTCTGAAGATGCTGATATTTCCATCATTAATCCTGATATTTTCAAAACTGACAGGATTTCTTTTCTTTCCGGTTTTATCGTCAATTGGTTTTGCAAGAATAACATTCAGATTCGGTCTTGAAAGCAGGAGATCTGATGAGCTGATCTGCTTATTGAACAGCGCATCGTAAATTCCGAAACGGCTTATTTTTAAAGTGTCAATAGTTCCCTGAAGTCCGATTACATTAATATTCTGAGGATTTTTACTGTTGACTGATATTTTCGTGGCCAGAATATTTCCGGACATCAGATCAACTTCCATACTTTTATAGGAAACCTTATAATCGGTGTTATTTTTTATGTACTTCGGAAGCTGGGTTTTAAGCCAGATGTTAAGTCCGAAATTCGCTAATAAAATAATCACCAACAAAATTCCCAGACCAACAAACAGCTTTTTAACCCATTTTTTCATTTTACATATTTTGTTTTTTATTTTAAAGATCAATTCTTTACAGTGAGCTCAATCACGTACCCCTCGTGACCTCTTATATTGATGAAATCTCCTCCGTCAAAGCCAAGATATTGTCCTTTGATTCCGGTAAGCTTTCCGGTAAACTCAGGTTTTTTATCAAGCGTAAAAGATGTTACTTTTTCAGGCTTTTCGAAAGGATAATCAAACCGCCACAAATCTTCGCCTTCACTATAGAATTTCTGAAAATCATCAGGAAAATATTCTTTTATTTTTTGCTGAAAATCTGCCAGGTCAATATCATCTTCCAGATCATCCTGAAGCATTTTTTTCCAGCTCGTTTTATCAGGAACATGTTGCTTGAGAGCGACTTCTATCATTCCTGCTTCATATCTGTTTTCGGTTCTTGCAATAGGCAAAGCAAAAGTCGCGCCCTGATCGATCCATCGCGTAGGAATCTGTGTATTTCTTGTGACACCTACTTTTACTTCCCCTGTATAAGCCAGATAAACCGTATGAGGCTGAAGCTGAATTCCTTTTTCTACTTCCAAATCCCGTTCCGCAATTCCCAGGTGCGCAGTAGAAAGTTCAGGACGGATGATGGTGTCGCTGGCGTAAGGACTTTCAAAAAAGCAGTTTTTGCAGAAACCCATTCTGTATATCGGCTTGTTTTCCTGGCAGTTTACACATTGGAAGCCAACATGTTTTATGGTTAATTCTTTCCCGAAAAGCTCATTCATATGAATAAGATCACCGGAAAGATTAAGATAATATTGAATAGGCTCATCGTTGAAGCTTGTCATTTTTAAAATTTGTCCCTGAAACTGCATATTAATGTAAATTACTTTTTCAAGTAAAATTAATGATTATATTTTCAAAAAATAAATTTATATTTTTGCTCTACTAAAAAGCCACAAATGGTATATCTTATCACCGGCGGAAGCGGATTCATTGGTTCTCATCTCGTAGAACAATTATTGAAAAAGGGACATTCTGTCATAAATATTGACAACTTTGATGATTTCTACAATTATCAGATAAAAATTAAGAATACTTTAGACTCTGTACAGAATTTTTCGGATTTTGAATTTTCAGAAAAGCAGGAAGATATTCGCAAATTGACGACTGTCACAAAATCTGAAAATTATACATTATATTATCAGGATATCCGTGATAAAAAGGGGTTGGAAAAAATCTTTGAAGAGAATAAAATTGATATGGTGATTCATCTTGCGGCACTTGCCGGAGTTCGTCCATCCATCGAAAGACCTCTCGAGTATGAAGAAGTCAATATCCGGGGAACCATGAACATATGGGAACTGTGTAAAGATTTTAATATTAAAAAAGTTATTGCAGCTTCATCATCAAGTGTTTACGGAAATAATGAAAAAATTCCGTTTGCGGAGACTGATAACGTAGACAAACCGATTTCTCCGTATGCTGCCACCAAAAAATGTGGTGAAATTGTAGGTCATGTGTATCACGATCTATATAATATTGATATGATCCAGCTGAGGTTTTTTACAGTTTATGGGCCTCGCCAAAGACCAGATCTTGCGATACATAAATTTACAAAGCTGATCACTGAAAACCAGGAAATTCCTTTTTATGGCGACGGAACCACGGCCAGAGATTATACCTATATTGATGACATTATAGACGGAATTATCAAATCGATTGCGTATATAGAAAATCATTCGGATGTATATGAGATCATTAATCTCGGCGAAAGCGAAGTCATCAGCCTCAACGAAATGCTTTCTGTCATAGAAAAAACATTGGGAAAATCTGCCATCCGGAAAAATCTGCCAATGCAGCCGGGAGACGTCCTTAAAACCAATGCAGATATTACAAAAGCAATGACATTAATAGGCTATAAACCTGACACAAACTTCCAAAATGGCATAAAAAAATTTGTGGAATGGTTTTTGAGAAAATGACATCAAACAGGCTGACACCACAGTAAAATGCAGATTTGTGGCGTAGAATGAACAAAAATTAATAAAAAGAATTGAAAATCAGGTGTAAAAAAGCATATAATATAAGCTATTTTTATACTTTTGCAAAAAATTAGAAAATTATGTACTGGACATTAGAATTAGCTTCATATTTAAGTGACGCACCTTGGCCAATGACAAAAGCAGAGCTTATCGATTACGCAATCAGAACTGGTGCACCTATGGAAGTTGTTGAAAACCTTCAGGCGATTGAAGATGAAGGAGAGATTTACGAATCTATTGAAGAAGTTTGGAGTGATTATCCTACGGATGAGGACTTCCTTTGGAACGAAGACGAATATTAAATTAAAAGCAACCAAGCTTTAGGCATCGCTTAGAGCTTTTTTGCCCTTTTTTACATATCAATTTGCACGATAAGCGTGTTATTTAAAACGCTTAAAGCATATCGCTTTAGGCATAAAGCAAAAAATTTATGAGTTTTTTAAACAAAGTTCTTAAAGGGTTTTTGGGAGACAAAAAAGCGCAGGACCTAAAAGAAGTAAAAAAAGTTGTAACAAAAATCAAAGCTGTTGAGCCCAATATTCAACAGTTGTCTGACGATGGTTTGAGAGAGAAAACTGCTGAGTTTAAAGAGAACATTAAATCGGCAACCGGTAAAATCTCAGCTCAGATAGAACAGATACAAGAGCAGATAAAAAATTCGAAAAACGTTGACGAAAAAGAAGCGCTTTTTTCAAAAATTGAGGCTCTAAAAAAGGAATCATACGAAATTGAGGAAAAAGTTCTTGGCCAGATTCTTCCTGAAGCTTTTGCATTGGTAAAAGAAACAGCAAGAAGATGGGCGCAAAACGGAGAAATCCGTGTAAAGGCTACCGACTGGGACAGACAGCTGGCTGCTGCTGGAAAAGACTTCCTTGAAATCCAGGGTGATGAAGCCGTATGGAAAAGCTCCTGGGATGCTGCCGGAACTCCTGTAAACTGGGATATGGTACATTATGATGTGCAGTTCATCGGAGGGGTAATTCTTCATAGTGGTAAAATTGCCGAGATGGCAACCGGAGAAGGTAAAACATTGGTGGGTACACTTCCAATCTTCTTAAATGCACTTCCTGGAAGAGGGGTACACGTGGTAACCGTTAACGACTACCTTGCGAAAAGAGACTCGGCCTGGATGGGGCCATTGTACCAATTCCACGGAATGTCAATCGATTGTATTGATAACCACCAGCCAAACTCAGACGGAAGAAGAAAAGCATACAATTCTGATATCACTTACGGAACCAATAACGAATTCGGTTTTGATTACCTGAGAGATAACATGGTAACTTCTCCTTCTGAACTTGTGCAGAGAGAATTGAATTTTGCCATTGTCGATGAGGTAGATTCCGTATTAGTGGACGATGCAAGAACGCCATTGATTATTTCCGGACCGGTTCCACAAGGAGACAGACAGGAATTTGATGTGCTAAAGCCTTCTATCGACAGAATTGTTGAGGTTCAGAAAAAAACGGTTTCTGCAATATTTAATGAAGCTAAAAAATTAATTGCAGCAGGAAATACAAAAGAAGGTGGATTCAAATTGCTTCAGGCGTATAGAGGTCTTCCTAAAAACAGACAGTTAATCAAATTTTTATCGGAAAGCGGAAACCGCGCATTGCTTCAGAAAGTTGAAGCGCAATATATGCAGGACAACAACCGTGATATGCCGATTGTAGATAAAGATCTTTACTTCGTTATCGAAGAGAAAAATAATCAGGTAGACCTTACCGACAAAGGCGTTGAATATATGTCGCAAGGGAATTCCGACCCTAATTTCTTCGTACTTCCTGATATCGGAACTGAAATTGCCGAACTTGAAGCTAAAAATTTATCTAAAGAAGAAGAATTTGAGGCTAAAGAAAAACTTTTCTCCGATTTCGCAGAAAAATCAGAGAGGGTTCACACGATGAGCCAATTGCTGAAAGCATATACGTTATTTGAAAAAGATGATGAATATGTGGTAATCGACGGTGAAGTAAAAATCGTTGATGAGCAAACAGGTCGTATTATGGAGGGAAGACGTTATTCAGACGGACTTCACCAGGCTATTGAAGCTAAGGAAAACGTGAAAATCGAAGCGGCTACGCAGACTTTTGCAACAATTACGCTTCAGAACTATTTCCGTATGTACAATAAGCTTGCTGGGATGACGGGTACTGCCGAAACTGAAGCGGGCGAGCTTTGGGAGATCTATAAATTAGACGTTGTGGTCATTCCTACCAACCGTCCGATTTTAAGACATGACAAACAGGATCTTGTTTTTAAAACCAACAGGGAAAAATATAATGCGGTCATTGAAGAGATTGAAAACTTAACGGCAGCTAAAAGACCTGTTCTTGTAGGAACAACTTCTGTTGAGATTTCTCAATTGTTATCAAAAGCATTGCAACTAAGAAAAATTCCACATCAGGTTCTTAACGCGAAACTACATAAAAAAGAGGCAGAAATCGTTGCCGGAGCAGGACAACCGGGAGTTGTTACCATTGCTACCAACATGGCGGGACGTGGTACCGATATTAAACTTACCAAAGAAGTAAAAGAAGCCGGAGGATTAGCAATTATTGGCACGGAAAGACACGATTCCAGACGTGTTGACAGACAGTTAAGAGGTAGAGCAGGGCGTCAGGGAGATCCGGGAAGTTCTCAGTTCTATGTGTCTTTGGAAGATAATTTAATGCGTCTTTTCGGTTCTGAGAGAATTGCTAAAATGATGGACAGAATGGGTCATAAGGAAGGAGAAGTTATCCAACACTCTATGATTACCAAGTCTATTGAAAGAGCTCAGAAAAAAGTAGAAGAAAACAATTTCGGGATCAGAAAGAGATTGCTTGAGTATGACGATGTGATGAATAAGCAGCGTGATGTAATCTATAAAAGAAGAAAGAACGCTCTTTTCGGGGATCACCTGAAATATGATATTACGAATATGATTTTCGATGTTGCCAACTCAATTGTGGCAAAAGGAAAAACCTCAGGAAGCTATAAAGATTTCGAGTATGAGATCATTAAAACTTTCACGATGGAATCTCCGGTGTCTGAAAGTGATTTCAAAACAAAAAACATTCAGGATCTGACGAATATCTTGTTTAAAGCTGCTCAGGAAGATTACCAGATGAAGTTGAACTTACTGAAGGAAAAATCATTCCCGATTATCGAGAATGTTTACCAAAATCAGGGCTCAATGTTCAAAATGATTCAGGTTCCTTTCACCGATGGTCATAAAACAATGACTATTGTAACCGATCTTAAGGAAGCATATGAAACGCAATGTGACAGTTTAATTAATGATTTTGAAAAGAATATTACCTTATCAATCATCGATGAAAACTGGAAATTGCATTTACGTGAGATGGACGATCTGAGAAGGTCTTCACAGGGAGCTGTTTACGAACAGAAAGACCCCTTGGTGATCTACAAACAGGAATCTTTCCATTTGTTCAGCGAAATGATCGACAAATTGAATAAAGAAATTATTTCATTCTTATACAAAGGAGAAATTCCTGCATAGAATTAATAATTTTAAACATATAAAAGCCACTTCAGACAGTTCTGAGGTGGCTTTTGTTATTCAGCGTATATTAATTTTATGACAAATATCAATTTAATAATTTATTTAGAATAATTAAAAACAATATATTTGCACAAAATTTGAGTTTCATGAAAAATATGCTGATCTGTGCATCAATGTTAGGTTCTATGCTAGCTTTTGCTCAGGAAAAAGATACGATTAAGTCAAATGATATTGAGGAAGTTGTTGTGAATGGTAAGTATTATAAAAAATATGTTGAGAAGGAAGGATCTTCTTCTATGCGTTTAGATGAAGAGCTGATTAAAATTCCTCAGAATGTATCTATCATTACCAACAGAGCATTAGAAGATCAGCAGGTGACAACGTTAAGCGACGGTGTTTTGAGGAACGTTGCAGGAGCACAAAGACTAGAACACTGGGGAGACATGTACACCAGAGTAAATATGAGAGGTTCCAGAGCCGCAGCTTTTATGAACGGTGTAAATGTTACCTCAAACTGGGGACCACTGAGTGAAGATATGTCATTTGTAGATCACATTGAATTCATCAAAGGACCATCAGGTTTCTTAATGTCAAACGGAGAGCCAAGCGGGATATATAATATTGTGACCAAAAAGCCTACCGGACAATCTTTGAATGGTTCTGCAAGAGTAACCTTGGGGAGTTTCAATATGTATAGAGGCGAAACGGATATTGATACAAAAATTACTGATAAAGTAGCATTCAGATTGAATTTAATGGCTCAGAATAAAAAGAGCTTCAGAGACTATGAATTCAACGACAGATACATTATCAACCCATCATTAAAAGTAAACCTTACTGATAAAACGACTTTAACAGCGGAGTATATTTATCAAAAAGCAAAGATGTCAGAAGTAGGATCTGCATATGTTTATAGTTTCGAAGGATATGGAACAAAACCTGTAGAATTCACTGTTTCTGATCCTGGTATAGATCCAACAAATGTTACCAATAATACAGTAAATGTAAATTTACAGCATAAATTCAATGAAAACTGGAAACTGACCACTCAGTTAACTTATGTAAATGAATACACAATGGGTAGTGACATTTGGCCAGGAGTATTTATATCAGATACGAAGTTTATCAGAAATCTAAACTTTTGGGAAGCCAGTAATGTTATGAAGTTTGGACAAGCTTTTTTAAATGGATATATTAAGTCAGGTCCTGTTTCACATAAAATTTTAGCCGGGCTCGATCTGGGCTCAAAAAAGTACCTTGCAGACTGGACTAAGGCATACGCATTAGATACACAAGCAAATCCTTTTGATTTAAATTCTACAATATATTCAACTCCAAGCAATGGGTATCCTCATTTTAGTGACGATGGTAAATCACTCTTAGAAAGAGCTACACCGTATGGAACTATTGAGCAGGAATATACCGGTCTGTATTTACAGGATGAATTAGGCTTCTTTAATGATGCCTTAAGACTTACACTTGCTGCCAGATATACCAATGTAAAAGAGAATAGTTATGGGACAAAAACTGAAACTAACCGAATCACACCACGTGTAGGTTTGAGTTATTCTATTGATACAGATATGTCAGTGTACGCATTATATGATCAGGCTTTTTCTCCTCAATCAGGTTTATTCAGGGACGGTACAACGGCTAAGCCAATTACAGGTAGCAATATTGAAATAGGAGCTAAGAAAGATTGGTTTGGTGGAAAATGGAATACAACATTATCATTATATAACATTAATAAAAACAATGCTATTACAACAGATCCAACAGATCCAAGCGGTATGTTCTCAATCTTATTAGGTAAAACTAGAGTACAAGGAGCTGAATTTGATTTGAAAGGACAAATAGTAAAAGGTTTTAATGCAATTTTTAATTATGCCTTTACAGAAAATAAGTTCACAGAAACTACTGCTAAAGCCATGAAAGGAGATAAAGTTCCAGGTTATGCTAAACATACTATAAATGGATGGTTAAATTATACTTTCACTAACGGTGATTTAGAAGGATTCGGTTTAAGTTTCGGGGGAACTTTCCTCGGGGGAAGAAGCAGCTGGAATTGGGGAAGTATAAATTCACCGCTCGAAATGAACGATTATCTGAAATTTGATGCGGGACTTTCATGGGAAAATACGAAGTTCAGGGTAGGTTTAAACGTATTTAATGTATTCAACAGATATTTATACAGCGGAAGCTCCATAGATTTTACGATGGCTGATGGTAATCCGAGAGGCGGATATTACTACCAGGCAGAAGCCCCAAGAAATTTCAGACTTTCAATAGGATATAAATTTTAAATAATCAAAAGTTAGCCCTCTCAAGGGTTAACTTTTTTCTCATGAGAAAGAAGCATCATCATAAAAAGAAACCTTCTTTTGCCAAAAAATGGTCTGCCAAACTGCATTTGTGGTTTGGCTTATCTGTTGGGCTGATTGTATTTATTGTTTCCTTATCGGGGACAATGTATGTTTTTAAAGATGAAATTCAGAATCAGCTGAGGAAAGAGGTGATGTATGTAAATGCTGAAACGATTAGGCAGAATCCTTTATCTGTTGAAGTTTTAAAGGAAAAAGTTACCTTGGAACTCCATCAAAAATATCCTTTAACTTCCGTTGAAGTTCCTTTAGATAAAACAAAATCATACGAGTTTTTATACTATGAAAAGAATAAAGAAGCCTGGAATTACTTTGACGAAGTAAAAATCAATAAACTTGTATATGTCAACCCTTATAACGGAGAAATTCTCGGTATTTATAATGAAAAATATGACATCTTTCCTATCCTGAAATCCATTCACTGGAGTTTACTGTTAAAAACAGACTGGGGAAAATATGTGGTGGGAATTCCTGTTGTGCTCTTCATCATCATGCTGATCACGGGAATCATTCTATGGTGGCCTAAAAATAAAAAAGCAAGAAAAGGACGATTTTCATTCGACTGGAAAAATGTAAAGACATGGAAACGTAAAAATTATGATCTCCACAATATTCTTGGATTTTATGTTTCATTTATTGCTTTGGTAATAAGTTTATCCGGAATTTACTTTTCCTACCCTTGGGTAAAAAACATTTTCAACTTTACCTTATCCGGATCATCAGAACTTCCTAAAGAAAAACCAATAAAGTCACCAGATTCACTTATCGCAAAAAGCAATTCTGTCTTTGATCTCACGGCACAGCAAACAAGAAAGCTTTATCCTGCTTATTCAAGCTTCAGAATTCCGTTAAATGGGAAAAACAAGAAAGGAAAAGAATTAAATAACATTCCTGTCACAGTGTATGGCGAGGATGGAAGATTTTCTGTCAGAAGCCAGCTGGCCTTTGATAAATATTCAGGAAAGCTTCTGATGAATACATCTCATCAGCAATTAAACAACGCAGAAAAATATGCAAATGCCAACTATGATGTTCACACAGGATCATACTTTGGCATCTTTGGGAAAATCATCTGGTTCATCGCAGGGCTCATCTGTACCTCATTACCCGTAACCGGATTCTTAATATGGCTTGGTAAAAAAAAGAAAAAAGGAATTAGAAAAACATGAAAAAGACCATTTTAGCAGCAGCAACATTAGCTGCCATCAACATCTTTGCACAACAAAAAGATTCTTTACAGGTAAAAGATGTTGATGAAGTTGTACTGACCGCTTCCAGAAAAAAGGAAAACATTAAAGAAATTCCAAGTTCTGTAACGATTGTCAATCAGAAGCAGATTCAGTCACAGCTTACTGTAAATTCCGATATCAGCAATATTTTACAATACACTGTTCCCAGTCTTGCTACCAGCTCAGGAACCACTACCAATAGCGGGCAAACGCTCAGGGGAAGACAGGTTTTAGTACTCATCGACGGAATTCCGCAATCTACACCGTTGCGAAATGGGGCAAGAGATATCAGGTCTATTGATCCTTCGGTTATCGAGAGAATTGAAGTCATCAAAGGGGCAACTTCCATTTACGGGAACGGATCAGACGGAGGAATTATCAACTATATCACCAGAAAAAGCACCGGCAATAAAAAGATTTCAGGAATTTCACAGGTGGGAATTACCGGGCAACCCTACGGCGGAACTTTAGGATTCAGAGCAAGCCAGTTGCTTTCCGGAAAGATCACGAAAGATTTCGATTACGTTGCTTCATTTGCCTATGAAAGAACAGGATATCTGAAAGATGCAAACGGAGACAATCTGAGTCCTACCTACAGCACAGCCAAAATGAATAATTACAACGGGATGCTGAAGCTGGGCTATAATTTCAATGAAAACAACAGAATTGAAGCGTCCTACATTGGTTATGCTTCAAAATCTGACTTGAATTTAGGACTTAAAACAGGAAAATACGGACTGATCCCTACTATCGGTGAAGGATTGGGAAAAGGACTTGAAACTACTCCACAGGGTACTCCTAGAAACCACAATCTGAAAGTGAGCTATGACAATAAAAAGCTCTGGCAGGGAACTTCATTAAATGTAAACTTATATATGCAGGATTTCAGAACGGTTTACGGATACAGCGATACCTTTTTCAATGGCGGACAGTCGAATGTAATTTCTAAAAAATACGGGGCAAGAGCCAATTTTGACACTCAACTCTGGAATGCTCAGAATTCTCAGGGCGAAATCATTTATGGAATTGATATTCTTAATGATCAGACGGTTCAGAAACTGGAAGATGGCCGCTACTGGACCCCTGATATGAACATGACGAATATTGCCCCATTTATGTTAATGAAAATCGATCTCTTTAAAAAATTGATTCTGAAAGGAGGGCTCCGCTATGAAAATATCAAAGTGAAAGTTGGCGATTTTAATACGTTATCTTCCATTAAAAACGACGGCACATTTACCCAAAGTATTTTTGTAAAAGGCGGTGATCTGGAGTACAATGCCCTGGTTGGAAATATTGGATTCCGATATAATATTAACCCTGAAATCAATATTTTCGGAAGTTTCTCTCAGGCGTATTCCATTAATGAATTGGGAAGAATATTAAGAACTTCAACTTCAGATACAATTAATAATCTGGAAACAAAACCCATTATCGTAAACAATTATGAGCTGGGTGCCACAGGGCAGATTACGAGATGGCTCAATTATGAAATAACTTCCTATGTGAGCACTTCAAAACTGGGAGCTACTTTTGTTCAGAGTGCCGACCGGTCATTAACGATCCAGAGAGCTCCTGAAGTAGTATATGGCGTGGAAGGATTTCTGCATTTTTCACCGGTAAAATGGATCAGTTTCGGAGGAAGCTACAGTTGGATGGAAGGAATTACTTCTCCTAAGGACGACGGCGATTATTCAACAAAAATTAATAACAGCAGAATTTCAGCACCGAAAATTCTGGCATATATTCAGGCAAGACCTATCGGAAATTTATCAGTAGGATTGGATATGCTTCATATGTTTGGACAAGACAGGTTTCAGCCAAATGCTAAAGGTCTTTTCACCTACGGAGAGGGAGCAGTTCCTGAATACACGGTTTTCAACTTTAAATCAAGTTATGAGGTTGATAAAAACTGGAAGGTTTCTTTAGGTATAGAAAATCTTTTCAATAGACTTTATCAGCCGGCAATTGCCTGGTGGGCGGCCAGAGACAGTGATTTTGCAAATGCTTTAGGAATGAGGGGGACTTTTATGATTGAATATAAATTTTAATACAAATTATAGTTTTTAAAAAATAAAAGCGTTTCATTATATCATTAAGATGAAACGCTTTTTATATTAAATGAAATCAAAATGAGTCTATTTATAAAAATCCTTAATTATAAGTATTCTAAATAAAAACTAAAGCATTATCTTTGCGCCACGTAAGGATATTATGAGAAAAAAACATCATCATAAGAAAAAACCAAGTGCATTTAAAAAATGGACTGGCAAACTGCATTTGTGGTTTGGCTTAGGTATTGGGTTTCTGATCTTTGTGATTTCTATCACGGGAGCATTGTATGTTTTTAAAGATGAAATTGAAAATTTTACCCGAAAAGATGTGATCTATCACAACGAGCAGAATATAGATCAGAAAGAGGTTCTCCCGATCCGTGTGCTGGAAAAATCGGTGGTTGAGCAGGTGAAGGAGAAATATCCGGTTCATTGGGTGAATATTCCGATTGATAAAAAAATGTCGTATCTATTTTACTGGTACGAACACGATCCTAAAGGCTGGAATTATTTTGACGAATTTCCGATCTATAAAGTTGCCTACGTAAATCCCTACAACGGAAAAGTTTTAAGAACATACGATGAGAAAAACGGGTTTTTCCAGATTGTGAAAATGATTCACTGGAGTTATCTTTTGAAACAATCATGGGGAACATATCTGGTGGGAATTCCTGTGATTATATTTATCATCATGCTTATTTCAGGAATCATCCTCTGGTGGCCGAAAAATAAAGCTGCAAGAAAGCAACGCTTTTCTTTCAAATGGCAAAATGTAAAAAGCTGGAAAAGAAAGAACTATGATCTTCACAATGTTCTTGGTTTCTATGCTTCTATTTTTGCTTTAATATTTTCGATTACGGGATTATTTTATGCTTTCTTTGTCGTTCAGGCAGCGATTTATTTTATTTTTTCGGGTGGAAAAACCACTTATCCTGATTTTTCATCGATCAAAACCAAGGCTCCGATCGAATTGAGAACCGAAGGAACATTAGATAAAATCAGCAATACTGTTAAGGCAAAATATCCTGATTCCTACGGATTTTCTATTGATCTCGGCCATGAACATATGGATGACCACGAGCATCCGAATTTTGAAGTTTATGTAAAACATTTATCCTATTCTTATCATAAAAGCAGCAGTCTTATTTTTGATGAAAACTCAGGAGAATTGCTGCATACTCACGATATGAAAGACAAAAATTTCGGTGAAAAAGCAGTAGGAGCCAACTACGATATCCACGTCGGATCTATTCTTGGACTTCCCACAAAGATCATAGCCTTTTTTGTAAGTCTCATATGTGCCTCATTACCAGTGACTGGCTTCATGATCTGGTGGGGAAGAAGAAAAAAGAAAACGGTAAAAACAACATAATATTTTTTTTAAATAAAATTTTGCTTAATCGTCTAATAATAATATCTTTTTTATAATTTTAACCTTTTAGAATTATTAAGAAGAGAAATGTCATTAGTAGATTTGTCAAAACACGTTGCGCTGGGAATTGATATCGGCGGAACAAACACAAAATTTGGAGTGGTAAACCACAGAGGTGAAGTTTTGGAAAAAGGAAATATCCGAACCGATGCCTATCCTACCGTAGAAGAATATATTGATGCTTTATACGAGGCTGTTCATCCGCTGATCGAAAGCCACGGAAAAGAAAAAAACTTTGATGGAATAGGAGTAGGTGCTCCAAATGCCAACTACTATACAGGAACGATAGAGCAGGCACCCAATCTTCCATGGAAAGGCATCATTCCTTTTGCGGAACTAATAAAAGCTAAATTCGGGCTACCCTGCACCATTACCAACGACGCTAATGCTGCGGCCATAGGAGAAATGCTCTTCGGAGCAGCAAGAGGCATGAAAGATTTCATTATGATTACCCTGGGAACGGGCGTTGGAAGTGGTATTGTTGCCGGAGGTAAGCTGATCTACGGACACGACGGATTCGCAGGAGAATTAGGGCATACCATTGTAAAACCAGGTGGAAGAAAACACTGGAGTACAGGTTCTGAAGGCTGTCTTGAAGCCTACGCATCTGCAACCGGAATCGCCATTACGGCAAAAAAAATGCGTGCCGAATTCCCCGAGTCTATGCTGAATCAATATCCTGAAGAAGCCATCAACTCTAAGACCGTTCATGAATGCGCACTGAAAGGCGATCCTATTTCTATAGAGGTTTTCAGATATACAGGACAGAAACTGGGAGAAGCATTGGCTAATTTTGTGATGTTCTCATCTCCGGAAGCCATTCTTCTTTTTGGCGGAGTGATCAAAGCAGGTGATTTTATTTTAAAACCTACAAAACTGCATATGGAAAGAAATTTACTTCCTATTTTCAGAAATAAAGTAAAATTGGTTTTCAGTGAGCTCGACGAAGCGGATGCTGCTATTTTAGGAGCAAGTGCGTTGGTTTGGGAAAAATAAATCGAAAGTCTTTATATTATAAATACAAGCATCCTTTTCAGGGTGCTTTTTTTTGATAAATATTTATCGTAAAGAGAAATATTATTGCGTTTACATTAGAAGGCAAAGGCAATAAATTGCTGCGTGAAACGAAACGCTAGCTTCGTCAATCAGCTTGCTGATTCATTCTTTGTTTACTTGAAATAATACGTTGTGAAAATAAATTCTTTGCGTTAAATAAAATCATGTAGATTTTGCAGATTTTGTTTTTGGAATAAATTATACATAAAGCTCCTGTAAAAATAATTTGTCTGATCTATCATTGTCATTTGGATTTGAATCACATCCTGGCGCAGAAATTGAAAAACTTTTCCTTATTTTTGATCTGTTTTTTCTCCATTACTATTCCTTACAAGAAAAAATATTTAAATACAATAATCAACTTTAGAATGGATAATAATAATTTAGCGCAGATCACTTTTGGAGGTGGATGTTTTTGGTGCGTGGAAAGCTGTTTTAATATGCTGAAAGGTGTACAATCTGCAATTTCTGGATATTCCGGAGGGCATAAGGATAATCCGACGTATGAAGAAGTGTGCACCGGAGAAACAGGTCATGCGGAGGTGGTACAAATCACTTATGACCCGGCCATTATTTCTTATGAACAATTAATGGATGTATTCTTTTTCCTCCATGATCCAACGCAATTGAACAGGCAGGGTAATGATATAGGTACCCAATACCGTTCGGTAATTTATTATAAAGATGATGCAGAAAAGGCAAAGGCTGAAGAGGCTATTGAAATGTCTAAACAGTCTGGTAGATGGCAGGGAACTTATGTAACAGAATTAACCAAATTCGATAAATTCTGGCCGGCAGAACAGTATCATCAGGGATATTATAATGAGAATCCTACGCAGCCTTACTGTAGTGCTGTTGTCGGGCCGAAAATTCAGAAATTTAAAAAGCATTTCGGCGAGCTTGGAATGTTGAATGATTAATAAATAACTAAGGCTGTTTCAAATCTGAGACAGCCTTAGTTATTTAAAATAGGGGTCATTTTAATTCAGCGGATGCCTTATTTATTTTGGCGGATGGCTTATATACTTTGGCCGGTGTCATATTTGTTTTTGCCAAAGGTTTATTAAGTTGAGCCAAAGGCATATCTATTTTGGACAAAGCTTTATATACTTTTGCCAAAGCCTTATACATTTTATCCGGTCTCTTGTATACTTTGGACGATGTCATATTTATTTTGTAAGAAGCCTTATCAGATTATATTTAAAAAGGCTCCATCAATATGAAAAACTTTTATTGTTTTTCCGATAAAGCATTTCCGTATGAGGGATGTCGTCTTCAAGATATTTTTTACCGGTATCTTCAAAACCAAATTCTCCATAGAATTTCAATAAATAATCCTGTGCAGAAATTCTCACTTCATCCGTATGAAAACGTGCTTCGATCGTATCAAGCGCATATTGTATCAGCTGTTTCCCCAGTCTTTTCCCTCTTGCCTTTTCGGTGGTGAGTACTCTTCCGATTGATGCTTCAGGGTATTTTATTCCTCTGTCGAAAATACGGCAGTTTGCAAGAACGTAACCATTTTCTTCGGCCCAGATATGAACGGCTTTTTGATCATAATCGTCGAGATCGGGATAGGGGCAGTTTTGCTCTACGACGAAAACATCAATTCTTGCTTTTAAAACATTGTACAATTCCGGAACGGTAAATTCATCAAAAGTTTTGATTTTCCAGATAATATTAGTCTTCAAAACTTACATTATTTAATGTTAAAAAATCATTTGTTTTTTCAATAAAATCAAGGATTTCGTCACAGCCTTCTTTTTTTTCTGCTGAGGTTACATAGATTTCAGGAAGATCTTCCCAGGTTTTGTGAAGCTCAGTTTTGTAATCTTCAACATTTTTTATCGCTGCATTAGGCTTCAGCTTGTCGACTTTGGTAAAGACAATAGAAAAAGGTACACCGCTTTCCCCGCACCACTGGATAAATTCCATGTCGATCGTTTGTGGCTTATGACGTGAATCTACAAGAACAAAAAGATTGACAAGATTTTTCCTGTTCAGGATGTAATTGGTAATCAGCTTTTCAAAATCCTTTCTGATGGACTTTGATACTTTTGCATAGCCATATCCCGGCAAATCGGTCAAGTACCAGCTTTCATTGACCAGAAAATGATTGATAAGCTGGGTCTTTCCCGGTGTCTGCGAAGTTTTAGCCAGGTCCTTGTGGTTCATCATTGCATTGATCAATGAAGATTTTCCTACGTTGGATCTTCCTATAAAAGCATATTCTGGAATATTGGGTTCCGGGCAGTCCTGCCATTTTCCGCTACTCTTTACGAATGTTGCTGTTTTAATAACCATCTTGAAATATTTTTAGAAAAACAAACCATTAAGAAAGTTCTTAATGGCTTATTATATTTTAAATTAAACTTTATCTTTTAACCAGCTGTAGAGAATTTCATTGAATTCATCTGGTTTTTCCATCATCGCTGCGTGGCCGCATTTATCAATCCAGAAAAGATCTGAATTCGGAATGAACTTATGCATATCTTCCGCCACTTCGGGAGGAGTCACATTATCCTGTTTTCCCCAGATCAGACATGTTGGTGTAAGGATCTTCGGCAGATCGTGAATCATATTGTGCTTAATGGCACTTCTCGCCAACATAACAGTTTTGATTCCTTTCATTCGGTCATTAACCACCGAGAAAACTTCGTCTACCAAGTCTTCTGTCGCAATGGCAGGATCGTAAAAAACTTCTTCTGTCTTTTTTCTGATGTAGGACCGGTCGTTCTTTCGCGGAAAACTGTCCCCGAAAGTTCTTTCATATAAACCGGAGCTTCCTGTAAGAACAAGATTTTTAATAAGATCCGGTCTGGCCAAGGTTAAAATCAGCCCAATATGGCCACCCATTGAGTTTCCAACAATGGTTACAGGCGCATCTATATGAGCTTCTATAAACTTGGCGATATATTTTGCTATCGTTGTAAGATTGGTATTGAGTACCGGCAAATCGTAGATTGGCAACTGAGGAACATATACTTTAAATCCTCTATCCGAAAAAAAATCCACCATCTTATCGAAATTACTCAACCCACCCATTAAACCGTGCAGCAGCACCAATGGATGTCCCTCTCCCGCCTCAACGAAGGTATATTTCTTTTCTTTTTTTGTACTAAATATCATATAATGCCTTTAATAAAGCCTTGCAAAAATACAAATTAAACCTCAAAAATATTTTGATAAGCCTAATTTAAAATAAAAATAATATACCAAACTCTTTTTTAAAACATTTTTTCTCAAACACTTTGCTATGGCTTAAATAATAGTTTGTACAACAATCAGCATACCAGTTTATTATATAGCTGAAATTCAATCTTTAATAAAACTTATCAACATTAAGGCAAAAAGTGGGAAAAAGTGGGAACTTTTGGAAATTATTATATAAATTTGTCCCAAATGAAAAATTTCATTGGAACATATGAATGTAAAATCGACGATAAAGGCCGCTTGAAGCTTCCTTCTTCATTGATTAAACAAATGGAAAACTTCGACGATAAAGCGTTTGTAGTTAAAAGATCCGTGTTCCAATCCTGCCTGGAAGTTTATCCTATGAATGCTTGGGATAAAGTGATGGGCAAAATTAATAAACTAAACAGATTCATTAAAAAAAATGCTGATTTCATTAGAATGTTTACGGCAGGCGTAAAAACAGTAGAGCTGGATAACGCAGGAAGGCTTCAGATCTCAAAAGATCTTATGATGTTTGCTCATCTTCAGAAAGATATTGTGATTACCAGCGCGGGAGAACTTTTCGAGATATGGGATAAAGAAGCTTATGAAAAGGTGATTTCCATTAACGAAGAAGATTTCGCGAGCCTTGCCGAAGATGTGATGGGCGCTTTCGATGAAGAATAACAAAGCTGATTATTAATTAAAGCTAAAAAACACAACTTAAACATGTATCATAACCCCGTTTTGTTGAAGCAAAGTGTTGATGATTTGGTGACGAATCCAGACGGAACATACGTGGACTGTACTTTTGGCGGCGGTGGTCACTCAAGAGAAATATTGAGCAGGCTATCTGAAAATGGAAGGCTTTTCAGTTTTGATCAGGATCTGGATGCGCTCAAAAATACAATCGATGACCCGAGATTTACATTAATCAATCAGAATTTCAGGTTTCTGGAAAACTCACTGCTGATGTATGGTGTTTCTCAGGTGGATGGGGTATTGGCTGATTTAGGAGTTTCATCCCATCAGTTTGATGAAGCAGACAGGGGATTCTCTACACGAAGCAATGCGCCTTTGGATATGAGAATGAATGTGATGCAGAATCTGGATGCAAGAAGGGTTATTAATGATTATGAAGAAGAAGAGCTGGCGGATATATTTTACCATTACGGTGAATTAAGAGAAGCAAGAAAGTTGGCGAGGGATATTGTTCATCACAGGAAAACAAAAAGTATAGACACAACGGAAGATCTGAAAAAACTGTTCAGCTATATTCCGCCGCATAAAGTGAATAAATTCTATGCACAATTGTTTCAGGCGATCAGAATTGAGGTAAACCAGGAGTTGGAAGTTTTGAAGGAAATGCTCGTTCAGGCCTATAATGTTTTGAAACCGGAAGGCAGATTGGTAGTGATTTCTTACCATTCTCTGGAAGACCGATTGGTAAAAAGATTTTTAAAGAACGGAATGTTTGAAGGTGAGCCTGAAAGAGACATTTACGGAAATTATAAAAAAGCGTTTGAGCTGGTAAAAAGCAAAGCGATTATTCCGGATGATAAGGAAATCGAAGAAAACTCCAGAGCCAGAAGCGCAAAAATGAGAACAGGAATAAAAGTTTAAAAATTAATGAGTGAGTGGTCAATAGTGAATTTTTTAAAACTGACAATTGACAACAAAGTGGATTCACTGCAAAACAGATTGACATTTAAAATTGGCAAAAAGAACAACATATCGCCCTCAGAAGAAACTCACTTTTATAGACATTATAAAAGGGAATTTCCTGAATCGTGATGAGATTAAAATACATTACAGGTATTTTTTATTGTTGTTTGTATTAATGATGGCCATGATTTACAGTAATCATTTGGTTAATAAGAAGATTGAAATTGTCAATGCTCTTAAAGAAGAAACGGAAGAATATAAATCAAGAAACGCTTATGCACAAAGCAAGCTGATCAAAGTAAAAATGGAATCGGAATTGGGGAAAGAGGTTGCCCGCGACTCTTTAATGACTCTGGAAAGCCACCCCCACAAATTGCTCATAAAACTGGACAGTACGGATGCAAAAACAAAATGAATACGATAACAAGCGTAAGAAAACGCTACGTTGGGGCTACCTCTTTGCAGTGGTAGCTTTGTGCGTGTTTGTCATGTTTTTAGCAAGGATTGTGATCCTTCAGAATACGAATGTTCAGGAAATTAAGGACGATTACATTAATAAAAACTACCGCGAAGCCACCCTTAAAGCAGCACGGGGAAATCTGTTCGCTTCAGATGGCTCCATTCTCGCAACAACCGTCATGCGGTACGATATTTACCTTGACTTTAAAACAATGAAGGATACGGTTTATACCAATAACATCGGTGCGCTGACAGATTCTTTAAGCAAAATGTTCGGAAAGCCAAGAGGTGAGTTCAGGAAGAAGTTTGATGAACAGAGAAAAAAGAAAAACCAATACTATACGCTGGTAAGAGGGCTGGATTTTGATCAGTATGACAGAATCAGAAAGTTCCCGATTTTTAAAAAGGGAAAAAATAAAGGAGGCTTTATCGTTGACAGAAATTATAAAAGAGAGCTTGCCACTTCTGAAATCGGTGCCGGAACGATCGGAATGGACAATGGTGAATACAGTTCCGGACTTGAAGGTGCCTTCTCAAAATATCTAAGAGGAACTGATGGAAAACGACTTGAGCAAAGAATTAACTCATCCCAATGGAAGCCGATCGACTTTTGGAAAGTTAAGGAACCTATTGATGGTGAAGATGTTTATACTACTTTAGATCTTAGAATTCAGGATATTGCACACTCGGCTTTACAGAAACAGCTTATCAATTTCGAAGCTAAACATGGAACGGTTATCGTCATGGAAGTTGAAACCGGGAAAGTCCGCGCGATGGTCAATTTAAGAAGAAATGACGATGGAGATTATGTTGATTCTTATAATTATGCGTTAAAAGATAATATCGAACCGGGTTCCACTTTTAAAACCATTTCACTTCTTGCGGCAATGGACGATGGTTTCATTGATGAAAATACGACGGTCGATGTAGGAAACGGAATTTGGGTCTACGCCAAGCAAAGAATTTCCGACGGCCACGGCGGAGGTACCTATGACATCAGTGATGTTTTGGCTAAATCAAGCAACGTGGGATCAGCAAAATTAATCACAAAATATTACGCTGAAAAACCGCAGATTTTCCTCGATCATTTAAAAAGATGGAAACTCTTCGACAAAATGGATATCGAACTTCCGGGAATTACAAAACCGAAAATTGTAACCCCTGAAAACAAACGGTGGAACGCTGCAACTTTAGCATCAATCGCCTACGGATATTCTTCAAATATCAACTTGCTGCAACTTGCAACTTTCTATAACGGCGTTGCCAACAATGGTACAATGCTTAAGCCACTATTCATCGATAAAATCATGAAAGACGGGAAAGTATCATACACGGCAAAACCTGAAGTAATGGTCAACAGAATGGCTTCTGAAAAGGCAATCAAAATGATGACTCATGCTTTAACGAAAGCTGTAGAAAAAGGAACGGCAAAAAGTATTTTTACACCTAATTTAAAAATGGCAGGAAAAACGGGAACGGCAAGATTCGAATATTGGCTTCCTGGCCCAATGAAGTACCGAGCATCATTTGCGGGCTTCTATCCTGCTGATAATCCGAAGTATACATGCTATGTAATGATCAGTGAGCCGAATACGGCAAAAGGATTTTATGGAGCAACCGTAGCGGCACCGGTGTTTAAAGAAATCGCAGGGAAAACATTCCTGAAAACACCTCAGAATATTGAAAGAGAAATGCTGGTTGACAAAAAGGTAAACCTTAATAAAATGGTTGAGCCTAATGTAAAAGTAGCAGTTAATAATAAACAAATGCCTAATGTTGTTGGATTGATCGGTAAAAACGTGATTCCGCAGCTGGAGAATTTAGGATATCGTGTTGATTTTAAAGGAGTGGGAAGAATTAAAGAGCAGTTTCCACTGGAAGGCACCATGATCAGTAAAAATCAGAGGATTTATTTATCTCTGCAAAATTAAAAACAAAGAGAATAGGATAAAATCCTATTAAAAAATAAAAACATGCAATTAGTTGAATTATTAAAAAGAATTCCAGTTTTAGAAATTCATGGTGATGAAAGCCGTGAAGTTTCACAATTGGTGTTCGACAGCAGAAAGGTTACGGAAAACTCCCTGTATATCGCAGTGAGGGGAACGGTTGCGGATGGACATTCATTTATTGCATCATCAGAACAGAAGGGAGCCAAAACAATTGTCTGCGAAGAGTTTCCCGACAATTTAAATGAAGACATCACTTATGTAAAAGTAAAAGATTCTTCTAAAGCGTTGGGACAGCTTGCTTCTAATTTTTACGGAAATCCTTCAGAAAAATTAAAATTAATAGGAGTTACAGGAACAAATGGAAAAACCTCTGTTTCTACCTTACTTTTTGATGTTTTTAAAAATCTCGGATATGACTCTGCATTGCTGTCTACGGTAGAAATAAGAATTGCAGATCAGGCCATTCCGGCAACACATACGACTCCTGACGTTATTACCATTAATAAAATTCTGGCTCAGGCGGTAGAAGAAGGATGCGAATTTGCCTTCATGGAAGTAAGTTCTCACGGGATTGCCCAAAACAGGATCGAGGGGCTGCATTTTAAAATTGCCGGTTTCACCAATCTTACTCATGATCATCTGGATTACCACAAAACTTTTGATGAATATTTAAAGACCAAGAAAAGGTTTTTTGATGGGCTTGATGCTGAATCCGTTGCCATCACCAATATTGATGATAAAAACGGAAACGTGATGCTTCAGAATACAAAGGCAACAAAGAAGTCTTATGCTCTGAAAACAATGGCCGACTATCACGGACGGTTACTGGAGGTGGATTTTAACGGAATGCTGTTGAATTTCAACGGGAAAGAATTCTGGACGACCCTTACAGGAAAATTCAATGTTTATAATTTGCTGCTTGTTTTTGGTATTGCTTCTGAGCTGGGCTTTGAACAGGACGAAATTCTGCAGGCGATCAGTCAGTTGAAAAGAGTTTCCGGAAGATTTGAAACATTCAAATCAGACGGTGGAATTTTTTTCATCGTGGATTATGCCCACACGCCGGATGCTTTGGAAAATATTCTCGACAGTATTAATGATATCAGAACTAAAAATGAAAGACTGATCACTGTTTTCGGTTGCGGAGGTGATAGGGATCATGCAAAAAGACCTGAAATGGGGAATATTGCTACGAAAAAATCGACATTGGCGATCATCACTTCAGACAACCCAAGAACGGAAGATCCGGTAGCCATTATAAAGGAAATCGAAGCAGGCGTTGAACCTCAGAATTTCAGTAAATACACTTCGATTCCCGATAGAAGAGAGGCTATCAAAATGGCCATAAAATTTGCCGAGCCAAAAGACATAGTACTGGTAGCCGGAAAAGGACACGAAACCTATCAGGAAATTAATGGGGTAAAACATCATTTTGATGATAAAGAGACAATCAATGAGCTTTGGAAACTAATGAGCAAGTAAATATAAATGCCAAAATCTGCATAGTTGTAGAGGAAGCAGATGAAACAGTATTTTGGCTGGAAGTAATTCAGGAAGTTAATATAACTTCAAAAATAATGATAGATGAACTTATGAATGAGTCTTTAGAGATTTTAAAAGCAACATCAACTTATAAGAACAAATTGAAGAGTAAGATTATTTAATAACCATAAGATATCAATCATCAATTATCAACCATCAATAATTAAGAAATGCTATACTATCTATACGAATATCTCACCAACCACGGCATCCATGTTCCCGGACTTGGATTGCTGAAATACATCTCTTTCCGTGCAGGAATGGCGGTTCTTTTTTCTTTAACCATTGCTCTTGTTTATGGAAAAAGAATCATCAACTATCTCAGAGAAAAGCAGATGGGTGAGCTGGTACGTGATCTTGGTCTGGATGGGCAAAAACAGAAGGAAGGAACCCCGACAATGGGAGGGCTTATAATTATTCTGGCAACCCTGATTCCTGTATTGCTGTTCACAAAAATCACCAATGTGTATATCGTTCTTCTGATTGTTTCAGTACTTTGGATGGGAGCGATCGGCTTCCTGGATGATTATCTAAAGAAAATTAAAAAGAATAAAGACGGTCTCAGCGGTAAATTTAAAATAGTAGGACAGGTTGGATTAGGGTTAATTGTCGGAGTTACAATGTATTTCCATCCCGATATTACGGTTAAAAGAAAATATGCAGATGCTAAAGTGGTAAACCGCAACAACGTAGAGCAGAACTTCATGCCTACCGAAAAAATTGCTATTTCCACCGTGCCTTTTGCTAAAAATAATGAATTCGACTATAGCGGAATACTGTTTTGGATGAATGATAAAGATGCTCACGAATGGGCATGGATCGTTTTTATTCCTATCGTTATCTTCATTGTAACAGCCGTTTCAAATGGTGCCAATATCACTGATGGAATCGATGGCCTAGCAGCTGGTACAAGCACAGTAATTTTGCTTGCCCTTGCCTTTTTCGCCTATGTGTCGGGTAACATCATTTTCGCAGATTACCTCAATATTATGTTCCTCCCGAATATGGGTGAAGCAACAATCTTCATTGTCGCGATGGTAGGAGCCGTAATTGGCTTTTTCTGGTACAATACCTATCCTGCCCAGGTTTTCATGGGAGATACAGGAAGTTTAATGCTGGGGGGCGTAATTGCTGTTTTAGCTATTATTTTAAGAAAAGAATTAATGATTCCCGTTTTATGCGGAATCTTTTTAATAGAAAACATTTCTGTAATGTTACAGGTAATTGTTTTTAAATACAGAAAAAGAAAATATGGGCTGGAATATGCCCAAAACAATAGATTATTCAGAATGTCACCACTACACCACCATTATCAGAAAGGCGGTTTTCACGAAAGTAAAATCGTTAACAGAATGATAATTATAGGGGTTATGTTGGCAATTGTATGTCTCATAACATTAAAGATGAGATAAACCGGCAGTAGATTATAAGTCGTAACAGTTAGTACACTTTATAATCTACAGCATAAAGCAAAAAGTATGAAAATAGTTGTTTTAGGAGGAGGAGAAAGCGGTTGTGGAGCTGCTTATTTGGCTAAAAAACAAGGTCTGGACGTTTTTCTTTCAGATAAAGGGGCCATTAAAGACCATTATAAGCAGTTTCTTACAGACAATGAGATTGAATTTGAAGAAGGAAATCACGATGAAGAAAGAATTTTGAATGCAGATTGGATTGTCAAAAGCCCTGGAATTCCCAAAAAGGCGGAAATTATCCATAAGATTCATGATAAGGGGATCAGGCTTTCGTCCGAAATAGAATTTGCCTCGGAATTCACCGATGCCAAGATCATTGCAATCACAGGAAGCAACGGAAAAACAACCACCACCTCTCTGATCTATTATATCCTCAAAAATGACGGATTGAATGTAGGTTTAGGAGGAAATATCGGATACAGCTTTGCCAAGCAGGTTGCCGATGAAAAATATGACTATTATGTATTGGAAGTGAGTTCTTTCCAATTGGATGATATTCAGAATTTCAGACCATATATTTCTTTATTGCTGAATTTGTCACAGGATCACCTGGATCAGTACAATTACAATTATGAAGAATATGCTTTGGCGAAATTCAGAATTGCAGAAAATCAGGAAAATGATAATTTCTTTATCTATAACAAAGATGATGAAATGAGCAAAAATATCCTTGAAAAGCTGGAGATTAAAGCGAAAATGATTCCTTTCTCCACCAAAGAAAAACTCAATGAAGGAGGTTTCATCGATGATGATCGTATTGTGGTGAAGATGAAAGATGAATTCTCAATGAAAATTGAAGAATTGTCGCTCTTGGGGAATCATAATGTGGCCAACAGCCTGGCAGCTTCAATTGCAGGTAAGATACTGGAAATCAATAATGAAAGTATAAGGAATTCATTAATGACTTTTCAGGCGGTTGAGCACAGATTAGAATTTGTCACTGAAATTGAAGGTGTAAAATACATCAATGACAGCAAAGCAACCAATGTAAACGCCACCTATTATGCTTTGGAAAGCATGAAAAATCCGACCATTTGGATCGTTGGCGGATTGGATAAAGGAAACGATTATACCGAAATTGAAGATTTAGTTAAAAGAAAAGTAAAAGCGATTGTTTGTCTGGGTATTGATAATGAGAAAATTATAAACTTCTTTAAAGACAAGAAAGAATTTATTTATGACACCTCAAGTATGGAGGAAGCCGTAAAAATATCAAAATCTTTAGCTCAAAAAGGCGACACCGTCTTACTTTCCCCATGCTGTGCAAGCTTTGACTTATTTAAAAGCTACGAAGACAGAGGACAACAATTTAAACAGCAGGTTTTAAAAGCCGATAGCAATTAGCTAAAAGCCAATAGTATTAAGTATGAACGAACAAGACACAGAAAACAGATTTGAATTCCTGAAGGGTGATAAAGTACTTTGGATGGTCATTCTTGTGATCTCCATTTTCTCTATTTTCCCAGTGTATTCTGCGAGCTCAAATCTGGAATATATCGTCAACAACGGGACCACCACAGGTCACGTTATCAAGCATATGTTCTTTGTTGTCTTAGGGCTCGCCATCATGAGAGTAGTAGGAATGGTGAAATATGAATACATCGGAAAGCTCAGCAGTATCCTGCTAGGTTTAATGATTATTTTATTGATTGTCACCATGTTTACCGGCCAGACCATCGACGGAGCCAGTGCTTCCAGATGGTTAAAGATTCCCGGAACACCGATATCATTCCAGCCCTCTTCATTTGCCTTCCTGATGCTTATTATATATCTCTGCAGATATTTAACCAAGAAGATAACAAGAGAAAGGCTTCCGATTGAGAACATTATGTACATTTTCGGACCAATCTTGCTGGTTTTCGTTCTGGTGGCAAAAGACAATGGTTCAACGGCATTAATGATTTTAATGGTGTCCATTATTGTGTTGATCATCGGACAGCTTCACTGGAAATATATTGCAGGATTTATATCCGCATCATTTATAGCGATTGTTTTGTTTTTAATCATTGCTTTAAACACAAACCTTATTGGCGGAAACCGTGTACACACCTGGATGAGCCGTATTGAAACATTTACGTCAAGCAAAGCCAAAACAGCAGATGTTGACGATGAAAGCGTAAAGGCCAAAAATTACCAGGTGATGCAGGCTAAAGCAGCGATTGTCCATGGAGGAATTACAGGTATGGGACCAGGGAAAAGCGCTTTGAAGCAAATGCTTCCACAGTCTGCCTCCGACTTTATTTTCGCCGTAATTGTTGAAGAATATGGACTTATCGGAGCTGCTTTTCTCATCAGCATGTACCTGATCATGATGATAAGAATTGTGATGATTGCCAGCAAGATGCCGGCTTTTTTCGGATCGTTGCTCGTGCTCAGTCTTGGAGTGATGATCTTTGTGCAGCTTTCCGTAAACATCGCGGTAGCTGTTAATCTGATTCCGGTGACTGGTCAGCCATTACCGTTGATCAGCTACGGGGGAACATCCATGCTCGTTACCTACTTACAATTGGGAATTATTTTAAACATAAGCTCCCGAATTCAGATTTATGATGAAGAAGGATTAGGTAAAAAGCAAAGTGTGGCCGAAATAAATGATATTGCTTAATGATAGCAGGGAGTCCCGAAGGGACGACATAAATCAGGATAGGATGTAAATCCTATCTAAAATAAAATGAATCACATAGAATTTGATTAAAAAATAAAAAATGGACAATCAATCAGTCAATAGCCAAAAGCCAAGGGCAATCCGCGTTTTACTATCCGGCGGAGGAACAGGAGGACATATCTTCCCGGCAATTGCTATTGCAGACGAAATCAAGAAAAGATTTCCGGATGCAGAATTTTTGTTCATTGGAGCCAACGGAAAAATGGAAATGGAAAAAGTTCCGCAGGCTGGTTATAAAATCGAAGGAATTGATATCGCCGGAATCGACAGAGGAAATATGCTGTCAAACTTAGGGTTACCTTTTAAGATTTTAAAAAGCTTATCCAGATCTAAAAAGATCATTAAAGGTTTCGCTCCTGATTTCGCCATAGGAACAGGCGGTTTTGCAAGCGGCCCGGCTTTATATGAAGCAAGCAAACTTAGAATTCCGATTTTTATTCAGGAACAGAATGCACACGCAGGTGTAACAAATAAAATTTTAAGCAAAAAAGCAAAAGCCGTGTTTACCGCCTATCCAAAAGTGGAAGGTTTTCCGGCAGAAAAAATAAAGTTTCTGGGTAATCCTATCCGTGAGAATACTGTTTCCGGAATGCAGGATACTGCTCATGCAAAAGAAAAAATGGGACTTGATAAAGACAAGCTGACCATTTTATCAGTCGGCGGATCTTTAGGTTCAAGAACATTAAATAACGGCTGGAAAGAAAATTTAGAGAACCTAAAGGAAAAAGGTTATCAATTGATCTGGCAGACCGGAAAACTGGATTATAGCGAACTATCTTCCAGCCTCCAGCTTCCAACTTCCATCCAGCTAAAAGAATTTATCAAAGACATGGAAACCGCTTATTCTGCGGCAGATGTCATTGTCTCAAGAGCAGGGGCCATTGCCATTTCAGAGCTGGCAGTAGCGCAGAAACCTGTTCTATTGGTTCCATTTCCTTTTGCAGCGGAAGATCATCAGACCAAAAATGCAATGAACCTGGTGGAAAAAAATGCTGCCAGAATGGTAAGGGATTCCGAAATGAAAGACCGGTTCTGGACCACACTCACAGAAATCTGTGAAAATGAAGAATTAAGAAAAGAAATGTCGGAAAATCTTAGATATTTTGCCAAACCCAACGCCGCAAAAGAGATTGTAGACGAGATTTTTAAAATAATTGAATGGTGAATACAATTAATTTAATAAAAATAGAAACTAAAACTCTATTTGACGATTCTTTAGAAGAGTTAAGAGATTTTTTAGACAGACATAAGCCAGATACAATTATGGTTTATAATGAAATATCAATGCAAAGTCATAATTATCATAAAAAACTTATAGATATTTATTCAAAGTATAATCTTAAAGAGGGTAGTGAGTTAGATATTCAAAAACAAATACTAGAAAGACAAATTTCTTTAATTGATGATTACTTAAATTTTGGTAACAAGAGTAGAGAAACTATTGAAAATTATTTTTTAAATAAGAAAAATGAATAATTTAGAAACATATCAGAATTTTTACTTCGTGGGGATCGGAGGTATCGGGATGAGTGCTCTGGCACGGTATTTCCATGCTTCGGGCAAAAAAGTGTCCGGGTATGATAAAACCAACACCAAGCTTACGCAGGCTCTGATGAACGAAGGAATTGATATTGTTTTTGATGATCATATTGATGAAAAAATTACCGCTCTTCAGAAGGAAGACACATTGGTAATTTATACACCGGCGATCAAAAAGCTTGGAATTTTAGATTATTTTAATGATCATCAGTTTGAAGTTCTCAAACGGGCAAAAGTATTAGGGTTAATTACAGAAAATACAGACTGTATCGCCATTGCAGGAACACACGGAAAAACAACGACTTCTACATTGGTTTCTCATCTGTGTAAAGAAGCAGATTTACCGTTCTCCTGTTTTCTGGGCGGAATTTCTGAGAATTTTAAATCAAACTTTCTTTATAACGGAACGAAATATTCCGTGGTAGAAGCAGATGAATATGACAGAAGTTTCCTCAATCTGTCTCCCGACTGGGCCGTAATAACGTCGATTGATGCAGATCATCTCGATATTTATGGAGATAAAAATACCATTGAAGAAGGGTTCAGGCAGTTTGCCGCATTGGTTCCGGAAGACAAACAGCTTTTTGTAAGAAAAGGAATTGACATCGGAAGATCTCATCTTACCTATGCTGTAAACGAAGAGGCAGATTATTATTCCGATAACCTGCGCATGGAGAATGATACAATCTATTTTGATTTCCATACTCCTGAAGAAACGGTAAAGGATTTCGCATGGGAAATTCCGGGAATTCACAATGTAGAAAATGCAACTGCGGCGTTGGCGATTCTTCACAAATTAGGAGTGGATTTTGAAACTCTTAAAAAGGCAATAGCCAATTTTAAAGGTATTAAAAGAAGATATACCAAACACAGATATGATAACGGGAAAATCTATATTGACGATTATGCTCACCATCCAACAGAAATTAATGCGGTAATGAGCTCAATCAGGACTTTTTATGCTGAAAAGAAACTGCTGGTGGTTTTCCAGCCGCATCTGTTCAGCAGAACAAGAGATTTTGCTGACGGTTTTGCAGAAAGCCTGAGTAAGGCCGATGAATTAATCCTACTAGATATTTATCCTGCAAGAGAGCTTCAGGAAAACTTTGAAGGAATCACTTCAGAATGGCTCTTGGAAAAAGTGAATTTAAATAAAAAGGAAGTTTCAGCATTACATGAGGCTTTCAATAAGATAAAAGAAAAAGAATTTGACATCCTTCTCACCGTAGGCGCAGGAAATATTGATACCCTGTATGATCCTATCTGCGAGTGGATGAGTAAATATTAATTTGATAAACGCAACGAGCGCAACGAAAATTTATATAACCCGTATAAAATCGTTCGCAAAGGCGTTTCACTCAGCGAATGATAGCAGAAAATATTATTTCGGAGTAAATTAAAAACACACAAATGACAGAAAATGAATTATCAAATATAGTTTTTGATGCAGGGATGAAAGTGCATCGAAAACTTGGAATAGGACTTTATGAAAATGTGTATGAGCAATGCTTAATTTATGAATTGAAAAATTGTGGACTTAATGTTGAAAGTCAAAAGGACATTAGTGTCAATTATGAAGGTTTGATAATTGAGAAGGCATTTAGAGTTGATTTATTAATTGAAAATAAAGTAATTATAGAAATAAAAGCAGTTCCGGAAATTAATAAGTATCATTTCTTTCAGCTTCTTAACTATTTAAGAATTACAGAAATGAAATTGGGAATGATTTTAAACTTTCATTCTACCTTATTTAAAGATGGAGTAAAAAGAGCAGTAAATAAATTATAAAAGCTTGGTTTAAAACACCATAAATAAAAGTATAAATATAGTATAATGTTTTCGGCTATCATTTGCTGAGTGAAACGCCCTTGCGAGCGGAAAAATAGGAGAGTCATTAAAGAACCTAGCGAACGTAGCGTTTAAAATGATAGTTAAAAAAGAAGCCATTTAGAATAGAAATAAATGAAAAATAAATACAGAATATTAAAAATTGCCGTCACAGTAATCATTCTCGGATTTCTGCTGAGCTTCTCATTGAAGAAATTCAGTGGGCAGAAGATTACAGACAATAAAATTTCTGTAAAGATGAGTGAGAAAACGCCAGTCTATTTTATTGATGAAAAAGATATCCGAGAGATTGTAAAAAAAGAAAATCCATCCGGAAAGGTGGGCGAACTGAATATCCCGGCGCTGGAAAAGAAAATCAATGCCCTTCCGGCGGTAGACAGTGCCAATGTGTATCTGAATCTGAATGGCAAGCTGAATCTGGATATCAGACAAAGAGTTCCTGTGTTCAGGCTGAACAAAAATGGACAGGACTTTTATGTAGATGAAAAAGGAATAGAATTTCCAATTTCTAAAACGTATTCTCATCCGTGTATGCTGGTAACGGGAGATGTACACAAAGATGAATATAAGAAGCTGGCTGAGCTGGTGGAGAAAATTGATAAAGATGATTTCAGCAAGAAATATTTTATCGGAATATCGAAGGATAACGGTGATTACAACCTCCTGACGAGTGAAGGAAACTACAAAGTGGAAATCGGAGATCTGGATAATATTGAATTTAAAGTAAAAGGTTTTAAAACATTTGTTGAAAAATATCTGGTATATCAGGATCCTGAAAAATACAATATGGTATCTGTGAAATATCAGAACCAAATCGTAACGACTTTAAATCCTTATTTTAAAGAAAACGACAGCATTCTGAAAGAAAGAAATAAAGAACTGGCCAAAGCTCCGGTTATTGCGGTGAAAAAAAACGACGATAAACCCAGACCGGCTGAAGTAAAAAAGACAACTAAAAAAATAACCTCCTCATCAAAACCAAAAACAGTAACCAAGCCAAAAGAAACCAAAAAAACAGAGAAGAAACCAACGGCAGAAAAGCCGCGAACAAAGGCAAAAGTTAAAATAGAATAAAAATCAAATCGATATAACAAATGGAAAATCAAGAGTATTCAGTAGGTCTGGACATCGGGACGACGAAAATCGTCGCGATTGTCGGAAGGAGGAATGCACACGGGAAGATAGAAGTTCTCGGTGTAGGGAAGGCTAAGAGTCTTGGTGTTCACAAAGGTATTGTGAATAATATTTCGCAGACCATTAATTCAATCAAGGCTGCTGTGGCTGAGGCACAGTCCAGCGCTGGAGTGCCGATCCGTAAGGTGACGGTGGGGATTGCCGGAAAGCATATCCGTTCGCTGCAGCATTCCGATTATATTATGCGTGAACATCCGGATAAATTCATCACAGATGATGACATTGAAGCATTGAAAGATCAGGTCAAGAAGCTGGTCATGCTTCCCGGTGAAGAAATTATCCATGTACTTCCTCAGGAATATAAAGTAGACTCCGAGGGTGAAATTCAGGAACCTGTCGGCATGCACGGAAAACGTCTGGAAGCCAACTTCCACGTTGTCGTGGGGCAGATGGGTAGCATCCGGAACATTGCAAGATGTGTGCGTGAGGCAGGCCTTGAAATGGAAGCCCTTACTTTAGAGCCCTTAGCATCTTCGGAAGCGGTATTAACGAAAGAAGAAAAAGAAGCGGGCGTAGCCATCGTCGATATCGGCGGCGGAACAACGGATATCGCTATTTTTAAAGACAATATCATTCGCCACACCTGTGTAATTCCTTACGGTGGCGGTATTATTACAGAAGATATTAAAGAAGGCTGTTCGATCATCGAAAAGCATGCGGAACAGCTGAAAGTAAAATTCGGATCGGCGGTGCCTGAGCTGGAAAAGGACAGCACCTATGTGACCATTCCGGGACTTCACGGCAGACCGGATAAGGAGATCTCTCTGAAAACCCTTGCGCAGATCATCAATGCCAGGGTAGAAGAGATCCTGGAAATGGTGAATACGGAGCTTAAGGCGTACGGCGCATTCGAGCAGAAGAAAAAGCTGATCGCTGGCATCGTGCTTACCGGAGGCGGATCCAATCTGAAGCACCTTCGTCAGCTGGCCAATTATACCACCGGTTTCGACAGCAGGATCGGTTTTGCCAATGAATATATAGCGAACGATAAAAATCAGTATCTTAAAGGACCTGAATTCGCGACTTCCATCGGATTGCTGATGGAAAGTTTAAAGATCAGGGACAAAAAGCAGAATGCTGAAACCCAGGAACCTGCTCAGGAGACGGAGATGAAGGCAGAAGCACAGGTTGCAGCCACGGAGACCGTTCCGGAGCCTTTGCAGCAACAGGCAGAAGCTATTCAGCCCGAGCAGCCCACAGCCGATCTGCAGTCCAGGAAAGCGGCAAAGCTGACTTTCGGACAGTCGCTGATGGAAAAAGTGAAAAAATTCTTTGAAGAAGTAGAATAAATTATAAATGATGGATTGATAAGCGATAAATGATCTTTTCCTTATCAATGATCATCAATCAATTATCAATTATAATTATAAAAAATATAGTTATGGAAAATATAGGGACACAGGGGTTTTCGTTTGACTTGCCAAAAGGAAATTCATCAATAATAAAAGTAATCGGTGTTGGAGGCGGCGGAAACAACGCGCTGAAGCACATGTACGAAAAAGGAATTCACGGGGTAGATTTCGTGATCTGCAATACAGATGCCCAGACGTTGGATAATAACCCGGTTGCCAACAAAGTACAGTTGGGAACCACCATTACGGAAGGTCTTGGGGCTGGGGCAGACCCTGAAGTGGGAGAGAAATCGGCTATCGAAAGCATCGAAGACATCAAAGCTGCGATGGGACAAAACACCAAGATGGTGTTCATCACGGCCGGAATGGGCGGTGGTACCGGAACCGGTGCAGCTCCTGTAATTGCCAAAGTTGCCAAAGATATGGGGATTCTTACCGTAGGGATCGTTACCGTTCCTTTCAGCTTTGAAGGAAAAAGAAGACTGGAACAAGCCGAAAACGGACTTGATAAATTAAGAAACAATGTAGACTCGCTTATCGTTATCAATAACGATAAATTGAGACAGCAGTTCGGAAATCTTGGCTTCAAGCAGGGATTTTCAAAGGCCGATGAAGTATTGACTAATGCTGCCAAAGGAATGGCTGAAGTAATTACCGGTTACTTTGATGTAAACATTGACTTTAGAGATGCTAAATCTGTGCTTCAGAACTCAGGGACGGCATTGATGTCTACCGGAGTTGCTTCCGGAGAAAATAAAGCGGAAGAAGCCGTTAAAAAAGCATTAGACTCTCCATTATTGAATGACAATAAGATCACAGGAGCTAAAAATGTACTTCTCTTGATCCGTAGTGGTGTAGAAGAGGTGACTATGGATGAGATCGGTGTGATCATGGATCATATCCAGAAAGAAGCAGGAAACACGGCAGATATCATTTTCGGGGTGGGTTCTGATGAAGAGCTTGGAGATTCTGTAAGCGTTCTTGTCATCGCTACAGGTTTCTCAAATGACAATAAAAAATTCTCGGGACCTACAGAGAAGATTAAGATCAGCCTGAACGATAGCTTTGACACTCCAAAAGAGTCGCCTTTTAAGACAAGACAGGAGAGAGAAGAAGTGCCTGAACAGGGCTATGATTTTGGTGGGAAAAACCTTTTCAGACTGGATGACGAAGATAATGATGCCCCATTCTTCAGCTCGTCTTCTGAAAAAAAAATGACTATTGAAGAAGAACCTGCAAGAACGGAAATAAAATTCACTGACAGAGAAGAAGATACGTTACATACACCGGAACACAGCTGGAGAAATGAGGAAGAAGAATCGTTCAGCCTGTTCACTCTCGATGATGAGCAGGAAGATGCGAATGATCTTGAAATAGAATCCTTCAAATTTGATTTCGACCATAAGAAAGATGAGCCACAGACAGGAGGTTCTTCATCAAGTTCTTATTCGGAAGAAAAACCCATCGAGTTCAGCTTTTTTGTGAATGAATCTAAAAATAACGAACCAAAGTCTGACTTTGGACAGCCAAAAGCTGAATTTACCTCTTCAAGCGAAGTAAACCAGCTTACTGAAGAGCCGCTTCAGAAAGTGGAGCATTTCTTTCAGCATCTGAAAGAAGAGCCTGTCATCGAAACCAAAGCAGAAACGGAAGCACCAAAGCCTGCAGAGGAAGAATTCACGTTTGTGAATAAAACAGTAGATCAGGAAAGAGTGATGGAAAGAAGAAACAAGCTGAAAGAGTTCAATTCACGTTACCAGAGCTTCGACAGCTCCAGCGAGTTTGAATCTGTTCCGGCTTTCAAGAGAAAGAACATTTCGATTGAAGGAACCAATGCTTCAGACCAGAACATCAATACCTACCTTTCTGACAACAATGGAAACATGCAGATCAGAGAAAACAGGTTTTTGAATAAAGATGTAGACTAAATAATGTAACAGTGTAAAAATGTATCAATGTAACAATATGTAGCTATGATGCTGAGCTTATCGAAGCATTATTGGTAAACTGCTACATTGATACATTGTTAAATTAATTAAAATGAGTTTAGAAAATACCATAAACGAAGCAATAAAAACAGCAATGAGGGCGAAAGACAAAGTGGCTTTGGATTCTCTTCGTGCTGTAAAATCACAGATATTGTTGCTGAAAACGGAAGCTCCCGGTACGGAAGTGACCGAAGATAAAGAAATTGCCATCCTTCAGAGAATGGTGAAGCAGCGTAAGGATTCTTACGATCAGTTTACTGCGCAGGGAAGAAATGACCTGGCGGAAGTGGAAGAAGCTCAGATGAAAGTCATTGAGCAGTTCCTTCCAAAACAGCTCTCTGCAGAAGAGCTGGAAGCTGAAATCAAAAACATTATTGCCGAAACAGGAGCCGAATCACTGAAAGATTTAGGTAAAGTAATGACAGCAGCTTCAAAATCTTTAGCCGGAAAATCAGACGGAAAAAGCATTTCCGAGACGGCGAAAAGGCTGCTTTCTTAGTTGTTGGTTGACGGTTGCTTGTTGACAGGCCTTAAAACCATCAGCTGTCAACCAAAAACCATCAACAATTTTTATAAGGATATTCAACCTTTGCATATCGATTTGATTAAAGAAGCCCGAAACTGAAAAGTTTCGGGCTTCATTTTATTTTTAATCCTTAGTAAGAATTCAAATCCGGGTAGGGCTGAACACTTTAATTCCGAGGGAAGATGTTAATACTTTTTTCATGGTATTGTTTTCAGAATCATTTCAAATATAATGATTTTATTGATGCAAGCCTCTTAAATAAGCATAATTTTTAATTAATTTAACAATATGGCAATGTATTGATGTACCAATATATCAATATAACAATGTACCAATGTAGCAGTTTACCAATGAATTCGACAGGCTCAGCATGACAACGTATTGTTAAAGGGTACATTTTTACACTGCTAGGCTAATTTACCAATGTATCAATGTAGCAGTTTATCAATAATGCTTCTACAGCTCAGCACGATACTGTATTGTTACATTGTTACATTGTTACATTTTTACACTGTTACACTTATCTATATGTCAACCTGACTTTTCAATGATCTAATATCGAGGAATAGAGATCGATTTGTTGATTTTAGCTTCATAAGTCTGATCAAAATAACCGCTCAAAGAGATAATCTTATTATTATCCATCCTGTTGATGTATTTCAGGAACATTTGTTCTGTAGAATGTCCCGTAGCGTCCATAAGAAGAGATGTTGGTATCTTGCCATAGAAATTGGTGGCGAAGCTCCGTCGTCCAATGTGGCTGGTGATGACTTCCCATTTCTCCGTTAAGACCGTTTTCACCCTGTGGCCCATTCTTTTTTTAGCTTTTATCTGATAGCGTAGACCTGCTAATTTCGCAATCTGCTTAATCTGACGGTTATACAGGAAAGCATCAATCGGTAGCGGGAAGTCACCTTTGTTTTTTCTGACGATTTCCATGACGGCAGGATGCAGCGGAAGCATAATTTCTTTACGCGTTTTTTTCTGAACGAACGATACACAGACAATGCCATTAATTTCAATAAGCTTTTCACGGGTAAACTCCATAAAGTCGGAGATTCTCTGGCCGGTATAGCAGCTGATCAGCAGCCAGTTCCTTGCTGCCTCCAGTTCATCCGGAACATTACAGTCTTTAATGCTTAATATTTCATCTTCGGAGATGGTAACGACCTCACGGCGCTGACCGTCTCTTCGTAGTTCGAACTCACGGACAGCTGTTCTGATTCCTCTTCTTTCGGCAAAGTTGAGGATGGTTTTTACAAAATTAATGGTACGGTAGATAGTGTTTTCGCTATATTCTTCGGCTCTTCCGAAATCGATAAAGTCCTGGACAAATTCATAGTTAAGATCCTTTATCATCAGCCTTTTGGTGATGGAACCCTGGTAGCGTTCCAGAAATCGGAAGAATACCATATATCTTTTGAAGGTGGAGTTGCAGATGATATGACGACGGGAAGTGATGTATTGCTGGATGAAGTTGAGAAAAGAATCTTCCGGGTGGCTTACGTGTTTTTCAAGGCTTATGGTTTTGATGATCCTGGCAATTGTACGATGGGAAACTTCTCTATGTCTGTTGTTATTATAATGCTCAAGAATGCGGAGTCTGATGGCGTCTAATTTGCTATTGATTTTTTTACTTCTTTTTAGATACAGGTTTTTAGGTTTTTGCATTTCGATATCCCACTCTTCTTCTTCAATTCTTAAGTAGGTTCTGAAACGTGTTTCGGAGTTGGTTTTTTCATCAGTTAGGTAAAGGTGTAGATCTTTTGATTCTCCCTTTTGAGGCAAAAAATACTGGATGGTCATAATCTTTTAGTATAAAAGTTTTTTTATACTAATTTAACATAAAAAAGTAGTCAGACCTAGACTACTTTTTCTGTGACAAATGTAAACAAATTATCATTATTTCCAAATAATAATCCTTTGTTTTTTAGTATGTTAATTAATTCAAAGGTATGCATTTAATTAAAAATGGCACAATTCAGGGGCAAAAAAACTAATCTGATTTTTACTTAAAAATCGCAAATAAGGTTGATGTTTAGGATATTGACTTTAAAAGTAGTCTAGGTCTGACTACTTTTAAAGCACAAAAAAGATGAAAAAACTTTTCATGATAATCCCTGAAGTCCCTCTGTTCCTACGTTTTTGCGCAAGGATGATTTGCGTTCAGGTATTTTTTATGACAGTTTCCATCAGTTCGCAGACTCCTTTTTCTGACTCCGATTCTATTATTTATATTGCTGATGATGCCTATCTGTATGCAGACCGGGAAACGATCGCAATCATTACAGATTCTGAAGAGGAGAAATTTTCCAACAGCACGCAGCCTACATACCATCAATCTAAAGTCTTACCATCATCAAAAGCAGCCGCTGCAACAGCTTGTGCATCAGGCAAAAGAGAGCAGTCATTTCGGTTTATAGCTCCTGTGAACAGTCAGCAGTTCAGCAGTACCGGAAGTTTCTCTTCACAGGCTGTTATGGGAGTCCCCTCCTCCCGCAAGCTGCTTTACCCGATGATGAATCCTGTATTTCCTCAGCCCCGCGGCATAACACTGGATAAAAAGAAACCTTTGTGTATTGCTTTTTATCCTTTCAAGATAAATCAAATGATCGCCAACCAATTCGGTCGTCCTCCACCCATACTTGCTTTTTTATTAAATACGAATTATTTAAACACAAATAAGCACAAACATCTATGCACGAATAGCACAAATGATTTACACTAATAACACGAGAACCCTAATGCACAGGTCACTTCCCACTCCGTTTATCATCCGGTAGGGATCTCAGCAAAGCATTTTCACACAACATTTGTGAAATTAGTGTCCAACCATTAGTGCCATTCGTGTTAATAACAGCTTATCTAACATAACTATTAAACACAAATAAGCACAAATATCTACGCACAAATAGCACAAATGCTTTTA
>NZ_FOBV01000008.1 GCF_900109935.1 Chryseobacterium taichungense | reverse complement strand
TTAGACACATTTTATTTTGAAGCAGACCATCGTTTTTCTACTTCACACGATTATAAGGTTGCCAAGATTATTGCCAATGACCTGATACAAGTTTAATGCTTTCCTGCACCTTTGGGGCTTCATTCTGCTTTTCTGCCTGCTCCGAAGCATCTTGTTTGGTTTCCGGCGTAATAGATAGCTGTATCTTTCTTTCTACGGCAGCCAGTTCCGTTTTAAGCTCACTCAATCGACTTTCCTTAGCCCAAGTACCGTTAACCACTTCCTGAAGTATCGGCAGGTCTTTTTGTATTTCAGCGATTTTCTCCTGCTCCTGCTTCACAAAGCCCGGCAGTTTTTCCAAAGCCCTTAAAAAATTCATTGCGGCGGTTTCGGGGTCTTTTGCCATCAGACCGTTATTGTAGGTGTACTTGATATTGCCCTCGCCAGTTATAAAAAATCTATTGACCCTTTCGAGTGTTGAATTATCCTTTGGAAGTTCTGTTTTAACCAATAATTGAAACCCGTAGAGGTTGCCTATTTCACGATAGTCGCCTGCCGTGCGGGCTTTGTTCGCAATCTCGTTCAGTTTTGCGCCTATTTGTTTCGGATTTGCATTGGGCGGCAAGCCATCTAACAGCACAGGGTTTTCGATTGTACCGTCCGAACGCTTTTGCAGGCGTTGCTGTAAGTTTTCCCAGTCGGTACTCATCCGGTTCAAACGGGATTGAGTGCTTTGCAACATTTCCATATAATCCTGTACCTTAAATTTGGCACTGGATTTAGAGCGGTTGAACGCCTGCTTTTCGCTTTCCAGTCCGGCAATCTGTTTTTCCAGTTTGGCTTTATCCAACAGGTCTGTATTTCCTGACAGGATTGCCACATATTCCGAAAAGTTCATTCCCGATTTTTCGTCCATACTTCCCTCGTCAATCGTTCTTTTGGTCAGGTTGTTAGTCTTTAACTGGTCGATGAAAAGCTGCTTATTATACAGCAGGTTGAATTTGTAACTGTCCAACGATTTTTCAACTGCATAGATAATCACAGCAACTTTATTATCGGCAAAGAATTTGGCAATCTCATTGCCTTTTCTGATTGCCCGCCCGTCCCTTTGGGCAAGGTCAGACGGTCGCCACGGTGTATCTAAATGATGAACGGCAACAGCTCTTTTCTGTGCGTTTACGCCAGTTCCGAGCATACTTGTAGAACCGAACAGTACACGGATTTTGCCCTCGTTCATTCCGTTGATAAGTTCCTTACGTTGCTTATCATTTTTCGCTTCCTGAATAAACCTTACTTCGTGCGCAGGTATGCCGTGGTCCTCCACGAGTTTGCGTTTTATTTCGGAGTACACGTTCCATTCGCCGGGCTTGTAGGTTCCCAAATCGGAGAAAACGAACTGCGTTCCTTTCTGTGCGTTGAACTGGTTGTAATACTTGGCGATATTTACCGCACAATGCGAAGCCTTGTTGTCGGGATGGTCGTCGTATATACCACTTACCATACGCATATCGAGCGACATCTTACGGGCATAGTCCGTCGCAATGAGCATCTTTGCTTTTTCTTCCCTTTGCGATAATGGTTCTCTACCGAGCAAAGTAGCATCGCCCGTTTTGGCAAACTGCATCAGGCTTTGGATAAAGGCTTCTTGGTCGGGCGTTGGCGGTATGTTGTACAATACCTCGTTCTTAGTGGGGCGGTCAATACCAATATCCTTAGCCGTTCTGTAATCCGTGATTTCAGAATAGAACTGTGCCAGTTCCGGCACTTTGATAAAGTAGCGGAAACGCTCTTTTGCTACAATATTGTTAGCTACCGAAAATTCATAATCGGTCGTTTTCCGTGCATAGATAGCTGCCCACGCATCAAAGGAATGAATACCCTGTTTTTCCAATGCACGGGGGCGCAGGTATTTAAACAGCAGGTACAATTCCGTTAATGAATTGCTGATGGTTGTACCCGAAAGAAAGGTTGCACCCATATCCGCATTGGTACGCTCCTGAATGGTGCGGATTGCAAACAGCAGGTTCAGTGCCTTTTGGCTGCCGTCCACGTTCCCCAGTCCGGCAACCCGTGTATGACGGGTGTTGAACATCAGGTTTTTGAACTGGTGGCTTTCGTCCACAAACAAATGGTCTATGCCCATCATCTTAAAGTCCACAATATCATCCTTACGGTTTTCAATATCGTGTTGCAGCGTTTTCAGCTTTACTTCAAGATTTTCTTTCCGCTTGATTACCCCGGCGAGCATTCCCCTTGTCACTTCCTTGCCCTGCGATTTCAGGGCATCGAGATTGCGCTCTACGCTGTCCAGTTCTATTTCGAGGATTTCCTTTTCTATTTCGGGCGATTGCGGTATCATTCCGAACTGGTCGTGCGTAAGTATCACGCAATCCCAATCATTATTTTTAATATTCCCGAAAATCCGCAGGCGTTTTTTCGGCGTAAAATCATCAATACCCGGATAAAGGATTTTGGCGTGTGGATAGGCTTTACGGTAGTCTTCGGCAATGGCAGGTATATTTGCTTTCAGCCCGATAATCATCGGCTTATGGGCTAATCCCAAACGCTTCATTTCCTGCGCTGCGGTACACATTATCAGCGTTTTTCCTGCGCCTACTTCGTGGTCGCAGATAGCACCGTTGTTCAGCTTTATCATCCAAACGGTGTCCTTTTGACTTGAATACAGGTCTTCAATGCCTGCTCCCTTGCGGTCTAATCCCGGAAATTCCTGATGGCTTCCGTCATAGTTTGGGCGAACGAAACAATTAAAGGTATCGTTGTACTGGTCGGTCAGCCTGTTTTTAAACTCATCGTTCTGTGCGTGTAGCCAGTCGGTAAAGGCGGTACGGATTTCGTCAATCTTGGTGTTCGCCATTTGTATGGCTTCCATATCCCGTACTTTAACCTCTTGGTCGCCAACCATTACTTTTTTGGTAATATCAGGCGTGGTATTGACAAGGGCGTGTTTAAGCAGGGCAATACCGTCAAACGTGCGGCTTTCCGCTTTGACCGCATATTTTTCCCAAATGTGCATATTGCCCTGATGACACTTTACGGAAAAGTCGTCGGAGCTTTCGGAGTAATGAACCAGTACATCCGCATCGAACAAATGCGAAGCGAAACGGGCATAAATTCCGGTAGGTATCCACCGTTCGCCGAGGTTAAAATCCAGTTCCTCAAATTCGATACGTTTTGGTCGGGCTTCCTCTAAAGCGGTAAGGCTTTCTTTGGCTTCGGTATCATCGGGATAGTTTTCGAGATAGGCTCTTACTTCATCTGCTTTCTCCACCACGTTGCCTGCAATCCAACGTTCGGCTATTTCATATTCCTGTTGTAGCGGATTGTAGAACAACCGCCCGTGCAGGGCTTCTTTCAGGGTATCGGCAGGCAGGCTGCTGATTTCGGACATAAAGTCCAAATCCACATTTCCGTATTTGTTCAGGGAGGCAGCTAAAGCCTCTTCGGGATTGTCGGTTGCTAACGTGGTAGTAGAGAAACTGACCGGACGGCTGAAAATATCCGCTTTATGGATTATGCCGCCAATGACACGCTCCAGATAGGGGATTTCTTTACCTGCACTGTCTGTTTTTATCAGCTTGGCATTGTCGGCAGTATTGAGATTGCCGTATTTTTTGGTAAAGGCATCGTACAGCAGGTTCAGGGTTTCCCGTTCTTCCCTGTGTTCGGTCTGTTTTTCAGCTTCTTTTTGGTACAGGTTGATATAACTGTCCCTTACGGCTATGTAGGCTTCGGCTCTTGCTTTCTGTGCCGACGGCAATTGCAATGGATGAAAGATAGCTTTTTTGTCTTCCTTATCCACCTCTTGCAAATAGCCGATCCAACCTTTATCCACCACAAGGCAATCATTCCGGTGGAATAATTGCAGTTCGCCGCTATACGGAGCAGGTTCAGGAACGGTGTTAATATCGGTAACGGGAATGGCAGTCTTATCAGACTGGCCATTGCCGTTTATTTGTGAAAACAGGTCGCCGATGGCTTCCTGTTTTTTGCTGTTTACTTGGCTTTTTCCATTGGTAGCACCATTGGATTTTAGCGGTGTATAAGGTTGCTGCCTGGCACTGCTGAACAGGTCGGGTTGACGACCTATTGTGCCTCTTCTTTTATTACTACTTTGCCTTTTGTTTTGGGTAGTTCTTTTAGGTGGAGCAAGCACCATTACAGGCTCACCCGCACTTTCAAACAGGTCAAAAATGCTTAGTTGTTTTAGTTCCTGTGGGCTTTCCTGATGGACTACCGGAGTGGTTATAAGCTGCGGTTTTTGCTGAACGATTGCAGGGTCTATGACCGGAGGTGTAACCTTTGGTTCAATCGGAATTTGTATCATAGGCTCATCATTGCGTTCGCCTTTGTATAAATTCAAATTCAGATGGTTCCCAAAATCTTCGGAAAGCATTTGTTTCAAATCTTTGGCAATACCCTCAACACCGTCTTTATGCGTATAGATTAAGGCAGGTTGACCGTATGGGTCGGTATCTAATTTTTGGTCGGTATGGATAATTCTTGTACCGTCCTGAAAGAGCGCATTGCCCGGCGTATTGTATTCGGTTGGCTTGCTTTGGCAAAACAGATCTTCCCTGTCGGTCAGATTTTGTTTTGCCGTATTTTTTTGCAGGATAATCAGGTCGCTGCCCACTTCCGTACCTGCATATTCGGTAAACAGATTGTTGGGCAGTCTTACAACCGAAACCAAATTATTATCCTGCATCAACGCCCTGCGTATGGGTTCGTTCTTAGGGCTATTCAGAATGCCCTGCGAAGTGATGTAAGCCAACAAACCACCCTCACGGAGCATATCAGCACCTTTCAGAAAAAAGTAATTGTGTATGCTTCGGGCAGCCTGTTCCTTTGCGCTGTTTCTGCTGCGTGAATAAGAAAGGTCAAATACAGAAGTATCGCCGAACGGTATATTACTGGCGATTATATCATAGTTGTTTTGTTCCCTTTCGGGAATTTCCTCAAAACCGTTGATACGGATATTGCTTTCGGGGTAAAGCTGCTTTAAAATCTTGCCTGTAAGCAAGTCTTTTTCATAAGCGGTAACACTGGCTTTCTGATTTTCCGAAAAGGATTGGATGAATGAACCGATACCTGCGGAGGGTTCGAGGAATTTATCAATGTGCAGACCATTATCCCGCAAGGCAGATGAAATGGCATCTATAACCTTTGGCGGGGTATAAAAAGCCGTCAGCACGGAACTTTTCATACTGTCCACATACCTGCGGTATTGCTTATCGTCTTGGGAATTGTCTTTGAGGAGTTGGTGGAGTTCCTGCGTGAGTGGAAAAAGGTCGTGTTCTGTTTTTCTCCAATGATTGATGTCTATTTCGTTTTCTACGGCGTTCAGAACGAACTTAAGACCGCCAAATCCGCTGTATCGCATCATTAGCAGTCTTTCTCCTACGGTGGCTTGCCGTTTCTCCTTTTCCAGTTTAAAAACAATTCGCAGGGCATCAATATTCTGTTGGAGATGGAACCGCTTACTGAAGCCCATTTTCCTCAATCCATATTGAGATGGTTCCGGTCAGTTCGGTATAGAGTAAATCAAACTCATTTCCGTTGGCGAAATCATCAGTTAATTCATATCCTGCGAAAACATGCTCACAAACGGGAAACATTTTAAGGGCGAACGGTCGCAGTTCCTCGTCTGCCATTATGGTATCAAATTCATTGCATACCACTTTGAAAACCGTGTCGAACTTGGAGAAGTGCAAGCCCTCAAAAAGTATGTAATTGGCTATTTCGTCGCATTGCTCAACGGCGTTTCCTGAACGGAAAGCACCCTCATAAGCATTGGCAGCCCACGAAGACCGTTGATCTATAAATTTTTGGTCGTGTGCCTTTTCGGGAAAGCTGCTGTTTAATAATTCTTGCAGTCGTAATCTGAAATACGATAGGTCTTTTTGCTGTACATCCATACTTTATTTTTTTTAGAATTTTACTTAAATCCTAAAATTAGAAGCAGGAGCAAATGCCTTTGATAATGTTGCAGGGTTTAGCTTTGAAAGGCAGGATTTGGCGTAATGGGACAATAAAAAACCTCCGATAATTCGGAGGTTCATTTTTATGGCTTGTTCAATATTTGTAGCATCCTGCCGACTTCAATATCCATTCTCGAAAAGGCAAACCATTTTTTGCACAGGTCTTTGAGTGATGCACCTATATGGTAGTGTTCTGCATTATCAATAATCAAAAATCGGTCGTGGGCATCGGAGAAAACCTCAATAGTTACCGGAGGATAGTGGTTATTGTAGCGTTGTAAATCTAACCGTAACTGATTGCTGATACTTTTGGTAAGGATTGTAGCGGTTATATTAGTCTTACGCTTACCCAACAAAGTAAGCACTGTATCATCCACGTAATTATCAAGCAGGATAATAGAGCTTTTGGCACTTCGGATAATATCGGAAACAAAGGTGTAGGTATCAAATACCTGCCCATTGTAGAAAATGCCTTTCTCGCTGTGGAGCTTGTCGCTTTCCAAAGCTTTAAATAGCTCTTCAAATTTTTGGTCTGCTTCCAGTTGCTTTAACTCGATATTATCTAAACGATAAAACAAAGAGGCATTGCTGATAAGCATACGCCGCATTTCTACAAAGGCTTCCATTATTTCAACACTCATTTTAATAGCAATATCGGAGCGGAGTATGGCAGATGCCATTGCAATGCCTTGTTTGGTAAAAACATAGTGCAAATAACGTCTGCCACCATAATTTAAACTTGAGGTTTCAATTTGGAACCTCAAGTTTTCAACTTCCTCTTCGGTCAGTTCTCTTACTAACTTTTTTGAAGTCTACATATCCAGTAAATAGTATTTAAAATTTTCAAATACAATAAATAGCTGCCGACCTTTCATTTCTGCAATTGGTTATCGCTTATTTCAAATATACAATATTTTAATCATCGCTGAAATAACTGCTCAAGATCAAAATTTCAAAAAATCTTTTCGGTACTACGAAAAAGTAGTGATTTTATCTCAACTCCAATATTCAACTTTACACCAACAGAGCTGATCAGCTATTCACTTCATTTTAACATTTAAAATTAAAGTTATGAATATCGAGAGAACAGAATTTATAGCATGGATGGAGAGGATCATGGAACGATTCGACCTTCTAAAGGAACACATCATATCAAAACAATCCAAATATATTGAAATCGACGGGGAACAGCTGCTCGACAACCAGGATGTATTGCAGCTTCTGAAGATCAGTTCGAGATCCTTGCAGCGTTACCGGACTGACAAAAAGCTGCCGTACTATACGATTAGCGGCAAGCTGTATTATAAGCTGTCCGATGTCCACCAGCTCATCAGGAACAGCCTAAACTCAAAGATCACATAAAGTCAAACACAGCCAAATCATTCGGAAAGATTCCTGATTGAAAATGCCGGGTTGTTGTCCAAGTATCTTCCGTCCGTAGAAATCATAAAATATTAAGTGATGGAAGATAACCAGACTAGTAATATCAATGAAATAAAGCCGGCAAAGGATACGCTTTTGGTCCTGAACATCCATAACAACACGATAGAGATGGTGAAGGGAATCGATAAAGAAGGCAACCTGCAAACAGTACCTCCGGAAAATAAGAAAGAAAATGACCAGCTTGTAAGGGTCGATAAGCACGGGGATCTGTTCTCCAACTTTTTTTCAAATTTTTACCGGCAGCTTAAAAACCCGACGCATTTCAACTTCTTCAAAGTTTTGGAATATGATGCCGTCGATACCGCCAAAGACCTTCAGCAGTATGTCGATCAGGCATCTCCTGAAGAAAGAGAACAACTCAAGGAATATGAGATTTTACCTAAAAATACCAACCCATTAAAAAATCAGAAAACAATGGAAAACAACACAGACAACCAGGAATACCGTTTCCAGCCGGAGCAGATCGACTGGAAAACCATGGAAAAATTCGGGCTTACCCAGGAAAAGCTTGAAAAGATGAATGCCCTAGATCCTCTGCTCAGAGGCTACAAGACCAATACTTTAATTCCCATCACCATTAACCTCGGCGCTGCAGTCAGCAAAATGGACGTCCGGCTTTCCCTACAGGAAGGGGATACGGGCGACATCGGCATTAAGCTTCACGGCATCCGAAGGGAACCCAATCTTAACCTCAAATTCTTGGGTCACGAGTTCAGTGAAGAGGACAAGAAGAACCTGATGGAAAACGGCAATATGGGTAGAGTTGTTGATCTGGTCAATCCCAAGACCGATGAGATCATTCCATCCGTGATCAGCCGTGACCGCCTGACCAATGAACTGGTGGCTTACAGGGCAGAGTATATGAAGATCCCAGACGAGATCAAAGGAATCCAATTGGACGAGCATCAGAAACAAACCCTTTTGGAAGGTAAGCCTCTCTATCTCGAAGGTATGACCTCTACCAAAGGCACTACCTTCGATGCTACTGTGCAGTTCAATGCCGATAAGCGCTATGTTGAATTCATATTTGACAATAATCAAAAGCAGCATCATAGCCAGTCTCAAAAAGAAAACAATCCGCAAAACCAAAATCAACATAAAAACAGCGAACCCCCAAGAGTTTTCAGAGACAAAGAACTGGATGACAAACAGTATGAAAAATTCAAGGCAGGGGAGACGGTCTATGTCAGCGGTCTTGTTGACAGCAAAGGCAAAGAATACCAGGGCTACATAACTTTCAACAAAGAGACCGCCAAGACTGATTTTTCATTTACCAACCCCAACAAGCTAAGGGAAAAAGCACAGCCATCAGAAGCCCATAAAGCACAGACGGCTGTTAACACCGATGGTAAAACCAATGAAGCGACCAAAAACATCAAAGAACCGCTTCAATCCAAACAGCAGGAGCCTGCCAACAAGCAGCAACAGGAGCAGCAGAAAAAACCCGCCAGATCAAGAGGCAGAAAAATGTAATGGAGACCCCATTCCATTAGGGATCCTCGACCTGGCAAGAATAAATCAACCATAACAACAACCATCAAATCCAAACCTATGAAAGCCATCATTGCAGAAAAACCGAGTGTTGCCAGAGAAATTGCCCAGATTTTCAACGCCAACAACAAAAGAGACGGCCACTTTGAAGGAAACGGCTACTGTGTGACCTGGGCATTAGGTCATCTGGTATCATTGGGAATGCCGGAAGATTATGGCATTAGAGGCTTTGACAAAGCCTCTCTGCCTATCTTTCCCAATAATTTTATTCTCACTCCACGAAAGACAAAACAGACTAAACCAAAAAACTACAAGCCAGACCCATCCGCCTTAAAGCAGCTCAAGATCATTAATAATGTCTTTGGTCAATGCACAAGCATTATCGTTGCAACCGACGCAGGAAGGGAAGGCGAGCTCATCTTCCGTTATATCTATGACTACCTCCAATGCAAAAAACCATTTGAAAGACTCTGGATCAGTTCACTGACTGAAAAAGCCATACAAGAAGGCTTTAAAAATCTTAGACCCGGTTCGGATTTCGATGGTCTTTATGAAGCTGCAAAAGCCAGAAGTGAAGCCGACTGGCTGGTGGGCATCAATGCTACACAGGCATTAAGCATTGCAGCGAACAACGATGTCTATTCCTTAGGCAGGGTTCAGACCCCAACATTAGCATTGATCTGCAAAAGATTTCAGGAAAACAAAGGTTTTAAACAAAAGAAATACTGGCAGATCCAGTTACAGCACCGTAAGGATTATTTAAACTTTACAAGTCTTTCCAATCAGCAATGGGAAGACAAAAAACAGGCAGAGCAGATTTTAAAAGCGATAGAACGTGAGGGTAGAGCCACGGTAGAAGAGGTCTCCATCAACACGATCAAAGAACAGTCTCCATTACTGTTTGACCTGACAGAACTACAGAAAGAAGCCAACCGAAAGCTGGGATTATCGGCAGATGAAGTATTACAGACTGCCCAAAGTCTTTATGAAAAGAAGTTCATCACCTACCCGAGAACCGGAAGCAAATACATTCCTGAAGACCTCTGGTCAGAAATCCCTGAACTAGTAAGAATACTGAATCAATCCGACCTATTCAAGCCAGCGATAGCAACACTAAAATTCGGCAATTTCAACAAACGCATTGTCAATGATCTCAAGGTCACAGACCATCATGGACTTTTACCGACCACTAAAATACCATCTGCTTTGACCGCTAGTGAAAAAGCGATTTACTATATGATCGTTTACCGCCTGCTTGAATCATTATCAGAGCACTGTTCCAAACAGAACACACACATCACAATCAAAGTTCATCATTATGAGTTCAGTATCACAGGTTCAAAGATACTCCACAAAGGCTGGCGAGGCATCAAAGGCCTATTGTCTGATGAGAAAAATCCAATCCAAGATAGCAATAGAAATAATAATATCAATTATAGCAATAATAACGAAACACAAGAACCCCAGCTCATTGAACTTCCGGAATTCAAAAAAGTTGATGAGCTTAAAATCTCATCAACAGAACTCCAGGAAAAACTGACCAGCCCTCCAAAACTCTACACCGAAGCAGATCTTTTGTCTGCTATGGAAAACGCAGGCAGGCAGATCGAAGACAAGGAACAACAAAAAGCTTTAGCCAACATTGGTATCGGTACTCCAGCAACTAGAGCCTCCATCATTGAAACCTTAATCACAAGAAATTACATCACCAGAAAAAGCAAAACGCTGATCCCAACCCACAAAGGACAAAAGGTCTATGACCTTATCAAAGACCAAAAAATAGCCAATGTCCTGATGACCGCAGAATGGGAGATGGCGCTCCATCAAATTGAAAATAAAGAACTCGATTCAAACCAGTTCGTCAGCGACATCAAAAACTACACAGGAGAAATTACCCAAGAACTATTATCACTCAACATTTCCCAAGAAAGCATATCTGAACTCAAATGCCCCAAATGCCAGCAGCGTACTCTCACCATCAAAGAAAAGATCGTCAAATGCCCGGATGACCGATGCCAATGGATATTATTTCGGATGATATGCGGCGTACAGCTCAGCATCGATCATATCACTTCGCTCATAACAACAGGAAAAACACCACTGATCAAAAATATGAAAAGTAAAAACGGTAAAAAGTTTGATGCTTTTATTATTTTAAAAGATGATTATACTACATCTTTTGAATTTTCTTAAGATCAATAAATTCCATATTAAACCATCAAACCCACTTTCAGAATAAAGAGTGGGTTTATTCATTTTTTTTAGTACAGAAAAGATCTAATGCAATTAATTATATTTAATTTTCAGCAGCTTTAGTACTTCCAGTATTTTTTAACTTTTTTTTACTATCTGAAGTAATACCCTTTAATTCTCTACCAGTTCAAATAACTCTGAGTGTAAAGGCGCTGCTTCTCATAAGTATTCCAGATTTTGTCAGCTAATTATCAATTTATTATCAAATGATTTGTTTGGCGTCTTTTGTCTCTCAACTTTAGTAAATTTGTAGAACACGCTACAACAATGAAAAGAATTATATATTTTTCGAAAAACGATTTGGCTTGGATATATTCTATCGAGCAGATCAATAACTATTTCAATGATAATAGGCACCTGTCTGAGGCAGTAGAAATAGATGACATCTTAGAGCGTCAACATATTATTGATTATATAGAAAATGGATTTGTACATAAAGATTGGAGTTCTACAGACATTGTTACTTATAATGCCGTTATAAAAGATTTCAAAAAAGAGATTGCGCAGTACTTCAAAAATTTAAAGTGGGAAAACATCCTAAATATGTTCTCTCATATTTCTTATAGCTACACCAAAACATTTTGGTTTCTGGTAAATAAAACTGGAATATACAAAACAATTAATAGCGATCAATTTTTGGAAATAACACTTAAAAAAAATTTTAGGCTTAGTGAAATATTATACTGTAAAAATATTGTGTCATTTTTAGATCATGATATTTATACTTACATGATGTCTAGGCCAAGAACGGCAGAGATATTTCTGGACTATTTTGAGTCCAGTTATGATCAAGAGAGACAAGAAAAATTTTTTCCAAAATCTCTAAACACAACTGAAAGTGAAAAACTTATTTTAAACTATCTTGATTATGATGATGTCAATTTAAATTATGTCCGTTTAGTACAAAATAGTAAAGATTCGCCACATCTACGTATAACAGATAGAACAAGGCTGAAAGCAAAAAGGATTTCAGACAGATTAAATGATGAAATATTAAATAGTGATAATGCATTTTCTATTAAAAAAGGTATTTGTCTATCAGAAGACCAGGAGGAAATAAAGAAAACTATTTACCGAGATGGCGAGGAAATAATATCGTATAGTAGTAAGAAACTTGGTGAAAAAAAGGATGTCGCCACATTGTTTAAGAATTTCAGAACAATATTTAACTTCCTCGATTTCCAGGGTTGTATAGAATTTGTTTCTAAGAGTAGCCATCTTGAAGGTTTTGAGCGAGCGTTTATGAGGTCAAAAAATGATTACATCATTACATCAGCATTTACCTCAAGTTCGATGGATGCAATAATGCGTTTTGAAATCTATAATTATTTTTTAAAGGATTCAAACTTAAAGTTAGAAGATATTTTAGACAGCTACGTCAATAACACTTTGAATATTACTTACAATCTAAATAAATTGAGATTAAATCTTCCCAGTCAAGAAAGCTCCTTCCTTGCAAAAATAAGGTTGATCGTCCCGGAATTTGAGTCAGTGGTTGAGCAATATAAACTCTATGTTGAAGATGATATTGTAGATTACGAATTAATGCAAGTTTCTACTAAAACAACCAAAATTAGTTGCATCCCTTCACTTTTACAAAAAAAGTATGCTTACCCTACAGGAGATGATTACCACAAATTAAAATTTATCTTTTTTGATAGCGGAAGCTATTTGTTCGATTATAAAAAATATGGTGAGCGATATAGTAATTTATACGAGGTTCTAAGAAATGAAAGTCTTAATATCACTGATGTTGACGAAAATAGAAAATCTTTTTTACAATCATTAATAACAGAAGGATATCTAAGAAGTGATGAACAAGGAAATATAACAATAGTAAATACTGACACACTAATCATTATAGGTTACCTGAAAATATACGATGTGATTAGCTACCATTATTTTCCATTAGCTATTCAACAGGAATTGGACAGACTAAACCAATTGGGAATGATTAAATTCTCTGATAAGTTATTTACTGTCGCTGAGCAGGAATATTTTGACTATTACCTTAATAATAGATTTAGTAATGGTTTATGGCTTAGAAACAAATATGTTCACGCCACAAATAGCCACGATAATACTGAGCAAGAGAGAGATTATAAAATATTGCTTAAACTTATGGTATTATTAATATTAAAAATAGATGACGATCTTGTTATAGCAAGATCCATGTTCAAAAATAAAATTGGAAAAATTGAATAATTTTTAAGCCTAGCAGAGCGAACCAGCAACTTTGTCAAGAGGAAGGAGCTCCAAAGTTGGGAGTGAGCTCCTAACTTCTCCACCCAGTTTTAAAATCGTAAGCATCTCAATAAGCAATAAAACTATTTTTAAAACAAAATTTGAGAAAATTATTTTTATGATATAGGCTCGGTTTCATTGATTGTTTAAAAAAAGAATAGATGAAACAATCTAAATTTTGTTGATCAAGTTATAAAACTTAAAGGCCGATTTCTTAAAATTATAATATTTTCCTATATGGACTAATTACGCTGATTTAAATTAGCTATGTGAATATGCAGGTACATAATTATGTATATACCGATGGAAAAAATTGTAATTCCAATTTCACTTAATAATAACTATCTGTAAAAGTATGGTTGCTGCTAAATACATTTATACTAATTAGTTGATATCAAAATGCATATTATTTTTTTAGATGCAAAATAATTATCTTATGAAATTTCCACATTACCTTTTGAAGGCTTCTACATTATTTCAAAAAATAAAAATGGTAGAAATGTATGTGAGAGAGAAATATTCAAAATATAGTTGTAGAATAAGGGTTGTTTTAGTATCTATAATATTACCACTGATTAAGAAAAATTAAGAATTTCTTTGTAATTTAACCGCAAATATTAAATAATTGTATTAACAATCTTTTATTTATTCTAAAATATAAAAAATGTTCTTAGGGGATCTACACAAAATTAAAAATGACTTTTCAGCAAAATATTTAATTGATACAATTGAATCGATGGAAATAAGTAACTCATTTACTTATTATAATTTTCCTTTTTATAAAGGTGAAGTTGATGATGATATTATCAAAGCTCATGTACTGTTTGTCTCTCGGGAATTCGGAGTTATTTTTTTTAGGTGTATAGATGCAGAATCAAAATTAACAGATGAAGAAATAACAAAACTTGACGAATTAGATGGGCATATAGTTGGTAGAATTGGCAAAGTTAATGATTTACGTATTGGGAGAAGAGAACTTAAAATTAACGTGACGCCAAAATTTTTCATTGCAGATCATATCGATGTGGAAGGTGAGGATTATGTTAAAGCGGGAAACTTAGAAGACATTATAGAAAATAATAAGAAACAACTCTTAACTGATGATGAATTTCAAATACTGACCTCTGTAATTGAAGGCTCCTATCATTTGATTTCTAAGAAAGATAGATCTGTCAGTAAAGTGATCGATACCCCACCAACTAAAGGTTACATCTTAAATCAAATACAAAGTCAAATTACATCATTTGATGTAGAGCAGAAGAAGGCTGCACTTAATAATATTGATTCTCCACAACGAATAAGAGGACTTGCAGGTTCTGGAAAAACTATAATATTGGCTATGAAGGCGGCATTATATCATATACAACATCCAGAGGAAGAAATTTTATATACTTATTACACTAAGGCTCTTTATGGTCATATACGATATTTAATAGAAAAATATTATTTTGAATTTGCAGAAAATGGTAGTCCTAATTGGGATAAAATACATATTCTACATGGCTGGGGAGGAAAAGGTGTCAAAGGAGTTTATTCAACTTTGACCGAAGAAAATTTTATTAGACCAATTACTTTTATTGAAGCAAAGCGAAACAATCCAAAAAGTCCTTTTGAGCATTTATTTAATGAATTAGAAAAACATGATCTCAGTGAGAAGTTCGGTTTATCATTGATTGATGAAGGACAGGATTTTCCATCCTCTTTTTATAGAGTGATTAGAAAAATTACCACTAATTCTAGAGTTGTGTGGGCATATGATGATTTTCAAAATATATTTGATGTAAAAATTCAAGATGAAAAGCAAACATTTGGTAAAGACGCAAATGGAGATTATTTTGTGGATTTTTCGAGAGATGAGAATAATTTGCAAGATATTGTTCTTCATAAATGCTACCGAACTCCAAGGATACTTTTATTAAATGCTTTTGCTTTAGGACTTGGAATTTATAACGAACCTGTTTTACAGAGATTAGAGAATAATAATCATTGGCAAGATTTAGGGTTTGAAGTCGAATCGGGAGATTCTCAAACCGGATCCAGAATGTTGATATCTCGTCCTGAAAAAAATTCTCCTTTGATAACAAATGAATTGTTTAAGGAGGATTCTATAACATTACAAATTTTTGACGACCTTTACAAAGAATGTGCATATGTTGCTGATTTGATTGTAAAAGATATTTATGAGCAAGAATTAAATCCTGATGATATTAGCGTGATTGGAATTGATGGCAAACATATACATATTTATTTTGGGGAATTAGAAAAACTTCTGATCGAGAAAGGTATTAAGTGCTTCAATCATCTTAATACAGCCTATAATAATAAATTTTATTCTCAGACTGGGTTCGTAACACTTTCAACACTTAATAAAGCAAAAGGGAATGAATCTGGTATGGTTTATATAGTAGGAACGGAATATGCGTTTCAGCATAAAGACTATATAATTGATAGGAATAAAATATTTACTGCCATTACTCGAAGTAAAGGCTGGGTGGTAATGACTGGTTTTGAGAAGGCTGAGCAATGCAGAGTGGAAATGAATAGACTTAAAATAAATCAGAATAAATTTGATTTTATTCAGCCTTCTGAGAGTTCTACAAGAACCATTTTGAGAGGCATGGATAAGCAGCAGGGTATTTTAAATGAAATTAATGCTAGAGTTCAAGAGTTGAGTAAAATTGGACTCTCGGATTCGCAGATTCTAGAATTAATCAAAGATTTAAACAGCAAAAAATAATGAATATAGTAACATATAACACGTCTTTAAAGGATGCGGAAAAGTTGCTTAAAGAATTTGGTGTATTTAAAAAATCGGGCGATTCTTCTAGGCCATTTTCAGCTGAATTAAAGAAAATCAGTAAAAGTGCCAATATTATTGAATTACATAATTTCATTACATCTAATTCAGAGTTTTCTTTTTTATTAAACGACGATTCGGTATTTCAATTTTCTAAAGAGGGAGATGAGCTGAGATATAGTTTCATACAAACGCCCTACAAATATTTGACTATAGAACAGTATGTAGAAACAATGTACAGCAGAGAGTTTCTAGAAGAGTTAATGGATGAATATACTTCAGTTGAAAATTTTTACCCGGTTATTCAAGAAGATTACGAGCAATTTTTAGAAACCCAAGGATTGACCGCTAATTTTAATTATGTGCGCTACGATTTTAATGATATAGGATACCATCCAATGCTCCACTCTAAATCACATCTTCATATTGGAACAAATAGTAACTTGCGAATTCCACTATCAAAATACTTTACTCCGTTAAAATTTGTCAAATTTTGCTTGAAAAATACCTATTATAGAGAATGGAAAGATTTTTTTCTCAAAAAGACTGATCAAAATAAATTTTTAAAAGATATAAAAAATATGTGTGCTGAATTAGATTCAAAAGATTGGCATAATAGTGAAGAAAATGAATTTTTTATGAGTTAAGAATATCATATCACACATTTATATGCCCCCAACTTAATTTCTGTTGGAGGATATGCATAGAAGCAATCTGATGCTATCATATTTATCAGGCTTTATCCCTCCAGTCTCGATAATGTTTAAAGTAATAGCGATACATATTTTGAGAGATTATTTCTAATTAAACCATTTTTCATACATAGATGCTTTTTTATATTGAATAAAAAATCTTAAAAATAAAGTTTGATCATTTTATACTGTTCTAATCTGACCGATTTCTAGATTGTAATAATTGATTCTCATTTCGGATGAACATTGCACTAAAGAGAATTTTGCAATATTCGAATTGTAACTATCAATATTATCTTCCACAAGTAAATCCTGTTGTTGTTGAGATTTGAAAGCTAACGAATAAACTATATTTTTTTGCGAGAATAAATCTACAAATTCTTCTTGTGATAAATTATTAACACTTCTACCTTTATTTACAATAGCGCTATAGATTTTTACTAGGAAAGTTTTTTCTTCTGTTCCCAAACATTCCTTTAATCTTCTTGCTGAAATTAAAACTTGATTTGTTAGCTCTCTCATGTCAGCACTAAATCCTTTTTTTACATGAGTTAGATATATACGGTCATTAGTATAATATAGTACATCACATAATTCTACGCCATCAACTAAGATTGTGTCAATTACAATGAAATTTTCCATTTCATTATATATTAAATTATAGTCACCTTCTTTATTTAAAAGTCTAGACCAATTCATAAGATAATTATCACGAAGTTTGTATGTTTTTAAAACATGGACAGTTTGAGTCTTTAATTCTTTAATAAATGTATCTCTCAAGAAATACCATTTATTATCTATTAAGAATATTGGAGATGTTCCAAGTCTAAACTCTGAACTAATATGATATAAAAATGAGGCACTAACTGTCTTCACATTATCTTTGTAGCAGGTAATTCTAACTCCTTGAAGAAACACCATAAAGTTAAATTTATCTAAAGGTTGAATTTGTTTCAAAGCATAAGAAATAACATTTTCATAGATATCATCTTTGCTATTGACAATTTTAAACACAGAGTGACCGCCATTTTCCGTCTTTTCTTTTAATCTGTATTCGTCGGCTTCATAAAATTTTTCAATATTGTTAGGATTGCAAAAATCGAATTGAAACAATCTTACGTTTGCATCACCAACTATATATCTAATATCCTCGTAAATATTATCAATCAATAACCTTTTTAAATCTCTTTCGATAAAAGCTGAATCTGTAATTTCAATATAGGAACTTAAAAAGTCAGAAGATATCAATTGCCGTATGACTATTATCTCCTTGATTATTTTATGTAATTCATTAAAATTAATATTTTTCTTTATTTTGATACCTTTTCCAACAGTCAGTTGAGTTCTGGGTCGTTTTTTATCTATCAAAAATTTAAAATGAAGTTTAGATGTCTTTTCATTAAGTTTAATCTGGATTTCCTTTGGAACATTTCCAAATTTTATATAGTCTATAATTTTAAAATCATTTCTGTACTGTTCGCTAAAACCAGCCCTATTTCCAGTTATACCTCTAGCTTTGATTGAGGTAATACTATCTTCTGTTGGTTGAATTATCTTTGAATAAGTATCAATTCCAAAGCTTTGATCAATAAATGGTAAAATAATTTTGTATGAATTCCCTCCAATTACGCAATAAATATCGAATTCAGTCTTTATAAATAATATTAATGCAACAGATTGCTGGAAAAAGTTTTTGGTTTCACTTAAGGTTTTAGGGAAAAATGATTTCCACTCAGATTCAATTTCATCAGTATTGAATGTATAAAGAATATACTCAATATTTTCGATCGTAAAAATACTTAAATCTTCCTGTTCTATTTGATTGTTAAAATCCTTTAGAATTCTAAGTATAATTTCATAATCGCTTAACCCCCTGAGTTTCACAATTTGCTTATCTAATCTATAGATGTTTGGAACAATTTTCATAATTATAGTTTTTTTAAAATTATAAAAATTTCTTCATTTTTGAACCTTTTTCAGAGTAAAATAAACTTCTTTGTTTATAATAATTTTATAAAATCAGAACAATAATAGTGTGTTGATCAAATACATAAATTGTAAGTTTATAACGTCAAAATTCATCTATAAAAAGATGCGAAGTAGATAGTTATAAAATATTTACATTACAAAAAAAATTAGATAATTTGTCTTGGATTAGTTTCATGAGATTGCTTACAACAGTAGACCTATATTTCAATCATAAATTCTGACATATTTTTTAAATCCTCGTTAAAATGTTCCGACAATTGTTCGTCGTGGACTACCTTTCCTAACAAGGATTCGCTGAAAGGAAAGAAGTTTTGATAAATGTTCAGATCGAAACTATCAAGAAATTAGTAAATAAAACAGAAAATCCTAGCTCGTGAGTTAGGATTTTCTTCTATTATGATTTTTGAACTCTTTTTGTAATTGCATTATTTCAAGTTCAAGATTTTTATAATCAGTCGCAGTCAGCTTGGTAAATACAAATAATATATCAATTTTAAAGAAGTTGCAGAATTTAACGATACTCTCTACGGTAGGATTTGTTTCTGCTCTCTCAATTCTACCCACTTGATTACCTGAAAGATTAATCTCATTTCCAAGTTGCAATTGCGAAAGCTTATTCTTTAGCCTATAAAATTGGAAGATTTTTCCAATCTGAAATTTTAAGTCATCTACTTCCCATATATACATATAGTAAATTTTGGACTTTCTTTAATTTTTCATAAACACATATATGTGTTATTGATATTTTTTTATTATATTTGTAAAATAGGTTACAGAAAATGTAACTTTGCGATACTTCAAAGAATAATAGAAGCTATTGCTTAGAATCTTGTATTAGAAAACTGGTAATTTTAGAATGCACAAGACGATAAGCAGAAAGCTCACGACCTAGGCGTGGGCTCTCTTATCTTGTGCAAAGGTATACCAGTACCCCTAATACGGATAATGTAGAGTCCCACGCCGTCTTTTTCAATGCAGTTCGCCCATCTCTACATTACAATCTAAGCCCGCTTCCTAAAAATAGTATCAGACTACACGATACAATAGGAGGGTACAACCTATTGCGGCTTTAAAAAGCTTACACGGGACAAAGATTCATTCATATTAAATTCTTTCCGGTGCCTGGCGGTCACTGCTTACAGAACCTCACCAGTCCTTTTTCACACCAAAGGGCATCAGGAAAGTTTTATTAAAAAAGAATCAAAAATACTACTCAACTTAAAAATTCAGAAGAAAGAAAAAAGCCCCTTCCCATAGCGTTTGGAGACCAACGGGAAAGAGCGTAGTTCAGTAATTAATCTTTAGAAAATTAAAAACCTTTACAAATCTATGAAAAATTCCTATTACCATATAGGAGGTATTTTCTTTGGCCTTATGCTGACCGCTGTCAGCACTAACATAAAAGCCCAAACACGCAGCATTTCCGGTACCGTTACCACATCCGGCAAACCTCTTTCAGGAGTCGTGATCTCCCAAGAAGGGAGTAACCAGGTAACAATGACCGCTAATAATGGAACCTACACATTACAGGTTACAGCAGAAAATCCCATCCTATTGTTCAGACACCCTGATTATGCAGAAGAAAAAGTCACTCTCACTAATCAGACCGTCGTCAATATCAGCTTAGAACAAAAAGTAAAGGGAATCGAAGAAGTTATTCTCAACGCAGGCTACTACAAGGTCAGAGACAAGGAAAGCACCGGTAGTATCGCCAGAGTTTCAGCAAAAGACATCGAAAACCAGCCTGTCAACAATGTCCTTTCAGCTTTACAGGGCAGAATGACGGGCGTTAGTATTACACAGAATTCCAGTGTTCCCGGAGGAGGCTTTGATGTACAGATCAGGGGAAGAAACAGTTTAAGAAGTTATGCTACGACGGGCTATGACGGCAACAAGCCATTGTATATTGTCGATGGGGTGCCCTTACCTCAAGTCAATGATTTCAACACGGGAATGGCAAGTACAATATTGCCGTACAGCGAATCTAATCCTTTAAATTCGATCAATCCCGATGATATCGAATCCCTGGAAGTATTGAAGGATGCGGACGCCACCGCCATCTATGGAAGTAAGGGAGCCAATGGTGTTGTATTGATTACCACCAAGAAAGGTAAAAAAGAAAGAACCGAAGTCAATCTGAGAACAAGTTACGGACTTGGGCAGATGACCAACTTACCAAAGATGATGAGTCTTGATGAGTACATCGCTGTAAGAAAACTGGCGTTTGCCAATGATGGCGTAGCCGTCCCTTCCAATGCCTATGATATCAATGGGGTCTGGAGTTCAACAAAAACCACAGACTGGCAAAAATACTTTGTGGGAAATACTGCGGAGTATTCAGATGTACAGCTCGGAGTCTCCGGGGGGAGCGGCAATACCCAATTTTCAGTTTCAGGAGGGCATAACGAAGAAACGACCGTATTCCCCGGAAATTACAGGTATACAAGAAATAATTTGGGGGTTAACCTCAACCATACCAGTACAGACCGAAAGTTTCAGATCGGATTTAACGGGACTGCTGCGCTGCAAAACAATGTCCTGCCGCCAACGGATTTCAATTTGGTATATGCTTCGTTAGCACCCAATGCGCCTGACCTCTATATGCCCAATGGTATGATCAACTGGGAGAACAACACCTTTACCAATCCGATGGGGCCTGCAACACAGACCTATTCCATGAAGACCAAAAGTCTAAATGCCAACATCACTTCAAGCTACAATTTCGGAAGCGGCTTCAGCATCAACCTTAATAGCGGATACAGTACCTACAACAGTAATGACCAGAAGATTTTTCCAAAAACGACCTATAATCCATCCAGTAATATAGGCAGTAATAATTCATCAATACGAAAAGGGCAGAAGATGAACCAAAGCTGGATCTTGGAGCCTCAGCTGAATTATGAAAAACGATGGGAGAAACACCAGTTTTCAGCCTTGTTAGGCGGATCATTTCAGGAACAGAAATCAGATAATTTTGTGCTATTGGGACGAAACTTCCCGTCTGATGATATGCTGACCAATATTTCAGCGGCAGCCAATATAACGATTCCAAGCGCCAGTGAAACCTTATACCGCTATCAGGCAGTGTATGCAAGATTTAACTATGGTTATCATAAACGCTACTTTATCAACTTAACAGGCAGGCGTGATGGTTCCAGTCGGTTTGGTTCTGAGAGGAGATATGCCAATTTCGGCGCAGTGGGAGCAGCGTGGTTATTTTCTGAAGAAAATTTTCTTAAGAAGAGTTCATGGCTAAGTTTCGGAAAGTTGAGAACCAGTTATGGTGTTGCAGGGAATGACCAGATCGGAGATTACCAGTATTATGATACCTATCAGTCTACGGGAGGATCGTACGGCGGTTTTTCAGGAATCGTTCCCCAGCGTCTTTACAATAAAAATTTCGGTTGGGAGCTTACCCGTAAATTTGAGGCAGCGATTGAACTAGGTCTCTTTAAACAGCGGCTGAATTTCAATGCGGGTTATTATCATAATATCAGCTCTAACCAGCTGGTAGGGGTTCCAATGCCTGCCACCACAGGATTTGCCAGCATACAGGCCAATTTGAATGCTACCTTAAGAAACAAGGGATTGGAAGTATCCTTAGAGTCCGTCAATATTAAAACGGACCATTGGAGATGGATAACCAACCTCAATTTCACGTTGCCTGAAAACAAGCTGTTGAGTTTTCCCAACCTCGATAAATCAACTTATGCCAATCGATTTGAGATCGGGAAATCCACAAATCTTGTCAAGCTCTACCAATATACAGGTATTGACCCGACAACCGGCTTGTATACTTTTTACGATGCCAATTCTGATGGGATCATCAATACCGCAGATCGTGTTGTCAGCAAAGAGATCAAGGAGTACTGGTACGGCGGAATACAGAACAGTGTTCAGTATAAAAACTGGAGTTTAGACATCCTTTTGCAGTTTGTCAGCCAAAGCCAATACAACATCAGGTCGATGTACGGAAACATAGGCTACATGGCTAATAAACCGGCTGTTTTCAATGATTATTGGACACCCGATAATCCTGACGCTCAATTTCAAAGGCCGAGTGCCGGTTACAGTACGGCAGCGGTTACGGCGAGTTCACTCTATACGCTAAGTGATGCCACCGTTTCCGATATGTTCACATTGAGGGTGAAGAACGCAACCTTAAGTTACAACATTCCTTCAGCGAACGAATCAAAACTAAGGACTAAGGTGTTTTTAAGCGGACAGAACCTCTTCGTGTTTTCCAATAACAAGGACGTCAATCCCGAGTTTATGCTGGCCGGATTCAGCAGTCCACTTCGTGTGATCAGCTTCGGGCTTTCCCTAACCTATTAAACTGCATTTTTATGAAAAATATACCTATTAAAAATATCATAGTACTACATCTCCTGATTATATCATTTCTGACCTGTAACAGCTGTGACCGATTTACAGATGTGGGTTTACCTAAAAGCCAGATCACGAGAGAGGTTGTCTTTAAAGATGATCAGTTAGCTAAATCTGCCATGGCAGGAATTTACCGGTCTTTGGAAGAACAGGGGTTTTTATCGGGCTCGTCTTCAGGTGCACAGGTTGTTCTCAGTGCCTATGTCGATGAACTTCAATCGTATGCACCTGCTGCAAGTGATGCCACGATATTTTATCAACTCAGTCATCTGCCCAGTTCTACGAAAATCAGCAGCCTGTGGGCAACCACTTATACACAGATCTATAACATCAATGCCGTGATCGAAGGGGTTGAAAACTCTGAAAATCTCAGTCCGGAAGTTAGAAACCGATTGAAGGGAGAAGGTCTTTTTCTCAGAGCACTGCTGCATCTTTACCTGGTCCAAACATACGGACCTGTACCTTATGTAGTCACAACAAACTACGAAACCAATCAGGTGATCGATAAAAGCAGTATTGTCCAGGTGTATGCCCAATGTAAAAATGATCTACAGACGGCCAATGCACTGCTGCCCGAAACGTTAGTTACCGGAAGTAGAGTATATCCTACAAAAATGGCCGCTAACGCCGTTTTAGCCAGAATAGCCTATTACGAAAATAATTGGGATGACGCTGTGCAATATGCCGGTACTGTTGTTAATAATACACAGTACAAAATGGAATCTGATCTGAGCAAAGTGTTTTTAAAAGACAGCTCAGGCAGTATATGGCAGTTACTGCCCTTCAGCTCAATTTACAATACCTATCAGGGCAATGTATTCATTCTGAACACGGCACCGCCAACGAATGTCGCACTCCGTCAGGATTTTATAGATGAATTTGAGACGGGTGATCTAAGAAAAACAACCTGGATAGGGCAAAAAACGGATTCCCAAAACAAGACCTACTACTATCCATTCAAGTATAAACAGTATTCTACCAGTACGAATTCCCTGGAATATTCGGTAATTCTCAGGGTGGAAGAGCTTTATCTGATCAGGGCAGAGGCCTACCTTCAAAAAGGGCAGTATGATCTGGCCGCTTCGGATATTAATAAAATAAGAAATCGGGCAGGGCTTGCATCATTAGTGAATTCTGATCAGAATACTTTGATGAATGCTGTTATTAAAGAGAGGAGATCTGAATTGTTTACAGAATTCGGACATCGCTTCTATGATCTTAGACAGCATAATCTACTGGACCCGGTGATGGTTATTAAGAAAACAGGATGGAAAACCCATTTTAAGCTGCTGCCATTACCCGAAAGCGAACTTCTTATAAATTCTAATTTAAATCCGCAAAATGAAGGCTATTAAACTGTATTTAATTGGAATATTTTTAATCAGTACGCTTCACTTTTCCCAGAACATTGACAGTTTGGATTCTGTGTACCAGCAATATTATACAACTTCACTGTCGGCAAGCAGCCCCACAGGGCAGCACATCGTTCTGAATCATAGCAATGCCTACGGTAAGAATGATGACGAATTGATCACTGTAAATACAGGCAGTAAGAAAGTACTTGAAAAGCATACACAATATCACTTTTTAAACGCTCATCTTCTTCTGATGCGGAACGATAAGCATATCAGGATATTAAATATTAAAACCGGTCAAAGTAAAGATATCACAGGTAACTTTACGTTTGATATTTCCAATGTATCGGAAAAGCTTTTACTTCATAGTGCTAACGCCAGGGAGTTGGTTTCAGTATCCTATGATGGTACTGAATTGTGGAGAGAGGACAAGATCAATGCATATCATTTTGATCATAAGAATAATCGGGTTGTATATACTTCAGGAACGACTTTAGGCATCAGAGATCTAAATAATTATCAAGTCAAAACATTTAAGTTGGAAAGTGAATGTCACTGGCTGGCCAATTCTGAGAATAATATCTTTTGTGCGAACATTACGAGATCACAAATAGAATTTTACAAACTGGATGTGCTGTCGAATCAGTTATCGAGGCAGGTTATTGACAGCCCTTCAGCATTTGAATTTACAGCGAACCTAAAAGGTTACCTGGAAGTTAGGGAAGAAACGCACTTTATTGTGCCGGTCTATTTAAAAAGTAAGTTATATTCAAAGACCAATCCTGAACTACAGATCAGTTATTCAAATAGAAATAACAATGAAAATATACTCAAGCATTATATGGGTATTTATAACCTGAGCAATCAAACTTGGGATTATGCACCTGATACAACGCTGAAATTGCCTGTTTACAAATTTTTAAATGAGAAAGGTGATTTTATGGTTTTTGATGAGAGTCAAAATATTGTAGAGGAGCAGCAATATCCGGTTCTTGACTTAAAACTGATGCTGGATTATGGGAAAAGCTCTTACCTTCTGCCTAAAAAGAGAACAAATGATGGCAATTACTTATGGGATCGCGATACAGAACAGTTTATTTATTTTGATTTTAAAAGGTGGAGGTGCCATCATCTCAGGAAGGGAGAGGATCATGAGCTTTTCCCTTTGGAAATTCATGGATGGGAAAACCTTAAGAATAGTGGTCTGCAATATTTTCCATCAGAACTTCCCATAAAAATCAAAGGAACATCTTCTATTATGCTTCACAATCAGTTTGATTATTATATTGTCAATCTCAATACGCATCAAATAAAAAAAATCACGGCAGGAGAAGATAAAAATATTAAATACAAAGTACAGATTTCTAAAGATCAATATCCTGTATCCTCGTGGAATATCAAGTTTGCCATGCTGGACTTGGAAAAAGAATTGACATTCAACCTTTTTAATGAGGTAACTTATGATTCCGGATTTGCGACCTATGAATATCAAAAGAATAAGATGACTTCATACAGGCAAGGTCACTATAAGGAAATGAGACCTTACAGGAACGGATTCTTCTTAACGTCCCATTTTGCATTAGAACCTTTTAAATTGACAAAATTTGAAAGAGGGAAATACAGTGTAGTTTATGAGTCTATGAAAGCAGAGAAAAAACATTTTGCAAAATCAAGATATCAGATTTATCAATATAAAACGCAATATGGCATCTCTAATGCAGCGCTTTTGTTTCCTGTGAACTATGACCCGAAAAAGAAGTATCCACTGATTGTCAATATTTATGAAAATAAATCACAGGATGATCTTTTGTATTTTTGGCCACCTTACCTTAGAACAACTTTCGGCTTTCACTATATGCATTACCTAATGAATGGCTATATGGTTCTCTTACCGGATTTACAGTATGAAATCGGTAATGTTAAAAACAGTGTGATAACTTCTTTGGAAAAATCCATCGATATTGCAAAAACGATAGCCCCGATAGATGATAAAAATATAGGGGTCGTAGGCTTATCATTTGGCGGTTATGAAACGGGCTTGGCACTGACCAATTCCAGCTATTTCAAAACGGGTGTTGCCGGTGTGATGGTTTCAGATCTAGTTTCTTTTTCATTGACAAATTCAGAATTTGACGGTATGCCTAATTATAGGAGAACTGAAAATCAACAGTTAAGAATGAATAGAAATTTGTTTGAAGATGTTGGCAACTACAGGGATAATTCTCCCATTTATCATTTGAAAAATATTAATACACCTGTACTGATTTGGACAGGAGTAAAAGATAAAAATATTTCTCATCTTCAGTCACAGATGTTTTTTCTTGGAATGAAAAGGTTACAGAAAAAAGCCGTATTTTTGGAATATAATAACGAGACCCATAATGTATTACTGCCATCTAACCAGTTGGATCTTAATCTAAAGATATGGCAATGGTTTGATCACTATTTAAAGAATAAACCCCCAGCAGACTGGATCGGTCTAATGGCAAATTAAAAAATAGCTCCCTTTCGGGAGCTGTTTTTAATTGATTTTGTACAATTCGACATTGGCCGTTTCTGGATGGTCAACTTCCGGACCGCTCGTTCCGAAAACCTGCTGTCCTGTTGGCAATCCGTCTACAGTACAAATCGGGTTCAAAGTGGTTTCACACATGACACTTCGGTCCCACTGGTTGGTCGAGCTATTAAAGATGTAGCCCTGTCTTACTGCTAAATTTTCCTTGCTACCTTTTTCTTTTTGAGTAGCGAATGCAGTTCCTGTTCCTATCAGAATCAAAACTGCGGGTAAAATGAAATTTTTCATTGTAATAAAATTTGATGTTATGCCTACTCTAGATCAACAGGTTTTCGGCGTTCCCTGTTCTGTCGGCCAACAGATACTATTTAAATGTATACCTTGTAATTTTGTTACCAGACAGTACATAGAAATAATGTTTTGTAGATAATATTCCTCTGATCTTATCATGCTCCGTATTCCTGATATAAAAACTGTAGAGATATCGTTTCGTTGGATTATGATAGACGTCGATGATATAATTGTTTCTGGACACTTCCCGTGATTCATTTCTGCCCCTCATAATGGATACATTATAAAACTTATTCTCATAGATAGTTTGGACCTTGTTGATGACGCTTGGAGATCTGACTAATTTTTGTTGTCCGTTCTTAAGGTTTTGGGTTTCAATGGCCATATGAGACAACGAATCAATCATTCTTTCCCTTTGAATATTTCGGAAATTAAAATCCGCTGTCATCATCTCGCTACGGTAGTAATGGGTATAAACAATTTTTCTGTTTTGATGATCCAGAGTCAAGTCCCCATCGGTGTCAAAAATGCCGTCTGTCTTTTTCTGTAATGCATCCGGAAAAATTTGATATTCCTTCGTTGCAGTATTTAAAATACCCAGTTCACTTTCTTTTGTTTTAACAAGCATAGTTTTAAATACATATCGTTGTGGCTCAAGCATATAGAACCTCGAAAAATAAAGTCGATTAATACCTGTATCATACGCCATCAAAGAAGGGAGCTTTCCTTCAAAAATTACCGGCACCTTTCCATCAGAGACGCTGAAATATGGATAGAGGACATTAATAGTAACACTGACAAAATCATACTTATAATTATTCAATCTGATCTTATCAAGTTTAATAGCATTGAATTCAGGTGTTATGGTTGAAAGAAGGAGTGGTGTTTTGTGGTTTGCTAAAAACAGGGAATCACCATAACTACCTGCAAAATAATAGTTATTCATAGGAAACTTCAATATCTGATATTGCATTGTTAATGGTTCTTTTATACTCCTTTTAAAATCCCCTTGGTTATCATCAACAGTTATATCGTACACCAACACCACAGACAATATTGGCAGGACTGTAATCAATGCAAGCCGGCTCATTAACTTTACTGTGTTTGCAGCGTCACTAATCATAATTGTCACGATCAATAAGAGAACACAGCATAGATTAAAAATGAGGTGTTGATTCCAATCCATTTTCTCAAGTATACCTCCGCAGGAGCAGGGAATAGAATCACCGTAATTTAATATCAGGAAAATGTAAATCGTAAATGCTGACATGATACCAAGAGATGCATAAAGCCCTGTTAGACGAAATTTTTGGATGACTAAAAGATAGACAATTAGCAGTTCAACTGTAATTACGAGCAATGAAACGACGCCTGCATACGCCCCAAGCATAGGTGACTGCGCTAACTGTACCTGGAAATTCTCAAATTCCAACAGCTTACTTACACTTGCATATATAAACAGCAGGATAAAAAAATAAGAAACAGCTTTGACAAAAATGGACTTAAAAGATTTCATTGCTTTGTTTTTATTTAGTTTAACAGACCTGGATCAGCCTCCATTTGATCTTCATTCCGCAATAGTCAGGCATGGGCGCACCTTTAAATAGGGTTACCGTTGTTCTGAAATTCCCCATACTCTCCCAGATGCCGCTTTCCGGACATGGTAAGCCTGAGGCAGCTGATATGGAGGTATGAGGAATCATAGGTCATAGAATTGATTAATTTTTATTCGTGATCCTCCAGTTATCGCCATCTCTGACCGGCGGATCGGGATCCACTATTTCTTCTGATGATTTTGCAGAGTCTTTTTTCATGATCGATATTTTCAGCTCCTCATATGAGCTGTCATCAGTTATGAGATCTTCATCTCGGTTTGCACAGTTTTGTAAACTCATTGCAGCGATTACTATACTAAAAATTGGGATTAACTTTTTCATTGTAATTTCTTTTGATTAGGTTATCCCGACGTCGGATTGAATTAGAATTCTGAAGTCAAAGTTAGAGTCCTTGGAGACTGAAAAAAACTGTCCTGTGGGGCAATTTTAAAATAGATACGTCTCAATTTTAAAATTGTACCATTGCAAAAAAGCCTACAGAGGCTTATTGATCACTGGTAACAGGATTTTACGTATTGGATGGTCTTCCTTGGCTTCTAAAGGCATTTCTTATGATCAAAATTCGTATTTTTGAGTTGGTGAGGTTCTAATAATCAGTATATGAAAAAGTTAAATTACTTTCTCGTCCTGCTTTCTGCCTATTCACAATTATTTTTTTCCCAGCAAAAGGAAGTACGGACTTTCAGAGAGATCAGAAGCAATTACGAAAAAATGACCATCGACGATGAGCGGGCAATGCCTTTTGTTAAGGACTATATTCAAAAAGCAAAATCTGAAAGCGACATTTCCCAACTGATTCAGGGCTACAGGGACGGAAGGCAGTTTGATTATAAAAGCAAGATGAAATATGCTGACAGTGCTTTGGCATTCAGTATCAAGTATGGTAGTAACGATGACATCAGCAAAGACTATCTCAGCAAAGGGATCATCTACTACTTTTACCAGAAAAAATATAAGCTGGCCTTAAACCAGTACATGAAAGCCTATGAATTCTCAAAAGGTTCAGATGACCAATACCAGCATTATAAGGTCATTTACCATCTAGGAGTCGTCAAAGCACATTTGGGATATTACGACGAAGCATTAGAGCATTTTCAGGACTGTTCACAATTTTATGAAAAGGCCATGAACCAAAAAGGTCTGCACGAAAACCTACAATTCAACAACAAGAAAGCTTATCTTAATTCACTTCATCAAATGACCGTTGCCAACCGGTACTTGAAAAATGTCTCGACTAGTGACAGTCTGAACAAATTGGGATATAAACTGACTGCAGGTGACCGGGATTTTCTATTGGAGAACAGCTATTTTCTAAAATGTTTAGGGATCTCAAAATTTTTGAAGAATGATTATGAGGGTGCGGCTTCGGATTTAAACAGTGCATTACCTGAGATCTTGAAAAGAAACGACTTTGCGTGGGTTTCCGTCATCTACTATTACCTTGGAAAGATCTCAGAGGCTAAAAATCAGGAAGAAGTAGTGATCGGCTATTACAGTAAAATCGATTCAATCTTTGTCAAAGAAGGATTTATCCTACCGGAAGTTTATAAAAGTTACAATTATCTCATTAGCTATTATAAAAACAAGGACCTCGGCAAACAATTGTATTATACTGAGCAGCTTCTGAAGGCGGACAGTATGATCAGCAAAGATTATCCATATTTGTCCGGAAAACTTCACAGGGAGTATGACCGAAGGTCACTCATTGAGCAAAAAGAAGACATTGAGAAGGCAGGCAAGAAAAATATAAGGATCGCCCAGTTCCTGATCTTCACGAGTACGCTTACCATTATATTTTTTGTTATCCGATTCCAGAAGGACCGCAAGATAAAAAAACAGTACGATCTACTTCAAAAAAAATTGAAAGAAGGTTCTTACGGGATCCCCGATATTGTAGAGGTACAACCTCAGGAATATTCCCTAAGAAAAACTTTTCTGACACCTGAACTAACGATTGAAATCGGAGAGAAGCTCAAAAAGTTCGAGAGAGAACTGCAATTTACCAAGAAAGGCATTACTCAAAACAGTATTGCAGTAAAACTTAATACGAACGCAAATTATCTATCCATCTATATCAATGAGAATAAAGGCATGAATTTCACCAGGTATATTGCAGAACTCAGAATCAAGTATATAACAAACCTTTTAAATACCAATACTAAATACCTCAACTACACCATAGAAGCCTTGGCAGAAGAATGTGGTATTGCAGCGCGTCAGAATTTTTCCAATCTTTTTTATGATATTAACGGCATCCGTCCAACAGATTACATCAAAAAGCGGAAAAAAGAACTGAGAATCGGCTGAATGGACCTTCAGTAAACGTTTTTTTGTAAATTTCTAAAAAAAGGACATGGTAACAAAAACTATTTTTAGAAAAATTGCAAAGCTCCATGAAGAATTGGAGCTTAAAATTAATGAAGTGTATGATGAAGGTGATATGATCAAAGTAGCAGAAAGATCTTTACTGCTGATCGATGAGTCGATCAGAAAACTCAAGACATTGGTCTCCTCCCATAAATTTGAAAATTTTGGTGAGGAGGTTTACTTCTTCAAAAATCTGAAACCAAAATTCATTTCCAAATTTATTTACTATTCACTGGTGTTAGATCTGGAATCCCACAAGCCCAATGCAGGTAAGAAAGTGTTGAAGAAATACTACATGGCAGAACAGGAGAAGCTTAAGAACTTCTACACAGAACAATCTGATTTTTACAGTTATTACCGACGGGAAGCTACCTACTTAGATCATAAAATATTTGTAAGGGATTCCTATGATCTTAAAATGAAACTCTCATTGGGCTTTTACAATTTCGACACCAGCTTTACGACCTCTCATGACCAGTTGATTGCCAAATTTATGGCAGATGAAAAATTCGACCAGTACCTAAAAAAACAGATCGACGGATTATCAGAAAATGAAGTTCCTAAGTCTTTATCCCCTTTGGTCTGGTCTGCTTCTAAGGTAGGACTTATCGAACTGATCTATGCCCTGTACCAGATGAGATGTTTCAATGGCGGTAATGTGGAATTGAGTGAAGTGGTAAGGTTTGTAGAAAAATCACTCGGCACGGACCTTGGGAACTTTCACAAGACCATCTTTGAAATCCGCAACCGGAAGCAGGGACCGACCAAGTTTTTGAACATTGTCAGCGAGAATCTTCTACAGTACTTTCAAAGTACAGAAGAGGAGTAAATCATACTTGTAAACCTCTGGTGATTAAGGTGCATTGGAGGTTTTCTACTCTTTACTGATGAGATGCTGCAAGTCCGGGTCATTAGAAATCCGCTCCATTTCAATAGATATGATTTTTAAAATTTCAGCTTTGATATTCTTATAATTGCTGTCAATGGTTTCCAGCATCCTGTCATTTCCATCCTCATCCTCGAAACAACGGATGTCAGGAATTTTCTTATAGTTCTTTTCCTCCGCTGAAATTTTTGCCGTATCGACAACGATCTCCGAATGAAAAATCTTTTGCTTAATTCTTTCATCAAAATTGTCAGAAACGGCACCTACGAAAAATCCCTGGGTCAATGTCGAAATCTTCGATGCCGGAATAAGACTGTCCAATTGCGTGGATATTGAAGTTGACGTATCATTCCTGTTGATCGATATGCTCTGTCTTTTTGTAACACTTTACCAAACCTTTCGGATAAAGCCTTTGCGGTTTCCCCAACCACCTGTCCGCTGAAAATGTTTCCAACCGTATTCTGAATCACCTTGCTTTCTTTATCTCCATAATCCCTGGTTAACTGAGAAAAATCCTGAAATCCTAAACAAACAGAAACTTTATTGCTCCTTGCTGTTGCAATCAGGTTATCGAGTCCTCTGAAATATATGGTAGGTAACTCATCAATAATCACGGAGCTTTTGAGTTGCCCCTTTTTGTTGATGAGTTTTACAATCCTTGAATTGTATAGTCCCAGAGCCGCAGAATAGATATTCTGCCGGTCAGGGTTATTTCCTACACATAAAATCTTCGGCTCCTTGGGATTATTGATGTCCAGTGAAAAATCGTCTCCGGTCATCACCCAGTACAATTGAGGCGAGATCATTCTTGATAACGGGATCTTTGCTGAAGCAATCTGTCCCTGTAATTGATCCTGAGCTCCGCCCTGCCAAGCATCCATAAAAGGGGAGAGGTAGTTTTCCAATTCGGAATAGGAGGTCAAAATCGTGAAGACGTCTTCATATTTCTTGTTGAGCAGTTCTATAGCGTGAGGGAATGTACAGTATCTGCCGTTCTCATATATTTTCAAAAACTAGATAATGGCGGCCAAAAGAATAATCGGACTTTCAACGAAGAAATCACCCTGTTTCTGTATCCAGCTTCTGTTCAAATTCAACATAATGGTGTAAGCCGCTTCGTAGGCATCTGAAATATCCGTCATAAATTCAGGATTTAAGGGATTACACCGATGGCTTCTTCTGGGATCATCAAAATTTATCACGTAAAACTTCGGCTTTACCCTGTAAGAATGTGAATGTTTTAGAAGATGATTATAGGCTATGGTTGAAAGGTCATCAAATTTAAAATCATAGATATACATGGAGAAGCCTTTCTCAATGTGCTGCCTGATATAGTTATTAACGACGGCATACGATTTCCCTGAGCCCGGTGTACCTAACACAATGGTCGCACGGAAAGGATTAACGACGTTGATCCATCCTTTATGCCAGTTGCCATGATAGTAAAATTTCGTGGGGAGGTTGACCGAGTATTCATTGTACAGTAATCTGGTCTCCTGTTGAAAGCTTTCATTTTCATTGTTGAAAACGTCGGTCATCAGATTTGTTGTTAACAAACGGCTAATCCAAACGCCTGCCTGCATCAGAAGAATGTATCCGGCACCAGTGGATAAGATATAAAAGGAGGTGGCGCCGGATGCTGGAAATTTTAATAGAAATGAATTAAAAAAGAATAATACGGTACCGATAGAAGAGATGATCAGTATTTTTTTCCAGCTGATCTTTTCATTTTTAACCCCTTTTGTCCCCAAACAACTAAGGCCCAATAACAAGACGGCAAACAGTTTAGAATAAAGGGAATGAGAAAATAAACCTGCTGTTTTATTAAAGTTTTGGAGTATTTTATTGATGAGCTCCAAGGTCCATTGTCTTTGCGCAAAAAATCCGTAGCAAAACCAATAGAGGTGCATTATCACCAGAATAATGCTTACCGCTCTCATAAAGCCCATGATTTTGGCGAGTCCTCTCAAGTCGTCTTCTCCCTGCATTTCTCTACTATTTAAAGGTTTGGGGGGGGTAAGGTATGAGCCTCAATGATTTGTAATTCAATGATGGCGCTCATGGGAAAAGAAAGACTGGTTTTGTCTTCCCTAAACCGCTTAGGAATTGGTTTCGTACATTCACAGTCTTTAGTAAATTATTTAAAATTAAAACAGATTTATTCCTTTGGAGTTCAGAAGATTTTTCAATTAAAGTTTTTACTCTGGATGATCTACCGGATTCACGAATGTTTTTTGCGTTTGCGTTTGTTTTTCATCTTTTTTTCAAAATCAAGTTCCTCATCATCTTCTCCCTGCGCTTGAGGTACTAAGCCGCCTACTGCTTCGAATAAATCTTTAGCGGTATCTGTATCCATCATGTCCAAGAATTGATCTAATGTCGGAAAAAAATTGGTATCATTCGATGTAGTTGATCTATCATATGTTTGTTCAGCTTCTTTATCATCCGGTTTCAGATTGTTATTCCAGCACTCGTTAAATGCATTGGCAGAACATTCTTTTCCCAATCTTGAACCGTTCCATACCGTCTTTGATCCATGATCGATAAAAGTCATTCCGTAAATTCTTCCCTTGTCATTTTTCCGAATTACTGTATTAATGCCTTCTTTCTGTAACTTTTTTGTAAATGATTTTTCATCATTAGAAGACTGTAATATCCGTACAATTTTTTCTTTTAGTTTTTCCCTTTCAGAAAGACTGGTCATTTTTTCCTTGCTGGATTCAAAGTGCTTCTCCAATGAATCGAGTCCAGCCTTTTTTCCAAACAGCGATGCTTTAAAAGGTCTGCCTGTCTTTTTCCCGATCCTATCTGTCGGAAAATACAGCAAACCTCTTTGCACATGACCGTGCATTTCTCCTTCCACTTTTTCTGCGGTAATATGGTAAAGAGAGAGCAGTGCATTATATTCACCAAGGGATTGAAATTGATACTGAGAACTGATATTCCTTACCACTGAGGCGATTTGACTTTTGACATCCCCTCTCTTATAATCAACAGCTTTAAAAATTTCACTTTTTAAATTATTTTCTTTTTCAATAGCTGATATTAATCCGAATTGCTCCTCCAGTTCCCGGCATACTTTCATCGAACGGACCTTTTCGAATGTGTCAGAGATCTTTCTTCCCTCTTCATCCACACAGATTGAAACAATATGAATATGGCTTCGGTCTATATCCGTATGTTTAAATACAACAAACGGCTGTTCGCCATAGCCCATTTCCTGCATATATTGCTGAGCCATTTGTCTGTATTTCTCATCAGAAACTACGTCTTTAGGATCTGGATTTAAAGAAATATGCAGGGTAAGTTTTTCTGTATTTCGATTCGCCAAAAGGTAAGGTTCAAATGATTTTGCCAGCTGAACTACAGTATATTGTCCATTAGCTGTTTCGATCATTTTGTTGGTCAGCAGAATTTCTCCTTTCTCCTTTTCAATTTTCATATTATTGTAGGACAATGTACCGAACAAATTGCTGCTTCTTCCGATTTTAGCAATCATCTTATCATTCGTTTTTTAGATGTTTTTGATTAAATTCTTCGGTCAATTGAATTACTTTCTTGAATATCGCGATCATTTCCAGCGCCTGTTTTTCCAGTTTAAAAAGTAAAGCCGACGCTTTTTTTTCAGAAAAATGAGTGTAAAGAAGTTTTACCGATTGATTATAATTTACGCCTACCGAACGAAACTGGCTGTGAAATGAGGTCAGTCTCATATAAAAATCAATAGTTCCTTTATCCAACTTCACAGTCTTTACCGTCTTTTCGAAAATACAGGAGGTTATAAAATGAGCTTTGACAGTCATTCCTGATTGGTCAAAAAGTTCAAGAAACCTTGAGTGTTCTACTTCATTAAAAGAGATCGTATAACGATTCTTAGCAGGATCAGCCTTAGGGCGACGACCTGTTTTTCGTGTTTTCTTATTATTTTGATCATTCATAACCACCATTTTATTTTATAAAACATCGACTTCGGAGATCGTTTTCACAGCCCCCTGCAAGGGCAAGTTGTTTTCAGCATCCGAAAACGTTTCGAGATGCTCAAAACACAACTTGCCCCTTTCGGGTGAAAGGATAAATCCAAAATACAATGGAATCAATCCATTATTAAAGATTCTTTCTCTGCCTAATAGTGCAGAACTTCAAACAAGTCACCGAAGCTTTCACAAATTAAATGACAATGCTTCAGAGACACTCTAAAGTTCATAAAGCCAAACAAAACCATTGAAAGATAAAGACAACCACTTGGAAGATGGGTGCAGCCTGATGTTATTTATTTGTACCAGAAAGTTGGCAGGACTGATGTATGGCAAAATTGTTTGAGTTCCTGAAGTCAAGCATTCCAGAATTCAGGAATTCAAGCTTTCCGGACATCAGGAATTCAGATAGGATAGGGATCTGTCAGGAATTATATCCTGAAGGAAGTACGGGATCATTTCAGGAAAGCCGGACTGACTGATTGACTGACTGATTGAAGGATGATCTTCATTATTGCAGTCAGATCCACTTTCTGCTGTGCAAGATCTCAGGAGAGCGTGATGTAGCTGAATCCTGCCCGCCATCTTTCATTCAAGAAGTGTTATAAACTAATGTTCAACTAAAAAATCAAAAAAATGGAAACAAAAAAGCAACCAACAATCATTGCTTTTTCGACTCAAAAAGGAGGGGTTGGTAAAAGCACTTTCACCACATTGATCGCAAGTATCCTACATTACCGGATGGGATACAATGTCGCTATATTCGACTGTGATTTTCCGCAATACAGTCTGATACAGATGAGGGAGAGAGATCTTAAAACTGTGATGCAAAATGAGGTGTTGAAGAAAATGGCCCATAAACAGTTTACAACCATTAATAAAAAAGCCTATCCCGTTTTCCAAAGCAAGACCGATACGGTCTTGGAAGAGATAAAAATGTATGTGGATAATTCGGAAGTTGCACCGGATGTAGTTTTTCTAGACCTGCCTGGTACGGTCAACACCGCTGGAATCTTGAGTACACTTGTCAATGTGCACTATATTTTTTCACCCATAACCGCGGATAGGGTCGTTCTTGAAAGCACCCTGAGTTTTACGGATGTCCTGACCAATGTCCTGATGAAGAAAAAGAATACCGAGATCAAAAGCATACAGCTGTTCTGGAACCAGGTCGACGGCAGGGAGAAAACCCCATTGTACAAAAATTACAGTAAGGTAATCAAAGATCTGGGACTTCAATTAATGGAAACCTCCATTACCGACAGTAAGCGATTTCGTAAAGAAGGGGAGACAGTCGCCAAAACAGTTTTCCGTTCGACATTACTGCCGGCAGACCCGAAGTTGATGATATTATGCCGACTCGACCAGTTTATGGAGGAGTTTTTAAAGATAGTTAAATTGTAATGTTATGGAAGGTGAGAATAAGAACAACGAAGACGGCAGTATTGACGAACAATATCTAATGTCCATCATGGCTGGCAATACAAACAATCAACCGCAAAGTCAGGAACTTGATTCCCTAAAAGAAAAGCCAGCGCTCAGGCCAAAAATAAAAAGCAAAAAAAGCGTTGGAATTACCTACGCTGAGCAGTTTCTTACCCATCACACGATGACCAGGCGCGGGGATAAAAGTATCTATATCCGTCCCGAATATCATGAGCGACTTTCGCGTATCATCCAAATCATTGCGGATGATCAGATACCTTTATACGCATATCTTGATAATATATTGGCGTATCATTTTGAAATGTTTGAAAAAGAGATCACCGATGATTTCAACAGCAAATACCGTCCAATCTTTTAATCTATCATCTTATGGAACAATTAATCATCATAGGACTATTACTCATTATTATCCTACTGCTTTTGGATAAGAAGTTTATAAATCAGCTTCATCTTAAAAAAAGTGACGAAGCTGACCCACCTTTGCCCTCTATTGTAGGCAAAGCAAGGCCTGAAGAAAGAAAGTTACAGCCATCTGATGTCAATCAGGGACAGGGCGAATCTACCGTTCCAAAATCAAATAATTTTGATTCAGAAACCAAGGAGGAAGCTTTTCAAAATATTCTTATGAAGAAAGATCTGGATGATATTTTGGCTAAGGACATTGATTGGGAGGAAGAGGAAGACGAATGGCAATATCAGAATGATCCAATAGTTGAAAGCGGGTTTGCTACAGGGGTTACCTTTCAGGAATTGAGTACCGCGGGTCAGTTGCTTCAACAAGATATGCTGGAGCCTAATTTAGAACAACAAGCAGTTAATACTATTCAAAAAATTCAAGGAACCGAGCTTTTTGATCTTTTGGAAAATTCGATACATGATGCCTCAACGCGGATTGCTGCTTTGCTGAGCCAGAATATTTCGAATGCAGATGAGGACATTCCTTTTAAGCGTAAGGATAATGCAGAAGGTTTCGATATTGGGGAGTTTGTCTAGGCAGACTCCCTTATTTCTTAAAAGCTCCTTTGCAATTAGTAATTACCTGTAGTATTTTTTTCTAAGCCATAGACTTACTTTCACCAACAGAATCAGGACCGGAACTTCTACGAGCGGACCTATAACACCGACAAATGCTTGTGAAGAATGGATTCCAAAAACGGCTATCGCAACGGCAATAGCTAATTCAAAATTGTTTCCTGTTGCCGTAAAAGCTACAGATGCATTTTTGTCATAGGGTACTTTCAATGCTTTACTAATGAAAAAGCTGATAAAGAAGGTGAGAACAAAGTAGATGATCAATGGGATGGCAACTTTTACAACGTCCATTGGTAGTTCTAAAATTTTATCGCCCTTCAAACTGAACATCAGTACGATGGTAAACAGCAAAGCATATAATGTTAACGGTGAGATAGCCGGAATGAATTTTCTATTGAACCAGTCTTTTCCTTTTAATTTGATCAAGAAGTAACGGCTCAAAAACCCTGCAATAAATGGAACTCCCAAATAAATGAATACACTTTCTGCAACATCTTGCATGGGTACCTCAACATTGAAATTGCCCAAGCCAAGTTTTTGTGGCAATACATTAATGAAAAGCCAGACATAAAAACTATAGAACACCAATTGGAAAATACTGTTTAATGCAATAAGCAGTGCTGCATATTCCCTGTTACCTTTCGCCAAATCGTTCCAGACAATAACCATGGCAATGCATCTTGCCAAACCAATCATTATCAGACCTATCATATAGTCTGGGTCATCCTGTAGGAAGATAATCGCCAAAATGAACATCAAAATAGGGCTGACAACCCAATTCAGCAGCAGTGATACCGACATTACTTTTTTGTCTTTAAAAGCCATTAGTAATAGACTGTAATCGACTTTTGCCAAAGGTGGATACATCATTAAAACCAAGCCTATTGCCAGTGGAATATTAGTTATTCCTACAGATAAAGAATTTGTGACGTTAGAAATATCAGGAAAGAAATATCCCAAGCCAACACCCAAAAGCATTGCTAAAAAAATCCATAGGGTAAGAAAGCGGTCGAGAAATTTTAGTTTTGGTTGCATCAATTAATTTTTATCATAGAAAAGACATAGAACATTTCATTGGCTATCTCTAAGCTTCGCTGTGCATAAACCTTTGATTGCTGTGGTGTATGGTCTGAAAGTTTAGGATCTTCGTATGTAATGGGAATTCTTTCTTCTGCGCCTGCAATGAAGGGACAGCCTCCGTCTGCCTGAGAACACGTCATAATTGCTGCAAATTCGGAGGTAGGATTGAAGGGATTGTCGTATTTCTTTGAAAATCCAATGACGGGTAAAGCATTCTCGCTATACTTTACAGCATATACAGGATTAGCATTGTCTGAAATTCTGAATACAGTTAGGCCTTGGACGATGAGCGTCTCCGAAACTTTCGGAAATAATGCAGTTTCTTCTGTACCTCCAGAAAAACAATGCACTTGAGGAATATTAAAATATTTTGATGCTACCTGTGCCCAGATCTGCGCTAAATGGCTTCTGCGTGAATTGTGGGTACAGATGAAATTAATATTGATCTCCTTTTTACCGTTTACTTTGTATTGAATAAAATCTATCAGGGGTTGCAATGTTGTTTTACGTTCTTCATCAATCGTTTTTGCATTCAATTTTTCAATAGTTTTTGCTAATGCTGGATACATCATGTTAATTTTAGTTAATTCCAATAATTTTACTCCGTCGTTCCATTAATACAGTGTCTTTCCAAACACCGTTCTTTCTACCAATTTTTTCCCGATATCCGACCATCCGGAATCCACATTTCTCGTGTAGTTTGATACTAATTTGATTTTCCGCAAATATCCCGGACTGTAATGTCCATATTTCATTTGACTCACTTTGTTTAATCAATTCATTCAACAACATTTCACCAATCGCTTTTCCTCTGGCATCTGCTGACACGTAGATACTGACCTCTGCTACGCCCGAATAGACAACTCTGCTGGAAACCGGAGATAATGCAGCCCAAGCAAGCATCTCATCATTCCTGTACATACTGATTCTGCAAGAAACAAGATGCCCTTTATCCCATTCTTCCCAAGTGGGCAAATCATTTTGAAAAGTGGCAGTGTTGGTCGCTAATCCCTGACCATAGATTTCTATTACCTCTGGAAAATTTTCTTTGGTAATCGGCTTTATTTCCATAACAACTGAATTAGCAACATCCGCCACCTGGTGTGCAAGAATTGTTTCGATTTACATTAAGTTCGGATAAGTTTTTCTTTTCTTTTTCTGATGGAATTCTACAAGCGTCCTGTGCTAAACAAGCTGTAGTCTTATTTTTTAGAATAAATGTTTTCCCATTGAATTCTAGATCATATTTTCCAATCGTATCACTTTGATATTCAACTTCAATCTCAAAATCCCCAATTCCTAATTTATCTTCAGAGAGTTTAATAATGTTGAGTAATTTGTTAGGCTTCAAACGATGTTCAAAATCGTCTGCATTCCAAAGCTGAAAATTCACAACCTTCTCTGAACGGATGACTCCGCCACAATCGATAAAGTTTTTATTAATCATTCCTACTTCCGTAACGTGAAAATGTTCCGGAACAAATGCTCCATTTTCGAGTTGAAATTTAACATTTTCTAAGGTGGGCAAAATTTCTTTTACTTCTGATAATTTCATATTTAAATCTTTATAGGTTAAATGCAATATTGCGATATATTAATGTAAAAAAATACTTAACAGCATTTTAATTTGGTAACCGTTTGTACTATTGCGGAAAAATAAGTATTGAGAATCTCTATTGTTTTTTCGTCTATACAATAGCAGATAGCGTTTCCAGAAATATTACCTTTTATAATCCCTGCATTTTTCAGTTCTTTTAAATGTTGGGAAACGGTTGGTTGTGCTAAAGGCAATTCGTTCACAATATCGCCACAGATGCACTCATTGACTTTCATCAAATACTCAATAATTGCTATTCTGGCAGGATGTCCTAAAGCTTTTGCAATCGTTGCAATTTGATTTTGTTGATCCGTAAAATGTTCTGTCTTAGTCGCTCCCATAATAATGATATTATATATTGCAATATTACGATAATAAAGTTAGCTAACAAATCTTTTATGCTTTCAAACTGCCAAAAGATTCTCCAAACCGCCATTCGATCAAAATATTTCTTGGTATCTGACACCTTTGCCTCATCAACCCACAGGGTGTGGGAGCAAGTAACAATTAATGTGTTTCAATTATGGAAAAACAAAGAAAAAAAATACTGCTATCAGGTCTGACCTTTGTGGCAGTTACGGGAGCCTTTGCCCAGGGTAACGGCAGTGCCGGGATCAATGAGGCCACGCAGATGGTGACGTCCTATTTTGAACCGGCTACTCAGCTGATCTATGCCATCGGGGCAGTCGTCGGACTCATCGGAGGCGTAAAAGTTTATAACAAGTTCAGCAGTGGTGATCCCGATACGAGCAAGACTGCTGCCAGCTGGTTCGGTGCATGTATCTTCCTGATCGTGGCAGCAACGATCCTACGTTCATTCTTCCTATAAATTTTGTTACTATGAATACATATCATATCAACAAAGGAATAGGAAGAACGGTTGAGTTTAAAGGATTAAAAGCACAATACCTTTTTATTTTCGCTGGTGGCCTGCTAGGTCTGTTGATCTGCGTCATGATTATGTACATGGCGGGAGTCAATACTTATTTCTGTCTGGCATTCGGAGGAGCCAGTAGTGCAATTCTCATCTGGCAGACCTTCTCAATGAATCGAAAATACCGCGAGCATGGCCTGATGAAATTAGGAGCCCGTAAAAAACATCCCAAATATATCATCAGCCGAAAATGCATCTACCGCTATCTGAAAATCAAACCTAAAAGCACCGCAGCATGAGAAATACATCCAAAGCCGCAACGCTAGAGAGTAAATTTCCATTGCTTGCGATAGAGAACGACTGCATCATTTCAAAAGATGCGGATGTTACGGTCTGCTTCAAGGTCAGACTTCCTGAACTTTTTACGGTGGCATCGGCAGAATATGAAGCTATCCATTCCGCTTGGTTCAAGGCTGTCAAGACCCTGCCTGATTTTACAGTCATACACAAACAGGACTGGTTTATTAAAGAGAACTATAACCCTGACCTCTCAAGAGAAGATCAGAGCTTTCTTTCAAAATCATTTGAAAGACATTTCAATGAGCGACCCTTTTTAAACCATTACTGTTATCTGTTCATCACGAAAACCAGTAAGGAGAGAATGCGGATGCAGAGCAACTTTTCATCATTATGTAAAGGCAAGCTCATTCCAAAAGAGATCAAAGACAAAGAAGTGATCAGCCGCTTTTTGGAAGCTGTCGACCAGTTTGAAAGGATTATGAATGACAGTGGCTTTGTGCATCTGGAACGGATGACCGAAGATGAGATCTCAGGAACTTCCGAACAATCAGGTTTACTCGAACAGTACCTGACCCTATCGAGAGAAGCCAATCCTTCCTTACAGGACATCAAGCTCGGATCAGAAGAAATGCGCATCGGCAACAACCGTATCAGTATGCATACTTTATCCGATACCGATGATTTGCCAGGTACGGTATCATCGCACAGCCGGTATGAAAAACTGAGTACCGACCGAAGTGACTGTCTGTTATCATTTGCCTCGCCAGTAGGACTTCTGTTGAGCTGCGATCACATCTACAATCAATATCTGTTCATTGATAACAGCGATGAAAATCTTAGCAAATTCGAAAAGTCAGCAAGGAATATGCATTCGTTGGCTAGGTATAGCAGGGCAAACCAGATCAACAAGGAATGGATCGAGAAATACCTCAATGAAGCCCATTCCTACGGTCTCCAATCCATCCGCGCCCATTTCAACGTGATGTCCTGGTCGGATAATCCTTTAGAATTAAAACAGCTGAAGAATGATACAGGAAGTGCATTGGCATTGATGGAATGCAAGCCCAGATACAATACAACGGACACGGCAACCCTGTACTGGGCAGGGATCCCGGGCAATGCAGGTGACTTTCCAAGTGAAGAAAGTTTTTACACGTTCATTGAACCAGCCCTGTGTTTCTTCACGGAGGAAAGCAATTACCACAATTCTCCTTCACCGTTCGGGATCAAGATGGCTGACCGGCTGACAGGAAAACCCATTCATCTTGATATCTCCGATCTTCCGATGAAACAGGGGATCATCACCAATCGGAACAAGTTTATTTTGGGACCTTCAGGAAGTGGTAAATCCTTTTTCACCAACCATATGGTCAGACAGTATTACGAACAGGGAGCACACGTTCTCTTGGTCGATACCGGAAATTCTTACCAAGGATTATGCGAACTGATCAAAGGAAAAACGAAAGGAGAGGACGGCGTGTATTTTACCTATACCGAAGACAATCCCATTGCCTTCAATCCATTCTATACCGATGATGGTGTCTTTGACATCGAAAAAAGAGAGAGTATCAAGACTTTGATCCTGACTTTATGGAAAAGGGATGATGAACCACCAAGCCGTTCAGAAGAGGTTGCTTTGTCCAATGCGGTGAGCGGATATATTGGGAAGATTAAGTCTAATAAACACCATCCTTCATTCAATGGATTCTATGAGTACGTGAAAGATGACTACCAGAAAGTTCTGGAACAAAAGAAGGTCAGGGAAAAGGACTTCGATCTTGCCAACTTTCTCAATGTGCTGGAGCCCTATTACAGAGGAGGTGAATATGACTACCTGCTCAATTCAGAAAGACAATTGGATCTGTTATCCAAACGTTTCATTGTGTTTGAGATCGACGCCATCAAAGACCATAAGATCCTGTTCCCGATCGTGACCATCATCATTATGGAAGTCTTCATCAATAAGATGCGAAGACTGAAGGGGATCAGAAAACTGATCCTCATTGAAGAAGCGTGGAAAGCCATTGCCAAGGAAGGCATGGCAGAATACATCAAATATTTGTTCAAAACGGTCAGAAAGTTCTTCGGAGAGGCTATTGTGGTGACCCAGGAAGTGGATGACATCATCCAGTCACCCATCGTCAAAGAGAGTATTATCAATAATTCAGACTGCAAGATCCTTTTAGACCAGCGCAAGTATATGAACAAATTCGATGATATCCAGGCAATGCTGGGTCTTACTGACAAAGAAAAGTCACAGGTACTCTCCATCAATATGAACAATGATCCGCGAAGACTGTACAAGGAAGTCTGGATCGGACTGGGCGGAACGCACTCTGCGGTGTATGCCACTGAAGTTTCCACGGAAGAATACCTGGCTTATACCACTGAAGAAACAGAAAAGATTGAGGTGATGAATCTCGCTTCTGAATTAGATGGCAATGTGGAACACGCCATCAAAAGGATTTCTCTCAAAAGAATCAAATCGAACACAAAAGAAAATTAATTAGTCCAATCATTTAAAATTTTACAACAATGAAAAATTTGATTATCAACACAGCAATGGTGGTGATTTTCGCTACCGCAACATTTGCCAAAGCACAATTTGTAGTAACAGATCCAGGCAACCTGGCTTCAGGCATATTAAACTCTGCCAATGAGATTGTACAAACCTCTTCGACGGTATCCAATGTCATTAAGAACTTCAATGAAGTTAAGAAGGTCTATGAACAAGGAAAGGAGTATTATGACAAGCTGAAGGCTGTCAACAATCTGGTGAAAGATGCCCGAAAGGTACAGCAGACCGTCCTTCTTGTAGGTGATGTCTCAGAGATCTACGTCAACAATTTTGGGAAGATGCTTAACGATCCCAACTTCAATGTCCAGGAACTGACGGCAATCGCCAGCGGTTATTCAGCGCTGCTGAATGAAAGTACTGAACTGCTTAAAGAACTGAAAGAGATCATCACAGCCAATGGTCTTTCCTTAAACGATAAGGAAAGAATGGATGTGATCGACCGTGTATATAAGGAGGTTAAAGAATATCATAATCTGGTGCGATACTACACGAACAAGAATATTTCTGTAAGCTACTTAAGAGCAAAAAAACAGAACAACACCCAAAGGGTCTTGGATCTTTACGGAACATCAAACCAAAAATACTGGTAAGATGGAACCGAATAACTTACACGAAGTCCTTCGTTCGGTTTATGATGAGATGATGCCATTATGTGCCGATATGGCTGCGGTAGCCAAAGGGGTGGCCGGATTAGGTGCACTGTTCTATGTGGCCATCAAGGTATGGCAGTCACTCAGCCGTGCAGAACCGATCGATCTGTTTCCGATGCTCAGACCCTTTGCCATCGGTATTTGCATTATGTTCTTTTCGACTTTGGTATTGGGAAGTATCAATGGCGTTTTAAGTCCGATCGTTCAGGGAAGCCATTCGATGCTGGAGGATCAGATTCTTGATATGAACGAATTGCAACAGAAAAAAGACCTTTTGGAACGGGAAGCGATGCTCAGAAATCCCGAAATGGCCTATCTGATCTCTGATGAAGAGTTCGATAAAAAGTTGGAAGAGTTGGGATGGTCACCATCAGACCTGGTGACAATGTCCGGGATGTATATTGAAAGGGAAATGTTCAATATCAAAAAAGATATCAGGGACGGTTTCCGAGAGTTTCTGGAAATTCTCTTCCAGGCAGCTGCGTTGGTCATTGATACGATCCGGACCTTCTTTCTCATTGTACTTTCCATATTGGGTCCTATAGCTTTTGCCATATCGGTCTGGGATGGTTTTCAGAGCACACTGACCCAATGGCTGACGAGATATATCAGTGTTTATTTGTGGTTACCGGTTGCGGATATTTTCAGTTCAATCCTTGCAAAAATACAATCGCTCATCCTGGAGCGGGATATTGAGATGCTGGCAGATCCGAACTTCATTCCTGATACTTCTAACACGGTTTACATCATCTATATGATCATCGGGATCATCGGATATTTTACGGTTCCAACCGTTACCGGCTGGGTCATTCAGGCAGGAGGTGCCGGTAACTTTATGCGCAACGTCAACCAGACCGCCACAAAATCAGGAAATATTGCCGGAGCAGCAGCAGGCAGTGCAACAGGTAATATCTCAGGCAGATTATTAAAATAAAAATACGATCCAATGGAATTTAAAACTTTAAGAAATATAGAGAGCAGCTTCAAGCAGATCCGCTTATTTACATTCGTTTTTGCGGTGCTCTGCTTTGGCGTGGTAGGCGTGGTCGTTATCAAGTCCTATCAATTTGCAGAAGAACAACGTCAGAAGATCTACGTGCTTGACAACGGCAAATCTCTGATGGTGGCACTGTCTCAGGATATGTCGATTAACAGGCCTGTCGAGGCCAGGGAGCATGTAAGGCGTTTTCACGAACTGTTCTTTACAGTTGCACCGGATAAAAATGCCATTGAAAGCAATGTTAAAAGAGCTTTTAATCTGGCAGACCAGTCAGCATTCGATTACTATAAAGACCTTCAGGAGAAAGGCTATTACAACCGGATTATCTCAGGCAATATTCAGCAGAGGGTAGAGGTTGACAGTGTCGTTGCCAACTTCGACAGCTATCCTTATAACGTAAAAACGTACGCAAGACAATTCATCATCCGGTCCAGCAATCTGACGATACGAAGTCTGATCACCAATTGTTCATTAGTGAACTCTGTGCGGTCAGACAGCAATCCCCAGGGATTTACGATTGAAAAATTCAATGTTCTTGAAAACAAAGATGTTGAAACAGTTGAACGTTAAAAGTCAGAACAATGAAAAAAATAAGGGATAAAATAGAGCGGCAGATTTTGCATGCAGACAAAAAATGGAAAGAGCTCCCGGCGAAACGTCAGAGGTTTTTCACCAAGCTGTTTTTTGCAGGTTATACCGTAGTTACATTACTGGTGTTGATCAGCATCTTTATCACAACAGCAAATAATAACAACACCATGTCGATCAGTCATATTACGACCATATCTGATCACACTGCTATGAAAAGACAGTCACACGATAACAAAACGGGTTCAACCCTTAAAAAATAGGACAATGAAAGATTCAAATAAAATCAAGGTCACGGAGGGCGAATCGCAGGAACAGGAAAGAGAAGCAGAAGGTCTGCAGAAATTTCCAGTGGAACGATTTAAAAAGCCGATCATTTATTTTCTGATGGCTATTGTCTGTGTCGGATGCCTCTACCTCATCTTTAAACCAAACGAGGATAAGGTCATTGAAGAATCAGGCTTCAATGCGGGTATACCACAGGCAAAGGATGATCAGCTACAATCTGACAAACAGAAAGCTTACGAACAGCAGCTGCTGGAGCAAAAAAATGAAGAGAAACGAAATGCGATGACCACCTTGTCTGATTACTGGACTGACCAAAACAGCCTTAACCAAAATTCTGATCAGACGTCATTTACTGCTAATCCGAATAGTCTGTCACCATCTAATCCGAGTGCAGTTAACAGTTATCGCAATGCGCAGCAGACATTAGGTTCCTTCTACAGCAGGGATGATCAGGAAGTGAATAATCTTAGGAAAGAAATATCCAGATTAAAGAATGAAGCTTTGCAGAACAATGCTGTTCCTGCAGGTCTTGGGGTCAATGACCAATTGGAACTGATGGAAAAATCCTACCAAATGGCTGCGAAATACCTTCCCCAAAGTAGTAAGCAGGAAGATCCTATATCAAGAGAAGAGGATGTGAAGCAGCCTTCTGGAAATAAAGTACAGCTCACGTCAGTAAAATCAGCTCACTTAAATATTGTCTCTTCTTTGTACAGAGAGCCATCGGACAGCGCTTTTCTGGCTGGTCTGAATGATAATAGATTGTTTGGAACTCAGGATGAAACCAATGATTCAAAACAATCAAAAAATGCGATCAAAGGTCTTGTACAAGAGTCAATGACGATGACCAATGAAAGTACATTATCGATCAGACTCTTGGAAAGTATGCTTCTGGCTCATACCAAAATTCCTGCAGGAACCTTACTAAAGGCAAACGGCAAATTTCAGGGTGGGAGACTGCAATTGAAAATTTCGTCGATAGAATATCAGGGTAGCATTTATCCTGTAGAGATCAATGTTCATGACAATGATGGTCAGCTCGGCTTATATGTTCCTTATTCACCGGAGCAAAATGCTGTGACCGACATTGTGGGCAGTATGGGGCAAACTTCTGGTACCAATATTATGATGACGCAGTCGGCAGGTCAGCAGATCGCTGCGGACCTAAGCAGGGGAGCTGTACAGGGTCTGTCGGGCTACTTCCAGAAGAAGGTCAGACAACCAAAGGTTACCGTAAAGGCAGGGCATCAGGTTCTGTTGGTGCCAAAAAAATAACCACTTAAAATCAAAAAAAAATGAACAAAATAAAAAGCCTTTATCTCGCTATAGTAGCATTTCTGCTTTTGACAGGCAAGGCACTGGCGCAGGATTCCATATCAGGATATCCTCCATTGCAAGAGGCAAGGTTGGAACCCTACAAAATGCAGGTCACCTATAATAAAACCTCGCACCTGCTTTTTCCTTCGCCGATCCGGTATGTCGATCTGGGGAGTGACCTGCTGGTCGCCAATAAGGCCGAAGCTGTTGGAAATGTTCTCCGGATCAAATCGGCAGTCAGGGATTTTGAAGAAGAAACCAATTTTTCGGTGATCACCGAAGATGGGAAGTTCTACAATTTCGATGTGTTTTACAGTTCATATCCTGATGCACTCAGCTATGATCTTTTAAAGATGCAAAGAAGCCATGAGCGTCAGTATGCTACGGATGTCATGTTTGAAGATCTTAAAGGAAGTTCTTCTTCCCTGACAGCACTCATCATGGAAAACCTGTACGAAAAGAGCACAAGAACCATCAAGCACATTGCTTCCAGAAGCTACGGGGTTCAGTTTTCAGTCCGGGCACTGCATGTAAATGAAAGCAAATTCTATTTCACCTTAGAGGTTAAGAACAGCAGTAACGTAGCATTTGATATTGACCTCATCAATTTCAGGATTGTCGATAAAAAGAATCTGAAAAGAACGGTCGTTCAAGACAAACTTTTGCAGCCGCTTCGCATCCATTTTCCGGTAAGGACAGCTGCTCACGATTCTGAAATATCTGGGGTTTATCTGATGGATCAGTTTACGCTGTTAAAAGACCAGGTTCTGGAGATCGAAGTTCTTGAAAAGAATGGAGGAAGACACCAGATAGTCCAGCTTGACAATGCAGATTTGATCCAAGCGAGGCTGATCAGCAGTTTAAACATAAAAACAAACTAAAGATGAATAAGATATTTTTAGCTATAATCTTGATTATTGCGATGGGTAAAAAAACTCTGGCTCAGCAAATGATCCCTCATCAAAAAGGATTCGAAATTTCATATTCAGTATTTCCACAATCTCCTGAAAAGCAAAATTACGCTTTAGGTGCAGGTATTATTTCTTACACCAAAAATGGTAATTATCTTTTCGGACTTACCGAATACAGCAGAAAATATTACGAATATACCGATTACGATATCCCGATTGATACTTTTTTATTCAATGGTGGTTACAGTCTCCATTTGTGGGGAGATCTGATGAGAAATCTCAATATTAATTTTGGTATAGGTGGGCTTGCAGGTTATGAACAAATCAATAAGGGAAATGAAATGATTTATGATGGCTCTAACATTAATGCAACCGGGAACTTTATTTACGGTGCAGGTGGTAAGCTGTCTTTAGAAAGTTATCTCACAGAACATTTGGTCTTCCTAGTCAACGGTCAGCTACGCTATTTGCCGAACAGTCAGCTTGGTCAATTTTACGCTTTGTATGGTTTTGGAATGCGATTTAATTTTTAAAAAAGCTTGTAAAATGAAAAATATAATCAACAAAAAGATCTTACAATTATGTACTAATTCACTGGTAATTTTCGTAATCAGTTTTGTCCTTTATTCATGTCAGGACAGCGATCTGGAAATTCAGCAAGACTTTCCTTTTGAAGTCCATATAATGCCTGTTCCTGATAAAATTGCTAAGAATGAGACGGTAGAGATTCGTATCTCACTCATTACTCCTTATAATTTTAAAGGGACTACTTACAATGTTCGTTATTTTCAATATGAAGGAGCCGGTCAACTTCAATATTACAGTGATCCTCCATATCTACCGAATGATGAATACCCTTTAAAGCAAAAGCAATTCAGGCTATACTACACATCTCAGGTTTCTGAATCACATCAATTCAGTATTTGGATCAAAGATAGTTTTGGTAATGAAAGAAGGGTCGATTTTGAATTCGACAATGCATCTTAAAATTTGCAATTAATTTCTAGCGGCTTGGTTTTTAAACCAAGCCGCTTTTTTTATTAGGACATTAAAAGCAAATTCAGGTCAGGGTCGGACGAATTAAAGTGTAGGCGGCATTTTACGAGAGATTGCAAATAAAAATGAATTATTTGGGATCTAAAAAAAGACTATCGGGGTTTATCTACAATGTCATTTCTCATGCTGTAGGATATCAACTCGCTGATTGTAGCTTCTGCGATCTGTTTGCAGGAACAGGAGTAGTAGGAAACTATTTTCATGATAAAGTTAAAAGTATCATTTACAATGATAGGGAATACTATAGTTTTGTGATTACAAGTGCATTCTTTAGCAAAGTGCCAGAAGAGAAATACAGGGCAATCCTTTCGGAGCTAAATCAATTAGATGGCACGGAAGGATTTATATTTAATGAATACTCGGAAAGTGGGGCAGCAGGAAGACTCTACTTTTCATCCGAAAACGGTGCAAAGATAGATGCAATAAGGACGGATATTGAAAAACGATTTCAAAGCTCTGACATAGATCAAGATTTTTATATACTTTTATTGGCTACCTTGTTAAAAGCGGTCGATAAAGTTGCTAATACAGCCTCCGTGTATTGCGCTTACCTAAAGACACTAAAAATAGCCGCCACCAAAAACTTACAATTACTTCCTCTTAAAAGAACGTCATTATCACATCCGGACTGTCAAATATTTAATCAGGACAGCAACGAATTAATTGATCAAATACAAGGTCATATCCTTTATTTGGATCCTCCGTACAATGGAAGAGAGTATAGTTCGTATTATCATTTGCTGAATACCATCGCTTTGTATGATATCGATTTTGAGCCTCGGGGAAATACTGGATTGAGATCCTATAATACATCAAAGTTCTGTTTAAGATCAGAGGTTGAAAATGTGATGTTCGATCTTTTACAAAGATGCAATTTTCAACATGTTTTTCTAAGCTATAATAATGAAGGGTTTCTAGGACATCAAATCATTTCGGAGATGATGAATAGTCTGGGCAAATACCAATGTTCAAAAATAGATCATCAGCGATTTAAAAGTAATAAAGGGATGGATAAAGGACGAACTGTAGAATATCTTCATCATTTAATTAAATGATAAATATGTAAAAGCTCACAACTTTTATGATACAGTGGCTTCGTGAGGTCTATCATAGGAGTTGTATCAATATTCTTTGCGAAAAGACGTTTTCGACCGTAGGAAGGAATTGTCTTTTCGCCCGAATTTGAAAATACACGACAATAAAATCTTGTCGTGTATTTTGTTAATAATATGAATTTATTTATAAATGACCCTCGTCGGCAAATGATAAATAATCGGTTGATGTAAGGATGACATGATCCAGTAATTTTAAGTTTAAAAATTCTGATGCGATTTTAATGCTCTGCGTAATTTTCAGATCTTCGGCAGAGGGTTTCAAATTTCCGGAGGGATGATTATGTGCCAATATTAAAGCTGAAGCGTTACAAAGCAGTGCCGCCTGCATGATGATACGGACATCGACAACCGTGGAAGAAATTCCCGATTCAGAAATTTTTCTTATCCCTAAAACTTTGTGAGCCTGATTTAAATATAAGGCAAAAAATGATTCTCGATAATCTATTTCATCACGGTCAAAATGCTGACGGAATATATCCACTGCATCGCGTGAACTACTAACTAATTTTTCAGAATTTCCTTTTCTGGAATAACTTAATTTTATCTCGTTGACAATATTAAATTTCATAATGGTCGCTCTTATACGGTAGAGACTTGAATTTCCCGTACTTAATTTTTAAAACAGTTTTAATTCATGATCAGAGTTTCTGCGCCAGAAAGGGCAAAACTTTCGCATAGATCAAAAGCCTTTTGAGACCTTAACTGTGCTGTCCCTCCCAAGACAATGGATTGAAGTTTGGCTTCGTTATCTTTGTAATTTCTGACATTCTGAAAATAACCTGTGACAGCATTATATGCTCCGAACAAAGTTCCCTTCGTTGTTTCCATTTGTTGGCTTTCGCTGATCATCGCATAAGCAAAAGCATCATCAACTGTATTTTTAAAAACAGTTGACAGATCATCAAAATTCCCTCTTTGTAAATGCTCTAAGGTTTCTTTATTGGGGCAGAGTGCCAATTGGATCAGCTTTTTCATTTCATCATCACCGACCTTTATTTTTGCCCAATGATTAAACGTGCTTTCCAATTCATTACTTAGTTTATTCGCTAATCCCATAACCTTGTGGGCATCGTCCAAACGCTGTTTTGCTCCTGCAGTATGTCTGATCCGTACCACATTGCTCATATTTTTTAGTGAAGCGTTTAAAGTATTTTGACAAACAATGCGAACGGGGGTAAATGCGGCGGTGATGCTTCCGCTCCCATCGTGGGAGGTGGTCAGGAAAATATATTTTTCCGTAATATCATCACCATTTCCAACACGGATATAATCAGGTAATTTAGCCGTGATAAAAATTCGCTCTCCATTTCCCAAAGCTCCTGCAGTCTCGTATAAAATTCCATCTCCACCGCCTACAATAGAATCAAAAAATGAAAAGGCTTCACGGTTTTGTACGATCTGGTAATCTTTTCCGACCACGCCTAAAACGGTGTTATTATCGGTGCGGATATTGGCAAAGTAGTTGGGAACTTCCAATTCTGAATCGATCATTTCTATTCCGTTGGTATTTTCGATAATGCCTGCACCTTTTGTAAAGAGGGGAGACTTTTCAACCTCGTAGTCAAGTCCTGCAAATTTGATGGATTCTTCACTTGTCGGGTATTCCTGTACGATCTGCCCCAAGTTGTGCCATGCTTTTTCCTTTACGCTGAAAAATGAATATTTTCCTGTTCTGTTGTTGAAATTTAAATTATGTGCCATGATGTTAATATTTAACTGTTAGAGAATTCTGTTTGATGATCTTAAAATGGTAGGTTATCATCGTTTTCACTGTCGTTAGAATTAGAATTAGAATTAGAATTAGAAGTTTCCTTCTTAACTTTTTTATTCGATTCAGTAAACTTATTTTCAGTTCGTTTACTACAGCTGTGAACTTTGATCTGCGAGGTGTGGAAATTCAGACCTGCATGGGGTTCTCCGTCTTTTCCTAACCATGCAGAGGTGTAGGCTCTTCCGCTTAATTCAACCAAAGTCCCTTTTGTTAAAAAGTCTGCAACTTTTGGAGAGATCCAATAGGCGCATTCAAAATAGGTGGTCTGTTCGATTCGTTCGCCCTGTTTGTTGCGATAATTGTCATTCGTAGCAATTGAAAAATTAACTACCTGTTTTTCATTTGGCAAGTTGCGCACTTCCGCATCCCTGGTCAGTCTTCCGATAATGTTCATAATCGTAGGTTTTTAAGATTGTACATTTTGATTTGTTCTCAATCTCTTCTCCGTCATTTCTCTGAAAGCCCTTTGGGCTTCGCTGAATATTTTTCAAAAGAAAAACCGGAAAAAAGAAAGCAGATAATCTTATCGGGCAAAGGGCAAAGCCAAAAGGAAACGGAATAATTGGAGGGTACCTTCAGGGAGGAGACCGTTTATGCCGTAGTCTTTTGGCTGGTTGAAGAAATGGATGACCGATATACCTTAGCTGCCTTTTTACCGGTTTATTATGAAAAAAATTAGTTGTATGTAATATTTAATAATTTCTCCCTGATGGTTAGTTTTAGTGTTTTTCGATTTGTATTTTACACAGTAAATACACTATATTTACATTATTCATTTAAATCTTGAAGACCTATGCAGATCAGTGCTTTTAACGAATACTACGATAAGCTTACTACCGTTGAGAAAAAGAACAGTCCCAAAGAGTTGTTTTACAAAGGGGATTTTTCGTTACTGGAAAATGGAAGAAGGGTAGCGGTCGTTGGATCCAGAAAGGTTTCTGAACTGGGTATAAGAAGAGCAAGAAAGATAGCGAAGCTCTTGGTTCAAAATGACATTACTGTAGTCAGCGGCTTAGCAGAAGGTGTCGATTCTATCGCACATAAAACTGCCATTGAATTTCAAGGTCACACCATAGGTGTTATCGGGACACCCCTTGATAAATATTTCCCTGCTGAAAATAAAGACCTTCAGGATTTTATTGCTGAAAATCACCTGCTGATCTCGCAGTTCCAGGAAAACTATCCCGTAACTCCAAAAAGTTTCTCTATAAGAAACCGCACAATGGCGTTGATTAGTGACGCAACGATCATCATTGAGGCGAGTGAGAAAAGCGGAACAAAACATCAGGGTTGGGAGGCATTGAGGTTGGGAAGACAGTTGTTCATTATGGAGAATGTACTCAACGATAAAATCTCATGGGCAGAAGAAATGTTAAGCTATGGTGCATAGGTATTGACCAATGATAATTTTGAATTTTTGATCGAAAGTATTCCCTATTTAACAACAAAGAAAGAGTATGTCTTTTGAGTTTCCTACTTTTCTGGCCTATTCTCCAAGAGGTAAGTCCGAGATAGAAATTTCTTCAAGGACGGTTGCCGGTTCCTGTAAAAACGGAGATGTAAGCTTCAGTACGAGATTAAGCCAAAGAATAAAAGAAGCAGATCTATCAGAATTTTTTGCTAACTCAGCTTTAGTTCCGGTACCAAGAAGTACACCTCTAGTTGATGGCGCTGTTTTTCCGGCGAAGATCATCTGTGAGACGCTTGCCAGCAATGGAGTGGGAGAGAGTGTGGCAAATTGTCTACAACGTAAATATGCAATTCCCAAATCAAGTGGACAATTTCACGCAGACACCAGAAATACAGTGCAAGCACATCAGGAAAGTTTAGAAGTGACCCCGATATTAATCACTGAACCAACTATTATTGTAATCGATAATATTCTGACTTTAGGAAGAACATCTATGGCTTGCGCACTAGAACTTCAGAAAGTTCATCCTGATAAAGAGATCAAAATATTCTGCGCGATTAGAACAAGAGGTTTAAGAGAAGTTGATAAAATAATTGATATCAGCAAAGGGACTATGCATTTGACCGCTAATGGTAATGTAAAATTACCTGATTGATTATTCAATTTTTTTTATTTATTCCACCTTTTGTTTATTAATAGGTGCAAAGATCTTCACGGGAAGTTATTATAAAATCAGGTAGTGAATATTTTTTTGAAACAAGGGAAGGAATATTGAATTTTATGCTCATTACATCTATTTCTTTTGTCCCATTTTTATCTCCATATTATTCAGCATTGGAACTAATAATTCTTATATTTTTCTCATGAATCCTTTTTTGAAGCCATTGCGTAAGCTGATCCCGGTCAACATCCTTACCGGAATAAAATAAAGTAAACTGCAGTCTTGCGCTGTCTGTCCTCGGATATTGCTCGATTTTTCCGTAAGAAATATCACCAATGGCAGGATAAAGGATCTTTATTTCTTGAATAAGTGTTGAATCTGTCACTTTATAGCTGTCCAGTTCCTGTCTGAGCTTAGAAATAGCAATGTCTTTTTCCGAAATGTTATTATCAAACTTATTGATCTCGTTTAAGATTTCAGACTTAATATCGGTATCATTCTGACGTATGCTAAGCTTGGTATCTGTAAGTCCGTTGTCTACCAGCATTTTATTAAATGAGGTAATTTCACTGTCCGTAAATTTTTTGTTGAGAAAAGCAAGGTCAATCGTTTTAGGGCTTGAGTTATAATTGATCTTCTTGTAAATAACCGTATAACCGTTATTTTCAAATTCCTTCTGGACAAACTGTTCAGCGGTCTTCGTAAACTTCTTTTCTTTATATAGGTTATAAGCCAGATAAAAGCTTGGTACAATCATAACGATGATCAGGATAGAGATCCCGTACCTGATTCTTTTCTCATATTTGTTATCAATAATAGAAGATGGGTATTGCAGAAACTTTACCACGAAAAATGTAGCAATACAAATAAAGAAGCAATTAATGGTATAAAGATAAAAAGCCCCGAAAAAATATGAAAAATTAAAAGTTGCCAAACCAAAACCTGCGGTACATAGTGGCGGCATCAAAGCGGTGGCAATGGCAACGCCGGGAATCGGATTTCCCTTTTCAACCCTTGTTATAGCAATCACACCCACTAATCCACCAAAAAACGCGATGAGGACATCATAGATATTGGGCGCTGTTCTTGCCAGAAGTTCTGACTGCACGTCTTTAAACGGGCTGACATAAAAGTAGATCGCAGACACTGTAAGACTTACAAAAGTGGCGATCAAAAGGTTTTTAAACGACTTTTTCAGCAATGAAAAATTGTAGGTTCCCAGAGCAAACCCGGCTCCTACGATCGGTCCCATTAACGGAGAAATCAGCATCGCCCCGATAATTACTGCCGTAGAATTAACGTTTAGACCAATTGAAGCGATAATAATCGCACATGCCAGGATCCACAGATTTGAACCCCGGAAAGAAATGTTGGAAACAACATTCTCAAGAACCTTATCTTTTTTTTCTTCACCATTGTGAAGGTTGATAAAATTGAAGATATTTCTGATCATCCGTAACTATTTTGCAGATCGGTTGAGAATTACATAGCCTATAATCCCACCAATGAGTGATGCGGCAAATATACCGATTTTTGCCTGGGTCTGGTATTCTTCATGGCTGAAGGCGAGTGAGGTAACAAAAAGCGACATGGTAAATCCTATAGAAGCTAAAAATCCGAGTCCCAAAAGATTTTTAAAGGTCATACCATCAGGTACTTTTGCGATTTTCAGTTTGATAAAAAGAATACTGAATCCTACAATTCCCAGGACTTTACCTATGAGAAGACCTAAAGCAGTTCCTAATGCGATATTGTTGTCAAAAAGACTTTCCATATCAATGCTTAAGGAAACCCCAGCGTTCGCTATCGCAAAAATGGGAATAATAAGAAATGATACGGCAGGATGCATGGCATGTTCCAGTCTTTGTAATGGAGGTGTAGCAGCCAGGGTTGCTTCGTTCATTTTTTCAAGGACATGAAGCTGTTCATTGGTAAGCGTCGGTGTATTTTCGGTCGGATCAATATTTTTGAATCGTTCCAGATAGGAATTAATTTTCGCAATGAAAAGATTTTCTCTGATCTTCACATCCGCAGGAATTGTAAAGGCGGCCAGTACAGCGGCGATCGTTGCGTGAACTCCTGATACCAGAAAGCACGTCCATACTCCGCCAATTCCGAGCACAGCATAAAAAATAATGGATCTTACACCAAGCTTGTTTCCTAAATACATTAAAGCAAGGATGATAAGTCCTGCCAGTAAAAACGTCATATTGATTTCTGCAGTATAGAAAAATGCGATGACCAGTACCGCACCCAGGTCGTCCACAATAGCCAGAGCAGTTAAGAAAACTTTGAGCGCAAGAGGAATCTTTTTTCCTAACAGGTAGAGAACGCCCAATGCAAAGGCAATATCAGTAGCCATCGGTATTCCCCAGCCCTTGTGTGGTTCTCCTGAAGGATTGAAAAGAAGATAGATGAGGGCAGGCATCACCATACCGCCAACAGCGGCCACAATAGGTAAGAGAGCCTTTCTGACATTGGAAAGTTCTCCACCGATAATTTCCCTTTTCAATTCCAACCCGACCACGAAGAAAAATATTGACATCAGACCGTCATTGATCCAGTGGTGGATGTTGTAATCAAAGTAAGTGTGATCGTTCCACCTGAAACCGAAAGATTGTGCGAGGATCTCGTGATAGGCATGAGAGAGTGGTGTATTAGCCAGGATCAAAGCAATGATCACGCTGATTCCCAACAGAAGACCTCCCGATTTTTCCTGTTGAATAAACCGTTGCATAGGCTGCACGATCTTATCGATCGGTTTCTGGTTATAACCGTTACTCATTGTTGAATTTTTAAATGCGCCTAAATTTACGGCTTTCAAAACTTTTTCCCAAGTGAATACTTTTCCAATAAAGTTATAAGGATAGTTTCACAGTAATACAGCGTCGGAGGAGATGTTGATTTTTAGAACATTGTCTGATAAAATTTAAGCATAAATTTTAAAATAAAAAATAGCACTGGCTGTAAATTAATTTATAATATTACATGTCTAAAACAATAAATCAACAAAAATGTCGACAAAAAAACTTGGCGAATGGTATGCCACTGCCATCTGTGGAAACGATATCACTTCTTCCTGTTTGTATGTTTCTGCACTTGCTATTGTTGCAGCAGGGCAGTATGCCTGGATCGCTCTTCTGCTCGTTGCAGCGGTTCTGTATCTGTTCAGAAAGATCTATGGTGAAGTTGTTGGAGCGCTTCCTCTTAACGGCGGCGCTTATAATGTTTTGCTGAACACAACATCGAAAAGCAATGCATCTGTTGCCGCTTGCCTTACCATTCTATCTTATATGGCCACTGCGGTGATCTCCTCCAGTGAGGCAATGCATTATCTCCATCACATCCTGCCATATTTCAACGTAAACATTGCTACATTTGTTTTGCTGCTTATATTTTTAGGACTGACGATTCTGGGGATCTCAGAGAGTGCGGTCGTTGCGCTGGTTATCTTCATTTTTCATCTTACGACAATGGCTTTGCTCATTGGTTCGTGCATCTATTTTGTTTTTGAGAATGGCCTGTCTATATTGATAGAAAATTTTCACCTGCCTGTTCGAAATGGCAGTATTATGACAGCTATTTTTTTTGGTTTTTCAGCAGCGATGCTGGGTATATCGGGTTTTGAAAGCTCATCCAATTTCGTAGAGGAACAGAAAAGGGGGGTATTTGCAAAAACGCTGCGAAATATGTGGATCGCCGTCTCTATCCTGAATCCACTCATTGCATTCCTTGCCATTTGCATTATTCCAATCTCTGAGGTTCAATCCCATCAGAATTCTTTTCTGAGCTATGTAGGAACACTTACCGGAGGCAAGTGGTTGGCAACCATTATTTCGATCAATGCGGTATCTGTTTTAAGCGGTGCCGTTCTTACTTCTTTCGTTGGTGTAAACGGACTGATTAAAAGGATGACCCTGGACAGAATACTTCCCAATTATTTCCTGAAGGAAAATAAAAGAGGGAGCACCTACAGGATCCTGATTTTGTTTTTTCTGCTTTGCTGTTCGGTCCTTTTGGTGACTCGTGGTCAGCTTGGGCCTTTGGCAGCGGTCTATGCTTTGTCGTTTCTTACCGTAATGGCTTCTTTTGCTTTGGGTAATATTCTCTTAAAGCTGAGACGCTCCCGTCTTCCACGGCCCGAAAGTGCTAGGCCGGGCGCTGTGGTCATCGCCTTATTTGCAATTATAATTGCTTTGTACGGTAATATTAAAACCAAGCCTCAGTATCTCGTCACTTTTCTCCAATATTTTATTCCCTCTGTACTTATTATTCTCGCGATGCTGATGAGGAAAGATATCATGCATTTTGTAGTTAATATGCTGGAATCCGTATCCCGCGGATATAAAAAATACACCGTCACAAGACAGCGCTTCCTGAACCGAAAACTTAAAAAACTCTATGAGCAGAATTTCGTATTCTTCTCAAAAGGTGACGATATCGCAACCTTAAATAAGGTGATGATGTATCTTCATGAGAATGAAGTAACCAATAAAATGAAGATTGTAACAGTCCTTGAAAAGGAGCAGATCCCTGACCCGAAGTTCCTTGCAGATTTTGAAGTTTTGGACCGGGCTTATCCGGATGTTGACATGGAATATATTACTTTGGTTGGTAAATTCACGCCGGAACTCGTAGAAGATCTCAGCAACAAATGGAACATTCCGAAGAACTTCATGTTTATCAGCAGCCCTGGCGACCGGTTCAGTTATAGAGTGGATGAACTGGGAGGTGTACGATTGGTATTATAACACCACTGGAACTTTTTATGAATAAATTACGTATACGCTTTAACAAAAATTTGTAATTTTTAGTAAATATTTAACACTGCTTAAAAAAAGATTAAAAACCAAAGGGGCTACCTTTGTATGTGCCACATATGATAGTGTGGAATTTTCAAAAATTTCTGTAGATAATGGTATTTAAGTCATCCGTATTTATATACATTCTTACAATCTTTACTCTTGTTAATTCGAAATGGACCAAAATGTCTATTGCGAATATTTTGACGACCCAAGATTGTGCACAGAAAGGTTTTAATGTTTGTTCTCAATCTTATAAAAATGTAAAAGCGCTGCCCGTTTGCGGTAAAAATTTCTCTAAGTTTTTAAGCTCAGCGGATGTTGATGGAGATTATGAAAGTTCCACAAACGAGCATTTTGAAATCTGTGAGGTTTTTCCTTCTGCTTCTACTAAACCAATTTATAGTTTTTTTACTTCTTATCTCCATTTACTGCAACTTTTCTGAGAATTACTAAATGTTAATGTTTAATCAAGTTTAGTAATCAAAAATTTTCAATGAAAACAAAAAGTCTCATATGGTGCAGTCTCGCATTGATATGCACATGGTCATGTGGTAAAAACCATCAGAATAAAAATAAAAGCACTAAAGAAGTTCCTGTTTATGTCGTAAAGCAGAAAGATACTTTGGTAACCAATCAGTTTGTAACCGATATTCAGGCTAAAAGAAATGTAGAAATACGTTCCCGGCTGAGTGGCATCATTCAGAAGATATATGTCAACGAAGGTCAATTCGTAAGAAAAGGACAGGCATTATTTAAGATCAATGATGCCGAGCTTCAGGTTGAATTGCTGAAGGCAACTGCAAGCCTGAAACAAACTACGGCCGATGTTCGTATTGCAGAAGTAGAACAGAAGCAGGTCCAAAGTCTGCACAGCAAAAAATTTGTTGCCGATAATGAATTGGAGCTTGCCAAAGCCAAACTTTCTTCTGCAAGGGCAAAATATGCGTTTGCAGATGCCGAAAGAAAAGCAGTGTTGCAAAAGATCGATTTTTCAACCATTAAAGCTCCTTTTGACGGTGTTCTTGATATTATCCCGCATAAAGACGGCAGTCTTGTGACCAACGGAACATTGCTTACTACCTTATCGCAGCTCGATGAAGTCTATGCTTATTTTTCGATTCCGGAAAATCAGTATTTTGAACTGTTGGCTCATGACAAATTGGGAAAGCATCAGAAAATCGAATTGACATTACCTAATGGTGCAGCTTATCAATTTAGCGGCACTTTGAAGTCGGCTGAAAGTGAGATCGACCGGGCAACGGGTTCCATTCGCTATAAAGTTCTGTTTCCCAATCCTGATCATTTGATCAAACACGGTGCGTCCGGAAAACTTTCTATTTCGGAAGTTCAGAATAATGCCATAATGATCCCTCAGAAAGCAACGTTTTCCATTCAGGATAAAACCTACATTTTCAAAGTGGATAAGAACAACAAAGTAAAGATGACCAACATAGAGGTCAAAACGGCTCTGAAAGATTCATACGTCGTGGAAAGCGGCCTCAAAAAAGGAGATTTGATTATTTACGAAGGCACGCAATCGCTGAAAGACGGAGATCAGATCACAATCAAAAACAGACTTTAATTCTTAAATAATCAATCATGGTAGAAATGTTTATAAAGCGAAAGGTTCTTTCGCTCGTGATTTCCATTGTCTTTGTTTTGGTAGGAATTATGGCCTTAATGAAGATGCCGATCACCCAATTTCCAGATATCGTTCCGCCTTCGGTAACGGTGACGGCCAAATATACCGGAGCGAATGCCGAGGTGTCTGCAGATGCAGTGGCACTGCCTTTAGAACGTGCCATCAATGGCGTTCCGGGAATGACCTATATGTCCACAGTGACTTCCAATGACGGTTTGACGTTGATCCAGGTGTTCTTCGAGGTAGGAACGGATCCAGATCTGGCGGCAGTCAATGTTCAGAACAGGGTAACCACCATTCTGGATGAATTGCCGGAAGAGGTGATCAGAGCCGGGGTTACCACCGAAAAAGAAGTGAACAGTATGTTGATGTATCTCAACATCACCAGTACAGACCCAAGTCAGGATGAGCAGTTTATTTACAATTTTACAGACATCAATGTTCTTCAGGAACTGAAACGTCTGGATGGAGTGGGCCGTGCTGAAATCATGGGGCAGAAAGAATATTCGATGCGGGTGTGGCTTGACCCTCAGAAAATGGCAGCGTACAATATTTCGGCGGATGAAGTGGTAAATTCCCTTCAGAAACAGAATATTTCCGCAGCTCCCGGAAAAGTAGGGGAATCATCCGGTAAAAAGGCCGGTCAGCTGCAATATGTTGTAAAATACAAAGGTAAATTTTTTGAGCCTAAGCAGTACGAAGAGATCCCGGTCAGGGCCGATGAAGAAGGAACGATCTTAAAGCTGAAAGATATTGCCAAAGTAGAATTTGGGGCAATGACGTACGGAATGGTTTCGAAGACCGACGGGAGGCCTTCCGCATCGATAATGTTAAAGCAGAGGCCTGGTTCAAATGCTTCGGAAGTCATCCAGAATGTAAAGGATAAGATGGCTGAGCTGAAAATGAATTCTTTTCCTCCGGGAATGGATTACAATCTGGCGTATGATGTTTCGAGATTCCTGGATGCATCCATCAGTGCAGTATTGCATACTTTGATCGAAGCATTTATTTTGGTAGCTATTGTCGTATTTCTTTTCCTTCAGGATTGGCGTTCTACCTTGATCCCTGTTTTGGCAGTTCCTGTGGCATTGGTCGGAACGTTTGCCTTTATGGACATGCTTGATTTCTCCGTGAATTTATTAACGCTTTTTGCGTTGGTTTTAGCCATCGGAATTGTTGTCGATAATGCGATTGTCGTTGTCGAGGCAGTCCATGTTAAAATGGAAGAGGGTTTTCCACCTTACCAGGCCACGGTTATTGCGACAAAAGAGATTGCAGGAGCGGTCGTGGCGATCACCTTGGTCATGTCGGCAGTGTTTGTTCCGGTGGCATTTCTGGATGGTCCGGTCGGCGTTTTCTATAGACAGTTCTCTTTAACGCTGGCGATAAGCATCGTGATCTCGGGGATCAATGCCTTGACACTGACTCCGGCTTTATGTGCTTTAATTTTAAAACCTCACAACCACGATAAAAAGAAAGGAATTATTGACAAATTCTTTATTAAGTTCAATATTTTCCTTGAAAAAATAACCAAAGGATATGTGAAAGTCTTATCTAAGTTTGCCACCCGAACCATGGTTACTTTCGGACTGCTTTTCTTATTTGTTTTCCTGATCGGATTGACTTCGAAATTTTTGCCTTCAGGCTTTATCCCGATGGAAGACCAGGGAATGGCCTACGTGAGCGTTACAACTCCTCAAGGTGCGACTGTTGAACGAACGGAAAAGGTTTTAGATGAAATTACAGCGATTGCCAAAAAAATCGATGGGGTAGAAAATGTAACGACTTTGGCGGGTTACAGCGTAGTGACTGAAATAGCAGGCTCGTCATACGGTATGGCAATGATCAATCTCAGAGACTGGAAAGAAAGAAATAAGTCTGTTGAAGATTTTATTAAAGAACTTACTGAAAAAACAAAGGGAATCTCTGATGCTGAAATTGAGGTCTTTGCACCACCTACCGTTCCGGGATTCGGTAATACGAGTGGTTTTGAACTCCGGCTTCTCGACAGGACAGGCGGAAGTATCGAAAATATGGATAAGGTCACCAAAGATTTTGTCAAAAAACTGAATGAAGCACCCGAACTGAAAAACAGCTTCACAAGTTTTGATGCCACTTTCCCTCAATACATGATCAATATCGATTATGACATGGCGGCAAAAAAAGGAATCTCGGTGGATAATGCGATGTCGACCTTGCAGACGATGTTAGGTTCTTATTATGCTACCAATTTTATCCGATTCAGGCAGATGTACAAAGTAATGGTTCAGGCAAGTCCGGAATATCGTGAAACGCCGGAAAGCATCCTGAACTTATACTTAAAAAATGACAAAGGGGAAATGGTTCCTTTTTCAACCTTTATAACAATTGAAAGAGTTTACGGACCGGAAGTTTTAACACGATATAACATGTATATGTCCGCGATGATCAACGGTGAACCTTCCGAAGGGTACAGTTCCGGAGATGCCATTGCGGTGGTTGAAAAAGTCGCTGAACAAAGTCTTCCGAAAGGTTTTGAGATTGAGTGGTCGGGAATGACAAGGGAAGAGATCTTATCGGGTAATCAGACCATTTATATCTTTATTGTCTGTCTGGTTTTTGTGTATCTTTTATTATCTGCACAATATGAGAGTTTCCTTTTACCACTGCCAGTTTTACTGAGTTTACCCACGGGGATTTTCGGTTCTTATATTGCGTTGCTGGTTTGCGGATTAGATAACAATATTTACGCACAGGTCGCCTTGGTCATGCTGATAGGATTGCTGGCTAAAAATGCCATCCTGATTGTAGAATTTGCTGTTGCCAGTCATAAAGACGGCAATGCTATTATTCCCGCAGCAATTGAAGGCGCAAAACAACGTCTCCGTCCGATCCTGATGACATCCTTTGCATTTATTGCAGGTTTGATTCCGCTGTGTGTCGCTTCCGGAGCAGGAGCTATCGGAAACCGTTCGATCGGAACCGCGGCCGCTGGAGGAATGCTTATCGGAACCGTTTTCGGACTGGTGATCATTCCTGGATTATACATTTTTTTCGCAACCCTTGAAAACAGAAAGAAGAATGAAATTAGATAAATTAAAATTTGCGGTCTGGAGTACAGCCACATTGGCATTAACGTCTTGCGCTGTTCCAAAAGTAACCGCCATAAAAGAAGTAAAAGAAACGCCTGAATTACAAAACTCTGAAACCATCGCAACCAGGGGAGATTTTACCGGAATTGATCTGAAGACCTATTTCACAGACCGGAATCTTCTGAAACTTTTTGAACAGGTAAAACAGGCCAATCCGGATTTTAAAATTGCTCAGCAACGTGTTGAAATGGCGAACAGTTTTCTGAAACGTTCGAGGACGGAACTGCTTCCGTCTTTAGATGTCGGAGCGACTATATCGGGTGACCGTTATGGAAAATATACGATGGAGGGCGTAGGGAACTATGATACCAATCTTTCTTCAAACATCACCGAACAACAGAAGATCAATACGGATTTCACACCCAATTACTGGATGGGCGCAAGAAGCAGCTGGGAAATCGATGCCTGGGGAAAACTGAAAAACAAAAAGCTTTCTGCACAGAATAAATTTCTGGCTTCAGAAGAAGGCTTGAAACTGATTCAAATTGATCTGTTTACCGATATCGCTAATCTGTATTATGATCTTATCGCTTTAGACAAGCGTCTGAAAATTTATCAGGACAATTACAATTTGCAGAAAAGAGCTTTTGAAATCATTAAGGCTCAGCGTGAAGTCGGGAAAGTCACCGATCTTGCCGTTCAGCAGTTTAAGGCTCAGAACAACAACTGGCTGGCGGAAATCGAGCACATAAAAGTCGAAATTGTAACGGTAAAACAAGCTATTGCAACTTTGACAGGAGTCTACGGTGGTGAAATTGAAAGAGGTTCGACACTTGTGTCAACTAATTTTGAGATTTTGAATAAGAACATCAATGTGGATGCAGTCATTCATTCGAGACCAGATGTCGTAGCCAATTACTATTCACTGAAGGCTTCACACGCTGATGCAAAAGCGGCAAGAGCCGCATTTTACCCCAGAATTGATCTGGGTGTAACCTTTGGACTGAACTCTTTTTCAGCAGAAACATTTTTTAGGCCGGCTTCTCTGGCAGGTCAGCTTTTAGGCGGATTGATGGTTCCTGTTTTCAACAAAGGACAATTGAAATATGACTTCAATATTGCCAACAGTGAGCAGGAAATTGCCTTTTTAAATTATCAGAAAAGTGTAACGACTGCTTTTAATGAACTTCAGTCTATTGTAAAACAGACAAAGATATTTCATCGCGTTCTGGATTTGAAAGAAGAGGAAGTCCGATTTCTTGAGAAAGGGATTGAAGTTTCCAATGATTTGTACATTACGGGCTACGCCAATTATTTTGAATTGATCAATGCTCAAAGAAGCAAGCTTCAGGCAGAACTGGATCTGCTTAGATTCCAGCATGAGAATACAAGGAATAATGTATTGCTGTTTAAAGCTTTAGGAGGAAGGCTGCAATAACACATTAAATTTCTAATATTTAATCGATAATATTATGGACGTTTTTTTTAGTCCTCAGTTAATTACTTGTAATATGTTGACTTAAAAAGTTCTGAGAACCTGGTTAAAATATTTTTTGTAAATTACTTATCGTTTAAATGACTAACAGGGCAGGGTTTGCTGTTTTGATACATATCCATTGCCCATTTAAATTATATATGATTATGAAGATAGGCCTTATTGGTTTTGGAAAAGCCGGGAAAGCCGTAGCTAATGTAATTCTTGGCAGTAAGGACTTTTCCTTAGAGTGGGTGTTAAAAAACAAAAGTGAACCAGGACTGTCAACAGCCAAAGTAGCTTTGAATATAGAAGCTGATGACGCAAGTATTATTTATTCGAGATCAGGGATGGAGATGGATCGATTTTTTGAGATACATCCTGTAGATATCATCGTAGATTTTTCAGATGCGGAGAGCATTTTACAATACGGCAGCACCGCCGCAAGTCATCGGATAAAGATCATATCTGCCATCTCACATTATCAGGAGGAGCAGATTGCCTATTTGGAAGAACTTTCTAAGTCTACAACGGTATTCTGGTCGCCCAATATTACGCTGGGTGTCAACTATCTCCTGTTTGCTGCCTCACTGTTGAAAAATATTGCCCCCGGTGTCGATATCGAACTAATAGAAGAGCACTTTAAAGCCAAATCCGGTGTATCAGGCACAGCGGTTAGAATTGCCGAAACATTAGACCTTGAGACCGACTCTATCAATTCTGTCCGTGCTGGAGGGATTGTGGGCAAACACGAGGTTATCTTCGGATTTCCCTACCAGACCGTGAGACTTGTTCACGAATCCATATCCCGTGAAGCATTTGGAAGCGGGGCATTGTTTGTAGCGGAAAATCTGAAAGACAAAAAAGAAGGCTTTTACAATTTTGAGGACATACTTCGCCCTTATTTCTTCGATCAGGCCAGCTCATTATCCTAATGATGCATCAGCGTAGTCTCTCGATCATTCTTTTCATCTCATCAATTTCCCTTTGTTGCGATCGGATGATGCTGTCAGCCAATTTTCTGACCTCAGGATCTTTGATATCTGCATTTCTGCTGGTCATAATTGCAGAGGAATGATGAGGGATCATCGCTTTGAGATATTGTTCATCATCAATGGGTACCTGCTTCCTGATACCTGTTAAGGTGAGTGCGAAAACCAAGGCTGAAGCCACAATTATTATGCGGTTGTACTTTTTATTAGGATACATTTTTTCCATCATAATGATCATCAGAATAGCCATTGGACATATCATCATAACCGCCATGTAAATTCTGGTAAGACTTGTATAATAATCGTTGATGGAATTCATATTCAGGAACATCATCAAATACATCAGAACAGCTGATATGGCGAGCGTGATCAATAATTTTTTGTAGTTCATAATTTTGGATTTATATTAATTACAGCAAATAGCAGACCTAATAAAGATATATAGGAGTTATTTAAATTTATATACTTGGTTTAAAAAAATAATATATTGTACTCTATTTTTGATTATAGATGATTGTTGAAAGTTCTTCAAGTTTATTCAAATCTTCTACAAAAGTGTTCGGAAAATGCACCGCTGAGTCACTTAAGGAGACAACTATTTTTTAGTTGTCTCTTTTTTGTAGCCATAAATATCTCTTTGTCAAACCTTTATGATTTGACTTTTAGTGTTCGACATTTTAAACGTAAAATGCTTAGTCTGTTTGAAAAAAACAGTCTGAAATTACCACAGTAGGCTTGTAGTCTACAATTGTTAAGTGTTCGAAATCTTCTTAAGGTTAGGGCTTTTTCTCTTTTTGATTTATTGTAGATCTTTGATATTAAAGATAATAATTCTAATATAATTTTACCTTTCTTTTATTTCCCATACTATCATTCTTGTCTGTAATAATAATTGCTTGTTATTAATAGATATTCTTCTGAAAAATCTAAATTCTGATAAAAAGACTTTTGGATTAAATTTTATTTCTAAATTTGCCATATGAATTTCTTGAGACTATTCCTTACAATCTATTTTGCGGTACTAACTGTATTACCGTGCAATGATGTCAAGGCACAGTCATCCGCTGGAGAATTCACAAAAATATCCAGCTATTCAGAGGATTCTCACTCCAAAGACAAAGGAGATATATGTTCTCCACTTTGCATTTGTAATTGCTGCCAGATGACAGTAGGTTCATTTAAGATAGAGCCAATATTAAGTTTTCCTGAGCAGATAAAATTGTATTATTCCAAGAAAATTCTTTTCCACAAGAATGATTTTGCTTATTTGGTGTATGACCAGATATGGCAACCGCCTAAGATTTAATTTTTATTTTTTTTTTGAAAGTTAACTTTCAAAATATGTTGTAAAACATTGCAATATCATTGCATTGTTTACAGCTCTACATTTGCTGTAACCTTATGTTTGGGAATTTCCAAACTTATTGTGTTGGCAGTTTCAATAAAAATTAAATCAAAATTCTGTGTTAGATAAAATCATAAAATTTAGCATCAAGAACAAGATTGTCATTGGTATTATGACCTTGTTGTTGATTATATGGGGTATTTGGAGTGCAACCAAATTACCAATAGATGCTGTTCCCGATATTACAAATAATCAGGTACAAATAATTACAGTATGTCCAACTCTTGCGGGACAGGAAGTCGAACAATTAGTAACATTTCCAATAGAACAAAGTATTGCAAACGTTCCAGATATTGAAGAAACTAGAAGTATTTCGAGATTTGGACTTTCTGTGATAACAGTTGTGTTCAAGGAAGATGTTGATATTTACTTTGCCCGCCAGTTGATTAGCGAGCAATTAAAACAGGCTGTAGAAGAGATTCCAAAAGGAGTCGGTACTCCGGAAATGGCTCCTGTAAGTACGGGGTTAGGAGAAGTTTACCAATATATCCTACATCCAAAGAAAGGAAGTGAAAATAAATATACATCCAAGGAACTAAGAACAATGCAGGATTGGATTGTTAGGAGGCAGCTTAATGGAACTCCGGGTGTGGCTGAGGTCAATAGTTTTGGTGGAGAATTAAAGCAATATGAAGTTGCAATAGACCCGAATCGTCTTAAAGCGATGGATATTAGTATTACGGATATTTTCACTGCTTTAGAAAAAAATAATCAGAACACAGGTGGTGCGTATATAGATAAGAAGCCTAATGCCTATTTCATTCGTGGAATTGGTATTGTAACATCCTTAGAAGATGTTAAAAATATTCCTGTAAAAAACAATACCGGAAGTGTTCCTATTTTTATCAAAGATGTAGCAGATGTTCAATTTGGTAAAGCGGTAAGATACGGAGCAATGACCTATAACGGAAAGGTAGATGCAGTTGGAGGTATTGTGATGATGCTGAAAGGTGCTAATAGTAATGAAGTAGTGAATAACATCAAGGATAAAATTCCTACAATTCAAAAGTCTCTTCCAAACGATATAGTAATAGAACCTTTTCTGGACAGAACCGATTTGGTAGGTAGAGCTATCAGTACAGTTGAGAAAAATTTAATTGAAGGAGCGCTAATCGTCATTTTTGTACTAGTTATTTTCTTAGGTAATCTTAGAGCAGGTCTCATTGTGGCATCAGCCATTCCCCTTTCTCTTTTGTTCGCTCTGGGGATGATGAATGTTTTTGGCGTTAGTGCCAATCTGATGAGTTTGGGAGCAATCGATTTTGGATTGATTGTGGACGGTGCTGTAATTATTGTCGAAGCCACGCTTCATCACTTAGGTTTAAGGAAAAGCACCAAGATGCTGACTCAATCTGAAATGGATGAAGAGGTTTTTCTTTCAGCGTCTAAAATTAGAAGCAGTGCTGCTTTTGGAGAGATTATCATCCTAATTGTTTACATCCCAATTTTAACACTTGCAGGCGTAGAAGGAAAGATGTTTACTCCAATGGCAAAAACAGTTGGTTTTGCTATTCTTGGAGCATTGATTTTGTCTTTAACATATATCCCTATGATGAGTGCTTTGTTCCTTTCAAAAAAAGTATCTCATAAAGAAACGTTCTCAGACAAGATGATGAATAAGTTGCAGAACATTTACCAACCGATGTTGGAAAAAGCGATTAGATTCAAATATTGGATAGTTGGAGCAACTCTATCATTGTTTGTTGTCAGCTTATTGATTTTCAAAAATATGGGTGGCGAGTTCATCCCACAATTACAGGAAGGAGATTATGCCTTTCACTGCATTTTGCCACAAGGAAGTTCTCTTAGTCAGAGCATAGAAACATCTATGCAGGCATCCAGAATTATTAAAGAATTTGATGAAGTTAAAATGGTTGTTGGAAAAACAGGTTCAGCAGAAGTTCCAACTGACCCTATGCCTCCAGAAGCTACGGATTTGATTGTAGTACTTAAACCTCAGGACGAATGGAAAACCAAGAAATCTTATGAAGAATTAGCAGATGAAATCAGTGAAAAATTAGAAGTAATTCCCGGTGTTTTCTTTGAAAAAAATCAACCAATCCAGATGCGTTTCAATGAATTGATGACTGGAATCAGACAAGATGTAGCGGTTAAGATTTTTGGAGAAAATCTAGATTCTTTAGCAATTTACGCAGATAAAGTTTCAAAGGTTATTCAGACGGTAGATGGAGCAACGTCTCCACAAATTGAAAGGGTAAGTGGTCTTCCCCAAATCAATGTGGAATATGACAGAACCAGAATGGCAAACTATGGATTGAATATCGAAGATGTTAATAATGCTCTGAGTACAGCTTTTGCAGGAAAATCAGCTGGGCAGGTTTTTGAAAATGAAAGGAGATTTGATTTAGTGGTAAGATTAGACAGTCTTCACAGAACCAATATGGATGATGTCAATACTCTAATGATTTCCACCAATTCCGGAGCGCAGATTCCTCTTTCTCAAGTTGCAAATATTAGCTATAAATTGGGGCCGGCTCAAATCAGCCGTGAAGAAGGAAAAAGAAGAATTGTAATTGGTTTCAATGTGAAAGGTCGTGATGTAGAAAGTGTTGTGAATGATATTCAGCAAAAGCTGGATAAGCAGATAAAACTGCCTTCAGGATACTATTTCACTTACGGAGGTCAGTTTGAAAATCTACAGGCTGCAAGTAAAAGGTTGATGATTGCTGTTCCGGTTTCTCTCTTACTCATTTTTATGCTATTGTATTTTACATTCAGTTCTTTCAAACAAGCAGGATTAATATTTACGGCAATTCCGATGAGTGCAATAGGAGGTGTATTCGCATTAGTCATAAGAGATATGCCATTCAGTATCAGCGCAGGAATTGGATTCATCGCATTGTTTGGTGTTGCTGTTCTCAACGGTATAGTACTGATTGGAACTTTCAACCAATTGGAAAAAGATGGAGAAACTGATGTTTTAAAAAGAGTGATGGAAGGAACTAAGACAAGGCTTCGTCCGGTATTGATGACTGCTGCAGTAGCCTCTTTAGGATTTTTACCAATGGCTATCTCTACAGGAGCAGGTGCTGAAGTACAAAAACCTTTGGCAACTGTAGTCATCGGAGGATTGGTTACAGCGACTTTCCTTACATTATTCGTTTTGCCGATGTTATACATTATTTTTAATACAAAAATTAACAGAAGAAAATTGAAGGTAAAACCTTTGACGACTGTTATAATTTTTGGAATGCTGATGTTTGGTCAGACTCTTACAGCGCAAAGCAGAGCATTGTCTATAGAGCAGGCGACACAGATAGCTTTGGAAAATAATGACCAGATAAAATCAAAAGATTTGGACATCAAAGTTAGTGAAGCATTGAAGCCAACAGCGAACGAACTGCCTAAAATGAATTTTGATGCGTTACTTGGTCAGTACAATAGCCCAAAGTTCGACCAGTCATTTTCCATTTCGCAAAATATTCCGTTTCCGACTTTATTTAAAGCAAGAAAAGAACTTATTGCAGAAGAAATCAAAGCAAAGCAGATTGATAAAGCTGTTTCTGCGAACGAACTCGCTAAACAGGTAAGAACCTATTATTATCAGATTGAATATTTACAATATAACCAATCACAACTTTCTTATCTGGATAGTTTGTATCAGGATTTTATAAGGATTGCAACTGTTAGATTCAAAGCAGGAGATATCAAGAAAATTGAAATCAACACGGCTGAAACACAAAGGGGTGAAATCAATCTTCTACTCAACCAAAACAAGGTTTATCTCAGCAATGCTTATCAAAATCTAAAAATTTTATTGAATACTAAAGATGAATTTCAGATTTCAGCTAATAGAAATTATGAGCCGTTAAAAGCAGAGTATATTTTGGATAGTACAGCTATTGCTAATCATCCAACCGTGAGAGCTTTTTATCAGCAAATGGAAATTGCAGAAAAAAATAAAGCAGTACAAAAGTCTCAAGGTATGCCGGAATTTAATATTGGATATACGAATCAATCGTTAATTGGTTTTCACACTGCCAACGGTCAGGAAAAATTTTATAATGCTGGAAATCGATTCAGTAGCGTAGGCTTAGGTGTCGCTATTCCTCTGACTTTCGGAGCAACAAAAGCAAGAGTTCAGTCTCTGGAATATGAAAAGCAAGCGGCAGAGACTAATGCAAAGTTTCAACAGAAGCAGTTGTCAGTACAGTTGGAGAATATGCTGAGTCAGTACCAGCAGAATGTTTTACAATATGATTATTATGTAAAGCAAGCTTTGCCAAATGCCGAAAAAATTGTGAAAGCAGGACAGCTTGGTTACAAGACAGGAGAAATCTCTTACGTGGAATATCTTTTTGCTTTACAGACAGCAACCAATATTCAATTAAAATACCTTGAGTCCATCCAACAGGTCAATCAAGCTGTAATTACTATTAATTCATTAATCAATAAATAAAATGATGATAAAAGGAAAAATCATATATATCGCACTAATTTCTGTCTTACTTGCTAGTTGTGAGAAAAAAGAAGAAGCTGCCACAGAGAATGCCGAAAAAGTATCTCAAGAAAGCACTCACGAAGAAGCACCTCAAACAATCGCCTCTCTAACTGAGGAGCAGATAAAAGCGGTAGGTATTACATTAGGCAAAGTAGAAATGAAAGAATTGACCTCTACTATCAAAGCTAATGGAGCGTTGCGTGTTCCCAACAATAATAAAGCAACTGTAACATCGCTTTATGGAGGTGTCATCAAAACACTAAATGTACAGATTGGAGATTACATCAAGAAAGGACAGGTCATTGCTACCATCTCTAATCCAGAATACATCCAGTTGCAGGAACAATATCTTACTGTAAACAACAGAATTATTTTTGCCGAACAGGAATATAGAAGACAAAAAGAATTGTTTGATAATGATGCAGGAGCAAAGAAAAATCTTCAAAGTTCCGACGCTGAACTCAAAACATTGCGTACTCAAAGAGCATCATTGTTAAGACAACTTCAAATGATGGGCATCAATCCTGGAAAAATCAATAATGGTAATTTAAGAGCAGGATTGAGTATTACTTCTCCGATAAGTGGTACAATAAGTAATATCAATGCACAAATTGGAAGTTATGTAGATATTTCCGCACCTGTTGCTGAGGTTATAGACAACGGCTCGATTCATTTGGACTTACAGGTTTTTGAAAAAGATTTACCGAAGATGCGAGTTGGTCAAATTGTTCATTTCAAATTGACCAACAATCCGGAAACCGAATATGATGCGAAAATATATAGCATTGGCTCATCATTCGAAAATGACAGTAAAACAATTTCAGTTCATTGTGCTGTAACTGGTAACAAAGCTGGGTTGATTGATGGAATGAACATCACAGGGATTGTAAGTCTTGATAAAAGCACAACACCAGCAGTTCCAGATGAAGCCATCGTTGAAGCTGACGGAAAATATTATGTTTTCGTAAAAACCAACAAAAAGATTGAAGAACATAATGAAGCGGAAGGCGAACACGCAAATGAAAAGAAGATATCAGAAAAAGAATCAAAAACGATAAATTTTGAAAAAACTGAAGTTGTTAAAGGCTCTTCTGATATGGGTTATACTGCAATTACTACAGTAAATGCAATTCCTGCAAATATTGATATAGTAATAAAAGGAGCATTTTTTGTGAATGCTAAATTATCTAATGCTGGAGAACACGAACATTAACTAATTTCTAAAATATTAAAAATGGCTTTAAAAGAAGAACTTGAAAAACAAGGAAATTGGCTTTTCAGATACAGAAGTTTCTTACCACTTATAGTTTTGGTTGTTGGTTTAGCGGTTTTAGTCCAAACTAGTTTAAAAAAAGAAAGTTTTGATTGTTCAATTTACTATGAACTGTTTTGTCTGTTTGTAAGCATCATTGGTTTGGGAATAAGAATTTATACCGTAGGTTTTACACCTAAGAACACTTCCGGAAGAAATACAAAAGAAGGTCAGGTTGCAGATAAACTTAACACTACGGGTATTTATAGTATTGTTAGAAATCCACTTTATTTAGGAAACTTTTTTATGTGGCTTGGCTTGGCAATGTTTACTGAAAATGTTTGGTTCATTATTTCCTTTATTCTTTTTTATTGGATTTACTACGAGCGAATCATCTTTGCTGAAGAGCAATTTTTGGAAAGAAAATTTGGAAATTATTACAGTTCTTGGGCAGAAAAAGTTCCTGTATTTATTCCTAATTTATCATTGTTTAAAAATAACGAGTTGACTTTCAGTGTTCAAAAAGTATTACTGAAAGAGAAAAACGGACTCTTTGCACTGTTTTTAATCTTTACAGTTTTTGATTTAATCGGAGAAACTATTCAGAATCACGGTCATTATAATTTCATTTTTATAGTTGGTGGTTTTGTAACTATGATGCTATATGTGGCATTGAAAATTGTAAAGACCAGAACTGCTTTTCTTAAAAATAACAGATAAAATCAAATTTCAAAACACATAAAGTTATGCTACTCAACAAAAGAATTTCAATTGGATACTTTGTTCGTCAAATCAAATTTCAAATTTTACTTATTGTATTGTTTGCCTTTGTAATGGGCTTTTTGGATGATATTGCAGTGTTTAAGAATATTTCGATTCCATTAAGTATTCCAGCACTTCTGGGTACGGCAGTTTCCCTGCTTCTAGCTTTTAGAACTGCACAATCGTATGAGAGATGGTGGGAAGCACGAACGGTTTGGGGGGCTATTGTGAATGACTCAAGGTCTTTGATAAGATTGGTTAAACAATTTGCCACCAATAATGATAGAGAGACGAAGATATTCGCTGAAAGACAGATTATTTGGGTTTATGCTTTAGGTGAAGCTTTAAGAAAACAGACTTTTTCAAATAGAGTAAAAGAATACTTGCAGTCACATCAAATTGTGGCTGCGAATATTCCTAATGCTTTACTTGATGAACACTCGAATCAAATCAGGAAAATTGCACAAGAAGGACATATTTCTGATTTTAAAGAAATTCAAATGAATGAGGTTGTTATGAGACTATGCGATAGTATGGGGAAATGTGAAAGATTGAAGAATACAGTATTTCCTAGAGCATACAGTATTTTGCTTCATACATTGATTTACGTGTTTGCATTTCTACTTCCTTTTGGGTTAGAAGATTCTCAATTAACGGTTGAGATTGCAACAACGATAATAGTTCCAATCATCTTCATTGCCATAGAAAAGACCGCAATCATAATGCAAGACCCATTTGAAAATACACCAGTTGATACCCCAATGACATCTTTGGCTCAAACTATAGAAATCAATATTCTTCAAATGATTGGCGAAGTAAACGTGCCAACAAAGAAAGAAAACACAAATTATTACGAAATGTAAATAGTAACCAATAATCATTAAATATTATGGAACATAAACATCAATATGATTCTAACGGAAAACAACTATGTTGTTCCCCTCAAGAAGAAAAAATAGATAAAAATGCAAACAAGCTTTTAAAAGAAGAAAAGCACAGCTCAGAAGATGGACATAGTCACGGTCATAGCGACGATGATGGTCACGACCACGGAAGTACGGATAAAACTACATTTGAAATGTTTTTGCCAGCCATTATTTCCTTAACTATTTTGTTAGCGGGGATAGGAATGGATAATTTCTTTCCACAACAATGGTTTACTGGATGGGTAAGAATTGTCTGGTATGCCGCAGCTTATGCACCTGTAGGCTTACCAGTATTGAAAGAAGCATACGAAAGTATTATGAAAGGTGATGTGTTTTCAGAATTTTTCCTGATGAGTATTGCAACCATCGGAGCATTTATAATAGGAGAATATCCGGAAGGAGTTGCAGTAATGCTGTTCTATGCAGTAGGAGAAGTTTTTCAAACTTTGGCAGTTACTAGAGCAAAAAGTAATATCAAAGCTTTGCTGGACCAAAGACCGGATGAGGTTACCATTTTAGAAAATAATACTCCCAAGACAATTAAAGCAAAAGAAGCAAAAATCGGAGATATTATTCAATTGAAATCAGGCGAAAAACTGGCTTTAGACGGAGAATTGATAAGTGATTCTGCATCATTCAACACCGCTGCTTTAACAGGCGAAAGTAAACCCGATACTAAAAATAAGGGCGAAGTTGTTCTGGCAGGGATGATTAATCTACAAACTGTAGCCCAGATTAAAATTACTACAGCATATGAAGACAGCAAGTTAAGTAAGATTCTTGAATTGGTTCAGAACGCGACTTCACAAAAAGCACCAACAGAACTTTTCATCAGAAAATTTGCAAGAATTTATACGCCAATAGTTGTTGTATTAGCTATTCTTATATGTGTAGTACCTTATTTTTTTGTAGATAATTACATATTTAGGGATTGGTTGTACAGAGCATTGATTTTCTTAGTGATTTCTTGTCCTTGTGCGTTGGTAATTTCAATTCCATTAGGCTATTTTGGGGGAATCGGAGCAGCTTCCCGCAATGGAATTTTATTTAAAGGAAGTAATTTCTTGGATAAGATTGCAGAAATCCAAAACGTTGTGATGGATAAAACCGGAACAATGACGGAAGGCGTGTTTGAAGTCCAAGAAGTGAATATCAATCCTGCTTTTGACAAAACTGAACTACTTCAAATGGTCAATACATTGGAAAGTAATAGTACACATCCTGTAGCGACAGCTATTCATCAATATGTTGGAGAAATAAATCAGTCCCTAAACTTTCAGAACGTTGAAGAAATAGCAGGACACGGTCTGAAAGCAAACGTAAAAGGTGATGAACTGTTGGTAGGGAATTTTAAGTTAATGGATAAATTTAATGTTAATTACGATATTAATCCTGCTGATATTATTTATACAGTTATTGCAATAGCTTATCAGGGGAAATTTGCGGGTTATATTACCATTGCTGACAGTATCAAAGAAGATGCAAAACTGACAGTAGAAAAACTGCACAATCTAAATGTAAAAGCCACAATGTTGAGTGGAGATAAAGGTACAGTAGTAAAATATGTAGCGCAACAATTGGGAATTGATAATGCTTTCGGAGACTTACTTCCGGAGGATAAAGTAAATAAAGTCAAAGAAATAAAATCTAAGAATGAAAGTGTAGCATTTGTTGGAGATGGTGTCAATGATGCGCCTGTGGTTGCTTTAAGTGATGTAGGTATTGCTATGGGAGGTTTGGGAAGTGATGCTACTATAGAAACAGCCGATGTGGTAATTCAGGATGACAGACCGTCTAAAATCCCAATGGCAATTAATATTGGAAAGAAGACAAAACAAATTGTCTGGCAGAATATTATTCTTGCTTTTGTTGTGAAAGCAATCGTTTTGGTTTTGGGAGCAGGTGGACTAGCTACAATGTGGGAAGCTGTTTTTGCAGATGTTGGTGTAGCATTATTAGCAATCTTAAATGCTGTGAGAATTCAAAAAATGAAGTTTTAATAATAAGAAATTGTATACAATTTTTTAAATACCAAATGGCATTGGTGGCATTTGGTATGTGTAAACTTTAGCAAAACTTATAAATAAAGAGTAGTGTCTATCTAACTTACACAGTTAGTTAGACATTACCAGAAAATATAAAAATATTGTAGATATTATTACCTATGATAATTTGTTAGAGCGTTTATACTTTACAATTGAACAAATTCAAAAGATATAAACATCGTTTCTGTTCTCTTTAAAAATCCATATTTAACTTATATTTTTAGATGATATTGATTTTCGCAAGCTCTGCAAGTTTATTCAAATCCTCTACAAAATTTTTCGAAAAATGCACTGCCTCACTTAAGGAGACAACTATTTTTTAGTTGTCTCTTTTTTATAACCATAAATATCTCTTTGTCAAGTCCTTATGATCTGACTTTTAGTGTTCGACATTTTAAACGTAAAATGCTTAGTCTGTTTGAAAAAAACAGTCTGAAAGCGCCACAACTGGCATGTAATCTACAATCCTTAAGTGTTCGAAATCTCCTTAAGGTCAGAGCTTTGTCTCTCCTTTACTTATTGTAGGTTTTTCTATTAAGTATAGTAGTTCTGATATGATTTTAAATTTAGTGATAGTTTTTTAAACAATAATTTGAGATAAGGACACTAAAGACTTTGTATATTTTACAAAGGAAATGCTTTAATTTACTTGTGGATTTTAATTATTATCGTAATATTGCAATATAAAAATATAAATTATGGGACTTACTAAAACTGAAATATTCACAGATGAGCAAAACAGTCTAGCTTCTCTCTTTAAAGTTTTGGCACATCCTGCAAGAATCGCAATCCTCCAATACATCATTAATCAGAAAGCTTGTATCTGTAATGACCTAGTGGATGAACTTGGACTGGCACAGGCAACTATCTCTCAACATTTGAAAGAACTGAAAAGTATCGGGATTATTCAAGGGACTATCGAAGGAAAATCTGTTTGCTATTGTATCGAAGATAAAAAATGGAAAGAGATTCAAGGATTGTTCAATCAATTTTTTGAACAAGATGTAAAAGTTGGGCAATGTTGCTAACAACTTTTTTTATAATCTTTATTATCGTCATATTGCAATATATAAATTAAATAATATCAAATATTAATTATTATGAAACTATCAAAAATCAAAGCAATCTTACCTACACTGAACAATGTCGAATTTCAGTTAGAGAATGGAAAATTTGTTCCTGAGCATTTCCACGTTACAGAAATAGGGGTTATCACAAAGAATTTTATAGACTGCGGTGGCAATACCAGAAATGAAAAGGTTGTCAATTTCCAATTGTGGGATGCGAATGACTTTGAACATAGGTTGAAACCTACCAAACTCTTAGACATCATCTCACTTTGTGAGGACAAACTAGGAATCGAAGATTCAGAGATAGAGGTTGAATATCAAAGCGAAACTATCGGTAAGTATGATTTAGATTTTAACGGGAATAATTTTGTTCTGAAAAATAAACAAACTGCTTGTCTGGCAAATGAGGCTTGTGGAATTCCTGAAGGAAATCAAACTGTGGAATCATCTGATTCGAATAATACTTGCTGCACTCCCAAGTCAGGTTGTTGCTAAAAAAAGACTGCATTATGGAAATCAAACCTATAACCAAAGACAACTTTTCGGAAGTAATCGAAATCTACAAACAAGGCTTGGCCACCAATATAGCCACTTTTCAGAACGATTCTCCACAATGGGAGGAATGGGATAACGGGCACCTAGATTTTTGCAGGATCAGTATTTACGATGATGAAAAAATGCTTGGTTGGACATCTCTAACACCTGTTTCCAGTCGGTGTGTCTATTCTGGTGTCGCAGAAGTCAGCGTCTACGTCGCACAGGAAGCACGAGGAAAAGGAATTGGAAAAATATTGTTGAAAGAATTGATCAATCAGAGTGAAGAAAATGGGATATGGACATTGCAGTCTGGTATATTCGCTGAAAACGAAAATAGTATCAGGCTGCACGAGAAATGCGGATTCAGATTAGTTGGCTACCGAGAAAAGATAGGTAAAAAGAATGGGGTTTGGAAAGACAATGTCCTTATGGAGCTTAGAAGCAAAAATGTCGGAATAGATTAATAAACAATAAAACTTAAACAACGCCTATGTATTCAGAATTAACAAATACTTTTGAACAATTACATTATCAAAACATCAGCGAGGAAAGAAAAATGACATTGCAACCATTAATTGATTTTGTACAGCAAAAAATGGATGAAGGAAAAGATATTAATATCAATTTCATTTGTACCCATAACTCGCGCAGAAGCCATCTATCACAAATCTGGGCACAAGCAGGAGCTGCTTATTTCAATATTCTAAACGTACATTGTTATTCGGGAGGTACGGAAGAAACAGCATTATTTCCAAAAGTGGTTGAGACACTCATTAATCAAGGCTTTAATATCTTCAAAATTGCAGACGGCAATAACCCCATATATTCTATTAAGTACAATGAAGATTCATCACCTGTAATTGGGTTTTCAAAAAGATATGATAGTCCGTTCAATCCTACGTCTGGGTTTGCAGCAATTATGACCTGTTCCCAAGCAGACGGTGGCTGTCCTTTCATTGCAGGAGCAAAAAAAAGAATTCCTATCACATTTGAAGACCCTAAAATCTCTGATAACACACCACAGCAGTCACAAGTATATGCAGAAAGAAGCTTGCAGATAGCTTCTGAAATGTTCTACGTTTTCTCTAAGATTAAAAAATAGTTTTATGCAACCAAAACTAAAATTTCTTGACCATTATCTTACCTTATGGATATTCCTTGCAATGGCAACAGGTATTGGCTTAGGATATTTCTTTCCTGCAATTTCACAAATAACAAACGCAATGTCGGTAGGAACGACAAATATTCCACTGGCAATAGGCTTGATTTTGATGATGTATCCTCCTTTGGCAAAAGTTGATTATTCATTATTACCTCAAGCTTTCAAAGATAAAAAAGTAATAGGTCTTTCGTTATTTCTCAATTGGTTTGTTGGTACGATGCTGATGTTTGGATTAGCCGTTTTATTCTTACGAAATGAACCTGATTATATGACAGGATTGATACTGATAGGCTTGGCGAGATGTATTGCAATGGTCATTGTTTGGAGTGACTTAGCAAAAGCCAACAGAGAATATACCGCTATGCTGGTTGCATTGAATAGCATCTTTCAAGTGGTGTCTTACAGCCTTTTAGTTTGGTTGTTCATCAATATATTGCCCGCCAAATTAGGTCTAGCCAACTTCAATATAACCGTATCAATGAAAGATGTTACCGAAAGTGTATTGATTTATTTAGGTATTCCATTTCTAATAGGTTTTCTAAGTCGTTATCTTCTTATTAAATTAAAAGGTATAGAATGGTATAACAGAAAATTTGTTCCAAGAATATCGCCAATCACATTGTATGCTTTACTATTTACCATAATAATAATGTTTAGTCTGAAAGGAGATAAAATATTAGAACTGCCTATGGATGTGATAAAAGTTGCCATACCGTTGGTTATTTATTTTGTACTAATGTTTTTTGTTAGCTTCTTTATCAACAAATCTTTAAATATACCCTATGATAAAAATGCTTCAATCGCATTTACTGCTACCGGCAATAATTTCGAATTGGCGATAGCAGTAGCAATAGCAGTTTTTGGCATTCACTCTCCACAAGCTTTCGTAGGTGTTATCGGACCATTGGTGGAAGTTCCTGTGCTTATCTTATTAGTGAAAACAAGTTTGTGGCTGAAGAAAAAATATTATTAATATAAAGACAATCTAAGAAAACTAAAAGTATTTTTATATACGTGCGTCGACTTACTTAAGTAGACAACTATTTATTAGTTGTTTACTTTTTTTAATCCATAAATATCTCTTTATTAAAATTTTATAGTCTGATTTTTTGTATTCGATATTTTAAGCGTAAAATGCTTATATTTTTTGAAATAAACAGTCTGAAATTGCTACAATAGGCTTGTAACATACAATCATTAATTGTCCGAAATCTCCTTAATATTTTGGATTTTTCTTTCTTCTGATTTGTTGTGATTTTTTGCTATTAAATATAGTAATTCTAATATAGTTTTAGCTTCATCATCGCTTACCAAGATTCCATTTTTAGCCAAAATAATAATTGCTTGTTCTACTGAAATATTCCTATCAATGAAATTCATTTTTTCCAATATTTTTTTTGTTGCTTTTTTTGAGAATATTTTTGAGAATGCATGATTTAAATTTAAAGAAAGACTTCCTGTTTTATAGTCAATATCAATCGGAGGAATAAGATCCACCAGATGTTTTTTATCCGAAATATCAAACTCTGAAAATTTTTGAAAAATTTTGACTAATGCTTTATCTTTTATTTGATTACTGTTATCAATAGCTTTTAATTTATTAGAAATATTACGGCTTTCCATTTTAAGGTTTTTTGTATTGACTTGATTCTCTTTTTTTTAATGCGTTATAATCATCAATTTTTAAAATTCCAGCTATAAGTAATTTTCTACCTTTGGAAAGAGTTAAATTCTCTTCTTTTATTTTTCTTTCTACTAAGTATTGAGTGTGTAAATAACTTGTCTTCTGAGTCTTTATATTCTGATCTTCCAATATTTTCTTAAATAATTCAATACAACTATTTGATAGTATTAATTCTTGAAGTTTATTTTGATAGCAATCATTAAGTAAAACTGCGCCAATCCTAATACTGCAGGCCATTATTGCAATGGTAGTAGGGATATCTTTTCAGCTTACCTTTTGAAAAACTCCCAGTAAGTTTTTGACTACAAACAGGACAAATCAAAAAACCTCTAAGGAAAAACATTTCTCTTATATCATCTCTTTTAGCCGTAATTTTTCTTTCTGTATTAATCACAGACTGTACCTGATAAAATAATGACTCTGAAATCAAGGGCTCATGTAGTCCCAGGATAATTTGGTTTTCATTAGTGTTATGCTTTATTAATATATGCCCACAATAAACTGGATTACGCAAGACTCTGAAAAAATACGATCTTGAACATATAAGTCCTTTATCATTAGCTATTCTATTAATTTCAGATATTTTATGGTCATTCATAGCAACTTGATTGAAAGCCCATTTTATAATTTCGGCTTCAGGCTCTTTAGGAACAATAGTTTTTTTTCCATCCATTAATGTCACATTGAGGAAACCTATGGGAGCTTTATTAGGATATCTTCCCATTAATTTTGCCCGACGAATGCCATTAGAAACATTTTGAGATCTCCGAGTATTTTCTGCTTCTGGAAAAGCTAAATGTAGAGCTTGCAAAATTATATTTTCTGGCACAGATAAATCAATGTATTGATCAATTGCCATTGGTGTCGTTTTATATTTTCGTAGTTTTCCAATCATCTCATAAGCATATTCGATATTTCGACTAAATCGATCCCATTTTATAAATAATATGTTCTTATCTTCTGTTGGTTTCTTTTTAATTTCGGAGAATAATTCCTTCCATTTAGGCCTATTAAAATTTTTAGCAGAGTAGTCTTCGCGATAAATTCCTTTGACTTCAATATTGTTATATTTACAATATTTCAGTAATCGGTCTTCCTGATCCGGTAATGAGTAACCCTTTCTTTTTTGTTCGTCAGTACTTACTCTGACGTATAAGTAAGCTGTTTTCATAAATGTGACGTAATTAACATCTAATTTAAAAACATTTAAGTTAGGTGTTTATACATCATCCATACACTACAGACCAAATAATGAAACTAACAAGAATTTTTAATGATACTCATGAAAGTGTTTTATAGACTCTGTTTGAGAGTATCACTGTCGGATAGTTTAATTAGATTTCCAATAGCGTCAACATCTTCGAAATGTATAGCAACAGGAATTACTTCATATCCTAATAAATAAGAAGTTTTAACTCGATGACGGCCGTCCTCGAATTCAATTTTTTTCTCAAATACGTTGAAATGTATTTTTGGAGGATCAAGATATTCCTTATTGATCCAATGTTGTATGATTCTATATATTCTATGATTATTATTACTTTTAATATTCTCAGGAAGAAATAAAGATGTCATATCTACCTCTCTAAAATCAGAATTTTTAACCAATTCCTCGGTTCTTACAAAATGTATTTTAAAAATACCTTCTTCCGGAAGTAAGTCTGAAGCTTTTATAGAGGAACTGTTTTCATTGACAGCCCAGTAAGGTTTAGGTGTTAATAATATTATTTCTTCAACTGTTTTTGATAAGAATTTTTTTATTAAATATGCCATAATCAAAGGTAATAATTCTTATTTAGAATAATTTTCTTATTAATATCGCCCCAAAAAACTTTTTTTTCTTTCCCACTCACCGTATTCAAGATGGTGATCGATTTTATCATTTATATGACGTTTAATTGGAAGTAGAGAAATACCTAGAGATGACCTGCCCACAATAGATAATATATTTCTCCATTCGGCAGCGTTGATGTCCCCAAATATGACATTACCGGTTACTACGGTTCCTCCATTACCTATCCAGTAAATCTGCTCAAATAACTTTACATCTTGTGTAAAGGTTAGGAATAGTAAGATTATTTGCTCAAATAATTCTTTGAATGAGTGTCTGACAATATTAATCAACAGATTCATACGGTCGGGATTTTCATAATTATCAATACAATACTTTCTCAAAAAAGTAGCAGCTCTTTCACGATGCAGAATATCTATATTCTCAAAAAACACATTGCAATCATGTGTTCCAACTGCAATAAGATAACTTTCTTTAGAAGCGAAATGGTCTAAGGTCTTAGATAATGAGGACTCAATATCTTTAATCTGCCAAATGAGCTTTAATTTTTTATTGTTTCCTGAATTCTTGTTATTAGCATCTTTATAAAAGTAGTCAGTGTAATCGGCAAGAAAGCTTGTATCTTGTTGCAGTATGTTCAAAAATATTTTACCATTATAATCATAAAGCCTATGAATTTTACTTTGCTGAATAAATAGCTTCTTAACTAATTCTAAATCATTATTTAGTAACTCCAGACTTTCTTCAAGAAAGTCTGTTTGAACTATAATTTCGATGTTTTCTGATTCGTCTTTTTCTGTTATAATGTTAATGAGTTTATGGAAAATTGTAGAGTCTATTCTCAAAAACTTGTGCAAGTATTCAAAGTAGATGTAAGTTCTCTCATTTATCTTTCTAATACTATTAATAAGTTTTTTAATGTAGGAATTGTTAATCAATGAATCATCTAAATAATAGAAGTAAGACAATTCCCAAGATGCTTGATGTTGATATTTCTCTTCAGTTATTATATTCCAAAGGGAAGCGCTCTCTTTTTCATTTTTAAGATTATTTTGAAAAATCTTTATTGGTATGTAATCTACTGAGTTATCGTCTTTAATAATTTCCTTTAAAAAAGCAAGACCGAGCTCTTTGTTATGCTTATAATTTTCATCAACCACAAAATCCAAAGAATTATTATATTCAAAGTCATTTGCTGCCTGATTTTTTAAATATTTGAAAGTATTATAAAAATTAGTTACTTCTGCTACATTACAAAACACAAATGAAGATCTAATTTCTTTTTCTTTTAATCGATCATATTCGCGATAATCTTCGTAATCATATCTTTCTTTGTCTCTAATTCTATCCCAGTCTAATTTCAGATATGCTTTGTAAATATCATTAGTGTATTTATTCAACAGTCTACTGAACGCAGCGTTCTTTATTTTATGTTTTTTCCATAATCTAACTTGATTTTGAACATACCTACAATCGACAAATGACTCTGATTGCAAATGTTGTTCAATAATTTGAAGAACAAAGGGCATATCAAACGTCATCAATTCCTTTGAGATACCTGGATAAGGCTCTCCAAAATTTTGCAGTAAGCTTAAGGCTTGTTTGGGATAGCTGCTGTAATATTGATTAAATGTAATCCATATATTTCCTCTAAGGTCTTGTATTTTCTTATCGTTAGGTGTACGATAGATACGACTTGTGACTATATTATTATGAAATCCGTGAGATGTAAATTCAATTTTTAAGAATGTTTTTGACAACTCAAAAAATGCGACGGCATAAATCGTTTCATTGTTTTGTAGGTTTTCAATCAGAAGTTCAAAAAGGATGTTCTGTCTTGAAAAATCAATTGATTCATCCTCTCTATCAAAACCGATTACCTCTACTATTTTATGAATAAGCTCTGGAAGGTGTTGTGGTTTCTTTTTAGCATACTCGAAACCTAATTCTAAAGATTCTTTAAGATAATAGGTATTACGAAAAAAATGACCAAGAAGCTTTATTATTTTATTTTGATTGTATACAAAATCATTTGGTTCATAGCTTACATTATATTGATCCAATTCAAGATTTGGCAGAGGTTGAAGTGTTAGGTATATATATTCAAGTGTCTGATTTTGAAGATAAAACCAAAAAGAGGACAAAAATTTAATTGCTTTTTCCTCTTCATTGTTTTTAGTTTTATTCCAGAATCGGACAAGTGAATCATATAATTTCTCCTTAACATGATTATGATCAAACATATTGTTAGCAGATATTACATTTTCATCAAACCTTTTTTGATGAGATTCAAAGTACTTGTCAACAAGAATATCAAAAGATAATAGCTTGTCTTTTATAAATGTTCTATAAAAAAAATAGATTGTTAGATTTTGTTCAGCTATTTTGACATGATTATGTTGGATTTCGACGAGTTCTAATCTGTCAAGTTTTTCTATGGCATGAAAAAAATCTGAATAACCAATATCAAAATGGTTGAGGATTGATTCTGTTATTTCTCTATCATGAAAAGGGATTGTGTGAAAAAAGGCTATTAGACCTAAACATTTAATGTTGAAATCATTCGAGAACTCTCCATTGTCTTTTATAAACGTGCTAAAATACATTTCAAACAATCCAGAAATGTCATTTAACACATTAATATCTTTCTTAGCAACTGCCAACTGTGTTGCCATTATTGCAATTCTTGGGTTTCCATTAGCAATGTTAACGATAGTGTATAAATAATCATGGTTCGTAATATTAAAAGGTTCAGTTTTAATAATATCTGTGATTTGTTCATCACTTAATTTTTGTAGATGTAATTTGTGAGGTAAAAAGTCAGTACATAGAAGTTTAAGACTTTCATATGCGTAATCGCGAACTGTGCAAATAATTTTTAAATTTCCACTTCTTATTCCTCTGTTAAAGCCTAAGATTTGGTTAAAAGCATCAATTCGGTTTGCATCATCTACAAAAAGTATGTAATCTTTGTCATCATTAAAATATTGATTTAAATCGTCCAATAATGAATGATGCTTATAAGAAATACAGAAAGACTGATATGACTTATTTTCAGTAACAAAATTCTTGATGCATTCTAAAACTAATTTCGTTTTACCAACGCCCGGAGCTCCAGTTAAAATAATAAAGTCATGCTTTAATAAATCGGTTTTAAGTGAGTACAGCTCTGATTCTCGATGTAAGAATGGGTTATCTAAAGGAGTTGCAATACTTTTAGAAGCTTTATTGTATTCATTTATGAATACATCCATTGATACGATCTGTCCAGTATCTAAAGTAATACCAAGGTAGTGGCTAGCCAAATCTCTGTGCTGCAAGTGGAGTTCCATGGCTAAGGAATCTAAAGTGTTGATCGTAAGGTTGATATTTGTGTGTTCAAGAACTTTGTGTAACTTTTCAATTTCATTAGTCTTCAGTTTAAAGTTTACACATAAAATAATTTCTTCTATTTTTTCAGGACTAATTGTAGTCTTAGAATGATCGATACAATTGGAAATATCTTTTATCAATTTGTTGACTCCTTCTGAAATATTTGTGGAATATTCCACAAAAAGATATTTTCCGTTTGGGAGAAGTATTAATGTATCGGGGGTTCCTTTGATTGTTTTTTGTTTACCTTGCTGGCTTCCTGTTCTGGAAAAAGCTCTATATTTTGGATTTTTTCTCAGAAGAAAACTATCACACAGTTCCTGAAAAACTGTTTCGTTGATTTCTTTTAATGCATTCTCGATCGACTGTAGCCTGCTCATTAGGTTTAAATTTGATAATTGCGAGGGAATTTAGCAAATTTACAAATCAAACGTAAAAATTTTGATAATAATATACTATAGTTTGGCTTGCAGAGAAATATTTTTGTGAGGCAACCTACGAAAGATCATTAAGTATATTTTAATATCAATAAAGAAAATCGGAAGATTACGGGAAACCGTATTTTTTAAATTTATAATAATTATATCTTTAAAAGATTATCAAAAATTAATTATTATTTGGGATTTGAGACCTATTAGAAAATGGGTGAAAGTATAGCTTTTTAGAAGTTATCGATGTTAACTCAACTATAAATGTGCTAAAATAAAAGGATATATTAAATCTTCAAATAGAGGAATATAGCTTTGAGAAGAGGTTTCTGGTGGAGAGGGACATAAGGATTTAATTTATATCTTAGGGATTATATAAACTATACTAATACTATAACCGTGTACTTATCTAATTTAAAACTGTGGAATTTCAGAAAATTCGGTTCACAAGGGGATATAAATCCTGAAATTCCAAATCTGGATTTAAATCTTACTAAAGGTTTAAATGTGATTATTGGTGAAAATGATAGTGGTAAAACGGCCATTATTGATGCCATAAAACTTGTACTTAAAACGCATAGTTATGACTATATACGAGTTGAGGATAAAGATTTTTATAATGGTACAAACCATTTCAAAATAGAATTGACTTTCGAAAGCTTAGTACCCGATGAAGCTAAAAATTTCACAGAATGGCTGGGCTGGGTAGGCAGTGGAGAAAATTCAACGCCTTTTTTAAGATTAAGTTATGATGTCACAAAACAAGATGGAAAAATATTGCCCGCCGATATAAGGGCTGGTGTTGATGAAGATGGTTATCTGCTAACGGCAGAAGCAAAAGAATACCTAAAAACAACGTATTTGAAGCCGTTGCGAGATGCGGAAAATGAATTGGTTGCCAAGCGTAATTCAAGATTGTCACAAATTCTTTTAGGTGATGAAGCATTTAAAGGGAGAGAAAATACAAATGAGTTGGTACATATTTTTTCCAGTTTGAAGACCAGTTTAGAAGATTATTTTGAGGGGGAGTTTGAAGTCAAAACCACAAATGAAGCAGGCGAAGAACAAATTAACAAGCCACAGGATGGAAAGCAAATAAAAGATAAGATTGACATCTATATTAAAGGCTTCTATGGTGATAATTTTGAAGCAGCGTTTAATGCGACTTCCAATGACATAAAAAGCATTCTGGAAAAACTAACCTTATTTTTGAAAGATGAACTCAACCCAGGTTTGGGTACGCTGAACCGATTATTTATGGCAGCCGAATTACTTCATTTGAACAAATCAAATTGGAGTGGCTTACGTTTAGGATTAGTAGAGGAACTGGAAGCACATCTTCATCCACAAGCCCAGATGCAAGTGATAGAGGCATTTCAAAAACAAGGAGCAATTCAATTAATTCTAACAACCCATAGTCCAAATTTAGCATCCAAACTAAAACTGGAAAATTTAATAATTTGCAATAATGGCAATGCTTTTCCAATGGGTGATCCTTACACCAAATTAAGTGGAGACAATTATAAGTTTTTAGAAAAATTCCTTGACACTACAAAGGCAAATTTATTTTTCGCAAAAGGTGTCATTTTAGTAGAGGGTTGGGCGGAAGAAATTCTCTTGCCAAGTATAGCAAAAGCTATAGGAATTAATCTAACAGAAAAGGGTGTTTCGATTGTAAACATTGGACATATAGGCTTTGAACACTATTCGAAAATTTATCTTCGTAATGTAGAACCATTTATGACAATTCCTGTGGCCGTAATTACTGATTCTGATGTAAAAGAATATGAAAAAGACGCAAATGATTACATAAAAAGGGATATGGATACTGTTCAACAGGAAACACAACAAAAAATAGAAAGTATAATTGGACAAGCAGAGCAAAGTGTACAATACTTTGTAGCTCCAAACTGGACATTAGAATATTCGTTGTTTAAATCAACAAGTTTAACAACACTGTTTCAAACGGTAGTTAAAGCAATTCATACAGGTACCGATTGGACTGATTTTGAAAAAGCCCTTGCGAAAAAATTGATAAATAAAGGTTTAAAAAAGACTGAAATTGCTTATCAAATTGCAAATGTTATTGATGAAGATTTGATTAAACCTGAAAGGGAAATTCAAATTGGGGAAATTGATGCCATAAACTATCTTGTAAACGCCATTAAGTATGCTACAGGGAATTGACATAACCGACGACGATATTCGGTATGCTGAAAGAATACTTTTGCCTGAAGGAAAAGAATTTGATGATGAACGAAAAGCGTTTATCAGAAATCTTAATACCATAGATTTACAAGCCGTTCCCGGTAGCGGAAAAACAACAGCACTTTTAGCAAAATTGCTTATTATAGAACGAAAGCTTCCTTTTTCTGATGGCTCAGGAATTCTTATAATATCTCATACAAACACAGCCATAGATGAGATAAAGGAAAAAGTACAAAAACATTGTCCTAAACTTTTTTCTTATCCAAATTTTATTGGAACAATTCAAAGTTTTGTAGATACCTTTTTAGCAATACCAATGTTTGTTCATTGGAAGGGCAAAAAGCCTATCAGAATTGATTCTGAAATATTTTGGGAAAGCCTGCATAAAAGCCTGCCCTATGGCAGCAGATTAGCATTAGAAAAAAGGCTTGGAAACAAATTCAAACAATTTATGGAGGAATTATCCATTGGCCCAAATGATAAACTCTTTCATTTCGATTCATTTGAGGAAATTAGTATTCCTAAAATCGGTAGCCATACAGATACTTATAAGAATTTGTTTGCCGTCAAAAAGCGATTATTAAATAAAGGAATCTTAAACTATAGTGACGCATTTACCTTAGCAAATATTTACTTAAACAAGCACAATTCAATAAAAAGCCTCTTACAAAAACGCTTTTCTTTCGTGTTTGTAGATGAAATGCAAGACATGGATACACATCAATATAATTTGTTAGAAAAAGTGTTCTATGATGATGGAAACAGCATTTCAATAATCCAACGAATTGGAGATAAAAATCAAGCTATATATAATTCGGTTAAAGCGATTGATGTTTGGGAAGACAGGGCAGAGGTTTTACGATTAAACGGTAGCCAAAGACTTAGTAAACCAATTGCAAATTTCGTGAAAAGATTTGCCTTGTATAATGATGTCAACTTTAATATTGTTGGTATGAATGTGTGTGTTATAAAACCCCATATCTTGAAATTTGAAAATGAAACAATTGGTAATCTTATCCCTCAATTTGCACATATAGTAAAGGCATACAAAGAGCAGGGCAGTTTTACAAATCCTGAAAGGCCTATAAAGGTTGTTTGTTGGAATACCGATTGGAAAGAGGATGATACCAGTCGACAAGATGATGCCAAATTGAGATTAGAAGATTATCATATAGGATTTAGAAAAGAAAAGAGCAAGCCTAAACAAGATTATGATTGTTTGAAAAGCTACTTACTTTTTTATGATAAGAGTAAGCAGACTTTAGAACCTTTAAGAAAGAATATTTTGAATTCTTTTCTCAAAATTTTACGCTTAGAAAATATAAACACTTTAGATGGGCGTCCTTATACGAAGAAAAAATTAATTGACTTTATTAGAGTAAAAGATCATCAAAAATATGAAGAGTTAAAGCTAAATATTTATAACTGGTCAATGGGTGTAATTAAAGGAAATGCAAATGATGTGTTTGAAGGGATTAGAGCGTACATCCCAAATTTCTTTGCAATATTTTCTGAAGCTGCACCTTCGACAAGTATATCGTTTATCAATAATGATACAACCAGATTATTTGAAATTAATGTAGAGAAATTAGAAATTTCGAATCATTACAAGGAACAAGGGCTTGAAATTGAAATTACAAGCGTTCACGCCGTAAAGGGGCAAACACATTGTGCTACTTTATATTTAGAATCGTATTTCCAAGGTAATTATGAATCTGAAAGACTAACAAATCAATTCTTGGGGAATGCCTTTGATGATAAGAGAGTACATCATAAGAGCTCTACAAAAATGGCATATGTTGGATTTTCACGACCAACAGACCTACTATGTATTGCTGTTCACAAAGATAGATTTGATAAATATCTCTCGGGTATTAACAAAGAAGAATGGGAGATAATAGATATACAAAATGATAGATAACACGTATGATTAATTTTTTGAAAAAAGATGACAGGCTGATTTTGTGTTACACTCCTGAATATGCAGGTTCTGTTAATTGGATAACAGATACGATTAAAGCTAAAGGGTTGGTAAAACTTAAAAAAACCTTTCGATATACAGAAGGGGATATTTTGAATAATGCCGAATTTGAGGAGACAACAGAAATAGACGATTACGTTGATCCCGAAATGGAAGTAACCACATTCTTCAGATTTGCAGAACTTACTGCAGATTATTATAAAGTAAAAAGGGGGATTCTTATCGACAACTTTGATATATTCATATATAAGAATGTTCCATTAAAGACAAATTTTTTTGTTGCGGATTCAGACGTTTCTGTTTTCCAAGTAATTAAAAATATATCACCTAATGATTTTTATTTGGGTGGGGATAACCCAAGTGCTGTTCCCGTAGAAGAATTTGAAAAACTCTTAAAACATTTTCCAAATTCTTATGAAAGGCGTAAATACGTCGAAGCCAGACTCTCCTCCTTGTTAAGAAATTATTTAGAAGGAGTCAAGGATGCCGAAAAGGTATACCAGAAGTATCTTGATACAAAGTTGTTTATGCATGGGACAAATTTGACCGAAATTTTCCGCAATGTAGAACTAGTAAAATATCAAACGATTCTTGAAAAATTGCGAGAAATGTTAAAAGATGAAAACCAGTATAGTGAACACCAGTGGCAGGAAGAAATTTTACAGATTATTTTGTTGCTCTATCCAAAATATATTTTGGCTTTTAAATCAGTTCCTATACAAGCTAGGTTAGCAGATGGGATAAAAGACAAACAACTTGACCTTCTTTTAGTAGATTCTAATGGGTATATTGATGTTATAGAAATAAAGAAACCTTTTGAAAATGCCATTATGACTAAAGGTGTTTATCGGGAAAACTATATTCCTCTTAGAGAACTTTCGGGAACAGTCATGCAAATTGAAAAATACATCTATTATCTGAACCGCTGGAGCCTGGAAGGAGAATTTTTTTTAAGTAAAAGATACAAAACTCAATTGCCTGAAGGCTTTGAGATTAAAATAGCAAACCCAAATGGATTAATTATTATGGGAAGGGAGAATAATTTATCATCACAACAAAAAAACGATTTTGAGGTAGTCAAAAGAAAATATAAAAATATTGTTGATATAATTACTTACGATAACTTATTAGAACGTTTACATTTCACAATTGAACAATTTCAAAAAATATAGTCTTATATGGTTTTAATAATTTAATTTTGTAGATAAATATATTTAATTTAAGGAGTTATTTAAATTTATATCTTGGTTTATAAAAAATATTATACGATACTCTATTTTTGATTATAGATGATTTTCGATAGTTCTACAAGCTTATTCAAATCTTCTACAAAAGTGTTCGGAAAATGCACCGCTGAGGTCACTTTTAAAGAAAAAGCACTTTTAGAAGTGCTTTTTTTTGCTTTGTGAGTTATTGGAAATTAATATGATATGTCAGGATGCTGAACTTAGAGAAGGTGATCAAAAAGTTCTTCCTTCTTGACATTAATATTCTTCTGTCTATTTTTAAATTAATAATATGAGTTCTTTTATTAATATATTGGAGATTTTATGGAATTCATCTTTTTTTAGTTCTTTTCAAAAGCTGCGTTTATTAGTTCTGTGTTATTGATAAACAACTATTTTATTACATTTTTAAATGTTTTAAGATAATTCAGAATATAATTTCGACACCCTATTTTAAAAAACGAGAACTGATGTATTTACTCTTCGGTAAGTGTTTATATTGTACCACATTTTTGGCTTATAAATTGCTAGTATGAACGGTATTGAATTTTTTGGTGAATTGATGAAAAAATCGATTGTAATTTTGGTTTTATTGTTAAGCAGTTTTTCTTTTTTTTACGGACAGGAGAAAAAAGATTCCATTTATTACAAAATTGAAAAATTTTCGGATAAAAGAAAAGTCACCAAATTCATACATCGCTTCATATTCCGTAGAGAAGCAGATTCAGCCTCTGTGAAGACAACAACTGAAAAACTGTCGCAGGAAACTTACAAAGGAAAATATATCAGAAATATTCGGATAGAAACAATTGATCCGTTTGGATATGGTTCCAAAGACAAAAAGGAGAAATCCAGATGGTACGATTGGTTTACAAATCATTTACATTCCAACACAAGAATTTCTACGGTTAATAATTATCTTCTTTTTGAAAAAGGAGAGGAATACAATGCGCAAAAAATCTATGAATCTGAGCGTTTACTTAGAGCAATGCCTTTTATAAACAGGGTACATATAAGCATTTCAGACAGTACTTCTACCAAAGACTCCATGGATGTTGTGGTGAAAGTTCTCGATTCCTGGAGCTTAAAACCGAGAGTGAGTTATTCCGGAAGCAAGATAGGATTGGGAGTTACGGAGGAAAATGTATTCGGTTTGGGACATGAACTCAATTTGCTTTACAGAAACGATTCGAAAGAAAAGCAGGACTATATTTTTGGAAGTTATACGGCGTACAATCTTTTTGGCTCATATATTAATGCTCAGGTGTTGGGAGAAAGAGATTTCTTTAAAAATGAAAGAATCAATTTTAATGTAAAAAGAGACTTTTTCTCGCCATTAACGAAATGGGCAGGTGGTTTATCTTTTGAATATTTTATGCGTAATGTTGCGCTTCCGATAGAAACGGCTACCACTTTTCCGGAAGTCCAGATCAAAGTATACAGTCAGGATTTGTGGGGTGGTTATCAGATTCCGGTTTCTTCGAGTTCCAGTGAAAAAATATCCAGCAATATAGCACTCATTGGAAGATTTCAAAATTATCAGTATAAAGACAGTCCTGGAATTGACCAGTATCAGTATTTTAAGTCATACAGCAGTTTTCTGATATCCGCAGGATTTATTCAGAGAAAATTTGAAGTGCAGAAAAATATTTTTCAATATGATTTACCTGAAGATATTGCTTATGGAACTTCTGTAAATCTCACTGGAGGATTTTTATCGAGAAGCAATAAAGTGATACCGTATACCGGAATTTCTACTACATATGGCAGCTTTATAAAACTTGGTTATTTCAGTCTCAAGGCTCAGTTCGGTAGGTTTTTTAACCAGGATCGGCAAGACCGCGAGTCTTTCCGTCTGGATGGAACGTATTTTACAAATCTTATGGATTGGAAATTTGCGAAAGTAAGACATTTCTTTTCTCCGACTTTGGCACTGGGAAATCCGCAGAATAACTATTCTTACATCGATAGAATTAATCTTTCTTCGGGGGATGAATTTCCTGTTTATAATGCAGATTATATCGGGACTAAAAAATTGGTTTTAAGGTATCAGCTTCAGCTTTTCATTAATAAAACCTGGAAGAATTTTCATTTCAGTCCATACTTAACTGCTGCAGCTGGATGGTTAAGTATGCCTGACGAGAAATTATTGAAAACAACAACAAACACAAAAATAGGAATTGGAGTTTTGATCAATAATCCGTACCTTGTTTTTAACAGAATTCAAATTTCTTTTATGTATTATCCTCGAGTTCCATTCGATAATAATTCGCTTTTCGATTTTAACAGTAACCGAAACAATGTTTTGCCGATGAACAGTTTCGCAACCGATATTCCGCATTTTGTGAACTTCGGCAATTAATTTATAACATCTTACATTTAAATATTTATAGGTATTTTTATAAGTGTTTTCTAACAACAGAAGTAAAATAATCGTTCATTATTGCTTTTTTAAACCCTACTTAACGTTCTATTTTATGTTTTTATCGTAAAAATCATATATCTTATCGATCAAAATTGATTAAAGCAGGTTATCCTGATACTTTTGAGTCATAATTCTTATGATGATGACTAAATCAGTTTTTATAATTGCGGCATTCTTTTTAGGGTATGGGGCTTTGTACGGACAGACGACGGTAAATGGCCGTGTGACGGACAATGAAGGCAGACCTTTATCTTTTGCTTCTTTAAAATTCTATAATGTAAAAGATCCTTCACAACCTCTTACAGAAAAAATAGCTGATGAAAACGGAAAGTTCCAGGTATGGTTTGCGGAAAGCGGAACCTATAAAGTGGTTACGTCATATAAAAATTTAGTTCCCTTCATTCAACAATACAATTTCAATGATCCGGAAGTTACCGTATCTATTGCATTGCCGAAAGAAAAAGTTACAGATATTCAGGAAGTAGTAGTAAGTAAAAGAGCAAAATCTACTATTGTAAGAAAGATCGACAGAATTGTGATGAATGTCTCTGATAATCCTATTGCAGCGGGGAAATCATCTTTAGACCTGTTCAGGCTTGCTCCGGGTGTTTTTGTAAATAATGGTAAAATTTCTATCAACGGTGTTTGGGGAACACGGGTAATGGTCGACGGAAAGATGCTGAACATCAGCGGGGTCGATCTTAAAAATTATCTTCAGAATTTAAGATCAAATGAAATACAGTCGATCGAAGTAATCGCACATCCTCCGGCAGAATTTGATGCGGAAGGTTCGGGAGGAATTATTAACATTATTCTAAAAAAGAATACTAAAGAAGGTATCAACGGATATATCGGGAGTGATTATTCCATTGGTCTGGGGAAATATCCGAGCTACAATCCATATGCAGCTATTAATTATAAGAAAGGAAAATTTGGTTTAAGTTCAAGTTATTCTTATACAAATAGTAAAAGTTATGAAGAGCTTACACAAAAAAGGGATTTTACCAATGGCGGAAAATATGAGCAGTCTTCAACTGATATTCAAAAGAATAAAAGTAACAGAGTAAAGATCGGTTCAACATACGATTTTTCAGATAAGCAGTCAGTTGGGTTGCAATATACAGGACAATTCAGTAATTTTTCAAGCAATTCTGTTTCAGATTCTTACATTTATTATCCTACTGCAGCCAATAATGTAAGATCAATAGGAAGCTTTCCTACAGAATCTAAAACGAATTATCACAATGGAGGTCTTAACTATAGTATTAAAACGGACACGCTGGGTTCAAAATTCAGTTTTGTAACAGATTACACCTACAACAAGAGAACAGGAAATAGTATAAGTGACAGCAGGGATTTTAATGCAAACAATATCATCGTAAGAGATACTTTGTTTAAATTTTCCTATCCCAGCACGGCGAAAATCTTTACGGCAGATGCAAAATATAACTGGAATTTTAAATCCGGACATAATTTGAGTTTCGGTGCTAAAGCAACAAGTACCGATATCGATAACGATAACAGCTATGAAATCTTTCAAAACTCCTGGTACAGCGTTCCTGAAAATAATTTCAATTTTAAATACAGAGAAAGAATTTACGCAGCTTTCGCAAGTTTCAGCGGAGAATGGAAAAAATTTGAATATAAACTGGGCGTAAGGGGAGAGCAGTCGGATGTATCGGGTGATCTTTCAGGCAGCCAGCAGGGCGAAGTTTCCCAGAATTATTTTAACTGGTTTCCGTCATTATTCCTGAAAAGAAATTTAGATGCGGAAGGAAATAACTTTTTGGCTTTTTCATACAACAGAAGAATAAGAAGACCTTCTTATTTTGATCTGAATCCATACAAATATTATATTGATAATTATTCAGTAACGACAGGAAATCCTTATCTCAAACCACAGTTTACCAATTCATTCGAGGTAAGCGGCATGTGGAGCGGGAAATATTATACGGCATTGAGCTACAATTATACTACCGATATTATTGCCCAGATCATCGAAAATTATCCGGGGCAGGAGCTGGTGACTGTAATTAAGTCAAACGCAGGAACAAGCAAAGTGCTGACAGCTACCTTAAGTGTGCCTGTAAATATTGCAAAATGGTGGACGACCAACAATAATTTACTTTTGACGTATACAGTTTCAAAATCACCCTATTTCTTGATAGAAAAACAATCGTTTATCCTGCAGTCTGAACAGGAAATCACATTAGGAAAGGGATATACTTTTACGTTAAATGGATTTTATACGCCACAGATGGTTACCGGAAATATCGTCACAAAAGGAATTGCCGGGGTAGACGTAGGATTACAAAAGAAGTTTTTCAAAAATAAGCTTACGGCGAGAGCATCGGTGAGTGACGTATTTTATACCAATAATTATAAGGCAACGAGCTACTTTAATGATACAAGAATCTATATCAGTCATAAAGAGCAATCCAGGGTACTTTCACTTTCGTTGATCTATAATTTCAAAAGTGGAGAAAATTTCAAGGCGAAGAAAATTGAATCCAGTAGCGCGGATGAAAAAGGAAGACTTTAAATTGTAACTGGGCTAAAAACTAATAACCATAAAAACTAAATCAAAATGAAAGAAAATAATTCAAAAAATACAAAAAATCGGAATACGTTAAAAAATAACCCAATGGAAATTGAAAGAATAAATGAAGATGAATCCGGGCAATTATCAGGAGGCTTTTCAGAAGCTGTTTCGGAAGAACCCATTCGTGAAGATGGAGAGATTACAGGAAATTTTTTTAAATGTAAATGTGTAGTGAAGCCTGATGCCGGAACAAATCCATAATCTCACATAAAAGTAAGACATAATAAGCTGTCGAAAAAAAGACACGCTCTAAAAATATTGTTGCAACAACCACGGGGAAAACTGAAAACCGGTATAAAAGAGTAAGTAATAACCATAAATTAAATTAAAATGTCTAAAGATTCTAACAACTCAAATGACAAGGCTCTTGAGCACTTATCCAAATCATTACAATTCGAAGCTGTAAATGAAAACGAAGCCGGACAATTAGCCGGAGGTTTTTCAGATGCTGTTTCAGAAGAGCAATTGGAAGATATCAACATCAATATCTTCAAATGTAAGTGTTCTGTGAAGCCGACTGAGCCTACAACCAGTACCAACTAAGCCTTAATTTTAAATTTTAAGTCAGCCTAAATTTTTTTTAGGCTGGCTTCTCTAAAAAACTAATTATGAAAACAAGCCAATTTAATCACAGTATTTTTCATAATAACAAGAACTATATTTATAATTCTTTCAGTAACAAGTTTATAGCGATCGATTCAACGATATTGGACCTGTTCAAAGCATTGAGAACAGAAGAAGATATTCAGGATCTTTCCGGCTATCATCCTACTTTTTACCAGTCATTGTATAAAAATGGTTTTATTGTGGAAAAAGAAGTAGATGAGGTTGATAAAGTGCGTACACTGAGCAAGAAGATTGACAGTGATGAAACGCATTACTCACTGATCGTCAATCCAACGATGAACTGCAACTTTAAATGCTGGTACTGTTATGAATCCCACGTGAAAGGATCGAAGATGAACAACGAAACGGTTACCAAAACCTGTCTTCTGATCAACAATATCATTACCACGAAAAAGGAGCTGAAAACTTTTCATATTTCCTGGTTTGGTGGGGAACCTTTAATGTACTACAAAGAAGTGATTGCTCCTATTATGGCATTTGCAGACCAGATCTGTAAAGAATACGGGGTGGAATTTGATACTCAGTTTACGACCAATGGCTTCCTTTTCACAGACGAAATGATTGAAGAACTGAAAGCCTATACTGTAAACGGTTTCCAGATCACGCTGGACGGAAATAAAGCGTCGCACGATACCGTAAGATATGTAAATGCAAAACGCGGTTCTTACGATGTGATTATGCAAAACGTAAAAAAGCTTTGTGAAAATGATTTTAGCGTTGGAATCAGGGTAAATTTTACGAATGATAATCTTGATGATTTCGAAGAAGTGTACAAAGATCTTCAGAAGATCGATGTGGAAAAGAGAGATTATGCTTCTATTGCTTTTCATAAAGTCTGGCAGGTTGTAGAAAATGAAGAGACTATAGAGAGAGTAAATGATCTCATCAGAAAGGTAAAAGAACTTGGATTTGCTGCCCACGAAGGAGCTGTTCCGGATAATGTGAAGCATTCTTGTTACGCCGATAAGATCAATAATGCGACGATCAACTATAATGGGGACGTTTTCAAATGTACTGCCAGAGATTTTTCGGGAGGTTCCAAAGAAGGTACTTTGCAAGCTAACGGTGAAATAAATTGGAATGAAAAGTTCGATGAAAGAATGAACATCAAGTTTAAAAACAAACCTTGTCTTTCATGCTCCATACTGCCTTTGTGCAACGGAGGCTGCTCGCAGCACGCATTGGAAAATAAAGACAAAGATTATTGTGTCTATGATTTTGATGAAAATCAGAAAAAAGAAATTGTAAGGAAAAAACTGATAAGAATAGCCGGCTAGATTATGCAGAAAAATATTTCCTCTATTCTCAATGATGATCTCTTTACCGGTATCTATACCAGGGAATTTATAAATAAGAGATCTTTAGATGACGCTGCCCTGTACAATAGCCTTGAGAATACATTTTTTGACGCCTTCAGTCTTGTGAAAGAGAATAAAATTGAGGAAAGCTTTTCTCAGTTTGCGTATGGTGAAAAAATGTTTCCGATGGAAAATAGTGATGAAACTTTTAAACTGATTTTAAAAGACACCCTGTATCCAAAGAAAGCCTATTTATATTATAAGACCGGAAATATAAAATTAGCCGCATATCTTACTTTAAAATCAATAGTTACCAATCAGAAAATTAAAGAGCAAACGAAAGTAGATTTGCCTGTTTTTGTTCAGATACAGCAATATCAGAATATATCAAGGATATGCTTCAGAACTAATTATTTTTCAGAAGGAATTGTCCTGAACTGCAAATTGCTGCTGTTCCTTATAACAAAGAAAAATGTTGGGATAAGATATCTTTCCGAATTTACTTTTGATGACAAAACAGAAGAATCTGCTCTTAAATGCACAATGATTTACCAAATCGTTTTTGATACGGTAAAGATTCTTTACAAATTGCAAAATAAAAAATACCTGCGTTCTTTCATTGATTTTATATCAAATATTCTTTCCCAATTTATACCTGTGTATGATGATGAAATGATCCTGAAAGAATTTTTAAGGCTGATTTCAAAGCCAGGTTCAGAAGCTCAATCGGAAGAAATGCATCATTTTATCGGGAACAATCAGGATGTATTATTCCCCGGGACTATTCCGATACTCACGCTAATCAAAAAAATATATGAAAATGAAAAAGTTGTTTCAGAAATTACGGATTACCAAAGCTAAAAGCAAAAATATAGATAGCTGCAAACAAAAGCTGGATATCCAGGACCAGGCAGAATCTGACAGTTTTTTCGGAGGCTTCAGAGAATATAAGCCACCTATTTACACCCAAAATCACATCGAAAATACAGAACTTAAAATCAAGAACCTTTTCTCGGATACAAACGCCTAATACCTTTTAACAAGATGAAAAATTCAGATAAAAAAAACAAAAACCAGACAGATAAGCACAACAAAACTTTGGTAGATAAGCAGAAAGTAAAATTTCTGGGAATTACTAAAGAATTGTCATCAGATATTGAGCCTGTAGATGCAGAAGCCATTACAGGAGGCAAAAAAACTGATCCTACCGTGATGACCCAATGGCCGACCTCTAATTTGTAATACCATCATTAATGTCAATTCTTAGTAAAAAATATAAATTTTATAAACAGTTGGACTACATGGATTGTGGTCCGACCTGTTTGCGGATGATATCTTCATTCTACGGAGAAGAATATTCACTCGACTATTTAAGAGCCAATTCCTATATTACTAAGAATGGGGTAAGTCTTCTTGGGCTAAGTGAAGCGGCTGAAAAAATAGGATTCAAAACACTGACTGCCAAACTGAGCTACGAACAACTTGTCAATGATGTTCCGCTTCCCTGCGTCCTGCACTGGAATCAGGAGCATTTTATTGTACTCTATGACATCAAGAAAAAGAATCTTTTTCGCAAAAAAGAACAGATTATCATCGCCGATCCCGGGCACACGATGGTAAGAGTGGAAAAAGATGTTTTCGAAAAATGCTGGCTCTCTACCGCCAACAACAAAGGAGTGGCGCTTTTACTGGAACCCACACCTGATTTTTATCGTAATGAAGAAGGGATAGAGAAAAATAAAAGCGGTTTTGGTTTCTTGCTGGGATACCTCAAACCGTATAAAAAATATTTTGCACAGCTGGTTCTGGGGATGGTGCTGGCAAGTTTGATCAGTATGTGTTTTCCTTTCCTCACACAGAGTTTGGTAGACTTCGGGATTAACAGGAAAAATTTAAGCTTTATTCATCTTATTCTATTTTCCCAACTGCTTTTATTTCTGGGAAGTGTAGCAATAGATATGTTGAGAAACTGGATTCTCCTGCACATCAGTACAAGAATAAGCATCAGTATCATATCCAATTTTTTAATAAAACTGATGAAGCTTCCTGTCAATTTTTTTGAATCTAAAAATGTTGGTGACATTACCCAGAGAATAAACGATCATCACAGAATCGAAACATTTTTAACAGGTTCTACCTTAAATACGCTTTTTTCGATTATCAATCTGTTTGTGTTTTCTTTTATCCTTGGGATTTATAATATTCAGCTTTTAGGTGTTTTTGCCGTAGGAAGCTTACTTTCAATAGGATGGATACTGCTTTTCCTTAAAAGAAGAAAAAATATTGATTATAACAGATTCCAGAGATCGAGGGAAAACCAGAACAGCCTGTATGAAATTATTACAGGAATGCAGGAAATCAAATTGTACAACAGCCAAAAAAGCAGACGTTGGGAATGGGAAAGAATTCAGGCTAAATTATTTAGAGTTAATATTAAAAGTCTTTCTCTTGAGCAGTATCAGGAAATGGGTGCTACATTTTTCACCCAGCTTAAAAATATTTTTATCAGTTATCTCGCGGCGAGTCTTGTTGTCAATCAGCAGATTTCACTAGGGGTTATGCTAAGTATCTCGTACATCGTTGGACAGATGAACAGTCCTCTTACACAGATTATTTCATTTATAAAAAGCATTCAGGATGCGCAGATAAGTTTAGACAGATTAAATGAAATTCATAACCGGAAGGAAGAGGAAAGTGATGAGGATTTAATTGGTTTTAATGACAGCAAATATCCTATCCGTCCTGAAAATGATTCAGATTCGCTCTATCTGAGCCATGAATTATTTACTAAAAGATTAAAAGAAAACACGGGTTCCGGGATCGAAATTTCAAATTTATCTTTTCGTTACGGTTCTCCTAAAAGCCCGCTGGTACTGAAGGATATTAATTTATTCATTCCTAAAGGTAAAATTACGGCTATTGTAGGAGCGAGCGGAAGTGGCAAGACAACATTACTGAAATTGCTTCTTAAATTTTACGCCCCAAGTGAAGGAAATATATCAGTCGACGGAATTTCACTTCAGGATATTTCAGCCCAGCTTTGGAGAAACAACGTGGGAACCGTTATGCAGGAAGGATATATTTTTTCTGATTCCATAGCCAGAAATATTGCGATGAAAGGAGAAAGAATCGATGAAGAGAAGCTTTTTGAATCCGTAAGAGTAGCAAACCTGCATCCGTACATTTCAAAGCTTCCGTTAGGATTTACAACCCGGATAGGAAACAGTGGTTCCGGGCTGAGCGGAGGCCAGAAACAGCGGTTATTCATAGCAAGAGCCGTTTATAAAGACCCTAAATATTTATTCTTTGATGAAGCGACAAGTGCGTTGGATGCCAATAATGAGAAAATTATCATGGAAAACCTAAATGAGTTTTATGAAGGCAGAACTGTCGTGGTGATTGCTCACAGATTAAGTACCGTAAAGCACGCAGATCAGATCATTGTAATGAAAGACGGGGAAATTGTAGAACAGGGAAATCATTATGAGCTTGCTAAGAACAAAGGATATTATTTTGAATTAGTAAAAAACCAGCTAGAACTTGGCGCAGCATAATTATGGCAGAATTAGATCAGATATTAGAAGAGAGAAGTGCCGAGATGGAAGAAATCGTAGGCATCATCCCAAGCTGGATTACCCGTTGGGGACTTACATGTCTTTTTATCATAGCGATGATGGGACTATTTGTTTCCTTCTTCATAAAATACCCGGAAACACTTCAGACGACCGTCATTGTACAATCTGAAAATCAGCCCGGAAAAGTGACGGTGAAAAGAGATGATGCCAATCAGATCTTCAACTTTTTAGTGAAAAACGGAGACGAGGTAAAACCAGGAGATACACTTCTCATACACATCGATAAAAACACAGGGAAAGAATACACGACTATAACTCCCATGGCGGGCAAGATCTATCTTTCTAACGGCACAAATGAAAATAATACACTGGACAAAATCATCTGGGTAGTTCCCGAATCTACAGGTTCTGAAATTAAAATAAAATTTCCGGTGAAAGGATCGGGTAATGTGAAAACAGGCCAGACGGTAAAATTCAGCCTGCATGGGTTTCCAAGTCATGAATATGGTTTTATAGAAGGTAAAATTTCTTCGATCTTACCTGTAGAGATAGACGGAATGCATCAGGCGTATGTAAAGCTTCCGGGGAAAAAAATATGGACTTCCGAACAGAAAGAAATTCCTGTAATGCCTGTAATGCAAGGCGAAGGGGAAATCTTGTTAAGTGATAAAAGTATTTTTTATCGCATTTTCGGAAGTGTCTTTTAGAACTGAACTAAATATTTATGTTATCAGAAAATTCATTTAAAAATTATCAGAGATATATCATAAGAAAGCCCACTTTTTCTTATGATATTCTTTTTTTGGAAAAAAATAAAACTAAATCCCTTGAGGAAGTTGTACAAAGCTTATTAGAGAATACATTGTTTACCACATCCATTTTTTGGAGCTCTCCGGATCTGTATAAGACAATTCAGTTGTATAAAAAAGGTGAATTAAAAAAATCAAAAGAGGAGAAGCTGTTCAGTACCCTAAAAAAATACGCCCTGAGAGCCAGCACGAGAGCAACGCCATATGGAACTTTTGCAGGATTGGGAATTATAAATTTTAACAAAGAATGTAAAAGTCAAAAAAAACGTATTGCCAGGATAGATCTTGAGTTTTTGGATGAATTAAAAAAAACAATCGAAAATGATGAAAGAATAAATCCGAGGCTAAAATATACCGTTAATAGTTCTGTCTACCAAATAGCGGGTAATTACAGATTTACAGAGCCATTTTTCTCGCAAAAAGAAAACAAGATAGAATATCAGCTTAGCGCTCTGGAAAAAACTGAATTTATAGATCTTATTTATGATAGCCTGCAGCAAAAAGGTAAAACCTCTTTGGACGACATCAGATCCATGCTTCCTGATGATTTTACTGAGGAAGAAATTATGGAGTTTATTAATGATTTAATTGATTCCGGATTTTTGGTAAGCGAAATTTTTGAGATAAAAGATCTCGATAGTTTAAACGAAATAATCAGTAACATCGAAAACGATCATTTTCCTGACGACAAAAAATATTCAACGTTATTGAAAAAACTGGCAGACTGCATTTCAGTAATAAACAATACAGAACCTGACTTTTTGCCATTAGAAGAAATTAATGAATTAGAAAGCCTTGTTGATCAGTATAATATTGGTTATAAGCATTTTTTTCATATTGATTTTTTAAACAGCGATAAAGATGATTTAAAATACCAGGAACTTTACGATGCATATGCTTCAGATATAGCTTCAGCGATCAATTTTGTGGGTAAGATTCCGAATAGTGAGTCAAGCAATGATAAACTGATAAAGAATTTTATCAATCTTTTCAGAGTTAAATACGAAAATCAGGAATTACCGCTTTTAACGGTTCTGGATAATGAATTTGGGATCGGTTTTCCTGCCGAGAAGTCTCTGGGAAATATCCCTTATGATGATCATTTTTCAGGATACGATAAGAATAAAAGCAGCGAAAGTAAAATAATTGCGCCCAAGCCCAATGCGGCCTGGCTGTATGATAAAATAGAAAATTCCGGACAGGCTTACACGCTTGAGGTAACAGATTCTGATCTTCCGAATACTGCTGTTTACAATAAGAAAATTCCCGGAAATATTACACTCATGGGAAGTTTTCACCAGGAACATTTCTTCATCCAAAATATGGGTGGAGCGAACGCGTCTCTCATCGGAAGGTTTGCGTATCTGGATCGTGAAATTGAAAATTTATGCCTCGATATCCGGAATACTGAAAAAGAGAATAATCCTGAGATTATCTTTGCAGATATCCGTCATATTCCAGCCGGAAAAATTGGTAATGTTGCGCGTAATCAGTCGTTTTCCGATTATGAAATAGGTATTCTTACAGAAGGATCAGTAAAAAAAGAAAATCAGATTGTATTGGGAGATTTGATGATTTCAGTAGAGAATGATGAGGTAATCATACGGTCAAAAAGTTTAAATAAAAGAATTATTCCTAGGCTTTCGAACGCGTATAATTTTAACAACAGTACGATCCCGGCTTTTAGATTTTTATGCGCGCTGCAGTATCAGAATGTTTCAGGATTAAATTTCAACATCGATTACAGTCTCAGTCACAAAAAATTTTTTCCCAGAATTGTATATAAAAAAATCATTCTGCACAGAGCAACATGGATTTTGAGAGAAACGGACGTTGCAGAAATTTTAAAACATCCATCGCCTGTAGATGCTCTTAAGGATTATCTGAAAAGCATCCGGATACAGCAGTTTGTTTCATTGATACACGGGGACAACGAATTGTTTTTAGATTTACATAATGACTCTTATCTCTCACTTCTTCTTGAAGAAATCCGGAAAAAAAATAAAATTGTACTGACAGAATGGCTAATGCCGGCGGAAGATTCGAAATTTGCAGGGCAGATGGTTATTCCATATAGAAACATGAATCCTTATCATTTTAGATTGCCAGTTGAAAAAAAATATCAGAAAGATATCGAGAGAGATTTCATACCCGGTTCAGAATGGTTTTATGCTAAAATATATTGCAGTTCTCCTTTTTCAGATGTTTTAATAAAAGAAGTTTTGGAACCTTTATTATCTGTATGGAAATCGAATGGAATGATCAGGTCATTTTTTTTCATCAGATACACAGATCCCCATTATCATATCAGATTAAGATTGAATTTAAATAATACTTCCTATTTTTCCGAAATTTTACAAAGTTTTTACAAAGCTGTTGATCCTTTCATGAAAAATCATGCGGTGTGGAATATTCAGTTAGATACATACCGGCGTGAAATTGAAAGATATGGCGAAGAATACATGGAGAATACGGAGCTGTTGTTTTGCTACGACAGCAGTTTTTTCATAAATTGTCTTGCTGGCGGATATTTTGATGAGGATGAAAACCACAGACTTTATTCAGCCATAAAAAATATAGATAGCTATTTATCATCATTTGATTTCTGTCTGGATGACAAATTTTATTTTTGCAAAGAAATGGAAGCTGCATTTGAAACGGAATTTGATCAGAATATGAAGAAATCATTATATTCACAATACAGGTCATATTCGAAATCTTTGTATAATTATATGAAAAGTGTAGAACTAAATGAAGCTTTTGCACAAAGAGCGATGAAAATAAAAACCCTGAATCTGAGCAGAGAAAACCTGCCCAGCTTTATACATATGAGCATCAACCGATGGTTTGATTCCAGCCAGAGACAATTTGAATATATGTGCTATATTTTTTTAAAGAATTATTATAACAGACTGTTAAACAATTAAATATTAATGAGCTTTTCTAAAAAAGAGAATGGTATTCTCACATTTGCCGGACTTATAAATTTTATAAAGCACAAAGAACAATATCACGTCAGCATAAGAATTTTATCTCATGTTCTGATGTGGCTGTCCTTTACGCTTTTGCTCTTTTTTGATTACTATCTGGCTCTTAATATCTCTTTTGGGCAGTCAATGTTTTTATCGGTAAGAGTTTTAGTCAGCAGCGCAGTTGTTTTTTATTTATTTTTTTACTGCTTTTTACCGTATGCAAAGAAAAGTAATAATCTGTGGATGATCATTATAGTTGCTCCACTGCTTATCCTTACCTGGTTATTTATAAACAACTTTTTTTATGTTGCAGCGGATTATGTAGGATATGATTTAACTAATCTTTACCCTATTATGGGGAAAGAAAAAGGATATCGCCCCAGCCTGACGGAAGTCTTTAAACTGAAATTTATTATCCTTAATTCATTGTCTGTTATTTATTCCCTTTCGCCCTTCTTTTTTACCAAAATTATTGTGGATGTTACAAGGCTAAATGAGACTAAACTGCGCATTCAGAAGCAAAAATCTGACCTGGAAATAAATAACATTAATATTGAAAAAGAGTTCTTAAAAGCTCAGCTTAATCCGCATTTTTTGTTCAATACCCTTAACAATTTATATGCATTAACGGTGAAAAAAGATGATAAAGCTCCTGAAATTGTCTTAAATTTGTCGGATATAATGGCATATACCTTATATGAATCGAATACAGAAAAGGTTTCTTTACAAAAAGAGCTGGAGTTTATTTCAAATTATTTCGCATTAGAAAAAATGCGTTATCCTGAAGATAAAAAAATTACTCTCACGATAAAGGAGGAAAACCCCGGAAAGGATTATCAGGTTGCCCCACTACTTACATTTGTATTCATAGAAAATGCCTTTAAATACGGTTTAAAAAGCACAAAAGAGCAGTTTGTAAATGTTATCATTGATATACGGGACGATACATTTTTCTTTGTTATAGAAAATGACACTGAAAATGCAGAGAAAGCTGATAGAAGTAATAATTATTTAGGAGGTATAGGCCTTTCCAATGCGAAAAAGCGTCTTACATTATTGTATCCGGATATGCATGAATTATCGGTAAAATATGAAAATGGAGTTTATATGGTTTCTTTAAAAATTAGTTTGAATGAGCAAAGTATTACGTTGTATAGTGATCGATGACGAGCCTTTGGGTAGGGAAGTCATAGAAAGTTTTATTGAAAAAATACCGTTTCTTACCTTATCAAATTCTTTCGGAGATCCGCTGGAAGCACTAGGTTATCTGCAGAATGTGGAAATTGATATTGTGCTGACGGATATCCAGATGCCCAAAATAAACGGGCTCGAACTTATACAATCGCTGCAAAATCCTCCCGCTGTAATTTTCATCACCGCACATCGCGATTTTGCCTTAGACGGTTTTGATACAGGCGCTAAAGATTATCTGGTAAAGCCCGTACGTTTCGATCGGTTCTTAAAAGCCGTCAACCGTGCTAAAGATTATATCGAAAATACCAAAAAGCCCAAAACAGAAGCTCTAACGGACCGGATTTTCATTAAAACAGAAGGGAAACTGGTCAAAATTTTACTAAAAGATATTCTGTATGTAGAAGCTCAGGGTGATTACTTAAAGATTGCAACTGAGAAAACTTCCTACACTACACTTTCTACCATGAAGTCTATGGACGAAGCGCTCAAGCTTCCGGATTTTTTCAGGGTGCAGCGTTCTTTTATTATCAACTTATCCGCTGTTCAGGCCGTAAACGGCAATATGGTGGAACTTAATAATGGCAAGGTCATCTCCTTAGCGATAAGTAAAAAAGAAGAATTATTTTCTATACTGGGTTTGTAATTCGTAGACCTTCAACCTTACTTTTAATCATTAATTAGCAGATCGACTATCAGAGTTTTTAATCTTTGATAGTTGTTCTATTGCGTAAAATCTAATCTGTTAGATAAAATCTGAAAACGATATTAATACTCTTCAACTATTAAAATCGGAGAATTTCATATAATAATCATTTTCTTTTAACCTTGTTTTTTATGTTTCTGTCGGAATTATTGGGCATTCCGACGAACGATTTTGTTTTCATTTTTCGTGTGTTACACATTTGTATCAAAATTAATAACCATGAAAACTGAAATTAAAAAACAAGAGCTTTATAAGCTGAAAGTGAAAAAGAAAGTTGTAAAAAAATCTGAAAGTTCAAAAGATAATACAACAACTGAATTTACAACACCAACCATAACCTGGACAATTTTTTGAGTACAACAATTAAATGCTTCATGGTAAGCCGTAATGATTTACTAATTAACAAACTTGAAACGTTTGTTGAGAAAACTTATTTTTTAGAAATTTTTGATGAAGATGAGCTGCTTTTTGAGGATGGTTATCCGATGTTTATGTTTTTCGATATAGATTCACTAAAGATCGGAGTTCAGAATATGAAGAAAATATTGACTCTGCCGTTTCTTCCGGTTTTCATTTCATCTGTATATTCCCGTGATATTGTTAAGCAGATTATGGGAGATCGATTTTCATACTTTGGTTTTTTAAATAAGAAGTCCAGCTATGATGATTTTATTAAAGAAATCAGCCAGGTTATTGATGAAAAATATAAATAACAATCAAGTACTCATGCTCCTAAAATAAAGAATATCCTTATTTTTAAATATTACTTTCTTCACTCAAATGCGTCAGATAATTTCATCTGACGCATTTTTTAGTTATTTATTTATAAAAATTAATTTCTAAAATTTGAGCTGCATCATCATGAAACTATTAATTGATATGTTAAGGGGATACAGCCATCCTCTGATCCAGAATAATCTCTTTTCTTAACTGGTCTTTAGTATTATTACCTAAAATCCTTCGAAGTGGTTTTCCTTCGTATCTTTCATATACCGACCGGGAATCTGTAAAAGAAATTTTCTCTACTGAATAAATTTCCTTCGGAATATTGCCCCCAAACCACACTTCATCTGGTTTTTGCTTCCATGTTACCTCGTATAAAATAGCATTTTCAGGATAATCAGCATCCGGATGACGTTGAGCATAATTGAAAGCGATATCATTGCCATAAAAAGTTGACATGGTACTGTTTTCAGGATTTATCGAACTTGTAATCGGCTTCATCAATAAAGGGTTTTCCTTTAATTCGTCATTCCGCTGTACAGATGCCGTAAGATTCAGTGTATTTTTAGAATGTTGTTCGCATGAAATTGTTAATAAAAAACAAAAGAACAGGATGATGATATTTTTCATTTCTGAATTTTTTTAAGTTGGGAAATTAAATACAATGGAGAGGTAAATACATGGTCCTGATTCTCCATGGGTTTGTGACATTCTATGCATTCTTTATCAAAATCAGTCGATTCTCCGTAAGGTTTCAGATCATTTCCTTTCCATCGACCCCATCCCCAACCTTTGGTTTCAGCATACTTTTTGGCATCTTTTACCATAAATTCCACCTGCAGGAATTCCCCTGCACCAATGCTGCCATCTTTCTTCATTTGCTGTTTCCATGCGGTTTTTGCAAAGACAGTTCCGTCGGGCCAGGGATTTGTTTGTTTTTCCTGAATGGCTTTCACAGCAATTTCATTACCGAAAATGATACGCATGGTACCATTGTCAAATCGGTCGGTCGTACTGATGGCCTTCCAGTTCCTGTAATCCGGAATATACGGCAAGCCGTTGGGCGATGGTTTTACTGAAGAATGTTTCAGTGTTCCATTTATCCATTCATTATATTGTTTTTCTGCTGAGCTGATCTGTGCACTGTCAGCAATTTTCCTTGGCGAAAGTGTTAAAGCATAATTCTTTAAAATATTAATCTCACTTTGATTCAGCTTTGCATAAGAATGAACTGCTGCATAACTCGGAATAGGCATTTCACCAGATAAAATCTTATTGATAGAATAGTAAATAATAGTATTTTGCTGTGCTTTTGGCCAGGAAGCCCATTTTGAAAAATCCAAAGCTTTTCGGCCATCTCGTATATGGGAAGCGACCAGAAAATTCGCTGGAGTAATTTTATCATACCATCGGAGATTAACTTCTGAAGAATGGCAGTCAAAACAGGATGACCTCAAAATAGCATTCACCTGTTTGGGGACATTTGCAAGATCAGGCGCTTTTGTTCCGTGATCTATTCCCTTAGGACGGAAAAATTGCAGTCCGATAAAGACCGCTAACAGGATCAGTAATAGTTTATTTTTGTTTTTCATCACAAAAAGATTTTATGTTAAATATAATTCAAAGTTATGGATAATCAGTATATTACATAGCTGGCGTGTTGGTGAAAGGGAAAAAAATAAGCATGAAAGCGAATATCAGCCTGTAAATAATTTATTACTTTTGAAATATATAAGAGTTAATGATCATTCGATGAAGAAAATCAAACTTTACATTATCACGTTTCTGGCTGTTAGCGTCGTTATTTTGCTGATCAGTTTTTCTTCTTTTCAATACTTGTACAAGTCTTCCAGGCAGGAGCTTTTTAACAGTAAATTAGAAGCAGGAAAAAGAGAATCGAGGGAAATAGGGAAGTTATTAGAACTGCAACTCAAAAGCGGACTTTCGAAACAGCAAGTCATTCAGAATCTTCAGAACAGCATTATTAATACAGATACCCAAAGTGGATTTATCTGCATGTACAATCAGAAAGGTATCGAACTCTGCCATCCAAATCCTGCGTTGGTGGGGCAGGTTATTGACAAAAGCAATTCAGATTTTATTTCCGGAGAGGTCAGTTCAGGCTTTATTGATATTCTGAATTCTGGAAAAGAGAATACCGGAATCCGTAATTTCAGCAAAAAGTCAGGTCGTTCTTCTGAAATTGTGAGTGTATTTCCGGTATCAGGAAGTGACTGGATGCTGGCTTCCCACGCCAATACCAAAGTGATTGAACAGGAGATCTCCAATTTATATCTTAGATTTTTGCTTATTTTTATCTTAGCAACATTAGTGATTTTAGGAATTAGCTTCTTCCTGATCCGAATGATCTATAAAAAATATGAAAGCTATAAAGAGCGGCAGCTCAACGATCTTAATGATGAGGTTAATGCGCTTACGGCGATGAATACCCAGCTCAATCTTATTCATAACAATTCAAATCCGGACATAGACGGTTCTGATGATCAAACTGCAGAAAATATAAAGAAAAGAATCATCACCTATCATAAAGATGAACTGATTTCTTTGGAAACATCCGAAATAGCATACTTCTTCCTTGAAAATAATACCGTTTATATCAAAACCCATTCTGGCAATCAGTATTCTATCAATTCAAGTTTGGATGAAATAGCAAAAATGCTGGATCAATTTAAATTCTATAGAGCAAACAGACAATATGTTGTCAACATCAGCTCGATAACCAATATTCTTATCTATGGAAAAAACCAGCTCAAAATTATTGTTACGCCGACAAGTTCAGACGATATTCTAATCAGCAAAAACAAAGTGGCGGAATTCAAAAAATGGCTTGAGCAGTAATTAGCCTTTAATTGATTTGCTTACTTATTTTAAAATTTAAAATGATTCTTAACGAAACATTTTATAATTTTGCAGAAGTGAAAAAAGTGATCTCGATACTATTGCTTAGCTTATACTTGGTTTCTACAACCGAGCTGTATCAGTTTTTGAAAGTTCCGGCTCTTATTGAACATTACCTGGAGCATAAGGAGCAGAATCCTGCTATTACTATCGGTTCTTTCTTCAAAATCCATTATGACAATCCGGTAAAAGATTCAGATTACACCAAAGATCAGCAGTTACCATTTGTTTCGCATGCTGCACATCTTGTAGTGGTATGTACACCCGCGACACCTTTTACTTTTCAGTTTTCTGACAGAGAATCCAACCCGATTATTAAATCTAAACAGACTTTTTACAAAAGCATCTTTTACAATAAAGATATTCTCAATTCCATCTGGCAGCCGCCGAAATCTTGTTGATTTTATTTCGAATTCTTCTCAAAAATATTTTTGAGAACGTTTTGATATTAAGTTAATCAACGATATGTTCATTAATTTTTTATCAGACGATCAAACTTATTTATTCATAAGCATTTGCTAGAATAGTAAATTCAGATAGAGATATTTATCTGTAACATATTTATCTATCATCTGTTATCTATTATCTATCATCTGCTAATAAGCTCACAAATCATTATGCTTACAAAAATCATTGAGTTTTCTGTAAAGAATAAACTCATCATTGCGCTGTTGATTTTGGGATTGATAGGCGTGGGTTCCTATCAGGTCACCAAACTTCCGATAGACGCAGTTCCGGACATTACCAACAATCAGGTTCAGGTTATCACCATTGCTCCCTCATTTGGGGCAACGGACATCGAAAGACTGGTAACATTTCCCATAGAACAGGCAAACAATAACATTTCAGGATTAAAAGAAATCCGCAGTTTTTCACGTTTCGGATTATCGCTCGTTACCATTGTCTTCGAGGATGATATCGATATTTACTGGGCAAGACAGCAGGTGGCAGAAAGGCTTCAGCAGGTTCAGACCCAGATTCCTCAGGGAATAGGAACCCCCGAATTAGGGCCTATTTCCACAGGTTTAGGCGAAATATTTCAATACGTAATTCGTCCCGAAAAAGGCTACGAGAAAAAATACAACATTACAGAACTCCGCACTATTCAGGACTGGATCGTGAGAAGACAGCTTCTTGGGGTGAAAGGAGTTGCCGAAGTCAGCAGTTTCGGAGGCAAATTAAAACAATACGAAATTGCCGTCAATCCCGACAGATTAAACGCTTACGGAATCACCATCAATGATGTTTTCGATGCTTTAAACACCAACAATCAGAACACAGGAGGAGCTTATATCGAAAAAGGACCTACCGTTCTATACATCCGCAGCGAAGGTCTCATCGGAAATATCGAAGACATCAAAAATATAGCGATTGCTTCCAAAACCAATGAAATTCCATTGTTTATAAGAGACGTTGCAGAGGTGAAAACCAGCTTTGCCACAAGATACGGAGCCATGACCTTCAACGATCAGGGAGAAGTTTCCGGTGCAGTGGTAATGATGCTGAAAGGCGAAAACAGCAATCAGGTCATTAAAAACGTTAAAGAAAAAATTGCACAGATTCAGAAAACACTTCCGAAGGGAGTCGTAATAGAACCATTCCTCGATCGTACAAAAATGGTAAACAATGCCATCGGAACTGTTGAGAAAAATCTTACCGAAGGTGCATTAATTGTTGTTTTCGTACTGGTTTTGTTTCTCGGAAATGTACGTGCAGGACTGCTTGTAGCTTCCGTTATTCCTTTGGCAATGCTTTTTGCCATCTGTATGATGAATCTTTTCGGAGTCAGCGGAAACCTGATGAGTCTCGGTGCATTAGATTTTGGTTTGATTATCGACGGAGCGGTGATTATTGTAGAATCAGTCCTGCATCAGTTCAGCCATAATTCAAAGTTTAAAAAAATATTCTCCGTTGGAAAAGAGGAAATGGACACCATTGTTATTCATTCTGCCGGAAAAATGATGAATAGCGCGGTTTTCGGTCAGATCATTATTCTCATCGTCTATCTTCCGATTCTTACCTTACAGGGAATTGAGGGGAAAATGTTCAAACCGATGGCGCAAACTGTCGCTTTTGCTTTATTAGGAGCATTTTTATTGTCGTTAACCTACATTCCGATGATGAGTTCTTTGCTGTTGAGAAAGAGAAGTTCAAAACCGAGTTTATCTGACCGGATGATGAAAAAAGTGGAGAAAATCTATCTGAAAACCCTGCTTAAAATCTTGAGAGTTCCGAAAATGGTATTCTCCATCGTGGCTGTACTTTTCGTATTGGCAATTTTCATTCTCAGCAGAATGGGAGGGGAGTTTATTCCTTCGCTTGAAGAAGGAGATTTTGCGGTAGAAACCAGAGTTTTGCCGGGAAGTAATCTGAATACAACCATTGAAAGTACACAAAAAGCCGCCCATATACTGAAATCAAGATTCCCGGAAGTGGAAAAAGTAGTGACAAAAATCGGAAGCGGAGAAGTTCCTACAGACCCGATGCCAATGGATGCAGCCGATTTAATGGTGATTCTTAAAGATAAAAAAGAATGGACTTCTGCTTCCACATTCCCTGAACTGGCAGATAAAATGACCAAAGAATTACAAGATGTTCCCGGAATTACGGTAAGTTTCCAGTTTCCTGTGCAGATGCGTTTCAATGAACTGATGACCGGAGCGAGACAGGATGTTGTCGTGAAAATTTTCGGCGATGATCTGAATATACTTTCTCAGAATGCCCAGAAATTGGGGAAAATAATCGAAACCGTAGACGGAGCGCAGAATCTTTACATTGAACCGATTGCCGGAATGCCGCAGGTAACCATAGAATACAACCGTCCTGTTATTGCGCAGTATCATTTATCTATTTCCGATATCAACCGGATTGTGAATGCTGCATTCGCAGGGCAGAGTACAGGTCTCGTTTTCGAAGGCGAAAAACGTTTCGATATGGTCGTTCGTCTCGATTCTAAAGTCCGTAAAAATGTGGATGATATTAAAAATCTGCTCGTTCCGACTCCGTTTGGAAACCAAATTCCGCTTTCCCAGCTTGCAAAAGTTGAGGTAAAAAACGGACCGAATCAGATTCAGAGAGAAAATGCACAACGCAGAATTGTTGTTGGATTCAACATTAAAGGAAGAGACGTTCAGAGCATCGTGGAAGAGCTTCAGACTAAAGTCAACAAAGAGATGAAACTTCCGACAGGTTATTATATGACCTACGGAGGTTCTTTTGAAAACCTGACCAATGCAAAACAACGCCTGATGATCGCTGTTCCGGTTGCATTGGCGCTCATTTTTGTCATGTTGTTTTTAGCATTCAATTCCGTCAAAGAAAGTCTTCTGATTTACACGGCAATTCCACTATCAATTATTGGCGGCGTATTTCTTCTGGCTTTGAGAGGAATGCCTTTCAGTATCAGTGCAGGAGTGGGATTTATCGCGCTTTTCGGAGTGGCTGTTCTCAACGGAATCGTTCTGATCTCAGAATTCAACAGACTATACAAAAGCGGGATCAGGAATATCGTAAGAATTGTTATTGATGGCGGAGAATCCAGGCTTCGTCCGGTTTTGATGACGGCTTTCGTGGCCTCTTTAGGATTTATCCCGATGGCACTGAGCAACGGAGCCGGAGCAGAAGTTCAGCGTCCGTTGGCAACTGTGGTGATCGGAGGTTTGCTGGTGGCAACCTTCCTTACCCTTTTTGTATTGCCGCTTCTTTATGTAACCATTGAAAAAGGATTTAAAATGAAATCGCCATCATTTGGAAAACGCAAACGCCTATGAAGAAAACGCGATTACATATGACCTTTAAAAAACAATAAATATCTACATATGAAAAATAATCAAAAAAATATAACGGCTGTATTCATTTTGCTATTCAGCTTTGCAGGATTCGGGCTTAAAGCGCAAACGTCAATCAATCTTCAGACTGCGATTAATACTGCACTGGAAAACAACAGAAGCCTTAAAAACGAAAAGCTGAAATCTGAGTATTCCAAAGCGTTGATAAAATCGGCTAATGATATTCCGCAGACGGGTGTGACGTTCGATTACGGACAGATCAACAGTGCGTACAACGATATGAAATTTGGCGTTTCCCAAAACATTGCTTTTCCGACAGTGTATAAAAAACAGAAAAATGTATACACTGAGGAATGGAAAAAATCCTTGCTGAATGTTTCTCTGAAAGAATATGAACTAAAAAAAGCAGTCAGCCTCACCTTTTACAACATTCTGTACTGGAAAGAAAAAGAAAAACTGCTGAATGAAATTCTGAAACTGTACACCGACTTTTCAGACAAAGCGAACCTGAGACTGAAAGCAGGGGAGAGCAATATTCTGGAAAAAACAACCGCTTCCAGTCAGAAATCGGCGATAGAAATTCAGTTAAAACAATTGCAGCAGGAATTAGCGGTCTTAAAGATCCAGTTTCAGTGGCTTTTGAATACAGAAACGGATTTCATTCCGGAAGATTCAAAATCTTTTGCCAATTCTTTAAATGAAAAACTGGCGAATCATCCTTTGCTTAAAATCTGGGAACAGCAGAAAAATATTTCCACAGAACAGATCGCACTGGAAAAAGCGAAAATGCTTCCCGGTCTGCAGTTAGCCTATAATCTGAATAGTTTTAAAGGATTAGGGCCGGACGATAAACGATACAATGCAACGCCTCAGTTTCATTCGGTTCAGGTGGGTGTTTCACTTCCGATATTTTCAGGAGGTCAGAAAGCGAGAATTGAAGCCGCAAAAGTAGCCCAGTCTGTTGCTGAAAGTGAGCTTAAAAATGCGGAATTCAATCTTCAGAATCAGCTTAAAAAAGCCAGAGAAATCTATCAGTCCAATCTGGAAATTGTTTCAAAGTATGAAAGTTCCGACCTTAAAAATGCAGATGTGATTACAGAAACCGCAAAAAGGCAATTCATCGGAGGAGAAATCAATTACCTCGAATTTGTGATTCTTGTGAATCAGACAGTACAGCTCAAAAACAATTATACCGATGCCGTCTGGAAACTTAACCAAAGTGCCATTGAACTGGAATACCTTACTTTAAATCCGTAAAAAAATGAAATCAATTTCAATATACACCCTATTAATCAGCTTTTTTGTATTCATTCAATGTAAAAAAGAAGAAGCTCCGAAGCAGGAAAAAAGCCTCCCGAAAGATGAAAATGTAGTTACTTTAACCGATGCTCAGCTTAGAAATGCACCGATAGAAACAACGACGCTTTCATTACAAAATATTGCTTCGACCCTGAAATTAAACGGAATGATCGATGTTCCGCCACAAAATCTGGTTTCCGTAAGCATTCCACTTGGCGGCTATCTGAAATCCAGCAATCTTCTTCCGGGAATGCCGGTTTCCAGAGGTCAGGTGATTGCCGTGATCGAAAATCCGCAATTCATTCAGCTTCAACAGGATTATCTGATGGCAAGATCCAAAGCGCATTTTGCAGAATTGGATTATAATCGTCAGAAAACCCTCAACCAAAGTCAGGCAAGCAGCGACAAAGCGATGCAACTCGCCCAATCTGAAATGAATAGCCAGAGAATTTTAATGAATTCATTGGCGCAACAGCTCAGACTCATCAATATCAATCCTGAATCTTTAAAATCCGGAAATATTACGAAAAGTGTTCCGGTGTACAGCTCGATCAACGGTTTTGTAAGCAAAGTGAATGTGAACATCGGGAAATATGTCAATCCTTCTGATGTCCTTTTTGAGCTGATTAACCCGGATGACATTCACCTGAATCTCAAAGTGTATGAAAAAGACTTGGAAAACTTGAAAAAAGGACAGCGTTTTGCAGCATACACGAATGCAGATCCGGGCAAAAAATATTACGGTGAAATTCTTCTCATCAGCAAAGATATCAGTCAGGGCGGTCTGGCAGAAGTTCACTGCCATTTTGATAAATACGATCACACTTTGGTTCCGGGAATGTACATGAATGCCGAAATTGAAACCAGCAACTCTTTTTCCCATGCGATTCCGGAAGAAAGTATTATCAATTTTGAAGGCAAAGACTTTGTGTTTGTTGAGGTGAAGAAACAGACTTATCGATTAACGCCGGTTATGTTGGGAGAAACGGAAAACGGTTTTGTTCAGATCCTTAATTTTGATGATTTTAAAAATAAAAAAATTGTGACTAAAAATTCATACACACTCCTGATGAAGTTGAAAAACACGGAGGAAGAAGAGTAATTGAGCAAGGTTTAGTAAAAAGCATTATACTAATAGCAAAAAGCAATCAATCAGGAAATTTAAATACATTTAACTCAATATCAGTTCGATAATAAAGTCCAACGCTATGTTGGACTTTTATTTTATACAAGTATTACAGATCAGATTTAATCAGATAAACACTTTAGCAAACATTTTGTATATGAAAAATCGTTGATTGCTTTTGACTATTAAATTATGTTTCTCTATTGATTAAGATCATAATAATTGGATCTTTTATTAATTAAATTTAGTACTGAGTTCAAAATTCTAATGTATAAAGCAATTCTACGCCATCATTTATGAGAAAATTCTCTCAGTAAAATTCAGATCTGGTTGCCTGCATATCTACAGCCTTTTTTGATTTAAAGAAAACTAATAATCTCATGACCACTGAAATCAACATTGTTATCAAATTATAGTAACGATCACAAAATAACAGTATTAATGATTTTAAAACCTTCAAGAATAGGAGTCAGTTCAGAAGAGCTGTCGGTAAGATCTCTTATCAACTTTATTATAGAATTACAGAACCTTTTTGAGTATATCGGGAAATATTTCCTGTCTGCCAACGAAACGATCGCTATTGCGGAAAGTGTAACTTCGGGATTTCTGCAGTTTTCGTTTTCTCAGATGAAAGAAGCATCAACTTTTTACAAAGGAGGTATAACTGCTTATACACTTGACGAAAAGGTTGGTCTGCTAAATGTTGACGAAAAGGAAGCCGCTGCCTGCGACTGCGTTTCACCAGGCATTGCAGAAACAATGGCGCTGAATGTGTCTAAAATTTTTAAAACCGACTGGTCCATTGGTGTTACAGGTTATGCGACCCCCGTGCCGGAATCAAGACAAAAGCTTTTTGCTTATTTTTCCATTGTTTATAAAGGTAAAGTCATTCTTTCGGAGAAACTTGATCTGCATTCCAGAACCAGACAGGTCAATGCACAGCTGTATTACACGGAGTTCATACTGGGATGCCTTAAACTTGAGCTGGATAAGCACGCTGATAGAAAATCGGAATCGATGTCGTAGATTGTCATTTTCTTTTAAAGATCAATAAAATTTTTTGCAATATGACAACAGTCATAAAACTGACGTGATATATCATTTACCTTTGATTTATCTATACACTTCATTTTTGCAGTCATTTCTAATAAGCTCCCCCGTTTCTTGGGGGGGCTTTTTCAATTATAAAATTTTGATAAAAATCCATCAAAATAATATTATTTCAATGTATAAAATGTATTTAATTAAAACTTGATACCACACTTTGTTAATTTGTCTGATTATTTTCTCAAATCCGGACAAAGAGCTTTGAAACTGACGCAAATTTTTATTAGTTTTAAAGCCGGAAAAGTTATAATCTCTTTTATGTGATTTAATAAGAAAACTTAATAGAAAACTATTTTTTTAGCAATTTTATAATTATATTTAATATTATAAAAGAAATCAGTTATTAATATGAACAAATATCCAATTCCCTATAATGAAGAAGGAAGACTTAAAAAGTTAGAGTTCTTCGATCTTTTGAATTTAGGTAAAGATCCTCAATTGGATGTTTTTGCAGAGACGGCCTGCCTCATTACCGATTGTCCTTCTTCACTCATATCAATCATGGAGCGAGATACACAAAGAGTCCAAAGTTGTATTGGGCTTTCCATCGATTCAATAGAACGTGAGAATACACTTTGTCAGTATTCTATTGCAAATAGTGAAATTGTGGTAATCAATGATACGTTGCAGGATGAAAGATCTTCTGACAACCCGATAATATTGGAAGGAGGAATACGCTTTTACGCAGGTGTACCACTTATTGATGATGAAGGATTTGCATTGGGGACCATTTGTGTGATTGATTTTAAACCTAAAACAATAACTGATAATCAGATATCTGCACTCAAAAAGCTTGGAGAAATTGTCACCAAGCTCCTCTTAAGCAGCAGAGAAACTATAAACGCAGAGTATTTTCAGCAAACTTTTAATGTCTCTAACAATCTGATCTGTGTGTTGGATAAACAGTTCATGCTTAAAGATGTTAATCCAGCTTTTGAAAAAGTTTTTAATGTTTCCAAAGACAAAATTGTTGAACACAATTTTTTAAGCATTTTAGGAGATCAGGAACCGGAATTGCAAGCGCAGATTGAAAATTTTAAGAAAACAGGAGGAGAGCTTACTTTCACGACTTCCACAAAGACGGAAGATGAAAATTCCATAATTGTTCAGTGGCAGTTGAAGCAAAATCAGAAGTTTTCTGAAATTTTTTGTTTCGGAATTAATATTACCCGGCAGATAGAAGAAAAGCAGCTTCTGGAAAGTTCCGAAAGACGCTTCAGAAGTTTCTTTGAAAATGCAATCGGGCTGATGAGCATGCATGATATGGAAGGAAATATTCTGGCCGTCAATGAAAAAGGAAGGGAAACACTACATTATACTGCAGAAGAAGTAAAAAGTCTCAACCTAAAAGATCTCGTGCCGGAACAAAACTGGCTTCTGCTAAAACAATATCTTGAGCGTATCAATGAGAATAAAGAAGATTATGGTACCATGATTCTGAAAACCAAAGAAGGTGAAGAATTGATATGGATGTATCATAATCTCGTAGAAATTGATAAAGAAGGAAAACCATACGTTGTCAGTACAGCCCTCAATGTCACCGAAAGGATGATGCTGGAGAAAGATCTTGTTTATACCAAGAAAATGCTGGAGCAGACGAGTTCCGTTGCGCAGGTGGGCGGTTGGGAAGTAAACATGAAAACCGGGACCGTTTTCTGGTCTCAGAGCACGAAAGAAATTCATAAGATAAAAAACAATTTTCAGCCTGATTTTGATAATGCCATTGGTTTCTATAAAGAAGACAGCAGGGAAAGAATGAGATATCTTTTCAATAAAGCAGTAACGGAAGGGATTACCTTCGATGAGGAATTTCAGCTTGTCCGTAACGACGGTGTTACCATCTGGGTAAGAGTGAAAGGAATTCCGGAGTTTGAAGATGGAGTATGCAACAGGGTTTTCGGAATCATTCAGGATATTGATGCCTTTAAGAAAATGTATCTTGAGGTGACCCGTAAAGAAGCAATGATGCAGTCATTTGTAACGTATGTTCCTGTAGCCGTAGCCATGTTTGATAAAGAGCTTAATTATGTTTCCGTAAGCAGCAGCTGGAAAGATGAATTCGAGATGAATGATAAGGAGCTCATCGGAAATAATCTGTTCACCATATCCCCGAATGTCCCTGAAGAAAGAAAAGAAATATACCGAAATGCTTTACAGGGAAAAACCTATATAAACGAAGATTTTGTTATCGAAATCGAAGGCAAAGAAGAAATTCAGCATTATAATCTTAAGGTAGGTCCGTGGTACCTGACAGACGATGAAATCGGGGGAGTGATTGTATCCGTACAAAATATCACCCACGCAGTGCAGGTAAACGAAGAGCTTAAAAATGCCAAGAAAATGGCTGAAACTGCCAGTAAGGCAAAATCTGAGTTTCTGGCAAACATGAGTCATGAAATCCGTACACCTTTAAACGGCGTGATCGGATTTTCTGATCTTTTGCTGAGAACACCTCTTAATGAAATTCAGATGCAATATCTTAACTACATTAATGAATCCGGGGAAAACCTTCTGAACATCATTAATGATATTCTTGATTTCTCTAAAATAGAATCTGGAAAACTAGAGCTTCTTATTGAAAAGAGTGATGTATACGATCTGGTAAGCCAGGTAATCAATGTTATTCTCTACCAGTCGCAGAAAAAAAATATCGAATTGCTCCTGAACATAGAGCCCGGACTTCCGAAAACGCTTTTATTAGACGAATCCAGGTTAAAACAGATTCTGATCAATCTTCTTGGTAATGCCGTGAAATTTACAGAACAGGGTGAAATTGAGCTTAAAGTAGAAAAACTAAATATAGACGACAACAATATCACCTTACGTTTTTCTGTAAGGGATACAGGAATTGGTATTCCGGTAGAAAAACAGAAATATATTTTTAATGCCTTTACCCAGGAAAACAGCTCGATCAGTAAACGATACGGAGGTACCGGACTTGGACTTACGATTTCAAATAATATCCTGGGATATATGGGAAGTCATCTCTCCCTGATCAGCGCACCGGAAAAAGGTTCGGTATTTTTCTTTGATATTGAGATTCCTTATGAAATGTCGGAAATCAAAGAAGAGGAAGAGAATATTACGATCAAAAAAGTACTTGTGGTAGATGACAATGAAGCCAACAGAATCATTTTGCAACATATGCTTGCTTATAAAAATATCGAATCTACCCTGGCTGCCAACGGAATGGAAGCTCTGCAGATACTGCTGAAAGGAGAACGTTTTGATGTCATTCTGATGGATTATCATATGCCGGTGATTTCAGGTCTGGAAACCATTGATAAAATAAGGGAGTTGTTTAATCAGCGTAAGGAAATTTCTCCTTTGGTGGTTCTCCACACTTCATCAGAGGAACACGATGTCATCAACTCTTTCCGAAAGGAAGAGAATTCTTATTTTCTTCTGAAGCCTATTAAATTTGATGAATTATACAAAACGCTCAGACGGGTGGCACAAACTAATGTTACAGAAATCGCAGCCCAGGAACAATCTGAGAAAGATTCAGTTTCATTTATAAGAGAGCTTGAAGTTCTTTTAGTAGATGATAACCCGGTGAATATGGTGCTGAATAGTAAGATGATGAAATCTCTTACTCCTGATGCTCATTTAACAGAAGCGGTAAATGGCCTTGAAGCACTTGAACAATGCAAAAGAAAACAATTTTCTCTGATTCTGATGGATGTACAGATGCCGGTAATGAACGGGATGGAAGCTACACAGCAAATCCGTATGCTGCCTGAATACAGTAATGTGCCTATCATCGGAGTTACTGCCGGGAATGTTCTTGGTGAAAAAGAAAAATGCCTGGAATCCGGGATGAATGATTTCCTTCCAAAGCCTCTCAGACAGGCCGATCTTATGGAGATGCTTAAAAAGTATATCACCATTAATGACAATAAAAAAAATTCAGAATCAGAAACCAAACCGGATTCTGAAAAATATATCAATATCGATATGTTAAACGAACATATCGGAGATGATGATGAAGATTTTAAAGCAATGTTTTTAAATCTGGTGATTCAGCAGCTTACACAAGCTCAGCAAAATATAGAAAATGCCGCAGCAGAAAAAAATGTTGCAGAAGCCAGAATGATTCTTCACAAACTCAAAGGTACGGCCGGGACAGCAGGACTTTTCAGACTTTCGGAAAGCGCATTAAGCTGGGAAAATAAAGCAAGTGAAAACATGGACTTCTCATCCATGAATAAGGAAATAAAAGAAGAAATCACAATAGGATTAGATATAATAAAAAGTTTAATAAAATAAAATCACAACTATGTTAATTTTGATCGCCGAAGATGATGAACTGATTCTTAAAACAATAGAACATAAACTGTTGAAGGAAGGACATGAAGTGATACTTACCAGAAACGGTAAAGAAGCTATCGAAACACTAAAAGAAAAAGATGTAGATCTTGCCATTACAGATATTATGATGCCTTTTGCTTCCGGAATAGAAATCCTTTCAGCGATACAGGCCATGGGAAAAAACGTACCTGTAATTATGCTTTCAAGTATGGGACAGGAAGAAGTGGTGCTGAATGCTTTTGATCTTGGAGCATCAGATTTTATTGTTAAACCGTTTAGCCCCAGTGAATTAATGTTAAGGGTGAGAAGATTTTTGTCAAAATAAGATAGAATGCTAGTTACATCAGTACATTTTCTTTTTGTTATTTTTATTATCATGTTGTCTTTGGTAGTCGTATTGGCTATCATTGTGCTCATTTACAATATCATAGAATATAACCAATCGGCCCGTTTAGCAGGCTGGTCACAAATTATCAACAAAAAAATATCTGATGTCATCGTGTACGGAGATGATGAGCTGCCGGAAGATGCTTATTTTAATACACTCGCCAGAAACCCATCATTCCGTAATCTATTTTTACAAAAACTTGTAGACTCTGAAAAAAAGTTTTCCGGAGCTGCAAAAAATAAAATAAAAGATTTATTCAGAGAATATGATCTTCAGAAAGAGGCCATCAAAAAACTCAATCAGAAAAAAAAGCATCTTATTGCCAGAGGAATACATGAGCTTACGGTGATGGACGCCAAGGAAGCAGTTCCGCAGATTGATACTTTCCTTTCTCATCCTTCCGTTCAGGTCTATCAGGAAGCCCAATACGCGATGGTAAGATTCAAAGGATTTGAAGGGTTACACTTTTTAGATAATTTTTCGTCTAAAATTTCCGAATGGCAACAGCTCAGGCTTCTGCTTTCCATTTCATCCTTACCTTCAGATTCTGAAGCCACCATTGGAAAATGGCTGGAAAGTTCCAATAATACGGTAGTTATTTTTACGCTTAAATTAATAAAAAAGTTTCAGTTACTATCTTTTTATTCCAGCGTGCTCGAATTGCTCCATACCGCATCGGTTGAGGTCAGGGTAAAAGCTGTACAGACATTGATGTCGCTCGAAAATCCTCAGATGATCGAATACCTGTCAGGGGTTTATTATGATCAGCCGGATGAGGTTCGTATCGAGATTCTGCGGGTAATAAAAATATCAAAAGATCAGTGCTGTACAGATATGCTTAAACAGCAGCTTTCAGAAACTGATGCAGTATCAGGAATCAAGGTTAATGCGGCACAGGCTCTTTTCACATTAGGACATGGCGAATATTTGTCGGAGCTCGCCCGGAATGAAGATGCATCTGAAGAATTAGTTCAAATTATTAAATACGCATTGCAGGAAAAAGTATGTTAGAGTTTTCACACATTATATACGAAGTTGTCATTTGGCTGTATTTGTTATATGGTGCGGCCGTTGCAATTATTTACAGTTGGGTAGGAATTTACGCCTTTGGTGCTGTTTTGCGCTATAAAAAAGAAAATGTTTTTACGGATTACAGCATTATTGCATCCAATCCCAATGCGCCGGTTTTCAGTCTTTTGGCTCCTGCATACAACGAAGGAATGACCATTGTTGAAAATGTAAGATCCTTACTTTCTCTTTATTATCATAACCTTGAAATCATCATTATCAACGATGGAAGTAAGGATGATTCTATGCAAAAGCTCATCGAAGCTTACGATCTGGAATGTGTATCTTACTTTGTACAGGGAAAAATAGAAACCAATGCCATCAGGGGAATTTATAAAAGTAAAAATCAGGCCTTCAGAAAACTCATCGTTGTAGATAAGGAAAACGGAGGAAAGGCAGATGCACTGAATGTAGGAATCAACGTTTCTTCCGGAGAATACCTTGTGTGTATTGACGTAGACTGTATTCTTGAACAGGATGCAATTCTTAAGCTTGCTAAACCTTTTCTTGAGCAGACCGATAAGAAAATTATCGCTTGCGGAGGTGTGATCCGTCTTGCCAACAACTGCGTTATTGAGGATGGAAAGGTAGTGAGCGTAAATATGCCTAAAACATTATTGGGAAGAACACAGGCATTGGAATATATCAGGGCTTTTGTACTTGGAAGAATGGCCTGGTCAAGAGCTTCAGGGCTTATTCTGATCTCGGGAGCCTTCGGAGTCTTCGACAGGAAAATTGTTCTGGAATGTGGCGGTTACGACAGAAATACCGTAGGAGAAGATATGGAGCTGGTCGTGCGGATGAGAAAATTTATGGAAGAACGCAACGAGCCTTATGAAGTCATTACCATTCCTGATCCGCTTTGCTGGACTGAAGTTCCGGAAACGAAAGATATCCTGAAAAAGCAAAGAAACCGCTGGATGCGCGGAACTATAGAAACACTCTGGAAACACCGTAAAATGATGTTCAACCCAAAATACAGGAGGCTTGGTATGGTAAGTCTTCCGTATTGGTTCTTCTTTGAATTTCTGGGACCATTGGTAGAATTTTCAGGGTATATCATTTTCTTTATATTCCTTATTTTAGGAATTATCAACTGGCCTTTCTTTTTCGTATTATTTGCACTTGTTCTCTCCACAGGATTCCTCTATTCTGTGTACGGAATATTGGTCGATATGGTCAGTCATCAGGTCTACAGTAAGAAAAAAGATTTTTTTGCCTTAATTGGTACCGCTTTTTCGGAGCCGTTCTATTTCCATCCGATCGTTGTAAAAGCCGGAGTAAACGGTTTTATTGATTATTTTAAGAAATCACACGGCTGGGGAGAGATGACAAGGCAGGGCTTTAGCCAGAATACAAAAAATTTACCTTTAAAAGAAAGAATCTGGGCTATTCTTAAACATGGATTCAGAAAGTGGGGAGCGCTGGCTGCAACTTTCAGCATTCTTTTTCTGATAGGAATTACCGCAGAATGGCTTTGGTACAAATACATGTTCACAAAAGTAGATACCTCTGTGGTGGTAGGTTCGCTGTTTACAGATAATATTCTGTTTGCATTTGAACTCATGTTTGGCTTAGGGATTATATATCTTATTATTAACTTCATTAAAGAAGGCTGGGCAAAATTTTTGGCTGTACTGGCTTTTGGGCTCGTTGTCGTTTTGCAATATATTTTATTCCTTTATTTTTCAGAAACAGGAAATCTGTTGGGAGCCGACCTTATCTATTACAGCAAGGCAGAGATGAAACAGATCTTGCAGGCGAGTGGTATGCTTAATTTTAAAAATTATGCTTTACTGGCAATTTTGTTGGCTATATCATTTATCCCTTTATGGATGTCAGGAAGATCCGGGTTTAAATCTATTTATCCTGGAGTCGCATTTTTATCTTTAGGATTGATTGCTTTATTTATTCCGTCTGATGTTCTACATTCAAAAACATTAAATAATTCGAACGAATTTAGTCAGAACGCAGCAAAAAGCAAATGGGCCTACTTCTTTAAGGCTAATGAAGAAAACTTTATCAGTGATCACCCTGAACTTGCAGAATGGCTTAATGGCGACGAAGATACTGCATTAAACGGAAATATGCTCAATGAGGCATTTCCTTTCTGGAAAAAAGAAGATACTCCTGATTTTCTGGGACCGTACTTAAACAAATCTGAAGAAGTTCCTAATCTGGTTTTTGTTGTGCTGGAAGGATTTGGACATGCCTATACTTCTCCGAAAGGATATATTGGTAATTTTACGCCTTTCCTTGATTCTCTTTCACGTCAAAGTTTGTTTTGGGAAAATGGTTTAAGTACGGCGGGCCGAACTTTTGCAGCCTTACCTTCACTTACAGGATCTTTGCCTTTTGGTAAAAACGGATTCCTGGAAATAGAAAAGACACCTGATCATTTTAATCTTTTTAATATTCTTAAGTCAAACGGTTTTGAAACCGGATTTTATTATGGAGGTAATTTGTCCTTTGACCGTTACAGAGATTACCTTGAGTACAGCAAAGTGAATAATATTGTAGATTTGGCATCCTATGGCAGTCCTTATCGTAAGCTTCCTTCTGGCAGCTCTGGTGAAAGTTGGGGGTATGAAGACCAGGCGGTTTTCAGTAAAGTGCTTGCTTCGCAGAAAGTTCAGGCAAGACCTTATTTTAATATGATTCTGACGCTGTCTACCCACAATCCATTTTTGATTAATAACAAAGATTATTATGAAAAAATGTATAATGAAAAGATGAATTCGAATCTTTTGACCCAGGATCAGAAAAAATGGGCAGGAGAATACAAAGATCAGCTTATTTCAGTTCTTAATGCGGATGATGCCCTGAAGAAGTTCTTTGAAAACTACCGTAAAAGACCGGATTTTGCAAAAACCATCTTCTTTGTTACCGGGGATCACAGTATGCCGGAAATTCTTATTCAGGCTAAAATAGACCGTTTCCACGTACCAATGATGATTTATTCACCATTGCTGAAAGCGCCAAAAAGATTCCAGAAAACGGTGAGTCATTTTGATGTGGCTCCATCCATCTTAGCATATTATCGCAAAAATTATAGTCTGCGGACACCTTCTACAGTGACCTGGATCGGAAAAGGCTTTACGCAGGATACGGATATTCATAAAGGAAATTATCCTATTATGCAGAGTAAAACTCTTCTCACCGATTTTGTCTCAGAAAAGTACTATACCCACGACGGAAAGCTTTTCATTCTCAACAATCTTGAGGAAGATAGCTATGATAATCCTGATATCGCGAAAAAAGTAAACGGACGCTTTGATCAGTTTAAAAGAATGAATTCCAAATTTTATCAGACTCAGAAAATAATGCCGGATTCTGTATACAGCAATTTCATGAAAAAAGCAGCAAAGTAAATGAATTAAAACTTTCTGGTGTATCCTAAAGTAATATCAAACTGATTTCCTTTTTCATTAGGACGGTATTCCTGATTGTAATACATGGTTCCCACTGAGAAAAGATTTTTCTTAACTGAGAAATTGTATTCGCCGCCTACTTTAAAGGTTTTTAGTTTAAAGGTTTCGTTTTCCAGAAGGTTGTTGCGGGATTCTTCAGGGCTGATACCCGTACCAATCTGGAAGGCAAAATAGTCCTGTGCACTTTTCGTATAATAACGTATGGTTCCTGTATACGAGTGGGAAATATTTTTATTATCCGGGGTAATATACGTTCTGATATTAAACCAGAAATTCTTGTAATATTTGCCGACAGAAGCCGTATACATCCAGATATTATTGCTGAAATACAGCTGTCGGTAACCGATTTCCGCCTCGAAACTGTGTGGAAGATTGGCATTTAACGAAACTCCTGTACGGTATTTAGGAAAAATGCCGACATCATTAGAATAGGCGGCTCCGACATACAGATAAAACATATCCGATAATCTTGGATACGCTTCCAGCTCAAACTGTGCACCGTTTTCGGCAAACTTGTTGGCATAGTTCGCTCTCAGAATTACCGATCCTATAGGCGTTACTCTCTTATAGCCCACACTTACGATATGCCAGTCATCTGCAAATTGTTTATCAAAGTGTGAGTAATTATAATTAATGCTAATGGCATTTTTAGCCGCAAGATCATTGATTTTCACAGCCAGACTGATGGCCTCTGTATTTTTTGGATTAATGGCTAATAGGCTTTTGATCGCTTTTTCAGATTCTATGTAATTTTTATCAGAGTAATAAGCTCTCGCCTTCAATAGCCATAACGCTTCAGATTGTGGGTGATAAGACAATCCTTTATCTGCGATTTCAACAGCCTTGGCATTATCATCATTCCAATATTCCAACGAAGCATAGGCAATAAAATAATCTTCATCCTGAACATCTCTTTTCCCGAGTTCTTCAAAAACCGCTCTTGCAGACTCAGTATCTTTGCTCCAGGTATATACTCTTCCTAAAAAAACGGAAATATCTGTATAATTGGGTGCTTTCTGTAAAGCTTGTTTTGCCAGTTCAATCGATTTTGTGTAATCCTTTTCGTCAAATGCTGCTGTTCTGGCTTTTACAAATAATTCATCAGCAGACATATCTTGCTGACTATAAGCTTGAAATGGGAGCAATAGAAGTAGTAAAAATCCAAAATGTTTTTTCATGAAATGATGTTTAGGCCTTTTTATATTAATGAATTATCTTAAGGCAAATATATTGAACTTTTTGTATCTATAAAGAGTTATGGGTATCTAAAATATAGTTTTTCTGCTAAAAATAGTAAATAGGTTTTTGTAATAATTGAATCATATCATTTAAAAGTAAATTTTTTATTTAACCATTAATTTAGACAAGATTAAAAATATTTGGCCATTCTTTAAAAAGGGTATGATTTTCGGAGATTGAAAAAATAGAATTCATCGAATCCATTTTTATGAAAAAAATACTGCTCACCGGAGCCACCGGATATATTGGTAAAAGAATGATAAGTGTAATCGCCGCACAGGGCTACAAAGTTGTCTGCTGCTGCCGTGATGCAACCCGCTTCTCCAGAAATGTTGATATTGATGAATCGTTGATAGAAGTGGTAGAAGTAGATTTTTTAAAGCCCGAAACATTACAAAATATTCCGAAAGATATTTCCGGTGCCTATTACCTGATGCATTCCATGAGTAACTCAGATGATTATGAAGACTCTGAGAAGAAATGTGCAGAAAATTTTACAGATTTTATTGAAACAACGGATTGTCAGCATATCGTATATTTGTCAGGTCTCGTTAATGAAAAAGAACTTTCAAAGCATCTGGGTTCACGTTTTCAGGTAGAGAAAATTTTAATGGAATCTAAAGTGCCGGTTACGGTTCTCCGTGCAGGAATCATCATAGGATCTGGAAGCGCTTCCTTTGAAATTATCCGTGATCTTGTCGAAAAACTGCCGGTGATGGTAGCCCCCAGATGGCTGGATACCAAATGTCAGCCCATCGGAATTGCAAATGTTCTTGATTTCCTGATCTTCGTTCTCTTTAAAGAAGAAAGCTATCATCAGAGTTTTGACATAGGATGCGATGATGTACTCACCTACAAAGAAATGCTTCTGGAATTTGCAAGGATAAGAAACCTGAAAAGAAAAATTTTCACATTACCTGTAATGACTCCAAAGCTTTCTTCCTACTGGCTGTATTTTATTACCTCAACGTCGTATAATCTGGCTACGGCACTGGTAGGAAGTATGAAGATCGAAGTGATCTGCAGGCCTGAAAGTCTTGCTGAAATAAAACGAATTACCGGAGTACAGCCTTTTTCTTACGAAACTGCTTTAAAAAGAACGTTAGCAAAGATTCAGGCCAATGAAATTGTTTCCAGCTGGAAAGACAGCTTTATCAGCAGCCGCAGAGATACCAGCCTTAAAGACTTTATGGAAGTGCCTCACTATGGATGTTTTACAGATCTGAGGAGTGCACCTTACGATGATCGGGAAAAGTGTATCGAAAGAATTTTCAGCATCGGCGGAAAAAACGGTTGGTACGGGCAGAGTCTCTGGAAGGTACGCGGTTTCATGGATGTTTTGGCAGGTGGACCAGGCTTAAGACGCGGCCGCACTCATCCCGACCGCATTCACGATGGCGACGCGCTGGACTTCTGGAGAGTGCTCTATGCCAACCGTGAAGAAGGAAAATTAATTCTTTTTGCCGAAATGAAATTGCCCGGAGAAGCATGGCTGATGTTTAAAATATACAGAGGAAAGCTTTGGCAGAAAGCCGTTTTTCGTCCGCATGGAATTTCCGGAAGGTTATATTGGTACTCGGTGCTGCCTTTTCATGGAATTATTTTTAAAGGAATGCTGAAAAGACTTACAGGCCATTCAAAATAAAAGAAATTTTACCAAATTAAAATAATGGTATCATAATATTACGACATTTCGTATTTAATTTGAATTTAATCAATTGTTTAAATGGTTGATTTAAAGTGTTTTAAATTATTCGTACCATTTTTTGTAATTACTATTTTGAATTTAATAATTAATCAAAAAAAATTACAACAATGAGTACACTTAAACTAAAAGACGGAACAGAAATTTTTTACAAAGATCAGGGAGAAGGACCGGTATTGATGTTTCACCACGGATGGCCTTTATCATCAGACGATTGGGACGCGCAGGTAATTTTCTTTTTACAGAGAGGTTACAGAGTGGTGACACATGACAGAAGAGGTCACGGAAGATCCAGTCAGGATATTTATAACCACACGATTGAGCAGTACGCCTCAGATGCTGCAGAATTGGTTAAGTTTTTAGATTTAAAAGACGTGATTCATATCGGTCACTCCACAGGTGGTGGTGAGGTAATCCGTTATGTAAACAAATATTCTAACGGAAGAGCGAAGAAAGCGGTACTGATCAGTGCTATCCCTCCGGTAATGGTTCAAAGTGAAACCAATCCTGACGGTGTTCCAATTTCAGTTTTTGATGACATCAGGGATCAGACGTTGAACAACAGAAATCAGTTTTATTATGACCTTACGTTCCCTTTCTACGGTTACAACAGGGAAGGTGCGAAGGTTAAAGATGGTGTTCAGAGAAACTGGTGGAGACAGGGATTAATGGGCGGAATTGTTGCTCATTATGACGGAATTAAGGCCTTTTCTGAGACAGATTTAACAGAAGATCTTAAAGCAGTAGATATTCCGGTATTGGTGCTTCATGGTGAAGATGATCAGATCGTACCGATTGAAAACTCAGCCATTAAATCTGCTAAGCTGTTAAAGAATGGTAAGTTGATTACTTATCCAGGGTTCCCTCACGGAATGCCGACTACAGAGCATGAAACCATCAATAAGGATCTTTTGGATTTTATCAAAGAATAAATCATTTGTTCATTAACACCAAACCGTTTTTATGGAAAATTTAAATACTGAACAGTCTGCCTTTGATCCCGAAAATTTCTCTATTGTTCCGCAACGTGGTTTCGACGAGCTGAAAGTAGGAGAAGTTTTCAGGGCTCCGAGCCGGACCCTTACAGATGCCCACGCTTCTGCTTTTCAGACGGTATCCTGTGACAATCATCCTATCCATTATGATAAAGAATATGCCGAAAGATACGGTCATGAAGCGCCGGTAGTGCACGGATTGCAGGTACTGTCGTTTACTGCGCCCGGAGCGACTTTGCTGCCGCATTATTTTGGGAATGTTTTTATCAGCTTTTTAGAGTTGTCATGCAGCTTTTTAAAAGAAGTTCATTCCGGAGATACGCTGTATTCTTCTCTTACGATCACTGATCTTGAACCTAAAGGAAATACAGGAATTGTAACAACCAAAGTAGAAGTCTACAATCAGAAATCAGAATTGGTACTGCAAGGGCAACATAAATACTTGCTGAAGAGATAAATTTTAAAAGTAAAAAATGAATAAAGTCTTTAAATTAAGTTTTAAAGGCTTTTTTATTTAGCAAAATGAGGAATGAAAATTTTCCTGTAACCTTAAATATACTATAAAATGGTGTCTGCTACATTTGAAATTTAATCACAAGCCGAAGGCTCGACTAATAAAAGATATGTTTCTTTATTCTTTATTAAGAACCTGTTTAAATTTATAATTTATTTTAACATTAAGAATTAAACTTCTTAGCTTAAAAAGCTTAATGAAAATCAATTTATTGATTACTTAACCGGAACAAAGTCTGCGTTAAATCAATCATTAAAATTCAAATAAAAAAGAGTGAATCATCAGAAACACTCTTTAGAAAATAGATTTAAATATAATTAATCCTGAATAAACGCAAGGATGTCTTTATTTATCGTTTCATGCTCCGTAGTCGGCATACCGTGAGGGAAACCTGGATAGGTAATAAGCTTGCCGTTTTTTAATAGTTTAGCAGACTTGATCGCTGAGTTTTCGATTGGTACAATCTGATCATCTTCGCCGTGAAGCACCAAAACAGGAATATCTACAGATTTTAAATCCTCTGTAAAATCCGTTTCGGAAAAAGCTTTAACTCCGTCGTAATGGGCAACAATTCCACCCATCATCCCTTGTCTCCACCAATTTCTCTGTACGCCTTCTTTAACTTTCGCACCTTCTCTGTTATAACCATAAAAAGGGAATGTTAAATCAATGTAAAATTGATTTCTATTGTTCAACGTCTGATCTCTGATGTCATCAAAAACTGAAATTGGAACACCGTCAGGATTGGTTTCACTTTGTACCATAATTGGAGGGACAGCACTTATTAAAACTGCTTTTTTAGCCCTTCCGTTTGAATATTTGTTAATGTAACGGATTACCTCACCACCACCTGTGGAGTGTCCGATATGAATCACGTCTTTTAAATCTAAAAACTCAACCAGTTCGGCAGCATCAGAAGCGTACTGCTCAATCGTGTGGTTATAAATATCCTGACTGGATCTTCCATGACCTCTTCTGTCATGTGCGATTACCCGGTAGCCTTTTTGTAAGAAGAAAATTACCTGTGCGTCCCAATCGTCTGATGATAAAGGCCACCCGTGGTGAAACATCAATACCGGTCCTTCTCCCTGATCTTTGTAAAAAATTTCTGTTCCATCTTTTAATGTAAGTGTACTCATTTTGTTTAATTTTTAATGTTGTTAATATTGTGATTTAAAAAATTGTTTTGTTTAATTCTTTAGCAAATGTACTAAGGCCAAACCTGATGGAAATTAATCTAGTTTAATTTCGTTCGTAAAGCCTGAAAAATATTTAAATAGCATTCTCTCTTACCAGTTCAAGCAGATCCATTGCACCACCATTGAATTTTTTTCCGTTGACGAAAAATGAAGGAGTGCCGTTTACCCCGCTTATTACGCCGCTTTCAAAATCCGAATCTACTTTTTCAGCAAGTTTGCTGCTTTGCAGATCTTCTTTAAACTGTGGCATATTCAGGCTCAGTTTTTCTGCGATTTCCGTAAGCAGATTTTCATTCAGCTGTTGCTGGTTTTCGTAGATCGCATCATGCATTTCCCAAAACTTTCCCTGTATGTTGGCTGCTTCTGCGGCCAGAGCGGCCGGCCTTGCATATTGATGCATTTCCGATAATGGAAAATTTCTGAATACAAACTGAACTTGATTTCCAAATTCTCTCATTAGTTCTTTAAGAACAGGATACGCTGCTCCACAATACGGACATTGATAATCGCCATATTCTACGATGACCAGTTCGGCATTTGCGTTGCCCTGAATGTGGTCATTACTGTTTACTGAAGGTTTTAGTGACATATTATTTTGTTTTTAAGGTTTCTAATGCGTCCAGAATTCCGTCTGCTCCGGGATTTACAGCAGTAGGAGACAGGTAGCTCCATGCGATAACACCGTCTTTATCAATCACAAATAAGGCACGGTTGCATTCCCCTTCTTCCTCATTGTATACGCCGTATTGTTTTGCGATCTCACCTTTTGCTTCAAAATCTGCCAGTAGAGGAAAGTGCAGGTTTCTCGATTGAGCAAAAGCCATGTGGCACCATTTGCTGTCTACGGAAATACCGAAAATTTCCGCATCATATTGTTTAAAAAATTTCAGCGTTTCGTTATAAAGGGCCATTTGATCACTGCATACAGGACTCCAGTCGGCAGGATAAAAAGCAAGGATCACATTCTTTCCCCGAAATTCGGAGAGGGTGATTTTCTGGTCTGGGGTTGCATACAATGTAAAATCGGGTGCAACGGTATCTTTCTGTAACATAATTTATTTTTTAGTGGTTAGTGATTATCATGTTTAAGGTTGAATAAAAAGCTTCTTTTTCGGGAATTTTTCAATTTCGCCATCGGCCAGTCCAAAATTGGTTATCACCACATCTTTAGGATTTCCGGCAAGCCATTCGCTCAGATTAATAGATTCGTAAGTCCCGCTGTTGAAACCGATTAATACTTTGCATATGGTGTCTCCCGTATTCTTGATATAATGTCCGGCTCCCATCGGTACGTAACCTACGTCTCCTGTTCCGAACTGTTCAGTGACTGCCGTGCCTTCCGCCAGGAAAACCGTCATTTCCGCCTGCCCGGAAATATAATACTGCCACTCGTCGGCATTCGGATGCCAGTGCATTTCCCTCAGGGCGCCGGGCTGCAGCTCGATCACTGAGCCTGCCATCGTTGTGCTGATGGGAAATTCTTTTTGGCTAACCAGCCTTTGAAGTCCCCCGCCGGGAATAATCCTCGGCTGCTGGGAATGCAGCGGATAGCGGTGCAGATTCGTTAATTCAATATCAGATTCTTCGGGACGCGGCGTAGCTATTGCCGACATCTCATCCGGAACAGGACCTGCAGCAAAATATGCTTCCTTCTGCGGCAGCGCTGCTACTTCTTCAAGACTCAGCCCCAAATTCTGGGCTACGATCTCAGGAGGCACGCTCGAAATGAAATCGGTAACACTGAAAGTATGATCCTCAGAAAAATTACCGTTATCAAAAATCAGGATAAAATGGCATTCTTCTGTTCCCGTTGCCTGAATAGAATGTCCGTAGCCTTTTGGGAAATACCACACATCGCCAGGCTCAAAATTATCGGTATAGCTTTTACCGTCAGGATGGAGGATCGTGGTACGTACACTTCCTGAAATTACATAAGCCCATTCTGCTGCATTGGCATGCCAGTGGAGTTCACGCATACTTCCGGGTTGCAGTCTCATCGACACTCCGGCAATACCGACAGAAGCCGGAAACTCTTTTACAGAAGCTCCTCTTGTCGTTCCACCGTCATTGCTGCGCGGTTCTTTTTTTTCTAATTCATATTTAAAGCGTAGTGTGTTCATGATGTTATTTTTAGGGTGGCGGATAAGATCTTTTTTTTTTTATTATAGTAAAGCTAGCCAATAATCATGATATTTCAGAAGCTTATTCGTTGAACAGGCAAAAACACTCGTTGAGAATGATCATCTGAAAAGCAGTTGATTTCCCGTGAATTGCCAGGTGATAAGCTCGCTAGAGGTGATGGGTAATGAAATATCGTCTGTTCATAATATGCCATAGACTAATTGTGAGTTCGATATACAAGTGAGTGTGTGATCAATAGAAATGGGCTTTAGCCCATTTACTCGGTAGGGTCTGATCATCCGGCTTTAGCCGAAGTTATGATAGGTTTTGGCTAAAGCCCAATGATAAACTGCTATAACTTCATCGGGCTAAAGCCCGACGCTAGTGATAAGTATTGTTTTAAATTCAAAAGATTTAAATCCTTTATCATATCGAACTCAGGTTAATCCAAAAGGAAACTCATTTTTGTCTAATCTGATAGATTAAACTAAAACAGAAAACCATTTTAATCTAAACTGTCAGATTAAATTAAAACCGGAAACCATTTTATTCTAAACTGGCGGATTAAACTAAAACAGAAAACCATTTTATTCTAAACTGGTAGATTAAACTAAAACAGAAAGCCATTTTATTCTAAACTGATAGATTAAACTAAAACAGAAAACCATTTTATTCTAAACTGGTAGATTAAACTAAAACAGAAAGCCATTTTATTCTAATCTGATAGATTAAGCTAAAACAGAAAGCCATTTTAATCTAAACTGGTAGATTAAACTAAAACAGAAATCCGTTTTTTCTACGTTAACCCGGTTGGATCATGAATTTGCAATATCAATAGGAACGGGCTTCAGCCCGTTTAAATTTTGCATAATTCCATTTGGCTTTAGCCGAAATCAACTAGGTCGGCTGAAGAACTTTAAAAAGTTTCAGCTTTCGGCGAAGCCGAAAGCTGAAACGTATCATAAAATATCGTCTGTCATTGATACAGCCATTTCCTGATGGCTCTTGTATAAACCGGCATGACGATAAATACCATCAAAAACACGATAGTTCCAGAGATCAATAAAGCTTCAAAATAATGATTCTGCGGGATATTCAGTAATCTGAGCAAAGGCAGAAGAAAATGAGGAATGATGAGTGATAAAGGATAAATGGCAGACCATGTCACCAGAAACTGTTTCCAGCGAACAGGCGCTTTACCGGTAGTGCTTTCAGAAGTAAAAAGAAAATCCAGTCCGGATCTGATCTCATAATTGTCATTTTTCCTGAACAAAGGATTTGCTTTTTCAATAAGCTTTTTCCTGCTTTCCGATTCCATCCAGGTTTTGAGATGGGTAATGGTGTCGAAACGGATAATGACCGTATAGACAAAAGTAAGACCGGGAATCGGCCTTACGATCTGAAGGTCTATAAAGCCCTCAGAATGTTTGGTCTGGGGAACGATCTCATCCAGCCAGCCTTCGTATTCTTTTTGTTTTCCGTCAAGTATATGATGTGTAATAACTACAGACGCGCCCTGGTTTTCCATATCTCTTATTTAAATTACAGGTTGTGTATTTGAATTCTTACGGAAAAGTCTGTTTAAACTTTTATATAACCGCAAAAGTCTCAAAAGATGAGTTGAACTTTTATTTAAAGTTGATAATTAAAAGTGAGAAAGCTAACAATAACTTAAAAAAAATCTTCGATCTTTATCCTTTTGAGAACTTCGTTATCTCAAGCTTAAGAAAAGTCTTTTGCTCCTTTTGTGGTTAAATTTAAAATTCACAAGAGTTTAAAACGCCCTCTGATACTGCCACGGAATTTCGGTTTCAACGTCCAGTTCCTTAGCCGCATGAATAGCAAAATACGGATCCCGCAGATGTTCTCTGGCAATCACGACAAGATCTGCCTTTCCGGAGGTAATGATTTCATCCGCCTGCTGTGCTTCAGTGATCATTCCGACGGCACCGGTCAGAATTCCTGTTTTCTTTATGGCAGCAGCAAAAGGAACCTGATAACCGGGAAATACTTTGTCTTTGCTTACGTTGGTAAATCCACCGCCGGAAGCTGTGATGAGGTCTACACCATTTTCTTTCAGAACTTCCGAAAGGGCAGCACTGTCTTCCAAGGTCCATCCTTCGGGGGTGTCGATATAATCTACCGCAGAAATCCTTACAAGGAGAGGCATAATTTCAGGAATGACCTTTCTCACTGCGCGAACGGTCTCTACCAGAAAGCGTATCCTGTTGTCAAAGCTTCCACCGTATTCATCATTCCTTTTATTGATCACTGCGGAATAAAACTGATGGAAAAGATATCCATGTCCTGCGTGAAGCTCTATCGTATCAAAGCCTGCTTCCACAGCACGCATTGCCGCATCAGCAAATTTTTGGGTAAGCTCATGAATTTCAGCTACCGTCATCTCCTGTGGAATTACCCCGTTGATTTCCGTAGCGGAAGAAGATTTTACTGTCCAGGCACCTTCTTCATCAGTTAATGGTTTCATTCTTTGGTTAGGATGTCTCAGGCTTCCTTTACCCCCGGAATGCCAGAGCTGTATGCCTATTTTAGCTTCCTGCTCATGGACAAAATCTACAATGTTCTTCCAGGCTTCCTGCTGCTCGTCGTTCCAGATGCCGACATCGTTCAGGGTGGCAAGTCCTTCCGGAGAAACAGCGGTACATTCGGTGAGGATCAGTCCTGCACCACCTACGGCACGGCTGCCGAGATGTACAAGGTGCCAATTGCCGGGAATACCATTGTTAGCGCTGTATTGCTGCATCGGCGATACAACGATTCTGTTTTTCAGGGTAAGGCTGCGGAGATATAATGGAGAAAATAAGTTCATTTTAATTGTTTTGTGAGGTTAAAAGATGTTCTGCTTCTTGAAGTGATGATACGAGTATATTTTTTACTTCATTAAGTGTCTGATTCAGCACATGCTGATGTTCATTAGGTTTTTCGAGGATGTCCAGCTTTTCTTCCAGCAAGGGAAGAAGTCCCATTATGGCTACACTGGATTTCAGATCATGCGCACGGAGTTTTAGAATGGCAAAATCTTCATCTTTATAGGCTTTCAGAAGCTCTTCCAAATGCTGCGGAATCTTTTCGGTAAACTGTTTTGTAACGAGATGCTCAAAGCTCTGGTCACCGCCGCTTACAGACCTCATATAAGTGAGATCGATATATTGGTATTCAGGAATATGAGCTTCGGCTTTTACTTTTTTATATTCCGAATTTTCCAGTCCGAACCCGGAAATAATCCTGAAGAGTTCTTCTTCATTAACAGGCTTTGAAAGATATTCGTTCATTCCGCGACTCAGGCATTTTTCCCTTTCTCCGGCTAATGCGTGGGCGGTCATAGCAATGATCGGAATATCAAGTTTCAGTACGTCACGTATCTGCTCAGTAGCGGTATAGCCATCCATTTGGGGCATCTGTATGTCCATTAGGACAAGATCACACGGATTTTTTCTGAGGTAATCTACCGCTTCAGCACCGTTGGATACGATATCAAAATCAATATTCCATTGGAGCAGAAGATGATTCATCAGGCTTTGATTAATGACATTATCATCAACAACCAAAACTTTTAAAGGAATATTCGAACGGTCTTTAAAGTAACCGGTGTCAACGGATGCGGTGTTTTCGAGCTGCTCTTCGGCAATGGTGTAGGGAATATAAAAATCAAATGTAGTTCCTTTGCCCTGCTCACTCGTCACTTCGATATTTCCATGCTGAAGAAGTATCAGTTGCTTCACGATAGAAAGTCCGAGCCCCGTACCTCCGTAATTTCTTGTGATGGAATCTTCTCCCTGGTTAAATCTTTCAAAGATTTCGTCAAGCTTTTCTCTTTCAATTCCAATTCCGGTATCTGATACTTTAAAGCCGAGAACAATCGTACTTCCTGATCTTTCTCTGATATAAACCTCAATGCTGATGCTTCCCTGTCGGGTAAATTTTATGGCATTGCCGATGAGGTTGACCATAATTTGCGTAAGTCTTGTCGCATCACCGATTAGCGTATCCGGAATTGACGGATCTACACTGCCCGAAATGGTAAGTTTCTTTTCTTTTACCCTTTCAAGGAAAAGCGTTTTCACAGAATCAACCAGGCCGTTGATGCTGAATACTCCTGATGTGATCCGCATCATTCCTGCTTCAATTTTAGACAGATCAAGAATGTCATTAATAATGGTCATTAAATTTTCTCCCGACTGCTGAATAGAGGAAACAAACTGTGCCGACGTTTCATCCAGCGGTCTTTTCTGCAATAAATTGGTGAAACCTAAAATACCGCTCAACGGAGTACGGATTTCGTGGCTCATGTTGGCCAGGAAGTTTTCTTTGGTCTGAGCTGCAACTGAAGCCTTTTTTTCTGCAATATCCAGCTCTTCGATCAGTACAGACTGTCTGCGGAACTGTCTCAGGATATGAAATCCTACAATGGCACCGCTTAAAACCAATAGTACAAGTAAGGACATATCATACAGTCTTGCCTTCCTGCCCATTTCTTCACTTTTCCTGCTGAGCTGTACCATATGCTGCTTGCGGCTCTCATAGATCTTTCCTGTAATGGAGGTGATCTCATTGGAGATATTTCTGGCGCGGGGATTGGCAATGGAGGTATTGTCATCCATATTGCCCAATGTAAGGTAACGGTGGAGCAGCTTATTCTTTGTATCCTTTTTTTCCATGGCGAGGACACTGAGCCGATGGATCAACCGTTCTTCTTCTGCATCCTTATTATCTTTGGAAAGGGAATCCAGGAAATTTTCAATCTGGTTGATCTTATCATCTATTCCTTCCAGGTGAGTGGTGTCATTGGTGGCAATAGAAGCTCTGATGCGGCTTTCAACACCCAGAATGTCCCGGTCGATCTCTCTGAGATGATTGCTGGAACGCAGCTCATTCAGCAATGTATTATTGTTTTGAATAAGAGCCTTTGTATTGCGTGCCGAATTGATCTGAACCGCGATCAGCAATATGCTTCCCGCAATGAAGCTGAGTATGATGAAATAACGGAACTTTTTATTGCCCATTACGGCAGTTACCTTTATCATAAATAAACTAAAAATGATGATTTGTTTTAAACAATCTGATCAAACCTGGTCAGAAAACATTCATTCTTGTATTAAGCGCCTTTCTATATGCATCAGCTACCGGAATGAATTTCCCATTGATCATGATGCCGCCGTCCTGAAGGGTGTCGATCTTTCCGACGGCGATAATATAAGAACGGTGTACACGGATAAAAATGTCTTTTGGCAGACGTTCTTCCGCAGCTTTCATAGTCCCGTGGATCACAAATGCCTTTTCCAGGGTATAAAATTTTACATAATCGCCCATCGCTTCTGCATAAAGAATATCAGCCAGCTTCAGACGCCTGGTAATATTGGAATCTCTAACGAAGAGAAACTCGTCTTTATTGATCTGGATATTTTCCTTTCTGCTTTCGATAACAGCCTGTGCCTTACCGACCGCCTGCAGGAATCTTGCGGGCGTAACAGGCTTCAGAAGATAATCCGCGATATTCAGTTCGAAGGCTTCCAGTGCATAATCCTTTTTAGAAGAGGTGAAAATGATGATCGTATCTCTTCCGGAAAGATTTTTTGTCAGCTCAATCCCGGTCATTTCCGGCATTTCAATATCGAGAAACAGAAGATCTACAGGATCATTCTGAAGGTGAAGATAGGCTTCCATAGCATTGGAATATTCTTTGACAATGCTAAGGCCGGGAATCTGCTTGGCCAGGTGTGCTAAAGTCATTCTGGCAATATCATTGTCATCAACGATTAAAGCTTTCATAGGAATAGTTTATTTATGATAGACACAAATATACTTAATTCCTTTTTTATTTATGCCTGAAGATAGCGGTTACCTGAAATAGGAACGGAGCATCCACGCCATTTCTTCATGGGTTTCCATAAGGCCCGTAATGTAATCGCTGGTGCCATAATCTTTGTATTTTTCTGCAAAAGGGGTTATGTTCCCGCGGAGAAAATCGATAATGCTTTCATGATCGCTCAGAAGATCTTTCATATAGCCTAAGCCGTCATTGGTCCGCTCGCTGTATTCTGTAAGATGGGTAAGCTCAAGATACGCTTTCATGGTGGCCGGAGCGTAATGTCCTATTTTTCGCATACGTTCTGCAACGCTGTCGATGAGGTCTTCCAGTTGGGTGTATTGTTTTTCAAAGAAAATATGCATCGCGTGGAAATTATCACCGGTAACATTCCAGTGGGCGTTTCTTGTTTTGGTGTAAAGTACAAACTCATCTGCCAGTAATTTTGCCAATTCTGCTGCAACAGTGTCTGCGTTTTTTTCTGTAAGTCCGATTCTTGCTTTCATGATGTGAAATATTTAAAGTTGTGCGAGCATTATTGCTCTTTTTTTCTGATGTAAAGTTCTGCAGGAATCAGGGTAAAATGGAACAGATTTCGGTGAACGGGCAAAATGAATCGTTGAGTGACGGATAAAAAACATTAAAATTGAAATTTTACTTTAAAAAATAAATGGAAAGCAAACCGAAAGGATGAATTTTAATGAATTAATATAAATTTTTTCGTCTCTATTAGGCTGGAATTGCCATAAAACATATATTTGCAGCCTAAATTTTAAAAATAATGAAAGAATTAATTGAAAAAATCAACGCGGAATTTGAAGCTTTTGCAACGGAAGCAAACCAACAAGCAGAAAAAGGAAACAAAGCAGCTGGAACAAGAGCTCGTAAATCAGCTTTAGAACTTAGCAAACTTTTCAAAGAATTCAGAAAAGTTTCTGTTGAAGAATCTAAAAAATAATCATGAAGCCGGCTCACTGAGCCGGCTTTGTTTTTTACACTAACTGTTAAATTTTCTTAGGATTTAGCAGTGATATAATAAAAAAAACATTTTAAAAGGTTAAAAATTATTAAAATAATTCTAAGTCTGTTGAATTGTATGCGGTTTCCTTTTATATTTGCCGCAATTAATGCCATGTATGAAACAGATTCTTATTTTTTCCTTATTTTTTTCGATTTTAACGTATTCACAGAAAATACAGATTCTTGACGCTGAAACTCAAAAGCCCGTTAGTGGAGCGAGAATTATCCTTGCAGATCAGCTGGTCTATACCAATGAAGACGGCTATGCGCCGTTAGAGGCTGCGGCAAAAGGTTTTGAAGTATCAGCGGCAGGATATAAGACCTTTAAGGCCAATTCTTATCAGGATATCATTTCTTTAAAACCTGCTGTTATTGATATTGAAGAAGTAAAAATAGTGGATGTGGATCTTAAAGAAATATTTGAAGATATTCAAAAAAACTACCATAAAAGATACTACGACCAACCGTCACTATATGATGTCACGTATAAGGCTAAAAGCTTCAGTAATAACAAACTCTACTTTCTGGTCATTGCCGATGCCAAGTTGTGGAGCAAGAGCAATGCATATAATTTCAGGGACGGCTTCCGCAAAAAATATGATGATATTCTACAGATGCAACTGAATAATGTGAAGTATCTGAAGAGCAACAGCAAAGGAGTTTTTAATGCTAAAACCAATGAATTTTCCCATGCCGAAATGGGGGATTATTTTTTCAGCTTTGAGATCTACAGACTTCTGTTGACCATGAATACGAAAAACACAAAGTTTTCCGGGCGTCTTCTTTCTGATGATGGCGAGGAGCAGCTTATAAGTATGCGGATCAAAACAGAGAACGGTATCAACATAGAAGGAGAAATGCACTATAATAAGGCAGACAAAGTGATTACGTATTTTGAGGTCCTTCACCAACAGACAGGATTAGCTCCTTACAAAAGAAAAAATACTGAAGGAAAAGAATATGAATTTCAATTTGGTGATGTGCAGCTCATTTACGATTTTTATAAAAAAGATGGAAAATACCTTCCTGCCTTAAAGAAAACAGTATCGGATAAATTCTTCATCAGGTATGATGGTAAGGAGGAAGAACGAAAATCTACCACGGAAACCATTTATCACACTTTTTCAAAATCTGATAAAAAAGGTCTTGAGCCAAGAATTGATTTCACCAAAAGCATCTGGGAAAACATTCCGGTAAAAGAAGATAAAGAATCCGGGATACTGCTCTCACGGGAAGAGCAGGCTTTTCTTAACGAGAATTAATTATCATTTACATAAAATTTACCAATGAAAATCATCCTTATCTCTATATGGATCACAGGCTGTTTGGGAATTAAAGCGCAGTCTCACCGTTTTATTTACGATGTGCAGTACAGGAAAGATTCTACCCAGAATCTGATGACCAAAGAAAACTACCATCTGGATATTGATCAGAAAGAGGTTAAATATTATCCCCGGGATTTTTATGTCGGTGATTCTCTGATTACCAATAATATTCCATTTGGAAAGGATATGCAATTCAATACTTCAGGTATTATTTCCCATCAGCAGGGCAGCAGTACTTATAATGATTATGATGTTCTGGAAAGTGTTGTTCTTAAGCGTGTCGCAAACGCTGCCCAAAACTGGAAGCTGACCGGTGAAAAAAAGCAGATTAAAGAACTCTCTGTTCAGAAAGCTGTTACCAGCTGGGGCGGAAGAAACTGGATTGCATGGTTCAGTCCGGAAATACCTTTTCAGGAAGGACCGTATAAATTTCATGGCCTTCCGGGACTGATCGTGGAGCTTTATGATGATAAAAACGATTATCATTTTGAATTGGTTAAGAACCAGAAACTGTCAAAACCATATGTGAACCAGTTTATTCAGTATATGGAAAGCAGAAGTGTAATGGTTAATGATGAAAAATACAAGGAAGCCAAATTAAAATATTATGCATCCCCGGTAAATTATCTGAGGAATTCTGCAGGAGTTACAAGATCAAATGAAGAATATTATCTGAACGACGGTACTCTTGTCGGTGAAAACAACAGCCGGGAAATAAATGAAAGGTTAAGGGAATCGATCCGGAAGTACAATAATCCTATAGAGATCGATACAGCGATACGCTATCCTTCAGAACTTTAAGACAACAGCCGGTAATATTTATTGTTACCGGCTGTCTTTTTTAGTTAAATCTTTAATGGATTACAGAATCATGCTCAGCTGTATCCTTTTTCTGGCCTCATCCACATCCGTAACCTTTACCTGAACGTGCTGGTGAAGTTTGACCACTTCGTTCACATCCGAGACAAAGCCGTCTTTGAGCTGGGAAATATGTACGAGTCCGCTTTCTTTAATGCCTAAGTCTACAAAACATCCGAAAGCGGTGATATTATTGACGATCCCAGGAAGGATCATGCCGATCTTAAGGTCGGTAATCTTTTTCACATTCGGATCAAATTCAAAAACTTTGGCTGCTTTTCTTGGATCCAACCCCGGTTTTTCAAGCTCTTTTAAAATATCTTTAATTCCTAATATTCCGATATCTTCCGTGATGTATTTTTCAGGGTCGATCTGAGAAATCTTCTCTTTGCTGGCGATTAGCTCAGGAGTCGTTATTTTCAGATCTTTCGCCATTTTCTCCACAATTCCGTAGGCTTCGGGATGCACGGCAGAATTATCCAGCGGATTTTTCGGATTGCTGATTCTCACGAAAGCGGCAGCCTGCTGAAAGGCCTTTTCACCCAACCTTGGAACTTTTTTCAACTGTTTCCGGTCTTCAAAAGCCCCGTTTTCTGAACGGTAATTCACAATATTTTCTGCCATTTTTTCGCCGATACCGGAGACATAGCTTAATAATGATTTGCTGGCGGTATTCAGATTAATCCCGACAGAATTAACGCACTTCATCACTGTAGAATCCAGCTCATTCTTCAACTGGGTCTGGTCTACATCATGCTGGTATTGTCCGACACCAATGGATTTCGGATCGATCTTAACAAGCTCTGCTAAGGGATCTGATAATCTCCGCCCGATAGAAACCGCTCCACGAACAGTTACGTCATACGTTGGAAATTCTTCTCTCGCAATTTTGCTGGCAGAATACACGGATGCGCCGGCTTCAGAAACCACAAAGACCTGCAGCGGTTTATCAAATGCTATTTTTTTAATGAAAAATTCGGTTTCACGGCTTGCTGTACCGTTTCCGATAGAGATGGCCTCAATATGATAAGCATTCACCATAGAGCGGATTTTCTTCATCGCCATCCCGGATTCATTCTGTGGAGCATGCGGATAGATAGTCTCATTATGCAGAAGATCACCTTTTTCGTCGAGGCAAACAACTTTGCAGCCGCTTTTATAACCGGGATCAATCGCCAGAATTCTTTTCTCCCCGAGAGAAGGCGCTAAAAGCAGCTGGGTAAGGTTTTCAGAAAAGATCTCGATGGCTTTTTTATCTGCTTTTTCTTTGGCTTCCTGCAGGGTTTCATTGGAAATGGCAGGCTCCAGTAGTCTTTTGTAGCTGTCTTTTATGGCCAGAGAAATCTGCCCGGCTGTTTCGTTATTGGATTTAATAATGGCATTTTCAATAAATTCGATGGCTTCATCTTTGTCAATCCCGATATTGGTCTTGACGAAACCTTCCGCTTCAGCCCTCAGCATGGCCAGTAAACGGTGAGAAGGTGTTCTGTTCAGGCTTTCTTCCCATTCGAAATACTGCGAGAATTTCTGGGCTTCTTCTTCATCCTTTTTCGCTTTTACTACTTTTGAAGTGATCACTGCTTTCCTTTGGAACATTCTCCTGAGATTCTTACGGACATACATATTTTCATTGATCCATTCCGCCATAATATCTCTTGCTCCCTGAAGGGCTTCCTCTTCAGTCTTTACCTGATCGCTGAGGTATTTTGAAGCTAAAAAAGATAAGTCCTGAGCTTTCTGGCTCATGATTATTTTGGCTAAGGGTTCCAGTCCTTTTTCTTTGGCAGCATCCGCTTTTGTTTTTTTCCTTTTTTTAAAAGGGAGATACAAATCCTCAAGTTCCTGCAGATCATAGCTTTCTTCAATTCGTTGTTTTAATTCGGAGGAAAGGGCATTTTGCTCTTCTATTGACTTTAGAATCGTTTCCTTTCTTTTAACAATTTCTTCAAACTGCTTATTGATTTTTGAGATCTGCTCGATCTGTGTCTCGTCGAGATTTCCTGTTTTATCTTTGCGGTACCGGGAAATAAAAGGAATGGTACAGTCTTCGGCAAGCAACTGAAGAGTAGAGGAAATGCTTTTTTCTGAAATATCAAGAGCCTGATGGATATAGCGTGTGGCGTTCATTGTAAAATTTAAGCGGCTAAAATAATCATTTTTAATCTTGGTAAAGTATTCTGCATTCGGCAACTTTTTTATATTTTAGCTTTTTTATCATAAGAGCCTATTTAAATTTATAATTTATTTTTTAACATTAAGGAATTAAGACCCTTTAGCTTAAAAACTTAATAAAAATCAATTAATTGATTTCTTAATTTAAAATAGAGTTTGATTTACTGAAATTGACTACGTCGAATCTAAAGATTTCTTAATGTTAATTAAAGAATAAACAAAGTTTATTTAATTTAGAAAATTAAGAAAAACTATAAAAAATTTATTTAGTAAAATTTAAACAGGTTCTAAGAAAATTCAATGAAATTAAATTTATTGATGTATGATAAGATGTTCAAGATTCAGGTTCTCTATTTTTGGATATCATAAATTATGAGCTATTAAATATGCTGAAAAACTTCAGCTGTTCATCATAATAAACTTTTAAAACAATTAGATAATATGAAAAAATTGAGTGTCATTGCATTGGTAGGAGTAGGACTTCTTGCCGCGTCGTGTAACAAAGAAAAAACTGCTGAAAATGCAGCAACATCTACAGAGCAGAAAGTTGCGGAAAGTAAAGGAGAAGTATTGGCTGTAGATACAGCAGCGTCTGTGGTAAACTGGAAAGCTTTCCACAAAGGAGGAATGGCTCCTCGTTGGGGAACTTTAATGGTAAAGTCAGGTGATCTTAGCGTAGAAAACGGAAATGTAGCAGCAGGAAATTTCGTTATTGATATGAACTCTCTTAAAGTAGATCCCGCTTCGGTAACCGAAAAAGATAAAAAGCCGGAAGATCTTGAAAAGCACCTTAAAACTCCTGATTTCTTCGATACCGCGAAAAATCCGACTTCAGAATTTAAAATCACGAGTGTAACGGATCTTAAAGAAGCACCAAAAGATGCTGTTGCAGGAGCTAACAAAACCGTGAGTGGAAACCTTACGTTGTCAGGAAAAACGATGAATGTAACATTCCCTGCGAAAGTGGATGTAACGGATACTTCAGCGTCTATCCAGGCTAAGTTTACAGTGAACAGAGCTGACTGGGGGATCAAATTCGGTACTTCCGAAGCCGATCCTGCAGAATGGATGATCAGCAAAGACATCGAAATCGCTGTTGATGTAAAAGCGAAAAAATAATATTGTTAGATATAAAATCGTGGAAGCTACCTTTTTTAAGGTGGCTTTTTTGTTATGGTAAATTGAAAAGATCTTAAATAAAAGAAGGCGAGTTGCCCCGCCTTAGATGTTTTCACAACGGAATAATCCTTATTGTGAATTGCTTTCGGTTACAAATCTAGAAATTATTTTTTTAACTGTTTTATGGTTTTCCGTAAAATATTTGTGATTTTTCTGTTTATTTTTATACAATTTCTAAAAACTAATAGATTATGACTAAAAATATACTTGGATTGGACTTGGGAGTTTCATCAATCGGCTGGGCTTATGTTCAGGAAGATTCTAAAAATTATGAGAATAGTAAAATTATCAAGTTAGGAGTTCGTGTAAATCCATTAACTGTTGATGAGCAATTAAATTTTGAAAAAGGAAAGCCTATTACAACCAATGCCGGAAGAACTTTAGCCAGAAGTGCGAGAAGAAATCTTCAAAGGTTTAAGTTAAGAAGAGCCAATCTTATTGATATTTTAAAGAAAAACCATATTCTTAAAGAATCAGATTTACTTGCCGAAGTTGGCAAAAATTCAACATTTCAAACTCAAGAATTAAGAGCAAAGGCAGCAAAAGAAAAAATAGAACTTTCAGAATTTGCCAGAGTTCTGCTTCTTATCAATAAAAAAAGAGGATATAAAAGTAGTCGTAAAGCTAAAAACGAAGATGAAGGACAAATTGTAGACGGAATGGCAGTTGCCAAAAAATTATATGAAGAGAATTTAACTCCGGGAGAATATTCATATCAGCTTTTACAGCAGGGAAAAAAACAACTACCTGATTTTTACCGTTCAGATTTACAGGCAGAATTTGATAAAGTATGGAGTTTTCAAAAACAATATTATTCAGAAATTTTAACCGAAGACCTTTATAAAGAATTACAAGGTAAAAATAAAAATGCAACTTGGGCAACTCTGAAAGAACCATTTTCTCTGGTTGGGATTAAGCAAACCGGAACAATGCAGGAGAAAAAAGTTGAAAAATACTTTTGGAGAAGCGAAGCGGTAAAAAGGCAATTGGATTTTGAAAGTCTGGCTGTTGTATTTCAAGAAATTAACAGCAATCTGAATAATGCTAGCGGTTATTTAGGTGCGATTAGTGATCGAAGTAAAGAGCTTTATTTTCATAATCAAACTGTTGGAGAGTATTTATTTCAGCAGTTGAAAGTAAACCCTCATACAAAGCTTAAAAATCAGGTTTTCTACAGGCAGGATTACTTAGATGAATTTGAGAAGATATGGGAAACTCAATTAAAGTATTACAAAGAACTAACGAAAGAATTAAAGCAGCAGATTCGGGATATTATCATTTTCTATCAGAGGAAGCTCAAATCGCAGAAAGGTTTAATCAGTATTTGTGAGTTTGAAAACAGGGAAATTGAAATTACAGAAAATGGAAAAACAAAAAAGAAAACAGTCGGGCTAAAAGTGGCGCCAAAATCATCTCCCTTGTTTCAGGAATTTAAAATCTGGCAGGTTCTGAATAATTTACAGTTTCAAAATGCAGAAACAAAGGAAATATTCCCAATAGATTTAGATTTCAAGCAATCTATTTTTGATGAAGTCAATATAAAAGGAAAACTTTCTGCAAAAGATGTTTTAGATCTTGTTGGATATTCAGGAAAAGAATGGAAAACTAATTTCAAAGATATTGAAGGAAATTATACTAATGAAAGTTTATATACTGCTTTTCTAAAGATTATTGCCAATGAAGGGATAGAATTTCCAAAAGAATTTAAATTAACCATTGATGACGAAATTAAAGTTTCTAAAATAATTGCTTCTGCAGAAATTATAAAATTATTTGTCAGAGAAAAGTTTTCAGGATTAGGAATTGATACTTCTGTTCTGGATTTTAATCCCGAATTGGAAGGAAATGATTTTGAAAAACAGGCTTCTTATCAGCTATGGCATTTACTGTATTCTTATGAAGGCGATGATTCTCCTTCCGGAAACGAAAAATTGTATGAATTATTGAAGGGGAAATTTGGATTTAAAAAAGAGCATTCCAAAATATTAGCTGAAATTGGTTTTCCTCAGGATTATGGAAGTTTGAGCTCAAAGGCGATGCGAAAGATTTATCCTTACATTAAAGAGCATAAATACAGTGTAGCCTGTAATTATGCAGGTTACAATCACTCTAAAAATTCTTTGACCAAAGAGCAATTGGAGAATCGAGTTCTGAAAAAACAATTGGATATTCTTCCTAAAAACTCTTTACGAAATCCAGTAGTTGAAAAGATTTTGAATCAAATGATCAATCTTGTCAATGAAATTTCAAAGGAATATGGAAAACCTGATGAAGTAAGAATTGAATTGGCGCGAGAACTCAAACTAAATGCGGAAGAACGTGCTACAATGACTTCTGAAATTAATAAAGCCACTATACAGCATCAGAAATATGCAGAAGTTTTGCAAAGAGAATTTGGCATAAAAAGTCCTTCAAGAAATGATATTATCCGCTATAAATTATACTTGGAGTTGGCAAATAACGGTTTTAAAGATTTATACACAGATGTAAAAATTGAAAGAGAAAATTTATTTACAGATAAATACGATATCGATCACATCATACCACAATCCCGATTTTTTGATGATAGTTTTTCCAATAAAGTCTTAGTTCCAAGAAGTGCTAATCTTAAAAAAGGAAATTTTACGGCTTTCGATTATCTTGAAAATGAAGGAAAAGAAAAATTAGAGAAATTTCTTAATGTCATAAAAGATCTTTATGATAAAGGTTTTATCACCAAAGCGAAATATGAAAAGCTACAGAAAAAAGGCTCTGAAATAGGAGAGGGATTCATTGAAAGAGATTTAAGAAATACACAATATATTGCCAAAAAATCTAAGGAAATCCTTTTTGGAATTACTAATTCTGTGGTTTCCACTTCGGGAAGAATAACAGATAAACTTCGGGAAGACTGGAATCTCGTTAACACAATGAAAGAACTTAATCTTGAAAAGTACAGAAAATTAGGCTTGACGGAATTAATTGCAAATTCCAAAGGTGAGGAAAAAGAAAGAATTATTGATTGGACGAAGAGAAATGACCATCGTCATCACGCAATGGATGCTTTAACGGTTGCTTTTACCACCTATAATCATATTCAATATCTGAATTATTTGAATGCGAGAAAAGATGAAAAGCATAAAGAACATCAAAATATCTTTGCTATTGAAAACACAATTACAGAAATTGTAGAAAAGAAAAACGGATCAAAAGAAAGAAAATTCAAATTACCTATTAAAAATTTCCGTACTGAAGCAAAAAAACAATTGGAAGAAGTTTTGATTTCTCATAAAGCTAAAAATAAAGTAGTTACCAAAAACATCAATAAAATTAAGAAAAAAGGAAGTGTAATTGCGAAAACAGAGCTGACTCCGAGAGGACAGCTTCATAAAGAAACAATTTACGGAAGTTCGAAATTTCTTAAAACAAAAGAAGAAAAATTATCTGGAAAATTTAATCTAGAAACGATTCAGAAAGTTCAAAATGAAAAATATAGAAATGCTCTGCTAAAAAGATTACAGGAGTTTGGCGGAGATTCTAAAAAAGCATTCACAGGAAAAAATGTTATTTCTAAAAATCCAATATTTCTTAATGCTGAAAAAACTGAACAATTACCTGAAACCGTAACTTTAGCTTGGTATGAAACAGGCTATACCATAAGAAAAGTTGTTAATCCGGATAATTTTAAAGATTTTAAAAATATTGAAAAAGTTATTGATAAAGGAGTCCGTTATATTTTAACTGAAAGATTAAAAGAATTTAACGGAAACTCTAAAGAAGCCTTTTCCGATTTAGAAAAGAATCCGATCTGGCTTAACAAGTCAAAAGGAATTTCAATAAAGACGGTTACTATTACAGGAATTAATAACGCCGAAGCTTTACATTATAAAAAAGATCATTTAGGAAAAGAAATTTTAGACGAAAATAGTCAAAGGATAGCCGTTGATTTCGTGAGTACAGGAAATAATCATCACGTTGCAATTTATGAAGATGAAAATGGAAACTTACAGGAGAAAGTTGTTAGTTTTTATGAAGCCGTTGAAAGAGTAAATCAAAATTTATCAATTATTGATAAAGAATACAATGCTGAATTAGGCTGGAAGTTTTTATTTACGATGAAACAGAATGAAATGTTTTTATTTCCTTCTGAAGATTTTGATCCGAGAGAAGCAGATTTATTTGATAATAAGAATTTAAGTTTGATTTCTAAGAATTTGTTCAGAGTACAAAAGTTTACAATAAGAGATTATTTTTTTAGGCATCATCTCGAAACTACGGTTGAAGATAATTCTGCCTTGAAAGGTGTTACCTGGAAAAGAGAAGGATTGAGCGGATTAAAAGGTATTTTAAAAGTTCGTCTGAATAATTTGGGGAAAATAGTTCAAGTAGGAGAATATTAACGCTTTACAATATGATCACCCGCTCCATTTACATTGGCAACCCCGCTTATCTCAAGCTCAAAGACGAACAGCTTAAAATCCTCTGTCCGGAAACCAAAACAGAGAAGGGGAGTGTTCCTGTGGAAGATCTTGGATTATTGATGTTGGACCATTTTCAGATTACCATTTCGCACCATCTGATTCAGAAAATGATGGGAAATAATGTAGTGGTGGTAAGTTGTGATTCTCACCATTTACCGCACGGAATTATGTTGCCACTTTACGGACACACAGAACATTCTGATAGGGTAAAAGACCAGTTGGAAGCCAGCGAGCCTTTAAAAAAACAGCTTTGGAAACAGACGGTAGAATGCAAGATTGAAAACCAGAAAAATGTCCTGATGAAACTGGGGAATTATTACGAACCGATGATTGAATATCAGAGAAATGTAAAATCAGGCGACGTCACCAATATGGAAGGCATTGCGGCGCAACATTACTGGAAATATCTGATCAGTCTTGATTTTTTGAGACAACGTTTCGGGGATTCTCCCAACCAATTCTTTAATTTCGGTTATGCCGTTCTCCGGAGTATTGTTGCAAGAGCTATCGTGGAAACTGGGTTGCTGCCCGTTCTTGGGATCTTTCATAAAAATAAATACAATCCATATTGCCTTGCTGATGACTTGATGGAACCTTACCGTCCGTTTGTTGATTTATTGGTGATGCAGTGGCTGAAAATTAATCCTCAAACTGAAGAGCTGTCAAAAGAATTCAAGGCACACATTCTGCAGATTGCCACAAAAGATGTACGTATTGATGACAAAACAAGGCCATTGTTAGTCGCTGTCAAAACGACGGCCTCATCGCTTTACAAATGCTATACCGGTGAAAAACGGCTGATCTCTTATCCTGAACTGATATGAATGCCGAAAGGTTTAATGCATACCGAATTATGTGGGTTTTAGTATTATATGACCTCCCGACCGAAACGAAAGCAAATATGAAAGATGCCAATCGTTTCCGGAAAGCGCTTATCGATGACGGATTTATGCTGTTCCAGTTTTCGATGTATGTGCGTCATTGCCCAAGCCGTGAAAATGCTGATGTGCATATCAAAAGGGTGAAGTTTATGCTGCCTAAAGCAGGGAAAGTTGCCATCATGTGCATTACGGATAAACAGTTTGGGGATATCGAGATCTTTTTTGCCAGGAATAAAGAAGAACCGCCTCCAACCTTTCAGCAACTCGAATTATTCTGATTTTTTAAATTCTAAATCATAAATAAACCCACTGCAATTCAGTGGGTTAAATGTTGAGGTTGTGTTGTATCCCAAAGATACGGATAAATGAAAGCAATTCACAACAATTAGGCTATAAAGGTTTTAAACAGTTGGGTTGTGTTGTATCCCAAAGATACGGATAAATGAAAGCAATTCACAACTTACTTCCTGCGGGCTTATGGATTTATCCGGTTGTGTTGTATCCCAAAGATACGGATAAATGAAAGCAATTCACAACTACACCCTTTAAGTTATATACAGCCGTTAAGTTGTGTTGTATCCCAAAGATACGGATAAATGAAAGCAATTCACAACGATATCAATAGACTTACTGTATCTCAGTTAGTTGTGTTGTATCCCAAAGATACGGATAAATGAAAGCAATTCACAACGGAGATTAGATTCTTGCTTATATTTATACTGTTGTGTTGTATCCCAAAGATACGGATAAATGAAAGCAATTCACAACTATATGGGGAGCTTCCATCAAAATTATATAGTTGTGTTGTATCCCAAAGATACGGATAAATGAAAGCAATTCACAACCTAGCTGAACAGTATCTAGACCTTTCAAGCGTTGTGTTGTATCCCAAAGATACGGATAAATGAAAGCAATTCACAACGCCATCCCTCAAGAATCCACACCTAAAAGCGTTGTGTTGTATCCCAAAGATACGGATAAATGAAAGCAATTCACAACGTAATAGGCTTTTTTGTCTCCAATGCTTTAGTTGTGTTGTATCCCAAAGATACGGATAAATGAAAGCAATTCACAACACTCTAAAAAAGAGTTATTCAAGGCTCTTTGTTGTGTTGTATCCCAAAGATACGGATAAATGAAAGCAATTCACAACTTATCCTTGGTGAGTCAAGATTCCACGCTTGTTGTGTTGTATCCCAAAGATACGGATAAATGAAAGCAATTCACAACTATTTCTCCTAAGAATTACAAAACTTTTACGTTGTGTTGTATCCCAAAGATACGGATAAATGAAAGCAATTCACAACCTATGGATATAATTATAACTATGTAATACCGTTGTGTTGTATCCCAAAGATACGGATAAATGAAAGCAATTCACAACTCAGCCCATGTAATACCCAGCGGATTAACAGTTGTGTTGTATCCCAAAGATACGGATAAATGAAAGCAATTCACAACTGTGTGCCGATGAGGTGCTAGACGATTACCGTTGTGTTGTATCCCAAAGATACGGATAAATGAAAGCAATTCACAACTAATGAGTACATAAGTATATAAATTTATTTGTTGTGTTGTATCCCAAAGATACGGATAAATGAAAGCAATTCACAACTAAATGGGGACATCTTTTTCCCTTACAACTGTTGTGTTGTATCCCAAAGATACGGATAAATGAAAGCAATTCACAACACGCGCAGGTATTCTAAATTTGGATGCTCTGTTGTGTTGTATCCCAAAGATACGGATAAATGAAAGCAATTCACAACCGGCAAAGTAAACTATCTCCCAAGTAGGATGTTGTGTTGTATCCCAAAGATACGGATAAATGAAAGCAATTCACAACGGCTCACTTCCTCCGGCCATGAAACCACCAGTTGTGTTGTATCCCAAAGATACGGATAAATGAAAGCAATTCACAACTGGTCAACCGAATAAAGTTGAAGCTGGTAAGTTGTGTTGTATCCCAAAGATACGGATAAATGAAAGCAATTCACAACGGGATAAGAGAATTTTTTAAAGAGGTTACTGTTGTGTTGTATCCCAAAGATACGGATAAATGAAAGCAATTCACAACTGGTCAACCGAATAAAGTTGAAGCTGGTAAGTTGTGTTGTATCCCAAAGATACGGATAAATGAAAGCAATTCACAACGGGATAAGAGAATTTTTTAAAGAGGTTACTGTTGTGTTGTATCCCAAAGATACGGATAAATGAAAGCAATTCACAACTGGTCAACCGAATAAAGTTGAAGCTGGTAAGTTGTGTTGTATCCCAAAGATACGGATAAATGAAAGCAATTCACAACTGGGTAGCATATCAGCATGATACTAATATTGTTGTGTTGTATCCCAAAGATACGGATAAATGAAAGCAATTCACAACTGCTTATACTCTTCATCACGAAGTTCTAGAGTTGTGTTGTATCCCAAAGATACGGATAAATGAAAGCAATTCACAACTATCTTTACAACATCAAACAAACAATAAAAGTTGTGTTGTATCCCAAAGATACGGATAAATGAAAGCAATTCACAACTATCCCTGTGTACTACTACGTAATGAGTACGTTGTGTTGTATCCCAAAGATACGGATAAATGAAAGCAATTCACAACCCGGCTTCGGCTTCCATTCAACAACAACGAGTTGTGTTGTATCCCAAAGATACGGATAAATGAAAGCAATTCACAACCACGTTGTGTTTGCGAAATGGTGCAATCCGGTTGTGTTGTATCCCAAAGATACGGATAAATGAAAGCAATTCACAACTGGTCGCAAATCAAGCATTATTGGAGTGAAGTTGTGTTGTATCCCAAAGATACGGATAAATGAAAGCAATTCACAACGCCGTCTTTGAAAAGTTCGGCAATCTTCCCGTTGTGTTGTATCCCAAAGATACGGATAAATGAAAGCAATTCACAACGGTTAAGGCGCAAGGCTTTGAAATGTTAGCGTTGTGTTGTATCCCAAAGATACGGATAAATGAAAGCAATTCACAACGGTTAAGGCGCAAGGCTTTGAAATGTTAGCGTTGTGTTGTATCCCAAAGATACGGATAAATGAAAGTAATTCACAACTGTATTTCTTTTCTGAACCTTTGCCACATCGTTGTGTTTTATCCCAAGATCTTTTATCCATCATAGTTATTTTATGTCCAAAAATAGATTCTGAGAATAGCATTAACAATAATTATACTTTTGCTGAAACAAATACTTCGTCTGTTGAATCTTTTGAGATTTGTTCTTATGGTAAGGTTCATTCTTTCAATTGAATTTGTTCCGAATCGTTGGGTTGAATGGACTTCTTTAGGAATTAAATATTGGTAATTTCTAAGTTTGTCTGTATATACCTTTTCTGCTTGTGAATTAATTAAAGTTTTAATAATTGTCTTTAAAGTTTTATTAGTTCTTTTTCCCACATGAAAACTTACAATTTTCTTAGTTATTTTATTAATGGCATAAGCCAACCACATCTGGTTTGATTTATTACCGATATAAAATCTCATTTCATCTAATTCGTAGGATTGATGGAAAGGAATTTCTGGCGTAGAGATCTGATTTGAGATAAAAACCATTCTTTTAAGTAAAGTGGTTGTTGATATTTGTAGCACTCTCGCTATACTTCTTAAACCTAATCCCTCTTTTGTTAATTGAATAATTTGGGAATTAATATTCTTCTCATAAGCTTTATAACTGTAAAATTCTATAAACCTTTTATGGCAGTTTTTACAGAAATATTGTTGTTTGCGGGTTTTGGTAGTTCCGTTTTTTACAATATTTTTAGAACAGCAGTTAGTACATATTCCTGCATCACTAACTTTGATACACGAGGAATGATCTTCAATCATTTAGGAATGTTTTTATCGACAAAAATAAACAAGAGTAGGGAATACCTACTCTTGTTTTCTATTAATTTGTTTTTAATTTTTATTGATTTTCAATAGGTTAATGATTTCGTATTATGCCATCACTAACTTTGATACACGACCGCTTGATGGCAGAAGAAATCTGCCCTCTTTGCTTGCTTAAAGAATTAAACTGAAAACGAAAACTTTGCTTTATATTTCTTGTGGAATTAAGCTATTTATTAATAACCTGAGTTCGGGATAAGAGATATTTAAAATAATTTATTTTCAAATTAAAATTATTTTATCACAAAGAGAAACAAAGAAATATTTAATTTTTGAAACGCTTTTAAGTTAAACGATGCCACTTCGTTTATTAAAGTAATACAAGAATTTTGTATTACTTTAATAAGTTTCACGCCTTTGTATATCTTAAATTTTTAAAAACATTGTGATTAATGTTTTTGTTTAGCTTTGCGTTTTTATATAAACTTATCCAGAACTCAGGTTAAATATATCCAAACCCATTGTGTATTTTATTCATTTCGTCACTTCGAGTAGATTTTTACAAAAAATCATATCGAGAAGTTTGTGATTTGAGGACAAATTTAATTCCCGATACATTTTCTTCACTTAAAGTTCGAATTGACGAATCGTATTCAAAGATCTTTTTTTAATCCTTGATAGCTCTTTAAACACATCATAATGGTTAAAGAAATAACATTTTAAAAGATGATCGGTAATTTTCTATTAATTTAAATCGTTTAGTGGAATGTTTCCCAAACACGTCTTATGATGATTTCTGTTAAATAAGCTCATTATGAATTTGTTAATTAACAAAACTTATTAGCGAGTATTTCATTAAAAATCACTACTTTTGCACCCGTAAAAATCTTTTATGCAAAACATTAGAAATATTGCGATCATCGCACACGTTGACCACGGTAAGACCACCCTGGTTGACAAGATCATCCACGCTACCAATATTTTCAGAGAAAATCAGGAGAGTGGGGAGTTAATTATGGATAACAACGATCTTGAAAGAGAAAGAGGGATCACGATCTTATCCAAGAATATTTCTGTTACTTATAAAGACACGAAAATTAACGTAATTGATACACCCGGTCACGCCGACTTCGGGGGAGAGGTAGAAAGAGTACTGAAAATGGCAGACGGGGTAATCCTGTTGGTGGATGCCTTCGAAGGGCCAATGCCACAAACCAGATTCGTACTTCAGAAAGCACTGGAATTAGGATTAAGACCATTGGTGGTAATCAACAAAGTAGATAAGCCAAACTGCCGTCCGGATGAGGTTCATGACCAGGTATTTGACCTGTTCTTCAACCTTGATGCAACGGAAGAACAGTTGGATTTCCCAACATTCTACGGATCTTCTAAACAAGGTTGGTTCAATACTTCTTTAGAGCAGACTGAAGATATTTTACCATTATTGGATGGGATCCTGCAGTATGTTCCGGCACCGGTAGTAACGGAAGGAAACCTTCAGATGCAGATCACTTCGCTTGATTACTCTTCTTTCTTAGGAAGGATCGCCATCGGTAAAGTAACCAGAGGAGAGCTTAAAGAATCCCAGTGGATCGGTCTTGCCCAGGCAGACGGTAAAATTGTAAAAGGAAAAGTAAAAGAATTATATGTTTTTGAAGGATTAGGAAAGAAAAAAGTAACCGAAGTACAGGCAGGAGATATCTGTGCGGTAGTAGGTTTCGATGCTTTCCAGATCGGGGACTCATTTGTAGACCTTGAAAATCCTGAGCCATTGGAAAGAACAGCCATTGATGAGCCTACGCTGAACATGACGTTCTCCATCAACAATTCCCCTTTCTTCGGGAAAGACGGTAAATATGTTACCTCTAACCACCTGAAAGAAAGATTAACCAAAGAATTAGAGAAAAACCTGGCATTAAGAGTTCAGCAGACGGATGATGCCAACACATTCCTTGTTTTCGGTAGAGGGATCCTTCACTTATCGGTTTTAATTGAAACAATGAGAAGAGAAGGGTATGAAATGACCATCGGACAGCCACAGGTAATCCTGAGAGAAATCGACGGCGTAAACTGTGAGCCTTACGAATCATTGGTAGTTGACGTTCCTGAAGAGTATGCATCAAGAGTAATTGACCTTGCAACGCAGAGAAAAGGTGACCTTCACATCATGGAAACCAAAGGAGAAATGCAGCACATGGAGTTCGAAATTCCTTCAAGAGGATTGATCGGATTACGTTCTCAAATGCTTACGGCTACTGCTGGTGAAGCGATCATGGCGCACCGTTTTACAGAATACAAGCCTTTCAAAGGCGCTATTCCTGGAAGAAACAACGGGGTATTGATCAGCAAGACCCAAGGGCCGGCTACCGAATATTCCATCAACAAACTTCAGGACAGAGGTAAGTTCTTTGTAGATCCGGGAGAGGAAATCTATGCAGGAATGATTATTGGTGAACAAAACAAACCTGGTGACCTTGTCGTAAACATCGTTGAAGCAAAACAGCTGAACAACATGAGAGCGGCAGGTAAAGATAAAGATACCGGGGTAGCACCAAAAATCTTATTCTCTCTGGAAGAATGTATGGAATACATCCAGGCTGACGAAGCCATCGAGGTAACACCAAACTTCATCCGTATGAGAAAGAAAATCCTTTCCGAAGAAGAAAGAAAAAAAGTGGAAAGATCAGCGAAAGCGTAATCAACCCTTTATATATACAAAGCTCCGAATTATCGGGGCTTTTTTGTTTAAATAATACCAAGAAGTACCTCTGAATTAAAAAGATCCGCGTCATCTGCAAAATCAGCGGGAGTTAAATTCTAAACTTCTTCCCGAAGGATTTCACTTTTATCATACACCAAACGCTGAATTTCCGAAACTTTTTTATTGAATCGCAAAGCAAGACAAAGTTTTTTGTATAAATGTTGCCTATTTCAAGGTGAACAAAAGCATTTCATTTATTAAAGTAATACAGGTTTTTATTATCTCGTTGTTTTACAATGCTAAGCGAACAAATAAACCTTCGCGGTCTTCGATAATTAGAACGCCTTAGCGAGCTTAAAAACCGTTAGTATTTAAAAAATCTTTGTGCTCCTTGTGCTAGAACAATAAACCGTTAACAATATTTCCTTGTTTTACGATGCTAAGCGAAGCGGCTTCGTTTATCTTAAAAGCAGTTGGTAGCCAAAAAAAGTCTTCGTCTGCCTTTGCTATTAAATTTTTGCAATTAAATAATAACAATCAAATTAGTTAAATATAAAAAACAACTTTTAAAAATCTGCGTCATCTGAAAAATCAGCGGGAGTTAAATTCTAAACTTCTTCCCGAAGGATTTTCACTTTTATCATACACCAAACGCTGAATTTCCGAAACTTTTTTATTGAATCGCAAAGCAATACAAAGGCTTTTGTATAGAATGCTACCTAATTTCAAGGTAAACAATGGCATTTCATTTATTAAAGTAATACAAGTTTTACAACTTCCTTGTTTTACGATGCTAAGCGAAGCGGCTTCGTTTATCTTAAAGCAGTTGGTAGTCAAAAAAAGCCTTCGTCTGCCTTTGCGATTAAATCTTCGCAATTAAATAATACAATCAAATTAGTTAAACATAAAAAAACAACTTTTAAAAGTCTGCGTCATCCGCAAAATCGGCGGGAGTTAAATTCTAAACTTCTTCCCGAAGGATTTCACTTTCATCATACACTAAACGCTGAATTTCCGGAACTTCTTATTCAACCGCAAAGCAATACAAAGGCTTTTGTATAGGATGCTACCTATTTCAAGGTAAACAAAGACATTTCATTTATTAAAGTAATACAGGTTTTTATTATCTCGTTGTTTTTACAATGCTAAGCGAACAAATAAACCTTCGCGGTCTTCGATAATTAGAACGCATTGCGAGCTTAAAAATAGTTAGTATTTAAAACATCTTATGCTCCTTGCACTAAAACAATAAACTGTCAACAATATTTCCTTGTTTTACGATGCTAAGCGAAGCGGCTTAGTTTATCTTAAAAGCATTTGGTATTCAAAAAAAGCCTTCGTCTATCTTTGCGATTAAAAAAAACAGATTCTTCGCGCTCTTTTTTAAGTAGAATGCCTTTGCGAACTTAAAAACAGTTAGTATTCAAAAACTCTTAGCGTGTCTTAGCGTTTTAAAAATATTGCAGTATCGAGATGCTTCCAGCATGACAATCTCATAATAAAAATAAAGCTTTTCAGCATACAAATATGTGAAAACTTAAAATAGTTTACCCAATGAGATCTGCGTCATCCGTGAAATCAGCGTGAGAATAAAACTTAATTTCTTTTAGAAATCCTTCGCGGTTTTCGCTGAGTAGAACGCCTTAGCGAACTTAAAAACAGCTAGTAGTTAAAAAAATCTTAGCGACCTTAGCGTTAAAAACAATAATTGTTTCATTTTATTATTGTAATTTAAATCAACAAAATAAATTAATGTAGTTTTGCAGATATGAGAATAAATTACTTAAAACTAATCATATTATCAGGATTTTTTACATCAATGGTGTCTTGTTCGACCCAAAATAATGCAGTAAAAGCTTCCACCCCAACAAAAACTCCTTCAAACACTAAAAACAATACTCCGCCTTCAGGTCCGAAACCGGAAGCTGCAATTCCTCCCGATGAGACATTCAGAACGGTACTTCCTGACATCAAAAGAGAATTTCGTGGAGCCTGGATTGCCAGTGTGGCCAACATCAACTGGCCTTCGAGAAACAACCTATCCGTAGACCAGCAGAAAGCCGAAGCGATCAGTATGCTCGATATGCTGAAAGACAATAATTTCAATGCCGTGATCTTCCAGGTGCGGCCTTCTGCTGATGCCTTATATACAAGCAATATTGAACCGTGGTCGTATTTCCTTACAGGCCAGACCGGATTGGCTCCCTATCCCAATTATGATCCTCTGCAGTTCTGGATCGACGAAGCCCACAAAAGAGGACTGGAGCTTCATGTATGGCTGAATCCGTACCGTGCGCACCATTCCAACGGAGGCTCACCAAACGGTCTGTCGATGGTGAATAAGCTGTCGGATATGGTGATCAGATTAAAGAACGGAATGTATTGGTTTGATCCCGCAAATCCCAAAACACAGGGACACGTTTCTAATGTGGTAAAAGATATTGTTACGCGCTATGATATTGATGCGGTACATTTTGATGACTATTTCTATCCGTATGCCACCTATAACCGGGGTGCCGATTTCCCTGACAATGCTTCATGGAATGAATACCTGAGAAACGGAGGAACGCTTTCCAGGGCCGACTGGAGAAGGGATAATGTGAATAAATTTGTGGAAAGAATCTACAAAGAAATTCATGCCGAGAAAAATTATGTGCGATTCGGAATCAGTCCGTTCGGGATCTGGAAGCCGGGCTATCCGGAAGGCGTTGTCGGCTCTTCCCAGTATGATGAGCTATACGCTGATGCCAAATTATGGTTGAACAAAGGCTGGGTAGACTATTTCTCTCCACAACTGTACTGGCCTGTAGAATCCAAGGGGCAGCCTTTTGAAGCGCTCTTAAGATGGTGGAAATCAGAAAATACCTTAAACCGTCATTTGTGGCCGGGATTGAATACGGTAGAAATAAAATCTTCGGACCGTCCTGCAGAGATCAGGAACCAGATCGATATTTCAAGGCAGGTGCTGGGTAATGATGCCGGGGAAATCCACTGGAGTATTGCCGGACTGACCAGGAATGCGGGCATGCTTCCGGGGTTAAAGAACGGTCCTTATAAAGAAAAAGCTTTAGTTCCAAAATCACCTTGGTTAAAGGCTGTTCCTCTCCAGACTCCGACTTTGTTCATCAATGATAACGGAAGTTTTGCACAGGTAAGCTGGAGTACAAGAAACATAAAGGAAGTTTTCCAGTGGGTACTTTTTACACAGTACAACGGTACCTGGGAAACAGAAATCCTGACACTGGATCAGCTTTCAAAGGAAATTCCGAAATCTAAAAACGGAAGGGTTCTCAATGCGGTTGCCATTAAAGCCATCGACCGGCTCGGAAATGAAAGCGATTATATGGCAAAAAAGGTAAAGTAATTAAGGCGGGCAGACTCATCAATCAAAATATTTGATTTTGTTATTGACTGCATCTACCTTTAATTTCTAAGGAACGAAGAGTCTCTTGAAATCAATTTTAAGAGATTCTGCATTCCGTTCAAAATGACAGAGCTACAACACAATCATCCGCAGTATTTAAGAAATTTGTGGGAGAAAGAGATTCTTCATTTCACTTCATTCCATTCAGAATGACAGAGCTCAAGATAATCATCTGCTGCCATCTGATAAATCTGCGTGAGAAAAAAAAATTCTTCATTTCGCTGCATTTCATTCGGAATAACAGAGCTACAAAATAATCATCTGCGGCCATATGAGAAATTTGTGGAAGAAAGAGATTCTTCATTTCATTGCATTTCATTCAGAATGACAGCATTGTAACGCCATCATCAGATAAATTTGTGCGAGAAAAAAAGGATTATTTTCTGAATGATCAGATCACGTATTCAACGCCCCATTTATGCAGTTCGTTAATAATAGGTTCTAGTTTTTCACCCTTTACCGTCAGTGTATACTCAACAGTTGGCGGAACGGTTGCAAAAACTTCTCTCACTACAATACCATTGGCTTCCATATTCTTCAGCTCTTTCACCAGCATTCGCGTGCTGATATTTGGGATAAGGCGTTCTAATTCACTGAAACGCTTCTTCCCCGTAAACAAAGCATAGATGATGGACATTGACCATTTTCCTCCGATAACCCCTAAAATTTCCTGCAGTGCACATTTTTCTGCAACAGGCTGTACATTTTTTTTGTTCATAACGTATTGATTTACTTCAATCCTTTACTTCGTGTTATTACTATACATTGGTGTAACTACTTGCAAAAGTAAAGTATTGTAGTTTTCTTTGCAACAGATTTAAAAGAAAAATTATGAACAATTCATTAAAAGGACAGGTTGCCCTGGTAACAGGCGGAACAAAAGGCATCGGTAAAGCGATCGCCGATACATTAAGCAATGCAGGAGCACAGGTAATCATTACGGCCCGAACTGCTCCGGCTGAAAATACAAATGGACAGCATTTCATTTCGTCAGATTTTTTCCAGCCTGAGAGTGCGGAAGTGATTGCCAAAGAAATTTTGGAGAAATATGGAAGAATCGATATTATCATTAACAATGCAGGCGCTAATTTAAGTCCGGGCGGTGGCTTCAGTACTCTTTCGGATGAAGACTGGAATAATGACTGGCAGCTCAATTTCATGTCGGTTGTTCGTATTAACAAGGCCTTATTGCCAACAATGATCGAACAAAAAAGCGGGGTGGTGATCAATATTTCTACAGGGGCTGCAAAACTGCCAATCTGGGAGATGACGATGTCGTATTCTTCTGCAAAAGCAGCATTGAACGCTTACAGCAAAGCATTGGCCAATGAAGTCGCTAAGCATGGAATACGCGTGAATGTAGTTTCACCCGGCTTGGTGGAAACCCCTCTTATGTTGGAATTCATTGAAAATATGGCGAAGTCATCCTCTGTTACAGCAGAAGAAGCTTATAAATCCGTTATGGAAAAACTGAACGTTCCGCTGGGAAGAATGGCAGAACCTGAAGAAGTTGCAAATCTTGTCGGATTCCTCGCATCTCCTGAAGCCAAATACATCACAGGGGTTAATTACTCAGTTGACGGCGGTGCTTTACCTACGATCTAAATAGGAAATTTTTCACTCCCAGTAGCTTAACGGTAAGAAATTCCCCTCCTTTGGAGGGGTGGATCCGACCATCGGGAGGAGACGGGGTGGTTTATAAAAGTAATTTTTGCTTCGCAAATCAATAGTCAATTGTAAATGATAAGAGCCAAAGATTATAATTTTGTTGATTGGGTGAATGAAAGACTGTCAGCCTAGCCCCGATTGAAGCATTTGTTTGAGCTCATTTTATTAGTTTGGGCTTCGGCGGCGAAGCCGCCGCAGCCCAAACTAATAAAATAGCGAGTGCGGAAAGCGGGAACAGCTTCTAAAAAATTGAAAAGCATTTCTGATGAAAACTGCCGTTTAAAAGGATAGAAGTTTAGAATAACTATAAATTATATTTATAAAACTAAGTATTTCAGACTGTTATAAATACCACATGTTGAATAATAGCTGATCAAATCTTCTCGGAACCATTTTTGCATCCTGTTCATACATAATCACTAAAAAATATGAATTATGAATACTAACAGACTTTCCGAGGCTATGGAAAAAGCGCTTAGTGATCAGATGAACAAAGAGATCCACGCTGCACATGTTTTCTTATCTTATGGAATTTGGGCGGATGATAAAGGATATCAGGGAATCGCCAACTTTTTGTACAGACATGCCCAGGAAGAAAGAAATCATTCAATCAAATTTATGGAATACGTTCTGAACAGAGGCGGTAAACCAAAAGTGGAAGCCATACAGGCGCCACCGGCTGATCCGGAATCTTTAACTGCTTGTTTCGAAGGTGTTTTCAAACATGAAGTTGACAATACGACCTCGATTTACAGGCTGGTAGACCTGGCATTGCAGGAAAAAGACTGGGCAACCTGGAATTTCATGCAGTGGTTCGTTCAGGAACAGATCGAAGAAGAAACCCTTGCGATGAACCTGATGGACAAACTGAAGATTGCCGGTGGTGACAGAGCAACAGACGAGTCGTTATTTACTTTAGATAAAACATTGGAAAAGGCACCGAATGATGTTCCTCTCGCACAGGAAGCAACGGGTGACAATCCATAAAAAAGCCTTTTGGTGAACTAAATTATTAAAAAATCTGTCAGACTACTGGCAGATTTTTTTATTATGAAACTCTGTGTAAAATCACTATCTTTGCACACTCATAATTCAAACATGGTGGTTTCGGGTTTAAGTTAATTATTCAGTATAATATAATCTTACACGCTAAACGCCAAACCTTGAATTTTAAACATTAAACTTTGAATCTTACGTTATGAAATGTGGAATCGTAGGCTTACCGAATGTAGGTAAATCAACTCTTTTTAACTGCCTGAGCAACGCAAAAGCACAGTCGGCCAACTATCCTTTCTGTACCATCGAACCCAATCTGGGAACAGTTTCAGTACCGGACCACAGATTGTTTGAACTGGAAAAAATAGTAAAACCGGAAAGAGTTTTGCCGGCGGTTGTAGAGATTGTAGATATTGCAGGTCTTGTAAAAGGCGCAAGCAAAGGAGAAGGTCTTGGAAACCAGTTCCTGGCCAACATCCGCGAGTGTGAGGCGATCATCCATGTTTTGAGATGTTTTGATAACGGAAACATCGTACACGTAGAAGGTTCTGTAGATCCATTGAGAGATAAAGAAATTATCGATATCGAGCTTCAGCTGAAAGACCTTGAAACAGTAGGAAAGGCTGTTGAAAAAGCGAAAAAATTCATCAAATCCGGGAAAAAGGAAGATATCCTGACGTATGAAACGCTTCAGAGTCTTCAGAAATTCCTGGAAGACGGGAAAAATGCCAGAGAGTTTGCAACGGATGATTTTACAAAATCTATTATAGGAGAAGTTCAGCTCTTGACGAATAAGCCGGTTCTTTATGTTTGTAATGTGGATGAAAACTCCATTAAAAACGGGAACGAGTGGATCGGTAAGATCGAGGAAATGGCAAAAAATGAAGGTGCTGAAGTTGTAGTATTGGCCGCTCAGATCGAAGCAGATATCAATGAACTGGAAACCTATGAGGAAAGAGAAATTTTCCTTGAGGAATTGGGACTTACTGAACCGGGTGTAAACCGTCTGATCAGAAAAGCATATGATTTGTTGAAGCTTCAAACGTATTTTACAGCAGGGGTGAAGGAAGTAAGAGCCTGGACGATCGGACAGGGTTGGACTGCCCCGCAGGCTGCCGGAGTTATTCACACCGACTTTGAGAAAGGTTTCATCCGTGCAGAAGTGATCAAGTACGATGATTATGTTAATTACGGTTCCGAAGCGAAAGTAAAAGAAGCCGGAAAGCTTTCCGTAGAAGGCAAGGAATATGTTGTAAAAGATGGCGACATCATGCACTTCAGATTCAACGTATAAGAAAATATTAAAGTTAGTTATAATAGAAAAACGCTTCCGATTGATTTTGGGAGCGTTTTTTGCATTCTTGTCGGAAACTTTTAATTATGAAATTCATTTATTCTCTTGTATTGGTATTACTTTTCTCCTGTTCGGAAACTGCCGAAGACAGATGTTTTTCTGGCTTGAAAGATAAATTGACTTATTATCAGGAGAAAAAGCCTTTTACTGCAGGTCAGATCCTGGAAAATAAGCCGGATTATCTTGAAATTATAAATCTTGAGAAATACCGGTCTTTTAAACAGGACAGTCTGGAGTCGAGGCAGCGTTATGATTCCGATGAAATCCTGGAGAAAAGATGGAAAACACATCAGGAGGAATATAAGATTTTTAAAGAGAAATTTTCAGATCAATTTTCCTGCTCTCATAAACAGCAGGTTGGAAACAGTCTGTATGCGTTGGGAACTAACGACCTTGGTTTCTGGTTGCTTAAAATTGAGAATAACAAACCTTCTGCTTATTTCTTAGGCCTGTGTTTTAGTCATTATTATGTTAACGGTATTCAGCAAAAGCCAATCATCAATGGCAATTTTCTTGAATTGGAGGGTAGTTTCGTGAAGATCATAAAAGTTCCCGGATTACCCGGCTATGACGATTATTCAGCGATAAGTGATGGTAAATTGTTTAAGATTAATCTGAAAGATCTGACGAAAGATTCTGATCATGATGGCTACAATGATATCTTTGAAAAGAGTTTCGGACTTAATCCTGAAAATAAGGATACCGATGGTGACGGGATCACCGATTTTGATGATCTTAATCCCATGTTCAGATCATCGAAGAATAAATTTACCGAGCTTTATGAATTATTAATGCCTCAATATGCAAAGGGAGAAAGTGATCTAAAGAAGCAACATTATACGTTCATAATTTTTGAAAATGATTGCGATTACTTTCATCAGGTTAGTCCGGATTACAGGATTCTTTTTATTTCGGAAAGTGATAATAAGAAAACGTATTATGTGAAAATGACAGACGTTACAAGAGAAAGTATTTCTAAAATGAAAAAAGATAAGAAAGATCCGGATAAATTTTATATCTCAAAATCAGGCAGCAGTTATGAGCGTGATTATGCAGCCGAATACAAAAACGGAAAATGGGAATTGGAAATAATCGGAGGAATTGATATTTAATTTTAACACACAATATTTCGTACATTTGAATTATACAAATTTTAGGTATGGAAAAAACAGCACATACTTCCTATGCATCACTGGATGATTTTTACCGCGAAATGACTTCCAAGCTCGGAACAGATCTTGAAAACATATTTCCCAAAGGCCTGCACAAAGAAATCGGGCATTTCAATGTATTTGATATTGCACAGACTTTAGAGAAAGTAAAACTGACTTCGGAGATGCCGTACAACAGGCGGAAATATTATAAGATCAGCCTGATCAGAGGGAGAAACAGGGCAGAATATGCAGACAAGATCATTCAGATAAAAAACAATGCGTTGCTGTTTGCAACTCCCAAAGTTCCGTATCACTGGATTCCTGAGGATACTGACCAATCGGGAAGCTTTTGTGTATTTACCGAAGATTTTTTCATTAAAGATAAATCGTACAACACGCTGGAAGACCTTCCAATCTTTCAACCGGGCAATATTCCTTTGTTTGAGATTGACGATGAGCTGGCGGATGAAATAGAGCAGTTGTTCCGAAAAATAAAAAAGGAAATCGACTCAGACTATATTTTTAAATATGATCTGATCCGTAATTATGTGCTGGAACTTATTCACTACGGACAAAAACTGCAGCTGGCTTCCAAATTGTCGACCTCAAATGATGCCTCATTACGCGTGGTTTCCCTGTTTATTGAATTGCTGGAAAGGCAGTTTCCTATTGAGTCTTCCGATCAGAGACTCCAGCTGAAAACAGCAAAGGACTACGCCGACCGGCTGGCGGTTCATGTGAATTATTTAAACAAAAAATTAAAGGAAAGCACTGGTAAGACTACTACTGAAATTATTGCCGAAAGAATCGTTCAGGAGGCAAAAATACTGCTTAAGCAGACAAAATGGAATGTCTCCGAAATATCTTATGCGTTAGGATTTGAAGAGATCGCCCATTTCTCCAACTTTTTCAAGAAAAAGACAACACTGGCGCCACTGGAATTCCGGTCGTGATTTGAATTTTGCAAATTTCAGTTTGATTAAAGCAAACATGAATGTCCTGAAATGAGTGAACTTTGTTTCATCAAAAAATAATAAAAAATGGAAGCAAGAACAAAAATTGCAGTAGTTACCGGCGGAAGCCGTGGTTTGGGAAGAAATTCAGCAATTAAAATTGCCGAGAAGGGTCTTGATGTGATCATTACCTACAACAGCAATAAAGAAGAGGCTGATAAAGTAGTGAGTGAAATTCAGGCATTGGGCAGAAAATCGATCGCTTATCAGCTCAACACAAAAGATACGGGAAGCTTCGATGCTTTCATAAAAACCGTGGGAGATCATCTTGAGGAAAATACAGGAAGCAGAAACATTGATTATTTAGTGAATAATGCAGGAACAGCCCTGTATGCACCGATTCCTGATGTTACGGAAGAGCAGCTTGACGATGTGGTGGATATTCATTTTAAGGGTGTATTTTTCCTGACTCAGAAGTTTTTACCTTTCATCAATGACAATGGCGGAATTATCACCGTTTCTTCAGGGCTTGCGAGATTTGCGCTGCCGGGATCTTCTGTATACGGCTCGATCAAAGCAGGGGTAGAAATGCTTACAAGATATATGGCCAAAGAGCTGGGACCAAGAAAGATCAAAGCGAATGTTGTCGCTCCGGGTGCGATTGAAACAGACTTCGGAGGCGGAAGAACCAGAGATGATAAAAATATCAATGCGATGGTTGCAGGTAATACAGCGTTAGGGAGAGCCGGACTTCCGGATGATATCGGTGGAGTAGTGGCTTTCCTTTGTACCGAAGACGCCGGCTGGATCAACGGACAGAGAATTGAAGCTTCTGGCGGAATGTTTTTATAAATTAAAAATCTGGTGATTGAGGTTCTCGAAATCACCAGATTTTATTTTATAGGGCGGCTGAGCGGAGCCGAAGCCACCGGAATTTCTTTACAACTTAGCCAAATTCTCAATCGCTCTTTCCAGCGTTTCCTGCTTTTTGGCAAAACACAGACGGATTACCTTTTCGTCCCGCTTATTTTTATAAAAAGATGAAAACGGAACACTCGCTACCTTATGCGAAATTGTAAGCTCACGGGCAAAATCAAGATCGTTTTTATCAGAGATCTTATCATATCGTAAAGCCTGGAAATACGTTCCTTCACAATCCAGCAATTCAAAAGACGTATTCGACAGTCCCTGTCGTAAAAAATCCCTTTTTTCCTGAAAAAACTGATTAAGATAATGGTAATGGTCGGGGTTTTTCATGTACTCTGCCAATGCAAGCTGAATCGGTGTATTAACAGAGAAAACATTGAACTGGTGAACCTTTCTGAATTCATGGGTCAGATTTTCGGGAGCAGCACAATATCCAATCTTCCAGCCTGTCACATGAAATAGCTTTCCGAATGATGCGACCATAATACTTCTTTCTTTTAATTCAGGATATTTACAGACGCTTAAATGCTCTTTTCCGTCAAAAACGATATTTTCATACACTTCATCGCTTAAAATAAGTATGGGTGTTTCTTTGACTATTTTAATAAGTTCCAGAATGTCATTTTCCTTTAAAACCTTCCCGGCAGGATTATTCGGATTGTTGATGATGATCATCCTTGTTTTATCAGTAACGAGATTCTTTACGGCATTCCAGTCGATTTCATAATCCGGCGCTTTCATTTCAAAACGTTTTACAATTCCCCCGAAAAGCTCAACGGTAGGCTCGTAACAATCGTAGGCTGGTTCAAAAATAATTACCTCATCATCTTTCTTTATAAAGCTTGCAATCGTAGTAAAAATAGCCTGTGTACCTCCTGCTGTCACGGTGATTTCCGAATCGGGATGATAAACTGCCTGGTGTGAATGTTCAATTTTGGCTGCGATTTGTTCCTTCAGCGCGATCATTCCGGGCATGGGTGCATATTGGTTGAATCCTTTTTTAATGAAATGATCGACATGATTCAGCAATTCGGAGTCGGGCAAAAAATCAGGAAATCCCTGCGAAAGGTTGATCGCCTCATTTTCATTGGCCAGCTGCGTCATCTGACTGAAAATTGTAGTGCCCACATTAGAAAGCTTCGATAAAGGAAGTTGTATCATTGAATTTATTTTAAATATCGAATTTAAATTAAATTTTTCAACTGAAAGGGCAAATTATATAAAAAGCCCTTTAAACTTTTTTAAAACTATATTCTATGAAAAATTATAAAAACGCAAAGTTTATTTTCAATCTAAATTATTTAACCTGAGTTCGGGACAAGAGACATTTTAAATAATTGATTTTCAAAATAAAATTATTTTATCGCAAAGAGAAACAAAGAAATGTTTAATTTTTAGAAACCATGTGATTAAATACTTTTGTTTAGCTTTGCGTTTATATAAACTTATCCCGAACTCAGGTTATTTAAGAAAGCAAAGAGGGCAGATTTCTTTTGCTGTAAAGCGTGCGCTTAGTTATGTCCGTCCGTCTTTGACGGGATTTCATTGCTTATTTATCCCCAAAATTATTCTTTGCATTTAAAAGGATTCTTCATTTAAAACTTTTATAAATGACATTCAAGTTTTTAGTTCTTTTTTTCAATGCTAATGGTAATTTTTGGAAGCTCTTTCTTTAAAAAAGTTTAAACAGATTTAAAAATTATAATTATTACAAGACTTTTACTATAATTCTGTTTTAGTTTGTAATGCTTAAATTCATAAGGTTTAATTATTCAATAAAAGGGGAATAATGCAAATGTTGTTTTTAATAAAATAATCCGGCACTTAAGAGTAAATATTAGCGAAAAATAATCTAAAAATTTCGGATATTTTTTTTCAAATTCGTATTTTTGTATGTTTGCTGAAATAACATATGTCACAAGAAATAAATCCAATCTATTCCGAAGATAATATCAGAACCCTTGATTGGCAGGAACACATCCGCTTACGCCCCGGAATGTACATCGGGAAGCTGGGAGACGGGTCTTCTGCTGATGATGGTATTTATATTTTACTGAAAGAAATTCTGGACAACTCCATCGATGAGTTCAGAATGAAAGCCGGTAAAAGAATCGAAATAAAACTAGACGACGGGAAAGTTACGATTCGTGACTTTGGCCGTGGTATACCGCTCGGAAAAGTGGTTGATGCGGTTTCTAAAATGAATACCGGTGGAAAATACGACAGCAAAGCCTTCAAAAAATCAGTCGGTCTGAACGGTGTCGGTACAAAAGCTGTAAATGCGCTTTCCGAATATTTCCGCGTTCGTTCTTTCCGTGACGGAAGATTGAAAATGGCTGAGTTTTCCAAAGGAATGATCACCGAAAACTATGATGAAAAAGATACTTCAGACCGAAACGGAACTGAAATCTCTTTTATCCCGGATGGTGATATTTTCCTGAATTTTAAGTTCCGTAAAGAGTATATCGAAAGAATGCTCCGAAACTACGCATACCTGAATCCTGGATTAAAAATCTTTTTTAACGGTGAAACGTTTTATTCCGAAAACGGATTAAAAGACTTGCTTGAAGAAGAGCTGGAGAATGAAACCCTGTATCCAATCGTTCATTTGAAGGATAATGATATTGAGGTGGCCATTACCCATACCGATAAATCCCAGACAGAGACGTATTTTTCTTTTGTTAACGGACAGAATACCACGCAGGGAGGAACGCATCTTAATGCCTTCCGTGAGGCGTATGTAAAAACGATCCGTGAATTCTTCAATAAAAATTTTGATGCATCAGACGTCAGAAAATCTATTGTTGCAGCCATTTCCATTAATGTGGAAGAACCGGTTTTCGAGTCCCAGACCAAAACAAAGCTCGGATCCAATGATATCGGGCCTAACGGACCAACGGTGAGAACTTTTGTGATCGATTTCCTGAAAAGCAAATTAGATAATTTTTTACATAAAAATCCTGAAGTTGCGGAAGCGATTCAGAGAAAGATTTTAATTTCCGAAAGAGAAAGAAAGGAACTTTCCGGAATCCAGAAGCTGGCAAGGGAAAGAGCAAAAAAAGTTTCCCTTCACAACAAAAAACTTCGTGACTGCAGACAGCACTACAACGATCAGAAAAATGAAAGAAAGGGCGAAACCCAGATCTTTATCACGGAGGGAGATTCTGCATCAGGGTCTATTACAAAATCCAGGGATGTAGAAACACAGGCTGTATTTTCGTTGAAGGGTAAGCCTTTGAACTGCTACGGCTTAACGAAAAAGGTCGTGTACGAAAATGAAGAATTCAACTTATTGCAGGCTGCACTGAATATTGAAGAAAGTCTGGAAGATCTCAGGTATAACCAGGTGATTATAGCCACCGATGCCGATGTCGACGGAATGCACATCCGACTGCTGATGATCACATTCTTTTTACAGTTTTTCCCTGATCTTATTAAAAACGGACATTTGTATATTCTTCAGACTCCTTTGTTCAGGGTAAGAAATAAAAAAGAAACCAGATACTGCTATTCTGAAGCGGAACGGGTAAAAGCATTGAATGAACTTGGAAAAAATCCTGAGATCACACGATTCAAAGGATTAGGAGAGATCTCCCCAGATGAATTCAAGCATTTTATCGGTAAGGATATCCGGCTGGAGCCGGTGGTTGTCGGGAAAGACCAGACGATCGATCAGTTGCTGGAATTTTACATGGGTAAAAATACCCCCGACCGGCAGGTCTTTATCCTTGAAAATCTTGTCGTGGAAGATCCTGATATTGACAAGAAGGAAGTTTTGGCATAAAAAGCATGATGAAAAAAAATAATTAGATTTAACAAAAAAACACAAACGACAGATATGAGATTAAGTAACCGTAACAAAACTTCGGTATACAGCTTTATCAATACATTGCTGCTAATATTCCTGGCAGCGGGTATCGGAGCTTATTTTTTAGAGGAATACAGATTTAATATTTTAGGAAAAAAGAGCTTTCTGCTTATCGTAATACCAATTCTAACCATATTTTTGTTTTACCTCAACGGAAGACAGATTTTTGAGTATGATAGCGATGGTGAGGCCCTGCATTTCAGAAACAGAAATGTTATCCCCTTTTTGCAGAAACCTTTGAATGATGAATTCCCAAAATACAAGCTGCTGAAATTTGAGATTATTAATATGTTTTTTATGAAAAGACTTTACATTACGATCTCCAGTAAAAATAATGGCAGCACCTTATTAAAATATGAAATTTCATATCTTACCAAAAAAGAGATCACCGATTTAAGATTTTCCTTACATAAAGTGATTAAGATAAATAAAGAGAAAAGAGCTAATATATAAATAATGACAGAAGAACATCCGCATGAAGGTGAGAGCTTAAAAAAAGTTTCCGGTCTGTATAAAGACTGGTTTCTGGATTATGCTTCTTATGTAATTTTAGACCGGGCAATTCCGTCGGTGTATGATGGTTTTAAACCTGTTCAGCGAAGAATCATGCACTCGATGCGTGAGCTGGAAGACGGACGTTACAACAAAGTAGCCAATATCGTAGGAAATACGATGAAATATCACCCTCACGGTGATGCCTCGATTACCGATGCCATGGTGGGAATCGGCCAGAGAGAACTGCTGATCGACACTCAGGGAAACTGGGGGAATATCTATACCGGTGATTCTGCGGCTGCGGCAAGATATATCGAAGCACGGCTGACACCCTTTGCGCTTGAGGTGGTTTTTAATCCTAAAACAACAGAATGGGCGAAGTCCTACGACGGGAGAAATAATGAACCCATTGATCTTCCTGTAAAGTTTCCGTTGCTGCTTGCCCAGGGAGTAGAAGGTATCGGCGTTGGTCTTTCCACAAAAATTCTTCCTCACAATTTTAATGAGTTGATCAGTGCTTCCGTAGCATATTTAAAGGGGAAAAAGTTTGAGCTGTTCCCCGATTTTCTTACGGCAGGATACCTGGATGTCTCTGAATATAACGATGGACAAAGAGGCGGAAAGGTAAGGGCGAGAGCTAAAATTTCACCGCTGGATAAACATACGCTGATTATTACAGAACTTCCGTATTCCAAGACTACAAGCGATCTTATTGATTCTATTTTAAAAGCCAATGAGAAAGGAAAGATCAAGATTAAAAAAATTGAAGATAATACATCAGATAAAGTTGAGATCTTAATTCATCTTCACAATGATGTCTCTCCGGACAAAACCATCGATGCTTTGTATGCATTTACGGACTGTCAGGTGACGATCTCTCCGAATGCCTGTGTCATTGTCGGCGACAAGCCGATGTTCATGAACGTCTCCGATATTTTAAGGATGAATACGGATCACACGGTGTCATTGCTTAAAAAAGAGCTTGAAATCGAACTTCATGAATTACAGGAAAGCTGGCATTTCTCTTCATTGGAAAGAATTTTTATAGAGAATAGAATTTACCACGACATTGAAGAGGTGAAAACCTGGGAAGATGTTTTGAAAACTATTGATAAAGGATTAAAACCTCATACCGGACATCTTTTAAGAGCCGTTACCGAAGAAGATATTTTAAAATTAACGGAGATCAGGATCAAGAGAATTTCAAGATTCGATTTAGATAAATTTAAAGAAAATATTGCCGCTCTTGAAGGTAAGATCGAGCAGGTAAAACATCATTTGGAAAATCTTGTTCAGTATGCCATCGATTATTACCTGAATATTCAGAAAAAATACGGAAAAGACCGCCAGAGAAGAACGGAATTAAGAATTTTCGATACGATTGATGCGACCAAAGTGGCAGTGGCCAATGAAAAATTCTATGCCAACTTTGAAGAAGGTTTCATCGGAACTTCTCTCAAGAAAGATCAGTATTTATTCGATTGCTCGGATATTGATGATATTATCACATTCAGGAAAGACGGAAGCATGAAGGTGGTAAAGGTAGAAGCAAAAACATTTATCGGAAAAGACATTCTGCACGTCGCCATATGGAAGAAAAATGATAAGAGAACGGTTTACAATATGATTTACCGTGAAGGACGGGACGGGCCTTATTATATGAAACGATTCTCTGTGACGGGTGTTACAAGAAATACGGATTACCCTTTAGCTTCAGATAAAAAAGGTTCGGAAGTACTTTATTTTTCAGCAAATCCTAACGGTGAAGCGGAAACGGTAAGCGTTCTTTTAAAGCCGAATCCAAGGATCAGAAAGAATAAAATGGATGTTGATTTTTCTGAGCTGGGCATTAAGGGACGGGATTCCAAGGGAAATCTGGTAACTAAATATTCGATAAAGAAAGTTGACCTGAAAGAAGAAGGTGTTTCTACTCTTGCGCCGAGGAAAATCTGGTTTGATGACACAGTACGAAGATTAAATGCTGATGGAAGAGGAACGTTGCTGGGAAGCTTTAAAGGAGATGATAAAATATTGACCATTAATACCAATGGTGAGGCAAAGCTCATTTCATTTGATCTAGGAAACCGTTTTGATGATGAATATCTGGTGCTGGAAAAATGGCGTCCGAATCAGCCGGTAACCTGCATTTATTTTGATGGTGAAAAGGATATTTATTTCATTAAGAGATTCTTATTTGAGAATACTCCGAATCTGCAGACTTTTATGCCTTCGGAACATCCTAAGTCATTCATTGAAAATGTTATTGTTTCAAACGGCGCTACTGCTGAAATTATTTTCGCTAAAGATAAAGGCAAAGAAAGAGATCCGGAAACGGTCAATATCGATGAATTTATTGCTGTAAAAGGAATTAAAGCAATCGGAAATCAGTTTACCAAGTTTAAAGTAAAAACAATCAATATCACCATTCCGGAACCTGAAGAAGAAGAGGAGGAAGTATACGAAGATCCGGAACCAACAGCAGGTGCAGATGAAGATGGCATGATTGGTGATCTGTTTCAGAGTGAAAACAATTCTGATCATTAAAGTTAGTAAAGTATGAATATTTTAATACTCGTTATAGCAATTACCGCCATTATAAGCTTTATAGCACCGAATGGCAGCAGCAATTTTGAAAAATATAAGTTCAATGTAGGAGCGATCCGCAACAGAAACGAATACATTCGTCTGCTTTCTTCCGGATTTCTGCATGCAGACATTTTCCACTTGGTGTTCAACATGCTGACGCTTTATTTTTTTGGTCCGGTCGTGATCCAGGGTTTCGGTAGTTTTGGATTTATTTTGATTTATTTCGGATCCATCTTACTTGGGAATATATTTTCTCTTTTTGTGTATCAGAGACAGCCTTGGTATTCCGCAATCGGCGCCAGCGGTGGGGTTTCAGGGATTCTATTTGCTTCTATTGCAATGATCCCTCATCTTGAAATTTATATGTTCTTTATTCCGGTAGGCATTCCGGGATTTATATTCGGACTTATTTATTTCAGTTATTCTGTTTATATGATGCTGAATCCGAATCAGCACGACAATATAGGGCACGCTGCCCATTTGGGAGGTGCTTTTTTCGGACTGGTATACGCGGTTGCCACCCAGCCGCAAGCGGCCATCGCTAATTCTGTATATCTTGGAATTATGGCATTACCGCTGATTTACCTGGCTTACGAAATATTCGTGAGGAAGAGGATAGGATAAAATTCAATTAAATGATAACAAAAAACCAATGAATTGTTTCATTGGTTTTTTGTTTATATTTTTTGAATCGACAAATAGATCAGTCCGAAAGTTTGTTCACAGCTTCTTCTATGCTGTCAACAAGAACAACCTGCCTTCCTTTATTGCTTTCCAAAATAAATTCCTGCAGGCTATTGCCAGGATATTTACTGAAATCGCCTACAATAGCCAATCTTACGCGATAATTAGAAAATTTCTGAAGAATTTCACCGGCTATCTTCGTTTTTAAATCAAAAAAAGCAGGAGTTATGTTTTTTTCATGAACAATAACCTTATCGAAATCCTGGTAATATACATTCCCCAAAAGATCAAGCCCATCCTGAGAGGAGCTGATGATTATCAGATCAGAAATTATTTCTGCTATTTTGGAGGTACCTGTATCATGTATTTTAAGTTCCATGCTGTTATTACTTTTTTCCGAAAATAAACCTGTCATTTTCCGATAAATCCTTTATTAATTGAGCTTCCGATAAATCTTTAGAATATAATTCCAAAGTTTCCGGTCCTAATTTCTGATTGATTTCAAGAAACAATAATCCATTGTCTGATAAGTATTTTTGACCATCTGCAGCAATTTTGCGATAGAAAATCAGGGCATCTGAAGTAGGAGAGAAGAGTGCCATTGTCGGCTCAAAACCTTTTACTGACTCTTCAATTTCATCCTGTTCATCAATTCCAATGTAGGGCGGATTGGAAATAATGACATCATACTGTTCTTTTAGCTCAAAATTCAGGTAATCTGCATGAATAAAATTGATAGGTAACTGATGAAAGTCCGCATTTCTTTGGGCTACTTCCAGGGCTTTTTCGGAATAATCTATTGAAGAAACTTCAGCATCCGGAAAATGTTTTTTTAAAACTAGAGGAATGATTCCGCTTCCGGTTCCGATGTCAAGGATTTTTAATGTCTTTTTAGTTATTTCGACAGAAATTGCTTCTAAAGATTCTTCAATACGCTTATGAACTTCGTTCGTAAACCTTCGGTTTATATTCAGAATGACAAAATGCTGTTTTATTTTTTTTATGGCAAATTCCAGTAGTTCTTCCGTTTCCGGTCGGGGAATCAATACATTTTCATTTACGAAAAAAGTCATTCCGTAGAATTCTGTTTCACCCAGAATATGCTGATAAGGCCTGTTCTTTTTTAATTCAAGGATGATATCAAAAAGTTTTCTTTCATCATCATGCAACAATTCCTGATCAGAAAATCTCCGCTGGTAAAATGAATTAAATCCTACAATTTTTTCAATAAAGACAGCGCTTAAGAAAGCACTTTCAGAGTCGTTGTAAAGCCCGGAAAGTTCTGTTTTAAAATACTTTTTATATTCAGAAATCGTCATTTATCTTGTAAAAACCAGTTTGGTGTCGGTTGATTTATCTTCATCGATTCTGTAGCCTTCATAATTAAAAGCTTTCACATCATTCAGCGTTTTGGCATTGGTTTCGGCGCAGAACCTTACGACTAAACCTCTGGCGTGCTTCGTATAAACCACAATTGTTTTAGGCTTTCCGTCTTTAAGTTCATAAAAATCAAAGTCTATAACATGATGATTAAGTTTTTTACGGTCAACAACTTTAAAATATTCGTTACTTGCAAGATTAAGAAGAATTTCATTCTTTTTGAGCTCAGAATTCAGTTGTTCCGTCACCTTTTCTTTCCAAAATTCATAAAGATTTTTATAGTGCTCAAATTCGAAAGGACGTCCCATCTCCAGACGATAAAGCATCACTTTATCGGACGGTTTAAGCAAGCCGTACAATCCCGAAAGAATCCTGTGGTTTTTCTGCAGATAATCTACTGCGTTTTTGTCAAGCGTTTTTGCGTCAAGGCCTCTGTAGACTTCACCTGTAAAAGCAAATAATGCCGGCGCAGACTCCTTTGCTGAAGGTTTTGCTTTCCACTTTTGGTTTCTTTCCCAGTTTTCATCTGCCAATTTGGTTGAAATTTCCATCAGATCAGAAAGATATTTGGGCGATTTTTCTTTTAAATAAGATTGTATGAGAGCTGCTTCATCAATGAACTTCGGAGCTGTTGTTTTCAGCAGATCCGTGGTATTTTCGGTATTCATCAATTTAGCAGGCGAGGTAAGTATTTTCATAATGTTAAAATACAGATAAGTAAATATCAGTAAATAGTGTATCGAATGTTTAAACTTAGGTAAATATTCTTAAATTATTCCTTTTCCCTGACGGATTACTTCCGGTTCGCCTGAAGTAAGATCGACAATCGTGGAAGCGACATTATCTCCATATCCGGAATCAATGACAATGTCTACAAGGTGGTCATATTTTTCTGCGATTAGCTCAGGATCGGTAGAATATTCAATGATTTCGTCATCATCTTTGATGGAAGTTGATGCAATCGGGTGACCTAGTTTTTCAACAATCAGCTGCGGAATCGGATGATCCGGAACACGGATACCAATTGTTTTATGTCCTTTATAAGCCAGAGGCAAACTTTTATTGGCATCCAGAATGAAGGTAAACGGTCCGGGAAGATGACTTTTAAGGAACCTGAACACAGAAGTATCAATAGGCCTGGTAAAGTCCGACAGATGGCTAAGATCGTTACAGATAATGGAGAACTGCGATTTTTCGAGCTTTATCTTTTTAAGCTGTGCGAGCTTCTCCATTGCTTTAACATCAAAAATATTACAGCCTAAAGCATACACCGTATCGGAGGGATAAATAATTAATCCGCCATTGTTTAATGTTTTAATAACCTCATTGATAAGATTTTCCTGAGGGTTTTCGGGATATATTCTTAATATTTTTGCCATATTCAAAGATACAAATATTACAATAGTTTTCGTAAAAGTCCTTTATTTAAAAGAAAAATTAGGATTTTAAAAAAAATGTCGTATATTTGCAATCCAATATCGCGGGATGGAGCAGTAGGTAGCTCGTCGGGCTCATAACCCGAAGGTCATCGGTTCGAGTCCGGTTCCCGCTACTAAGTTTAACGTCAGCGGTGACGTTACAAAAAATACACCGCGGGGTGGAGCAGTAGGTAGCTCGTCGGGCTCATAACCCGAAGGTCGCACGTTCGAGTCGTGTCCCCGCTACTAAGAACGCTGTGGTGGCGTTTTAAAAAATACACCGCGGGATGGAGCAGTAGGTAGCTCGTCGGGCTCATAACCCGAAGGTCATCGGTTCGAGTCCGGTTCCCGCTACTACAGAGAGTATTGTCAAAAGGCAATACTCTTTTTTTATTTGTATGTTACTTACTGTTTTGAATAGATAATGAAACAATCTGAATTAAGCTCAAATTAGAGGATAATTTCATTACATAAAATTTGAGCTCAATTATATTTGAGGAAACAAAAGTTTTTGACGCTATAGACGCTATGAGTTATTTATCCCCTGGCCGTATATTTTTCGGTCGCAAAGGCATTTCATTCAGCAAATGATAGCTGTGTATATATGTTCTTATTTATTAAGTCCTAAATAAATAACTTTTATCTTGCGTTTAATCTTAATTTTATTTTCCCAAGAAATAATTGAGTAAATATCTTTTTCTAACTAGAAAATTCTTTTACTAATTACCCAAATTTTGCGATTGACCCAGCTTAACCTAAGCCTCAACCTTACTTAATGGCTTAATTTGTGCAGATAGATTAATAACACCTTTAAATTACAATATTATGTACAAAAAAATCCTAGCAGGTTTGGGTGGTGCTGTAGCACTTAGCCTTCTGCATGAAGCTATCAGAAAGAATTTCGATAATGTTCCCGAAATTAATAAAGTGGGAGAGGAAGCTTTAAACAAAGCACTGGATAAGGTAGATGCGAAAGTTACCAATCATGATCAGCTGTATGCTGCAACATTGGCGGGAGATGTCATTGGAAACGGAATGTATTACGCTGCAACGGCGACTACCGGTTTTAATATGGCATCCGGAGTCCTAATGGGGCTTGGAGCTGTTGCACTTCCTGAAAAACTAGGTCTTGATGACACGCCGGTTGCTGAGAATAATCAGAAAAAAATAATGACGGTTGCCTATTATCTTTTTGGTGCTATTGTCACCAAATTTATTTATGATAAGATAAAATAATAATAGGTCTAAAGGCTGCAAATTTGCGGCCTTTTACATTTTCTTTAAGGCTGATGCCTTATGAACAGCCGATTTTCCTGTTTTTTCGCTCATAACTTCATATTGCGGATTTTCTTCGGAGGCTCTTCTCTGCCTGTTCATAAATACAAAATCTTTCGTATGTACTTTGGTAATAATTCCGTGGGTTTCTCCATTGCTGAATTGCCATTTTACCATATCTCCTTTTTTTAATGTGCTCATTTATTTAATTTTAATAATGATACTATAATTATTATGCCACAAATTTGGAATATGTTCATAAAAAAATCCCGCCTGGAAAAGCGGGATTGATATAAGTGGTTGTGTGAGTATTTACTGTACCAATTGATTAAAAGGCTTAAGTGCATTATCATCAGCCATTGTCTGGCCTAAAAACTCTTTTTTCTGCATTCCTTTCATTCGGTTTGCAGCATCGTTTCCGTTAAAGTACGATTCATTCAGCTTTGTAGTAATTTCAGAAGGGTTAAAATCGAATTTTGTATCGCCTTCTACTCCAAGATATCCATTTTTTCTGGTAAGGTTCGTGATATAATTGTTGTAGTTGATAAGCGTACCTCTAAACATAGAATTATGATATTCCATGCATTTTTTTGCTTTTTTGGAAGAGTTGTTCAGGATACAGTTGTTCATATTTCCTCTGTAAAGACGCCATTCAAGCTCCACTTTCCCATATTCTTTCGATAATGCGGTGGTTCCGTTGGAAAGAATATTAGGATCATTTTCTTTTTCACTGATCTCTTTTAAATTTTTAATAACTAGGGGAACGGTATTTTCAATTTTGGTTTTAGCTTCACCTATTGCACTGAAATCCGCTGCGGGAGAGCCTTTTTTCTGAGCGGTTGTCACGTTAAAAATCAGTAGTAATAGTACAATTAACAAATTATATCTTTTCATGAGAAATTTTTAAAGCACTAAAATAAATATATTTTCTGAGTTAAGACAAATTCATTTTAATTTTATTTAATAAATTTTAACAAATCTTTAATATTAATTGTTCATTGTTGCAAAAATGATGGTTTTATACATTTTTTTGGAAGGTATATAACAGGCAATTAAATTATTTTTCAAATACAATGATATCATCATTATTTACCATGATCACTTTTTGGGCAAGATCGATAAATAAACCATGTCCCACAACGCCTTCAATTCCAGTTAGAGCATGGGACAATTCCGGAGGGTTGGTAATGAAACCAAAATCTACATCAATAATATAGTTGCCTTCATCAGTTAAAAATGGTCGATTTTGAATAAACCGAATATTCCCTTCTCCTTGTAAGTCGCGAATTTTTGAGTGGACATACTTTGATGCAAAAGGAATTACTTCAATCGGCAGCTTGAATTTACCAAGCTTTTCCACATATTTAGATGAATCAGCAATAATTATTTCTTCTTTCGTCATCGATGCAACGATCTTTTCCCGAAGCAAGGCACCACCACCACCCTTGATTAATGTTAAATCTTTAGTAAATTCATCTGCGCCATCAATTGTTATATCAATTGTATCGATAGTATTAATGTCAATAATGGGAATTTCCAGGGAAATGGCTAATTCCTCTGTTTTATCTGATGTTGGAACAGCTTGGATCTGAAGCCCGTTTTTCACAAGTTCCGCAATTTCCTTAATAGCATAATATATGGTTGAACCGGTTCCGAGACCTATAATTTTATTGTCACTTAAATATTTTACGGCTTCTTTTGCTGCAAGTTGTTTTTCCTTTTCTAGATCTTTTTTCATTGTGATGAGGATAGCAATATTTTGCTTTTCAATTTAATAATTTCAGAAAGAATTTTACTTTCTTTCCCGAATTAAATAGGCAATAACTTTATAGTTTAAAAATTTAACAAATTTTAATAAAAATTATCAGATTGATTTTCAGATGGTTATATTATAGTTCTTTTTATCACTAGAAAAATAGTTGTTTGGTTCGTTTTTATTTCTACATTTGTATAACTAATTTCTTAGTGATATTAATCGTGAATATATATCACTACTAATGATAAATGAAAAAGTATGAAGATTCAGACATTAACAAAAGCAGAGGAGCAGGTGATGCAATATCTATGGAAACTGGAAAAAGGATTTCTGAAAGATGTCCTTGATTTATTTCCTGAACCAAAACCTCATACCAATACGGTGTCAACCATTCTTAAGGTATTGAAGGAAAAGGAGTTTGTAGATTACAATGTTTACGGAAGACAGCATGAATATTTTCCCTTGGTATCAAAGGAGCAATATTCCGGGAAGACAATGAAAAGTCTGGTGAAAAATTATTTCAAAGGTTCATATAAAAGTGCAGTTTCATTTCTAGTGGAAAAAAATGAAATGACGGTGGAAGACCTTGAAATGCTTCTGAACGAACTTAAAAAGAAAAACTAATACTATGGAAACTGTACTTCTATACTTCGGAAAAGTTATTTTGTGTTCCGGTGTAATGTTTTTGTATTATAAGTTGTCTTTAAAAGACAAGACATTTCATCACTACAACAGATTTTATCTTTTGTCTGCGATGCTGATATCATTGCTGCTTCCTTTGATAAAAATTGAAGATTTCACCATTGAAGTAAGCAATGACATCTATAAATTAATAGATACGGTACAGAATTTTAACAATAAAAACTCAACGCATGATTACCCTTATTTTAGAATTATTCTTTCAGCTCTGGGAGTGGTTTCTTTCTATTTTTTAGGAAGATTTATCTACGGGATTTTCAGGATCCAGCAGCTTAAAAGACAGTTTCAGAGAGAAAGCTTCGATGGTATCAATTTTTACCGCACCAATCTTACAGAAGCGCCATTTTCTTACTTTAAAAACCTTTTCTGGAAGAATTCCATCACCTTGAATTCAGACATTGGAAAGCAGATTTTAAAGCATGAGATGGTACATATTGAGCAGAAACATTCCTTCGATAAAATTTTTATTGAGATCATTACTTCTGTTTTCTGGTTCAATCCTTTTTTTCACATCATTAAAAAAGAAATCAGTTTAATTCACGAATACCTGGCTGATAAAAAGGCCGTAAAACAGTCGGACACCAAAGCATTTGCGCAGATGCTTTTAGCAAGCCACTTTTCCGGAAATCAGTTGCCTGCCACCAGTCCGTTTTTAAGTTCCAATTTAAAAAAACGATTAAAAATGTTACAAAAACCTAAAACCAAATTCGGGTATGCGCGTAGAATTTTTGCATTACCGGTTGTATTTTCAGTAGCTTTTGCTTATTTGGTGAACGCTAAAAACCAGGAAATTAAGGCTACCAATTTAGAGATTGAGAAAGCTGTTTCCCAAATCAAAAAAGAAGATAAAGCGATCATTAAGAAAGATACGATTGCTCCAAATTTAAAAAATGATAATGTAGTCCCTCCACGAGATTTAAAAGATACTCAGAAAAGAATCTCTGCCTTAAATAAAAATATTGCTGAAAAGAGTAAAGGGTTAGAAAAGCTTAAACCTGAAAGTGAAGAATTTCAGACCAGAGTTAAAGAAATTGCTGCATTGGCTGCTGAAGCTGTGAAAATCAATGATAATGAAGTGATGCAGAGATTAGGGAAGGATTCTAGAATTGATAAATTAAAGAGAGAGGTCGATTGGGAAATTATTACTGAAGGTGAACCCAGATTTAAAGAAATGTCAGATTTTAACTTTGATTCGCCACCACCGCCCAATGCTCAAGACGTAAAAGTCTATGCGTTCAGAGGTACGGGAGATATGAAATGGTCGCCTGATATGGAAAAATCTTTCGGGCTAGCAGAACCAAATGCTAAAGAATCTGCTGCAACAGCTAAAAAAAGAGCTAAGCTGGAAAAAGAAAGAGCGCGCCTGGAAGAGAAAAGAGCCAAGCTTGAAGGTGAAAGAGCAAAGCTTGAAGCCGAAAGAAGAGCGCTTGAAGGTAACAGAAGGGCTTATTTTTATGGTAGCAATTTCAAAAGTTTTCCAGAGTTAAGTACAGTCAGGGTAAAGACTGATGATCTGAAAATAGGTAAAGGAAGATCTCTGATGATTTCAGGACTTAACAATGCAAGGAGTATGGGCGATATTAAAATCTTGATCAACGGAAAAGAATCGACCAAAAAAGAGATGGATGATCTCAATCCTGATACAATTAAGAGAATAGATATCACCAATAAAAAAATAGACGGTGAAAAAATGACTGGTGAAATCAGAATCCAATTAAAATAAAAAAATAGCTCTGTAGACCGACATCAGGTTTAAGCAGGGCTTTTTTTTAAAGCTTAATAATTATGAAAAATTATATTCTACTTTTTTTATTCTTTACGATCTCTGCCCATGCACAGATTAACCGATTTTTCTACGAGTACAAATTCATTCCGGATTCCAATAATAAAACTGATGTTAAAAATGAAATGATGTATCTTGACATTAATAAAAACGGCTCAAACTACTACAGCCGTGACAAGTATGTATCAGATTCTACCAATCTTGTAGAGATGAATAAACAGATCAGGTCATTTTCCGGAAGTATCAATGTGAACAGAAAAGAAAAACCCGGTACGGTTTCTTTTAAAGTAACTAAAACATATCCGGATTTTACAACTTATCTTTTCAGAAATATTTCTTCAGACAGGTATAAGATCAAAGAAGATCAGAAGCCTGAATGGAAAATATTGCCCGAAAAACAAAAGATCGGGGAATACAACGCCCAAAAGGCAACCACCAGCTTTGGAGGAAGAGAATGGGTAGCCTGGTTTTCAACCGATATTCCGTTTCAGGACGGTCCGTATAAATTCTACGGATTGCCGGGACTGATCGTAAAGATTGAAGATACTACAGGTTCTCACATTATGACTTTGGTCGGTAACAAAACATTGCCGGAATCTGCAGAAGAAAAAGAGCTGGAGCTCCCACAAAACATAAGGGTTTTCGGAGTAGGCGGAAAAGAACTTGAAGTCACAGAAGATCAGTTCAGAAAAGCATGGAAAGCCTATGTTAACGATCCTACCAAAAACATGAGGGAAATGATGATGGGAAATACCGATAACAATAAAATAACTTTTAAAGTAAAAACTCAGGACGGTAAGGAAATCTCAGATCCGAATCAGGCATTCAGGGAAATGGAGAAAAGAATGAAGGAATCTTTAGCAAAAAATAATAATCCTATCGAACCAGATTTAGTAAAATAAATTATAAATTGTTTTTAATAGCAGGATGAATTAGCTTTCATCCTGTTTCTTTTTTATTATCTTTAAATTTGAATCAACCACTCACAATAAAAATATGACAGAAAAAGAAAAATGTGCGCAAGGACTTTTATACAATGCCAATCATGATCAGGAGCTGATTAACGAAAGAATTTCTGCTAAAGATCTCTGCCATGAATACAATCATCTCAAAAATTCAGATGTTGCAGGACGGGAAACTCTTTTAAAGAAAATGTTGAGAAAAACAGGACAGAATATTTGCATCGAACCCAGCTTTTGGTGTGATTACGGCTACAATATTGAAGTAGGAGAAAATTTCTATTCCAATCATAATCTCGTGATTTTGGACTGTGCAAAAGTGATTTTTGGAAACAACGTATTTATTGGCCCCAATTGCGGGTTCTATACGGCAAATCATCCCATTGATGTAAAACAACGAAACGAAGGCCTGGAAACAGCACACCCGATAACAGTCGGAGATAATGTCTGGTTTGGCGGAAACGTCGTTGTGCTTCCCGGAGTTTCCATAGGAAACAATGCTGTAATAGGTGCCGGAAGCGTAGTGACCAGAGATATCCCGGAAAATGTGGTAGCAGTCGGAAATCCCTGTAAAGTTGTAAAGAATATTGATCAGTAAACTTTATCGGCGCGGAAACTTCGTTTCCGCGCCGATAAAGTTTAATATTAAAAACGCAAGTCAGCTTAAGCCAGTTTCTGAGAATCTGCAATAAACTGAGCCAGTCCGTTATCTGTCAATGGATGCTTAAGAAGGCTCAAGATTGGAGGAAGCGGTGAAGTGATCACATCAGCACCAATCTTTGCACAATCGATAATATGCATAGAATGACGGATAGAAGCTGCTAAAATTTCAGTTTCATACATATAATTATCAAAGATCAGTCTGATCTCCTGGATTAAGTTTAATCCGTCAGTTGAGATATCATCAAGTCTTCCCAAGAAAGGAGAAACATACGTTGCACCTGCCTTAGCTGCCAAAAGAGCCTGCCCTGGAGAGAAGATCAACGTACAGTTGGTTCTGATTCCTTTATCTGAAAAATATTTTAATGCTTTGATTCCGTCTTTGATCATTGGGATTTTCACGACAATATTCGGGTGGATGGCTGCCAATTCGTCTCCTTCTTTGATCATTTCCTCATACGTTGTTGAAAGAACTTCAGCAGAAATATCTCCGTCTACAATCTCGCAAATAGCCTTATAGTGATTTTTGATCGCTTCAGCTCCCTGAATTCCTTCCTTCGCCATTAATGATGGATTGGTGGTTACCCCATCAAGAATTCCAAGATCTTTGGCTTCTTTAATTTGCTCTAAATTAGCAGTGTCAATAAAAAATTTCATGTTTTACAGATTTATGTACTACAAAGATAAACATTCCTTTTTGAGTGGGAAATATTAATTGGGGTAAGATTGAGAGGAAGTTGAGTTTGAGAGAAAGTTGAGGTTAAGGTTGAGGTTGAGGTTGAGGAGGTGAGCTTAATCGAAAATGTATTTTGCGAGAATTTTGGAACAGCTTTATCAATAGGGGCGGACTTTAGTCCGCCTGTCGCTGGCAGAATCAAATGCGCTGCCAACGGCCTTAGCCAAAACATATATTAATTATCTGTTAAATAAGCAAAATCTGCGAGTATATAAAAATAACCAGTTAATCAATGTAACAGGCTTTGAGTATTTCATTCAAATCTTGACCAATTATTATCCGAAAGTCTGTCGCACCCTCGCAACAAGTTTTCGGGAACATCCGAAAAGCCGTTACACCCTTGCAATGAACTTTCGGGTGTTCCCGAAAACCTCCTGCACACTGCAGCAAACTTTCTGGAAGACCGGAAAACCTCCTGCAAGCTGCAGCGAACTTTCCGCAATCCTTGAAATCTTCCCGCAATGTGCGGCCGGCTTTCTGGTAACTATACACAAAAAAGATCCGGAATTTCCGGATCTTTTAAAATAAATTCACGTTATCTACGAATTCAATGCTTGGCTCAGTTTTACAGCATCCTGGTTGCTCGGGTCATACTGCAATGATTTTGCAATATGTTCTTTTGCCTTGTCAGGATTAGACTGTTGCTCTGAGAAAGCAATATAAAAATAGGCATACGCCAGGTTTTTCTTATTCTGCTCTACCTCTTCAGGTTTTACAGTCGCTATATATTTCTCGTAAGCCAATTTGGCATTTGCATCATCTTTAGCGTTTTGATAGGCATAGGCCTGACTATAATATGACGGTGCCCAATCGGGTAATAGTACGGATATTTTCTTCCATGTATCGATAGCGTTCGTCCAGTCTGAAGCTTCCTGGTAAGCTCCGGCTAGTTTAGCCAATGCTTCTGTATGTTTAGGATTAGTTTCTACCTGTTTCTTTAAAGCATCAATAGCAGGATTTGCTGATTGAGTGGCTGTAGCCGTTGCAGCTGTATTGGCTGTACCGGCAGCACTATCGGTTTGTGTATTTTGTGCGCTCACAAAACTTACTCCTCCTACTAACATTAGACCTAAAAATAGGTTTCTGATATTCATTTTAGTCATTTTCATAATTCTAATATTTTTCAATTGTGTAGAATAAAATTCAATAATAGTTCCATAAACGCTAATATTTTAGAACCTTTAAGCTTTTTTTGAAAATATTAACGGCTTCTTTGTCACTTTTATATAAATTTTAGATTCATTGGGAGATGCGTTATATTTGTCAGTAATAATTTTAATGACATTTATACCGATGAATATCATATTAGCATCTACATCCACGCTTTTCGGCGGAGAATATCTGGAATATTTAAAAGAAGAATTAATCACCCTTTACCAGGAAATTGATGAAATTATATTTATTCCTTTTGCAAGGCCGGGCGGTATTTCATATGATGAATACACTGAAAAAGCACGTTCTTTCTTTGAAAAGATTAATATAAAAGTAAAAGGTCTCCACGAATTTGAGGATAAGAAAGCAGCATTGAACAACGCAAAAGGATACTTTACAGGAGGTGGAAATACCTTTTTACTGGTTAAAACCTTACACGAAGAAAATCTGATGACGGTTTTAAAAAGCAATGTCGAAAGTGGAAAACCATACCTTGGATGCAGTGCCGGAAGTAATATTGGCGGACAGAACATGAAAACCACCAATGATATGCCGATTGTATATCCTCCGAGCTTCGACTGTATGGGGTTGGTGCCATTCAACATTAATCCGCATTACCTGGATCCGAATCCGGACTTAAAGCATAATGGAGAGACCCGCGAAACCAGAATTAAAGAATTTTTAACACAAAATGACCTGAAAGTAATCGGACTTCGCGAAGGAAACTGGATCCGAAGAAAAGGGGATCGGATTACTGTGGAAGGAACAGAGCTGACGAGGATTTTTGAAAAAGATAAACTGCCTTACGAGATTAAACCCGGAACTGAACTGTAATTTTATTTTTAATTATATTTGAATGGAAGAATGATAAAAGTGCAATGCTAAGCCTGTCGAAGCATCATTTATTATTATATTTTTCACAGATTTAAAAATACGCTTAAAGAATGAGAAAAACCTTAGCAGCCCTTGCTTTATCAACCCAGATTATTTATGCCCAGAATATATCACAGCAACTGGATGGTGCAACCAAAAATCTAATGAATTCCCCGGCAGCCATCTCGTCAAACCTGTCATTTTATGTTTCGGATGAAAGCGGGAATTTGGTGTACGAATATCAGGGAAACAAAGGTTTTTCCACTGCTTCCACACAAAAGATATTCACGGCGGCTGCAGCTTTGGAAGTTTTAGGTAAAAATTATACGTACAAAACCAATTCCGGCTATTCAGGGACGATTTCTTCAGGTACTCTAAAGGGAAATTTAATAATAAATTCTACCGGTGATCCTACTTTAGGAAGCTGGCGGTATGATGCGTACAAACCGGAAAACTTTAAAAAGAAATTAACGGAAGCGATTAAGAAAGCAGGAATCAATAAAATTTCAGGAGATCTTATTATCGACGATTCTTACTTTGATCATCAGACCATTCCCGGAGGATGGCCGTGGGATGATCTCGGCAATTATTACGGAGCAGGAGTGTGGGGTGTCAACTGGCGCGAAAATCAGTTTGATATTAACATCAGCGGTAATGAATTTAAAAGTTTCTCGTATCCGCTGGAAGGTGTACGCTGGCTCAATGATGTAAAGGTTGGTGGTAATTCAGACCAGAGCCTTATCTTCACGGCACCACATTCAAATGTTGCTTTAATCAACGGAACTTTACCTGCAAAAACTGTTACGGTGTCCGGTGCAACGCCAAATCCGCCTTTACAGCTGGGTGTTGAAGTCAAACAATGGCTAAAGGATGCAGGAATTGATTTTTCAGGAAAAGTGATGACCAATTCCCAACTGGAAATTGAAGGTAAAAGTCCTCAGCGATTATCCGACGATAAGGTGATCTTTACCTACGAATCTCCGACACTGGATAAGATTGTATACTGGTTTCTGAGAAAAAGTGTTAATCTATATGGTGAAACACTGATCAAGACATTAGCAAAAGAAAAAAAAGGAAATCCAAGCTTTAAAACCGGAGTCGCTTTCTTAAAAGAATTCTGGAAGTCGAAAGGCATTAACCCGAATATGATCAATTTTGCCGACGGAAGCGGTCTTTCTCCCCAAAATTATGTTTCTGCCAAAGCTGAAGTGCAGGCGTTGCTGTATGCAAAGAAACAGTCGTGGTTCGAATCATATTACGATGGTTTCCCTACTCAGGACAATGGTATGAAAATGAAAAGCGGAACTATGAGAGACACCAAATCCTTTGCAGGTTTTCATACTTCCAAAGACGGAAAAAAATATGTGTTTTCAATCATCATCAACAATTACCAGGGAAGCGGAAGCACTGAGCTGCAGAAAATCCTGAGTGTTTTAAAATAATTTACTTTGAGAAAATCAATATTTGCAAGGCTGAATAACTGGATCATATTTGTTCTGATGACAATTGTTGTCCTCACTATTGTGATTGCCTCTACCATCCTGATTAATTTTCTCCGTAAGGAAGAAATTAAACGCGTTGATATTTTGGTAAGTGCCTTGAAATTTCAGCAGGAAGTAGCTAACCCGAATCTTGAAGTTCAGGCATTGCTTTTACAGATTTACAGCTCAAATACTACCGTTCCGGTCATCATATTAGACGAAAATGATAACGTGATTGAATACAAAAACCTTCCGAAGGATATAGAAAATAATTCCGGTCAAATTGTTGACTTAGCCAAAAAAATGGCTAAAAGCTATACTCCGATTGAGATTGAAATTACAAAAGGAGACAAACAGATCGTTTTTTATGACAACTCTCCATTGCTGAATAACCTTAGATATTCGCCGTACATCCTCGGTTTTTTCATTCTGTGTTATTTCCTGTTTTCATTCTGGTTTTTCCGAACTATTAAGAAAACGGATGAAGGTTATCTTTGGGCCGGACTTGCCAAAGAAACAGCTCACCAGATTGGCACTCCTTTATCTTCCATGATCGGATGGATGGAAATCATGAAGCTTGATGATCCCGAATCTGAAGGCATTCATGAAATTGAAAAGGATATTGACCGCTTAAAAACCATTTCAGAAAGATTTTCCAAAATCGGCTCTGTCCCGGAATTGAATGATACTGATTTTAATGCAACGATTCAGGAGAATTATGATTATTTAAAAACAAGAATTTCCCGGAAAATTAATTTTGGCTTACATCTTTCCAATGAGATGATTTCCGTTCCGCACAACAGGATTCTGATGAGCTGGGTAATTGAAAATCTGGTGAAGAATGCAGTTGATGCCATGAAAGGAGAAGGGTCGCTCTCCATTTCGGTAATCGAGAGAAATAAAAGTATCGTGGTAGAAGTTCAGGATACTGGAAGCGGCATGACAAAACAGCAGGCACGAAATGCTTTTAAACCGGGATATTCTACCAAAAAAAGGGGCTGGGGACTGGGGTTGTCGCTTGCCAAAAGGGTAGTGCAGGAATATCACAACGGCGATATTAAAATTGCTCAGACAGAAGTAGGAAAGGGAACAACTTTTAGAATTACCATAAGAAAAGCATAGATGATGATGTTGCTTTGTTTTGTTTGAGTGTTTTAGAGTTGTAGAGTGTATTAGAGTCATAGTATTAGAGCGTTTTAGAGTTCGTGAGTATTGCTGTCATTCTGAATGAAACGCAGTGGAGTGAAGAATCTTTATTTTTATAAATTGTAGAGCTTGTCATTCTGAAGTTTTTACCCTTGACTTTAATCTGGCATTAGAATCTGATAATTTATATTTGGTTGAGATGCTTTATCATGGCAAGTTGCTGCGGCTTTATTGCTATTCATAATTCCCTTCCTCTGGAGGGGTGGCGAAAATTTCAAAGAAATTTTTGACGGGGTGGTTTCGAATGTGAAAATTCACCATTGACTCATAGAAATTGACTCTTCACCTCCCATAGCCCCGATTGCAGAGGAAATCCTTTTGCGGGCTTCGACAGGCTTAGCCTGACAGCGGCTGGAAGCAAAAGATTGCAACGAAAAGCGGGAAATTGCTCCTTAAAAAAACAATACAATTCAACGAAGTCAAAAAGTTTCTAAAAATATTTATTAAAATTTATTATCAAAACAAAAGCGGAGAAAAATTCCCCGCTCTATTATTTATTCTTCGTTAAAACTATTTCTTTCCCGTCAGCCACTGATCCTGAAGTTTCTTTTCTTCCGGCGTAGGATTAGCTTTAAACTGTAGCGTTTCTATTGTCATTTTATCGAGAACAGCTTTTCCTTTAAGTTCCATCTTTGCATTGTCTCTTAAAATAGTCACTGTTACATTCTGTCCTTCCTTGATGGTTTTGGAATAATTAATGAAATCCTGAATGTTCTGGATATTAATTGTTTTGCCATCCAAAGCAACGATCTTATCCGTGATCTTGAATCCGATGCTTTTTGCAAAAGGCGACAAGGCAGAGCTTTCATCAAATATAAAGGCGTTCGCTTTTTCATCATATCCTGTTTGGTTTGGATCTTTAATAAACCAGAAAATTGGCGGAGTCTCCTGCTTTTTCAGTTCCACACCCACCATATTGAGATATTGTGCGTAAGGGGTAGGCTGACTTCCTGCAATATATTTATTGTAAAAATCTTTTACCTGAGGATAGCCTGTTACAGTAACCAGTTCATCAATCAGTTTATCATCTTTGAACGGTTTATTCTCACCGAATCTCTGAGACAGTTTTCTGATCATATCGCGGTAACCCATTTCACCATTGGAAAGTTTTCTGAGTTCGATATCCAGACACATGGCGAGAAGAGCACCTTTTTCATAAACATTTCTGTACTGGTCTTTATATTCGTCAAGAAGTACGTTTTTACTCATCACCGTGAACGGCATAGTATCATTGTAGTTCTTTGAGTTGGTGATCTTTTCATTCATTCTCTGAAGGAATTCCTCTTTGGTAATCAAACCTTCCTGGATCTGGAACAGATTGGCAAAGTATTCTGTACCGCCTTCATACATCCAGAGATGCTGAGACATTTTCGGATCTGCATAATCAAAATAATGGATCTCTTCAGAATGCGTCTTCAACGGATTTACCGTATGGAAAAACTCATGGGAAACAACATCGGTTATGGTTTTGTCGATCGCTTCTTTAGGCATCATTTCAGGAAGCACCACGCTCGTTGACTCATGATGTTCCAGCGCACCAAATCCTTTGATCTGCGGTCCGTCACCTCCTGCGAGATAAAGCATGATCGCATATTTTTTGTTGGTATTCATGTCACCAAGAAATTTCTTTTGAGCTACGACCATTTTTTCGAGATTATCTTTAAAATCTGCCGCTTTATATTTTCCTGAAGGTGAATAAACGCCGAGCACAAGATCCATTCCTCCTGCATTGAAGGTGATATAATCCGGTTTGGTATACATCAGCGGAGAATCTGTCACTTTTGCATAATTAGCAAGTGTGAAAGTATCTGTTGCTTCCGATTTGTCCTGATCTACCAGAGCAGTAGTTCCGTAGAAATCTGCCGGCTTCTGGATCACCAGCTGATAAGGAACATCCTGCATATTGTCTATATATCCTACAAATCCGTGGGTATTGATAAGATATATTTTACCGGCTTCGATATCCGTTCCGGACGGTGAGAATACGGCTTTATGCTTTGAAGTATCCATCTCATCATCAAAACTGTCGTTGACCAGATAAGTAACTTTAGACAAATCCTTGGCATTCTTCAAAGAATAGGTATTGTCATTCACCTTCGTAAAAGCAAGCTCTTTTCCTTTGTTATCTAAAAATTTAATGCCTTCCACAAATCTTCCGTAGTCATCTACAGAATACGTTCCCGGAACAGTTTTGGGGAAATGGAATTTCACATCACCGGATTTCATCTTAGGAAATTCCATAGTGACAGCTACTTTATCGTCTTTTACATTGACAAGATCAATAGTTGTTTTAATAGATTGGGCATTCACCAGGAACGTGGCCAGAATACCTAAGCTAAGTGCTATTTTTTTCATTGAGTTTAAGATTATAGTTAAATAGTTGTTGAAAATCTTATTTTGTTACGGATTGCTGTATTAAATTTTTCATAAAAAAGACAAACCTTTTCATGTAAAGATTTGTCTTCGGTTTATTTTGAATGCTTATTGCACATTTCGGTAATTAATGTAGTAGTTTTTATTGAACTGCACCGGAGTTCTGTTTTTTAATTTTACAGCCTGCCATTGTTCGGTAGGATTGATCGTTTGTTCACCGTCAATTCTTACCGGAAGTTTCAGGTCTTTTATAGCATTGGTGTACCGGAACCTGAGCTCTTCTCCTTTTTGAGCATATTCCAGCGTCGGAACTTTTGTGGATCTTAAATATTGATCAAACACACTTGAGAAATCAATTCCCGATTTTTTCGAAATATAATCTTCAATCTGTTGAGTTGTGACCGTTTGATGATAAAAATCTTTGTTAATGCCTCTCAGAATTTCCCTGAATTTATCATCATTATTGATTATCTGGCGAATGGTGTGAAGCATGCTGGCACCTTTAAAGTACATATCACCGCTTCCTTCATTTCTTACCCCATATTTTCCGATGATCGGAATATCGTTGCTTATCATTTTATGAATTCCCTGAATATAAACGTCAGCCGATTTTTTATCCATGAATTTTTCTGTGAACAATACTTCGGAATACATTGTAAATCCTTCATGAACCCACATATCCGCCTGGTCTTTTGCTGTAATATTATTGGCAAACCATTCGTGTCCGCTCTCGTGAATGATAATGTAATCCCAGTTGAGGCCGACACCCGTTCCTGAAAGATCATTTCCCAGATATCCGTTCTGATACCCGTTTCCATACGCAACATTACTTTGGTGTTCCATTCCAAGGTAAGGAGATTCTACCAATTTGTATGAATCTTCATAAAAAGGATACGGACCAAACCAATATTCAAAGGCAGAAAGCATTGGCTTTACCTGCTGAAACTGTTTTTTAGCTTTGTCAAGATTGTAGTCAATTACCCAGTAATCGAGATCCAGCTTACCTTTTTCTCCTTTGAAAGTATCTTTGAAATTCACATATTTACCAACGTTCGGAATGATGGAGTAGGCATTGATAGGATTTTTGACTTCCCAGGTATAGGCTGTTTTGGAGCCTTCGTCCTTTTTGCTGATCAGCCTTCCGTTCCCTACGCCCACAAGATCTTTTGGAGTGATGATTTTCATAACGATACCATTGTCGGGTTCATCGCTCCAGATGTCTTTGGTTGGCAGCCAGATAGAAGCGCCAATGCCTTCGTCGGCAACGCTCATCCAGGGATTTCCCTTTTCATCTTTGGTGAAAACCCAGCCTCCATCCCATGGGGCGTGTTTTGCAATCGTCGGGTTTCCGGAATACGCTACGTTAATGATATATTTTTCTCCCTTCTTAAAAAAATTATTGGTTTTGATCCAGATAAAATCACCATCCTGCTTATAGTCTGCCACCGGAAAGCTTGCTTCCACCTTATCAGCTTTCATGGGCTGCTGGAGATCAATCTGGAATGTAGGATTGGTAACGTCCTTAATGATTTCAAAGCTGATTTTGTTATTTCCTTTGATGCTTTTTGCTGCAAAATCCGGCTCTACGGAAAGATCATATTTCTTCACATCCCAGAAGTTTCTGAATGCTGTATTAGAGCCTTTTAAAGTATCCTGTTTCGTGAAGGCTTTGTCTTTTTCAAAGAACTGACCGAATACCAGCCCCGAAGCCAATAAAACAGTATATGAAAGTTTTTTCATCTGAATTAAATTAATCTTCCAAAAATAGAAAATAAATTGATTCCAAAAACGGAAAACTAAGATTGTTTGTATGATCCGTGATTAAATAATCACCTATAATACTGTTTCTTTACAGATCGTGTACAGATAGTTTCTAGAAGCGAGATTCCTTGAGAACGAGTAAGAAAAAAGTAATCTCACTTAGAATACTTTGTAACCAATAATCCTTCGGAGCTTATGATTTACTGAATTGGGCGGGAACGTATCATCTGGAAGTGGTGACGCAGTTTTCCAAGAATGATGCTTTTCTAAAGGAACCAAGAGTAGCGCTTTTAGATAAATTATTAACCGTTAAATAGAAAATCAATGGCATCGTCCGACGACTACCTTGTCCCTAGCCCGAAGGAAGGTGTTTCCCTCGCTCGAGGGATGGCGTGTCCTCAGTGCGTAGGTAATATTGTCCTGTAGTAATGCTCCTATCAACACAAGCAATCATCATTAGAATGGGGATTTTCATCAGTGTGTTCCTCTGGTTTGGGAAATCTTTCTCAGCCGGAGTTTTGGCTTCGACTTCGCTCAGCCACCATTGAGTTAGAGGGTTTGAGAATGGGAATGCTGAAGGGTTTTAAGCGGTACAAGATTCCCCTCAATGGAGGAGTGGCAAAAATTCAAAGAATTTTTGACGGGGTGGTTTAAGAAAGATTCTGAGATTGGTGGCTGAGCAGAGCCGAAGCTACCATTGAACGGATGTCATTATTTGTATTGCTATGATAATCGATAAAACTACCAGAAGCAAACCATATTTAAAGAACATATTTTGCACTCTGATAGTTTAACAGACCACCCCGTAGGAAATTCCATTGGAATTTTCGCCACCCCTCCGGAGGAGGGGAATTTAGAAGCGATCGGCTGGCGGCGCCTCTCGAAGGCCCGCGTATACTTGAAGGACTGGTGGCTTCGAGAACCTCAGCCGCCATTGAACGGATGTCATTATTTCCATCGTCATGGCAACTACAAAGTTCAGCGTAAGAAAACAGTAGGAAAATTCCCCTCAATGGAGGGTGCGGAAATTCAAAGAATTTTTGATGGGGTGTTCAAGAAAGATTCCGAGATTGGTGGCTGAGCGGAGCCGAAGCCACCATTGGAGTTGTAGTGTTTGAGAGTGGGAGTGAGTGTCTTTACAGCATAGAAGTATGAATATATTTCTGAGGAGCGATAGAGAGTTGTTGACTGATGGCGCCTGAAATTACTCGAAGGCCCGGTATGAAAGAATGATTAATTGCTTTAGAAATAGTTTCGGCGAGCCTTTGGCTCGCCGAAACTATTCAATGTATTGTTGTTTAATCGTTGACAGGATTTTATCCTGTCCTGATTTAGGTTGTCCTTTCAGGACTCCTTATTGTTTTTTTTGATTGCTTTTATGAATTAAGATTATTCCTGAACTGCCGGTAAATTATTTGCTGCTTTCTGTACTTTTTTATAGGTGTACGAACACATGATGATACTGAATTCATAAAGCAACAGCAGCGGAAATGCAGCCATTAGCATACTCAGGACGTCCGCCGGAGTAATGATTGCAGCAACGACCATGATCAGAACGATCGCATGACGTCGGTATGTTTTCATGAATTTTGGCGTAAGAATTCCGATGGTCGTCAGGAAATAAATGAGAACAGGGAAGAGAAAAATAACCCCCATCCCGAGAACTACCTGTAAAAACAGGGTGGTATAATCACTCAGGTCATACAGTGGAATGATGATATCTGAGATCTTGAAAATAACACCGAAATTAACGGCAAAAGGAAGAATAAGGAAATATCCGCATAAAACACCTGTCATAAAAAGAATCCAGACCGAATTGATAATAAAGATGGAGTTTTTCCTTTCTTTAGGATGCAGCGCAGGGCTGATGAATCGCCATAATTCCCATACGATATATGGAAAAGCGAGCACGATACCTCCAAAAATGGAAACGGCCATCATCACATTAAACTGCTGATACAGTTTGCTGGCACGTACCGGAAAATCTTTCGGAAGATGGATGCTGTCTTCACCCAAAATCATTTTAGAAAAATGGTTAACGATCTCAAAGGTGGCAAAATCGTTTCTGGTAGGACCGAAAAAGATATGGTCCATAATCCAGTTGATATTAAAACCAATAATAACCGCTGCAATGATGATTGCAAGAATACAACGGATGAGGTGACCTCTTAATTCCCCAATATGCCCAAGGAAAGACATGTCTTTAACATCACTCACAGGATAATTTTTTTTAAGATTCCAAATTTATGAAAAAAGTTTCAGTAAAGCAGAAGTTAGTTAAGAGGGGAAGATTGAAGTTTAAAATTTGCCGGTTATTTTTGTTCCTGCTTATTTATATTAGTCAAATATTAGTACTTTGAGAATAATCTTCCAGCTTCTAACATCCAACCTAAATAATCCCTTCATCCAGCAATTTATGCAGATCGATAATACCGAAGTATTTACCGTTTTCGGTGACTACCAGCTGTCCGATATTATTATCTTTTAAAATCTTCATCGCTTCTTTTGCCAGGGCGTTTCTTTCTATTGTTTTAGGATGGGCAGACATGATATCTTTAGCCAGGACTTTTGAAATATCATCGCCTTTCAGCAACATTCTTCGTAAATCGCCGTCAGTGATCACACCACAAATCTCATCGTTATTGGTGACTACCGTAATACCGTGTCTGGAGCCACTTATGGAAATAATGACATCTTTCACAGTATCGTTTTCCGTTACTTCAGGTTTCTGGGAAGAAAGAAAATCATCAACCTTTGAAATTAAGTTTTTACCCAGACTTCCACCCGGATGGAACTTAGCAAAATCATTAGCCTTAAAATCATTCATCTCCATTAAAGCAATAGCTAAAGCATCTCCCAACGCCATCTGTAAAGTTGTAGAACTTGTCGGGGCCAGCTTATTGGGACAGGCTTCCATATCGACATGGGTGTCCAGTATCATTTCAGAAAATTCTGCCAGTTTGCTGGTTTTATTGCCCGTCATCCCGATGAGCGCAGAAGAATAATCTTTAAGGTAAGGAACCAGATTTACGATTTCCGGTGAGTTTCCCGAGTTGGAAATACACAAAACGATATCCTGCTTCTGAATTACGCCAAGATCTCCATGAATTGCTTCCGAAGCATGTAAAAACTGGGATGGCGTTCCGGTGGAATTTAAAGTTGCTACGATTTTATTGCCCACATGTGCCGATTTACCGATTCCGACTACGATCAGCTTTCCTTTTGCAGAATGAATAATCTCTACTGCCTTGGCAAAGTCGTCATTTAATCTGTCTCGGAGTTTTTCAAGTTCTGAAATTTCTATTTCTAAAGTGCTTTTCGCTATTGAAATGATATCGGCTCTTTCCATTTTACTTACATGAGGCATATAAAAATCACTAAAAAAAACGTTATATTTTTGATAGAATCTTTATTATAAACTTTATTTTTTATAAATTCGTTCGCTTTTATTTTAAGCGAAAAATTCATAACTTTGGATTAGATGCAAATTTAGCAATAAAATTAGATGAGCGCAAAAAAAGCCAATTTATCGGGCGAATTGAAAAGATATTTCGGATTTTCTACTTTTAAAGGGCAGCAGGAACAAATTATAGACAATCTTCTGAACGGAAAGGATATATTTGTTTTAATGCCAACAGGAGGTGGTAAATCCTTATGCTACCAGCTTCCGGCACTTATTTCCGAAGGTACTGCTATCGTGGTTTCACCTTTGATAGCGTTAATGAAAAATCAGGTGGATGCGGTGAACGGACTTTCATCTGATAATGGGGTGGCCCATGTTTTAAATTCATCATTAAACAAAACCCAGACCAAGCAGGTATTTGACGATATAAAAAGCGGTAAGACAAAACTTCTTTATGTCGCTCCGGAATCTCTTATTAAAGAAGATTATCTTGATTTTCTGAAAGATGTAAAAATATCATTTTTCGCGATTGACGAAGCCCACTGTATTTCAGAATGGGGCCATGATTTCAGACCGGAATACCGAAACCTGAAGTCGATTATCGATAAGATTGCCGATGTTCCGGTGATCGCTCTTACAGCAACGGCAACCCCTAAAGTGCAGGATGATATCCAGAAGACATTGGGAATGACGAATGCACTGGTCTTTAAGGAAAGCTTCAACAGACCAAACCTTTATTATGAAGTGCGTCCGAAAGTAAATGTTGATAAGGAAATTGTAAAATTTATCAATCAGAATAAGGGTAAATCAGGGATTGTGTATTGCCTCAGCCGGCGTAAAGTTGAGGAGTTTGCCCAGCTTCTTCAGGTAAATGGAATCAACGCATTACCTTATCACGCGGGTCTTGACCAAAAGGTAAGGGTGGCCAACCAGGATAAGTTCCTGATGGAAGAGGTAGACGTTATTGTTGCTACGATTGCTTTTGGGATGGGAATTGATAAGCCGGATGTACGCTTCGTGATTCATTACGATTTCCCGAAATCTCTGGAAAGCTATTATCAGGAAACCGGAAGAGCGGGAAGAGATGGCGGAGAAGGGTATTGTCTTGCATTTTATGATCCTAAAGACATTGAAAAACTGGAGAAATTCCTGGCTCAGAAGCCTGTTTCCGAAAGAGAAATCGGATTGCAGCTGTTAAATGAAGTTGTAGGTTATGCCGAAACTTCCATGAGCCGGAGACAATATATTCTGTATTATTTTGGTGAAAATTTTGATCCGGTGAACGGAGATGGCGCCAAAATGTGCGATAATTCATCAAACCCTCCAAAATTAAAGGATGCGACTGATGATCTGAAAAAAGTTCTTGAATTAATCAGGGATACGGGAGAAAAATTCAAGGCAAAAGACCTTATTTCCATTATCGTCGGGAAAGAAACGGCGGTTACCAAATCTTACAAGCTTGAGCAGACTTCTTATTTCGGTTTTGGAAAAGAAGAAAAAGATAATCACTGGAAAACGATCCTTAGACAGGCTACGGTTCAGAATTTTTTACAAAAAGATATTGAAACATATGGTGTCTTAAAGATTGCAGAAAAAGGCAGACTTGTTTTGGACGGAAAACTGGAACATTCATTTCTCATTGCGGAAGACAGGGAATTTGATCTTACGCAGACAAAAGCAGAAAGTGATCAAGTTCAGATGCAGTCGGCAGGAGGTTTAGATCAGAATCTTTTCAATCAGCTGAAGGAACTAAGAAAGAAAGTGGCCAAAAAGCATGGCATTCCGCCTTACACGGTTTTTATGGATCCGAGCCTTGAAGATATGACGGTTCAATACCCTATAACTGTTGAAGAAATTGGTAAAATCTACGGTGTCGGTGAAGGGAAAGCCAGAAAATATGGTAAAGAATTTGCCGATTTTATCAGTAAATATGTAGAAGACAACAATATCGAGCGTACTCAGGATATGGTGCTGAAGCAAGTGGCCAATAAATCCAGCCACAAGGTATTTATCATCCAGAGCACCGATAAGAAAATCGATCTTGAAGATATTGCGAGAGCGAAGAATCTTTCAATGGATGAACTGCTGAAAGAAATGGAACGTATCGTTTATCAGGGAACCAAGCTGAATATTGATTATTATATTGAAGATAATTTTGATGAAGATATCGTGGATGGTTTCATGGAATTCATGAACGAATCCGAAAGTGATAGTATGAAGGTTCTGCTTGATGAATTCGGGGATGAACTATCTGATGAGGAAGTGAGAATGCTGAGGATAAAATTCATCAGTGACGTTGCCAATTAAAATAAATTTAAATTAAACAAAATATTTTAAAAGAAATTCTTCTGCCGGAGAGTTTCTTTTTTTATAAGTATCACTCTCAACTTGTCATTCCGTAGGAATCCAGACATAGTATTAGAATAGTAGGATAGAAAATTCGTACTTAGATTCTTCCAGAATGGCAAATTACATGCGGAAATTTTTAATTAATTTAAATATTATTAATTCTCAGCTGGGAATGAGGTTACCAAAACTTTTTACTAAATTTACATAGATGAAAAAGATTTCTGTCATATTTATTCTGCCGGATCTGGAAACAGGCGGCGCTGAGAGAATTATTACCACCATTGCAAATCATCTTTCAAGGGATCGGTTTGAGCCTAAGATTTTGCTTTTGCGTAAACAGGGAGGCTATCTCAATTTTCTCAATGAAGATGTAGAAATAATCGATATTAACACAGAAAGAATACGTCACTCCCTGAAACCAATTTTAGCAGAAATCTACCGTAGAAAGCCGGATATCGTATTTTCGGGGTACGGTGAAGTGAATGCTTACCTGTCTCTTTTTATTAAGCTTTTCCCAAGAACAAAATTCATCGCAAGGGAAACGAATGTGGTTACCAAGCATGTGACAAGAAAAGAGATCAAATTCTTCTATAACTTTTATAACAATTATCACAGAATCATTGCTCAAAGCGATGATATGATGAAAGATCTCATTAAAAATTTCAGGATAAAATCAGATAAGATTGTTAAGATTAATAATCCTGTTGATTTCGATTTTATTGAAGATAAAATGGCCTCTTCTCAAAAGCCTGAAAGCTTTAAATACAATTATAAAAATGTGGTGGCCATTGGGAATTTGTCTCCCAGAAAAGGATTTGACAATCTGCTTAAAGTATTTTCAAGACTTAAGAATGAAAATATTTTACTTCATATTTTAGGAGATGGAAAAGATCGCGAAATGCTGCATCAGATGAAAGATTTTTTAGGTCTTAAAAATGTTATTTTTCATGGCAGGCAGGAAAATCCGTATGAGTTTCTGAAATATGCAGATCTGTTTATTCTTTCCTCCAGATACGAAGGTTTTCCCAACGTTTTGCTGGAAGCAGGAGCATGCGGAACATATTCTCTGGCTAATAACTGCCCGGGAGGAATTAATGAAATCATTCAGAACACGATCAACGGGGAAATTTCAGATATTGAAGATCATGAAAGATTTTCGCAGGAGATTCTGAGGATCCTTCATCAGAACTATGACAAAGAAGTTATCAAAAGTTCCATAAAATCGAGATTTTCCAAAAATATGATCATGGATAAATATGAAAAAGTCTTGCTGGATCTGGTGAAATAGTTGTCCGATGCCGTCTTATTTCTCTATTTTTGGCAGCGTTAATCAATTACAATTTTTATCCATGATTAAAATTCAGAAAATAGGATGCAGCTGTGAAAAACCTGCCTCAAACTATACGGAATACAGAAGTTCCGAACTTGGTATAGATCATACCAACGGAAGATATGCGGAAGTGAGCATTCAGCAGTGCAAGCTTTGTCAAAGGATATGGATTCATTATTTGGTTGAATTTGAACATTATTCCAAGTCGGGAAGATGGTACAAAGGAATTGTTTCGAAAAAAGACCGTCCGAATATCACCCCTGAAAACGCCGTAGCATATCTTGAAAGCCTTGAATGGTATGTTTACGGAGGTTCTTATTTTGAGAGTACAGGAACGTTCGGGCAGGGAAAACTGCAGGTGGATTAACTTAGAGCAAATAATATGCGGGAAGCATGAAGCATGAAGCTGGAAGACAATACAGCGTTTTATTTGAGGGAATGAAAAGAATCGCAATACTTTAAACTTCCATCACCCATCTTCCTTCTAAATTTTGACAAATCTCACTTTCTCACGTGGTAATAAATCGTTAAATTTGTAAGCATAAGAAAGTTATTAATAAACAAATTCATAAAATAACATGAGTCAATTCGATGTTACCGTAATCGGTTCCGGTCCTGGTGGTTATGTTGCTGCAATCCGTGCTGCACAATTAGGTTTCACAACAGCAATTATTGAAAAATATCCGACTTTGGGAGGAACTTGTCTTAACGTGGGTTGTATTCCGTCAAAAGCGCTTTTAGACAGTTCAGAGCATTTTGAGAATGCAAAGCACAATTTTGCAGGACATGGAATCATTATCAACGAACCTCAAGCCGATATTGCAAGAATGATCGAGCGTAAAAACGAGGTGGTAAAGCAAAATACAGATGGAATCAACTATCTGATGAACAAAAATAAGATCACTGTTTTTGAAGGTGTTGGAAGCTTCGAATCTGCAACTCAGATCAAAGTAACAAAAAATGACGGTTCCACAGAAACTATCGAATCTAAATATACGATTATCGCTACCGGTTCAAAGCCATCTTCTCTGCCTTTCATCACGATTGATAAAGAAAGAGTAATTACTTCTACGGAGGCTTTAAATCTTAAAGAAATTCCTAAGCATCTTGTTGTCATCGGTGGTGGTGTCATCGGTCTTGAGCTAGGTTCAGTGTATTTAAGACTGGGTGCTCAGGTGACTGTGGTTGAATTTATGGATAAAATCATTCCTGGAATGGATGGAGCTTTAAGTAAGGAATTAACTAAAGTTCTTAAAAAACAAGGAATGAAATTCATGCTTTCTACGGCAGTTTCTGCGGTTGAAAGAAATGGAGATACTGTAAAAATCACAGCTAAAGATAAAAAAGGAGAAGAAGTAACTGTTGAAGGAGATTATTGTCTTGTTTCTGTAGGAAGAAGACCTTATACAGACGGTCTCGGACTTGAAAAAGCAGGGGTAGAGCTTGACGAAAGAGGAAGAGTGAAAGTAAACGACCACCTACAGACGAATGTTGCCAACATCTATGCGATCGGAGACGTTATCAAAGGAGCAATGCTTGCCCACAAAGCAGAGGAAGAAGGTGTTTTTGTTGCTGAAACTTTAGCCGGTCAGAAGCCTCATATCAATTATAACTTAATTCCCGGAGTTGTTTACACATGGCCTGAAGTTGCCGGAGTCGGTAAAACTGAAGAGCAATTGAAAGAGGAAGGAGTTGCTTACAAAGTGGGATTGTTCCCGATGAGAGCTTTAGGAAGAAGCCGTGCAAGTGGTGATGTTGATGGTTTGGTTAAAATCATTGCAGATGAAAAAACAGATGAAGTCTTGGGAATGCACATTGTTGGAGCAAGAGCTGCAGACCTTATCGCAGAAGGTGTCATTGCTATGGAATTCCGTGCAAGTGCTGAAGATATCGCCAGAAGTTCTCACGCGCACCCTACTTATGCAGAAGCGATCAAAGAAGCAGCGTTGGATGCTACGGCGAAAAGACCAATTCATATGTAATACTTGATTAGAATATCATCATTTATAAGAAAAGGGAGACATTGGTCTCTCTTTTTTATTTTATCTATTTTAAAATGATTAAGCTTTTTTTGTGATGAAATTTTATGATTGACAATTAATGAGTTAAAATTATTGTTGTGCTGTTATTTTTATGCTGATTAACTTTTAATTAAAACAAATATCTAAATGTTGCTATTTTATCCTGTCGAAATTAAATTTTGCAGTTAAATTAATTTAAGATCAAATCAAACTCAAATAATAAATTATGAAAAGTATATTAGTAAGCGTACTGTTTCTCTTTGCAGCAAATTTATTAGCGCAAGAAGCAGGAAAATCGGGTGAACTTCTGAAAAATGAAGCTTCCAAAACAGAAATAGGATCTGTTAATACTAAAAGATCAGATAGTAAGAAAAACAACAATAGCTCAGGTTTTAGAAATCAGGACAATAATGGTTTCAGAACAAACAATTCGCAATATCAGTGGAACAAGGAATATGGTTATTCCGAAGTTTTTCTTAGAATTCCAGAGCAGGGATTTTTCAGTGTCGAAATAGGAGATCAGTTTATATCAAATAATTCAGGGAAATTCAGGTTCTTTGATTTGCCGGCAGGAAGAATTCCGGTCTCTATTTATGAAAGTGGCTATTTATTGTACAGAACCACTTTAAATGTTCGAAACAACAGCAGGCTTGTCCTTGATTTTTTCACTGATAAAGGTTTATTTTTATTGGATTCTTATCCCGTTCAGGGCCAATCTTATGGTTTCGATAGCTGGAATGATGTCTGGAATAATCCGTACGGAAACAATGGAGGCTTAAATTATCCTAATGTTATGGATAATCAGACTTTTCAACAGTTTATGGATACAATGAAAAACAGGGCTTGGTTCGATGATAAAAAAATGGAGTTTATTAATCAGCAAGGTCGTCATGCGATGTTTACTTCAAAGCAGATTAGTATTTTGGTAAAAGATCTGAGCTTTGATAAAAATAAACTTGCCTTGGCCAAATTGTTATTTTCTAAGTGTGTTGATAAGCAAAATTATTTTCTTGTTTATGATTCTTTTGATTTTGAAAGCAGTAGAAAAGAACTGATGGAGTATATTTCTAAATTATAATAGCGAGAGGAAAAAGACATTCTCTTTTTACGCTTATAATTTACGTTTTGCAAGTTCGTATTATATTTCCGTACCTTTACCGACTAATTTTATCATTAATGCAACTCGGAAAAACTCAGATTTTAAAAATTTCAGATAAAAACAACTCAGGATGGATCTTAACGGATGAATCGGGTGAAAAAGCATTTTTACCTAAGATTTTTATTCAGGAAGACAAAGAAATAGATGAAGAAATTGAAGTTTTTGTATATCAGGATGATAATAAGCTAAAAGCGACAACAGAAATCCCATTGGCTGAAGTCGGCGAATTTGCCGTGATGAGCTGTGTACAGAGCCTTCCTAGCGGTGCCTTTATGGACTGGGGAATTATCAAAGACCTGTTTATCCCCTACAAACAGCAGAAAACAAATATTGTTGAAGGAAAAAGATATCTCGTTCATATTTATGTTGATGAAGATCTTGAGCTGATAACGGGGACGACTAAGTTTAAAAGAAATCCACAATATCAGGATCTTCCGTTTAAAAAGGGCGATAGAGTTGATCTTATTATGATGAACGAAAGCGAATTGGGCTGGAATGTAGTTATCAATAAAAAATATATCGGACTGATCTACAGTTCTGATGTCTTCAAAAAATTATATCCGCTGTCCGAAGAAACCGGTTATATCAAAGCAATTCGAGAAGATGGTAAAATTGATGTTTCTTTACAGCCGGAAGGATTTGAGAATATCGATGAATTTAAGCAAAAAGTTCTGGATAAGCTCGAAGAAAACTATGGATTGCTCTACCTTTCAGATAAATCTTCGCCTGAAGAAATCAAAGACGAGCTACAGATGAGCAAGAAAAATTTCAAGAAAGCTATTGGTGGGCTGTACAAGGATAAAATTATTGATATTTCAGAGGATAAAATCAAATTGTTATAAATGAAAAAGAGCAGAAAATTCTGCTCTTTTTTTATTCCCTGTTTTTGATCATTAACCATCCGGTATAGACTCTGCCATCAGATACTTTAATGGTATACCAGTAATTTCCTGTAGGAACTTGGCTTCCATTCAGCTTACCGTCCCATTCAAGTGGTTTTTTGGTGATCACTTCCTTGAAGACAGGTAATCCTCTTCTATCATAAACATTCACTTCAGTTCCCAGATAATTTTCCAATCCTGCAATTTTCCATCTGTCATTGTATCCGTCACCATTAGGGGTAAATGCATTTGGAATATTAAAGATTGAAAAAGGCTTTTGACCAATGATACATCCTTCTTTTGTTCTGACATAGACAATGTATTCGCCGATATTTAAATTCGTAAAAATATTAGAATCCTGCCATGTTATATTATCTAAAGAATATTCAAAATTTCCTGTTGCAGAAAGAATTATCGTAGCTGAATTGTTGTTTATATTGACAGCAGTTATTTCCGGTAGTATTGTGTAGCTTACCTCAACATGATCTGTATTTTGACACCCGAAACTGTTGGTTACCGTTACAGAATAATTCCCCGGAGTCGAAACTGTGATGGTTTGAGTGGTGGCTCCGGTACTCCAGAGATAGGATGAATAGCCGTTTCCGGCGTCCAGTGTTGTATTTTTACCTTTACAGAAATCAATCTTTTCGGGAAGATTGAGATTTGGTTTTGGATTTATGGTAAGGCTTAATCGTACAACTATAAAACAACCGTCCGTCGTGGAAACTTTTACATGAATAACCGTTGAGCCAACATTCATTGTATAATTGGATGGGTTGGCGATAGGACTCCCAAGATTGTCATTATATGTAAACGTATAGATTCCGGGATTTGTAATAAGATTTGCCTGATAAGAAGTAAGATCTATGACTGTTGAATTTCCTGTTGAGCTATTGCATACCGTGGCAGAAAAGTCATTTGCCGGAACATTATTCGTTGATAAAGTTACTGAAATGGGCAGCTTTTCAGATTCGCAATTGTTTAAAGTTTGTGTTACGAAATAAGTTACTCCATGAATAAGAGGAGTTGTAAGAGGCAAAATATTTCCGGCAGCATCATAAAACTTTATTGCGGTTCCACTGACAATCAGGCTTGCCAGGGTAGGATTTGAAGAGGCGCAGAAATCTTGTACAGAATTTCCGGCGGGTTCAGGGGTTTCATTTATTGTAACCTGAACAGCAGTTTTATTACTTTCGCAACCGTTAATGGTTTGGGAAGCGTAATAGGTTTGTCCGTTTACTAAAGTTGTTGTAGATGGTAAAATATTCCCGGCTGCATCATACCATTTAATATTCTGACCTGTAATCTGAAGGTTAGCAATCGTAGGATGGCTGCTTGCACAGAAAGTTTGTTGGACGCTGGTAGTTATTGGCAATGCAGGTGAAGTAACCGTTACATTTTGATTTTGTGTTGAAATATTTCCGTTTCCGTCATTATAGGTCCAGTGAATTACATATGTTCCCGGAATAGAGTAGGAAAGCGGATCTGTTGTCGTAGCTGTAATGGTTCCGGCACAATTATCCGTAGCAGTGGGAATAGTTGAAATTACCGTGTGGCAATCGCCGGTAATGTCTGCAAGAGTTGCTGTGTTTGGAATAGGCGCGATATTGTCTCCCACAATCACATTTACGGTGAAAATTCCGTCGCAACTTCCTGATCCAGATACCTGGCAGCTGTATACTCCGGAATGAGATGCTGTTGCATTCGCAATAGTAGGGTTCTGGAGTGTTGATGTAAATCCGTTTGGTCCGGTCCAGTTGTAGGAAGTTCCCCCTGAAGCGTTTAATTGAAGGGTAGAATTAATGCAGACCGGGGAGTTGGAAGTTACCATACTTGCAGATGTACAATCCTGAAACTTTGCAATAAAAATATCATTTCCTCCGCCGGGAGATTGTTGGAATGTTCCTGGAGTTGCAATCCCGGAAGTGTTTCCACTGGACATTCCGGTTAAGTAAATTGCACCTTCATTATCTTTTATAACTTCACCCAGCTGAGTTGCTCCATTTCCTCTGTAATAAGTTCCCCATTCTTTAATGTCATTTTGATTATATTTAATTAAAAAAGTAGATGTCATAAGTCCCGGAAATCCCATATATGCTCCTGGTGTTGAAATATCAGGCTGTCCGCTTGAGTGTAATCCTGTGAAAAAAACATTTCCAGTCGAGTCTGGATAGCCTAATAATTGCGGATCACCATCAAAATTAAAGTAATTTTTTGTAATAGTATTGTTTGCCAAATTCACTCTCCATATTCCTGGTTGTCCCAGAGGAAAAGCTGCTGTTGAATATTTTCCAGGGAGTACCAAGACATTGTTTATAATTCCTCCTTTTATAATAAATTCATGACCTGTATTTCCGTAATAACTTGATTTAATAATAGTGTTTCCCGTTTTTGAAAGCTTTACATAAATACCATCAACACCACCGGCTTTAACTGCTTGGAAAGCATTTACCATTGGAATGGTTGATGATTGTGTTGCTCCAATCATTTCAAGATTAGTAGTGGAAGAAATTATTTGGAAAATAGAAGTAGAACCATCGCTTTGCCCAAAATATGTTGCCCAATTTACATTTCCTGTAGCAGCATCTAAGGATGCTAAAATGCCATCTGTATAGCCAGAAGGACTGGCTTTTGTGTTTTGCATCGCATTGACAGTAGGAAAATCAAAACTAAAAGTGTCACCACCAATAAAAACTTCATTCTGGTTATAGGATATTGAATAAAGTTTATCTCGGCTGTTAGTAACAAATTCTTTTAAATATATTAAGCCACCGTTATTATTGAATTTTACGACAGCTATATTATTATTTAATGGACCTCTCTCGATAGTTCCGCCTGCATAAATATTAAAATTTTCATCAAAATCCAGATCTTCGAATACATCATTATTTCCAAAGCCATAATATGTTCCCCAAAGCCTTTGACCTTGTTTGGTCAATTTAATTATAAAACAATCAAGATTTCCTACAATATTTTGTTGATAAGTTCCTGAAGTAGCAAAATTATTATTACTATTAGTTGTTCCATATAAATATCCTGTGTTTTGAATATCAGTTTTAATGCGCCCGTAATCATCTCCAAAACCTCCCGCATAACTTCCCCAAACTCTGGTGGGAACCGGATCAATTACAATGGTCTTATTCGAAGTATTAATAGGAGCATTAAACCCGAAAGTCTGATCACCGAGATCTTTAAAAGCAACATCAATATTTTCTTTTTTATTTCCGGCAATCCAGCTATTAGGAATGTTTTCGTACATTTCACCAAAACGGACTTTCATCGAAAGTTTATGATCTTTAATAACTGTCGGCGCTCCATTAAATTTCATTTTAATATCAGAAATTCTACCTCCGGGATTGATAATAAAATTATATTCTACAGGTTTTAAAGTATCATTTGGTTTAAAAAAAACTAAATCAATATTCGGGTAAATATTTTTATATAGAACTTTTTTAAAGCGATGAACATTTGTTACTCCTTTTGGTTGATTAGGAATGTTGAAATAATTATTGTAATCTAGAGATTTTCCTTCTGCAATAATAGATGCATTTTTATTTGAATTTAAAAGTTCAATATCAATTCTGTGGTATAAATTTTCATACAAAAATTCATCTTCGTAATAAGTTTTGCCTTCTAATGATTTATCTTTTTTGAATTTTGAAGAATTAGGATTTACAGTTTTCTTTACCTCATAAACATCATATGAAAACCCATTTTGCTTCAGCTGAACATTCAATCCGTTAGAAAGGAATAAATACTTTACACTTGAATTTTCTTTTCCGTCCTGATCTACAATCTGGCCTTTGTTTTCATAAAAGAAATAATCATTGTTTGCAGGAGTTTTTTTCTGTGAAAAGATAGAAATACAAGAGAAAAAAGTCAGCAGAAATAAAATTTTTCGCATCGGTTATTAATTTTCCGGCAAATATAATAAATCCGCCTATTCTAAAAGATTAAAAATGATTAATACGATTTCATTATGTTAAAACATGATGCATATCATATTTTTTTCTTTTAATTATTTTGTTTAACAATTTTGTCAAAACATTTGATTGATTTATATTTGCACAAATTTGTTTAACAAAAATGTCAAATCAAGCAAAAAAAGACCAAACACAGGAATTAATCAAAGAAACCGCGAAGAATCTATTCTTTGTGAAAGGGAAGTTTGATGCCACTACACAGGAAATCGCCGATGCAGCAGGGGTCAACAGAACGCTGATCAATTATTATTTCCGTTCAAGAGATAATCTGATCCAGATCATTTTTGACGAGGCCCAGAGAGTAGAACACGAAAAATCTGAAATTATAATGAATTCCGATTTGCCATTTAAAGAAAAGATCGGGCAGTTCATTGAAGGGAGCTTATCTACAAGTCTGCAGTACCCGTATTTGGAAACTTATATCGTATCACAGATCAATAAAGGAAACTGTCATCAGAAAGATATTGAAGAAGATGAGCTGAAAAAGCTTTACAAAGATATAGAAGCAGAAATGGAATTGGGAAATATTGAAAAAATGGCACCGATACAGTTTGTCCTTAATATGATTTCCTTATTGGTTTTTCCAAGCGCCGTAAGACCTTTATTGATGGAAAATTTAATGATCGATGAGGTGGAATTTGATAAGATTATTTCGGAAAGAAAAGAGATTATTTTGAATATGTTGTTTAAAAATTAATTAAATGTTAAAGTATTTTAAAAAATGAATCGTCTTTTAGCAATAAAAACTACAGCAACAGCAATTACATTAAAAAAATAAACGAAGTATAAAATTATGAAAAGAAAACGTATAACTGCACAAAAGCTAAAAATTGGGATAGCGGCTGCATTTATGATTTTCGGCTTTTCATCAATTTCTGCACAGCAACAGGTTTCGCTGCAGGAGGCCATCAAACAGGCACTCCAGAATAAGGCGGAAGCTAAAAAAGCAGCTTTGCAGGTGAAAAAGGCTGAATACAAAATTGATGAGGCAAGAGCGGGAGCACTTCCGCAGATCAGCGCCAACATCAGCAATACCTTTAATCCTATTCTTCAGAAGTCGGTACTTCCCGGTGAGATTATCGGAATGCCGGGACAGCTTGTTCCCGTTACATTCGGAACAAAATGGCAATCGGTAAACTCGGTATCGCTGTACCAGAATATTTTTGACCAGAGAGTATTTACAGGATTAAAAGCGGCTAAATCTACCAGAGAATTTTACCTGCTTAATTCGGAACTTACCAACGAACAGATCATTGAAAACGTAGCTACTGCTTACTACCAGGTATTTGTTCAGGAAGAAAATCTGAAAACCGTACAGGCAAGCTATGCCAATACGGAAAAAGTAAGAAACGTAATCAAAAGCCTTGTGGATAACGGACTGGCAAAGTCCATCGATCTTGACCGTACCAACGTTCAGCTTACCAACATCGGTTCAAACAGACAGCAACTGGTAAACGCCGTGGAAGTTTCCAAGAATGCACTGAAGTTCTACATGGGTGTTCCGATCAGTACTCCGATCGAGCTGGAAGAAAAAACCATTGAACCCAATTCAGCGCTCTTGAATACGGAAGCAAATCTGGAACAGCGTTCAGAACTGAAAGTATTGAACAAACAGAAGGAACTTTTGCAGTACAATAAAAAAGCCACCGAAGCTTTACTTTATCCTACTGTAGGTCTACAGGCCAATTACGGATGGCAGGGACTGGGTAATAAGTTTCCTTATTTTACCGGAAGTGCACAGGGGACCAACTGGAGTGACTATGCTTCCATAGGTTTGGCTATTAAAATTCCGATCTTCTCAGGAGGATCTACAAAAGCACAGATTCAGCAGGCGGAGATTGATATTCAGGATCTGGATCAGGATATCAACAATACTAAAGAAAGCTTGGATCTTGATTATAAAAATGCCATCAGCAATATGGAGAATGCGATCATCAATATCGAAAGCATGAAAGACAATGTAGGATTGGCAGAAAGAGTTCAGCAAAATACACAATCCAATTACCAGTACGGTTTGGCTACGCTTACGGAGGTTCTGGATGCGGAAAATGCCCTCACTCAGGCCAAGCAGAATTATGCAAATGCCCTATTGGATTACAAGCAAGCTGAAATCAAGTTAATCAAAGCAAAAGGACAATTAAACACATTACAAAACCCATAATAAACTACAATGAAAAAAACTCTAATATATATCATCGTGGCGGCTGTACTGGTCGGTTTGGCAGCCTATAAAATTGCTGGCAATAAAGAAAAACAGACGCAGGAAGTAAAAGAAGTAGCCAAGCAGGTAGACAAGATCAATGTAAACGTGGTAACCGTTTCCAGAGAAAATATAAATACAGATTATTCAGCTAATGGTACCTTTATTCCAAAGCAGGAATCTAACCAGTCTTCTGAAATCTCCGGAAGAATTGTTAGCGTTTTGGTAAAAGAAGGATCTAGAGTTGGTGCCGGACAGGTGTTGGCAACCATTAAAAAAGATGCGATCGAGGTAGATGTTACCCAGGCGCAGAACAATTTGCAGAATGCCATTATCGACAATCAGCGATATGAAAACGCTTTCAAGACAGGAGGTGTTACAAAGCAACAGCTTGATAACTCAAGATTACAGCTTAAAAACGCTCAGGCAGCCGTAAAAGCGCAGGGCGTAAGAGTAAACGACACCAGCGTACGTGCGGGGATCAGTGGTACCATCAACAAAAAAATGGTAGAGCCGGGAATGGTCGTAGCTCCCGGAACCGCTTTATTTGAAATCGTAAACATCAACTCTTTAAAGCTTTCCGTTTTGGTGGATGAAAGCCAGATCGGGAAAATCCAGATCGGACAGGAAGTTCCGATTAAAGTAAATGTATTGCCGGAAGAATCTTTCGCCGGAAGAATTACCTTTATCGCGCCGAAAAGTGACGCATCTTTAAATTTCCCGGTGGAGATCGAAGTTCAGAACAGAGGAAACCTGAAAGCGGGGATGTATGCTACGGCTACCTTTAAAACCAATAACGGTGCGGAAACCCAGAATATGCTGACCGTGCCTGCAGAGGCTTTCGTAAACGGGGTAAGCTCGGGACAGTTATTTGTTGTTCAGAATGGTGTGGCTAAACTTATTAAAGTAACCGTAGGAAAAGTATACGGCGACAAAGTTCAGGTACTGAGCGGGCTGAATGGCGGTGAGCAGGTGGTAACCAGCGGGCAGATCAACTTAGACAACGGATCTAAAGTGAATATTATAAAGTAGAAGGACGATGAAGTTAGCAGAAATATCCATTAAAAGACCATCCCTTGTGATCGTATTGTTTACGATCCTTACCCTGGGAGGGATCTTAAGCTACTCCATGATGGGGTATGAATTGATTCCGAAGTTTGAAACCAATATGGTAACCATTTCTACGGTATATCCCGGAGCTTCACCCGCTGAGGTGGAAACATCCGTCACCCGTAAGATTGAGGATGCCGTGGGATCTTTGGAGAACGTAAAGAAAGTAGAATCGTCTTCCTATGAAAGCTTATCCGTCATCATGGTACAGCTGAACGACGGAGCCGATGTCGACTATGCACTGAACGATGCACAACGAAAGGTAAACGCCATTCTGGCAGACCTTCCCGATGATGTGGATGCACCGTCCCTGAATAAATTCTCCCTTGATGATTTACCGATCATCACGATGAGTATTTCTTCGGATAAATTGAACAGCAAAGACCTGTATGACCTTTTAGATAAAAAGATCGAGCCGATCTTCTCCCGTGTGAATGGGGTAGCGCAGGTAGATCTTGTGGGTGGACAGGAAAGAGAAATCCAGGTGAATCTGGATGAGAAAAAACTGCAGGGATACGGCCTCTCGATTGCTGATGTGCAGAATGCCATTCTTTCATCAAACCTTGATTTCCCGACAGGAAGCATTAAAACAAGAACAACGAAATCAACCATCCGTTTATCCGGAAAATACAGATCGATTGACGAAATGAACAACCTCGTCGTTTCCAACAAAAATGGAGCTCAGGTTCGTTTGTCTGATATCGCAACGGTTTTCGATTCTCAGAAAGATGCAGAAAAAGTGGCGCGTTTCAACCAGTTTCCGACGATCTTGATGCAGGTGAAAAAGCAGTCTGATGCCAACGCGGTAGCCGTTTCGGAAAGTGTTCAGAAAACGATTGCAACGGTGGAGGAAGCTTATAAGGTGCAGGGCGTAAAGGTAAAAGTGGTAAATGATACTACAGATTTTACCCTTGAATCGGCCAACCACGTCATCTTCGATTTATTCCTGGCGATTATCCTGGTAGCGATTGTGATGTTATTATTCCTTCACAGCATCAGAAACGCATTTATCGTAATGGTTTCCATCCCGGCTTCATTGGTGGCTACGTTCATCGGAATGAACCTGATGGGATATACCTTAAACCTCATGAGCTTACTGGGACTATCCCTTGTGGTAGGGATCCTGGTGGATGACGCGATCGTAGTGCTGGAGAACATTTACCGTCACATGGAAATGGGTAAAAGCAAAATCCGTGCGGCCTATGACGGTGCTTCGGAGATCGGATTCACGGTAGCAGCCATTACCTTAGTAATCGTGGTGGTGTTCCTTCCTATTGCGATGAGTTCCGGTCTGGTAGCCAACATTCTGGCGCAGTTCTGCGTCACGGTGGTTATTGCAACATTATTATCATTGCTTGCCTCCTTTACCATTATCCCATGGTTATCATCAAGATTTGGTAAACTGGAACATTTAACAGGTAAAAACTGGTTCCAGAAATTCATCCTTTGGTTTGAAAGCATGATAGATAAATTTACCCACTGGATCACCGGAATTCTGGAATGGTGTTTAAAAACCACTTTGAGAAGAGTAATGACCGTGGTCATCACCTTCCTTGTCCTGATCTCTTCTTTCATGTTGGTGGCATTCGGATTTATCGGAGGAGAATTCTTCCCGCCGATCGATAGAGGGCAGTTCCTTGTTCAGATGGAGCTTTCCAAAGATGCGACGGTAGAAAAGACAAACCAGCTGACGTTAGATGTTGAGAAGTTTTTAAGAAATGATAAAGATGTTGTGGATCTTATTACTACTGTTGGTCAGCAGTCTACCGGTTTCGGTGGAGCACAGGCGACAACGTACCAGTCGGAGGTTCAGGTAAATCTTACAGATAAATCCGAACGCTCTGAAAGTACCAACATAAAAGCTGCGAAAGTAAAAAGAGCATTAGAAGAAAAATTCACCGGCGTAGAGTTTAAAACCGCACCGATCGGGATCATGGGGGCAGAAAATGCACCGATTGAAATGGTCGTTACCGCTCCGGATAATGCAACAGCCGTAAAAGAAGCTACCCGAATTTTAGCGTTACTTAAGAAAGTACCGGGAGCTGTAGATGCGGAGTTATCCACTGACACCGGAAATCCGGAAGTTCAGGTGAATATCGACCGTGATAAAATGGCTTCTTTAGGCTTAAATCTTTCCAGCGTAGGACAGACGATGCAGACCGCATTCAATGGAAATACCGACGGGAAGTTCAGAGCCGGAGAATATGAATACGACATCAACATCCGTTTCGGAGATGCCAACAGACAGTCGATCGATGACGTGAAAAACCTGATGTTCACCAATCCTCAGGGACAGCAGATCAGATTAAGCCAGTTTGCGGATGTAAAAATGGGTTCAGGACCGAGCTTGCTGGAACGTAGAGACAAATCGCCTTCTGTAAAAGTAAGAGCAAAAGCCGTAGGAAGACCGGTAGGGGACGTGGCCAACGAATGGGCGGCACAGTTCATGGATAAACCGACCAAACCTGTGGGCGTAGATTACATCTGGAGCGGAGATATGGAGAACCAGCAGGAAGGTTTCGGTACCCTGGGTATCGCCTTGTTAGCAGCTATTGTATTGGTATACCTCGTAATGGTTTCCCTGTATGACAGTTTTGTATATCCGTTTGTGGTATTATTTTCCATTCCGCTGGCGATGATTGGGGTAATGGTGATTCTTGCCCTTACAGCCAATTCATTGAACATTTTTACCATGCTGGGGATGATCATGCTGATCGGTCTCGTAGCGAAGAACGCGATCCTGATCGTCGACTTTACCAACGCGAGAAAAGCAGCAGGTTCCAATACCCATGACGCACTGATCCAGGCCAACCATGCCCGTCTCCGTCCGATCCTGATGACCACGATCGCGATGATCTTCGGGATGTTGCCAATCGCATTGGCAACGGGAGCAGGAGCCGAAATGAATAAAGGTCTCGCATGGGTAGTTATCGGTGGTTTAACATCGTCCCTATTCCTTACATTGATCATTGTACCGGTGGTATACTCTTTATTTGACTCCATCCTAAGAAGAATGGGCAAACATGAAAAAGTAGACTATGAAGCTGAAATGAAAGCCGAGTATAAGCACAGAGAACTAAGTGAAGACGGATATACTCCGAAGCATTTAGATTAAATTTATATATAAACCTTAATTAACCAAAAAAACCGTCTTGTTGTATTACAAGACGGTTTTTGTTTTTATCTGATTTAATAAAATTAATTATATAATCTTCTCAATTGGCAGTATAATATTTAAGAAGAAAACTCCATATAACCTAACGAAAAAAGTAGTCACACTTAGACTACTTTTTCTATGACAAATGTAGAAAAATTATCGTTACTTCCAAATAATAATCTGTTGTTTTTTAATATGTTAATTAATTAGCTACTATAATTTCCATTAAAAAATGGCCGGTCCAGAGCTAAAAGAATTGCTCTCGTTTTTACACTGAAAAAAGCAATTTGTATTGATTCTTAATTCATTGGACTTAAAAGTAGTCTAAGTGTGACTACTTTTTTATACACAATGAAACTACAAATGATGACCCTTATACAGCTCCCTCTTTTCCTGCGTTTTAGCGTAAGGATGCTGTGTTTTCAAGTGTTTTTCATTTCCATTTTCATCAGTTCCCAGACTCCTTTTTCCTACGCAGATTCAACAATTTTTATCTCTGAAGATTCTTATCTCTATGTTGAATCACCGATTGAAAGATCGTCTTCACAGTCTCTTTCGGAAAAAAATAAGATCGTAAAACAGTTTAACGCAAACAAGCGTAAAGCTCTCTTCAAGCTAAAATCGATGTCCGTTAGCAAAAATGATATCAACCAAATAAATCAAGCCTGCTTTACAATTCCAAAGAGTTCCCATTATGTTGGAAACTCAAGCAATCCTTCATCAATTGCCATTTTGGGAAATACTTTTCCGATAAAGCTAAATCATAAAATAACAGGCTTTGACTTTTGTGTTTTGTCAAATGTGATTGTCTCAGAAAAGAAACTTCTATATAAACATATTAACCATTTCAACCTTTTAGAGATTATCACCAACCACTTCAGCCGCCCTCCACCTATATTTGCGATATTTTATTAAACACAAATAACACGAATTATTAAACACAAATAAGCACAAATATCTATGCACAAATGACACAAATGCTTTTAATACAACAGGACACTTTCCACTCTGTTTGTCATCCCGTAGGGATCTAAGCAAAGATTTTCACACAACATTAGTGAAATTAGTGTCCAACCATTAGTGCCATTCGTGTTAATAACAGCTTATCTAACATAACTATTAAACACAAATAAGCACAAATATCTATACACAAATGACACAAATGCTTTTAATACAACAGGACACTTCCCAATCCCTTTGTCATCCCGTAGGGATTTCAGCAAAGATTTTCACACAACCTTTGTGAAATTAGTGTCCAACTATTAGTGCCATTCGTGTTAATAACAGCTTATCTAACATAACTATTAAACACAAATAAGCACAAATATCTACGCACAAATAGCACAAATGCTTTTAATACAACAGGACACTTCCCACTCCGTTTGTCATCCCGTAGGGATCTCAGCAAAGATTTTCACACAACATTTGTGAAATTAGTGCCTAACCATTAGTGTCATTCGTGTTTAAAAAACC
>NZ_FOBV01000014.1 GCF_900109935.1 Chryseobacterium taichungense | reverse complement strand
TCCAGGCATTACTACACTCTGGATAGGTCTCAAACGCTTTAAAGATATTATGCAAGCGTACAATACTTTTAAAGATGTGTCCACACGATAGTCCCCCGGAGGGGTGGCAAAAATTCAAAATGAATTTTTGACGGGGTGGTTTAAAAAGAGGGTTTGAAGGTTTAGTTTCCATATCATTTAACTCTTATACTCTAAAACCCTATCATTCAAAGTTGGCTGAAGTTGTCGAAATCAACTTTTCTCTTGAAAGTTTAGACATGAAATAAAGAGTAGTGACAAGCAGAAGATAATCATTAATTTTATACTTTTAATTGATGCAGCGTGAGTTCGGCTTTATGAATAAGTCTGTTTGAGCAGGTTTGATGTATTTAAAGAAACTCCCCGATTGATAAACCCATTATAATGAACAAAATTCTACTTTTTTCCTTCCTATGTATTCAGCTTTTCATAAACGCACAATTTTCTGAGCGAAATTTATCTTCTGAAAAATGGCAATTTAAAAATGCAAAAGAAACAAAATGGATGTCTGCTACAGTGCCGGGAACTGTTCATTTGGATTTAATGAAAAACAACGTGATTCCCGATCCGTATAAAGATGAAAACGAGAAAAAAGTACAGTGGAAAGAAAATGAAGACTGGGATTATCAGACAAAATTTACACTGTCATCAACAGAACTGCAGAACGAAAATATTGATCTTGTATTTCTGGGTTTAGATACATTTTCAGAAATTTATTTAAATGGAAAGCTGTTGAAAAAGACAGATAATATATTCCGAAAGTGGGAGATTCCAGTTAAGCAATATGTAAAAACAGGTGAAAATCTTCTGCAAATTAAATTCAAATCTTCTATAAATGTAGGAAAAGAATTAGCACAAAAAGTTTCTTTTACCGTACCGGAATCACCAAGAAGTTTTGTGAGAAAAGCGCAATATCAGTTCGGTTGGGACTGGGGACCGCGGTTAGTAACAGCAGGAATCTGGAAAGATGTAAAACTGGAATATTGGAACCAGGCGAAACTTGAAAATATTAAAATTGAACAGAAAAAACTAACGTCAACAAGAGCAGATTTAAATATTTATGCGGAAATTTTTGTTGATGAAGAAGGTAAATATAAAGTTGCAGTCAATGGTAAATCTCAGGAATTTATTTTAAGAAAAGGATTAAATACTTTATCAATTCCTTATCAGATCGACAATCCGAAACTTTGGCAGCCGAATGGATGGGGAAAACAAAATTTATATGATGTTAAAATTTCTTTACAAAAAAATTCAAAAATCATCGATGAAAAGTCAGAACGAATCGGATTGAGAACGGTTGAATTGATTCAGGAAAAAGATGCAAAAGGAAAGTCTTTTTATTTCAAGGTAAATGGAAAACCAATGTACGCCAAAGGAACGAACTGGATTCCCGGGGACAGTTTTTCACCGAGAATGACAAGAGAAAAGTATCAAAAGCTCATTAAAGACTGTAAAGATGCCAACATGAATATGATCCGCGTTTGGGGCGGCGGAATTTATGAAGATGATGAATTCTACAAAGCCTGCGATGTAAATGGAATTCTGGTTTGGCAGGATTTTATGTTTGCAGGAAGCTTTTATCCGGCTGATGAAAATTTTCAGAAAAATGTTGAACTGGAAGTTAAAGATCAGGTGGAAAGACTCCAGAATCATGCGTCATTAGCTTTATGGTGCGGAAATAATGAAGTCGATGAAGCGATTGTCAACTGGGGATATCAAAAGCAATTTAAATATTCAAAAGAAGATTCGTTGCAGGTTTGGAAGGATTATAAGAAAATTTTTCATGAAGTCATTCCGAATGCCATTAAAAAATATGCTGTAAATGATAAAAATATTTACTGGCCAAGTTCACCATCCATCGGCTGGGGACATAAGGAAAGTTTAACCGAGGGAGATTCCCATTACTGGGGCGTTTGGTGGGGCGAACAGCCGTTTGAAATATATAACGAAAAAGTTCCGCGCTTTGCATCTGAATATGGTTTTCAGGGAATGCCAACCTTAGAAACTACAAAGTCGATGTTTTCAGGAAAACCGGATTTGAGTTTACAAAACGGAACTATCAAAGCACACGAAAAACATTCCAGAGGCTGGGAAATCATCGACAATTATATGAAACGGGATTATGTAATCCCGGCAGATTTTGTGAAATACAATTATGTTTCCCAACTCCTTCAGGCACGTGGAATGCAGATTGCGATTGAAGCTCACCGTCGTGCAAAACCTTACAATATGGGAACTCTGTATTGGCAGTTGAATGATTGCTGGCCGGTCGTTTCATGGTCGTCGATTGATTACCTGGGAAATTGGAAAGCGTTGCATTATCAGACAAAAAGAAGCTTTGAAAATCAGATAATTTTGCCGGAAGAGAAAGATGAGGTTTTAAATTTTTATGTCATTAATGACGAGCTGAAAACATTCGAGAACGTATCGTTAGATTTTGATATTCTAAAACTTAATGGTGAGAAAAAAGGTTCAGGAGGAACGGCAGAAATCAAAACCTTGGAATCCAATGGAATATTAAATTTTGATTCTTTTTCACTGGAAGAAATCATAGGAGATGAAGACAGGAATGAACTTTTTTTACATTTAATGTTGAGAGACGAAAAAGATAACATTCTTACGGAAAGCAATTATTTCTTTTCAAAACCGAAAGATTTAAAGCTTCCAAAACCAAATATTCAGATCAGGGAAATCTCTGCTACAGAAATTGAAGTTTCTACGGATGTGTTGGCGAAAGATGTTTATTTAATTGGCGACACCCATTTCAGTGACAATTTTTTCGATTTACTTCCCGGAACTTCAAAGAGAATTAAACTATCAAAACCACTGGAAAAAATTGAGATAATAAGTCTTTGGGATACAATGAATCCGTAAATTTGCACCATAATTTCGAAGTATGATAAATTTTGTTCTGATTGCGGTTTGTATTGTAGCGGGAATGGTTCTAAAAGCAACAAAATCTATCCATCCGGATGCCCATAAAGGAATCAATACCTGGATTCTGTATCTGGCACTTCCCGCGGTATCTTTCAAGTATCTTCCCTACATACACTGGACGGTCGAAATGCTTTTTCCGATCGTAGCGACTTTTATGATATCAGTTTTTGGGTTTTTATTTATCATGTTTTATAGTAAGGCAAAAGGTTATTCCAGAAGGTCAAGGAGTACGATGGAACTGATAAGCAGTTACAGCAATACTTCATTTATCGGTTTTCCGCTGGTTTCTGCTTTTTATGGGGAACGTTTATTGAGCATTGCCGTGATCTGCGATCAGACCATGTTTTTTGCTCTGTCAACATTAGGAATTATTGCAGCTGTAAAAGGCGGAAGCACGTCAGGAAAAGTAAGTGCAAAATTTATCCTGAAAAGACTGATCACTTTTCCTCCGCTCATAGGCTGCATTTCGGCTTTAGTGTTATCTCAGTTTATTGATTTCACTTGGGCAGAACCGGTTTTTGACAAACTTGCGGCTACCGTAAGTCCGTTGGCCTTGTTTTCAGTGGGATTACAATTGAAATTCAATGGGTGGAAAAAGCTGATTCCCCAAATGTCTGTTTCAATGCTGTACAAACTCATTCTGGCACCGGCCATTACGCTTGTTTTTGCACTTTTAATTGGCATAAAAGGAGATATTGCCAGAATCACCATTTTTGAAGCTGCCATGCCTACCGTTCTTACCTCCAGCATTATCGCCGAACAGTTCAGATTAAATACAAAACTCACCAACCTCACGATCGGTTTTAGTATCATTGTGGGACTTTTCACTTCTGCAATCTGGTACGAAATTATTGAATATTTTTTCTGATCGACTCATAAAAACTCTAAAGCTCTGATACTCTTAAACTCGTAAAACACTCCAGCCTGATCAGGAGCTTTTTCCGGCTTTCCACTATATCTTTTGGGTTACGGGCTCCGCTCCGCTCCGCCCGCAACCCAAAAGGATGTCGTTTCAATCCGGGCTAGGATAGTTGTCATTTGTATTTATTTTCGTATCAAGATCAGATATTGGTTTAATTAGTACAGAGAGATTTAATTTTAATCAGATTTAATACTCATTTGCTGAACATAAACTGAAGGTTTACGAACGAAGTTCAGCCTTTGCGAACGAAAAATATCCAGTAAAAAATAACAAAATCTTTGCGTTTCTCTGCGTTAAAAACTTTGCTTAATCACATCATTCATCACAATGACCTGATAAAAAAATTGCAGTTCACAAAAGAAAAAATTAATTTTACATTTTAAATATTTCCCTTGAATTACGCCCAAATTGTTTTACCATTAAATTTAAAAGGATCTTTTACATATAAAGTTCCTGAAGATCTCATTCCTCAGATCGAAGTTGGAATGCGGGTGCTGGTTCCGTTTGGAGGAAAGAAAATTTATACGGGAATTGTTTTCGAGCTTCATGACCTGGCTCCTGAAAATTTTGTGGCAAAAGAAGTCATCAGTATTCTGGATGATAAGCCGATCGTTCCGGAAGGACAGATCAGATTCTGGAACTGGCTTTCAGAATATTATTTGTGCGGGCTTGGAGAGATTTACCGTTTTGCGTTTCCGTCTTCCTTAAAGCTGGAAAGTGAAACTTATCTAAAGCTGAAACCCAATATTACGGTTGATTTTGAAATTCTTGACGTCAATGAAATGTATCTTATCCAGGCGCTGGAAGTGCGACAGCTGATCAATTTAACAGATATTGAAGCTTTCATCCCGAAAAAAGATATCATCAAAACGATAAATTCACTGATTGATCTTCAATACATCGAGATTGATGAAAAAATTGCAGAAAAATATAAGGCAAAAGAAGTAGCCTACGTTAAAATTAATGATGAGGTTTTGAAGAATCAGCATTTAACTGAAATTCTTCTACAACTAAGCAGAGCTAAAAAACAGAAAGAACTCTTCCTTCATATTCTTGAATTACAAACCGAAAATCCAGATGTTCTTATAAAAAAATCAGAACTTTTTGAAGATGGTTATTTTGGAAGTTCTCATTTTAAAGCCTTGGCGGATAAGAATCTTGTTGAAGAATATTATGTTCAAAAAGACCGGCTTGAAAGCTATGAAGGGGAAATTGAAGAAATCGAAGAACTTTCCGAAGCCCAGAAAGCGGCAAAACAGGAGATCGATGAAGCCTTTGAAGAAGGGAGAAATGTACTGCTTCACGGTGTGACTTCTTCAGGTAAGACTCACCTTTATTTAGATAAAATAGAAGAATGCATTAACGAAGGAAAAAATGTATTGTTTTTGCTTCCTGAAATTTCTCTGACAAAGCAGATTACCCAACGATTAGAAAAGAAATACGGACGGAAACTTGGTTTTTATCATCAGAAACTGACTGATTTTGAAAGGGTTGAGGTTTGGAGAAGAATTAGACAAAACGATATCAGTATCCTTGTTGGAACCAGAAACGCTTTATTTTTACCGTTTCAGAATCTGGGACTGATTGTGGTGGATGAAGAACACGATTCAGCGTACAGGCCGCGTGAAGTTTCACCTTATTTTAATGCTAAAGATGCGGCTTTGGTGTTGGGAAATTTCTATGGTGCGAACGTCATTCTAGGCTCTGCAACTCCTTCCGTTGAAAGCTACTACAATGCGAGGAAAGATAAAATGGCTTATGTTTTTCTTGAAGAACGCTTCGGGAATGTCAATCTTCCTGAATATGAACTGATCAATTTTAAGGAAGCCCAGGATTCCAAGAAAGTTTCCGGGAATTTTTCTTTACAGGTAATTGATGAAATTAAGAAAGTTTTAGAAGAGAAAAATCAGGTAATTGTCCTTCACAACCGCCGTGGTTATGCCAATGTAGTGGAATGTGAAACCTGCGGATATGTGAATTATTGCTCCAATTGTGATGTCGTGATGACGTATCATAAAGCTGCTAATGAAATGAAATGCCATTATTGCGGCCAGAGAGCTTCCAAACCGAAAACCTGCCCGAAATGTTATTCGGAAAATCTGAATGAGCGTGGCGTAGGTGTAGAACAGATCCATGAAGAGGTTTCAAAATTATTTCCGGATCATGAAGTCGACCGGATGGATGTCGATTCGATGAGGAAGAAATTTGCGTACGAAAGACTGTATGAAAAAATAGAAGACCGTGAAACGGATATTATTGTCGGAACCCAGATGATTTCCAAGGGCCTGGATTTTAATCATATTGAGCTGGTAGCCATTCCCAAGGCAGATTCTTTATTGTATGTTCAGGATTTCAGGGCGGAGGAGCGTGCTTATCAACTCATTACACAGGTTTCCGGTAGAGCAGGAAGAGTCTCGGGGAAAGGAAAAATTGTTATTCAGACCTTTAATCCTGATCATTCTGTTTTTCAATTAATTAAAATAAATAATCCGGCAAAAATTTATAAATATATTTTAACGGAACGTCAGAAATTTCACTATCCTCCGTTTACAAAGCTTATTATGATTGAGCTGAAGCATAGAAAAGAGGATAAAGCGAACAGAGCTTCGCAGTTTTTGGGTTCTATCCTGAGAAAATATCTTCCTGAAGACTGCGTTTTGGGTCCTGAAAAAGCACAGATCGCAAGGCTTAACAATTTGTATCAGTTTCAGATCATGCTTAAGCTTCCACGTGGAAAAAAGTATGATGAGTATAAAAAACTGGTTTTAACAAGTTTGAAAGAATTTGATGAAATTACTGCATACCAAAGCATTAAAAAAGAAGTTTTTGTTGATTTTTAACATATTTTAACAAATTTTATAGGGTTTTATAAGAGGGCACGGCACCTACTTTTAGCAATATTTTCTACATTTGGTCGTTGATTATATGTTTGGAGTTTCATTTTCAATTTAACCAATTGACTGGCAAGTGATCCAAACTATAGCAAAATGAAAAAATAGATGGTAAATTTCAGAAAGTATATTTCAGGTGTTGCGGTGCTGGCCTCAGGATTTTTTCTTGCCCAGTCTACCGTTTCTACAGTTCTATATTCTCAGGCTTACGACAATCAGAGCAGCAGCTTAAACTTACCTTCTCCCATTACTTCAATGGTAGAAAAAACAGTTTTGTCAGCCAAAGAACTTGTAGACATTAATGTAAACACAATGATGACCGATCCGGTGCTGAAAAATGCAACCTGGGGATTCGTAGTGTACGACCCGAAAACGAAGAAAGTAATCTCTTCGTATAATGAAAATACTCCTTTAGTTCCTGCTTCCACAACAAAATTATTAACCACAGAAACGGCAATGAACATGCTGGGTGAAAATTACCGTTGGAATACGCAGCTGGAATACTCAGGAAGTATTGATGAAAATGGAGTTCTGAACGGAAATCTCTATATCGTAGGAAGTGGCGACCCATCTTTAGGGACCAATAAAGGAGGCGCTTGGGCATACAGAGATATTGTTTCAGATTTTAAAGAAGGTCTTTCTCGTGAAGGAATTAAAAAGGTAAATGGTGATATTATCATCCAGACAGCGCTTTTCAAAGGCAATATTTCGAAGCTTCCGGAAAATGTTGTTTGGCTGGAAAACAATAATTACTATCTTCCTGTTGGTACAACGCGCGAGATCAACCCTGCAAACGAAAAGCTGATCGTTAAAAAATCAACCAATTTCTCTACAGAAAAGAAATTTTTCTACGTTTCTCCTTACAACCATCAGATGGTATATGCTGATAAATACGATGGAGATGCTATTTTAACTACAAAGTTACCCGACGCTCCGGCTTATCTTGCCAATACCTTTAGAACAACTTTGGTGAAAAGCGGAATTGCCGTTACCGGAAAAGTGACCCCTAAAATGACAGATGCTAATCCTGAAAGCAGAAAGTTGATTTCAACCTATAAATCTCCTACTTTAAGCGATATTATTTATTATACCAATCAACACAGTGACAATGGTCTGGCTGAAGCACTTTTAAAAACAGTAGGATTTCAGAGTTTAGGCGATCAGACAACTGAATCTGGGCGAAAAGTCGTAACAGAACACCTTAAGAATGAAGGTTTTGATATGATCGGGCTAAATTATATCGACGGAAGCGGACTTTCAAGAAGTAATAATGTAACGCCGATTGCTCAGGCTAAATTTTTAACATCATTAATGGATGAAAAGTATTATAAGACCTATCTGAATTCTTTACCGGTTGGAGGTCAGTCTGGAACCCTGAAAAGAATGTTCAACGGTCTTGGAAACGGACAGGTTTTTGCTAAAACAGGAACTTTAAACAAGGTTAAAACTTTAGCCGGATACATGAAAACAAATACGGGAAAAACACTGGTTTTCTCTTTAATGGTCAACAATTACGCAGGATCGGTAGATATGGTTAAGAAGAGAATGGAGAAAATTCTTGAACCTGCATTAGATTTATAGAATTATTAAAATTTAATTAAGATAGAAACCTTTTGATCAATGATTGAAAGGTTTTTTTATATCTTTGATACAATTTCTGTAACATATGAAAAAAAATTATTTTTTGTTATTGAGCTTGTTTGCTGCACATCATGCGTATGCTCAAAACAATATTGAAAGAAAAGGTTTGATCGCAAAAGAAATGAAGTCTTTTGCTAATAAAATGGCCGTCGGAAATACCAACCCGAACACGCTTAACTACGATCTGCAATATCAGAGGATGGATGTTTCCATAGATCCTGCTGTTTACAATATTTCCGGATCTGTAACTTCACATTTTAAGCCTACTCAGAGCATGAACAGCATCTATTTCGATTTGGATGATGAGATGACGGTTTCGCAGGTCGTTTATCATGGTAATAATCTTAATTTTCAGCAGCTGAGTACCAAAGAAGTTAAGATTGATTTTGCATCTGCTATTCCTGCTAATGTCTTAGATTCTCTTACCATCAATTATTCAGGGCAGCCTACTTCAGCAAATAATGCATTTTTTAATGGAACCCAAAGCGGAACAGCTGTTTTATCAACGTTGAGCGAACCTTATGGAGCGCAGGACTGGTTTCCGACCAAGCAAAGTTTAAATGATAAAATTGAAAAATTTGATATAAAAGTTACGACACCATCTCAGTATAATGTGGCTTCTAACGGAAAGCTAATGTCTGAAACAATGCTTGGTAACGGACAGAAACGTACATTCTGGAGAACACAATATCCCACGGCTGCATATCTCATTGCTCTTTCAGTAACCAATTTTGTAAAGCTGAACGATACCATGGGAAATCCACCTTTTCCTTTTGTGAATTATGTCTTTCCTTCAACCGCTTCGAATACAACCAGTATGAGTAATATCAACTGGACAAAAACAGTGATGGATACCTTCGAAACTTATTTTGGACCTTATCCTTTCCGGAATGAAAAATACGGTCATATGGAATTTCAGGCCGGTGGTGGAATGGAGCACCAGACGATGTCATCATTGGGTTCCTGGGGTAGGGGACTAATCGCACACGAACTTGCTCATCAGTGGTTTGGTGATAAAGTAACCTGCGGTGCATGGAATGATATCTGGCTCAATGAAGGTTTTGCTACTTTCGGAGAACATGTTGCCAATGAAAAACTTTTAATGACGAATAGTGAGTTCAGAAATTATCTTTTAGGGCAGAAAGATTTCATTACCAGTTCACCAGGCGGAAGTGTATATGTAGATGATGCCAACTTAGAAAATGTCGGGATCATATTTAGTGGAAGACTTTCTTACTCAAAAGGAGCATATGTATTGCGAATGCTGAAGTGGATTTTAGGAGATACCGCTTTTTATCAGGCTATTAAAGAATATCACTCAAGGCCTGCGCTGGCATATAATTATGTGAGAACCCAGGATTTTAATGCTTCTTTATTGACTTCTACAGGACAGGATTTTACAGGGTTTTTCAACGACTGGATTTATGGACAGGGATATCCGACCTATAATATTCGCTGGAAACAGACCGGAAATACATTGACTTTTAAAGCTTCTCAGACTCAAAGCAGTCCAACGGTAAGTTTTTTTGAATTGCCTTTACCGATAAAAGTAAACGGAACTGCAGGTCAGGTTGCTTATTTTGCATTAAATAATACTTCGAACAATCAGTATTTTACCCAAACCGTAAGTTTTCCGGTAGCAAGTGTTGAGTTTAATTACGATTATCAGATCGTTGAAAAAAGTTCTACAGTTACTCAGGATAATACATTGGGAACGACTGATTTTAATAAAGAAGAATTTGCTTTGTACCCGAATCCTGCCAAAAATGAAATCAATATCAAAGGATTAGATAAGCCGACAGATTTCACAATTTATTTTACAGATGGAAAGTTGGTGAGAAAAGGAATTTATCAGCCTGAGAAACCTATTAATATTTCCGAACTTGTTCCCGGAGCATATATTTTTAAAATTAATGATAAAAATGTGAAGTTTTTAAAAAAATAAAAATAGTACGTTTTAAATAAGAAAGCCGTTTCATCATTGCGAAACGGCTTTTTTTATTAAATTAGCGAATCTTAAAAATAATTAGAAATGATCTCTAAAAAGTATCTTGAAAATCTACAGAACGAACTGCAAAATATTGAAAACGACGGCCTTTACAAAAGAGAAAGAATTATTACTTCTCAGCAAAGCGCAGAAATAGAAGCAAATGGAAAAAAGTTGCTGAACTTCTGTGCCAACAATTATCTGGGATTATCTAACAATCCGGAAGTGATGAAAGCTTCTCAGGATATGATAGAATCCCACGGATACGGTATGTCTTCAGTTCGTTTTATTTGCGGAACTCAGGATATTCACAAGCAATTGGAACAGAAAATTGCTGACTTTTTAGGTCTTGAAGATACAATCTTGTATGCTGCCTGTTTCGATGCCAATGGTGGTGTTTTCGAACCGTTATTTACGGAAGAGGACGCCATTATCTCTGATGAACTGAACCATGCTTCAATCATCGACGGAGTACGTCTTTGTAAGGCAGCAAGATACCGCTATAAAAATAACAATATGGAAGATCTGGAAGCGCAGTTAATTGCAGCTTCTGAAAAAAATCACCGTTTCAAAATCATTGTAACGGATGGTGTATTCTCTATGGACGGAATTGTTGCAGACCTGAAAGGTGTTTGCGATCTGGCGGATAAATATGATGCGCTGGTAATGGTTGACGATTCTCACGCAACCGGTTTCATCGGAAAAACGGGCCGGGGAACGCATGAAGCCAATGAAGTGATGGGCAGAGTTGATATTATTACTTCTACGCTTGGAAAGGCGTTGGGTGGTGCTTTAGGAGGATTTACTTCCGGGAAAAAAGAGATCATCGATATGTTGAGACAGCGTTCAAGACCTTATTTATTTTCAAATTCTTTGGCACCTGGAATTGTTGGGGCAGCTTTGAAAGTTTTGGATATGATCTCTGAAGATACTTCTCTTCGAGATAAAGTCATGGAAAATGCAGAATATTTCAGAACGGAAATGAAAGCTAAAGGTTTTGATATTCCTGATGGTGATGCTGCGATTGTTCCGGTAATGCTTTATGATGCGCCTTTAGCTCAGAAAATGGCAGAAAAATTAATGGATGAAGGAATATACGTGATCGGTTTCTTTTATCCGGTTGTACCGAAAGGAAAAGCAAGAATCAGAGTACAGCTTTCTGCAGCGCATACAAGAGAACATTTAGATAAAGCCATTGCAGCATTTGAAAAAGTAGGAAAAGAATTAAATGTAATTTCTTAAAAACAAGCTCTACATTTGTAGAATTTAAAACAGGATTTCTTATCTTTACAGAAATTCTGTTTTTTTATGCAAAAATTATCCTTTTTACTGATCTTTTTAGTGTTGGTTTCCTGCAAAACAAAGATCAATCAGTATGTTAAAGATGAAAAGAAAGTGAGCAAGAGAGACGGCAAATGGAAAGAAGAATATTCCGCTGATGAAGGAATATTGCACGCTACCGGAAAATATAGAATGGGAGAAAAAGTGGGCGTATGGAAAATGAATTTAAATGGTCGAAAATATCAGAAAGATGTTATCCGAAAAGGAATTACGAGAACCAAAAGATATTTTCCGAATGGAAAAATTATGGAAAAAGGCCAGTCTAAAATAGATATTTCTGAAAATGAACGTCATTGGTTTTATTACGGACCGTGGGAATATTATAATGATACGGGAAAACTTCTTTATATAAAGATTTATAATCAGGGACAGAAAACGGACAGTATTTCCAAGGACCATTAAATTTGATTACGAAAAAATATTCTTGCGATATGGTTAAATGATTATTTTAGCAATCTAAAACTGTTAAAATATTCATGAAACTACAAATTTTACTTTGTACCACATTGGTTTTGGCCATACGGATTACTGCCCAGGAACAACCGAAAAACGAACAGCAACAGGATCACCTGCAATCGTCACCATCATACGGACAAAAGCAGGAAAGGGATCACTCAATCATTACCATAAGTGGTTTAGCTCCGCTGCGTGATCAACGGTGGAACATCGGATACCTGCATAAGCTGAACAAAAGATGGTGGATCGGGGCAGAAGTAGCCTACGGACAGAAAGGCATGACTCCCTACAATCTCGGATTTGAAGGAGATTTCAAAGTCTTTGAAGTAAAGCCCGAGCTGTATTATAGCCTGAATCCCAAATCCAGGCTAAAACATTTTATTTCTGCGGAATTTTCTTACCTGAATCATAGTTCACAAAGAGTGAATGACGGATATTATGACACTACCGGACAATATTATAATTATACATCAGCTGATTTTAAGCGAATCAGGAAAGGATTAAGCATCAACTATAGCATCTTATTAGGCCGTCGTTCGTCTTGGTTTGGTTTTATGCCTAAAGTAGGATTGGGAATTGCACACAGAAACATTTCATATCAACATGTTGAAGGAAAAACACTTTCTTATGAGCCGATCGATGTATTACCTTTTCTGCCGGATATGGATAGAGAACAGAGCGGGTTGCGGTTTTTAGTGAATGCAGATGTAAAGTTTATTTTTAAATTTTAGAAGCCCGAAACTTCTTCATTTTTAGTATCCCTTTAATTATCTTATTTCATCGTCATTTTTTTATAATAAACCTTCTTTTTTTGTGAAATAACTTATCTTTGCAAACAAATTTTTCAAATGCTTTACACCATAATAAAAGCGCTTCATATTATCTTCATGGTAAGTTATTTTGCAGGGATTTTTTATCTGGTAAGAATTTTTGTGTACTATAAAGATACCGACGAATTTCCCGAGGATAAAAAGAAAATATTAAGGGAGCAATATACTTTCATGGCAAGAAGACTTTGGAATATCATTACCGTTCCTGCCGGTGTAATCATGACGATTTGCGGATTAATCATGATTTTCCTGAACATGGGATTAATGAAAACTCCTTGGTTTCATTTAAAATTAACTTTCTTGGTAGGATTAGCGATTTACCATTACTGGTGCTGGAAGAAAGTTTTAAAGTTAAAAGAATTAAACGGAAATACACTTGAAACGGCCAATATCAAATTAAGGCAGGCGAACGAAATCGCAACGTTTATCCTGTTCCTCGTGGTATTCACCGTAATTTTGAAATCCCAGGTCATTGAATACTGGTGGCAATTAATTTCCGGATTTTTCGTTCTGGTATTTCTGATTATGATGACCGTGAAATTGGTTAATAAAAAAAAGAAAAAATGAGATAATGGTGAATTGTGAATGATCAGTTGTGAATTTTTCCACACCTAATTCCTAACACCTATTATTTAAACCCTAAATAAAACTATGATTGCAATTTTAAAAAAAGAACTTTGGAGTTACTTCGGAAACTGGAGCGCATGGGTGATCATTGCGGCTTTCAGTCTGATCGCGACGCTGTTTCTGTTTTTTTTCGACAACGATTCCAATATTTTTGAGATCGGGATGGCTTCTTTACAGAGCTATTTCGTTTTGGTGCCCTGGCTGTTGATGTTCATTATTCCGGCGCTTTCTATGAAGACTTTTGCGGAAGAGCAGCAGACGGGAACGTTGAACTGGCTGTTTTCCCAACCTTTGAAAGTTTCGGATCTGGTATTTGGGAAATTCCTTTCGGTATGGATTGTCGGGATATTATGTTTAATTCCGTCATTAATTTATCTCTATACCGTCTATGTTTTAGGAGTGCCTGAAGGAAATATTGATCTGGGAATGACCTTCGGAAGTTACATCGGATTAATTATTTTAATTGCAGCATTTTCAGGGGTGGGAATTTTAGCTTCCTCGCTTTCACAAAACCAGATTATGGCTTATCTGTTGGGCGTTTTCATGTGTTTCATCATGTATTTCGGAATTGAGCAGCTGGCAAGCTATAAACTGTTGGGAGGTGCAGATTTCATCCTGCAGAATATAGGTTTTTATCAGCATTTTTTAGGCTTTACAAGAGGGCTTATCGATTTTAAAGATGTTGCCTATTTTGTTTTGATTATAGGAGTTACATTAGTTTTGTCTAATCATTTTATAAATAAAAAAAAGTAGAATTATGAAGAAGATATCAATTAAGTCTCCGTTAGGAATTTTACTTTTTATCATATTGCCTTTGGTCATCATTCTTGCCATTTCAGGAATCAGATTGGATTTAACCAAAGAAAAAAGATATACCCTTTCTGAAAATACAGTTAAAGTTTTGGAATCTGTCCATAAACCTTTAACCGTAGACGTTTATCTGGAAGGTGATTTCCCTGCAAGCTTCAAGCAGCTTCAGAGCGAAACGAAATTCATGCTCGAGGAATTCAGGAAAATAAATCCAAAGATTGATTTTAAATTCATCGACCCTATCAAAACCAAAATGTCTAAAGATACATTGATGGCGATGGGAATGCAGCCTTCCGTGCTTCCGGATATCAAAGATGGAAAAGTTTCGCAGATTTATCTGTTTCCTTACGCCGTGGTGAAGTACGATAAAAGAGGAGTTTCGATTCCTTTGGTGGTACAGCAGACAGGAATTGATGCCGATCAGCAGTTAACGAAATCAATTGAAAATTTAGAATACAATCTTGTTTCAAACATTAAAAATATTGCGGCAAGCAAAAGAAAGAAAATCGGAATTCTGGTCAATCAGGATGAATTGAATCCAAGAGAATTTGAGGGATTTATGCAGCTGGCAACCGAAAGTTATGATGCCGGACCTATTATTCCTAAAAATCAGACTGAACTTAGCCTGGCTGATGTGCCGATGCTGAAGCAGATGAGTGCTTTGGTGATCGCCAAACCAAGAAAAGCCTTCACTGACGGAGAGAAAGTGATTCTTGACCAATACATCATGAATGGCGGAAAAACATTGTGGATGATCGACGCCGTAAACGCAGAAATGGATACGCTGATGAGGTCGCAGAAAGTAATGCCTTTCCCTGTAGATATCAATATGACTGATTTTTTCTTCAATTATGGAATCAGGATCAATCCGGCTCTGGTAAAGGATGTAAAGAAATTTGCCTTGTTGAGATTAGTTACCGGAGAAGTAAGCGGAAATCCTCAGTACACCAGCCTTCCGTGGCCATATTTTCCATTAGGAATTGCTGAAAACAACAATCCGATTACCAAAAATATCAATCCGGTGAAATTTGAATTCCCAACTTCCATTGATACGTTGGGCGGAAGAAAAAATATTAAAACCAATGTCCTTTTTGAATCGAGTGATAGAACGTTGCTGAAGCAGGTTCCGAATTATGTTGATCTAAAGGAGATTTCCAGTGTCGACAGTCTTGGACAGATGGAAAAGCCAAGCACTCCGAAAATTTATGCCGTGGCTTTGGAAGGGAAATTTAATTCTGCGTATGCCTCAAGAATTGAAAGAAAATCGTACCCGAATTTTAAAACTTCAAGTCCTGAAAATAAAATGATCGTGATCGCCGACGGAGACGTAGGAAGAAACAAAGTGCTGAAAGGTGAGCCGCTTCCTTTAGGGGTAGATATGCTAACCAACGAACAGTTTGGTAACGAACAGTTCCTGAGAAACGCACTCGATTATCTTCTGGACGACAGCAATCTGATGGAGCTTAGAAACCGAAACATCGAAGAAAGACTTCTCGACCGTCAAAGAATTACCGAAGAGAAAAGCAACTGGCAATGGTTCAATTTGCTGCTGCCATTAGCCATTATCGGACTTTTAGGAGGATTGTTCTTCTGGTTGAGGAAGAAGAAGTTTGGATAAAGGATATAGAAAAAGAGAAGTTTTTTAGCTTCTCTTTTTTTGTTGTCTATTGTCTTTCTTCTATTTTAATAGGATTTTGTCTTGCGTCAAAAACATCAGTAATTTCAATTCGGTTTTTTCCTTGATTAAACCAATAAATGATTTTATAATTTTTATAAACCAAATATCTGAAGTTTTCTTTTCTGGTTAAGAGCAACTCTTCTTTTTGTCCTATTTCTTTTTGAAAATCAAGAGTATTTGCTTTATTTACAATTCCAACAATAAGCTTGTTTGCAACTTTCATGTTGGCTTTTAGTTTATAATAGTCAAAAATATTTCTAAGCTGTTTCTTTGCAAAATTTGTCCAGAATATTTTTATTGCCATTGCTTTATTTCTGAAAGTAAGTCATTAGACTCAATAATTCTGTCATTTTTAGAATCTTCTAATGATTGATCAATTCGCTTATTTAGTTCTTCAATTGAAAAAGGTCTGGTATGATCTTCCTTTTCCACTTTAGATAAGATATATTCTTCAATTTCATTAAAAAATCTCTCGTCCTGCAATTGAGCAAGATAAGTGATGAGGTTTAATTTTCTCGTTTGAATATCCATGACTGATATATTTAAATCAAAAGTACAAATTAATTATTAAAGCTTTAAATAAGATGCTTACATATCTCAATTAAACGCCCTCCTAAACTCCCCCGGCGACTGCTTCACCTTCTGCTTAAACAACTTACTGAAAGACTGCGGATGCTCAAAACCAAGCTCATAAGCAATTTCACTCACCGAAAGATTGGTTGTACTCAGACGTTCTTTTGCGAGATCGATCAGCTTATTCTGAATGTGCTGCTGCGTGTTTTGTTGCGTGTGAATGCGAAGTAGACTGCTTAGATAATTGGGTGAAATATTCAGTTGCTCGGCGATGGATTTTACGGAAGGAATCCCTTTTTCCAGCAGGTTTCCGTTATTGAAGTGCTGTGAAAGAACATCCTCAAACTTCTCCAGCAATTCGTGGCTGGATTTTTTGCGGGTGAAGAACTGCCGCTCATAAAAACGCTCAGCGTAAATCAGGAAAAGCTCGAGCTGGGCAACAATCAGTTCCTGAGTGAATTTATCCGTATTATTCTGGTACTCTTTTTCAATATTTTTAAAAAGATCAACGATAATTTTCTCTTCCTTATCCGAGAGAAAAAGCGCTTCATTGATCTGGTAGCTGAAAAATTCGTACGACTTTATTTTCTTGATCAGTGAAGTTCCCCAAAGAAAATCCGGGTGAATGAGCAACAGATACCCCGTCGGTTCCACTTCCACATCAGGTTTCATTTCAAGGCTCAGAAACTGAAGCGGCGAAACAAAGCATAAAACACCGGAATCAAAATCATATTCCTGCTGGCCATAATTGAATTTGGCATTGACATTCCGTTTCAGTCCGACCGAATAGAAATTCTGGATCCACTTGAGCTCTGTGTCATTGACAGGATACTTTACCTTGCTGTAATCAATAAGGCTGATCAAGGGATGTTCCGGGTTGGGAAGGTTACAGAACGCATGAAATTCTGAAAGTGAATTAAATCTAAATGTCTGTTTCATAACGCTAAATTATAAATTATTTTCCATCGTTGTTATATTAAACCAGTTGAAAAAAAGTTCCAATCTTCGGTTAGTATGAGCGGTGTCATCCTGAGCCTGCCAAAAGATCTCATTAAAATACCATTATTAAAAGGAGCTCTATAACTGTTTCAACAAAATATAAAAATTCTCTTCACCAGTTCCCATAAAAATTCTATTTTTAAAACCAATAAAAACATTGTCTGATGATCAGTAAAGCCCTGGAAATTTGCTATGAATTCCCGTTTTTCTTACCTGAAGAGCTTCAGGAAATTTTTAATGCTCATGAGAAGATTACTTTTCATAAAGGTGATTTTATTCTCAAAGAAGAAAAAACGGCCAATGAATATTATATTCTTGAAAAAGGTCTTGCCCGGTCATTTGTCAATGACTTTAACGGAAATGAGGTGACCACCAATTTTTTCGTAGACAATGAAATCATCATTGAAGTGTCATCCCTGTTTCAGCGAATTCCTTCACAGGAAAATATTGTCTGCATTACCGACTGCGAATGCTGGAAGATGGATTTCGACACTTTCCAGGAACTTTTTCACAAGATCCCGAATCTCAGGGAATGGGGAAGGGCATGGATGTCTCAGCAGCTTTTTATCGGAAAACAGCGTTCAGTAGAAATGTTTACCCTTTCTGCTACCAAACGTTATCTTAATCTTTTGGAGCAGAAACCTTACGTCATTCAATTTGCACCCCTGAAGCAGATCGCCTCCTATCTCGGGGTCACAGATACTTCATTAAGCCGCATCCGTAAAGAGCTTGTCTCGCATCCCAGGAAAATTTAAATCTTGCCTTATGGCAAGTTGACTTTCATTGTAACTCGGTAATTTTGGTTAACAGCTTAACATTAAAAATTACAAAAATGAAAGTCAATCAAATCTACGTCAACCTTCCGGTAAAAGATATTCAGAAGACAAAAGAGTTCTGGACGAATCTGGGATTTTCCATCAATGAGCAGATTTCTGATGAAAGAGCAGTTTGCATTATCCTGAGCGACAATATTTCTGTCATGTTTCTCACTGAAGAATTTTTCGAAACCTTTTCTGAAAGGCCGGTCCCGAAAGGCGATACAACGCAGGTTTTGGTGGCTATCGGTTTAAACAGCCGCGAAGAAGTCGACGAGGTAGTAAACGCCGCGGTAGCCAACGGGGCGACACAGCACGAAGAGCCTCAGGATCACGGATGGATGTATCAGAATTCCTTCTGGGATATCAATGGTCATGGCTGGAATGTCATCTTTGCAGATCCTTCTCAGATCCCTTCATAATTTTAAATTCAACTTAACTTCTAAAAATTATGGACACACCAACATCAAATAAGCTGGACATTATTATTCCTGCATTTCGTAGTCACAGCCAAAATTTCCTGATGGTTCTTGATGGAATTTCAGAGGAAGATGCTTTAAAAAGAATTGAAGGCAGAACCAATCATATCATCTGGATGGCCGGAAATTTTCTCGATATGCGATATGCTTTAAGCTATATTCTCGGACTTAAGGAAGAATTCGAATTCAAAGATTTTTTCTTTCAGGGAAAAGCGTTGAATGAAAATTTTAAATATCCCTCTTTACAACAGCTGAAAGATGCGTTCCACAAGATTTCACCACTTGTTTATCATAAACTTTTACAAGTATCGGATGAAGATTTAGACAAAGCTTTTCCGATGGGAATGAACATCGATTTCTTTCCGGAAACTGTTCTGAACTTTGTCGGAATGTGCATTGGCCGCGAAGATTACCTGTGCGGACAAATCGGATTAATGCGCAGAATACTCGGCTATGAAGGAATGAAATACAATTTTGATAAAGATCTGAAATACTGATATGGATCCGATTGAAAAAGGACACAAATACAGTAACGGAATCGAAATGTATTATGAAATTTATGGTTCCGGAAAACCTTTGGTACTGATTCATGGCGGAGGCGGTTCCATTCTATTCGATTATAAAGAAGTAATTGAAAGGCTGGAAAATAAATTTCAGTTAATCGGGATCGACTTACAGAATCACGGATTATCCGGCCATCGCGATATTCCGGAAACATTTGAACAGGATGCTCACGATATTGCTGTTTTGTTGGAAGAAATTAATATCAAAAAAGCTTCATTCTGGGGATTCAGTAATGGCGGGAATACCGTCATGCAGGTGGCGCATCTTTATCCCGGAATGGTAGAAAAACTCGTCGTCGCTTCAGCGTTCTACAAAAAAAGCGGAATGATAGACGGATTCTTTGAAAGTATGAAAGAAGCTAGTCTTGATTCAATGCCGGAAGCTTTGAAGAATAATTTTTTAAGCTTAAATCCAGACGTTGCAGCCTTTGAAAATATGTTTGATAAAGACAGCAAAAGAATGCAGGTTTTCGAAGACTGGAGTGAAGAGGTCTTGAAAAGCATACAGTCACCGACTTTATTTATTTCAGGTGACAAGGATATTATAAAACCAGAACATACAGTCGAAATGTGGCGTCTGGTAAAAGATTCACAGTTAATGATTATTCCAGCAACTCACGGATCTTATATGATGGCAGATCTTGGAGGGAATATAGACGGAAAATCAATTGATTTCACCGTAACTGAAGTTGAAAAGTTTTTAAGTAATAAACAATAATGAATAAGGTGCCGACGACGTCGCCCGTAAGTGACCTCATCACTCGCCCGAAAGGTGGTGTGTCCTCCGCCCGAGTGTCATGGTGTCCTTCGCTCGAGTGTGGGTGTCGATACCGCACGATAGTCGAGGTGTTGACCGTACGATGGTGGGTAAGTTGACAGGCAACCTTCTACATATTAAATAAAATCTTGGATCATACAATAATAATTAAAAATAAAAATCATGGCTAAATTAAATTCTTATTTAAATTTTGACGGAAAAGCGGAAGAAGCTTTCAATTTTTACAAATCTGTTTTCGGCGGCGAGTTTGTCGGGGAAATCTACAGAATGGGAAATGCTCCCGGCACCGAAAACTTATCGGAAGATGAGAAAAACAGGGTAATGCATATAGCGCTCCCTATTGGCAACGATCTTCTGATGGCTTCCGATATCGTTCCGAGTTTTGGGCAGACCCTTACGGTGGGAAATAATAATTATGTTTCCATTTTTCCGGATTCCAGAGAGGAAGCAGACCGGCTTTTTAAGGGACTTTCTGAAGGTGGAAATATAGAAATGCCGATCGAAGATCAGTTTTGGGGCGATTATTTCGGAAGTTTTCAGGATAAATATGGTATCCATTGGATGGTGAATTATAATGAAGAATACACAAAATAGTTTATCTTTAAGAAGTAAAAGATGGCAGAACGCTGTCCTTTTGTAACACCAAATAACATTTATATGGAACCTATCAGCATTGATATTACAATATTGGCACCCGTTCAAAAGGTGTGGGACTATTTCAACGGTCCCGAACATATTACCCAATGGAATTTTGCCAGTGATACCTGGGAATGCCCGTCTGCTGAAGTAGATTTAAAGCCAGGCGGTAAATTTAAAACGAGAATGCAGGCGAAAGACGGCAGTTTCGGATTTGATTTTGTTGGAATTTATGATGAAATAATTCCCGAAAGAAATATCACGTATCATACGGAAGACCATAGAAAAGTGCAGGTCATCTTTGAGAAAATAGACGAAAACACCACAAAAGTGACAGAGATTTTCGATCCTGAAAAGCAAAATCCTGTGGAAATGCAACGGGATGGCTGGTACGCGATTCTCAATAATTTCCATAAATATGTCGAGAACCATTAAATAACATCTTTCCGTCATGATCAATCTGGTAATAATGGCAAAATGTCTCTATTCCGTTTGTGCGGTGAGTCATGCTGCGAAAGGAAGCTTTCTGCAGGGTATCATTCCTCTGCCGGCCAGAAGAGCTCTTGAAAAAGAAAAAATTGATTCCCTGGAAAAGCTGTCAGATTACTCTGAAGAGGAAATCAAGCAGATGTGCGGCTTCAATAAAAGTACAATGCAGAAGCTGAAAGTTTACATGATGGAAAACGGTATTTATTTTAAAAATAATGAAAGTTAGCTTGCTGTTAGCCAAAATGCGTAATTCAATATCAAAGCATCTATCATTTGCTGAGTGAAACGCCTTTGCGAACAAAAAATAAGCGGCTTAAACATCAAATAAAATCCTTGCGCCTTTGCGTTAAATTAAATGCATAATTTACTATTAAGAACGCTATCTTTTGCTGAATATAAACCGTAGGTTTACGAACGGAGTTCAGCCTTTGCGCCCGGAAATCAACATGATGATTTAAAAAAAATTCTTTGCGCCATTGCGTTAAAAGAAATGCACAACAATTAGAACTATAATTATTATCATTTAAATTTAAAACAATGAACAACAATATTTTTCCATGCTTCTGGTATGATGAAAATGCTAAAGAATCTGCAGAATTTTACTGTAAAGTATTTAACGGAAAAATCACGGCAGATACCCCTGTTGTGATGAATATAGAACTTTTCGGACAGAAAATGATGCTGCTGAATGGCGGACCTCAATTCAAAAAAAACGCTTCCGTTTCTTTTATGGTCATTTGCGAAACGGAAGATGAAGTCGATAAATACTGGAATGAACTCATGGACGGCGGAATGGCTCTAATGCCGTTGGATTCTTATTCCTGGAGCAAAAAATACGGTTGGCTTAAGGACAAATATGATGTCACGTGGCAGATATTTCTGGGAGAAAACCAGACAGGACAGAAAATTATTCCCACGCTCATGTTTATTCATGAGAACAACGGAAAAGCAATGCAGGCAATGAAATTATATACCAACACCTTCCCGAATTCCAGGATCGGGAATATCCTGAAATACGGAGACGGAAGCGAAGGACATCCTGCCACAGAAGATCCTGACCACATCCAGCACGCACATTTTGTTATTGATAACTACAGTTTCTTCTGCATGGATAATTCTTATGACCACCAGTTTGATTTTAATGAAGCCATATCGATGGTTGTTATGACCGATGATCAGGAACAGACCGATCATTATTGGAATACTTTAACTTCCAATGGAGGGAGAGAAAGCATGTGCGGCTGGCTGAAAGATCAGTTCGGATTCAGCTGGCAGATTGTTCCTAAAAGATTAATCCAGCTGATGAGCGATCCCGATCCAATGAAAGCACAGAAAGTTGTTCAGGCGATGATGAGGATGCAGAAAATTGTCATAAAAGATCTGGAAAAAGCTTACAATTCTTAATAGGTGTTAAAAGTTTTTTAAATATAATTCGTCCTTTTATCGGATTACCATATTTTTTCAGCTTCGGCTTGCTGTTTGATGATAATTAGAGAAAAAGATTTGCTTATGAAAACACAGAACAAGTCAGATTCTAAATCTAAAGTTCCTCAGGAAGGACTGTATCCCGAAATTATTCGTGAAAATTACAAAGGCAGTGAAAAGCTTTCAGGTAAAAAGGCATTGATCTCAGGAGGTGACAGCGGTATAGGTCAGGCAGTGGCGGTACATTACGCCCGTGAAGGTGCTGAGGTTGCCATCATTTACGAAGAAAGTGATGACGATGCTAAAGAAACCCAACGACTGGTAGAAAAAGAAGGTCAGAAATGTCTTTTACTGAAAGGAGATATCTCAAAGAAAGATTTCCGGAAAAAATGCCTTCAGCGGATCAAAAAAGAATGGAAATCCCTGGATATCTTGGTTAATAACGCAGGAATACAATTCCCAAAAGATGATATTGAAAATATTTCCGATGAACAGATTCAGGAGACTTTTAATACCAATATCATCTCGATGATCTCCTTCACCAGGGATGCTTTGCAATTGATGGACAGCGGTTCCCGTATTATATGTACAACCTCTGTTACAGCTTATCGCGGCAGTGATCATTTGATCGATTATTCATCCACAAAAGGAGCCATTGCTACATTTATACGCTCTCTGGCCACGAACATCGCTGAAAAGAATATTTTGGTTAATGGAGTAGCTCCGGGCCCGATCTGGACGCCTTTGGTGAAAGAAACCTTTGATGATGTTTCAGATTTCGGAAAAGATAATCCGATGAAAAGAGCAGGACAGCCTTCTGAAGTGGCTCCGGCGTATGTTTTTTTGGCGTCGCAGGATTCCAGTTTTATTACCGGAGAAATTATACATATCAATGGAGGAGACTTTGTAGGCGGATAATATTTTACACAGATTAACAGCTAGTTTTATATAAATTATGGAAAAATTAAATTTTGATATAGAGATCAATGCAGAAGCAATAAAGGTTTGGAGTGTCCTCTGGGACGATTTTTCTTTCAGACAGTGGACTTCAGCTTTTACGGAAGGATCTTTCTATCAGGGAAATTTAGAAGAAGGAAGCATTATAAAATTTCTTGATGCCAAGAATAACGGAATGTACAGTGAGATTAAAACACTTATTCCTAATGAAGAAATAACATTTCTCCATTTAGGAGAGATTTATGAAGGAATTGAGACACCTCGCGACTGGGGCGATGCTACAGAGAAATATGTGCTTACTGAAAATGAAAATATCACCCATTTGCATGTAGAAATTAATACATCAGAAGAGTTCAGGTCGTTCTTTGAAGAAAAATTTCCGAATGCTCTGACAAACGTAAAACATCTTTCTGAAAATCAACTTTAAAGCAATTTAACAATGGAAACTTTATCGTACGAAATGATCATTAATGCTCCCAAACAAAAAGTTTGGGACGTTTTGTGGAATGAAAATACCTACAGCGAATGGACACAGTTTTTCAGTCCGGGATCTGTCATGAAATCCGACTGGAAAGTGGGAGGGAAAACATATTTTGTAAATGCCGAAGGAGAAGGAATGGTCTCTACCATTGATAGTATGGAGGAACCTGATCAGATTATATTCAAGCACTTGGGAATGGTGGACAAAGAAGGAAATGAAGATACTGAAAGCATGCAGGTAAAACAGTGGAGCGGCTGTTTTGAAAAATATATTCTAATCGATTTCGGTGGAAAAACCAAGCTGCATGTTGAGGTGCAGACAGAGAAAGAATGGCAGGACCACATCAATACAGGCTTTACACAGGGATTAGAAGTCATTAAAAATCTTGCTGAAGGAAAGGTGTAGAAATTGAACTTAGATTTTATTTTCATCTTCATCTTCATCTGCGTGATCAGCACAATCTGCGGGATTTTTTTCGATCGCAGATTTAGCGGATTGAGTAGATGTTTTTGTCATCTTAATCTGTGCAAATCTGTGCAAATCTGTGGTTAAATTAAACACGCTAGGAAGCTCTGAAAGCTATGACGCAAATATATTATGTCTGATTATTTGTGAAAACAATTGATCAATTTGCGTAATTTCCGACATCATAATAAAAACAAACATGAAATTATTAACAATTCTTTTCGCCGGCTTTATTGTAGGATTACTGGCAACAAAAATTATCCAGGGCGACTGGAATTTAGTATTTTCCGGAAACCTCGGAATGGCTGTTTTCATCATATTCACCGGTCTTTCGCATTTTAAATTTCAGAAAGGAATGGCGATGATGATTCCCGAGTTTATTCCCGGAAAAATGTTTTGGGTATACGCTACCGGAATTATAGAAATCGCGGCAGGAATTGGTTTGATGATGCCTTCAATTCGTGAATTAACAGCAAGTCTGCTGATTATTTTCTATGTTTTGGTTTTTATTGCCAACATCAATTCATCAAAGAAAAAGATCAACATTTTTAAAGCAGATCTTACCGGCCCGGGAATGGATTATCTTTATAGAGAAAGAATCCCGATGCAGATTATTTTAATTGCCTGGACCTGGTACTTCGGGATCTATTTGAATTAATAGTGGAAAGTTTAGCTTTCCATTTTTTATTTATACCATTGTGCTCTTGAATGTAACAATTCTTATGACTAAAGCGTCTTATTCTATAGACATTTAATCCAAACCATGAAATATGAATATTAATGCTAAAATTTTCGGGATAACACAAATTGTAATATCCGCTGTAATGATGAATGCACAGACCAACACCACCAAATTGCCGGGAGATCCGACGCTGGTTTCCACAAAAGCAACCTTCGACCAATTAATTTCTTACGATAAAGGAAACTTCAAATATAAAGTGGAGGATTACTTTGCAAGACCAAAAGCTTCGCAATTCAAAATTTCCCCGGACGGGCAGTATCTTTCTTATAAGGAAAAAGACAAAGACAGTAAAAACCATGTCTATGTAAAAAACCTTAAAACGGGAGTAATCACCAAAGCGCTGGAAGAAAAGGACGATCTGATCAGAAGTTACGGATGGCTGGATAAAAAAAGACTGTATTATACACAGGATCGCGGAGGCAATGAAAATACACATTTGTACGCCGCGGATGTAGATGGTAAAAATCTGAAGGATCTCACCCCTTTTGAAGGCATTACGTTAGGAAGCGTAAGGATTATCAAAGATACTCCGTTTGTTGTGGTAACGATGAACAAAAATAACAAGCAGATTTTTGAACCCTATAAAATCAACTTTAATACGGGAGAGACTACTCAGCTGTACGAAAACAAGGATGTCAACAGTCCGATTGATGATTATATATTTGATAAAGATGGAAACCTGCGCGGATATGTTGTTCTTGAAAACGGACTGACTTCAAAACTCTATTATAAAGATCTGGAATCCGGAAAGTTCAACCTTCTGAAATCTACCGACTGGAAAGACAGCTTTTACATTATCAGCTTTAATGAAAATTCAAAAAATAAGAATGAAGCCTATGTTGTAACCAATCTTGACGGTGACAAATCAAGAATTGTTCTGTATGATTTAAAAAAAGATGCGGTCATTAAAGAAGTATATTCCAATCCGACATATGATGTGAGCTCCATTAGTCTCGCAGGGAAAAACAGGAATTACGAACTGGATTACATCAGCTACAACGGGATCAAAAATGAAACGATTCCTATAAGCAAATTTTATAAAGAAGTCCATGATAAACTGGCTTCAGAATTCGGCGACAAACAATTCTATGTTGTTTCTTCGGATGATAAAGAAGACAAGCTTCTCGTGGTGGTAGACAGTGATAAACTGTACGGAAAGTATTATGAATACGATACCAAATCCAAAACGACCAAACTTCTCTTTGATCTTATGCCACAGCTTAAGGAAGAAGATATGGCTGAGATGCGTCCTATAGAGTTCAAAAGCAGGGACGGACTTACCATCCGAGGATATATCACTTTGCCTAAAGAAGCATTGCAGGGCAAAAAAGTTCCTTTAATCGTAAATCCTCACGGCGGGCCACAGGGAATCCGTGATGACTGGGGCTTCAACCCGGAATCGCAGTTGTTTGCAAGCAGAGGTTATGCCACTTTACAGGTGAATTTCAGAATTTCCGGAGGTTATGGTAAAGAATTCCAGAAATCGGGTTATAAGCAAATTGGTAGAAAAGCGATGGATGATGTGGAAGACGGCGTAAAATACGCCATCGAGCAAGGCTGGATCGACAAAAATAAAGTGGCTATCTACGGTGGAAGCCACGGAGGCTACGCTACTTTGATGGGGCTGATCAAAACGCCGGATCTTTATTCCTGCGGGGTAGATTATGTCGGGGTGTCCAATATTTTCACCTTTTTCGATTCCTTCCCGGAATACTGGAAGCCGTATAAAGAAATGGTAAAACAAATCTGGTATGATCTGGACAATCCTGAGGAAGCCAAAATTGCCAAAGAAGTTTCGCCTGTTTTCCAGATTGATAAAATTAAAAAGCCTTTATTTGTGGTTCAGGGAGCAAATGATCCGAGAGTAAATATCAACGAATCTGATCAGATCGTAAAAGCGCTAAGAGCAAAAGGTTTTGAAGTTCCTTATATGGTAAAATATGACGAAGGGCATGGATTTGGGAAAGAACCGAACAGAATAGAATTTTACAAAACGATGATGGGCTTCTTTGCTAAAAATTTCAATCAGTAAATCCAACTAATTTTTATAATTAATCCAACGGAAAGTCAGTCTGGTTTTCCGTTTTTTAGTTTAACGTGAATTCGACCGTATTTAATTTATAGATTCCAATTTATATAAAAAGAAACGATTTGCTCATTAAGACCTTTGAAAGTAATGTTGACAAAAAAATTCAAGCCTCCAGCCTCCCTCTTCCAGCCTATTAATCCGATTTCTACTTCGAGCTCACGTTGTTTTATGTCTGAAATTTCTTATTACAGGGGTCTATCTTAGCCCCGATAGAAACGGCATCCTTTTTTGTTTTGTAAGAAACAAAAAAGATATAGTGGATAGCGGGAAACAGCTTATAAAAAAATACACCAGATTTGCAAACATAAATTACATCTGAAAAACACGATTAATAAAAGAAAATCCTGATTTCCCGAAAAATATTTTAAATTTATTAAAGTAAAACAGAAATTTCAATCGTCATAGCAATATGGAGATTGTCGAAAAAATAACAATGCCACAGAAGGAGAAGGAAAATATCATCTCGCAAACCGTTTCAAAGTACGGAGGAAAGTTGATGTCATACATTCGCCCCAAAGTGAAAAATACGGAAGATGCGGAAGATATTCTGCAGGAAGTGTGGTATCAGTTCAGCAGCCTTACCAACCTCTCGGAGATTGTGAATGTAGGCGGATGGCTGTACAGAGTAACGGCCAATAAAATCACCGACAAATACCGCAAAAAGAAAATCGAAAACCTGGAAGATTTTGTCTATGAAGATGAAGACGGAGATTTTTCCATAAAAGATATCCTGTTGATGGACGAAAGTGCAGGTCCTGAAGTGAAAATGTTTCAGGATGAAATCTGGAAAAAGTTATTTGAAGCACTGGAAGAATTGCCTGAAAAACAAAGGCTTGTCTATGTCGAAAATGAACTCAATAACAAAACGCTTCAGGAAATTGCCGATGAACACGGTGAAAATATAAAGACCATTATCAGCCGTAAAAATTATGCGGTGAAGCATTTAAGAAACAGGTTGAGAAAATTATACGAAGATCTAAATAGTTAGTAAAAAAGAAAGATATGAATCATAAACATAAAAAAGGCTGGATTTTTTTAATACTCTGTCCGCCGTTAATTATTTTAGGAATCACATGGATTGTGATGGCCCTTTGGAACTGCCTTTTGCCGGAAATTTTAGGTGTAAAATCCATTTCTTACTGGCAGGCCATGGGAATTCTGATATTATGTAAAATCCTTTTTGGAGGATTCCATTTCGGAAAAGGAATGAAAGACTTCAAAGAAAGAAAAATGAGAGAAAAAATGATGCACCTTTCTCCGGAAGAAAGAGAGAAATTTAAAGAAGTTTGGAAAAGCAGATGCGAAAACAGTTTTTTCAACAGAAACAGAAAAACAAACGAATAACAAACATTTTAGAAGTAGTAAAGTAAAATTAAAAAGTTATTCGTCTATATAAAAAAGTAGTAAAATTTAAAATTTTGAAAAATGAAAAATTCAGTATTAAAAGGAGCTCTTGGAGCACTTGCCGTGGCCGGAATTGTCATGATCGCTAAAAAAGCAATTGAAAGAAAAAGATTTGTAAAAGGTATTTTCGAAGAATACGGAATCAAGGAAAAATCACCTTTCGGACTGGCTGATAAAATCAGAGAAATGAACGATGAACAATATCAGGAGTTGAAAGGAAAATTTAAAAAAGAATTCGCTTCGAGATGTCACAGAAGAGATTTCAGAAAAGAGAATATTGCAGAAGCATAATAGAAAGTAACTAAATTGAAATTGTTAATTCCGGTTCGGGAAGCTTTGCTTCCCGAACCGGAATTTTTTATAAGTCATTGCGATGAGCGAAGCGAAGATGCAATCTCAAAACTACATTTTCCAATTCTGATGAATTTAAGGAGCTATTTCCAGCTTTCCGCACTCGCTATTTTCCATAATTTCGGTTCGGCGGCGAAGCCGCCGAACCGAAATTATGGAAAAATGAGCTCAGACAAATGCTCCAATCTGGGCTAGGGTTGCAGTCGTTCATTCAATAGTAAAAGTATCATTTAATGCATTCAATCTTTGCTGAGTGATAGTTTATACCGAGCTTGTCGAAGTACCTTTCGAACAAAAAATATTCTCAAACATATTAAAAATTTTCACGGACTCTGCGTAAAATGCATTGCTTTGCTGAGATGCTTCCAGCATGACAAACTTAGGGCAAAATTTTTACGCATAAGTAACTAATGCGCTTAGCCTTTGCTGAGTGAAACGCCTTTGCGAACAAAAAATATTCTCAATCATTACAAAATCTTCGCGTCCGCTGCGTTAAAATACATTGTTTTGTTGAGATGCTTCCAGCATGACAAACTTAGGGCAAAATTTTTGACTCATAATGCATATAATACGCTCTGTCTTTGCTGAGTGAAACGCCTTAGCGAACGAAAAAAATATTCTCAACATTTCAAAAAATCTTCGCGGACTTCGCGTTAAAAAAATCCCTCGTTTTGCTCACAATCACAAAATCCTTATTTTTGTACAGTTCAATGAAAGATTACTATTATTTTCTCGGGATTTCTCATGATGCTTCGGAAGAAGACATCAAAAAAGCGTACAGAAAACTATCCTTAAAATATCATCCTGATAAAAACGAAAATGATGATTTCTTTGCCGACCGTTTCCGGGAAATTCAGGAGGCTTATGAAACATTGAGCGATAAAAGCAGAAGATATTCTTACGATCAGAATCTTGAAAGTCATCAGAAAAGCTTCAGATACAATGTTCCGCCTTCGATAAAGACTTTTACGGCAAACAAGATCCATGCAAAAAAAGGAGAGGAGATCATCATCAATTGGCAGACGCAAAATGCTGATGTGGTGAAAGTTTTACCTTTCGGGTTAGAAAAACCGTATGGAGAGAGAATTTTCAAAATAACAGAATTCAAGGACGGGAAATTTCAGATTTTGCTGCATGCGACGAATTCTTTGTTGCATAAAACAGCAGTTCAGGGGATTACCATTACAGAAGTTTTTGAAAACAATACGGAAAAATTCAAAGATAAAGCAGAAGAATTATTCAAATCGCAACCGAGAACCGTTGCAAATCCGCATGGACAGCCGAAAATAGCGAGACTTATAGTGGGAATTATGTTGCTGATCGTGGCCGTTTATTTTCTTATTAAAAGCTTTGTCCATTAAATTCATTAAATTTCTGTTTAAATAATTTAATGCAACCTGAAAAGCTTCCAGCCTCCAGCTTCCCTCTTCAAGCTTACAATCAAGCTATTTTTTTTCTTCCCGGGCATTTTTTACATCTTTTTCCTTTCTTGAACTTCTTACAGCAGGATTTCTTTTCACCACAATAGATTTCTTCTGTATTCATTGAAAAAGCAGGCGCCAAGGGCGGAACTTTGAAAGGGATGATCATATTCATGTTGCAAATATATTAATTTAGAATAAATACAGATAGTAAAAGTTCATGAATTTCATGAGTTTGAATGTTAAATAATTAGAATTCAAAAAATAATAGTAGGATAAACCACGTTTTTCATTAAAAGTATATTTTACAAAATTGATCGCTCAGGAGACTTATTTAAGTTGATTTTTGAAGAATTTTAAAAATAATGATATTATAATAATTTATCTTAAAACACAATTTTACCTGTTTTTATATCTAAAATGATAATAAAAATCCATTAATTATGAACAAGATAGCGTTGATTAGTGGATTTTGGTGCGATTTCAATTTACTTGTACAATTTTCTAAAAATCCGTAATTTTACGAATCTTTTTTACAAACAAAATCTAATAAATAAAAATGAATACAGAACAGTTTGTGAGCCGCCACATTTCCATGAATGAAGCCGATAAACAGGCAATGCTAGAAAAAATTGGCGTTTCAAGTGTTGAAGAGCTCATCTCTCAAACCATTCCTTCTTCTATCCGCTTAGAAAAAGATCTTGAAATCTCAGAATCGCTTTCAGAATACGAAATGCTGAACCATTCGAAAGAGCTGGCAGCAAAGAATACTGATTATACAAGCTACATCGGTTTTGGATATCACAATACCTTGTTGCCGTCGGCTATTCAGAGAAATATCTTTGAAAATCCGAGCTGGTACACCGCTTACACGCCTTACCAGGCGGAAATAGCGCAGGGAAGACTTGAGGCTCTTCTTAATTTCCAGACTGTTGTATGCGATCTTACAGGTTTTGCTTTAGCCAATGCTTCTTTATTGGATGAATCTACAGCGGCTGCTGAAGCAATGCACATGTTCTTCAACAACAGAACAAAAGATCAGAAAAAAGCAGGAGCCAATAAATTCTTCGTTTCCGATCTTGTTTTGCCTCAGACCGTTTCTGTGTTAAAAACGAAAGCTGAAGGTCTTGAAATTGAAATCGTAGAAGGAGATCATATTTCACATGAATTTGATGGTTCTTACTTCGGCGTTTTATTGCAGTATCCGGGTAAAAACGGAATCGTTTTAGATTATACAGAAAATATTGTTGACTATAAAAAATTAGATCTTCAGGTGGTTGTTGCCTGCGATCCGATGGCTTTGGTTAAATTAAAATCTCCTGCATCCATGGGTGCTGACTGTGCCGTAGGTACAACGCAGAGATTCGGTATTCCATTAGGATATGGTGGTCCTCACGCAGCATTTTTCTCTTGTAAGGAAGATTATAAGAGAGATATTCCGGGAAGAATCATTGGGGTTTCCCAGGATGCTTACGGAAAGCGTGCTTTAAGAATGGCTTTGCAGACCAGAGAACAGCACATTAAAAGAGAAAGAGCAACTTCCAACATCTGTACGGCTCAGGTTCTTTTGGCTGTAATGGCAGGAATGTACGCCGTTTACCACGGACCAAAAGGATTAAATTATATTGCTGATCAGATTCACTTTAAAGCAAATGCGTTGAAAGGCGGATTAAAAGCTTTAGGATATGACATCGTAGAAGAACCAATCTTTGACACGGTAAAAATCAATCTTAATGAAGATGAAAAAGGAAGATTGATGAGAATGATGCTTGATCATAAACTGAACCTGAACTATTTCACAGAAGGGGTGGTAAGTATTGCTATCAACGAAAGTACAACATTAGATAAACTGAATTATTTAATGGCTTCTTTCGCTCAGTTTAAAGATAAGCAGACTTTCAAATTAGAAATTAAAGAAGGATACAGCATCCCGGAAGAAAACTTAAGAAAAGACGAAATTCTTACGGAAGAAGTATTCAACAAATACCATACGGAAACAGAATTGATGCGTTACATCAAGCGTCTTGAAAGAAAAGATTTATCATTAACGCATTCGATGATTTCTTTGGGTTCTTGTACAATGAAGCTGAATGCAGCTACTCAAATGCTTCCTCTTTCATGGGAGAATTGGGGAGCTATTCACCCATTTGTACCGGTAAATCAGGCAGAAGGTTATCAGGAAATGATTCGCGAGCTTGAGAAAGATTTAGCAGAAATCACTGGTTTTGCAGGAACTTCTCTTCAGCCGAACTCAGGAGCTCAAGGAGAATATGCTGGATTAATGGTGATCAGAGAATATCATATTTCAAGAGGTGAAGGTCACAGAAACGTTGTTTTGATTCCTCAGTCTGCGCACGGAACAAACCCTGCTTCTGCAGCGATGGCCGGAATGAAGATCGTTGTCGTGAAAAACCTTGAAAACGGAGAAATCGACTTCGAAGATCTTAAAGCTAAAACAGAACAGCATTCTGAAAATCTTTCTTGCGTGATGATCACTTATCCGTCAACTTACGGATTCTTCGATGCCAATATTAAAGAAATTACAGCTTTAATCCACGAACATGGCGGGCAGGTTTATATGGACGGTGCCAATATGAACGCTCAGGTGGGATATACAAGTCCTGGAAATATCGGGGCAGATGTTTGTCACCTAAATCTTCACAAAACGTTCGCGATTCCTCACGGAGGTGGAGGTCCTGGTGTTGGTCCGATCTGTGTGGCTAAACATTTGGTTCCATTCTTACCTTCAAACGCCAATATTAAAATTGGATCTAAGGATTCTATCGAAGGTATCTCTGCAGCGCCTTATGGTTCTGGATTGATCCTGAATATTTCTTATGCTTACATTAAAATGCTGGGAACTTCAGGATTGAAAAAAGCAACTGAACACGCTATCTTAAATGCTAACTATTTAAAAGAAATCTTAGCTGAGCATTTCCCTATTTTATATTCAAACGAAAACGGAAAGGTAGCGCACGAATGTATCGTAGATTTCAGACAGTTCAAATCATTAGGAATTGAAGTGGCTGACGTAGCAAAAAGATTAATGGACTACGGATTCCATGCGCCGACGGTTTCTTTCCCTGTGGCAGGAACATTGATGATTGAGCCAACAGAATCTGAAAGCAAAGCAGAAATCGACCGTTTTGCAGAAGCTCTGATTTCCATTAAACAAGAAATCGACGAAATCGCCAACGGTGAAGCTGATGCAACAAACAACGTATTGAAAAATGCTCCTCATACAGAGCAGGTTGTTATCTCAGATTCTTGGGATAAGCCATACAGCAGAGAGAAAGCAGCTTATCCATTGGAGTGGGTGAGAGATCATAAATTCTTTGCTTCTGTTTCAAGAGTTGATGAAGCGTACGGAGACAGAAACTTAGTATGTACTTGTGAGCCGATAGAAGCTTATATGTAATTAAAGTTTTAAAATAAATCATGAATCCCTTTCAGCAATGAGAGGGATTTTTTTGCATTAAATCATAAACTTTAAAAGAATTTCCTGCATTAAAAAATTCCCGCAGATTTCCAGATTGAGCGGACTTTTTTTGAAATGTTTAAATGCAAAGTGTAATTTGTTATACCTCTAACTTTAGAAGACAATAAATTCCTGGACAAAGCGAAACGCCAGCTTCATCAGATCAGCTTGCTGATTCACTCTTTGCTCACTTAAAATCATACAGTCTAAAGGAATTTCTTTGCGTTGAAAAATTTAAGCAGGTTACACTTATTTTTTTTAAGGCTGTAAAGTGTTGAAAAGTAATAAATTGTACTTGATTGCCTCTTCTGACTGGTTGATCGGCTCTTCTGACTGGTTGATTATTACTTCGGAGTGGTTGATCGTCTCTTCGGAGAACTTGATTGCCTCTTCGGAGGAGTTGATTGCTTGTTCGGACCGGTTGATTTTCCCTTCGGACCGGTTGACCGCCCATTTTAAGTGATTGATTGCTTATTCGAAACGGTTGATCGTTTCATCGAAGTAGTTGATGGTCTTATCGAAACGCTTGAACGTCATAACAAACTGACTGATGATCTCCTGGACGATGTCCTGATAAGTTGGAATAGCTATTATATAATTGACGATCTGTCTTGTTGTCTTATCGGTTGCTCAAAGATCATTATTTTTTTTCTCTGCCTCGTATTCGCTGATTTGTTTTTTCGTAGCAAGGCTTTTCCAACTCAATTCTAAGATTTCTTGCAACAATCTTTTATCATAATGATGTATCCACATGCAGAGATAAGGATAGGGTTTAAAATGATCCGGCAAGTGAAAGATTTCGGGGTAATGTTCCAAATAATGATCACGGATTTCAAAATTCAGACGGATCGGGATAAATTCTCCGCTGTCATGAAGCCTGCACATTAGTTTTCCACGGACTTTTACAGAAGGCGTTCCTTCGTGCGAAATACTCTCTTCTGCTCCCGGAAAACTCAGGGCTATATTTTTCACCGCTTCAAAATCATTAGGGTCAAAGTGTTGTGTTTTATTTTTCATTTCCATACTGTGATTTCAGCTAAATTAGCAAAAAATAGTATGAATAATGGTGGTTTTTTATGGATAAAAAACATGAACTAATACTGCCTCTATTTAATAAGCTGACTGTATGGCATCTTTCAGTGTTGTAAGGCTCTGGTAACTTATAACGAATTAGTATTTTCCAATTTTTTTATCAAATTGTTTTTCACCACTGTAAAAGCATAATCCTTTGCTTCCGCAAAAGAAACCGCATATTTCCGTTCAATAATCCTTAGGTCATCCGGAAATTTAGCTAGCAATTGATCATAAAATGAGTCCAGAAACTCTTTAGATGGCATTTCGTAATTGATTTTAAGCTGAAAACGTCTGATAAGAGCAGTATCAATAATTTCAGGATGATTGGTGGCGCAAAGCAACAACGCATTTTCAGGATAATAATCGATTAGCTGAATCAGGGTATTCACCAGCCTCCTCATTTCGCCCACATCTTTATCGTCACTTCCTCTTGCTTTCCCGATCTGGTCGAGCTCATCCAGAAAAAGAACGGATCTTTCTCTTGCTGCTTTATCGAAAATCATTTTAATGTTTTGGGAAGTCTCACCGATCCGCGACGAAACGATATTGCTGAGGTTAAGAATAATAATATTTTTTCCTAATGCATTGGCAATGGCCTTTGCAGTCATCGTTTTTCCACAGCCTGAACTGCCTTGCAAAAGCACTTTATTGTTTACCGGAAGTCCATATTTCTGCAATTCTGCAGCGTAAGTATTTTCTTTGATAAGCTGGATCAGCTGTTCCTTATTATAGTCTTCCAGGAATACATCATTGAGGGTTATTTCTTCTTTGTCCTGGATAATAAGGTTATAGAGATTCATGTGCTGGAAAATTTATTGACAAAGATAAAGCTATTCAACAAAAAAGCCGAACAAAAAGCTGTTCGACTCTATCGGCTATTATAAAAATTAAAAATTGTCCTTAGTGTAATTTGTTATGTTTTTGGTGCCCTTTTACCCGCATTGAGTAAAAGAGCAGTCAATCATTGAAGATTGAAAACATAAACAATATCATTCATTTGTGTATTCTCAGGCTAAAAATTAAGCCGCAGAATTGAGATTAATCTCTCTGTTCTCTCTTAACTGTTGCAAAATAAGAAGCAAAAACTACTAAACATGTTGCGATTCCGATGTAAGCGATCATTTTATTGTATTTTTAATTATTTGATTAATTATTGTTAATTTGATATTGCAATATTACAACAATAAATTAATCCCTGCAAATAAAAACCATGATGTATATCAGTGTTTTAAGTGTGTTAAATTAACTTTTGGGCTAAAATGAGTTTACAAAAAATTAATATTAGTGTGGAAATTTATTTGTGAATTTATTAATTTTTATTGAAATTTTTAATGATTATGTAATGGATGGTATTTTGTGTTTAAGACTTAATAATCAAAATGTGTTGCATAACATTCAAGTAATACTGATTTATATCACCTTATTTTGACTAAAATGATCCAATATTAACAAAATTTAATTATTAATCTTTCGATAGTGAAAAGAATATTGATTTATAGTAATTCAATCTATTTGTAAATGTGTTGATTATAGAAAATAATATAGGATGTTATAAAAGCTGATTAAAATAATAGTAATTGTTACTACTGGTATAATTTCTGATCGTTTTCGCAAAAAAAACTTCTTCTTTTACCTTTACCCGTTTGCTTTTTGATGAGTTTTTGACCACATTTAGGGCAGATTTTCTTGGTGTGGGCCAACCAATGTTTCTTCAAAGTGAAATCACGCTTCCATTCCAGAAAATCGAAACTGTAATTTCTGGCTTCTTTGATCAGCTCTTTTATCTTTTTAGTAGGCATTTTACCCAAAAGACTTTCCGGTTGTACGCCTATTCTGAAAAGAACTTCATTTTTAATGATATTTCCCACTCCTGAAAAAATATCCTGATCCATCAACGCATCACAGACCATCATATCCGGATTTGCCTTTATTTTTTTCTCAGCTTTTGAAGGATTCCAATCATCGCTCATAACATCGGCTTCCCAGTCGATCGTAGCTAAAAAATCTTTATCTACCATTTTGACATTACAGGTATAAAAGTACATTCCGCTGTTTGAAAATAATAAAGCTAATCTGAGCTGCCGGTCAGGCTTTGTTTGTTCATCCACACTGTGCGAACCGAACATCAGCAGGTGAATTCGTATGGCTACGTCGTCGAATATCAGATAGGTCTGCTTTCCGAAAGTCTTTATTTGCTGCAAAGTCTTCCCAACCAGAATATCCTTATCTATTTTAGCATTTCCAGAAGCTTCAGTAACTTTTTGGCCTTCAAATTTTTGAATGCTTTCTTTCATTAATAGGATGGAAGGACCTTCAGGCATATTCTTTATTTTATATTCGAGATAACAATAATTCTGCCATAACAGCGTAGTAACATAATGATGAAACATGAGTTTCTGAGAAAAAAAGATTCGATTTGTTTAAAAAAAATAAAATTTGAACTAATTTTGAAAAATGATGAACTTAAACCAGATTTTCACGAATCAGCGTACGGGAAACAATCCGAATACAAAAGCCTCAAGAACGGATTTTCAGAGAGATTTTGACAGAATTATTTTTTCATCAGCCTTCAGAAGGCTTCAGAATAAAACTCAGGTTTTTCCGTTGCCGGGAAGTGTTTTTGTGCATAACCGTCTTACGCATTCTCTGGAAGTTTCATCAGTTGGACGAAGCCTTGGAAGTGTGATGGGTGAGTTCATCCATGATCAGTTTAAAAATGACCTTACGGAAGATTCGAAAAATTTCTACCTTCATAACTTAGGAAATGTAATTGCTGCAGCCTGCTTATGTCATGATGTGGGAAATCCTGCTTTCGGACATTCAGGGGAAGATGCAATTGCCAGTTATTTCGAAAGAAATGAATCTGATCTCAAGCCTAAATTCAATGAAAAAGAATGGGCAGATCTGATGAACTTTGAAGGAAATGCCAATGCTATCAGAGTGCTGGCACAACAACAGCAGGGAAAAGATGGCGGCGGAATACAGCTGACGTTTTCTACATTGGCCAGCATTGCCAAATATCCGTGTGAAGCAATTGCTAAAAAGAAAGGGATTATTCACAGAAAGAAATTTGGCTTCTTTCAGAACGAAAAAGATATTTTCCTCGAAATTGCAAAAGAGACAAACCTGATTTCAGAAAGCGAGGAACCGCATATTTTTAAACGACATCCTTTTGTATGGCTGGTAGAAGCAGCTGACGATATTTGCTATAATATTATTGATATGGAAGATGCTCACCGTTTAGGGATTGTATCGACCGCAGATTGTAAGAATTTATTTTTTGAACTCGTAAAATCTGAAACAGATGATGTACAAAGAATAGAAACCAAACTGAACTCTATTTCCAACGAAAACGAACAGATCTCTTACCTTCGTGCAAAAGTAATCAATGCCCTCATCAACAAATCGCTGGAAATGTATAAGCAGAACTTTGATAAAATTCTGGAAGGTGATCTTGATAAAGCGCTTTTAGACATTTATAAAGCTGAGAACAAAACCTTGCAGGACATTGAGAGTTTCTCCATTGAGAAAATTTATAACCATAAAGCAGTGGTCGAAATTGAAAATGCCGGTTATAATGTAATGTATGAATTGCTGGATCATTTCATTCCTTCTATATTAAAAAGTGAAGATGAAAGAAAATCCTATGACAAAAAAGCCTTAAAGCTTCTCCCGCAGCAATTCGTATATAAAGAGGGTAGCGATTATCAAAAGGTTTTGGGTGTGATTGATTTTGTTTCCGGAATGACGGATAATTATGCCACGGATCTTTACCGTAAAATAAAAGGGATTGATATTGGAATGACCATGTAAAGTTTTAATTAAATGCTGAATTTTCCGGCAAGCTTTCTTCTTAAAACTAAAAACCATATCTTTATGAAGAATACAAATTCATATTAAAAATTAAAACTATGAGTCTTTTTTTAGCACCTATCATTTTTTTTGGATTAATCATTTTATTTGCGTCATTCTTTGTCGTAAAGCAGGAAACTGCAGCCATCATCGAACGTTTCGGGAAATTTCAGGCTGTAAAACATTCAGGGCTTCATCTTAAATGGCCCATCATCGATCAGATTGCCAAAAGGCTGAATCTGAGAATCCAGCAGCTGGACGTAATGATCGATACCAAAACCTTGGATAATGTTTTTATTAAAATGAAAATCTCGGTTCAGTATCAGGTGATCAGAACGCAAGTGGGGGATGCTTATTATCGTCTTGAAAATCCGGAAAACCAGATAACATCCTACGTTTTTGATGTGGTAAGAGCGGAAGTTCCCAAACTGAAACTGGATGATGTTTTCGTGAAGAAAGATGATATTGCAATTGCTGTAAAAGGCGAACTTCAGGAAGCTATGCAGAGCTATGGATATGATATTATTAAAGCTTTGGTAACAGATATTGATCCGGATGAACAGGTAAAACATGCCATGAACAGAATTAACGCAGCTGAAAGAGAAAAAACGGCCGCAGAATACGAATCTGAAGCGCAGAGAATTAGAATTGTCGCAGTAGCCAGGGCCGAAGCGGAATCTAAAAAACTTCAGGGACAGGGGATTGCCGACCAGAGAAGAGAAATTGCAAAAGGTCTGGAGGAATCCGTAAGAATGCTGAATAACGTTGAAATCAATTCTCATGAAGCTTCTGCTTTGATTGTCGTTACACAACATTATGATACGTTACATTCCGTAGGATCAAGCAACAGAAGTAATCTGGTGTTGTTGCCTAATTCGCCAACTGCCGCAAGCAATATGCTGAATGATCTTGTTGTAGCTATGACTGCCGCCAACACGGTAGGAGAGGTTTCCAAAGGAAATTATCCAAAACCGCCAAAGGATCATAATCACGATACCAACAACAATCTTTAAAATAAAGCCTCAGAATTTCTGAGGTTATTTTTTTGTCCTGGAAATTTCTTTGATTAGAATATATTTTATAGAAGAACCGTCAGCAGGTGGATTTTCAGCTTTTTCTTCTTTTATTTTTAAAACATATTCATAACCTGGCTCATAAGTGAAACCTTCAATATTGGTGTATAAATTGGTCCATTTTCCATCAGCGCTTTCTTTTACCTGCAGGCATTTCATCGGTACAACACCTGTACAGTCAGCTGTCTCGGCACCAATAATGATTGTTTTTTCATCTCTTTCAGAAATTCCGCTCGCAGCGGTACATTGGGATAAAATAAATAAACAACTTGCTGAGAATAAGGTTACTCCTTTTAATTTAATATTTTCCATGCTGAAAATTTAGAAAAACAGGTCAATTTTTATGCCGCAGTTTTAAGGGATCTTAACATGTTACACTCTTGTTTTTTAGTTTTGAAATACCTAATTTAACTTTTCTTTTTATACCAAAAGCAACACAAAATAGTAAACAATATATGGACAATCAGATTGAAATTGAAAATTACAGAATCCGAAAGTCGGAAGAATGGGCAGGAAATATTGATGATCAGGAGCTGATAAACAGAATACAGGATTCTGATTTTGCGAGGCAGCAAAACAACGACGGAAAAGATTTTTGTTATTTTCTGGATAAAAAATACCACACCAGCAACACCGAAAACAGTGAATATGTATGTATGGCTTATACTTTAAATGAGCCTGCCAATTTAGAAAGAGCTTCTGTTTCTGATATTGTTGTTGAAGAAAATGAAGTCTATAATATCCATCGGATCAGTGTTCTGAGAGATGGTGTACTGATTGATAAGATCCCTGACACCAAAATCAAAGTTTTAGACAGCGAAAATCACAGCAGCGGAGGAATTTTAAGCAGCAATAAAAAAATAAATATCACCATAAAGGATCTTCGTCTGTATGATATTCTGATCCTTGAAGATTCAAGGGTAAAGCCATTTACGGACCGTGATTTCTTGAGAAAGGAATTTTCTAAATATGTTTGGGTAAGCCCGGATAATTATTGGGCATACGGCAGTTATAAATTTACTTTTATTAATGAAAGAAATGAGAAAATTGCTTACAAAAAAACTTTTTTCAGGGATGAGAACGGTAATGTTTTGGAACCTGAAGTACACTATCTGGAAAAGGGTGAGAAATTTGTTTTTGAAGAAACCAATTATATTAATCCGGTGGATGCGAACCGTGAAATTTTTCCTTTTATTGATTTTGCGACTGACAACAACTGGATTGAACTTTCCAATTATATCGCGCCGATTTACCAGGAAATTTTTAACAAATCTTCTTTAAAGGATTTTGCTCCGAATCTCGTAGATAAGCTTGATTCAATGCAGGATCTGGAAGAAAAGATTCAGTTTGCCATCGAGTATGTTCAGAATAACATCTATTATATTTTTAATGCAGATGAAATGAACGGCCATAAGCCACAGGAACCTGCTGTAACTTACGAAAACAAGCAGGGCGACTGTAAAGCAAAATCGGTTCTTTTGAAGGTAATTCTGGATTATATAGGCGTAGAAGCTTCTATTGTGCTGGTGAATTTCCACACTGATTTTTACATTAAATATTATCTGCCGTCTTTGCTGACGTTCAATCATGCAATTGTGAAGATTAATCATAAAGGTGAAGAATATTTCATAGATGCTACAATCCGGGACGAATTCGGAACGCTGGAAAACCGTGGGTTTATTTACTTTATGCACTATCTTGAAGTAAAATCTGATCAGGAACTAAAGGAAAGAAAGCCCCACCGATATCCTTATTTCTGTGTGGATGAAAAAGTAGATTTTAATGTAAAGGATGCGACAGGAAAACTTGTGCTTACGACCACCTATAAAGGTAATCGTGCCAATGCCATGAGGAGATATTTTAAAAATACCAACAAAAGGGAAGTGATCGACAGCTGGAATAATTTCCTTTTTTACAGTCTGAATTATTCTAATGACAGAAACGGAACCGATATCAGAAATATTTTTAAAGATGCTTCAATCGATATTATCAGCGATGATAAAAAATTGAACGAGTTCAGAATTCAGTACAACGCTACGATTGAAAATCCGTATTTTGTTGATCCTAAAAATAACCGTTTTCTGATGTATTTCGATCGTAATTTGGTGAAAACCAGTGCGCGGGATTATATGCATAAGGATCTTCCATTCTGGCACAATTTCGACAGTGAAAAATATGAAATTAATTTATATACCGATCAGAAGATTGATACGGAAGAAAGATATACGGCTCAGGAAAGCACAATCAACAATCCTTATTTCGATTTTAAAAGCCGTAAAAAAGTAAGTAAAAACGGGGCAACGGTTTATATTGAATACAATCCGCTTGTCAATCTCGAGATTCCGCAAAATGAATTTGAAAAATTCCGTACAGACCATCATACGGTTGCTGACAGTAATTTCGGATTGGGAATTGATGTTATTGAACCGGGACTAATGAATATGCTGAAGTTTAATTTTAAAAAAAGGTTTAAATAAATGAAAATTAGAGATGAAAAACTACGGCGGGTTTGCTTTGCAAACCCGCCGTAGTTTTAAAAATATGTATAAAATCTAAACCTCTTCTGTCGTTTTACGGGAAGGAATTCCAGTAAATTTCTGTTTCCCGATGAGCAGTTCAAAAAAGAGCCTGAAATCTGAAATCAGAGACCAGAGCGGATACCTGAATGTTGCAGGTTTATTCTTTTCGATTACCGCATGGCTGAACCAGGCAAAACCGTATCCGAATATCGGAACATACCATAAAAATCTTTCTTTTCCGGAACTTATAACATATCCGATTACAAAGAATACCAGAAGTGTTCCAATGAAATGAAAAATCCGGGTTCCCATTTTACTGTGTTCAGTGAGATAAAACTGATAAAATTCTTTAAATGTTTTTATTCTTTCAGACATGGCATGGATAGTTTAAATTATAAAAACCTAAGCAATAAGTTCGCCAATTGTAAAATAGATAAATAAAAAAGCCGGATTCAATATTGAGATCCGGCTTTATATTTTTTAAATTAAGCTTTTCTGAGCTTACTGTTTCTGTATCCGTAGCAGAAATAAATGATCAGTCCTATCGCAAACCACAATCCGAACCAGAACCAGTTGTCATGGCTCATTCCTGTTAATAGATAGAGGCATGAGCTTAGGCCGACCAGTGGAATTAATGAAAAGTTTTTAATGAAAGTAAAGATGCAAAGCACCAGATTAATCAATATAAAGAAAAATATGGAAGCTCTGAATTCTCCTTCTTTCGGATCATTCCAGTCCATCAGGGTGTGGAAAAATTCAGGTTGCCAGAAATAGAAACCAATGAGACCGCCGATAAAAATAACCGGAAAAATGATTTTACCATTAATGTAAGGAAGGTGAAATCTGCCTTTTAATTTTTCTTTTGCAGGAAGCATTAAAACACCGGCACATACCAATACGAAAGCGAAGATTGTTCCTATACTTGTAAAATCGAGAATGAAGCTTTTATCCGTAAATAATATAGGAACACCTACTACAATTCCTGTGATAACCGTTGCAAAAGATGGCGTTTTGTATTTTGGGTGTACCGTCTGGAATTTCGGAGACATCAGCCCGTCCCGGCTCATTGCGTACCAGATTCTTGGTTGTCCCATCTGGAATACCAATAAAACCGTCGTAATCGCAACAATAGCAACAAAAGAAACGACAAGTTCCATCCATGCTACGTTGGCATTAGACTTTTCAAAGATGAAAGAAAGCGGATCACCGACGCCGTCAAACTTTCTGTAGTCGACCATTCCTGTCAATACTAATGTTAAAGCGATATAAATAACAGTACACAGTACCAGGGAAATAATCATTCCTTTCGGTAATGTTCGCTGCGGGTCTTTAGTTTCTTCTGAAAGTACACTTAACGCATCAAAACCGATATACGCAAAAAATACTCCTGAAACGGCGCTCATCACCCCTGCAAAACCGTTTGGCATAAAAGACGACACTTGTGTTTCAGTATTTACCGGAGTCCAGTTATCTGTATTGATGTAAGCAAAGCCAACTAATATCACCAAAACAATAACAGCCAATTTTAGAATTACCAAGACGTTATTAAAGTTTTTACTTTCTTTAACACCAACATAGCACAACCAGGTAATTAGTCCGTTGATAACCAAAGCAGGAACGTCAACGATAAACTTTAAACTTCCTATTAATGGCGCATTTTTCCATGCATTGAGGAGTTCTTTATTTTCGGAACCATTCATGAAAGCTTTCTTGGCTTCTGTATAGCTACAGGTAAGATAATCAGGAATATGCATTCCCATCCTTTCCAGGAAACTGGTAAAATAATCTGACCAGGAAAAAGCCACATAAATATTACCAAAAGAATATTCCATAATTAATGCCCAGCCGATAATCCAGGCGATAAGCTCTCCGAAACTGGCATAAGCATATGTATAAGCAGAACCTGCAGTAGGAATTCTACTGGCAAATTCGGCATAACACAGTGCTGTAAATCCGCAGGCAAAGCCACAAATCAAATATAACAGAATAACTCCGGGACCTCCTCGGAAAACGGCTTCACCCAAACTGCTGAAACTTCCTGCACCAATAATCGCCGCAATACCAAAAAACACAATGTCCCAAACACCCAAAACTCTGTGTAAGCTTGTGGATGTATCTGAATCTGAATAGATTTTTCTTCTAAAAAGCTGACTCATTCAATTCTTTTATTTGATTTGAAAAAAGCAAATGTAATTATTTATCTGAAATAATTCGGATTTTCTTAAGGTTTCTTACCGAAAAGTTAAGAAGTCTTAAAAAATTATCCACTTATTAACAATGTGTTAAAACGCTTGTATATACAATATCTTTTCAATATTTTCGTTGATGGATTGTGGATAATTTTTCCGCAGAATTTTAAATATCTTAGACCTGATTTTCAGTCTTAAACATTTTAAAATTTAAAATTAATGAAATCAAAAAAAATACTCTTAGCAGCTGCGGTGTTCTATTTCGGGATCTCCGATGCACAGCAGTCTCAGTACTTTGCACAAAAAGAAAACTACAGATTCAACCTCGCGGAAAATCTTTATCAGACCAAAATATACAACGCTTCCCAACACGAATATGCCCGACAATATTTCTATAATCAGAATCTGTCGAAGTCAAGGCAGGAAGCAGCGCAATTTTTTGATAATGTAATTGGGGTAATCCTTCAGAAAAATCATGCGGAAGAAGGTTTAACGGCTTTTATCAAGGAATATCCGAATTCGGCATACTTTGCGCAGGCAAATTTACCACTGGCTGATTATTATCTTGCAAAAAAGGATTTCCCGAAAGCCTTGGAAACGCTTAAAAAAGTTAATCAGTATCAGCTTTCCAAAGAAGAAAATACACAGTATGTCTTGAAGTTGGGTTATGCTAAATTTATGATGGGAGATTCCAAAGGAGCAACGGATGCTCTGGAAGAAGCTTATAAAACGGCTGATGAATCCCAGAAAGGCGATATTGCATACATGCTGGGACATTTATATTATTCCGACAGACAGAATGACAAAGCATTTCAGTATTTTGATTCTGTGAAAGATCAGCCGAAATATTCAAAACTGGTCCGTCCGTATTATGTACAGATGTATTATAATGATAAGGATTATGACAAAGCAATTTCTGAAGGTACGGCTTTATTGAATGAAGATATTTCAGATTCATACAAGGCGGAAGTTCACAAAATCATCGGGGAAAGTTACTTTATGAAAGGTGATTACACGTCAGCGTACCCCCACCTTAAAGATTATCTGAGCGTTCAGCAGAATCCTTCGGAAAATGATCTGTATGAAATGGGATTTGTGGCGGCTCAGCTTAAAAAGTATGATGAGGCCGTTTCCTATTACAATCAGTTATTGAACAGCAATTCTGCATTAGCTCAGAACGCTTATTATCAACTTGGAAATGCATACCTCGCTGTTGATAAAAAACAGGAGGCTCTTTCTGCATTCCGTTCGTCGTATCAGATGAATTATGATCTGAAAGTAAAAAAGCTGGCTCACGAGCAATATGCCAAATTAAGCTACGACATTGGAAACCCATTCGAGAGCTCTTCAACGGTGATTCAGAATTATATTAACGAAAACCCGAATACCAATGCTTCAGAGATGAGGTCGCTTCTGGTGAAATCATATCTGTATTCCGGAAATTATAAAGAAACGCTGAATGCCATCGACAGGCTTCAGAATTCATCTCCTGAAATCGATAAAATTGATCAGGAAGTTTCTTATTTATTGGGAACGGAAGAATTCAACAAAGGAAATTATGATGAAGCAGAACAGTATTTCCTGAGAAGTTTAGGATTTAATATCAATAAAGAATTTAATAACAGAGCATTATACTGGCTGGGACAGGTGTATTATCAGAAAGGAAATTATCCTTCGGCTATTGTACGCTATGAAAAACTTTTAAATGAAAATTTCCCGGAGAAGCAGCAACTGCCTTATGACCTGGGGTATGCTTATTTTAAATCTAAGAAATTTGATCAGGCAGAACAGTATTTCACACAGTACCTGAAAAATCCGAAGCCGGAATTCAAAAATGATGCGGAACTGCGTTTGGCAGATATTAATTATGCCAATAATAATCTGAATGAAGCCATTGCCATCTACGACAAAAATGAAGATGCAACGGATTATACCTTATATCAGAAAGCGATGGCATTAGGATTTAAAGGCGATACACAGGCAAAGATCACCAACCTGAAAAGCCTTTTATCCAAATACCCGGATTCAGATTATTATGATGATGCACAGTACGAAATCGGAACAGCCTATGCGGCGCAGGATGATTTTGCCAACTCGAATGATTTCTTTGCCAAAGTGATCAAAACTTCATCCGACAAAGATCTTGTGGCCAATGCATCTATTTACAGAGCTCAGAATTACATCGACCAAAACCAGAGCGATAAAGCTTTATCTGAATTAAAATCTCTCGGCGAGCAGTACAGAAATACAGCCTACGCTGAAAAAATTGTACAGGCAGCCAAACCGATCTTTACCAAAAACGGAGATGTTGCAGGCTATCAGAATTTCGCTAAAAACATCGGAGTAAATGTTGATGCTGCTGAAATTGACGAAATTAATCTTTCGACAGCAAAACAGTATTTTGCCAAAAAAGATTATAAAAATGCTATTTCTTATTACGAAAAATATTTAACCCAAAATCCTACGGGCGAAGGTCTTTATCAGGCTAAATATGAGCTTGGGGAAAGTTATTACCAGACAAAAAATACAACAAAAGCATTACTCGTTTTACAAGAAATAGCAAATGTTCAGAATGATTATCAGGATGATGCACAAACGCGTCTTGCACAAATTTATATTGCACAGGGCGATTCGGCAGAAGCCAGAAAATATCTTGAAAACATCAGAAATTCTTCAAACGTTAATGTTAAAAACTATGCGAATGTTGAATTGATGAAATTGTATGCTGAAGAAAAGAATTTTGCAGAAGCTGAAAAGCTTGCGGATGCGGTTATTGCTAATAATAAAAACTCAGCAGCTGTTATTGAAACTGCTAAAGTAATCAAAGCAAGAAGCCTCATGAATTCAGGAAAAGATAAAGATGCACAGGCTGCTTATGCTGCTCTTGAAAAATCTTCAAATACAGAAGTTGCCGCAGAATCGCTTTATGCAAAAGCATTTTATCAGAATAAAGCAAAGGCCTTTAAATCTTCTAATGAAACGATTTTTAAACTGGCCAATAATTATTCTTCGGAAGAATATTGGGGTGCAAAAGCTCTTGTATTAATGGCTAAGAATTATGTTGGCTTAAAAGACAATTACCAGGCGAGCTATACATGCGATCAGATCATTGAAAATTATAAAGATTTTCCGGAGATCGTAGCAGAAGCGAAAGAGGTTAAAAAGCAGATTAAAAAGTAAAATATTATAAGTTTACCAATTTATCAATGTACTAGTTTACCAGTTCGAATTGCATTACATTGTTAGATTGCTACATTATTACATTGTTACATTAATACAGAAAAATAATGAATAAAAGAATTCAATTATTATCCATCATATTTTTAGGGATCTCATCAGTGGCGTTTTCCCAGATCAAAGAAGAGAAACTGATTCTTAATAAAAAAAGAGAACCTGAAGTAAAGAAGATCGAAAAAAAGAAAACTTCGGTAGAAACAATTAAAAATTATCCGCCGGAAGAAAAGTCACAGAATCCTGTACAGTACAAAATTACGGATGTTCCTGCTGTTTCAGATTTTAAAACATCTACCATCCAGGGACAGGATGTAACTCCGAAATTTGAAGGTTCGGCACAAAATAACTACATCCAGTTTGGAATGGGAAACTACGGAAAAATTCTCGGTGATGCCAATATTTCCAAAACGCTGGAAAATAAAATTGAAGTGGGTGTTGATGCGCATTTTCTATCAACACAAGGGCTTAAAAAAGAATATGACTGGGATTCCAAGCAGAGCTCCACAACATTAGGCGCTTTTCTGAATTCCTATGGAGATAAAGGAAAATTTAATCTGAATGCCGAATATGGCTTAAACAGTTATAATTATTACGGAATTTATGCTCTTCAACCAGGAGATGTCGATTTGGATCAAAGAGTAAATCAGTTTAAGGTAAACGGTTATTATGATTTTTATTCCAATGAAATCCTTAATGATGTACGCGTGAAGTCATCTTTTCTAAAAGACCATTTTGATGCTCAGGAGAATCAGGTTTCCATATTAGCCAATTTGTCTAAACATGCGGTAGAATTAGGAAAATCAGACATTACCCTGAATGCTGATCTTGGTGTCGGTCTTGAAGCAGTAAAAAGTGAATTTGCTATTCTTGATAAAAATTCTTCCAATTTTGTTAATCTGAATCTTGCTCCGAAAGTAACTTTCAGAAAGGGAGAATCTTATTTAACGTTAGGATCTTCATTTGCGTTTCTGAATTCAAAAAATCAGAACGATATAATGCCTGAGCAAATGAAAAACAATAAAACGTATTGGTTTCCACAAGCTGAATTTCAGTACGCAGCCGCTGATGAATTTAAATTCTACGGAGGGGTAGACGGGGGACTAAAACTGAATACTTACGCCGATTTATTACAGCAAAATCCATTCATCGTTTCAGATCAGTATCTGAGACCTACAGAAACCAAATATCATTTTTATGTAGGTTTGAGAGGTGATATTGATGAAATGTTTAAATATGATGTTTCTGCAGGGTACGGAAAATTAAGGGATATGATGTTCTTTAAAGCCAATGATTTGTTTGATTATACTTCAGTTAACCGTTCGGCTTACAACTATGCCAATACTTTTTCAGCAGTTTATGATAATGGAAATGTTGGGGATATCAAAGGAAGCCTGCAATATTTCCCATTGGCAAATCTTGTGCTGGATACGGAAGTGAAATTCACCAAATTTGACTTAGATAATTACTCAGATATTTATAATGTACCGCTTGTTACTGCATCAATCGGTGCAAAATATACCATGCTAGACCAAAAATTAATGCTTGGTTTTAAAGGGATTTTTGCCAGCGACAGAACGACCAATTCATTTGTGCTTGAGGGAGTTGGAAGTCCTATGGTATATCAGTCTACTGAAGATACCAATGACAAAGTTGGAGGGTATGCTGATTTAAACTTATCTGCAGAGTATAAAATTCACAAAAATTTCAGTATTTTCGCACTCGGAAATAATCTTCTGAACTCAAAATACCAGACGTACAAAGGATATAAAGTCCTTGGCGCACAGATTTTGGGAGGAGTGAAAATTACGTTCTAAAATATAATTGATAAATGATGATTGATGAGTGATTACATCGTTTATAATTCATTAATTTTCATTTATATAATGGCTCCGTAGTTCAACTGGATAGAATAACGGATTTCGGCTCCGTCGGTTGGGGGTTCGAATCCCTCCGGGGTCACTTGACGGGAAAAATCACTTTTAGTAGTGATTTTTCCTTTTTTTTTACTTCGTAATTGATTGTTAATTAATAAGATAGAAGAAAGAGCGGAATTGATCTGGGGTGTTCGAAAAGTTGTTTCGTCAAATTCGAGTTTTTCAGCAAAAACCGAACACACTATTATTCTTTTAGTATCTAAATCTCCTGTAGCATAGAGTTGAGAGAGATTTGGCAATATTTTTAACACCTGATCGAGTTTTGTTTTAATATCCATACTTTTACCAGTCAGCTTTTGACCCTGGAGATCCATTTCCAATGCATCAATTTTCTTTTTACTTTCATTTTTAATCAACTGATAATCTTCAAAATCCAATTTATCCTCTAAATATTTTTCTCTTGCGCTATTAAGACGATGGTTTAAGTTAATAATTTTTGAAGAAATTTCTTTTTTCTTTATGTCGAGACTTCGATGTATGTTTTTAAAATTGATCAAAAGTATTTCTTTAAGAAGTTGAACAAACCCGGTATGACACTCATATTTTTTTAACTCTCTGGTAAATGCATTATTAACGATATCTGAGCTATATCTGTACCCGCATTTGGAATTGCAGTGATAATAATAATAAATATTCTTTTTACCTTTTGATCCGCTACCGGTAATGTGACCTCCGCATCTTGGACATTTTAAAAAACCTCTTAGAGGAAATTGGTCATGTGCAATTATTTTTCCTTTTGGCCTTTCTTCCCAAGTTTTGCCACTTAGTACCTTTTGTACTTTATTAAATAATGCCTCTGAAATCAAACTTTCATGTGTAGCTTCTACGAGACAGGCTTCTTCATCTTTGTAAGCTTTAATAAATATTTTACCACAGTACATAGGATTTTTTATTGCCCTGTAGAATGATGTACTGCTAATATTTGCCCCTTCCATAGCATTCATCTTTAGCCTTATTTGATTGATGGAGTAAGTGCCCTTAGCGATCTCATTAAATGCCCAAAGCATATTCGAAGCTTCCGGCTCCTTAAGGCCGACATATTTTCTACCATCTTCAGTACACTTATTGACATAGCCGTAAGATGCTGTTCCCATGAGTCTGCCTTCTTTCTGAGCTCTTCTCATCCCATAAAAAGTATTCAAGGCCCTGCGATCATTTTCAACTTCCGGAGCTGCCAGATAGATCGCCAGCATCATCTTATTTTCAGGAATAGACATATCAAGAGGCTGTTCTATTGCTTGGGGCGAAATGTTGTTGCCTAGCAGCAATTTGATCATCTGATAAGCATCGCCAGCATTTCTGCTAAAGCGATCCCACTTAGTAAACAAAACTAAATTTGATTTTAGACTTCTTTTTTTAATGTGATTGATATATTTTGTCCACTCCGGTCTATTAAAATTTTTAGCAGAGTGGTCTTCAAATATCACCTGACCGATCGTAATCTGGTTTTGATTGCAATATCGTTCTAATCTTTCATGCTGATCTCTCTGAGAATAACCTTTATCAGCTTGTTCATCTGTAGAAACTCTAATATATAAATCTGCTATCAGCATAGTAGTAAGTTTGGTGTTAATATTATGGCTATCAAGCTAATGTAGTAAAATTATTTTAAAATATAATTTTTAATAATTTGATTTGCCAACTGATGAGCAAAATCCATTAAACTTCTGACTTCATCATCTGTTGGATTTAACCCAGAATCCATCAGAATTTTTTTTGATCTATCTAAAGATACTTTTTTCAAGGTGTTTTGCGTAAAATCTATAATTGTATCCTCCGATCTTTTTTTCTGAATGTTTTTTTGTGAAGAAACCTTTTTCATAAGCACTCATCATATTTAATTTATTATATGAGACGATCTCAAACCACAGATCAAATTATAGTGCTACGTTATACAATATCGAAATATGCCAATTCTAAGTGTTCTTTGTCTTAGAATGTCTTTTTGATATAGATAAATTGCTTAATTTCAGTTTATAATTAAGAGAGTTATTCTATTAGGACAGGATGATTTTAAGTTAGAATTATCAACTATTAACCAGATCCAAAGAAAATCAAATATATCTATATATCAAAATAATAAGGTCTTATAGGATTTATGATTTAATGTGAATAGTAGATGCTTAGTCGGTCTAATCAGAATTGTGCTAAAGTTTTCAATGATCTGCAGTGTTTTTAAACTAATTTATTTTATAATTGCTTATAAGAAAATTTAATCTCTACATTTTATGAAGAAAAATTATAAAATAAAGTTGTCAGCACTACTTCTTTTTATTTTGTTAAGCATTTCACTTATGTATTTTGCCAACCTAGAGGATCTTGCAGTATATAACATAGCCTTTATAAGTACAGGAATAGGTATTGCAACTTTTTCAATCAGTTTTTCCTTCTTGCAATATCAATTCTCACCCTACAAAGCACTTTTACAATATGTTTCAAACCGTCATCTGATCTATTGTTATGCAGTCGTATTTATTGCAATAATTCCACTGATCAATTTGATCATCAATAAAACTTATGTACCAGCAGCAGGTATATTTTGCATACCCTTGCTAATCTACGGAGCTATTCTCCTTCCAATTATCTCAATTGAAGAATGTAATCCACGTCTTCTAATGGAAAAGAATTTAGGTATGAATAATATTTCCCGTTATTTGAATGAATTTAAATCTGTAGATAAAGCAGCAAAAGAGAAAAGTGAAAAACTGGAATTTGAATGGCCAAATGAAACGCCTCTACATAGTGTAACATCAAAATACAACACCAATGTTATTGCTAACGATCCATTTGCATTACTTTGTAACGTTATTGAACTTGCGTTAAAGAATGGTGATAAAATAACCTATGAGCGGGCTATCAACAATTATTTTTTATTAACTGACCTTTGTGTCGATCATGAAATTGTAGATTACAGAAGTGGGAGCAGATTTGCAATCAATAAACTGGTGACAGATACATTTGAAATAATTTTAACACAGGTTGTTACGGCAAAAAACATTCCTCTACTTTCAATCATAATCTATAAAACTGGAGATTTTGTAAAAGAGAAAGCTTTAAGACAACTGCAAGCCACAGCACCCTATGATGACCTCATAGACATCCTGGTTAAATATGCTAAAAGTGCTTTGGATAATAATCAAGAATTTGTTATATATATAAGTTCTCTATGCCGTGAACTATCGCAAAAGGGAATTCATGATCCTGAAATAGGTGAAAGAAAAATGTTCTTTAGTGTTCATTTGGCATCCTTTGCTAAATATATTACTATCATTGGGCAAGAAGCAGTTTCGAAGAAAAATTCAGATGTGTTGTTCAGGTGCCTTGAAGATCTCGGTTTTCTAGGTTGTACAGCTGTTAAAAAAAATCATTTCAATGTCATAATTGAATGTTTACAGGGGCTTGTCCAGCTCGGTAGAGAAGCACGTGCTGCAGATGTAAAATGCTTTTGGAGGCATTGCTCTCTTGAAATGACAGATCACGCTGACCAGAGAATAGAATGGATGGTGACTTGGCTTCCACAAGTTCCCGAAGAAGATCGCAACATTCTTGCCGAATCTTTTGGTACAGCCTATTCCAGACTGTACGGGAAAAAGCTTACTGTTTCCATTGAAGAAATAGAAGGCGAGCTAGGAGTTAAATTTACAAAAAGTGAAGAAAAGCATATAGAAAGCTACGCCGATGGCAAATATCGTAAAACTATAGATTATTCTGATTTTAAAGAAATAAAGGAATTTAAACTTTATTAGGATAATTATCTTCGTAGTGCAGATTGTAAAGTTTGAAAAAGTCATAAAGCTGCTGTAAGCAAGTGTATTGTAAAAGACTGAGTAAATTTTTATGAAATAGAATCACTGACCGATCCATGTGGGACCACTATAAAACCCTTCAATATATTCCGCTAAATGAAAAAGGCGAAAGAGCCGGGCATCCGTTCAAGGCTTCGCTGTTCGGAAAGAGCGCAGGGCTTCCGGCTTTGGAATTGCATTTTGCGAAATGCAAAACAGCTTTGAAAGACAGCCCAACCAAACAGACCCTAAAATCTGCCGTTACTATTGCCTTGAAAAATACGAGCGACGAACAGGCATTTAAAAAGCAATCGATGGAACAGGGTATTAACGTAGTGGTGCGCCGGAATGATGCAGGGCGTATTTATGGTATCACTTTCATAGACCACAATTCAAAGGCGGTTTGGAACGGTTCACGCTTAGCAAAGGAACTTTCTGCCAATACCTTTAATGATTATTGGAACAATAATATCAAACCGGAGATTAAAGAACCTGTCGTACAACTTCCAAAAACATCCACATCAAATGATGCAGATCTTCCTGCGGAAGAACCTCATCACTTGTTCGACTTCCTGAATACTACTGAAAAACACGAAGACGGTTTGATTGAGGCATTTGGCGGTTTGTTACCCGAAGCACAGGGCGATGATTACGAGGAACAGGATTTTGCTAACAAAATGAAGAAGAAAAAAAAAAGAAGACTGTAAGAGGTCAGATTTTGGAATTAAAAATCTGTTTTTAAAAAGATTTATTGAGCTGTCACTTTATAATTCTGAAAGAATTTGAGTTGTATTTAAGTAATTGCTTAAATAAACAAATTGACTATCTTTGTGCTATGGACAATAATTCTTGCATACGACAACAAGCAGACATTAAACAAATAAACCGCTGTAAAGACCGAGTTTCAGAACTCAACGGTTCTTTTGACTATTTATCGAACGGACTTGAATTAGCGGGAAACAATGTAAGACTGAAAATACTCTTTCTACTTTATGAAGAAAAACGACTTTGTGTTTGTGATATAAGTGATATTCTTGGTATGACAATTTCAGCGGTTTCACAACACTTGCGGAAACTCAAAGACAGAAAACTTATTGAAACCGAACGAGAAGCTCAAACTATTTTTCACTCACTGACTAAAGAGTATGAAAAAATGCTGAAACCATTTTTCAAAATACTTGACGAAAACAAAATATTAGAAACAATATGAAAACTGACAAAAAATTAATTGGTGCAGGACTTTTGACTACAATTGCAGCTTCTCTTTGTTGCATCACACCAGTATTGGCTCTTATTGCAGGAACAAGCGGTCTTGCTTCCACTTTTTCTTGGCTTGAACCTTTTCGACCCTATTTTATCGGGTTGACAATTTTGGTTCTTGGTTTTGCTTGGTATCAAAAGTTGAAACCCAAAAAGCAGATAGATTGCAATTGTGAAACAGAAGAAAAACCAAAATTCATTCAGTCAAAAATGTTTTTAGGAATGGTAACAGCATTTGCAATCGTAATGCTTGCCTTTCCATACTACTCAAGCATTTTCTACCCAAAGACAGAAAAGCAAATCATAGTAGTGGACAAATCCAATATTCAAAAAGTAGAATTTACGATTAGCGGAATGACTTGTGCAAGTTGTGGCGAACACGTAAATCACGAAGTAAATAAATTGACAGGAATAATAAGTTCAAACGCTTCTTATGAAAATGGAAATGCAATCGTAGAATTTGACAACTCAAAAACAAATATTTCTGAAATCGAAAAAGCAATAAACTCAACAGGATATTCTGTAACCGACAAAAAAGAAAATTAAAATGGAAATCAAATTACAATCAACAATCACTTGTCCCAACTGCGGACACAAGAAAGAAGAAACAATGCCGACAGACGCTTGTCAATATTTTTACGAATGTGAAAAATGCAAACAAGTTCTAAAACCAAAACAAGGCGACTGCTGTGTTTATTGTAGTTACGGAAGTGTTGCTTGTCCACCAATTCAGCAGGACAAAAAATGTTGCTGACGGACAGAAAACAGAAGAGCAACTAAAAGTATTTTTTATTTGGATGCTTCATAAATGTTACGATACAAAAGGATCATAGAAGCTACAACTCTTATCACTTCGCCAAACACTGCCACGCACCGCCATTGACTGCCACATTCTTATAGCCGCTGTGTAGAGCCTTTAAATTCACGCCCGAACATTAAAACTAAAAAAGAATGCAGGGAGAAGACGATTTAAGAGGTTTAGCCAAAATAATGGCTTTTATGCGGGCAGTCAGTATTCTTTTGGTGCTGATGCACCTTTATTGGTTCTGCTACGGGTTCTTTTTAGAACGTGGTTGGACGTTGGAAATAATCAACAAGATATTAGGCAATTTCGACCGGACGGCGGGCTTGTTTTCACATACCCTTTATACCAAGGCGTTCGCTTTGGTTTTGCTTGCTTTGAGTTGTTTGGGAACGAAAGGCGTAAAGAATGAGAAGATAACCTGGGCTAAAATCTACGTGGCTTTGGGCGTTGGTTTTGTGCTGTTCTTTCTGAACACGCCGTTGTTAAAGCTATCTCCGGTAATAGGCACATTTCTGTATATCCTTACTATCTCGTTAGGTTATATTGCTTTGCTGATGGCGGGCGTATGGATGAGCCGCTTGCTTCGTACCAACTTAATGGACGATGTTTTCAACAACGAGAACGAGAGCTTTCAACAGGAAACAAAGCTGATGGAAAATGAATATTCCGTTAACCTGCCCACCAAATTTTACTACAAAGGCAAATGGAACAACGGTTGGATAAATATTGTAAATCCTTTCAGGGCATCAATCGTGTTGGGTACTCCGGGTTCCGGTAAATCTTATGCCATCGTAAACAACTACATCAAGCAGCAGATTGAGAAAGGCTTTAGTATGTATATATATGATTTTAAATTTGACGACCTTTCCACCATTGCCTACAATCATTTATTGAAGCATCGGGATAAGTACAAAGTTCAACCAAAATTCTATGTGATAAATTTCGATGACCCACGCAAGAGCCATAGGTGCAATCCACTCAATCCCGATTTTATGACAGACATTTCCGACGCTTACGAAGCGGCTTACACCATAATGCTGAACCTCAACCGTAGCTGGATACAGAAGCAAGGGGATTTTTTCGTGGAAAGCCCAATTATCCTATTGGCTGCCATTATTTGGTATCTGAAAATCTATGAGGATGGTAAGTATTGTACATTCCCGCACGCCATTGAATTGCTGAATAAAAAGTATTCGGACGTATTTACCATTCTGACCTCATATTCCGATTTGGAAAACTATCTTTCTCCGTTTATGGATGCCTGGCAAGGTGGCGCACAAGACCAATTGCAGGGACAGATTGCATCGGCAAAAATCCCTTTGTCAAGAATGATTAGCCCGCAGTTGTATTGGGTTATGACTGGCGATGACTTTACGCTCGACATCAATAACCCAAAAGAGCCTAAAATTTTGTGCGTGGGTAATAATCCCGACCGCCAAAATATCTACTCCGCAGCATTGGGTTTGTACAATTCCCGTATTGTTAAGCTCATCAACAAAAAAGGGCAATTAAAGAGTTCAGTAATCATAGATGAGCTGCCCACAATTTATTTTAGGGGACTGGATAATCTTATCGCAACAGCGAGAAGTAATAAGGTGGCTGTATGTTTGGGCTTTCAGGATTTTTCGCAATTAACAAGGGATTACGGCGACAAGGAAAGCAAGGTAATACAGAATACTGTCGGTAATATATTCAGTGGTCAGGTGGTTGGCGAAACGGCAAAAAGCCTTTCGGAACGTTTCGGAAAAGTATTGCAGAAACGCCAAAGTATGACGATTAACAGGAATGATAAATCTACCTCTATCTCCACACAGTTAGACAGCCTTATTCCGGCTTCCAAAATTTCAACACTTACACAAGGTATGTTTGTCGGAGCCGTTTCGGATAACTTTGATGAACGTATCGAGCAAAAAATATTTCACGCTGAAATTGTGGTGGATAATGAAAAGGTAGCGGCAGAAAGCAAAGCCTATCAGCAAATACCGCAAATCCTTTCTTTTGTGAATGAGGAGGGCGAGGATAAGATGAAGCAGGAAATTGAAAGCAATTACAAGCAGATAAAATCAGACATCCTGAATATTGTTGAAAGCGAAATGGAGCGTATCAAGAACGACCCGAACTTGCAGCATTTGGTACAACAAGAGTAATTCTAATCATTAGTATTTGTCATAAATAATCAATCATTGTAAATGAATTAAACGATGAGCAAAGCGTAGTTCAACTTAAATTGTAAATTTGTTTATTGCTTATGTATTAAATACTAAACGTAGTCAGTAAATAAATATGAATACAATCTTTATTAAAAATATGGTTTGCGACCGTTGCATTATGGTGGTACAAAACGAATTGGAAAAACTGGGATTAGATGCTAAAAATATAAAACTGGGCGAAGTTATTCTTTCCAAAGAAATAACATCTCTGGAAAAAGAGAATTTGTCCAAAACTTTAGAGCC
>NZ_FOBV01000023.1 GCF_900109935.1 Chryseobacterium taichungense | reverse complement strand
CTCTTTATTTTTGCTTGAATATGGAGGTGGCACAGGAACTGATCTTGTTAACCATTTTGAAGGCAAACAGCATGATTTAAAAATTGAAGCTACAAAAAAAGAAAATTACCATCTTGACGGAGTTGCATATATTAATACATCCTTAGATGTAAAATTAAGCACTGTTAATGGATTACAAGGAAGCCCTTTATTTATTAAATTAGCCCATGAGATGGCACATGCAATGGATCCTATTAAAAATTATTCAATTATGAGAGACTGGGTACCTGAAAATAAAGATAAAGGTTATCCTGCTGTTAGTTGGAGTGAAATATATGCCTCCCATATTGAAAATAAAATTAGATCAGAATGGGGAATAGCATTAAGAAACTCTTATTCATTAAACCCAGCTAATACACAATTAAATCAATTAGATTATTCAACTCTTTTGATTGATAAAAAAGGAAACAGTTTATGGTACAATAACCGCGAAAGAAAAGTGAGCGAGATGACAAGAGGAGAGAAGGATCCGGCATATAAATCATTTTTACCAGACAATCAATTTCAAGGTTTACCTTTAAGATATAATTACTATGAAAGAAACAGACAAAACCCTCAAACTATTTCGTTGCGCATTTTTTTGCTTAATACTTTTTTTAAGTAATTTCAATGCACAAAACAGTAACAGTACTGTAAAACTTTTTTTTGAAAAACAGAAAAAAGGCATGTATAAAAATTGTATAAACGAATTAAAAAAAGATAAAGATTATTTATATGCTAAAAAAGAGAAATCAACTTCAATAACTAATGCTTTAGAAGGAAGCTGTTCAGTTAATGTCCAAAGATTTGATTTATTTAGTGAAAGTTCTGTTAAATTAATTGATTCTGTTGCTTCAAAAGATAACTCTGATTTTATTATAATTAATAGAGCACTTAGAAGCTTGTCAAATGCACAACCTTCCCTGACAATTTTAAAATTTAAAGGTCAAGATAAATATTATACTATCCATAAATATTATGTGTATAATGACAATAACAAAGACTATATAGTTTCTGACGGAGAATTAGTGGAATATAAGCCAAAAAATAACTTTGATCTTCTTGAAAATTATGTGTACAAAAATCTTTTAACAGACAAAATAAGTAAGTTTCCATCAAAAAAACTTAAATATTATAAACAAATGATTCAATATTTTATAATAGCTAGAATTTCAGGAAAGTTAATTATAAAAAAAATATATTTTGCAGATGATTATGGTTATTAAAATAAATATTTATCTATAATTAAATGAAAAGTCAATGGAACTCATTGACTTTTCATTTTATAAACGGATATATTTTTAATGAGTGCTTGGAGCGATAGTGGTACTCCAGATTATCCGGAAGATGATATAAGTAAAGGAGAGATTTATGCCTCTCATATTGAAAATAAAATAAGGGCAGAATGGGGCTTATCTCTTAGGAGTTCTTATGCTTTACTTCAGTCAAACGTGTCAATGGGAAAAATGGATTTAACAACTCTTCTTATGGATCGTAAAGGAAATAGCTTATGGTATGATAATTATGAAAAACAACTCAATCAAATTACAAAAGGTGAAAAATATCCTGCCTATCAGTCTTTTTTACCAAAAAACCAATTCTCAGGTTTATTAAACAGATATAATTATGAAAAAAATGCAAAATCAAATATTTTTTTACACTTTTTCTTGGTTTACAATTCTATGTTCAAATAGTTACTATGCTCAACAAAAACAAATTAATATTTTTTTCGACAAAGAAAAGAACAAGACTTATAAAACATGTATTAATGAATTAGATAATAATGAAGATTACGATTATGTTAAAAGTATTGGAGATACTGTTACAATGAATGTATTTAAAATGAATTGTAGAGCAGTGGCTGAAAATTACGATATTTATAAAAAAAATAGTCTAAAACTTATTGAACAAAATTTTAGTAATAAAGATTTTATAGTTATCAATGTAATTTTAAAAAGCATTTATCGTCCTAACCCTACTTTAACGGTAATGAAGTTTAAAAATGCTAAAGATTATAATGCTCTCCATTATACTTATGGTTTTGATGATATTTCAAAAAAATCATATAGAATAACCGATTCAACAATAGCAACGGATAATATTGAAAAAAAATTTCAATTATTGGAAGATTATTTTTACAATAAAAAAATGAAAGATAGGATTTTTGAAAATTTTAAAGATGCACAAAAGTATTATAAAGATTTTTCAGTATATTACATAGTAGCTAAAATTTCAGGAAAAATAATTACCAAGAAAATATATTTTGCTGATGATTTTAACCATTAGAATTAAATAATTTTTTCTTTTAAAATCCGGTCATGTTCCAAATGTGTTGGTTTTGTTTATTGATCGACATTAACATAAAAATTTTAAATACAATTAATAAAAAACAGATGATCTAAATGATCATCTGTTTATTTAAAAGATATTTACCAGTACAAAGATCATTTAGGAAATGTAAGGATCAGTTTCGCGAGAAACAGCGCAGGCGCTCTTGAAATAACGGATGCCAATGATTATTATCCGTTTGGGATGAATCATTTAAAGACCGGAAATACCTATTTTGCACAGGGAAGCTACAAAAGCTATAAGTT
>NZ_FOBV01000024.1 GCF_900109935.1 Chryseobacterium taichungense | reverse complement strand
ATATTGTAAGCATAGTCGATGCTCTGAAGATTGTTTCCTACTTTTTTGTTTGTAAGTTCCGAGAGTTCATTGTAGGTGTTTTCAGTGAGTAATTCCTCAGGCATGCTATCCACCTGGTGAAAATGTTTGAGCAGCCTGTTCTGCGAATCGTACACAAACCTTTCCTTTACGGTCACTCCGCTTTCACCCTTCTTTCTCAGATGATAGGTGTCGGTTTTCTAAATAGCCCCTGCAAAATCCAATAGGGATTCTGTTTTCCGAATTTGGTTTTTCCAAATCTTATCATTTTTCGATTGTTACCAACACATTTGAAACATGAGTTTTTTTTAACTTCATTTGCGATGCTTTTTATGGACTAAAATAAAACAGATGATCCAAATTACCATCTGTTTTCTATTAATTTTATTTAAAATTTTCTATATAATGTCGATCAATAAAGAAAACCAACACATCTGGAACATCACCTAGTTAATAAGATTCAAATTTATAATTATTATTTTCATTAACTATAAATGCTAAATTAATTGAGCTATTACAAAAGGTTATTAAATGAGTATAATTACTAATAGGCAGACCAAAAGCTAAATTAATTTTTTTTCTTTGTGCTTTCATTATATCAACAAAGCCTCCTGAAAAAGAGTAGTGATTATTTTCAATTTTTAATACATCAGAAAGTTTGATACATTCAAAATAGCCAACGTTAAATGGTGATCTTAACTCAATATTTTTAGCATAAAGAATTTCAGTCTCAAATTGTATATTTAAAATATCATCCTCTTCTAATTTAATATCTAAAGAAATTTTGCCATTCTCATAAGAATAACCTATTAATTCAGAATCACCACTTTTAGAGAATTTCTTTTGTAATATATTTTTAAAATCTATCATATAATTCCAAATTCCCTTTAATTACATCTTCTGGTTTCATGCTAACTTTTAGATTGTTTATTTAAGTAATCTTCTAAAAAATCAAGAATATTCTCATCTTCCATATTATAATATTTATCATCTAAATCGTTTAACTTATTAAAAAGGATTTCATCAAAATCTACAATTTTTGACAATTCTCTATTAAAAATTAGATGTCTAAAAGTATCTTCAATTAAATATTCTTCATTTACAAGATGAGTTGCAACATCTAATAATTCAGCCCTTTGAGGGGTTCCAATTAATTTTAAATTTTTAATAGTTAAATAAGCAAACTGTCCGTAAGAATTGAAAAAATATTGGTGAAAACCACCGTTTTCTACTTGCCAATTCAACAGAGCAACAGTATAAACAACCTGTTGAGTTTTCGGTAAACTTAACACATATTCATACCAAGCATCACAGTTGTTTAATATTTCTTCATTTAATCCTTTTACAGCTTCAGAATAAGTTTTGTCAATTATATTTTCCATTTTTAATTATTTCATAAATGCACCTGGATACATTGTTTTATTCATTTGAATTAATTCCTGAAGTGCACTATTTGGTATGCCTTGTGAACCATATACACGTCTTAATTCAAAAATATCTCTTGCAAGAACTTCACGGGCAGATGTAAACCCAGTTGTTGATCTTGAAACAACTCCGGTACCGATTGTATGTCCGAGTTTTGGAACTAAAATTGTTGGAGCAGTTTTATGATCATAACCAGCCACTAATTTTTTCATAATGGCGCTTTGTCCTACGTGATGTGCATCTAATCCCGCTTCAATACCTTTCATTTCCTTATAGGCTCCGATTCTCCATAAGTTGCTTTCTGTTTTAAGTACATCATCCGTTGCTCTTCCTTTTGTCGCTACAATAGCCGCCAACGATAAAGCTAGTGCCGCATACGGATGATCTTCCGCAACTCTGTTTAGGCCAAGTCCAATAAGATCAGAGATTCCTAATACGTCGCCACTCATCATATACGCAGAACCATTGTGCAATACAGGTCTAAAAGGTTGGTTGGCATCAAATACAGCTTTGTTCCAGGCAGATTGCATTGCTGCAATACCATTGTAAAGAATACCATGGTTGATGTTGTATGTACTTTATAGCACCTCCCCAGTATTTTGCACTTCCATATCCATTGAGAACAAGCTCAGGTAAATTGATATCAACATTATCAGGACTAAAAGAGTAACTTCCATCAAAACCTACGGTATGCTTTCCATAGTCAAATCCGCCATTACCGTTGTTTTTCCATTCTCCTCCTATCTTCCACATATTTTGTATAGCTGCATCTTCCAACAT
>NZ_FOBV01000025.1 GCF_900109935.1 Chryseobacterium taichungense | reverse complement strand
ATGTTGGAAGATGCAGCTATACAAAATATGTGGAAGATAGGAGGAGAATGGAAAAACAACGGTAATGGCGGATTTGACTATGGAAAGCATACCGTGGATTATAGTGGGAATTATTCTTTCAATACTATAAATGTTGATATTGAAGAAGTTGTTATGAATGGCAAAGGAAATGAGGACACTTGGAATAATTCTATGAATTTTGGATACAACAGCTATCTTATGATGAGTAAGATAACGGGAGCTTTAGGAAATTGGAACTTAGATATGAGAAGAAGCTTTTATTATAATGAAGTTGTAAGAACAGGAGCAGATAAAATAGAAAGAGATTTTTATTTAATGTTTGGGGGAGCTTTAGCTGCGCCTTTTGTTGCAACATATGCAGTTACAGCCTGGACAGCATTGGGAAGCTATGGAGCCCTAGGTAGCTATGTTCAAGGAGCTATTCTAAGAGGAGCAACTGATGTTGCTTTACAAAAAGGAATTAAAGGTAGTGTGGATCTAAAACAAACAGGAATTAATGCTATTATTGGTGGGGGATCTGGAAGTACCGCTATAAAAATTGGATGGGCTAATTTTATAGCTAATATGAGTAATAACGTTTATACATCTTCACAAGGTGGTAAAGGTTGGAATGGAATATATAATGATAGGTATATTAATGGCGCAAAGGTATTTACTGGTTTAATGGGGATGGGGTTAGGAAACTATAATGGATTAACAAGTGGAATTTTAGGTGGTTATTTTGGAACTACACTACTACCTGGTGTATATTTTAATACAACAGATATTGTCATAGAAAACAAAGTAAAAAAATGAAAACAATAATAGACAAATACTTTCATTTAATTTGTATAGGTATGGGCATTATAATAATTTCTATTATTATGATTAACGGATACTTTAACAATAAGAAAATTTTAAAAGCTCCTAAATATACGATTGCGTTGATAATAAGTGATTGGCATCACAAAAATACTAATGGTATAGGTGTAGATTATGAATATTTTGTAAATAAAAAAAGGTTTTTAAGTACTATAAATTTGGATTTGAAAAAAAATGACAAATACTTGTTAATTTTTGATTCTTTACAACCTAAAAATAATACTTTATTAGAAACATATAAAGTAGATAAAATATTTAATGCTCCCGATAATGGTTGGCTACTTTCAGAATTACCAATTAAGGTTGATACAGTTAAAATAAAAAATACAGTTTTAGGAAATTAAATCCAAATATAAATTTTAATATTTATGAAAATAAATAAAATAATAATATTATTTATCATATTTTGTTCAATATCAATTTATGCTCAAAAAGAGGAATATAAATTTTTAATTAACGATAATTATGGAAATAAAATATACGAAAAGCTCGAAAGTAAAACGGGAAACAAAGTTTATGTTTGGCAAAAAATAGAAGAAAGTTTTGAAAATGATCCATCAACTGCATTTACAGAATATTATTTACAAATAAATTGTGAAAGTAAAACAAGCATATTAAAGGAGTTAATAATTCATTGGAGGGATGGAAATATAGAAAAACATAATGATCCTTCTAATAAAGAAGTTCCAATAAACAACATGGAATCTTTACCTGGTCTTTCATATAAAAAATATTGTACAAAATAAATATAATTTTGCGAGGCTGTAATATTAAATAGCCTCGTTTTAATTTATTTGATCATCTAGAAAACTTAAAAGCAAGTTCCAATAAAAACAGCGCAGGCGCTCTTGAAATAACAGATACCAATGATTATTATCCGTTTGGGATGAATCATTTGAAAACCGGGAATACCTATTTTGCACAGGGAAGTTATAAAAGCTATAAGTTCGGAGAAAAAGAGTTGCAAGAGTTTGGGGCTTATGACTTTGGAGCAAGGATGTATATGCAAGATATCGG
>NZ_FOBV01000026.1 GCF_900109935.1 Chryseobacterium taichungense | reverse complement strand
GCCAATGCGGAAAGCATTTCAAAATCAAAAGATGTTGCAAAACAAAGAAGTGCTTTTGCGGCACTTTCGGGAAGCATCTACACACTGGCCAAAGTGTCTAAACAGGATACTCCCGTTTATTACCAGCACTGCCCTATGTACAATGGAGGTAAGGGAGCCAATTGGCTAAGTAAAGAGAATGCTGTTAAAAACCCATATTACGGCTCACAGATGCTTACCTGCGGCAGTACGGTCGAAACCATTAAATAACAGGTCTGAAAGCTATGGTACAGTACAATGACATGGTGCAGGCGCTTAAAGACCTAAGACAGCGTGGATACAGTATGGACTTTAGTCTGTTGCCGGACTGCCTGTACTGTGCGTCAAGGAGCCTGAAACTAAAACCGGAGGATTTTACGGTTACGGAAACCCATAGGTTTGAAAGCCTCGACAGCAGTCCTGATAACAATGCCGTGATTTATGCCATATCGTCCAATGATGGTAAGAATAAAGGCGTACTTGTGGATGCCTATGGTGCTTATGCCGAAGAAATGACCCATGAGATGGCAAAAAAATTAAGTGCAACATAACTTTTAAAACCCCTTATTATGAAAAAATACACGTGTCCCATGCACCCGCAGGTGCTAAAAGACGAACCAGGCAAATGCCCGCTTTGTGGCATGGCACTGGTTCCCGTTGGCGGTAGCTCAGTTTCTCATGTACAAAAATCAGGACATGGGCATTCCGGGCATTCTCATCATAACCAAGCCAGAGATAGCTTTAACAAACATGAGGGGCATCATACAGGCGATTTTCTCGCTCGTTTTTGGATAAGCCTCGTCATTACAATCCCTATCCTGCTCCTGTCACACATGATACAGGAATGGTTGGGTTTCAGCCTTGCTTTCAATGGAGATAAATATGTGCTGCTGGCATTGGGTACAGTGATTTATAGCTATGGAGGCTTGCCGTTCCTAAAGGGAATGATTGGCGAGGTGAACGCCAAAGCCATAGGGATGATGACACTTGTTGCTATCGCTATATCCGTAGCCTATGTCTATTCCGTAGCCGTTGTATTTGGCTTGCAGGGCATGGACTTCTTTTGGGAACTGGCTACGCTTATCGACATCATGCTGTTAGGGCATTGGCTGGAAATGCGTTCCCAAATGGCTGCTTCACGGGCTTTGCAATCATTGGTTGCTTTGCTGCCTAACGATGTCACGGTGGAGCGAAACGGAGAAGCGATAAAAATAAAGCTTGAAGACCTGCAAAGCGGTGAAACGGCTATTATAAAACCGGGTGAAAAAATTCCAGCCGATGGATTGGTACTGGAGGGGCTTTCGTATATCAACGAGAGCATGCTTACCGGAGAAAGTATTCCCGTGAAAAAGGAAAAGGACGGAAAGGTCATCGCAGGCTCTATCAATGGCGATGGTGCGCTGAAGGTTAAGGTAACAGCCGTTGGAAAAGACAGCTACCTGAACAGGGTTATCAATCTTGTTCAGGAGGCACAAGCTACTAAGTCCAATACGCAAAACCTTGCGGACAAAGTTGCCAAATGGCTCACCTTTATTGCCATTGCCGTTGGCATAGGCACATTTGCCTATTGGTATGCAAGCAGTGGAGATATTGCCTTTGCGCTTGAAAGAATGGTGACGGTAATGGTAACGGCCTGCCCGCA
>NZ_FOBV01000027.1 GCF_900109935.1 Chryseobacterium taichungense | reverse complement strand
GCCAATGCGGAAAGCATTTCAAAATCAAAAGATGTTGCAAAACAAAGAAGTGCTTTTGCGGCACTTTCGGGAAGCATCTACACACTGGCCAAAGTTTCTAAACAGGACACCCCCGTTTATTACCAGCACTGCCCTATGTACAACGGAGGTAAGGGAGCCAATTGGCTAAGTAAAGAGAATGCCGTTAAAAATCCATATTACGGCTCACAGATGCTTACCTGCGGCAGTACAGTTGAAACCATTAAATAACAGGTCTGAAAGCTATGGTACAGTACAATGACATGGTGCAGGCGCTTAAAGACCTAAGACAACGTGGGTACAGTATGGACTTTAGTCTGTTGCCGGACTGCCTGTACTGTGCGTCAAGGAGCCTGAAACTAAAACCGGAGGATTTTACGGTTACGGAAACTCATAGGTTTGAAAGCCTCGACAGCAGTCCTGATAACAATGCCGTGATTTATACCATATCGTCTAATGATGGTAAGAATAAAGGCGTACTTGTTGATGCCTATAGTACTTATGCCGAAGAAATGACCCATGAGATGGCAAAAAAATTAAGTGCAACATAACTTTTAAACCCCCTTGTTATGAAAAAATACACTTGTCCTATGCATCCACAGGTGCTAAAAGACGAACCGGGCAAATGCCCGCTCTGTGGCATGGCATTGGTTCCCGTTGGCGGTGCGTCAGTTTCTCATGAACACACATCAGAACATGGGCATTCCGGGCATTCTCAACATGGCCATGCTGATGAAAACTTTAATAAACATGAGGGACATCATACAGGCGATTTCCTCACACGTTTTTGGATAAGCCTTGTAATTACAATCCCTATCTTGCTCCTGTCGCACATGATACAGCAATGGTTGGTTTTCTCCCTTGCTTTCAATGGAGATAAATATGTGCTGCTGGCATTGGGTACGGTGATTTATAGCTATGGAGGCTTGCCGTTCCTAAAGGGAATGATTGGCGAGGTGAAAGCCAAAGCCATAGGGATGATGACACTTGTTGCCATCGCCATATCCGTAGCCTATGTCTATTCAGTAGCCGTTGTATTTGGCTTGGAGGGTATGGACTTCTTTTGGGAACTGGCAACCCTCATTGACATCATGCTGTTAGGGCATTGGATGGAAATGCGTTCCCAAATGGCTGCTTCACGGGCATTACAGTCATTGGTGGCTTTGCTGCCCAACGATGTTACCGTGGAACGTGGCGGAGAAGCCGTAAAGATAAAGCTCGAAGACCTGCAAAGCGGTGAAACGGCTATCATAAAACCGGGTGAAAAAATTCCAGCCGATGGATTGGTACTGGAGGGGCTTTCGTATATCAACGAAAGTATGCTTACCGGAGAAAGTGTCCCCGTAAAAAAGGAAAAGGACGGAAAGGTCATCGCAGGCTCTATCAATGGTGATGGTGCGCTGAAAGTTAAGGTAACAGCCGTTGGAAAAGACAGCTACCTGAACAGGGTTATCAATCTTGTGCAGGAAGCGCAGGCTACTAAGTCCAATACACAGAACCTTGCGGACAAAGTTGCCAAATGGCTCACCTTTATTGCCATTGCCGTGGGCATAGGCACATTTGCCTATTGGTATGCAAGCAGTGGAGATATTGCCTTTGCGCTTGAAAGAATGGTGACGGTAATGGTAACGGCCTGCCCGCA
>NZ_FOBV01000028.1 GCF_900109935.1 Chryseobacterium taichungense | reverse complement strand
GCTCACCTGTTCCCATTCCGAACACAGAAGTTAAGCCCACCAGCGCCGATGGTACTGCGAATAGCGGGAGAGTAGGTCGCCGCCAGTTTTTTTATTAAAAGTCTCATACAGCAATGTGTGAGACTTTTTTCGTTTATACCATTCAAGATTCAAGATTCAATATTCAAGATTCAAAGTTTAAGGTAAACAGCATACCTCAATGACAAAGAACCAGCAATTACAATCATAATCAACAATCACAATCACTACCCGAAACCAACAACAAGGTTACTAAACGTCAAATCCTTAATATTACTTTACTTACTCATTACCTATTGCTTATTGCTGATTATTAATTAACATTACCGTATCACATTTAAAGCTTCGCTATCATTTGTTGAGTGTAATGCTCGTTGCGAGCAAAAATAGTATGTATTTAATCATCCATTCTTAGTACTTAGCGTTAATAATTTAATCTAGTCTGTATGCAAACCTTATATGCTTCAAAGAACAGTTACCTTTGCATAGAGTTAATATTCTGAACTCGGAAAATCCCAAAGATAACTTCTGCGATGAATAATTTGAATAGTTCCCTCTAACCGCAATTATATAATTAGATCTTTTATAAGAACACAATGTTTCTCTTCCTGTAAGAGCCTAATTATCGTGTTATTTAAATCCATCAATTATAAATTTATAGAACATATTTTCCTTTTGATAAGCAAGTTTTATATTCCTTTAAACTATTTACTATACATCTCTGCTTCTAACTTTTTAATAATACCTTTTGAAACAGCTAAACCCATTGTTATAAATCAATTTAAATTTGTCCAATAAATAAGTTGTACTATTATCTATTTAACCTGCGAGAGATTTACATTGCAATCAACTATAAAATGTATATAAACTCCAACTCCAAATTAAATTCTCTATAACAATTTTCATTATAATCTCACCTTTACAAGCTTCATATGCTTCCAAAACCATGAGGATTTGAATATTTTCAAAGTCTTTTCCTAATCAATTTCCGTTAAAGAGATTATTTTTCTAAATCATTTAATTCCATAAAACCAATATTTGACAAATGTTGTAATCTATTTTGAACATTGTGGATAAGTACAATATTTATTTAATCTGCAATAAGCCAGTAGATTAAATAATAAAGTTACCCACAATGTATTTTTAATGTAAACATTATGTTAAATATACTTGTTTTGTAATTATAATAAGCTCTATCTTTGCCCCACTGAAAACGCGAGGTGAGTAGGTAGCGCAGAAGAGCTTTTAGATAAGCGGTAATAAATAAAGAATACTCTAAAAAGGATACAGAAAAAACAGTTTTTGACTTTAAAATTTTTTAAGGAAAAAAGTTGTGGAATTAAAAAAGATTTGTATCTTTGCAGTCCGGTAAAACGGAGCGTAGGAGTAAGGGATTGAAGGTTTAGGAAAGAGTTAAGGTTAAGAAAAAAACTTTAAAAATTCTTTTAAAAACATTTGGTCATTAAGAAATAAGTTATTATTTTTGCACTCGCAAATACGAAGCAACACTGACAGAAAG
>NZ_FOBV01000029.1 GCF_900109935.1 Chryseobacterium taichungense | reverse complement strand
CTCTTTATTTTTGCTTGAATATGGAGGTGGCACAGGAACTGATCTTGTTAACCATTTTGAAGGCAAACAGCATGATTTAAAAATTGAAGCTACAACTAACGGAAATAGCTATAATGATGGAGTGGCGTATATTAATACTTTATTAAAACCTCAATCTCCAACAATAAACGGATTACAGGGAGTTCCATTATTTATAGCACTTGCACACGAGATGGCTCATGGGATGGATCCTATCAAGAAATATCTTAATGATCCCTGGCAGAAGAATAAATCTGAAGCTAAAGAGAATTGGACTAGTTGGGGTGAAATATATGCAACCCATATTGAAAATAAAATTAGATCAGAATGGGGGTTGTCACTTAGAAGTTCATACACTTTAGTAAATTCGAATGAATCAATGGGTAAATTAGATTTAGCTACAATTCTTGTTGACAAAAAGGGAAATAGTACTTTTTATGACCAAAAGGGGAATAAACTAAATATGGTCATGGGAGAGGATAAGATTAATGCATATCAATCATTTTTACCAAACAATAAAAACCCAACATTTTTAACAAATAGATATAATTATTATGAAAGAACAAACAAAGCCTTCAAACCATTATATTACGTGTTTTTTTGCTTAATACTATGTCCAAATAGTTTCAAAGCCCAGTATAGTCAAATCGGTATTTTTTTTGAAAAAGAAAAATTACATGCTTATAGATATTGTCAAAACGAATTAAAGAATAATGAAGATTATTTGTCTGTAAAAAAAGCAAAAGATACAGCTCTAATAAAATTACTTGAAGGTGAATGTAATTTAATAGCGTCAAATTATAATTCTTTTGAGAAAAAAACTATTGATTTATTGAATTTGAATGATTCTGATAAAAAAAGAAATTTTATTATTATTAATAAAACTATACGGGCAAATATTAAGCCTCAACCTGTTTTGACAGTTTTGAAATTTGAAAATAGTAATAAATATTACGCAAGTCATAATTATGAAGATTATTATAAAATTAAACAAGACTCATTAATGGCTGGATATAAGCCAGAACAAGAATTTGAAGTTTTTGAAAAATATTTTTATCATAATCATTTTAATAATAAAATATTTAGCTCTTTAAAAAAAGCTATAAAATCAGACAAAAATTTTGGAACTTATTATATTATTGCAAGAGTTTCAGGAAAAATAATTACCAAGAAAATATATTTTGCTGATGATTTTAACCATTAGAATTAAATAATTTTTTCTTTTAAAATCCGGTCATGTTCCAAATGTGTTGGTTTTGTTTATTGATCGACATTAACATAAAAATTTTAAATACAATTAATAAAAAACAGATGATCTAAATGATCATCTGTTTTTTTAAAAGATATTTACCAGTACAAAGATCATTTAGGAAATGTAAGGATCAGTTTCGCGAGAAACAGCGCAGGCGCTCTTGAAATAACGGATGCCAATGATTATTATCCGTTTGGGATGAATCATTTAAAGACCGGAAATACCTATTTTGCACAGGGAAGCTACAAAAGCTATAAGTT